>NZ_FCOX02000015.1 GCF_900044055.2 Caballeronia calidae | reverse complement strand
ACTTCGGTGCGAGACAATCTGCGGCATGCGTCGGTGGCGACGACGTCGATCTATTTGCACTCGGACGATGTGAAACGCGCGCGCCAGTTGATGGATGTTTTCGGCGCAAAGAAGTCGAGCGAGTAGTCGTCGATCGCTCGAAGGCCATAGAAAGTTGGAACGTCCAAAGCTTATAGCCGAGTGGCTTTGCTTTCCAGGATTAAGCATTCGATGTGCATTGTTTTGCAATGCACAATCCGCCGTTCTACTGAAAAACTCATTCGGCACCCACGCCGACCCATGTGCCGCAACATGTCTTTGATAGGCCTGATGTGGCATAGTGCGACGATAAGCAATAAGGGGAAGTCGATGGCAACGCTAAAAGGACTACGAGACAAGATCGCAAAGCTTCAGGCTCAAGCCGAAGCGATCGCGAAGAAAGAGTCGTCGGCAGTCGTCGTAAAGATCCGCGACTTGATGCAGAAGCACGGCCTGACGCCGGACGATATCGCTGCCCATTTCCGTAAGTCGACCGCGGGTCGCAAATCCTCGGCCGCAAGCAAATCACCAACGTCGGGCGTGGCCAAGTACGTTGATCCGAAGACCGGAGCGACATGGACTGGACATGGACGCGCGCCGGCGTGGATTGCGAATGCGAAGAATCGCGACAAGTTTCTCGCCAGTGCGGCCAGTGCGCCGGCGGCAGTTGCTGAGAAGAAGCCGAAAGCGGGCAACTACGTGCGCGGTCCGCAAGCGCCGAAGTATCGAGATCCAATGAGCGGCGAGACGTGGAGCGGTCGCGGTCGTGCGCCGGCCTGGTTAGCAACGGCCAAGGATCGAACGCAATTTCTGATCGAAAAGCCAGCGGTTGCGTCAGCAAGAGCTGAATCGGCACCTGCCAAAAAAGCGACGAAGAAGGTTGCCGTGAAGAAAGCGGCGAAGAAGACTGCAACCAAGCCGGCGGCAGCGAAGAAAGCGTCCAACGCCAAGTCAGGAAAGAAGGCAGTGAGCAACGCCTCCTCGGCTGCAAAGAAGGCCACGCCTGCCACAAAGAAGACAGCTGCGAAAAAGGCCTCCGTGAGAAGAGCGCCGACAAAACGCGTTGCGGCAAAGAAGTCGGCGGTGGCCGAAGCCCCGACTCCTGCGGTTGAACCGAATGTAACGAGCGTGGTGACCTCGGCGTAAGAGGCGACTGCAAATCATCATTCTCGACGAAAAGCGGGGTTCAACTGAGCCCCGCTTTTACTCAGATGTGACGGATCGCGCAGAGTCTACTTGGGGTAAGACGACTATTCGCGCGAAATCTAGCGGTTACAGGGCGCCGAGCCACCTGCAGCAAGGCTCTGCCGCCGATGGAATCTCGCGCAATCTATGCGAACGGCAGTCCATGATATTTCAGCCGTTTTCTGATCTAACCGCCATTTTTTGCACGGATCGAACCAAGACCCCGATCGTGACGCGGTGGCGTCGATCAACAACGAAAGTTCGCCGTCCGGCAAGGCTCTGATTCGCGCGAGCTTGCGGCATAAGTTCTGATCGATCGAGCCAGCACGCGTCACGGCATGAAGCAGCGCACGTAATTGATGGGCGCGTGATCGGCGAGATCGCGCACCACCACATTGCCGGTTTTCCACGCGTAATGCAGCAGGTATTCCTCGCGCGCGGCGGTGCGATCGTCGCGCAAGAAGGCTTCATCTCTGGAGGAAGCCAGCACGCCTTCGCGCGTCAGGTAAGCGGCGTCGCCGGCATGAACATAACCGCCGACTTCCGGCGGCAACTTGGTGACGACATCGCAACAATCGACCAGTCGCATCATGTCGATACCGGCAAGCGTCGCGACGAACGCCGCATCGCCCACGCGCGGCGAGCCGATCGTGATGAGCCTGTCCGGTGCGATCAGACTTGCGTACAGCGTCGCGATGGCCGCGCCGAGACTATGGCCGGTCACGATCAGGCGCTTGCGGGCGGCTTGCGTCTGCTCCAGCCACTGCTTGACCTCGGGCAAGACACTGCGCGCCGCGCCCGCGAATCCCTTGTGCACGCGGCCCGCCTTTTCGGTCCAGTCGGTCAGTGTGAAGGCCAGATCAGCGCCGAGATCGGTGAGCCGAGTCGGTTCCGTGCCGCGAAACGCGAGCACGCACAAGCCGTCCGACGATCGCGATGCGCCGAAGCCTTGCGTGCCCGTGGCGGCGTCCTCGAAGAGGGTGACGTCATCGAAGCGTACGCGGCCGAGCGCTTCTTTCAGGCGCGCAAGTCCGGCGTCGTGATCCTCGTAGTGCACATAGGCGAGTCGCGCGAGTTCGACGGACAACGCCACTTCGTCGTACTCCGCGCCCGGCACGAATACAGTCTCCCGCAGTTGGGGCGAGTCGAGCGCGACGCGGCTCGGGTCATAAGGCATGCTCGGCATGATGGTCTCCACGATCGACATGTACATCGGGACGTCGGACGCTTCGCTCGCAAGGAAAGTTCTCGCGTTCACCCTGGATCCGTAGCGCATAACCGAGTGACGCTTGGCGGCCGAACCCGGAGGTCAAATCAAGAGACGGGCTCGATGCTGAGTGCGTCAGTTACTGCGAAAACAGCACCGCCAAGATCCGCTCAAGCTCGACGATTTTCCTCACAGTCGTCCCAGTACCGCAGTGGGTCGCGATGGTCTGGATAACGTAAGTCAAGCCACGCTGCGAGCTTCGTCCAATCTGGATGGTGGGTTCCGGTTCGCGCCGACCAGTTCGACGATCGCTCGAGAATTCGACCCGTCCCGCGATCGCGAACAAGCACGCTGCCGAGACCGTTCGAAGTGTTTGCCTGTGATTCGATAAGGTAACGTGGCAGGAGCCTGAGTTCAGCATCCCTGGCCCATCCGTATAACCCGCGAACCACGCCTGAAGCGTCTCGCAATTCGATGGGGCCGCTTTCCGGGCGAACCGCTGTCCACCCTTCAGGAAACTCCGCGACAACCTCGTCTTTGCCTTCTCTCACCCACTTCACGCGTAAAGCCCGCGTCATCGCTTCGCGCATGCGAGGCACCGATTGGTAGCCTGGCGGCAGTTCGATCGACACCGGCAGCGTGATCAGGTTGTCTTTCCAGAGGGCGGAGTCGTCCTCAACGCGCTTGACGACATCGGACACGTCTGGCCCGAAGGGATTCTCCGGGCGGCTCGACACGCTCGCCTTCGCCGGCGGCAACCCCTCGAAAAGGCGCTCAGCGTCCTGACGGGTCAGTTTCGACTTTCCTTTATTCATACTCTCAGTGCCAAGTTTGGATCGGCCCGAACGCGCACGTGCCCTTCACTGCAAAGCGATCTAGCCGAGCGACGACGATAGCCCATATGATCTCATGCTCTCGGCGTCGCGTTCATCGTCGCCGCTAACCTGTTGACCTTGGGGCAGCGCCGATCGGGACATGCCACGCGACAGCTAGGCGGAGGCGTGCGCCGCGTCACATACGTTCGGGCTCGGTGTACTCATCACGCCGGTTGTCTTGGTAAGATTCTGGACACTCGCCCGCTATCGTTCTGATGACCTCAGAGACTACGGATTGTGACGCAAGCCGGGTGACTAACACATGAAACCGGCGAGTCCACTCTCCCGCGCAAGTCCCTCCGTCTCCCCGTTCGCTTCTCGCCGCACCCCGCCGAACACATGTCGCGTTCCGAACGACACGACGCTGCAACCTGTTGGCCTTCAGCCACCATCCGACAAGCTTTGACGGTCCCGTCTCACAACGCTGCACGCCCGTCGTGGGCGCTGCGCACCGCCAGTCCGCCAGTCCGTCAGTGCTCCCACACGTTCACGCTTCCGATTGGCACGTCATGTGCAGTGTTCTCGGCGACACCCGGCGGCGGCCGCATGGAGCAGCCCGGGCAAACCTGAAGCGAGTCGGCATTCCGTACTCGCCGCGAATGGTGGGGATCGTATGTCCGGGCGATTGCGTCGTCGATTACTGTGCTGCATCGTTGCGATCGCGGTGATCGGCACCGTCTGCGCTTCGCGCGGCGAGCAGTCTTCGCTGACGATTCAGCGCGGCGCGATCGTTCGTCCCGTGGCAACGGCCGTCGAGCACACACCGCCCGCGGCAACGGTCATTCCGGTTGCCGCGCAACCCGAACCCCACCAGGAAAGCCCCTCCGAAGCAGCGCAGGACGCACTCGATCCCGGCATCGACCGGCTTCGCAGCGCGACGTGGTGGGAAGCCAACCGCAAGCTGCGGCCTCAGCTTGCGCAGGTCGGCGACCTGATGTTCGTTGCGACGTTGCTCGACGGCGAAATGAGACAGTCGGCCGAAGGCGCATCGCGCGTGCAGCGTCTGCGCAACGCGATGCGCGCGCATCGGCAACTGAAACCCGCAGGCTGGAATCGGCTCGTCACGCAGGTACGCGACGCGCGCACCAAGGCGGGCGATTACTCCGCGCTGA
Source organism: Caballeronia calidae (assembly GCF_900044055.2). GTDB lineage: Bacteria > Pseudomonadota > Gammaproteobacteria > Burkholderiales > Burkholderiaceae > Caballeronia > Caballeronia calidae. The sequence continues at coordinate 157,488 of NZ_FCOX02000015.1, read as the reverse complement.
CGTTGGCCAACGCCTTGATCAATGAGATCCCCTATCGCGACGGCACCGACGGCAGCTACTATCCGCCCGCGCGCTTCTTCGCCGAGCGCGGCGTCTGCAAGGACTTTGCGGTCGCCAAGTACTTGCTCCTTCGCGAAGCAGGCTTCGACGCGTCGCAATTGCGCCTCGTCTCGCTGGCGCCGCGCTACAACAATACGCCCGACGACTGGCACGTGATGCTCGTTGTGCAGACCGATCGTATGGCCGCGCCGGTGGCACTCGACTCGCCTGCGCCTCTCGTGCGCAAGCGCATCGGCGATGCGTCCGACGACACACTGCGCGCCGCCACGGTCGACGCCGTCGATACCGCCAGCAAGGCCGATCCGCAAGCCGGTCGGACCGGCCCGTCTGCGCTGCTCGTCGCGATACTCGCCGGCCGCAAGCCCGCCGACGCGGTGCTGCGCGCCCCCTCCGGGCCCGCGGTCGCGACGCTCGTCGCATCGGGCCAGGCCGAGCGCCCGCTTGCCGTCGTCTTCAACGAGCAAGGCAGCCTGTCATTCGAGCGCGACGCGCCTGCCGGTACACGCCGGCCGCCCGCCTCCAAACGGCGCGGCGCCCGCACGATCGTCGCGGACGATGCAGGCCAGTCGTGGAGCGTAGATTCATCGGGCGTCTTCCCGAAGTGGCGGCTGACTCATGCGCGCGGCGGCGCGCCGTCGTCGGACGCGCTTAAGCCGGACCTGCGCCAGATCGACGTGCGCAGCAGCACGGCCGACGCGGATAGTGTCGGGACATGACGCTCACCCTTGACCTCTGAATCGACGATCACGAAGGCCAACACGCCGCTTCAAGTGCGTACCACGATCTGAGCGGTGGTCAGCCGTAGCAGCCCGCTCTCGACTCCCCGTTGGTTCGGTCTGGAAACCTCCCTTTGCATTCCTGCAAGTCTGCTCGACGAGCATGGATCGTCGCCGTCCATCTATGCGGGTTTCCGTGACTCATGCAGGAAAGTAATGCGCCTCATGAGATCTTTTCGATTGTTGTCGTCACGGGACCGCATCGAGAATGATTGCAACCCAGCCGACCGCGTCCGCGGGCAAACCAACAAGGAATGCGACGACCGATGAACCTTCGCGAATCCATCAAGCACTTCGATGAACGCAATGTAAGCGCGTCAAGCCAGCAGGCAACCTCAAGCCATCGAACCTGTGGGGAAGCACTCGTTACATTGCTCGAACAATACGGCGTTCAATTCGTCTTTGGCATTCCGGGTGTACATACCGTGGAGCTCTATCGCGGTCTTGCCCACTCCTCGATCCGGCACGTTACGCCCCGGCACGAACAGGGCGCGGGCTTCATGGCCGACGGTTACGCCCGCGTCACGGGCAAGCCCGGCGTGTGCTTCATCATCACCGGGCCGGGCATGACCAACATCGCGACCGCCATGGCGCAAGCCTATGCCGATTCCATTCCGATGCTCGTGATATCGAGCGTCAATGCACGGAGCCAACTCGGCGGCGGAGACGGACGTCTGCATGAGTTGCCTTCGCAACGCGACGTATTCAACGGACTCACCGCCTTCTCCCACACCTTGCTGGATGCCGCCGACTTGCCTCAGGTGCTGGCGCGCGCGTTCGCCGTGTTCGAGAGTGCGCGTCCGCGGCCCGTGCATATCGAGATCCCGCTCGACGTCATCGTGTCCCCGGCAAGCGCGATGAAGGCGGCCCCCTCCATGCGCCCGGCGAGGCCCGCCGCACATCCCGCCGCGCTCGCCTCTGCCGTGGAACTGCTCGCCGACGCGCGTCGCCCGCTGATTCTCGCAGGCGGTGGCGCGGCACACGCTGCTGTCGAATTACGCGAACTCGCCGAACGGCTGCAAGCCCCCGTCGCACTCACGACCAACGCGAAAGGTCTTCTGCCGAGCGGAGCGCCGCTTCTCATCGGCTCGACGCAATCGCTGCCGCAAACCCGCGCGATGATTCGTGAAGCCGACGTCGTTCTCGCGGTCGGAACCGAACTGGGCGAGACCGACTATGACGTCCTCTTCGATGGTGGATTCACGATAGCCGGACAGCTCATCCGCATCGATATCGACGCGCAGCAGTTGATGCGAAACGTCCATCCGGATGTGGCTATCCCTGGCGACTCGCGCGACGCGTTGAGCGCCCTGTCGGCGAGACTGCATGAGCGACCTGTCCGTCCCGCTTCACCCGATTGGGGCGCCGCGCGCGTGGCGGCGGTGCGCGACGCCATCATGGCCAGCTGCGACGCCGCGATGCGATCGCAGAAGCGCCTGATCGACACGATCGTCGGCGCCTTGCCCGGCGTCGTCATCGCGGGCGATTCGACGAGCCCGGTCTACGCGGGCAACTTCCTCCACGATGCGCCGGCGCCGCGCTCCTGGTTCAACTCGTCGACCGGCTACGGCACGCTCGGATATGGGCTGCCCGCCGCAATCGGAGCGAAGCTCGCCGCGAGCGAGCGCCCGGTCGTGTGCCTGATCGGCGACGGCGGTATCCAGTTCACGCTGCCGGAGCTGGCGAGCGCGGTAGAAGCGCGCGTATCCGTGATCGTGCTGCTGTGGAACAACTTCGGCTATGGCGAGATTCGCAAATATATGGCTCAACGCAATATCTCGCCCGTCGGCGTCGATATCTACACGCCTGACTTCGCCGTGCTGGCAAAAGGCTTCGGATGCGAGACCGCAAGAGTCGACAACCCGCAGGCGCTCGACGCCGAATTGCGGCGAGCGGCAAAGCGCGAGATCCCGACCGTGATCGAGGTTCGCGAAGCCGACTGGTTTGCACGGGTGCAATCATGAGCGCGCAGGCACGTCCCCTTTTCGAATTCCCGCTGCGTACGCGGCTCTTCATCGATGGCGCCTGGTGCGTGCCCGAAACGAAGCAGCGGCTGCCCGTCGTCAATCCATCGACTGAAGAGACGATCGTCGAAGTGGAAGCCGGCGGACCCGCCGATGTCGATCGCGCGGTGCGCGCGGCATCGCACGCATTTCTCGCATGGAAGCAACGATCGGGCGCACAGCGCGCGGCCTTTCTGCGTGCGATTGCTCGCGGCGTGGAGGCGCATTGCGAGCACCTTGCCGCGCTGCAGTCGCTCAACAACGGCAAGCCGATCGCCGAATCACGGATCGACGTCGGCGACGTGGCCGCCACCTTCGACTATTACGCGGACCTCGCTGAAACGCTGGATGCAGCCGAAGAAGAGATCGCCATTCCGAGCAGCGAACATCGCGCCGTCATCCGTCGTGAACCGGCGGGCGTGGTGGGGTTGATCGTGCCGTGGAACTTCCCGATGGTGACGACGGCGTGGAAGCTCGCCCCTGCGCTCGCCGCGGGATGCACTGTCGTGCTGAAGCCCTCCGAATTCACACCGTTGCCGGAACTGGAGCTTGCCGCGATCATCGAGCGAGCGGGATTGCCGCCGGGCGTGTTCAACGTCGTGACGGGCACCGGCACCGAGGTCGGTGCAGCGCTCACCACACATCCGCTCGTATCGAAGGTTTCGTTCACCGGCAGCACGGCGGTCGGCGAGCAGGTCATGAAAGCGGCCGCGTCATCCATCAAGGGCGTGAGCCTCGAACTGGGCGGCAAGTCGCCGATCATCGTTTTCGCTGACGCCGACCTCGATCTCGCTGTCGATCTCGTCGTAGGCGGCGCGTTCTTCAATGCCGGACAGATGTGCTCGGCCACGTCCCGCGTGCTCGTCGAGCGGCCGCTTGCGCAGGCGCTGATCGCGCGCCTCGCCGACCGCGTGGCGCGAACCGTCGTCGGCGATCCGTTTGCGTCCGGTGTGCAGATGGGGCCGCTTACGAACCGCGCGCAGTATGAACGCGTGCAACGCTTCATCTCACGCGGCAAGGCGGACGGCGCGAGTCTCGTCGTTCAGGGCGGAGCGCCGGAGGGCCCCGGATATTTCGTACAACCTACGCTATTCGTCGACGTGCCCACCAGCAGCGCCGTGTGGCGCGAGGAGATCTTCGGGCCGGTGTTGTGCGTGCGCAGCTTCGATACCGAAGACGACGCGGTCGCCTCGGCCAACGACACCGAATTCGGGCTGGTCGCAACCGTCGTCACGCGCGACGCGGCGCGCGGGCAGCGCGTGGCCGGGGCGCTTCAGGCGGGCGTCGTCTGGATCAACGCACCGCAGCTGATCTTTCCGCAGACCTCCTGGGGCGGCTACAAGAAGAGCAGCATCGGCCGCGAGCTGGGGCCGTTCGGCCTCGCGGCTTTCCAGGAAGTTAAACAGATATTGAGTCCACGGCCGGTCACGTCTGAAAGGCTTTTCGAAGCCTGAGCCATGCGTTCGGCTCATGGCAACCATGCCGAGAATTCGATTGTTGCCAAAATTTTACATCCCTAGAGTGTTCTTACGGACGCCGTTGTTGATCGACCCACTGCATAGACCGACTGCTTCACCATTCAGCGAGGAGTGAGCCATGCAAGACATCAAGCGAGGCAGAAGGCAGGCCATCAAGACCATCGGCATGGCGCTGGCTGCATCGAGCCTGCCGATGCCGTTCATCAGCACGGCGAGGGCACAGGAGAAGAGCTTCGCCGGCAAGACGCTGCGCCTGCTCACGTGGTCCGACGACACCGGCGCGGCGGCATTGCGCAATATTGCCGCGACCTTCAGCCAGAAGACCGGCGCACAGGTCATCGCCGACCGCGCCGACGGCACCTCCGGCATGGTGGCCAAAGTTAAAGCGGCGGGAGACCGGCCGACCTACGACGTAATCACGCTCGCGGGAGTGGGCGCCTCGGGCCTCGCGGATGCAGGCCTTCTGATGAAGCCCGACCTCAACCGGCTGCCCAACCTGAAGGATGTCGCCCCGCAGTACCGGACCGGCGCCAATGGCTTTGGCATCGGCTATCTGCTGTGGTCGGACGGTCTCGTCTACAGCACGTCGTCGGTCAAGGCGCCGCCTTCGACTTACGAGGCGCTTTGGGATCCCAAATACGCGGGCCGGATTTTCCTGCCGCCGCCGGAATGGGCTGAAGCGGTCGATCTCGCGATCATCGCCGCCAAGATGGCGGGCGGCTCGCAGCAGAACATCGAGCCGGGCTTCGCGAAGCTCGCGCAACTGAAGGACCGCGTGCTCACGCTCGGAGAGAACCCGAACCAGGTCGCCGACCTGTTTCGCACCGGATCGCTGGACATCGGCGGCATCTACTCGCCGGCCTTCTTCCCGAATCAGTTGCGCAAGCCCGAGTACAAGATGGCCGTGACTTACGGCATGAAGGAAGGCTTCGCGACCCAGCTGATGTTCACGGTCATCCCAAAGGCGCATCCGGGAGACATCGATCTGATCCACGCGTTCATCAATCATTCGCTCGACGCCGGCGTGCAGGGCCGCATGGCCGCCGACGTGCTGAACGGTCCGGTGAACTCGAAGGCGGTGATCCCTGCCGAAAGCCGCGCGTTCGTGCCGTCTCCCAAGCAGATCGCGGAGAACGCCGTACTGCACGACGACAAGGCGCTGGCCGCGGTGCAGCCGGCCTGGATCAAGCGCTATACGGAAATCTTCTCGGCCTGACATCCATGTCCGCACTTTCCTTCCGCCGCAGGACGGCAGCAATGGCGGGCGTCGCCTTCGAACAGTCGCCGGCGCCCGCGCTGCCCAGAGTGCCGCCATGGGTGCTGCTCGCGCCGATCCTGGCGTTTCTCGCCGTGCTCGTCGCGGCCTCGCTCACGGTGCTGCGCATGAGCTTCGGCGTGTCGGGGAACGAATGGCACGCGTTCACCTTTCGCAATTACGCCGACCTCCTCGATTCGTACTTTCTGCGTTCGCTCTGGCTCACGCTGAAGCTCGCGTTTCAGAGCATGGTCTGCGCGGTGCTGCTCGCGGTTCCCGTGGCGCTCGCGATGGCGCGCACCGAGTCGCGGCTCGCTCGCCGGCTTCTCCTTGCGGGCGTGCTGCTGCCGCTGCTCGTCAACCTGCTTCTGCAGGGTTACGGCTGGCTCGTGATGCTCGGGCCCGCCGGCATGCTGAATCACGTGCTGCTTGCAGCCGGCGTCATCCGGCGCCCGGTGCAGTGGCTTTATCGCGAAAACGGCGTGCTGCTCGGCCTGATCCAGACCGCGTTCCCGCTCGCCGTGCTGCCGCTCGCGAGCGCGATGCGCGCCATCTCACGCTCTTACGAGGAAGCGGCCGCAACGCTCGGCGCGACCCGCTGGCAGACGCTGCGCCACATCGTCCTGCCGCTCGCGATGCCGGGCCTCGTTTCCGGCGCCCTGCTCGTCTTCGCCTACAACGCGAGCGCGTTTGCCGTACCGCTGCTGCTGGGCGGGCGTCGCGTGGCCATGCTCGCCGTGCTCGTGCATGACCAGGTGGCACCGCTTCTGAACTGGCCGGCGGCGTCCGCATCGGGCGTGGTGCTGATGGCGGCGACGCTCGTCGTCATGTCGGTGTCGCAGCGGCTCGTGCGCGGCATGCAACGCATGGAGGAATCCCGCTCATGAGTACCTTGCGACTTTCCGCGATCATGCCGGGCCGTCTGAGCCGCGCAACCAGCCTGCTCGCGACCCTCGTGCTCTTTGTCGCGGCCTTGCCGATCCTGACGATGATCACGATGTCGTTCGGCAATTCGGATACGCTCGAATTCCCGCCGCAGAGCTTCGGACTGCGCTGGTATCACGCCGCGTGGCACACGTTCCTGTCGCCCGACGCAAGCGACGTGCTCTCGATGGGCACCGCGCTGACGACGAGCCTCATCGTCGCGGTCTCGACGATGATCATCGCCACTGCGGTCTCGGTGCCGGCGGCCTATGCGCTCTCGCGCTATCGCTTCCGCGGCAAGGCGGTGATCGAACAGCTCGTCGCGCTGCCGCTCGTCTATCCGCTCGTGATGCTCGGGCTCGCGCTGCTGCTCGTGTTCAATGTGCTGCCCGTCGAACTCGGCATGTTGCGGCTCATCATCGCGCACGTGATTCTCGCCTTGCCGTTCACCGTGAAGAACTGCGCAGCATCGGTCGCATCGATCGGCCCCGAGTTCGAGGAAGCCGCGTGCCTGATGGGCGCAAGCCCGCGCCGCGCGATCGTCGATGTGATCTTGCCGCTCATGCGGCCGGGCATTCTCGCCGGCATGCTGTTCGCCTTCATCATCTCGTTCAACGAATTCACGGTGACGTTCTTTCTGTACGGCATCGATACGATGACGCTGCCCATCTGGCTGTACAGCCGCACCGTGTCCTCGCTCGATCCGACCGTGTTCTCCTTCGCGGTCGTCATCGTGCTCATCGATTTCGCCTTGATCTGGCTGCTCGAGAAGCTGGTCGGCGATGAAGGCGTTGCGCTGTAAAGAGAGACCTCTCATGACTCATTTGACACTTCAGGCGGTGACGAAGCGCTTTCACACCGCATACGCGGTCGATCACGTCGATCTCACCGTGCCCGACGGCAAGCTCGTGTGCTTTCTCGGGCCGTCCGGCTGCGGCAAGACGACGCTGTTGCGGATCATCGCGGGCCTCGAAACGCCATCGTCCGGAACCGTCGCATTCGCCGGCCGCGATCTGACGCATGTGCCGGCGAATCAGCGCGATTTCGGCATGGTGTTCCAGTCGCTCGCGCTCTTCCCTCACATGACGGTTGCACAGAACATCGCCTATCCGCTGCGGCTGCGCCGTGTCGGGAACGACGCGCAAGCGGCGCGGGTCGCCGAACTGCTCGAGCTGATCCAGTTGCCGCACATGGCGGACCGGCCGGTGTCGCGGCTGTCGGGCGGGCAGCGTCAGCGCGTGGCCATAGCCCGTGCGATCGCGTCGTCACCGAAGCTGCTGCTGCTCGACGAACCGCTCTCCGCGCTCGATGCGAAGCTGCGCGAGGCGATGCAGGTCGAAATCCGTCTGTTGCAGCAACGGCTCGGCATCACGACGATCATGGTGACGCACGACCAGCGCGAGGCCATGACGATGGCCGATGAAATCGTCGTGATGGAAAAAGGTCGCATCGCACAGGTCGGCAAGCCGCTCGACATCTATCGCAATCCCGTCAGCGAGTTCGTCGCCGATTTCATCGGGCTCGGCAACATCCTGCCCGTCACGTTCGACGGCACGGATCGCATCGGGCTTCCCGGCGGCCAGCAGATCGTCGTCGATGCCGCGCTGCGTGCAAGCGGCGCGGCAGGCGATGTCCGCTTGCTGATCCGCCCCGAAGACGTGTCGATGCGGGCAGCCAGTGCCAATCCGGGACCCAACGTGCTGGCCGGAAAGGTCGCGTTCATCCGCGATGTTGGCTCGTCGCTCGAAGCCACCATCGATTGCGCGGGCTTTACGCTCACCGCGGCCACGACACCACGCGAGACACCGGACCTCCAGGTAGGAATGCCCATCTTCGCGGAACTGCCGCCGCATGCCTGCAAGCTCATCGCGGCACGCACCGCGCAATGATTTCACGCCGTAAAAAAGCCCGTTTACAGGAGACATCCTCATGAACACCACGAATACCGCGAAGCGCATCCTCGGCCGTACGTTCTTTTTCGGCATCGTGAGCCTTTGCGTATGGGCGCCGCTGGCGCAGGCCGATGCGCTCGACTCGATCAACAAATCCGGCGTCGTGCGGATCGGCGTCTTCGAGGACTATCCGCCGTTCGGCTCGATCGGGCCGGACATGAAACCGCAAGGCTATGACATCGACGTATCCAGCCTGATCGGCAAGACCCTCAACGCGAAGGTCGAACTGGTGCAGGTCACAGGCGACAACCGCATGGCGTACCTCGCGGACCACAAAACCGACATGTTGCTCTCGGTCGGCAAGACACCGGAGCGCGAAAAGGTGATCGACTTCTCGCAGGCCTATGCGCCGTACAACCTGGCCGTATTCGGTCCGAAGTCGCTTGCCGTGAAGAACGCAGGCGACCTGGCCGGCAAGAGCATTGCGGTTGCGCGCGGCACCCTCGAAGACCTGAGCGTAAGCAAGGTCGCGCCTTCGTCCGCGGTCATCAAGCGATTCGACGACCCGAACGGCGCTATCGCCGCGTTTTTGTCCGGGCAGGCGCAATTGCTCGTGGTGGGCAACGACGTGGGCGCGACGATCATCGCCCGTCATCCGTCGAACGATCCGGAGCAAAAGTTTTCGCTCTTCAGTTCGCCCGATCACGTGGGCCTGAACAAGAACGAGCCGCGCCTGAAGCAGAAGGTGGACGAGGCTATCGCAGCCGCGAAGAAGGACGGCACGATGAACGCGATCTCGCAGAAGTGGCTCCGCGCACCGCTGCCGGCCGATCTCTGATGCGCTTCGCTATCCGCTCACTCGCACGCTGGAGGGCGCCTCGATGACCTACACGTTCGATTTCAGTGACTTCGGCCTCTACGCGGACGTCTTCGCGCACGGCGTCGCGGTCACGCTCGGTCTCACCGCGGCGTCGACGCTGCTGGGCGGGCTGGTCGGTATCGGCGGAGCATGTCTCGCCGTGACGGGGTCGAAGCCGGTTCGCGCCGTGGTGGCCACGTATGTCGAGCTCATTCGCAACACGCCGTTTCTCGTGCAGCTCTTCTTCGTGTTCTTCGGGCTGCCCAGCCTCGGCGTGCACATCGGCGAAATCGAAGCCGCCGTGCTGGCGATGACCGTGAACCTCGGCGCGTACGCCATCGAAATCGTTCGCGCCGGAATCGACTCGATTCCGCGCGGACAGGTCCAGGCCGCGATGGCGCTCGGCTTGCGGGGCCCGCACGTGTTCCGCCACGTCGTGTTGCCGCAGGCGCTCGCCAATGTGTTTCCGGCGTTGCTCGGGCAGGTGCTGATCGTGATGCTCGGCTCCGCGGTCGTATCGCAGATTTCCGTGGCCGACCTGACGCACGCGGCCAGCTTCATTCAGTCGCGCAACTTCCGTTCGTTCGAGTGCTACGTCATCGTCACCGCGATTTATCTGCTGCTGTCGATCGTGCTGCGCATGCTGATCAACCGGCTCGGCAAGCGGCTGTTCGCGGGACGAAGCGCCCGCGGCGTCACGATCGCGCCGCGACGCGGCTGGCGCAGCCAGTTTTCCCTGCGTGTCGGCGCGGCCGACCCCGGCCTTCCGAAGGAGCGTTCACGATGATGGAGTTCACGCTATGGGATATCGCGCGCAATCTGATGCTCGCCGCGCGCTGGACGTTACTGCTGTCGTTGATCGCGTTCGTCGGCGGCGGCGTGACGGGGCTCGTGCTGCTCGCCATGCGCGTGTCGCCGCTGCCGTGGCTGCGCCGGATGGTCGTGCTGTATGTCGAAGTATTCCAGGGCACGCCGCTTCTGATGCAGCTCTTCCTCGGGTTCTTCGGCTTGCCGCTGCTGGGCGTCGAGGTGTCGCCCTGGGCGGCCGCGACGGTCACGCTCACGCTCTACACGGGCGCGTATCTCTCCGACATCTGGCGAGGCTGTGTCGAGGCCGTGCCGCGCGGTCAATGGAGCGCCGCGGCGAGCCTCGGCATGACGTGGACGCAGCAGTTGCGGTATGTCGTCTGGCCGCAGGCATGGAAGATCGCCGTGCCGCCCACCGTGGGTTTTCTCGTGCAGGTCGTGAAGAGCACCGCGCTCACGTCGATCATCGGGCTTACCGAGTTGACCAAGACCGGAACCATGATCACGAACGCGGTGTTTCGCCCCTTCCCGATCTACGCCCTCGTCGCGTTGCTGTACTTCGCGATGTGCTTTCCGCTGACCTGGTATGCGCGTGCGCTCGAGCGCCGGTATCGGGTTGGCAGGCATCGGTGAAGCCGCCGCAACGGCAGGCATCCTTCTTCAACCATGTCACAAACGGGTTTGCGCATGATTTCCATCGGTAACGTGTCGAAGTGGTACGGCCAGTTTCAGGTTCTGACGGACTGCACCACCACGGTCAGCAAAGGCGAAGTGGTCGTGGTCTGCGGACCTTCCGGCTCCGGCAAGTCGACGCTCATCAAGACGGTCAACGGGCTCGAGCCGTTCCAGAGCGGGGCCATCACGATCGATGGCGAGTCCGTCCACGACAAGCGGACCAATTTGTCGAAGCTGCGCTCGAAGGTCGGGATGGTGTTTCAGCATTTCGAGCTGTTTCCGCACATGTCGATCACGCAAAATCTCACGCTGGCGCAGACGAAAGTGCTCGGCCGCACGAAAGACGAAGCGTCCGACAAGGCGCTGCGCCTGCTCCAGCGAGTCGGCCTGCGGGCTCACGCGGACAAATATCCCGGCCAACTTTCCGGCGGCCAGCAGCAACGCGTGGCGATCGCGCGAGCGCTGTCGATGGACCCCGTCGCGATGTTGTTCGATGAACCGACTTCCGCCCTCGATCCGGAGATGATCAACGAAGTGCTGGACGTGATGGTCGAGCTGGCGCAGGAAGGCATGACGATGATGTGCGTCACGCACGAAATGGGGTTTGCCAGAAAGGTCGCGCACCGGGTGATCTTCATGGATCACGGGCGTATCGTCGAAGACGACGACAAGGACGCGTTCTTTGCCCATCCGAGGTCGGATCGCGCGCGGGAATTTCTGGGCAAGATACTTCATTAGCAGCGGGACTTTGCCGCCATCACGCTCCGTCCTGCGCTTGCTACTATATTTCCGGCTATCGGGATTTACATGATCGGAGACAGGCCCCATGCGACGACTTCCTCCGCTCAATGCACTCCAGATCTTCGAGACGGTCGCGCGTCACCGCAGTTTCACGCGTGCGGCCGAGCATCTGTGCCTCACGCAAGGCGCGATCAGCAGGCAGATCCTCGCGCTCGAGGAATACTTCGGATTTCCGCTTTTCAAACGGGGAGCACGGGGACTGACGTTGACGGCGGAAGGCGACGTGCTGTTGCCCGTCGTGAGAGAAGGCTTCGCGCGTATAGAGGAGGTATCGCTGCGCCTCACGCGACAGCGCACCGATCTCGCGCTGAAAGTGCCCACCTGCGTGATGCGCTGGATGCTGCCGAGGATCATGCGCTTCCAGACCGAGCATCCCGAGCTGCAACTACAGATCACGACGACCTGGCAGCATGACGTCGATTTTCAGGTGGAATCGTTCGATGCGGCGATTATCTATGGCTCGTCGCCCGGCGCGGACGTGCACGCCGTGCCCCTCTTCGACGAGCAGCTGACGCCCGTGTGCTCGCCGGATCTGCTCAACGAAAGACCGCTCGCCGCCGCGGCGGATCTCGCGCAGCATGCCCTGCTGCATCCAACGCGCGATCACCGCGACTGGAAGCTATGGCTCGACCGCGTGGGCGCAAGCGAGATCGACGCGACGCTCGGGCCGACCTTCGAGACACTCGATCTGGCGACGAATGCAGCCATGCAGGGCTTCGGCGTCGCAATCAGCGACCGCACCCTGGTCAGCGAAGACGTGGCGGCCCGGCGCCTCGTCATGCCATTCGACACCGTGCTCGAGACTGGTTCACGCTATTACTTCGTCTATCCGGACTGCGTTGCGAATCAGCCGAAGGTCAAGCTCTTCAGCGACTGGATCATCCGCAATCGGGATCTCGCTGCAACGGCCGGATAGCGCGAGTCGATGTGAAAGTTCGCATATGGCCGATCGACAGGTCGACTTGCGCATGGTCCGCGATACCCTCGGACATGCCTCGCTGACGACTACGCGCTTATATCTGCACATCGACGACGACCGATGCCATCAAGTGACCGAGGAGAAGCACCGGATAATTGGTAACGACCGAGCTACGCTACACGCTCGACGCTCCGTATGAAAGCGCCTGTTTCGAAACCACAGAACGCGGCCAATAAAAGTAGCCTCACCTTCGTCCTGCTCCGCCACGGGGAGCCGGTGACGTGCGTTGTCTCTCGAGCAGCCCTCGAAGCGTATTTTTGGCTCACGCCAGACGCCGACGATGCCCGGACGTTGAAGGTGTTCCGCAACGGATTCCACCGCATTCACGCCATCGCAGAGCGGAAGCTCTCGCGCATCCTTCAAAGCTCTTGGAGTTGTCGGCGCCTGTCTTCGCTAAAGGCCGATCTCCGCTCGTTCCGAGCGCGCTGACTCGACGCCCTTCGCCGGCCAGCGCAGCCGTCGATCGCGGCTGGGCGGCCAAAGCGACGAGTGCATGAACACCGGCGGTCTCGCGCTATGATTGTCCATTGCCCGATTACAAAGACTGCCGAACATGGCCCGACGAAGCAAACAGGAAGACACGCCCGCAGAGAATCTCGACACCGCGGAAGAAGACGCATCGATCGCTGGCGGTTCCACCTATCTCGTGCCGGGGCTCGAGCGCGGCTTGCGCATCCTCGCCGAATTCTCGGCGCGCGAGCCGGTGCTCGGCGCGCCCGAGTTGTCGCGGCGCATCGGCATTCCGCGCACGACGACTTTTCGTCTGCTTCAAACGCTCGAATCGCTCGGCTTTCTCGAACGGGTCAACGGCGACCGCAATTTCCGTCTGGGCGTCGCGGTGCTGCGGCTCGGCTTCGAATATGTGAACTCACTCGAACTGACCGACTTCGGCACACCGATTCTCGAGCGCCTGCGCGATGCGACCGGGCTCTCCACGCATTTGTTGATCCGCGATCAGCGCGATGTCGTGTTCGTTGCGAAAGCACAGAGTCACGAGCCGCTGTTCAGTTCGGTGAAAGTGCATGTCGGCACCCGCCTGCCCGCACACGCGACCGTGCACGGGCACGTGTTGATGGGCGATCTGTCGCTCGCCGCGCTCAGGACGCTCTATCCCGAGGGGCAACTGGAGAAGTACACGGAACGCACGCCCGCGACCGTCGATGAGCTCCATGAACGCGTGCAAGAGTGCGCGGCGCTCGGCTATGGTCTGAGCGAGGCATCGTTCGAGCGCGGGATCTCCGTCGTCACCGCGCCGGTGCGCGATCATTCCGGCGCGATCGTCGCGGCGGTGGCCGCAACCGTGCCGCGCTCGGACATCGGCGGGGATGCCGAGAAGTCGGAACTCGTCGAAACGATCTGCGCCGCGGCGATGGAACTCTCCACGCGCCTCAACTATCGCCCCTCCGCAGACGACCCGACCGCCGCGCTCGCAGCCCGCAGGATGCTCGCCTAGAACGAGTGATGAATGCCCGCGAGCACGATGACCTGATTCGCCGTGCTCGACACGCCCGCCGTGAAGAACGCCGCTTTCGCGCCACCCGTCGCGTGCTCGTAGAGCGCGTTCACATAGAGTTGCGTCGACTTCGACAGCATGTAGATATCGCCGATCTCGAACTGCGTCCAGCGTCCTCCCGCTAACGTCGTCGTGGCCGCGCCACCCGCAATCCAGTTCCACGCCACCGGCTTGAAGGTCACGCCCGCGTCGTATGTCTGGTAGGTATCCGACTGGCCGTTCGATTGCAGCTTCACGCGCGTATAGAGACCGTGCACGACGAACTTGCCGATCTCATACGCCGCGCCCGCGCCCATCACTTCCTGCTTCTCCGCCATGTACGTCGCCGCGGGCTGGCCCTGGAACGTCGAGAAGCCCATCGTCACGATCGCGGGATTGCGGTTGTGCTCGTTCGAGTACGTCGCCGCCGCCTTGAACGGACCGTTCGCATAGGAGAGGCCGAAGCCGTAGTTGCGGCCCGTCGAGAAGTTCGTCGTGTTGCCGAGGCCCATCATTGCGCCGAGCGAAAATCCATAGAAGCTCGCCGAGCGGAACTTGACCGAGTTGTCGTAGGGCACGACGCCGGTGTCCGCGAGTTCATCGATATTGCCCGGATGAAACGCGTACCAGCTCGCAGCGAGATAGCCGGTCGAGAGCGGCCCGAGCATGTCGAAGCTGAACGGCGTCTGATGACCGAGCGTCAACGTACCGACGTTTTCCTGATCCAGTCCGAGATAAGCCTGCCGGTTCCATAACGTGCCGGCCTTGGCGAAGTTGCCGGTGTTCGTATAGAAGCCATTCTCGAGCTGCGCGACGGTTTTCAGCCCGCCGCCCAGATCCTCGACGATGCGAAAGCCCCAGCGGTCCGGCTGCATGTTGCCCTGCTCCTGCATCCACTTCGGATGGCCGCCGACGTTGTTGATATACGCGATGCCGGCATCGAGGCTGCCGTAGAGCGTCACTGTGCTTTGCGCCGCTGCGCCGGTCGCGACGCCCGCTCCGATGAGCCCCGCTGCGATGATGTGCTTCACCCTTCGTTCTCCTAACCGTATGGTTCAAGGCGGACCCGTCCGCGTCTCCTGTACTGCCGTCGTTACTTTTTTTCGGGCTGGACGGCCAGTTTCGACCCATCCCTAAGGCGTTCCGTTGCTCGCGTTTTATGTTCCATATATGGATCAACGTACTGCCTATGGAAAGTATAGTGAGATTTCTCTCGCCAAAAAAACAAAATCGAGATGACCCCGGGAAGACCCTGAGGCGAACGGACATCACAGGGATCGGCACGGAAAACGCTTACAAATCAATGTCGATCGGTCGCAATTACGTCGGCGCAGGAGCGCAGCACGTCTTTTAAACGAGTCCGCTTCAGTGTTTTCACCTAGACCTTCACATTTCTATTTTCCGGCGCCGGAGTGACTCCTATAATGCCCATACACGAACTGATGTTCCTTTAGTGGAACACAGGCGAACCAGAGGAAAGGATGAAAGATGTCTGAACAATGGCGCTGCGCCGGGCATGCCGGCGATCTGTCGGAAGACGCACCGATCGAATTCAAGCTCGATGACGGCGCGGAAATCGGTATCTACAAAGTGGGCGACGAGCTGTATGCGCTCGAGAATGTCTGCCCGCATGCCTATGCGCTGCTGACGCAGGGTTTCGTCGATGGCGACACCGTCGAGTGCCCGTTGCACGAAGCGGTGTTTCACATACCCACGGGCAAATGCCTGAAAGAGCCCGGCGGCCGCGACCTGAAGACGTATTCGGTGCGCCTCGCCGGCGAGGAAATCCAGATCAAGGTGGCGTGACATGGAAAAAGTCGTGAACTTCAACCCGCATCTCAAGCCGTGGCTCGCGCCGCAGCCGAACAACGTCGCCGGAAAGGGCGTGATCGAGAAGCCGGGTCAGACCGAGAACTTCATCTGGCAGACGCGCAAGGCCGAGCCGACGCAATACGAAAACGACTTCGGCGATGCGCTCGAACGCGTATTCGAAGCAGGCGCGCTGGAGCTTGAACAGGTGGTCGCGGGGCTGAACAAGGACGGTTTCCGCACGCCCGAAGGCATGAACTGGACTGCCGATCGCCTCGCCGCCGAACTGAGAACGCTCGCTGAATAAAGAAGGAATTCTTCCCCATGACATCCCCTCAGCAATCCACTAACGCCGCCGATCCCGTTCAGGCTTATCTCGATCGGGGCTTGCGAAACTACTGGTATCCCGTCGCGCCGAGCTGGCAAGTGGCGAATGCGCCCATTGGCCTGACGCGCCTCGGCGATCAGATCGTGCTCTGGCGTGACAACGAAGGCAAAGTGCACGCGCTCGAAGACCGCTGCCCGCATCGCGGCGCGCGTCTGTCGCTCGGCTGGAATCTCGGCGGCAGCGTCGCGTGCTGGTATCACGGCGTCGAAGTCGACGGCAGCGGCACCGTGCAGCGCGTGCCGGCCGTTTCCGCATGTCCGCTCGAAGGCCAGAAGTGCGTCAAGTCGTATCCCGTCGAAGAGCACGCGGGCGCAATCTTCCTGTGGTTCGGCGACGACGCCAATAAAGAACCCGCGCCGCTCGTGCTGCCGGAAGAACTCGTCGGCGATGAATACGCGAGCTTTCTGTGCATGTCGCACTGGAAGTGCAATTACCAGTACGCGATCGACAACGTGATGGACCCGATGCACGGCGCGTATCTGCACGCGACGTCGCATTCGATGGCCGAAGGCGACAAGCAGGCCGACATGCGCGTGCGCAAGACCGACACCGGCCTCATGTTCGAAAAGGTGAATCAGCGCGACGTGAACTTCGACTGGGTCGAGCTCGGCGAAACCGGCTGCCTGTGGATGCGTCTCGCGATTCCGTACAAGAAGAAGTTCGGCCCGGGCGGCAACTTCGGGATCATCGGCTTCGCGACGCCCGTCGATGAAGATAACTGCCAGGTCTATTTCTGGCGCACGCGCAAGGTCTCCGGCTGGCAGCGCGATGCATGGCGCTTCCTGTATCGCAATCGCCTGGAAGGGCTGCACTGGGCCGTGCTCGAGCAAGACCGTTACGTGCTCGAAAGCCTCGCGCCGAACGCGCGCAATCATGAATTCCTCTATCAGCACGATGTCGGCATGACGCGTGTGCGCCGCATGCTGAAGCAGCGCGCCCAGCAGCATCTCGCCGCGCTCGACGCGCTCCCGAAGAACACGGAGCACGCTCATGCGTGACGCACTCGATGGCCGCCGCGTGCTCGTGACGGGCGGCGCTCGCGGACTTGGCGCGGCGTTCGTGCGCGCGCTGGTCGAGCAAGGCGCGCACGTCGCGTTCGGCGATGTGCTGCATGAAGAAGGCGCAGCGCTCGCGCGGTCGCTCGAAGGCGCCGCGCATTTCTTCCCGCTCGATCTGAACGATCCGCACAGCATCGCCGACTTCGTCGCGCAAAGCGTGAAAGCGTTGGGCGGCCTCGATGGCCTGATCAATAACGCCGCGATCACCAACTCGGGCGGCAAGTTCGCCGATGAACTCACGCCTGACACGTGGGACGCCGTCATGAACGTCAACGTTCGCGGGACGTGGCTCATGAGCGTCGCGTGCGTGCCGCATCTGAAGGAATCGGGACGCGGCGCGATCGTGAACATCGCATCGGATACGGCCATGTGGGGCGCGCCGAAGCTGCTCGCCTATGTTGCGAGCAAGGGCGCGGTGATCGCGATGACGCGCTCGCTCGCGCGCGAATTCGGCGGCGGCAATGTGACCGTCAACGCGATCGCGCCCGGCCTCACCGAAGTGGAAGCCACCGCCTACGTGCCCGCCGAACGCCACGAGTACTACCTCGAAGGCCGCGCACTCACGCGCGCGCAAGTGCCCGACGACGTGAACGGTCCCGTGCTGTTCCTGCTCTCGGACGCGGCGCGCTTCGTGACGGGCCAGTTGCTGCCGGTGAACGGCGGCTTCGTGATGAATTGATTCGCTTCATTTGAATAGAACCTGGAGAAAGCAATGGCCGATGCAGACATCGAACGCAAATCGTGGGATCAGCCCGCCGACGCGAGCTTCGAGCAATGGATGGACTCGCGCGTCGCGCGACTCGAATCACGCCGCTATGACTGGGACGCCCTCAAGTTCCAGGCCGATTACGACCCGAAGTATCGCCGCGCGCAGATGCGCTATGTCGGCACGGGCGGCACGGGCGTCGCGAAGGATATGAATACGATTCCGGCGGGCAGCTTCACGTTTTCGACGATGGTGATTCCCGCCGGCAACATCGGGCCGAGCCATATTCATATCGACGTCGAAGAGATCTTCTTCGTGCTGCGCGGAAAGATGAAGGTGATCTGCGAGAAGGACGGAAAGACGTGGGAAGCCGTGCTCGGCGAGCGCGATCTCATTTCCGTGCCGCCGGGCGTGTATCGCACGGAGATCAACATCGGCGAGGAAGACGCGCTGATGTGCGTGATGCTCGGCGCACCGAAGCCCATCACGCCGACGTATCCGCCGGATTCTCCCTTGGCCAGGTTGAAGCGCTGAGGCTGCGATGAACATCGAGACGCTCGCGTGCTTTCCTGACATGCAAGTCCATACCGCGCACGGCACCACGGGTTATCGCGAGGCAGGTGCGATGCATCTGCGCACCCTGCCCGTCGTGTTGCTGCATGGCATCGGGTCGGGGGCGGCGTCGTGGATTCGGCAACTCGACGTGCTGGGTTCGACGCGTCGCGTGCTTGCGTGGGATGCGCCGGGTTATGGCATTTCAACTGGTGTAGCGAGTGAAGCGCCGATTGCGGCCGACTATGCACGAGCGTTGAGTGCGTGGCTCGATGCGATCGACGTCGATCGATGTGTGCTCGTCGGCCATTCGCTCGGCGCGATCATCGCCGGTTCGTTTGCCGCAAGCGCGCCGGAGCGTGTCGCGGGCTTGTTGCTGATATCGCCTGCCGCGGGCTATGGCGCAGCGTCGAAGGAAGTGCGCGAATCGAAACGCGATGCGCGTTTGAAGATGCTGCATGAACTCGGCCCTCAAGGGCTCGCACGCGAGCGCAGCGCGAACATGGTCTCGCACCATGCCGACGAAGCCGCGCGCGAATGGGTCCGCTGGAACATGGCGCGCATCGTGCCGGAAGGCTACGCGCAAGCGACGCATCTTCTGGCGAACGCGGATCTCGCCGCCGACATCGCGCGCTTCCACGGACGCATCGCCGTTGCTGTAGGCGCAGAAGATGCGATCACGCCGCCCGCCGCATGCGAGCGCATCGCGCAAGCCGCCCACGTCAGTCTTCAAGTGATGCCGCGCGCGGGCCACGCGGGTTATGTCGAATCGCCCGCCGCCTATACCGCGCTCATCGCTTCGTTTTGCAACGGCATCGAATGTCACATGAGTCACACGAAAGACGGAGTACCGCAATGACATCCCCCGTCATGGAAGAAGCCGACAAGGGCGAACCGACTTATATCGTGCCGGGACTCGAACGCGGTCTGAAGATCCTCACCGAGTTCTCGCCGCGCGAGCCCGTGCTGGGCGCGCCCGAACTGTCGCGGCGCCTCGGCATTCCGCGCACGACGGTTTTCCGCCTGTTGCAGACGCTCGAATCGCTCGGCTTCCTGGAGCGCGCAGACAAGGATCGCAACTATCGCCTGGGCGTGGCCGTATTGCGTCTCGGCTTCGAGTACCTGAGCTCGCTGGAACTGACCGACCTCGGGTTGCCGATCATCGAAGCACTGCGCGATGCAACCGGACTCACGAGCCACATCCTGATTCGCGACGGCCGCGATGTCGTGTTCGTCGCGAAGGCGCAGAGCCACGCGCCGATCTTCAGTTCGGTGAAGGTGAACGTCGGTACGCGCCTGCCCGCGCATGCGACCACGCATGGCCACGTCCTGATGGGCGATCTCTCGCTCGATGAACTGCGTGCGCTTTATCCCGAAGCGCATCTCGAACGCTTCACGAAGTCCACGCCCGAAACGGTGGAAGAACTCCATGAACGCGTGAAGGAAGACGCCGACCGCGGTTATGCGACGAGCCAGTCGTCGTTCGAGCGCGGCATTTCGGTTGTGACCGCGCCGGTTCGCAACGACACGGGACGCATCGTCGCCGTCATCACGACGACGATCCCGCGTCCGGAGATCGATGCCGCGTTGCTCGAAAGCGGCCTCATCGACAAGGTTCGCGAAGCAGCCGATGCGCTTTCGATGCGTCTCAACTATCGTCCGGCCGCGCGTGGTTCAGCGTCGAGCCGCTATATGAAGTCTCTGGGGTTGCAATGATTCAAATCGATCTAACAGGACAGGTCGCGGTCGTGACGGGCGGCTCGTCGGGCATCGGCCTCGCGACGGCGCGATTGTTCCTGCAAGCCGGCGCATCCGTCGCGATCTGCGGACGCGATTCCGACCGGCTCGACGCCGCGCAAGCATCGCTCGCGGAAGCATTCCCGGGGGCGCAACTGCTCGCCGCACGCTGCGATGTGCTCGACGCGGAACAAGTGAACGCATTCGCCGCGCGCGTGACGGAACGCTTCGGCCGCGTGGACATGCTCGTGAACAACGCGGGCCAGGGCCGCATATCCACGTTCGCCGATACCGCCGACGACGCCTGGCGCGATGAACTTGAACTGAAGTACTTCAGCGTCATCCGCCCGACGCGCGCCTTTCTGCCGATCCTGAAGGACGCGCCGTCACCCGCCATCGTCTGCGTGAACTCGCTGCTCGCGCTGCAACCCGAGCCGCATATGGTCGCGACTTCATCGGCGAGAGCGGGCGTATTGAGTCTCGTGAAATCGCTCGCGACCGAACTCGCGCCGCAACGCATCCGCGTCAATTCGATTCTGATCGGCATCGTCGAATCGGGGCAATGGAAGCGTCGCTATCAACACTATCTGAACGAAAACGCCAGTAACACCGAGCGCCAGAGCTGGGAGCAATGGACGGCCGAGCTCGCGCGCAAGAAGCACATTCCGCTCGGACGCTTCGGCCTTCCCGAAGAAGCGGCCCAGGCGCTCTTTTATCTCGCAACAAAGCTGTCGTCGTATACGACCGGCAGCCATATCGATGTTTCCGGAGGCTTTGCTCGTCATGTCTGAAAAAACCACCGTCGGCGAACTGATCGCCGCGTTTCTCGAACAATGCGGCGTGCGCACGGCGTTCGGCGTCATCTCGATTCACAACATGCCGATCCTCGATGCGATCGGCCGTCGCGGCAACATCCGCTATGTCGGCGCGCGCGGAGAAGCAGGCGCATTGAACATGGCCGATGGTCTCGCGCGCGTGTCGGGCGAACTGGGCGTCGCATTCACATCGACGGGCACGGCTGCCGGCAACGCTGCGGGCGCAATGGTCGAAGCGCTGACCGCCGGCACCGCGCTGCTCCATATCACCGGTCAGATCGAAACCGAATATCTCGATCAGGACCTGGCGTATATCCACGAGGCGCCCGATCAGTTGTCGATGCTGCAATCGATCTCCAAGGCCGCATTCCGCGTGCGCACGATCGACACGGCATTGCCGACGATCCGTGAAGCCGTGCGCGTCGCGCTGACCGCGCCCGCGGGTCCGGTCAGCGTCGAGATTCCGATCGACATTCAGGCTGCGGAGATCGAATGGCCCGCCGATCTCGCCGCGCCGCACGTGAACACGCTCACGCACGACAGCCTGCGCGTGAAGCAGCTTGCCGATGCACTGACGCAAGCGAAGCGTCCGCTGCTGTGGCTCGGCGGCGGCACGCGTCATGCGCGCAGCGCGGTCGAACGCCTCGTGAAGCTGGGCTTCGGCGTCGTGACGAGCGTGCAAGGCCGCGGCGTGCTGCCGGAAGATCATCCGGCGACGCTCGGCGCGTTCAACGTGCATCCGTCCGTCGAAGCCTTCTATAAGACGTGCGATGCGCTCGTCGTCGTCGGCTCGCGTCTGCGCGGCAACGAAACGCTGAAGTACAAGCTCGCCTTGCCGCAACCGCTCTATCGCATCGACGCCGATGCACTCGCCGACAACCGCGGCTATCGCAACGATCTCTTCGTGCATGGCGACGCATCGCGCGTGCTCGACGAACTCGCGACGCTGCTCGAAGGACGCATCCGCATCGATGCGGCTTTCGCCGGCGATCTCGCCGCCGCGCGCGAAACGGCGGTCGCGGAAGTATCGAAGGGACTCGGACCGTACAAGCGCCTCGTCGATTCGCTGCAACGCGCGGTGGGCCGCGACTACAACTGGGTGCGCGACGTCACGATCTCGAACAGCACGTGGGGCAATCGCCTGCTGAAGATCTTCAATCCGCGCGCGGGCGTGCATGCACTTGGCGGCGGCATCGGGCAAGGCATGCAGATGGCCATCGGCGCGGCGCTTTCCGGTGCTGCGAAGAAGACCGTGGCGCTCGTCGGCGATGGCGGTCTGATGGTGAACGTCGGCGAACTCGCGACCGCCGTGCAGGAAAAGGCCAACGTGATGATCGTGCTGATGAACGATCAATGCTATGGCGTGATCCGCAACATTCAGGACGCGAACTACGGCGGACGCCGCATGTTCGTCGATCTGCATCAACCGGATTTCGCGCAGTTCTGTGCAAGTCTCGGGCTGGCGCATCGCCGCATCACGTCGCTCGATCAGGCCGACGGCATCGTGCGCGAAGGGCTTGCCATCGACGGTCCGGTGCTCGTCGAAGTGGACATGCTGTCGGTCGGCTCGTTCGCGACCGCCTTCGCTGGGCCGCCCGTGAAGAAGGAAGAGCCGAAGGAGCCGGAATATGCGTGATCCACGTCACGTCAATCACGCGATCGATGTCGCGATGATCGGCTTCGGCGCGATCGGCTCGGCGGTGTATCGCGCGCTCGACAACGATCCGCACGTGCGCATCTCGCATGTGATCGTGCCGGAGCGCGACCGCGATCAGGTGCGCGCTGCCCTGGGTGATCGCGTCGATGTGGTATCGCGCGTCGATGCGCTCGCCAGTCATCCGGAATTCGCGCTCGAATGCGCGGGGCATGCGGCGCTCGTCGATCATGTCGTGCCGTTGCTGAAGTCGGGCACGGATTGCGCGGTCGCATCGATCGGCGCACTGTCGGAAGCGGGCTTGCTCGATGCTTTGTCCAACGCCGCCGATGAAGGCGCGGCCACGCTCACGCTG
This sequence comes from Caballeronia calidae, assembly GCF_900044055.2. Classification (GTDB taxonomy): domain Bacteria; phylum Pseudomonadota; class Gammaproteobacteria; order Burkholderiales; family Burkholderiaceae; genus Caballeronia; species Caballeronia calidae. The sequence goes on along the minus strand of NZ_FCOX02000015.1, from coordinate 134,413 downwards.
TTGTCCGGCGCGATCGGTGGCGTCGATGCGATCGCATCGGCGAAAGAAGGCGGCCTCGACGAGGTGCAGTACACCGGCCGCAAGCCGCCGCTCGGCTGGCTCGGCACGCCCGCCGAAATGCTGTGCGATCTGAGGTCGCTGACCGAAGAGAAGGTCATCTTCGAAGGCAGCGCGCGCGATGCGGCGCGGCTCTATCCGAAGAACGCGAACGTCGCGGCGACGATCGCGCTCGCGGGCCTCGGCCTCGATGGCACGCGCGTGCGTCTGATCGCCGATCCGGCGGTCGAGCGCAACGTGCATCGCATCGTCGCGCGCGGCGCGTTCGGCGAGATGTCGCTCGAAATGTGCGGCAAGCCGTTGCCCTCGAATCCCAAGACATCCGCGCTCACGGCGTATAGCGCGATCCGTGCGCTGCGCAATCTTGCGGCGCGCTGCGTCATCTGAAGGAGCTTTAGAAAGATGAATCATCCCGACACTTCGCTCGTGACGTCCGGCGATATTTTCCTCGGCGGCGAATGGCGCAAAGGACGCGGCACCCAGTACGCGAGCATCTATCCCGCCGACCAGACCGTCAACGCGGAGATCAGCACCGCCAATGCCGACGATGCGCGCGAAGCCGTCGAGATCGCGGATCGTGCCTATAGGAAAGCCGATTGGGCCGGATTGAAGCCGCATCAGCGCGCCGCCGTCTTGCATCGCATTGCAGGTCTGATCGAAGCACGTCATGAAGCGCTCGCGCAACTTCAACGCCGCGACAACGGCAAGCCGATCAGCGAAACGCGCGCATTGGTGACGAGCGCGGCGAACACGTTCCGCTATTTCGCGGCGTGCCTCGAAACGCTCGAAGAAGAACTCACGCCCTCGCGCGGCGATTATCTGACGATGAGCGTGCACGAACCGCTCGGCGTCATCGCGGCGATCACGCCGTGGAACTCGCCGATCGCGTCCGACGCGCAAAAGCTCGCGCCCGCGCTCGCGGCAGGCAATGCGGTCGTGCTGAAGCCCGCTGAAGTCACACCGCTCGCATCGCTCGCACTTGCGCGCATCTGCGAGGAAGCCGGTGTGCCTAAGGGCGTCGTGAGCGTGCTGCCCGGCAAAGGCTCCGTGATCGGCGATGCGCTCGTGCGTCATCCGCTCGTGAAGAAAGTCGCGTTCACGGGCGGTACGGAAGTGGGCCGCGGTATCGCCCGTCTCGCCGCGGAAAAGCTGATGCCGGTCTCGCTCGAACTCGGCGGCAAGTCGCCGACCATCGTGTATGCCGATGCCGATCTCGATCATGCGGTGAACGGCGTGCTGTACGGCATCTTCAGTTCGTCGGGGGAATCGTGCATCGCGGGATCGCGTCTCTTCGTCGAGCGCAAGGTGTATGGCGAGTTCATGGCGCGCCTCGTCGATGGCGCGCGCAAGTTGCGTGTCGGCGATCCCACGCGCGATAACACCCAGATGGGTCCGCTCATCACGGGACAGCATCGCGAAAGCATCGAGCGCTATGTCGCGCTCGGTCTCGAAGAAGGCGGCACGCTGTTGTGCGGCGGCGAACGTCCCACCGGCGATGGCCGCGAAAAGGGCTTCTTCTATCTGCCGACGATCATCGAAGGCCTCACGAACGACGCACGCATGTGCCAGGAAGAAATCTTCGGCCCGGTGCTCGCCGCCCTTCCCTTCGACGATGAAGCCGCACTGATGCAACAGGCGAACGACAGCGTGTTCGGCCTCGCGGCGGGCATCTGGACGCGCGACTACAAGCGCGCATGGAACGTCGCGCGCGCGCTGAATACGGGCACGGTCTGGATCAACACCTACAAGCAATTTTCGATTTCGACGCCTTTCGGCGGCTGGAAGGACAGCGGCATGGGACGCGAGAAAGGCCGTCTCGGTCTGCGCGAATACATGCAGCAGAAGAGCCTGTACTGGGGCTTGAACGATGCCCCGCTGCCGTGGGCGAACTGAGCTAAAGACGAGGCAGTGATGACGATTCTCGGTATTGAACGAATCACCTATGGCGTGACGGACCTGGACACCTGCCGGCGATTTTTCGCCGACTGGGGTCTGAAGGAAGTCGCGCACGACGAGACGCGCGCGCGTTTCGAAACACTCAACGGCTGCGAAGTGCTGCTCGCGCTCGCGAGCGATCCGGCGCTGCCGCCCGCCTTCGAAGGCGGTCCGACGTTGCGCGAAGTGACATGGGCTGTCGCGACACGCGCCGAACTCGATGAGTTGCGCGGACGCTTCGCGGGCCAGCCCGGCCATTACGAAACCGATGAAGCAGTCGGCTGCATCGATCCGAACGGCATGGCGATTCGTGTCGAAGTGACGAAGAAGCGCGACATCGATGTGAAGGGATCGCCTTCGAACGTGTGGGGGCAGACCTTGCGCGTCGATACGCCGAGCCCGGTCTATGAACGCGCGGAGCCGGTGGAGGTGGGCCATGTCGTTTTCTTCACGAACTGCGTCGCGGAGCAGGAGAAGTTCTATCACGAGCTGCTCGGCTTCGAGACCTCGGACCGCTATCCGGGACGCGGCGCGTTCATGCGCTGCGCGCCGCACGGCGGGCATCACGATCTGTTTCTCCTGCAACTGCCCGATGGCAAGCGCGGATTGAATCACGTCGCGTTCACCGTGCGCGATATCCACGAAGTATTCGGCGGCGGTCTGCACATCAGCCGATGCGGCTGGACCACGCAACTCGGACCGGGACGCCATCCCGTTTCGTCGGCGTACTTCTGGTACTTCAGGAATCCGGCGGGCGGCCTTATCGAGTATTACGCCGATGAAGACGTGCTCACGCCCGAGTGGCAGCCGCGCGAATTCGAACCGGGTCCGACCGTGTTCGCCGAATGGGCCGTCGATGGCGGTCTCGATGGCAACACGCGCCGCCAGAAAGACGCGAAAGCGCCGGAAGGCAAGTTCATGACGGAGCGGAAAAATGGCTGATGTTCAAACAGTCGTGGTGATCGGCGGCGGACAGGCTGCCGGATGGATCGTCAAGACCTTGCGCAAGGAAGGCTTCGACGGGCGGCTCGTGATGATCGCCGATGAGATCCATCTCCCTTATGAGCGCCCGCCTCTGTCGAAGGCCGTGCTCGCGGGCGAAGCGGATATCGATACCGTGCGTCTCGTCGATCACGATGCGTTCGCCGAACTGAATGTCGAAGCGTGGCAGCCGGAATGCGCGGCATCGATCGATCGCGAAGCGCGGATCGTGCGTACCGTGAGCGGCCGCGAAGTGCAGTATGACCGGCTCGTCATCGCGACGGGCGGTGCCGCACGGCGTCTGCCGGACGCGATGGTGAAGACCTCGCATCTCGCTTACCTGCGCACGCTCGACGATGCGGTTCACATCGGCAAGCGCCTTCGTGAAAGCCATAGCAGGCGGCTGCTCGTGATCGGTGGCGGATGGATCGGCCTCGAAGTCGCGGCGACCGCGAAGAAGCTCGGCGTCGACGTAACGGTGATCGAAGGCGCGCCGCGTCTGTGCGGTCGTTCGGTGCCCGAGAGCGTGTCCGGCTTTCTGCTGAAGCTTCACCGCGATAACGGTGTCGATGTGCGTCTCGAAGCATCGCTCGTTTCGCTCGAAGATTTCGGCAACGGCGTGCGCGCGCAACTCGCGGACGGCACGACGCTCGACGCGGACTTCGCCGTCGCGGGCATCGGTCTCACGCCGCATACGGCGATCGCGGAACGCGCGGGCATCGAAGTGAACGACGGCATCGTCGTCGATGAATTCGGCGCAACCGGCGATGAGCGCGTGTTCGCCTGCGGCGATGTCGCCAATCATCCGAATGCGTGGCTGAAGCGGCGTGTGCGTCTCGAATCGTGGGCGAACGCGCAGAACCAGGCGATCGCCACCGCGCGCGCGGTGCTCGGCGTGCGCGCGCCCTATGCGGAGATTCCGTGGTTCTGGTCCGATCAGTACGACGTGAACCTGCAGATTCTCGGCGACATTCCGCCGGGCGCGACGCCGGTGGTGCGCGGCGATCTGGAGGCGCGTCGCGCGTCGCTGTTCTTCTTCGATGGCGCTGCGTTGCGCGGTGTCATCGCGATCAACGCAACGCGTGATCTGAAAGTCGCGAAGAAATGGATGAGCCAGGGGCGCGCGGTCGACATCGCAGCGCTTGCCGATACGGCGAAAGCACTCGCATAACATACAGACGGGAGCAGGCATGAGGAGCATGGGCAATACGATAGCCGGACACGGCGGCACCGCTACACCAGTCGCCGACGCGGCCACCGCCGCTCACGCGGTCACCAAGGGATCGATCATCGCGCGCATCGAGCGTCTGCCCGCCAACGCGATGCAGGTGCGTGCCCGTATCCTGATCGGCGCGGCGACCTTCTTCGATGGCTTCGATGTCATCGTCATCGCGGCGACGCTGCCGCTGCTCATCCAGAAGTGGGGGCTGACGCCCGGTCAGGTCGGCTTTCTGATCGCGTCGGGCTCCATCGGGCAGTTGATTGGCGCGTTCCTGTTCCCGTCGCTCGCGGAACGCTTCGGGCGCGTGCGTTCGATCGCGTGGAGCTCGGGCATCATCGGGTTGACGAGCATCGCGTGCGGCTTCGCGCCATCGTTCGCGGTGTTCGTCGCGTTGCGGATCGTGCAGGGGCTCGGGCTCGGCGGCGAGTTGCCCGTTGCGGCGACCTACATCAACGAGATCACGCGTGCGCATGGACGCGGCCGCTTCGTGCTGCTCTACGAGATCGTGTTTCCCATCGGCCTGCTCGCATCGAATGCGCTCGGCGCGTGGATCGTGCCGCGCTTCGGCTGGGAAGCGATGTACTTCATCGGCGGCATTCCGCTGGTGCTGTTCTTTCTGCTGCGCACGCTGGTGCCGGAGTCGCCGCGCTGGCTCGGCGAACGCGGCCGCATGAACGAAGCAGGCAATGCCCTCGCCGCGTTCGAAGCGACCGTGAAGCAACCGTTGCCGCCGCTCGGCAATCTCGCCGAGTTCGAAGAGATGGCGAGCCGTCATCCGAAACGCCGTCGTCTCGATCTGATCGGACCGGCTTATATCAAGCGCACGATCGCGGTCGCACTTCTGTGGATGACGTGCGGCGTGCTTCAGTACGGCCTCTCGACGTGGCTCCCGACGATCTACCAGACCGTCTATCACGCGCCCTTGCAGCTCGCGCTGAATCTCGCGGTCGCGGCATCCGTGCTCGGTGTGCTCGGGTCGCTTACGTGTGCGTTGATCGTCGACAAGATCGGGCGCAAGCCGGTCATCAACTGGTCGTTCGTGCTGTGCGCGGTGTCGCTCGTGTGTGCCGGCGTGTTCGTCACGCAGTCGGTGTATGTGGTTGCGGCATTCTGCGCGCTCGCGCTCGGCTTCATGGCGTGCGGGTTCATCACCGCGTATGTCTATACGCCCGAGTTGTATCCGACGAGCATCCGCGCGTTCGGATGCGGCCTCGGCGGCGCATGGCTCAAGATCGCGGCGATCTTCGCGCCGGCGCTCGTAGGCAAGACGTTGATGGGCGGGAACATGAACATCGCGTTCTATGCGCTCGCTGTGGTGCCCGTCGTAGCGGCCGTCGCGGTGCACTTCATGGGCATCGAGACGAAAGGCAAGGTGCTGGAGCAGCTCGAAGCCTGACGTCGATTTCATCTCAGCCCCGGCGCATCGCGCCGAGCAGGCCGGGAAATGCTTCCGTCACTGGCTGCGGCACAGCGCGGCATCACTCGCCGCGCTGTGCATGTTCCGCGCGAACAGGAGCGGTGCCTGGTTGTTCGCGGGCATCCAACACACAGGCTGTCGAGATGGGGGCGGACGCGTGCCGAACATGCGCGCAGGCCCGGGAATCAAGGGTCCGGCGTATTCATGCATGCGCTTCCGGATATTGGCATGGCCCTTGCAAAAATCGAAGCGAGCATGTGCCGTGCTCATTCAGATCTCAAGACCCCTTCGCACTTGTGTAGCAGGAGAAACATCATGAAACGCATCCTGGTCATCGCTGACATCCCGCACGATCCGTTCGCGCAAAGCGACGAAGCCACGCTCACGCCCGCGCAAATGCGGCGTATCGTCGGCGGCCGCAGTGTCGCCGTTACCGTCGATGGGGGGCCCGGTAAGGGAACCGTCGACGATTTCGACATCAACAACGCAATCTGGGAAGGACGAATAAAAGGTCCGATGATCATCTGACCTGATTCTGCGTTCTGATCGCCGATGTCCCTTCGCCCGTACGGGAAGGGACATCGATATTCACGATGCCACGCTCGATCGGTCGGAAAGCGACTCCGCATCGACGTATCGATATCCCGGAACGACGTGTCGGGCCGTCCGCTTGAAGACGCTTCTCGGCAGCGTCGTATCGTGGCGTCAAAAGATCGCGCGTGCGCGGACTCGCGGCTACCCCTTCGCTCTCTGCGCAACATGCGCTATCCGGTCCCGCACGACGCCAATCGCCTGCTTGAGGGCGTACACGTCCTGAAAATAACGATACGGAATTCGTATCCGGCTCGCGTTCGCGTCGATGTTTTCGATCTCATCGCTCCATTTCGCAATTTGAGAGCGAGTCGGCTCGCTGCTGTTCCACACTTCATCTTCCAGTGCCTTGATCTCGCGATACCAGACCACGAGCCGCTTTCTCATCCGCGCCTCGAGCAGGCGCGGCAATGCCTGAACCAAACCGATCAGGAGCGCCGCGAACGGCACGAGGATCAAGAGCCGTCGTTCGATCAGACTCGCGAACCAGAACGGCAGGTTGCGGTACAGGAACGGCTGGCCGGATTTGAAATAGCGAACGCTTTCGTCGGAGATCGGGAATTCGTCCGTGTGCGTGTTCGGAAACGTGCCGAGCTGCGTGAAGTAATCTTCGCGGCCGTGGACGATGCGCGCCGCGTCGAGCAGCAGATAGATGAGCGCCGGATGCATCGTGTCTTTCGATACGAGCAGCGCCGTCGCCGCGAGCAGCGTGACGTCGGTGCGCGGCAGATCTTCAGCGACACTCGTCGATGCGCGCGGTAGAACGATTTTCGAAAGCGACGGGATTTTCTGAACCAGCGCATCGGCCTGCGAGAAACTCATCAACTTCAGACTGCTGGTCAGCAGTGTTTTCTGCATGTCGGCATCGGGCCTGCCGATGAAGAAGGCCGCGTCGATCTCCCCGCTTTCGAGCCCCTGATAAGCCGCGGGCGCATTCATTTGCAGCAGCGTGGAATTCTGGCTCGTGATGCCGCTATAGCCGAGCAATGATTGCGCGACGTTGAGCAGGCCACTGCCGGGCACGCCCATCGAAATCTTCTTGCCGCGCAGTTGCGAGAGGCGGTCGACCGTCGTGTCGCCGCGATAGAACACCCAGATCGGTTCATATGACACGGCCGCTATCGTCTGCAGGTTGTCGGTCTCTTTCGGGCTCGTGGTGCCCGACTGGATGAAGCCGACGTCATAGGCGCTGTTCGGGTCCCTTAGCCGCTCGTAATTTTCCACCGAGCCGGAAGAACCGCGGATATCGAGTTTGATGCCCGCGCGCTTCAGGATGGGCTCATAGCGATCCGCAAAGCCGCGATAAATGCCGTTGTCCGCACCGCTGGTCATGACGATGGTGCGCTGGAACGCGGGTTCGACCACGATCGTCATCACCCAGCCGGACGCGGCTAACAGAGCGATCAAGCCGATGATCAGCAGGCGCCGCCTCGCCCGGGTCATGGGCGCTTTCTGGCTGCGTTGCAGCGCTGGATTGTGTCTGGGCATCGTTACCCGGCCCTCCAGGCTTCGCCGCGGTAAGGACCGCGGCGCACCATGATCAGGTATGGGAAAAGCACCTACGTTACCAACGAAAGGGACGCGATGTATCGCCTGCCGACGCCTGCCTCATTCGATCTTACACGCCGCATGAAACTGCCCGCTCCAGAACCACAGGTCTCGGCTGATAAAAAGCACCCTCGCTTTCGCCCTGCTTCGGCAAGGGGAGCCGGCGACATGTGTAGTCTCTCGAGCAGCCCTCGAAACCTGTTTTTGGCTCGAGCCGAATGCGGACGATGTCCGGACGTCGGCCGCATTCACGCCATCGTCGTGCGAAAGCTCCTCGCGCATCCTTTAAAGCACTTTGAGGTTATCGGCGCATGACTTGGCTACGGGCGGATCTTCGCTCGCTTCGGGCGCGCTGAGCTCGACGCCCTTCGTTGGGCCGTCTTCCCGGAAATCGCCGAGACGCATTCCCAACCCGAGCACTTCGCGGCGGTTGTGTTCGCTGCACTGCGTGGTCTTTCCGTGATGCGGATCTTCGGTGTCGATGACCAGGCAACCTCGTTGCAACTCGACGTTGTTACACAGATGATCGTTGACGCAGGAAAAGCCGGCGCGGTGCGATCCGATTTGCGCGAGACGCTTGCGTAAGGTCGCGGGTCGTCTATTTCGAGTCGAGGCGCATCGTGGAAACTTCATCCGGGACGATCAGACGTGCTTCCGTCGCGCGCTGGACGGTTTCGACATCAACGCCCGGCGCGAGCTCCTGCAAGACCAGTCCTTGCTCCGAGGGCCTGATCACCGCCAGTTCGGTCACGATCAAGTCCACTCTCCTTTGGGAAGTCAGCGGCAACGTACTGTTCTCGACGATCTTCGGCTTGCCCTTCGCCGTATGTGTCATGGCCACGATGACGCGGCGAGCGCCCGTGACCAGATCCATCGCGCCTCCCATTCCCGGAACCATGTGTCCGGGCACCATCCAGTTTGCAAGCCGCCCTTGTTGATCGACCTGAAGGCCGCCGAGCACGGTCACGTCGAGATGGCCACCGCGGATCAGGCCAAAAGACATCGCACTATCGAACGTCGCCGCGCCTGGGAGCGCACTGATGGGACTCCCGCCGGCGTCAGTCAGGTCTTCCGCTTCGAGGCCTTCCTCGGGAATGGCGTGCATACCGATGATGCCGTTCTCCGACTGAAAAAAGATATCGGCGTCCTTGGGCACCATGGCAGCGACCAGCGTCGGCAGACCGATACCCAGATTCACGAGGTAGCCCGGGCGCAGCTCCTGTGCAACGCGCATCGCGATCAGCTTCTTGTCATCCATTGAGTCTCTCCCTGCCAATCAGCCGATCCACGATCACGGCGGGCGTCATCACATCGTCAGGTGCGATGACGCCCGTCGGCACGATCTCCTTCGACTCGGCGATGACGACATCGGCGGCCATCGCCATGAGCGGATTGAAGTTGCGGGCCGTCATCGCGTAAGTCAGATTACCGATGTGATCGGCGCGCCATGCGTTGACGAGCGCGAAGTCGGCTCGCAGTGGCCGCTCCACGAGGAATAGCCGCCCGTCGATTTCGAGCGTCTGCTTTCCGTCCTGCACGACCGTACCCACGCCGGTGGGCGTCAGCACCCCTCCAAGACCGTGTCCGCCGGCGCGAATTCTTTCCGCGAGCGTTCCCTGAGGAACGAGCTCGACATCGATCTCATGTGCAAGCATCTGTTGCTGCGTCTCGGGGTTGGTGCCGATATGACTGGTGATGAGACGCTTCACGAGTCGCGCCGAAATCAGCCGGCCAATACCGATGCCCGGTCGTGCCGTGTCATTGGCGATGACGGTCAACCCGCGGCGTTCCTGCCGTACCAGTTCGTCGATCAGGCGTCGTGGCGTACCGACGCCCATGAAGCCGCCAATCATCAGCGTCGCCCCCTCCGGAATGGAGGCTACGGCATCGCTCACATTACAGGTCTTGCCCATCGAGCCTCCTTCCATTTCATCACTGTGGCGTCGGCATCAGGCCGCGCGAGAGCCGCGAGCTGGCAGGACCGTGCCCCGGCACTCCCCGAATCCAACGCGGCGTTGTCCCGCGCGCTGGCAATATCCTCGCAGGATAATGCTGTCGCCGTCATTTAAAAAGCCGCGCTCTTCGCCGTTGGAAAGCGTGATGGGCTGTTTGCCGTTCGATGTCAGCTCCATCAATGATGCCGCTTGCTCCGGCTTCGGTCCCGAAAGCGTTCCCGTGCCCAGCAAATCGCCAGGATTGAGATTACAACCGTCCTTCACACGAAATGCCAGACCGCACGCCGACGGGCCATGCTCGGCGGCGAAATACGCCGCCGGGCTGTTCGGTTCACGATTGACGATGAAATTGATGTCGCCCTGACGATACAGCACCACGTCCTTCGAGCGATGTTTGGCGACGAGCGTGAAGCCGAGTTTCTCCATCATCGGCTCGAGCACGTTCGAAATGGGCGAGGCGAATTCGACGAACTCGAAGCCCATCAGGCCCATTGGATTATCGAAAAGCGCAGTCACGGTGATTTCCTCTAGAGATTGAATTCAGGACGCGTCGACAGGCACTTGAAGCGTCTTCGGCGCAACGATGCGATACGACACGTAGACGATGGCCATCCAGATCGGGATCGCGATGGCAGACACGCGAATGGCCGGCGTCAGCAGCATGACGACCACAACCACGGCCATCGCCAGCAGACACAGGTAGTTCGTGAACGGCGCGAGGGGGGCGGGAAACCGCGCGGCGATGCCCTTCTCCTTGCTGCTCATGCGAAAGCCCATGTGTGCCACGATGACGACGACCCAGGTGATGACGAGCGCCGCGACGATCAGGGACATCAGCAATTCGATCACGCCTGCAGGCGCCACGTAGTTCAGCACGATGCAGAACACAGTCACAATGCCGGGATAGACGATGGCGCGCACCGGCACACCGCGCCTGTTGACCTGCATGAGGGACTTCGGCGCGTTGCCTTCGAGGGCCATGCCATACAGCAGGCGGCTGCTGCTGTAGACCATGCTGTTATAGACGGACAGCGTGGCCGTCAGAATCACGAAGTTCAGGATGTGCGCGGCGAAGTGCGCTCCGATTCCCGAGAAGACCCGCACGAACGGGCTGCTGCTGTAGGCACCGCCGCCGGCCTTGAGTTGTGCGACGAGCGCGTTCCAGGGCGTGAGCGACAGCAGGACCACCATCGAGCCGATATAGAAGACCAGCACGCGATACACCAGCTGATTGATCGCTTTCGGAATCACCCTGCGCGGCTCGTCGGTTTCCGCTGCGGCGAAACCCAGCATCTCCACGCCACCGAACGCGAACATGATGAACGCGAAAGACATGCCCAGCCCCGAGATGCCGTTCGGCAGGAAGCCGCCGTGCGACCACAAGTTGCTGATGGATTGATTCGGATCCACTCTCCCACGTCGGGGTACCAGCGCGAAGCTTGCAAGCTTGCTGTCGACGCTGAGATTGAACATTGCGAAATCCCAAACTTGGTACATGAAGTCTCAACGAGACGTCGGTGCACGTTTTGTCCGGTCTAACGACGTCTCTGTCCATTGAGAGGAATGCGGCTGAGGCTCTAAATTGGCGTCACTGAACCCGCCGGGCGCTTGCGAGAAACAAGGTTACCTCGCGCGCCAACCCGACCGACGATACCGCCATCCGAGCGGTTGTTCGGGCGCCTCTAGAGGAGACACCGTCATGGCCCATCAGATAACCCTTCGTTTTGAGGACGGAGTGACCCGCTTCATCGAGTGCAAGGAGAGCGAGCGAATCACCGATGCCGCCATTCGCGCCAAGCTCAATATTCCACTCGATTGCCGTGATGGTGTGTGTGGCACCTGCAAGGCGGTCTGCGAGTCCGGCGAGTATGTTCTGGGCGACTGCGTAGAAGATGCGCTTAGCCCCGAGGAAGCGAGCGCCCGCAAGGTTCTTACCTGCCAGATGAGCCCACGTTCCGACTGTGTGATTCAGATCGCCACGAACTCCGATGTCTCGGGTACCGGACCTTCCTCCCACAGCGGACGAATCGTCGCCTGCCAACGAGCGTCAGATACCACGATCGCTTTCTCTGTCGAGCTCGAGAACCGCGCAGATCTCAGCTTCCTTCCTGGGCAGTATGTCAACATCCGGGTCCCGGGCACCGATCAGACACGCTCCTACTCGTTCAGCTCGGGGCCGTCCGAGCCGCGCCTGTCCTTCCTCGTGCGCAACGTACCCCAAGGGGTGATGTCGAGATGGCTCTGCGACACCGCCAAAGTGGGAGACCCAATCGAGTTTCGCGGCCCGCTGGGAGGCTTCTACCTGCGCGCGATCGAGCGGCCAGTGCTGTTTCTGGCGGGTGGCACGGGCCTCGCGCCATTTCTCTCGATGCTCGACAAGATCGTCGCAGACGGCGGAAGTCCGTACCCGATCCACATGATTCTGGGTGTCAACACCGACGAGGATCTGGTTGGCATCGACCGCCTCGAATCTTATGCACGGCGTCTGCCCAACTTCACCTATGCCTGCACCGTCGCAAGCCCCGACAGTTCCCATCCCAACAAGGGTTATGTCACCCATCACATCAGCGCGTCGCAGCTCAACGATGGGGATGCTGATGTCTACCTCTGCGGCCCGCCGCCGATGGTGGATGCGGTCCGCAATTTTCTTTCGTCCGAAGGGCTGACGCCGCGCAACTTCTATTACGAGAAGTTCGCCGGCACCGGTCTGGTGGTTCAGACCGGCGAGGAGCGCATCGCTCCCGTTGATGTCGATCAAGCCTTCGACCTGCGCATGGCGCTCGAACTGGGAGCGGCTCAGCTGACCATGGGCCGGCTGTCGAGCGAGCAACTGATGACCTTCCGCCAGCTCGCCGAGGCGACGGCGCCGTTCGTGTCCGGACAGCGCTTTACCGACGTTGCGCGCTACATCGAGGCAAACCATGCCTTTCACCTGTTCACGATCGAAGCTTCCGGGAACGCGCAACTGATCGCGCTCTACCGGCAACTGGCCGTGCAGGACTACATCGTTCGCGCGCTGACCGACCAGATCGAGATCGTCGGCGATATCGTCCAGCAACACCGGGACATTGTCGCCGCCTTCGAACTGGGCGACCTGAACGCGGCGCGAGACGTGATCGCGCTGCATGCGCTCCATTCCAAGGCCACGATGAGCCGGGCTCTGGAACGTATGACGCCGGGCAAAACGGCGCCCATGCTCGCAGCGCCCCCTGCTCCCCCGGCGGCTGTTCCGCAAAGCGCGCCGCAGATCTGCCCGTTCACGGCGAAAACCCTTCCGCCCTATTCGCACGAACTGGACTGGCCCGAGGGGCTGGAGCCGTTCAAGGTGGTCGATGACGGCTCGCAAGGCGACCCTTACGAGCACTACCGCTGGATGCGGGAGCACGCGCCGGTGCTGCGTTGCCAGTCGGCGACTTCGGACGTGTGGTTCCTCTCGCGCTATGACGACGTCTACCAGGCGATCCGCAACCCGAAGCTGTTTTCCTCCGAGGTCGTCAGCCCGCCGCCGCTGACCTTCCTGACGCTGTTCGATGCGCCCGATCATTCGCGGTTGCGCAAGGTCGTCCAGCCGTCCTTCCTGCCGCTGGCGCTCGATCCCTTCATCGAGCAGATCGGGCAGAGGGCGGAGGACCTGCTCGACGCGATGATCGCCAATGGCGGCGGTGATGTCGTCAATGATTTCGCCATCCCGCTCAGCATCTCGACCATCTCCACGATGATCGACGTGCCGAACGAGGATGAGGAGAAGATGAAGTTCTGGTCGGACGAGACCTTCAGCTACTTCGGCCGCCTCGCCCGCAACGCGCCGGGGACCGGCACCGACGAACAAAGCGCGCAGGCTTTCTTCGCATACCTGAAGGACGCGATGGAGCGGCTCGCTCGCACCGACAGCCAGTCGATCGGCGGGCATATCGCGCGCATGTGGAAGGACGGGTTGCTTTCGGAAAAGGAGGCGAAGGAGTTGTGCGCCTTCGTCTTCATCGCCGGGCACGATACGACGACGATCCTTGTCGCCAACGCTTTTCGCATGTTTGCCGAACAGCCGGATCTGCTTGGACGGATCCGCGAAAACCCCGCCGACGCCGACCGTTTCGTCGAGGAAGTGGCGCGCTACCGCGGGACCGTCCAGCGCGTGAGCCGCATCACCACCGAGGCGACCACGGTCGCGGGCATCGATCTGCCCAAGGGCGCGGTGGTGCGATTGCTGCTGTCGGCTGCGAACCGCGACAGCCGCAAGTTTGCCGCGGGCGAGACCTTCGACATCGACCGCGATTCCAGCGGCCATCTGGGTTTCGGCAACGGCATGCACAAATGCCTCGGCGCGCCGCTCGCCAAGCTGGAGACGCTCATCGCCACGAAGGCTCTGGCCCGCAAGATTGGCGATATCGCACTCGATCAGGCAAGGCCGATCCAGTATGTCCGGGGCAACAACCTGACCAACTCCGGCCCGGAACACCTGTTCGTGAAGTTCCGTGGGTTATCGGCCTGACCCGGACGACGGGGGTGAAGCGGGGTCGGCCCGCTCTCCCTTTTCAGACGGCAAGGAGCGATCGTGGGCCGCAGCGCGGTATTCGGTTGGCGGAAGCCCCGTCTGCTTGCGGAAGAAGCGACCGAAATAGGCCTCGTCCTGAAAGCCCAGTTCACTGGCGATCTGTTTGACGCTGAGCGTCGAATAGCCGAGCAGCCGCTTGGCCTCATGGATCGAGCGTGCATCGATTGCCTCGATTGCCGAGACCCCGAAGGCGGCGCGGCAGATACGCGAGAGCTGGCCGGTGCTCACGCCCATTTCGTCGGCATAGCTGGCGACCGGCCGCCGCTCGCGGCAATGGCGGTCGAGCAAGGCGCGGAACCGCTCGATCCGCACGGCCATGGTCCGCTGCTCGGAACTGGCTGAAAGCCGGGTACTCTCGCTGAGGCGCCCGATCTTGACGAACAGGGCAATCGTCAGTGCGGCCCCCGCGGTGAATTGCCAGCGCTCGTGGCTCTCCGCCTCGCGCCCGATCGACTCAAAAAGGGTGTCAAGGGGGGTGCCGCGCTCAACGTCGGGATCGATCGACAGCACCGTCGGCGTGCGGATGAATTCCAGCAGCTCGGGCGCGGCCGCCATTGCCAGCGATTCCAACGCGGACTGCGCGGCGGTGATGACGTGACCGTCGATGTCGCTGCGGAAGTGAAAGCCGTGAACCGAGCGCGCCGGCACGACGATCAGGCATGGCGCTTCGACTTTCCAGGTCTTGCCGTCGATGAAAGTCTCGCCACCTCCCGCCGTGACGTAGAGCACCTGGATCAGCGCGTCATGGACGTGCGGCTTGATGTCGAAGTCGAAACGGCCGGCACGCAGGGGAATGCGTTCGTAATGGACCATGTCGAGCCAGGATTGGTCAGCTTCCGCGCCATATAGCGCGAAATGCAGAACGGTCCGGCGGCGCTGCAGGTCATTGGCCATGATGCACGTTATGTCCTGCTCTATGTGATCTCTGTGCATTGTTCCACAGGCGCTTGGGGCGTTCAATGACGGTACGGATTTCAGGAAGCAAATTCACAGGAAAACTTAAGGAAGTACAACGACTTGAGACAGGAACTTGAAATCGCGCTGCGGCGTCTAGCCCCTACTCGCTGAATCTGGCCGGAAAGGTCTGCGTGGTCACGGGTGCAGGAAGTGGCATTGGTGCCGGCATCGCCCGCGCGTTCGCCAATGTCGGGGGACATGTGGCGCTCGTGGATCGGAAACTGTCCGCGGCCGATATACGACCGACTCGTCGTTGGCCAGTCTCTTCGTTCTGCGCCTGCGGCTCATCGATGGCGAAGTTTGCTCATGAGGTGTGCGGCGCTGACGATTAGTTGCCCACATCGGCAGATAAACGTCCACCTCGCGTGGCTGATCGCGCCGACGTCTCATGATTCGGCGCACAGCGTGAAAAAGCAATTCGCTGCCGCGACAACCCAAGCGGAGCCCGGGCCACGCCGTCATCCCGCGTGTTCATCGAACAGGCGCCACCTACGTTGAACGGTTGGTGAAAACGACCCCAAGCAGTCATAGGCCCGGGTTAAGAGCGGACCTCCGTGAACCTCGCCAGACGAGCGATTCCTTGTCCGAAAGGCAAGCGAAAAGGATGACCTCTCAAACCTTTGCCGCGTAGTATCAACGGCGATTTCCCCATGCTGGCGAACGACGCCTACAAGGCCAGCGGACGGCCGATCTGTGGGTCTGTTTCATGAACATTGCTGATGACGGGGCAGATGCACGACGAACACCGTCTCTGTCTCGTCAGAGCGCGCTTCGATGCCGCCCCCGTGGGCCCTGGCAATCTCGCTCGCGATATACAGTCCGAGCCCCAGGCTGCTATCGGCGTGTCTGTCCAGATCGTCAGAGCCCCGCTGGAGCGGATCAAAGATACGGTCGAGAGTTGAGCATTCGATGGCCGGCCCGCTGTTTTTCACCTCCAGACGGACTTCGCTTTCCTCGCCGGTCACCGTCACGCGCACCGGCATGTCTGGCGCTCCGTATTTGATCGCGTTCAGAACGAGGTTACCGAGTAACTGCTGCATACGCCGGCCATCCCAGACGCCTTGGCAGTCACCTGCTACGTTGAGATCGACTCTGTGGTCCGGGTGCGCTGCGCGCACGAGGTCCAGTTCATCGGCAAGCCATTTTGCAAGGTCTCCCTCGGTCCGCGCGATATTGATACCCAAGCCTAGCCGGGTCCGATTGAAATCAACGAGATCGTCCAGGAGCGCCTGCATTTGGGTGCCGCTTTTGATCAAACGGGACGCGGCTTCCGATACTCTCTCGCCGGCGTTCAGCGCCGCGAGGTACGAAGCTGTCATCACGATAGTCTGGAGCGGACTGCGCATGTCGTGCCCCAGCATGCCTAGCAAAAGGTTACGAGCCTGCTCGACGTGGGCACTGAAAAAGCCAACTGATTCGGCGATCGCCTGGTCGATGGCTTCGTTGAAGCGGGTGATGTCGTCCGGACGGGGGGCGTCGGGCTCGCATTCATCCATCCATAAGCGAAGTACGCTGGCGCGTAAGGCGCGGTACTCGGCAACCAGTTGGATGATGTCAAACCCGCCCCGCGCGCGCAGAAGCGCGTGGGTTTGTGCCGCGGTCTGCGGGGCTCCGGCCAGTTTGGGCGCCCGACCGACTGATTTCTCGAACTGGGCTTCCCTGGTCTGGATTGTAGACAGGTCTTGTGCTACCGCCTCCAGAATCTGCTGCGCATGGTCGCGCAAGCCCAGTGATCGCATGTTTGCGGCGGCAGGCAACAACGTGGCAGCAAACGCCTCCCATTGCACCAGAATCCGTTCCATGTCACGCAGGATGAAGTCAGCCAGCCTCATATTTGCCTCTGAGAATGGGAAACACCTATCGCTGTAGATTTCTGCGTAATCCATTGTGACACGCAAACAAATCGCAGCGTTTCTTCGGGTCCGGTAATTGCTGTTATTAAAGATCGCCCTTGGAGAATTCGATGGCTACCGGGAACGCATCGCGAGTGCTTATCGCGGACGACGACCCGAATTTGTTGGACGCATATGCGTTGTTTTTAGACGCGCACGGGTATGACACTCGGACAGCCAGAGACGGAGTGGAAGCACTCGCGACGTACAGTGCATGGCGGCCTGACGTTGTTGTCCTCGATATCCAGATGCCCGGTATGGACGGACGTGCGGTAGCAAGAGAGATTCGCCGCTTACAAGCCACACCTTCCCCACTACTGGTGGCGGTTACCGGCCTTGTATCAGTGTCCGAGCGTGCCGAATCGCTCCGGTCAGGGTTCGACTGCCACCTTGCAAAACCGGTCATGTTGCCCGCTCTTTTGGCTACGGTGGCGATGGGCCTTCAACCCGGCATCGACTCTCATTGAAAGAGTAGTGCATCTGCCGCGTGACCGTCCGCTATCGGACGCAAGATCGAACGACCGAAGTTGGCCGTACTGAGACAAAATAGAACCTTGCGCACGAGGCCGCGAGGCCGTGGGGCAGTTCGGCGGCGATATTCATCGCGCCACGAAGACGGCGGCGGCGCGCTTGGTAGATGGCCGGGGTGACGGGTCTTCAAGCGCCATACTCTGTACCGCATGCTGTGGACGGTTTGCTGAACCGGTGCAAACGTTCGCGGCGGCTATGAGCCCGCGCTGTAGGCGCGCACGTTGCATGCAAAGTGCGAATTTCGCTGCAGGACGCAGTCCTTCCAAGAGGATTCGGACGCAGCCGACCGGAGCACCAGATCGCATGGCGCCGGCCAATTGCAAGAGCCCTCCCGCACAAGCGCCCGGCAGCCGACTACGCATCAGCTTCTGGTGACGTCGACGGCCACGATTTCGTACCCGGGATCGGTGTGCTCACTCGCTGCTTTTTCCGCTTCCTCATACGAGAGAAAGGACGTGGCTTCTTCGACCGCAGGTGCCAGCCCCATGTCACCGTCCTCGGCGGTGCAGAGGAACTGCGCACCGGTCTTCACGACGTAGACGGTCGTCATGTCTCCCTCCATGGTTTGCAGGGGAACTTCCAGTCTAGCAGGCCGGAAGAATTGCACGCGGTTCACTGAGTCGTTTCCGTCATGTTCCCGCCACAGGCCTTCCCGCCTCGATTGTCCCGGGCGTTGTCCGCGGCGGGCGGGCGCTACATTGCCGCATTACCGGCCCATTCGCGGCATGGGCCAGTGGTCGCCAGCTTCGGTCTGCAAGATCACATACCTCCCATCTCGCGCACGGGAAACGTGTGCAGGCACAGCCCGCCCTCCCTTCGTCGGGTTCGGCCAGGTCAAACTTCAACCCATGGGCGGGACATCGCAACACCGTTCCGTCGATACAGCCGCTCGCCAGCGATGCGCCGTTGTTGGGCCAGGAATTCTCAATGGCGTGGATCGTCCCTGCGACGTTGAACATAACGACGCTCTTGCCCTTGGCGAAGACAAGCTTGCGTTGGCCGGGGGAAAGCTCAGTCGCCAACGCGACCGGCACCAGATTCGGCGCGCTGCTTGGCTGAGCTTGATCAGTCATGCCAAGCCTCGCTCACGAAGCAACTTCTTGTTGATCTTGCCCACGCTGGTTTTCGGGATTTCCGCGACGAAGGCAATGCGCTCCGCATCAGGCACCGCGTATTTGCTGAGCCGCTTGGCATCAACATGCTGCATCAGCCGTTCACGAATCGCCTCAACGCACACGCCCATTTCCGCATCGCGAACGACGAACGCCATGGGCCGTTCTCCCCACTTTTCGTCGCGCACGCCGACCACCGCACATTCCTGCACGCCGGCCACGCCCGTGATCAGGCTCTCGACTTCGATCGATGACACCCATTCGCCGCCCGTTTTGATCACATCCTTGATGCGGTCGACGATCTGGATAAACCCGTCGGGCGTCATGACCGCGATATCCTGCGATGGCAGGGCGGATAATCCATGACGGCGTAGTGCTGCGTCGCGCTGTTGTCCCAGATTGCGACGCTGTTGGGCTTCCAGCGCCAGCGCACCTGGTATTCCGGAATGGACGCCTGACTGATCAGGTAGCGCAGCAAGTCCGCGGCCCCCGGGTTCGCATCGGCGCCGTAGCGCACCCGCGCCGGGGTGTGGAAGTTGGTGAAGTGGGTCGTGAAGACGTTGACGTAGAGAACCTTTTCGCCGGTTTCGGGGTGCGCGCGAACGACCGGGTGTTCTGCGTCCGGGTATTGCGCCTTGAGTGCCAGCCGCCTGTCGATCGGCATGATCGCGCCGAACACCGCCTCGATGTTGTGACGCGCACGCAACTCGGCGATCTCCGCCTTGACATGTTCGGGCAGTTTTTCGTAGGCCAGCACCATGTTGGCCCACATGGTGTCTCCACCGACGGGCGGGCACTCGACGCAGCGCAGTACTGCGCCGAACGGCGGCGCCTCGCGCCAGGTCGCATCCGAATGCCAGGCGTTTTCATACCGGTCATTCGGCTGCTCGGGCGTGCGGTAGATCCGCACGAGACCGGGATGCTCGGGGTCGCTTCCTGCTACCGGATGGCCCTCGAGATCGCCGAAGCGCCGGGCGAACGCTACGTGCTCTGCGCGGCTGAATTCCTGGTCGCGCAGAAACAGAACGCGATGCTTCAGCAGCGCCGCGCGGATCTCGGCGAAAAGGCCTTCGTCGTGAAGGGCGTCTGCCAGCTTGACGCCGGTCAGTTCGGCGCCAAGGGCGTAAGTCAGTTGTTCTATACGCATCGTTTCTTCCTCAGATCACGAAGACCGACGAGCCGGTCGTCTTGCGCGACTCCAGATCACGATGAGCGTTCGCGGCCTCCTCCAGGGCGTAGCGCTGGTTGATCTCGATGCGGATGCGGCCCGATGCCACGTGGCCAAACAGCTCGCCGGCAAGGTCCGCCTTCTCGGCAGGATCGGCGATATAGTCAGCCAGCGCCGGACGGGTCAGGTACGGCGAGCCCTTGAAGGCAAGGATCTGCGGATTGAACGGCGGGATCGGGCCCGACGCGGTGCCGACGCAGACGACCAGGCCCCGGCGTTTGACCGAGTCGAGCGAGGCCTCGAAAGTGTCCTTGCCGACGCTGTCGATCACGACGTTGACGCCCACGCCATCGGTCAACTCACGCACCCGCGCGGCGACCTTCTCATGGCTGTAATTGATGATGTGGTCGCACCCATGGGCGCGGGCAACCTCGGCCTTGGCTTCACTGGAAACCGTGCCGATGACCGTCAGCCCGAGCAGCTTCGCCCACTGCGACACGATCAGCCCCACACCGCCGGCCGCCGCGTGCAGCAGGATGGTGTCGCCTTCCTTGAAGGCGTAAATGCGGCGCATCAGGTAAGCCGAGGTGAGGCCGCGCATCGTCATGGCTGCGGCCGTATCACAGGCAATGCCCTCGGGCAGCCGGATGAGCGGAGCCGCAGGAATGAGCCGCTCCGAGCAATACGCGCCGAGCGTGTTTGCCGCGCCGGTATAGGTCACGCGATCGCCGACCACCACATTGGTCACTCCCGGCCCCACCGCTTCCACCACGCCGGCGGCCTCCGTCCCGATGCCCGAGGGCAGCGGCGCCGGATACAGGCCCGTGCGAAAGTAGATGTCCGCAAAGTTGAGGCCGACCGCCTCTTGGCGCAACTTGATCTGACCCGGTCCGGGTTCGCCGACCGTCACGTCCTCATAGCGCAGGACCTCAGGACCACCGGTTTCATAAAAACGAACAGCTTTTGCCATGATTTGTCTCCTTGATTCATCGTCTGAGTAGGGGCGCCTCAGCTGTGTGCCGGATCGGCACCTCGTCGCGGGCGCGCAAATATTGATTACCGTGCCATCGCGGTGCGATCGGCGGCAAACTGGGCGAACCAATCCAGGCTTTCCGGATTCGCCATGGTGTCCGGACTGGCCACTTTCACCAGCGGCTGCCCGAGCAGCAGCTTCTTGATGGGCAGTTCCATCTTCTTGCCGGACAGGGTGCGCGGAATCGCCGACACCTGGAACACGTCGTTCGGCACGTGCCGAGCCGAGAGCGCGACCTTGATACGCTGGCGAATGCTCCCGGTGAGCGCGGGCGTCAGTTCGGCACCCGGACGCAACACCACGAACAGGGGCATGTAAGACTCTCGGCCGAGGTACTCGAGATCCACGACCATGCTGTCCAGCACCTCGGGCAACTCTTCCACGGCCCGGTACAACTCGCTGGTCCCCATGCGGATGCCGTGGCGATTGATCGTGGCGTCCGAACGGCCATAGATGATGGCGCCACCTCTCGAGGTGATGCGGACCCAGTCTCCATGGCGCCAGACTCCGGGATACATGTCGAAGTAGCTGTCGCGGTAGCGTGCGTTGCCCTTGTCGTTCCAGAAACAAAGCGGCATCGACGGCATGGGTGCCGTGCAGACCAGCTCACCGACCTCGTCGACCACTGCGTTGCCTGCGTCGTCGAAGGCCTCCACCCGCGCGCCCAGGCAGCGCGACTGCATTTCGCCAAGGAAGACGGGCAGCGTGGGCACGCCTGCGACAAAGCAACCGGCAAAGTCAGTGCCGCCGGAGAGTGCGTTGATCCAGATCGGGCCGACGCGATCGAGGATCCACCGGTAACCTTCCGGCGACAGCGGAGAACCGGTCGAGCCGATGGCGCGCAGTTGGGACAGATTGGCCACGTTGCGCGGCTCGATGGCGGACTTTTCACAAGCCTGGAAGTACGCCGCGCCCGCACCGAAGACATTCACCTCCGCCTCACCGATGAATCGCCACAGCGCATTCATGTCGGGATAGCCCGGATTGCCGTCGAACAGGCACACAGTCGCGCCTGCGAGCAATCCGCCGACCTGCAGGTTCCACATGATCCAGCCGGTACTGGCCTGCCAGAAAAAGCGGTCGCCGGCATGCAGATCCAGATGGAGCGTGGTGAGCTTGACGTGCTCGAGCACGATGCCGCCCTGCGAGTGAACGATGGGCTTCGGCAGGCCGGTCGTCCCTGAGGAGTAGACAATCCACAACGGATGGTCGAATGGCACGTGCTCGACGTTAAGCGGCAGCGCGTGCTTGGAAATCGCTTCGGCCCACGTCACCACGTTGGAAAGTCCGTGGTGATCGTCCTGGCCACGCAGCGTCGGAACGACGACGACATGCTCGACGCTCGTCAACTGCTCAAGCAGCGTGCGCAGTACCGGTCGACGATCGAATTCCCTGCCGCCATACCGATAGCCGTCGACGGCGATCAAGACCTTGGGCTCGATCTGGCGGAAGCGATCCAGCACCGCCAAGTCCCCCATATCGGGCGCACAAGCCGACCAGATGGCACCGATGCTGGCCACGGCGAGAAACGCAACGATCGCGTGCGGGGTATTGGACAGGTACGCGGCAACCCTGTCGCCCCGAACTACACCCATGCCGCGCAAGGAGGAAGCCAGGCCCGCAACCTGCCGTTCCAGTTCGGCCCAGCTGATTTCTCCCGCCTCTCCCGCCTCGTCGCGGTAGACAATTGCGGGCCGGCCCGCTGCGGCGTGTCGAAACACCTGTTCGACGTAATTCATCTGCACGCCCGGGAACCACGCAGCGCCCGGCATGGTGGCGTCAGCCAGTGCGACGCTTGGCTTCCGGATCGACGGGATGCCCGCCCAATCCCACAGCGCCAGCCAGAAGGCGTCGATCTCGTCGACGGACCACTGCCACAAGGCGTCGTAGTTTGCGAATGACAGGCCGCGCTCTGCTTCGAGCCACCGCATGAATTGCGTGACGCGGGCGTGGTCGATGACGTCTGCAGACGGCGACCAGGCAGGCGTCAGTGCATCAACGTTCAGGGTCGGACTCATGGAAATGCTCATTGCTTGGCTACCGATAAGGGTTTCTTTACAGTCAAGGAACATGGTTGCGCGGCTCAGGCCGATACCGTCATCGGGGACGTCGATGAGGTCGCGACATCCAGGCGGATATGCTCCACCTTCGCCAGTTCCGATTCGTAGGTACGCGTGGCCAGCAGGAAACACAGGGCAGCGAACAAACCGAAAGCGGGCATGACGGCGAGCGCCACCTGCAGGCCAAAGGCATCGGACAGCAGGCCACCTACAAAGGGACCGACAGCCAAGCCGAAGAGATTCTGGAACAGCGCCAGAATGGCGGCGCCAGTGGACCGGACACCCGGATGAATCACGTTGAGCACCACGGTGGCGGTGGGCGCCACCGTGCACATCATCAGGAAACCACCCAGGGCGATCAGCAGGAACTGCAGGTTCGCGGACATCGTGCAGCCAAAGGCCGTCACGAAGACCAGCAACGTGGCCGTGCACAGGATGGCCATCATCACCAGTTTGTTGCGCGGCCGGCGAACGGCGAGTCGGTCCGCTATCACGCCCCAGATGACCGAGCCCACCGCGCCGCACAGCACAATCACCGCGGCCAGCATGCCGGCGTGATCCGAGGCAGCGCCGTGATAACGGTGGAAATAGCTCGGAAGCCACGACCAGATCATCGACACGACGACGAGTTGAAGCGCGGCGCCTAAGCAGGTCCACCACACCGTGGGCGAACCGGCCAGTGTCGAGACGATTTGCCTCGCAAAGCTCCGCACGGAGTGCCGTGCGTGGCCAACGCGCGGGGCGAGTTCCACAGTCTTATAGTCCGGCACAAGCAGGTACAGGAAAGCCAGGAGCAGGCCCGGAACGCCGACGACACCGAATGCCGCCTTCCATCCCCAATGGGCCGCGACAACGCCACCCAGCATTACGCCAAGCACGGAACCGAGCGAGGCCGCCGCAAAAAAGGCGCCAAGCAGTGTGGTACGCAGTCGCTTCGGAAACAGGCTGGCAATCAGGGCGCCGCCCACCGAGCCATAGCCGGTCTCGCCAAGCCCGACGATGGCGCGCGCTGCGAAGAGCTGTCCGAAGTTGCGCGCGAACATGCAGGAGATCGTCGCCAGGCTCCAGACCGTCGCCATCACAAAGATGCTCTTGACCCGGCTGACGCGGTCAGCCATCAGCGCGACAGGAAGGCCGCCAGCCGCCACGACGATCGAGATGATCGACACAAGGCTGCCAAGCTGCATGTCCGACAGACCCCAGGCGGCCTTCAGGTGCGGAAACAAGGACACGATGACCTGACGGTCGATGTAATCGAACAACATAAGTGCGAAGGTCATCGCGAAGGCGAACCAGGCCTGACGCCGACTGACAAGATAGCCGTCGCGGTCGTCCGAGCGCGGCGCGGCGGAGTGTAAGTTCATGATTGATGTCTCCGAGGCGAGGCTCTTTCATGGAGAACCTCTTTCTGTCTGGCAGTCTCACAACGAAACCGGAAAAGTCGTTACTTCATAAGGATGGCGAAGCAACCAGGGCACTGGAGTCTCGACGTGCGATCGTTCTCTCAGGCAGCGCGCAGCGGAACGCCTCGGATGCCTGGCTGGCGGTTGGGCGCCATGCCGTTCGCGGTCAGCGTCTCGTCGATACTGTCGTACCAGGTACCGATGCGGTAGATTTCGCGGGCTTCCTTGCCGGTGGCGATGTCGCGGCCGAGCTCATGGGCAACGCGCACGCACTGCTTGATTTGCTGCACGGACGTCATGCGATTGCCGCGCTGATCGGTCAGCGTGTCCTCCGTCCCGACGCGAGGATGGAATCCCATTGCCATCGACATCATGTTAAGCGGCAGCACGTTATGCAGAAGAGACTCCGAAGTGACGCAGACGCCGTCGGCTGCACGCTGCAGGAGGTACATGAAATTGTAGGGATTGGGGCCGTCGGCGCCGCCGGCGATGCCGATCCAGGTCAGGTTGACCGGGCCTTTGTAGATGCCGCGGCGGATCATGCGTTCGATCGTGTCGTAGGAGTGAACGCCCGCGAGCTGGAAGTGCGGCTGGATACCGGCAGCCTGCAGGCGCCGCAAGTGCTCTTCAACCCAACCCGGGCCTGCCGGAACAGTCATCTCGCGATAGGCTTGCTGCAATGCCGGCTCGGCGAGCGAGGTTCCTGCCACGGCATCCGGCGTCATCAACTCCATGATGTTCATCTGCGTGGTATTGATCGCGATCGTCACCTGGTCCGGTTTCGGGTCCAGTTCCGCGAGCATGTGGCGGGTGTCGTCGGACAGCCACTTCGCGGCCTGGCCTTCGTCTTCCGGTGCGAAAGAAATCGAGCCGCCGACCTGGATGATCATGTCGGGCACTGCCTTGCGCACGCCGGCGATCAATTCGTTGAACTTGGACAGGCGCTTCGAGCCTTTGCCATCGAGTTCGCGCACGTGCAGGTGCAGCACCCTCGCCCCGGCTTCATAGCAGTCGACGGCCTTTTGAATCTGCTCGTCCATGGTGACTGCAATGTCTTCCGGGAAATCGGCAGGCATCCACTCCGGGGCGTAAGGGGCGACCGTGATGACAACCTTCTGCTGGTTTGCGGGGTGAAGCGAATCGTCGAGGAATTGCATGGAATGGGCTCCTTGGGTGTTGGGCACCGATGTCGGCTTGCCGTTGGGTGCATGGCTACACTGTAGGCCGCCCTTGCGATAGACTTTTTCGTTACGGCGCCAGTTATTTTCGTTTTGGCGCCAGTAGGGAAAATACCAACCACGCGCTCGAGTGCTTTAAAGTGCACGGCTGATGTGCCGAGGAGATCGCAAAGTGGCAGAGCCGATGGTCCGTGCCAGAGCGTTGAACGGCTACTTGCAGGTGGCCCGGCGACACGGTCTCGCGCCCCAGGAACTGCTGAAGCAGGTGGGGCTCGATGCCGCTGTCCTGCCCAATCTCGAGCATCGCATTCCAATCACAGCCGTTTGCCAGCTGCTGGAAAGTGCCGCGTCGAATGCGCAGTGCCCCACGTTCGGTTTGGAGATGGCCGACACCCGCCAGCCATTGGATTTCGGCATGCTCGAACTCATGCTCTCGCACAAACGCACCCTGCGGGAAGTACTGCTGGCGGCGGTTCAATATCGCCACCTGCTCAACGAAGCGCTGGCCATTTACGTGGAAGCGGGCGCAAGCACGGTCGTGATCCGCGAAGAGATCATCGCCGACCAAGGGATTCCGACGCGTCAGGCTACGGAACTTGCCATTGGGGTTCTGGCCCGCACCTGTGTCGCCCTCCTGGGAGAACACTGGCAACCACGAGGCGTCTACTTCGCCCATCCCGGGCCGGCCAGCGTGAATTATCACCGGCGTTTCTTCGGATGCCCCGTGGCGTTCGACAGCGACTTCAATGGCATTGCGTGCGCCGCCGAGGATCTCGACCGGCCAAATCCGAATGCCGACCCGGAACTCGTGAGGTATGCGGAAAGCCTGGCCAGCCCGCTGAACTTGTCAGAGGCGCATTCGATCGTCCTGGATGTCCGCAAGACCATCTACCTGCTGTTGCCCATTGAGCAAGCTGCCGTGGACCAGGTTGCAAGCCACCTTCATCTGAGCGTACGCACAATGCAACGCCAACTCGGAATGGCCGGTACCAACTTCTCGAATCTGGTCGACGAGGTTCGCCGCGAGCTCGCAGTTCGCTACCTGACCAATCGGCGTTTTCCAATCGGGCGCGTGGCGATGCTGCTTGGCTATCCCCGACAGTCAACCTTCACGCAATGGTTCACGGCGAGATTTGGCACATCACCTCGCGCATGGCGGAATCAGCAATTCAGGAAGTGACTGGTTTCCTGAACGTGCAGCCGCCTTGGCGCAGCGGAAGGCAACCGGAACGATGAGTTGGCACGATAGCCGGATCCTGTGACAAACACCGAGCGCGCTATCGCGCTCTCCGTGCTCTTCACTCGCGAGGTACAGGCGCGCACCCTGCTTCGATACTGACCTCTCTCCCGGCTCATAGCTCGCCACGCGTGGTTGCCGTGATACGCCAAGCGCGACGACTCGGCTCTGCGATGTTCCGGTCGTATCGGTCCGCTGCAGATGCCCATGGGCTGGCAAACGACCTGCAGAGTTACGCGAAGGTGAAAGCATCTCGAGTTTCGAGCGCGAGCCACGGACCCTGTCGTATCAAATGATGTAAGGGAGCGTAAGAATGCGTTACAACCCGCCGCACGGGCGTGTGATAAAAAGATTGACGCGGCGGTTGTCCTCGCCTTGGGGAAATGAAGCACTGGCAGACCATCCCGCTGGCTTCCGAGTCGTCCAACTATAACTAGACGCGCACGTACCGGCGTCGATTCTTTTCGACGAAAAGCTTCAGTGTCGGAGGCACATAATGCTGACCCCAGCGGTCGAATCGGTAAGACAGCGTTTTCGGGGCATTCATCAGGACCACAAACGGATTGCACGAAGCGCGGTCGTCCTCCTTTTCTTCGTCCTGATGGGAAAATGCATAGGCGCATCGAAGGAAATGGCGATCGCCTATCGATATGGGATCAGCGGAGTCGTCGACGCCTATCAGCTTGCGCTAACGCTCGTCACATGGCTTCCGACGATGATCACGAACCAGTTGAGCGTCCTGCTCGTTCCCGCGCTCGTCGCATTACGCAAGGACAAGTCGGCGCAGAATGGATTTCTAGGCGAACTCGAAGGCATGGGGCTCGTCGTCGGCCTTGCTTCGTGTCTGTTGCTTTTTCTCTTTTGGCCATATATGGCCGAGCTCGTCGCGAAGAATCTTGCGGGGTCGACCCGGGAAACGGTCCGGCAGATGATCATCGGGATGGCGCCTGCCGGCGTTCTGACCTTCACGATCTGCATCTCGTCGTCACGGTTGCAGGCTTCGGGGCGGCACATCAATACCCTGCTCGAATGCGTGCCGGCCATTGGCCTGCTGGTTTTCGTACTGGCTGCGCGCAACGATGAGTCGATCATGCCGCTCGTGCTGGGCACGTCGATCGGCTTCGTGATTCAGGGTTTGTGGCTGAGAGTGCTGGCGCGGCGCGCCGATGCATTGTCCGCCATTCCGCGCGTTTCGACGCGTGCGCATCAATGGCCGAACACTGTGCGGTCGATGGGCACGCTCATGATCGGTTCGGTCGCCGCGGGCTTGTGGCTCCCGGTGGATCAATACTTCATGGCGCAGCAGGGCGATGGCGCCATCGCCACGCTCGGTTACGCGAACCGCTTGCTCTCGTTGCTCCTCAGCATGGGCGCGCTCGCTATCGGCCGCGCGACACTGCCAATACTTTCGGAGATCCTTTTTCAAGGAGACCACGCCCGCGCGCGTAGCACCGCATTGAAATGGTCGGGCGTCATGCTGACGGTCGGAGTCGTCGGCGGCTGCATCGCGTACGCGCTCGCGCCATACGTCATCAAGCTGCTCTTTCAGAAGGGCGCTTTCACGGCGAAGGACACCATCGCCGTCACGAACCTGTTTCGCTTTGGGCTATTGCAGGTGCCGTTCTACTTCGGCATGTGCGTGCTGGTCCAGTTGTTCGCGAGCGAGAGGCGTTACCGGACGATATCCGTCATTTCCGTCCTGGGCTTCGTCGTCAAGATTGCCGGCAACGTTATACTGGCCCGCCTTTACGGTGCACAGGGAGTGCTCCTCGCCACAGGCGTCGGCGCCGCAAGTGTGCTTGCATGTTACGTCTTTGGGACGCGATACATTCCGCCGGTTGAGGATGCAAGCCGGCACCGAGCACGCCCGCGCAATGATGCACACCGCGACGAATAAAGGTTTGGTTGTTTAAAGTTTATCTGCTCGCTGCTGCCAGCTTTCGGCGACCCTCCGGCTTTTCACTCCGGACTTCTGCACTCGACCTTATTGGGACGTTGCAGCCATCGAATCGAACGACCGCCTTCCAGGGGCCTGTGCGGCCGTTCCTTGCGCCGCGACTTCCCACTGGGCTTCTTTTTCTCTTAAAGGACGCGACGCACGCTTTAGAACTCTTCGTGCGCCCTAACTCGTTGGGTCACGATGAAGATCGCCGCCTCCGTCCGCCAATGCATCAACCCGCTCAAAGATGGCGCCGCGAGGCGCCGGAGGATCAGCGATCGGCGCGTAGGCCAATTTTCGCGCTTCCTTCGCTCCGATTCCGAAGGCGCGCATGAGCGCGTACATGGACTGCTCGGCGTAGTCGACAGGCGCGTCGTCAGATAGCAGCGTGTCGATGCCGTACATGATCGAGCCAAGCGCAATATCGCGCGCGACGACCACGTCCGCGACGTCGAATCGACCCGCATCCAGAGCCATCTGCAGATCGCGGATGAGGTACTCGTCGAGCAAGCGGCCTCGCGAACCCCGTTTCGTGCCCACGCGCGTGATGAACGCGCCCCACAGCGGATAGCGTGCGGCCATGCCCATGTAGAGGCGCGAACCCACCACCACGCGCTGCGCCGGATCGTCGATGGCGCGCACCAGCGGGTCGATCACCGCGAGCACTTCGTCACTGCTTTCGCCTGCCACCGCCGACAGCAATTCCGCCGTCGTGCGGAAGTAGTTGTAGAACGTCCCGCGCGCGACGCCCGCCGCAGCGATGAAATCGTCGATCGTCGGCGCGTCCGCACCCTTCTCCGCAAAAACGCCCAGCGCGCTTTCGATCAGACGAATGCGTGTCTTCTCGCGCCGCAATGCGCCCACGCGGGTTCGATGATTCTCGATCGAATCTGTCGCTTCCATTGACTATCCCTTTGATCTGGCTTGATTTTAGCAGCGCATGCGGCCTGCGGGTTTGTCCTATGCCGATTCATATTGACGATATCGTCATTTTGCTTAGAATTGAAAATGACAAATTCGTCAATTCGAGAATCACACAACCCCGGGGCGGCTGCCTCGGGTGAACAGGAGACAAATATGCGGTTCATCAGTTTCGAAAAGAATGGCAAGGCAACCCTCGGCGTTCGCGATGGAGATCATGTGCGCGTGATCGGCGACGAGCCGCTGGAGTCGCTTCTCGCTCGCGGCGTCCGTCTCGATGAGTACGCGAAGACCCACGCGACGGAAGACAAAGTGCCGGCCGCCGGCCTGAAGTTTCTTCCGCCGCTGCAAAAGCCGCCGAAGATCGTGTGCGTGGGTCTGAACTACGCCGATCACACGAAGGAAAGCAAGTACGAACAACCCGATTACCCGACGCTTTTCCTGCGCGTCAACACCAGTCTCGTCGCGCACGAGCAGCCGATGATTCGCCCGGGCGTGACCGATTGCGAAGGGCTCGACTACGAAGGCGAGGTCGCGGTCGTGCTGGGCACGGGCGGCCGTCACATTGCGACGGAAGACGCGCTCTCGCACGTCGCAGGCTATGCGCTCTTCAACGACGGCTCCGTGCGCGAGTATCAGTTCAAGACGCCGCAGTGGACCGTCGGCAAGAACTTCGATGGCACGGGCGCGTTCGGTCCCGACCTCGTGACCGCCGACGAATTGCCCGCGGGCGCGAAAGGTCTGCTGCTGGAAACACGCGTGAACGGCGAAGTGGTTCAGTCGGCGAGCACCAGCGACATGGTCTTCGATGTCGCGACGCTCATCAGCGTGATCAGCGAGGCCATCACGCTCGAACCGGGCGACGTGATCGTATCCGGCACGCCATCGGGCATCGGCTGGGCCCGCACGCCGCGGCTTCTGATGAAAGCAGGCGACGTGTGCGAAGTGTCGGTCGAGAAGATCGGCACCCTGCGCAATGTCATCGCCGACGAAGCAGCGCACTGATTCCTTATCCGCGGAGCCGGTCGCAGAGCCGGCGTTCATCGAACATGGAGACACGGTCATGAGCGACCCTGCCGTAGCATCCGCATGCGCGAGTGTTCACTCGATCGATCACTTCGCGCTCAACGTTCCCTCGCTCGCCGACGCCGAGCGCTTCTTCAGCGCGTTCGGTCTCGATGTGGCGGCGAACACAGCCGAACTCGAATTGCGCGCAGCCGATGGCCATCGCTGGGCGCGCATCCTTCCCGCATCGGGAAAGTCACTCGCATATCTCAGTTTCAACTGCTTCGAAGAGGACTTCGCGGCGATCCGCAATCAGGTGGTGGCGGCAGGTGCGGACCTGGTTGCCTCACCCGATCGAGGCTTCTGGTTCCGCGATCCTGACGGCAATCTGATCCAGGTCAAGATCGGCCCGAAGACGACGCCATTCGACAAGACGCCGTGCGTCGTTGAATCGAGCAACGCGGATGAGCGCGGCGCGCACATGCGCTCGGAAGCGAAGACCGTGCGTCCGCGACGTCTTTCTCACGTGTTGCTGTTCTCGCCCGACGTCCTCGGTGCGCTCGACTTTTACGGCAAGGCGCTCGGCCTGCGTTTGTCGGACAAGTCGCTCGACATCATCGCGTTCACGCATGCGCCGCACGGCAGCGACCATCATTTGGTCGCGTTCGCCAAGAGCAGCGCGCGCGGCTGGCATCACGCGGCGTGGGACGTCGATAACGTGAATCTCGTGGGCCAGGGGGCGTCGCAGATGGCCGCCGCCGGTTTCACTAAGGGCTGGGGCACAGGCAGGCACGTGCTGGGCTCGAACTACTTCCACTACGTGCAAGACCCGTGGGGTTCGTTCTGCGAGTACTCCGCCGACATCGATTTCGTGTCCGCAGGCAAGACGTGGCCCGCCGGCGACTTCGCGCCGGAAGACTCGCTCTATCTGTGGGGCCCGTCGGTCCCCGACGACTTCATCCATAACACCGAAGCCGGCGTCGCTTTCAAAGACTGACCGCTTCATACCCTTTGCATCGATTCGATGACTGCCGGTTCATCCGGCGTCAGGGCACAACTCGCTCTTTTTTAAGCAGGTGAACTGAAATGACAGATCAAAACATTCTCGACGTCGCGATTGTCGGATACGGACCGGTCGGGCAATCTCTTTCGATATTGCTCGGAGAACGCGGCTATGACGTTGCGGTCTTCGATCGCTGGCCTTCGCTGTATCCGCTTCCGCGCGCCGTTTTTCACGACCACGAGATCCGCCGCATCTTTCATGCGATGGATATCGGAGAGGACGTCGAGCGCATCTCGCAGCCGTCGGCGAAATATCAGTGGTTCAACGCGGACTGGAAGACGCTCGTCGAGATCGACTGGTCGGCGGAATCGATCAGCGATGGCCCGGTGGGCTACCTCTTCAATCAGCCGTCGCTCGAAGCGCTGCTCGACAACAAGGCGAAGTCGCTGGCGAATGTCTCGGTACAACAAGGCTGGGAAGCCACCGCACTGCGACAGTTGTCCGACTGCTGCGAACTGACCCTGCGTCGCGGCGTCATGAACGGCGCGAACTGGGAGCCGACCGGCGAGACCCAGACCGTGCGCGCCCGCTACGTCGTCGGGGCCGACGGCGCGAACAGCTTCGTGCGCAAGTCGCAGCACATCGAGTTCGACGATCTCGGTTTCCAGGAAGACTGGCTCGTCATCGATCTGAAGCCCAACGACGGCGTGAAGCTCGACGTGCCCGACATCGGGCAGTGGTGCAACCCTGCCCGCCCGACGACGATGGTGCCGGGCGGCCCGGGCCTGCGTCGCTGGGAGTTCATGCGCCTGCCGCACGAGTCGATCGAAGACCTGCAAAAGCCGGAGAAAGTGTGGGAGCTGCTGTCGCCGTGGGTCACGCCGGAGAACGCGACGCTCGTGCGCCATGCCGTCTACAAGTTTCGTTCGCTGATCGCGAGAAACTGGCATAGCGGGCGCGTGGTGCTCGCGGGCGACGCGGCCCATCAGATGCCGCCGTTCATGGGCCAGGGCATGTGCTCCGGCATCCGGGACGCATGGAATCTCGCCTGGCGTTTCGATCTGATCCTCAAGGGCATTTCATCGGACCGTCTGCTCGAAAGCTATACGCCCGAGCGTCGCCCGCAAGTGCGTGCGGTGATCGACGCATCCATCGCGATGGGACAGGTCGTTTGCATCTCCGATAAGGAAGAGGCGGCTCGACGCGACGAAGCGTATCTCGCCGGCGAAGTGCCTGCGCTTGCGCCGTTCCCCGGCCTGACCGAAGGCATGATCTGCAATGACCCCGCGTTCGCCTGCGAGGGCGTCGCCGGACTGCTGAGCGTACACGGCCAGGTCAGGAACCTCGGCGAAGCATCCCGCTACGACGAGGCGATGCCCAACGGCTTTCACGTGATCGCACTCGATGCGCATCCGAACCAGTATCTCGACGAGCGGGACAAGGCGGCTCTCGCTGCCATCGGCGGGCATTCGATCGGCATCACGACCGACGCGGGCAAAGCCGTCAAGGATCGCGTGCTGCTCGACGTCAGCGGCAAGTATCAGCAGTTCTTCGATGAGCACGACGTCAAAGCCATCGTCGTGCGGCCCGACTTCTACATCTTCGGCGGAGTGACGACGCTTCAGGATCTGCCGTCGTTGCTGAGCGATCTCGTATCGCGGCTTGCGCTTGCCGAATCCATCGATGCGGCCGTTTCCTGAACTCGAACAATAAAAATCGCTGGAGGGAAACATGAGGAAGACACTTTTGGCGCTGGTCGCGGCATGCGCACTCGCCACGCACGCTCGAGCGCAAAGCAGCGTGACGCTGTTCGGCATTCTCGACGTCGGCGTGAGCTATGTGAGCAACGAAAACGGCAGTCACAACTTCAAAGCCGACGACTCGATCTGGACGCCAAGCATCTGGGGCATTCGTGGCGTCGAAGATCTGGGCGGAGGCTACAGGACCTTGTTCGAGCTTGCGTCGCAGTTCTCGGTGAACAGCGGCGCCGGAATCCCGGGACCCAACGCCGACTTCAACCGGCAGGCTTTCGTCGGCTTGTCGAAGGACGATGTCGGGCGCATTACGTTCGGCCAGCAATACAACCTGATGGCCGACTTCCTCTTCTTCCCGCCCGCGAAACTGGATGGCGCCTTCACCTATGGCGGCCTTTACAACATGCGACAGGGGCCGTTCGCCGCGCTCGGCATTCCGCAGAATCCGACCGGCTCGTTCGACTTCGATCAGACCGGCGGTACGTCGCGGGTGTCGAATTCGGTCAAGATCGTGTCGGCCACCCTCGCAGGTTTGAGACTCGGCGCGATGTACGGCTTCGGCAATACGCCAGGCTCGTTTTCCGCGAACAACACGATCGGTTTCGGCATGAACTATGCGATCGGCGGTTTCGGTATCGCGGCCGCTTACAACGAAACGAAGTACGCGGCGCTGAACGACGGTCACGACGGAATCCGCAATTTCGGAGGCGGAGTCAGTCAGACCATCGGCGGCGTGTTTCTCAACGCGCTATACACGAACACGCGCAATACGCTGACGGGCGGCGTCGTGCAGGCGGTTCAGGTCGGAGCGCTGTACACGTTCATGCCGGACATCAGGTTCGGCGCGAACTATCAGTACATGAAGGGCAACGCGCAGCTCAGTCATAACAGGGCGCAGCAGGTCACGGGCGCAGCGCAGTATCTTCTCTCCAAACGCACGACGCTCTACGCCGAAGCGGTCTGCCAGTGGACCGGTGGCGATGTCGAAGGCGGACACAACGCCTGGATCAACGGTACGGCTCAATCGAGCACGACGCATCAGGTCATCGGCCGCCTCGGCCTGCAGACCTCTTTCTGACACGTATTCCCTTCTCGAAGCGTGCGCGAATCCCTCGCGCACATTGGATCGTCGCGTTTAAAAGACGCCGCTTATCGATTGGAGATGGCAAACATGGAACACAACAACGGATTCAGATGGGATACGGCTTATGAGTGGAAAGCCGTGGCCTTGCTGTCCCTCGGCTTTGGACTGGTAGGCATCGATCGGTTCATGATCATGCCGCTCTTTCCCGTCATGATGGCGGAGCTGCACCTCGACTATCAGGACCTCGGGCACATTACCGGGGCGCTCGCCGTCGCATGGGGAATCTCCGCGATATTCATGGGCAACCTCTCCGACCGCATCGGTCACCGCAAGGTGATCATTCCAGCCATCGTCGTGTTCTCGCTGTTAGCGGGATTGAGTGGTCTTGCTACCGGCGTCGGCTCGCTGATCCTGATCCGCGCGGTAATGGGCTTTGCCGAAGGTGCGTACACGCCTGCGAGCATCATCGCGACCCTGGACGCATCCAGGCCGACGCGTCACGGGCGCAACATCGGCATTCAGCAGATGGCGCTGCCGCTTTTTGGCTTGGGCATCGCGCCGATTCTCGTGACGCAATTGCTCAAGGTGTTGCCGTGGCACTGGATTTTCGCGGTCGTGTCGATTCCGGGTTTATTGGTGGCTTATCTGATGTTCAGAGTGCTGCGTAATACTCGACCGACGGCTGCCGCATTGCACACGGCGACGGACGATCTTTACGCCCACAAGTGGACCGATGTCTTTCGCTACCGCAACATTCCGTTGAATATCGTCGGCATGCTGTGCTGGCTGACGTGCCTCGTCGTGCTGAGCGCACTGTTCCCGAGTTACCTGATCGATTATCTGCACCTGAGCATGCAGCAGATGGGCTACGTGCTTTCTGCGATCGGCTTCGGCGGCACAATCGGCACACTCGTGATGCCCGCTCTATCCGACCGACTTGGCAGAAAGCCGGTCATGATCTTCTCGGTGATCGGCGCGGCTGTCTTTCTGTTCCTCCTCATGCGAACCGGTGCGAATCCGACGACGCTCTTCATCTACTGATGATGGGCGCTGGCACTTCGGCCATTGCCGATGTTCGACGAGGCCCGCGTGCGTGTCAGCAATATGGCGCGTTGCCGACGGGTACCAACTCTGATTTGTGCCTGTTGGTAACGGCAGCGGCGTACGCTCGACAGCCGCAATACGCTTGCGTCGCCGCTTGCGCACGCTCAGTCCTGCCTTGCTGTACAGGCGCCAGATGCGCTTGTGGTTGGAGAAGCAACCATCCCGCTGAAACAGTACGTGAATCCGGCGATAGCCATAGCGGTGCTTCTGAGCAGCGGTGACCATCATGCGGCCAGTCAGTGCTTCGTCGTCAACTCGGCGGCGTGATTCGTCGTGGAACAGCGAGCGCGAAATCCCTACCAGCCCGCAGGCCCGGATAACACCCATGGCGCGTTCGGTCATCAATATTTCGACCGCTTCGCGCTTGGCCTGCGGGTTTGCTACTTTCGAGCCAGCAGGTCCTTCAGCGCAGCGTTGTCGAGCATCGATTCGGCCACAACAGGCGCTTGAGCTTGTTGTTCTCCTGCGCCAGTTCCTTCAGGCGTTGCGCTTCGGAGACTGTCACCCCGCCGAACGTTCCAGATTCCTCCACGCCAAGGGCCGATCTTCGGAAACGTCCTGGTTCAGTTTCGCACCGATCACGTCGTCCCAGAATATCGGACTGATGCCATGGGCGGGCCGCTTTACCGTTATGTCAGTCGCGCGAATGACATGGCCCGCCTTGAGGTCCTTATCCGCCACGATGCTCCGTCGGGCATGTTGCCGGGCCGCTCGCTGACTATCTAGCCCCGCTCCGACGGTGCCCTGGAGTGTTCTGAATAGCGACAGCCGATCCGTGAAACTGGCAAGATCCGATTTGTCCATTGCATGATAGTGGTCGTTGCCTTCCAGCGACTTATCGTACGTGAAGTGCTTTTCAAGGATCACCGCCCCTTGCAGCGCCGCAAGCTCCAATGCCGGCATGCTTGTCAATGGAGGCACATGGTCAGAATATCCCACCTCCGTGTCCGGGAATGCTCTCTTCAATGCGGCGATGTTCCAAAGCTGCGCGTCATTCGGCGGTGTTGGGTAATTCAAGACACAGTGCAGCAGAGCAATGTCAACCGCACCGGCCTGACGCAGGGTCGTCACAGCAAACTCAACTTCTGCAATTGTGGACGCTCCTGTGGACATAATGATCGGCTTTCCGGTCTCGGCAACTTTACGAAGCAGTGGTACGTTGGTGATATCCGCTGAAGCGATCTTAAATGCCGGGACAAGGGGGCACAATTCGTCGACGGCTTCGTCGTGAAACGGTGTTGACAGGAAGTGAATTCCCCGCCGTTCACAATAATCTGCAAGTTGCTTGTACTGCTGCGGTCCAAAGGAGTCGAATTTTTTAAAGAGCGCGAATTGGCTCGACGTAGGCTCCTTGCTCGTGTCCCAATATGCCGGGCTATAACGCGACGCAAGTCGTTCCGCCTTGTAGGTCTGAAATTTGGCGGCGTGCGCACCAGCCTCCGCGGCTTCGTCGATCATTCGCTCCGCCAAAGCCATCGAGTTGGCATGGTTCACACCGATCTCAGCGATGATGTACGGATCGAGATATTGGCCAATCTTGAAGTTATCGATTTGCATGCTGCTTCTCCAAAGTTTTTAGCAAAGCAAAAATTCTTGAGACTACCCGGTGCTTACCTTTCGTCAGGTCGACCGTCGTCATCTTGTCGACCATTACGCGGCGGATGTCGGCCGAGCCAATCAAGGATTCGATCGCCGCAGTGATCACGTCGTCCGTAACCTCCGAGTGGAGGCCGAGATTGACCACGCCATTGGCGTCCGAAGCGAACGTGTGCGTCGTCTCGCGTTCATTCTGACAAATCACCATTGTCGGCACGCCCACCGCCGACAACTCGAGGACGGTGCGACCACCGGATGTAAGAGCCAAGTCCGCTGCTAACATAAACTCGGAAATCTTGCGAGTACTGGTGAGCCATCTCACGTGCTTATGAAGCGACTCACGTTCAATCAAGCCGGAAAGGGCTTCTCCATGGCAGTAACCGGGCCCAGCGACAATGTCAACCTGGATATCTCTCTCTCTAACAAACGGAGCGCAAAGAGTCAGGAGCCGCGAGGTCAGGTCATTTTCGTCAACGCCCCCAAATGTTATGAGGATCCTTCTCACTTCATCGGATATTTTTTTCGACGGAAGGTGGATGAACTCATCGCGAAGGCAGAAATATTGCTCACCAATAAGGTGTTTTGGCGAAGCATCCTGATGGGGATACAACGCATTAACAACGACATCCGCGTGCAAAGCCCCTTCACCCAAGTCTTCGAAATTGACAACCGCCGCCCC
This sequence comes from Caballeronia calidae, assembly GCF_900044055.2. GTDB lineage: Bacteria > Pseudomonadota > Gammaproteobacteria > Burkholderiales > Burkholderiaceae > Caballeronia > Caballeronia calidae. The sequence goes on along the minus strand of NZ_FCOX02000015.1, from coordinate 96,499 downwards.
CGCCTCCTTCAGCGCCTTTATGTACGCGGCTGAAGTATTCAGAATGTCGTTCACGACCAAATCCGGGCTCAGGTCAAGAACGGCTCTTTGCAGACCGCCATCAGCCGCAACGACGACTCTGTAGTTGCGCTCTCTTATGACCTCTGCGGCCAACTCATCTCGATTTTCGCAGACAAATACTATTTCATGGCCGACGAACTCGCTGGCGATCATAACTGCACGATAGGCATGACCAAGCCCGAGTTCTTTGCGTCCGACTATTGGAAAGACCACCGTTTTGCGCGCGAGAATGGCTTCGCAAATAAAGAAATCAAGATCCGAGTCGATATCAATGCTGCGCTCCGGCGGCAGTACCGCAAGTTCGACACGCTTTCCGATCCGGCTTCCAGACTTCAGTACGTTACGTCTGCAGGCGATGACAGCCCCGGTCTCCTTGTAGCTTTCAGGTAACTGCTGACGATTGACTCGTCGTTGATATTTTGGAATAGCGAACCCGGCGTCACGCGTCCAGCACAGATGTCGATCATCGACCACCGAAAGCACGCTATCTACGTCGCCCGACGCGTCAAATTTGCTGAGCGAGTTCCTAATATCGTCGGAATTGACCAACGGCGAGGTGGGCTGTACGGTCATAACGATGTCGAATCGCTTTTCCAGCATCCGTTCGACAACGTCCACAGCATGCTCAATGACGGGATCCAACGTTACAGAATCCTGCCCAAGCCCATGGGGGCGCATGATAACCCGCGCGCCGAATCGTTCAGCGATCAAGCCAATCTCTTCGTCGTCAGTGGTTACGACCACTTCTTCGAACGCTTCCGAATCAATACATGCCCGAATAGCGTAGTAAATCAACGGCATTCCGAAGAGCGGCCTAAGATTCTTACGAGGAACCCCCTTCGAGCCGCCACGCGCCGGAATTACCGCGATCGATGATGCACACTGCCTTACGCCGCGCCCCAGCGTCATTTCACACGTATTCATTCTGTCTATATCCAAAGTAGCCAATTATTATTTTTTTCGTTCCCTTTTTCAGCAGATCATCGTCGACTGACCCGCTCGTAAAAACATCAGTCGGTCCAACTCTGACTTCCTCGTCTGTTGCTCCTACTCACATATCTCTTCACGGAAGCGCCAGGCGATTTGCTGCCGCCGTCAGCTATTCTTATACCGAATCCCCCGTTATCTTCCGCTTCAAAACTCGTCACATCGACGTCCGCAGATTGAATGAGTAGGCCATCGGCGCTATTTGCAATCGAACGACCTGACAGCCGAGAGCGATCGCTTCTGAAAAAGTGTATGCCGGGCCCCTCGTTAGAACTCGCTTCCGAGTCCAAGATGACCGTTTCCGGTGAGGACGAGGCTACGAAGCCCCCGTTGCGATTCTTTCCCAAGCTAAGCCGAGCGAACACGTTACTTCGGTTCGCAAATCCGTCACCACCACTCATTCGGCAGCCAGAACCGATGTTTTCTTCCGCTCGAAGGTCTACGATTACGTTCGACGAGGCTCCATTTCCGAGATAGAGCCCGCCATATCCGTCATGGTGCGTTCCGTTTCCATTACACGTGATTGATCTTAGCGAATTGCACCGACCGCCATCGCCAGTTCGCGAGACAATTCCGTCGATCATAACTCCCGCTTCGTGGTTATCGTTGCACGTCGCCTTTGCGATAAGATTGTCCTGTCCACCATTGATCGTGATGCCAATTCGATTTCCGCAATACTGGCCCCCTTTGATAATCGTGCGAGTGCACGACCGTCCGAAGATGGAGATTCCCGCGCCATCAGGACCAACGGATCCGCTAACGTACCCTATCGAAACAGCGTTTCTCTGTGACGTGTTTTCTCCGGAGCACGAGATTTCGACGCCCTTGTTTCGCGTTGCCGATATAGAAACGCCCTCAATTTCGCAATCGCTGCTATTACGCACCGCAATTCCGGACTGTCGATCATTCATTCCGTCTCCAACGAGCCTCGTGAACCGAACTCGCGTACGAGTTACGCCTTCCAGTAACAAGGCGACGTCACGACAGCGGTTGTAAACGGTACCGAGGAAGATCAGTTCAATTCCGGACGGAAGAGCAAGCGATTCCCACAGGGTGACGTCATTTGAGACCGTTAAAGTCTTTTGACCCCGCGATACGGCGTTATGAAATGCCCGCTGCAGATCTGCAGCTTCTAACGGTCCTCTCGAGTCCAGAACCACATGATCCTGCATGCGAGACGCAGCTTTCGCCGTCTCGCAGAAGCTCAACCCTGTTAGGACCGATATGAACGCTTTATTGAAATTTCGCCGGTTCATGTGTCAAGAATTCTCTGACCTTCGACTAACTCGCAAGCCAGCAGCGTCCTTCATTAATATCAGCATTGCGATTGGATATAAAAGAAAATATCGTTTAAGAAGCCTAGGTTCATCGAAAATTCGAAACAGCCACCGCAAATTCCATCGATTGATCCAGGAGGGGTAGTATTCAAGGCCGCCCTTCGCAATTTGATGAATGAACCCTCCACACGAATATCCCTGCCCGTCCCAACCACGTCCCGCCAATGCCGCAAGAAATCGCTCCTGCTTTATGGCGCCCATACCGCAAATCACGATGTCCGCACGAGTCTTGATAATTGAATCAATAAGTGACTGCTCCTCTTCCTGGTTAAAGTAGCCGTGATGTGTGCCACAAAACTTAAGCTGCGGGAATCTTTCCAAAATGCTTTTTGTAGCCACATCGAGGTGATCTCGAGTCGTGCCCACGAGAAAGACACTTTTGCCCTTCCTTTCGGCGTGACGAAGCACGTCCCTTGCGATGGACGTCATATCGAAGCTCAATCTAGGCGTATTACATACCCCCATCCAGCGCAATATCACGCAAAGTGAGAAACCATCAACTCCGATTACGTCAAACTTCTCCAGAACCGACCCATGAGACCGTAGCAGAAAATAAGAATAGGGATTGAGGAAGGTACACAAACGCGCTGACAGAACGTCGCTTGGTCCCTCGGCAATCTTCCTACTATTTCTTCTAAGCGCGTTCAGGTGCACGGCAGCCTTATTTGGCTTCACATGCCCCCCGGTGTCTCATCGTCGAGCAGTTCAAGTATGCGGCGAAAAGCAGGATCATTCCCGGTACCTGAAACATGTTATGCATCGATAGAAGCGTTGAATTCAAAATAACGAATGGGCCAATAAGTAAGCTGTACCACCGGGTATGCATATCGCTTGGAGCATCGGAGCACCTGTGCGCCTTGTAGATGAGATAGACAAACAGCAGCAGGAAGAATATTGAATAGTCGTACCAGTAGCGAAGCAAGTCAAAATGCGTGATATAGCCGGTCAAACGCTCCGCCGCGCCCGCGCCAAATCCCCCCAAAAAAAAGTTGTTCCGCAATCCGAGGAGAATGGTCAAATACCATCCAGAACGAGTTTCGAGGGAACCGCCATCCGCTCCTTTCTGCGCAAATATCCGCGACGTGCTCGCATCGCCCGATCCGCTAGAATCGTATATATCTGCCGCAACCAGAGCTAACGCCGCTGCACCGAGGGCGAGAATGACGAAATATGCGGTACGGCCTCGCGAAACTGTTTGCCCCGACACCAAGAGCAACATCTCATAGACAGCAAGGGTCGCTAACGGGCTTCGAGTTCCGGATAAAACGATACAGCCGACAGAAAGAGCGCAAAAAAGGGCTGTCCAAAGATCACCAACTCTTGCATTCCGAACAATTAGATATGCAAGAAGCACGCTATTCGCAAAGATGGGTGGCGACGTGGAGAATCCCGGAAATCTTCCGTCGTATCCTTCGAGACCGCCGGCCACTCCTAGCACTGGGAAGACGAGCAAACTGAAAAGCGCCAGATACATGGCGAACGTGGTTCCGTCAATCTTCTGGCCCTTCAAGTCCTGGCGAAAAATCAAAAAAGAGAGCGCAAGTAGTGTTAAATAAATGAAATCCCGAAACATTTTCTGAGGTTCGTTGTCCGCGATTCCGGCCAGCACCATCATCAGAACCAAAGCGAATCCAATTACACCAAGCAGCCAAATCGGCGCACGTGCCCTGAAGGCGAAAATCGTAGCGACGATTGTGAAGACGACCATCGCAACCTGCGGATTAAACTCACCGGCAACCGTGAGTCCGCGAGACAGCGCAAGGAAGCCGTCGACATTGACGATGCTGGTCGTCACCCCAGCCAACAAAATGGCGTTAAGCGTCCGTCTTCTCATAGTCCGATAGAAGCTCTGATTCGGTCACAGTTCTTATTTTTCTTGCCTGCATAGCGATGCTCAAGGAGCTGGCTTGCTCGACGGCGTCGTTGGCGTTCAGATTGATAACGTCCACGCCCGGAACGAATGCGAGGTTGAGCAAGGCGCTGCTTTTGAAGCCGATTACCCGAACATTCGCATACTGCTCCAGCAATCCGAGAACGAATTCTTCCGCGACCAATGGTGTTGTTTCGGCAACGTCGCGTAGCGGAGCATAAAACGACAAGTTCGCGCTCCGCGGGTGAGGTAGAAAATGGTCCACGCCGTACTTACGGAAAACGGCTCGGTCGAGACGTTCGCCTTCCTCGCGACTCTTTAAAGCATCCTCTACCAGGGCGTGTCCTACATACACCGTCACCTTCCCCTCGCCCGGCTCCCTGGAGAATCGTTGATTGATGAGCAGAGGGATCCGCCTGGTTTGCCTCGCGAATTTCGAGTAGACGTTCGGCTCTTCATAGATGGAGAAGTGAACATCAATTTTCCGAATAACGTTGCGATAAAGATAACGTGGCGCCAGGGTCGAAAACAATGTTTTTCCGGCCGCGGATTCGCTCATATCGTAAAAATATCCGGAAGAGGCGATGTTTCCGCTGCCGTCGTCAAACGTCTTGAACTGTTTGATTCCGAATAGGTATGCCGCCCATCGTGAATGCGCATGCTTAATATTTCCGCAGAACAGCGTGCGGGGCTTCAGCGGCATCTGCCTAACGCGCCATCTCGCGATGACGAACGGATCGCGCCAGTCGTGAGGAAGTCGCAACAACTCACCGCCATAGGTGGCACTTTCCGCCAACCTACGGAAATAGAAATCGTGTCGATCGGAGTCATTGAAGCAGATGTATAGAAGATAGAATTCTCCAAGTTCTCCAAGCGCGACGAGCCGCTCCGCAATCAACACGTGCAGAGGCGTATAGCAGATCAAAAGATTCATATGAATACGTATTTTGGGAGACTAGTTCCGACCGTGTCCATGACTCAACACGCTTTCGACAGAGAACGTCGGCGGTTAATGGAGAGAGTTGAGCACCTAGGCTTCGGCTAGCCGAACGGCGCAAAGCCTTCGATACATAACGAACTTCCCAACGCAAACAAACGCAAACGCGCAGATTAATGCGACCGGAACCGCGAGCTCGTGCAACACGCTAGCGAATACGAAAAACGCCGCAAGAAACGTTGCGCCGCCCAGAAAGTTGACTGCGATGATGGCGGCGTCCTCTCTGTGAGCGTAGAGTCCGTAGTGCGGCACCATACTCAGGCAAAACAAGCATGACCCCGCCAGCGTCAAATAGAACATCTGCAAATGGGCCATATAGATCGGCTTTCCGATGAGCGCGAGCACTGGTTCAATCGCGATCGCGCAAAGAGTGGCAAGTCCTACCAGCCATCTGACAGTAGCGTCCCGAAACTGATTGAAAGCACGTGCCGTATCTTCTATGTCGCCTCTGCGCACTACTGCGATCAATCGCGGCGATAAGAAGGAAAACACGGCTGCATCGAGAAATCCCATTAGTGCGCCCGCGACTCCGACGTAGAACGTATATACCCCAAGCAATTCGTCGCCAGCGACGAAGCGCTCGAGATATCGATCAGCGGTGAAAAGTACGCGCAGCGCCAAGGTGGCCACGAGTAGCGGGAGCGCCACCTTCAAACCGCGCCTGATCCATGGCCAGTCCACACCCTTTCCGACGGACGGCCAGTCGAGGCGAGCCAGCGTGAACAACGCAATACCGACTGCCACCGCTGTTCCACAGGTCCACGAGGCAAATAACCAGCCTAGCGTACGCACCTCCGGGACGGCGATCATTGCGATCAGAAATACAATGCACCACGCGCCGCTTCGCACGAAGAGCACAACGCTCGCTAAGAGGGGGCGCGACATGGCGATCAGCAACCGATTGAACTCCTGACTAAGATGCTCCAGAATCAATAGCACGAGAAACCACCCAACGGCTGACCAAGGGATTGCCCCTGTTAACTCGATCACGAGGAGAATAGCCGGGAGCGTCATCGCATAACACACCAACAAGAATGCCGCTTGATCCTTCAACAGCCGTGGCCAACGCCCGCGTTCGCTGGCAATCAGCTCGCGAGTGCTATAGGTATAGAAATCGAGCCCAAGGACGAACATCGCATATCCGATCGTCGCGCATACGAGTCCGTACTCGCCCACGTCTTCGGGCTTCATAAATCGCGCGAGGAAGAACAGTAGAACAAAGCGACTGCTCAACGTTGCTCCCCTCAGCGACATGTTCACCAATCGCCCTAACATCCTTGCTTCCTTTAGTCGCCGTTTCTCGGCCCATATTTATAGGTGGTGTAGCGATACATCCCATATTTGTCGCCATAACCATAACGTCCGGTTCGGGAGCGCATACCATTCAAGATGGATCCTCTTACTTGCACACCGTTTTGAGCGAGCCGCTTTCTGCACTCGACGAGTTCGCCAACCCGTGTTTTCCCGGCGCGAGCGACCAGGAAGGTCGTTCCAACCACAGATGCGACGTTGATGGTGTCGGCCACAGCCAAAATAGGGGCCGAGTCGATCAGCACGATGTCATATTGCTTAGAGAACGTACCTAGCACGGTCTTCAGCCGTTCAGAAAGCAGCAGTTCCGCCGGATTCGGTGGAAACGTTCCTGTTGAAACAAAATCGAAGTCACCCGCCACCTCTTTTCTAATGACCTGCTGTGCTTCGAGCCTACCTGCAATGAGATCAGAGAAACCGGGGGCGCGAGAACCTCCGAAGTATTGATGAAGCCGGCCCGCTCGCAAATCGCAGTCGATCAGCAAGACGCGCTTTCCTCCTGATGCAAGTACCGCGGCGAGATTTGCCGAGATAAATGACTTTCCCACTCCCGGCGCCGAACCGGTCAACAAAACGAGATTATTGTTCGATTCAAGCATCGCGAATTGCAACGCGGTTCTGAAGCTTCGAAGACTCTCAATGGCGGGTTCTTCCGGGTTGGCAACGGCTTGGAGGAGCTTCGTTCCACCACGAGAGGGCTTCGACTGGTCCTCACCGTCCATGAACGGAACGACAGCATAAACAGGCAAGCCTGCGTGAGTTTCGATTTCATGCGCGTCGCTCACGCCGTCATACAACACACGACGAAGGAACGCGAGCGCAACAGCTACAAACAGTCCTGCGAAGATAGACGCCAGGATCACGATCGCCTTTTTGGGCTTAACCGGATCGTCAGGCACAACCGCGCTATCGAGCAGGCGAACGTTCCCCACCTTACCTGCCTTAAGCAACTCGAGTTGCTGTACGTTGCTCAGAAGGGCCGTATACAGATTCGTGTCAACTTGAACGTCTCGCGTCAACCGTACAATCTCTTGCTCTCGGTCCGGCAGCAGAGCGACTTTGTGCTTGAGTTTCGCGCTTTGTTCGTTGAGCGCGCCGATCTGTTCGTTGAGAGCTAGAACCTCGGGGTGTCGCTCCGAAAGGTTCGCGAGGAGTGCGATTCGACGTTGCGTCAGGTCCAGCATCTTGGTTTCGATGTCGGTGGACTGCTGGAGCATGATTCTCCCTTCCGCATCCAGATCGATTGATCCGGACCTGGTCCGCATTTCGTTGTAGCGCCGCTCTGCCGTCTCCAACTGCTTCCTAAATGTGGGAATCTGTCCGTTTAGGAAATCGAGCGACTTCTGAGCCTCGGCGGCCTTGCGCTCTACATTTTGTTTCAGATACAGGCGAGCGATCTCATTCATGGTCAGAGATACGCGTTCGGCGTCTGTGTCCTCCCACGTCGCGGAGATGACGTTGGAATCCTTTCCCTGTTCAACGACCTTCACGGCGTCCTGGAGATCTGAGATGGTCTTTAGACGAGCGTAACGCTTAAGCGAGAAGCGCGTACCCGCTGAGCCGTCGATCTTATCGACAAGGATCCGGACATCTCCACGAGGCATCGCGATCGTGCTTAACTTTCCAACCTCGGCTTCGATCGGTGAAGTCAGATCGCTTCCTTCCAAACGATAGCTGCCGTTCTGAAGCGCCACGACTGTGAATTTGTCGCCCTCGAAGTATTTTGGGACATCAAAGACTGCGACCGAAATCCGCTCCTTCCCCCACGCATATCCGCCACCGGGAAGCACATTCCACGCAGGCAACGCATCGGAATGACGAGCGATCCATCCACCAATTATTGGGAAGTACTGCGGCTTCGCCTCAACATAAAGAGCGAGATTGTCCGCAGCCTGACCGATGATCATGCGGGACTGAAGAATCTGGATTTCACCGACAGAGGTCGACTTAACGTTGAATAGCGAAGATACGTCGCCGAGCAAGCTCTTAGCGGATGAATCAACGTTGTCCTCGACTTGAACCAGAATTGATGCTTGGTACACCGGCGTCGCAAGGAATGCGTAGATGCAGGCAGAAACAAAGAAGGTCGCGACTACGCAGACGATCAATTTCTTACTCGCCATGACCGTGTCCAGGAAAGTCACGAGATCGATATCGTCGTCTTGCTCCTTAGCGGGCCTATTTGAACCATCCTGAACGTCCCTCATGTCGGGACGCTTGACGATGTTGCTGTTGTCCAATTTTTAAATTCTCTTTTCTAGGAAGCTGATTCATCCACCAGCCTCGAACGTTCCGATCAATTCAGTGCTTTTATGCGCGCGGACCATGCCTCGACCCCGCGCTCGATCAACTCAAGGCACGCCTCGAATCGAGTGCGGTCTTGACGATACGGATCAAAGATGTCAAGTCCGTCGAACTCCGCGAGCCGATAGACTTTCCCCCGCGTGAAGGGATAGCGTTGCTCAATTGAAGATTTCTGAGACTTATCCATTGCGAGTATCAGCTCACTATCCGCACAAAGTGCCTCAGTAAGCGGTTGTGCGCGGTGTGCCCAGATGTCGATCCCTCTTTCGGATAGCAAATCTTGAGCGAGACGATCCGCCTGATGCCCGATCAACGCACCGAGGCCAGCCGATTTCACTCTGAGTTGCGGAAGTCTGTCCTTCAAGAGACCGGCAGCCATCGGACTACGACATATGTTTCCAATGCACACGATCAGTACGCTAGTGATCACTTGGCCACCACCGCGCCAGTCAGTGCAGCATTAATCGCCGGAAGCAGAAGAGTCAACACTCGATTCACGCTAACCAGATCGGTCGCATCGACATATACAACGTCATCGGGGTGAAGCTTAAATCGGCCTGCTATCACCATGGCTACAGGAGAACGTGCATCAAGGTAAAGAATTTCGGGTTGTAAGTCCGTTGCGCCACGAACGACATATAACTGACGCGGATTGGATGTGGCTGCATTCAGGCTGCCAGCTTGCGATAGTGCGTCCGCCAGTGTGAGTACTCCAATCACTTCGTCACCACCGCGCCCGTAAGTGCTGCATTGATAGCCGGAAGCAAGAGCGTCAGCACGCGATTCACGCGAACGAGATCCGTCGCATCGACATAAACAACGTCATCGGGTTGCAGCTTGAATCTACCCGCCATCACCATGGCTACAGGCGAACGGGCATCGAGGTGAAAGACTTCCGGTTGCGCGCCCTTCGCGCCGCGAACGACGTACAACTGACGCGGATTGGACGTCGCCGCATTAAGGCTCCCGGCTTGCGAGAGTGCGTCTGCCAGCGTGAGAACTCCGTCCGGCTTGGGTATCGCCGTCGTCGGCTTGACTACCTCACCCATGACGTATGCGCCGCTTTCCTCTCGGGACATGACCCGGAGGACATCGCCGCTCCTGAGCATCAGACTCGCGGGATCTTCTCCATGCGCCAACAGCGCGGGAATGTCGACGGCATACGTCCGGCCGCCTCTTGCGAGCACCAGGCGCGCCTTGTCGGCATTCGGTGTGAAGCCTCCGGCACGCCCGATTGCTTCGATGAGGGTCATCGGCACGTCATTGAGTTGCTGCGTGCCGGGCGCATGAACCTCTCCGTCGACGAACACCCTTCGGGCACGAAACGACGCGATTCTTACCGTGACTTGCGGAGAGCGAAAGTATTCGGCGAGTGCGGCTCTGAGGCGCGTCTGGATCTCACCCGTACTCAGCCCCGAAACCTTTAGTCGCCCGACATAAGGAAACTGAATGTACCCGTCCTCATCCACCACCACGCCTTGTGGAGGATCTGCAGGACGCGGTGCCGCGGTCGGCTGCGATCCCTGCGCCGCAGCGAGTTCCGGATGGTCCCATACGATAACCTGAAGAACATCCGCAGGTCCGATCTTGTATGCGGTAACAGGTCCAGCCAAATCGACGGCTACCCGTTGAATGTCTGCTTCCGTGCGACTCGCTTGCAATGCCACAACTTTTGCATCTATTTCCGTGATAGGAACAGAAGCATCGTTAGCGCGTTGTGCGCTCGACAAGGATTCGCTCTCGTGTTTCATCGCGGACGGTATTTCCATGCCGGGCGCGACAGCGCAACCCGTCTCCAATACAACGATGGAGCACGCCAACGAAAGGGATAACGCACGCCTAAAGCGCGACATGCACACGCTGGAAATCTTTAAAACGTCGAACACAGGTCTTCTCTTTGTAGGCTCAAAGTGAGAACTCTTCCCAAGCGGCACGTTCCCACTCACTTAACTTGCGCGCGACTTGCTGAATAGGATTCCTATCTGCAATCGCCACGATATTTCAATTCAAAACGATAGAAACACGCACCGGTTGATTCAGCTTGTTCCCGACGTACGCCGACTCGCCAGCCGGTACTCCGTAGGGGACATAGCAAACCGCTGCCGAAAGATTTTGGCAAGTCGATCGCCGGCTCCAAAACCTGAACGTCGAGCAACTGTGCCCACCGGCAATTCCCTCCGCGTGAGCAAATGACAGGCTTTCTCGAGGCGCACCGTCGTTAAAAACTCAGACGGCGTCATCTGCATTTCCTCCTTGAAGCGACGGAGAAAATTGCGTTCACTCATCGCTGCGGTTCTAGCCAGTTCGGATACTGTGATGACCTTTTCGCAATCCTGGCGCATGCGTTGAACCGCATGACGAATGGCGTCGCTGACGGGTTCGAGCGCGGTCTCGTTCGACGCGCGCTCGGCAGGCTCCTCGGATCGAGCCATCAAACGATCAGCGACGCGGCGAGCGGTTTGATGGTTCGATGCCTGTACGAACGACAGTGCAACCGACAGAGGTTCGTCGATTGCTCTAAGGCGGGCTTGGACCGAAATGAATGCTGCTGATTCACGATCCTCAACGTCAGGATCAGGTCGGTGGATGTCGTCGGCTGGAATGCCAGCAGCGTTCAAGACCAGACGCCCTTCCCCACACGCATACAGCAGGCGCGTTTCACGCGAGAGATCCCTTACCCAGGACAGAGTGCTCTCATCTTGCGCCGCTACAGTCGCTCCGACGCCGCCGGCAATAAACAGCGCATCGAATCCAGATGCATAACGTGCATCGAAGCTATGCGTAGAGACGCGCACGCCCGATGTCGATGATACGGCGCCGCCATGAGTCGACAAGAGGCTGACGGTGAACATGCTGAAGTCATGTTCCGACGAAGAATGCAACCGGTTCGCCAGATTGAACACCTCTGCTATCCCACTGACATCGAGTAGAGAGAAGTGCTCGTACAGAGCTATCGCCACGCGCTGCTGCGTTTCTGGACGCTTTGCGACCTCACGCTTGAATTCAGATACCCCGCGCCCATCGGTAAAACCTTCCATGTTGGCCCACTGTCTTCGGCAGTTTTTGTTCGTGGCGAATCATAGTCTCAATCAGCCAGCTTGTCCGCCATTCGTCCGAATCCGACACAAGATCGTCGGAATCTACCAAGCCGAATGATCGTTCGTCGTCTTTTCGCAACGCTTATCAAACTGACAAACGTTTGGCAACTTGTGAGGGTCTATTTATTTCGATAAGTTCGTCGCCGAATTACTGACTGTTACAGCTAATCACTACGCGTTCAGACTCGATTCGTCTCGCACAGGCTGGACGCGTAGTTGTGTTTCCGAGCATTGCCATGACTAAAAGTACACAAGGCATGAAAGCAAGAGGGCAGTTCGTCGACACGCAGAAGTACTTAAACGCCAGAGAAGACAGCGACAGCGCCTCAGTGAATGAGCTCGAGGGTCTTTCAGTTGTGTCGCTACGTAAATGAATTCAATCAAGACGGCCGCTCCGCGTCAGGAGCCTTTCAGCCTGGCGGCGCTACTACTGCGCATCATCGACACGGGAATAGTGATCGCAGGCGCTGCACTCGCCTTCCGGATTCGGTTCGAAGAGGCGCAACTGCCTGAATTCGAATTGGCTCTGACTGTGTTTGTCGCAGCGGTTTCGCTTGCCCTCTTCCCTTCATTCGGTTGCTATCAATCGTGGCGAGGCCGGTCCAAACACCGCCTCTTCTCCCGCATTGCGTTAGCGTGGCTGGTCACGCAGATCGCGGGTGTCGTTCTGGTGTTCATGCTGCATCGAACCGGTTCGGTCTCGCGATTGTGGGCGATGTATTGGACGGGCATCACCGGAGGCGGGCTGATCTTCTTCCGGGTTGCAATGTATGCAGTTCTACGCCGGTTGAGGCGCGAGGGAATGAGCCTGCGTCAGGTCGCGATTGTGGGTGACGGTTTGCATTGCCAGCGCGTTCTCGCCACGATTGCAAGCTCGCCTGGGTCCGGATTTCGTACTGCCGCAGTCCTGGCACTAAAGTCAACGTTCAGACCCGGCACCGGCGACATCGAGGTCTTCATGGAATTCCAGGACTTCGTTCGACGAGTTCGAGCGCGCGGGATTCAAGAGCTTTGGCTCGCCTTGCCGCTGTCGGAAGAGAAGACCATCTTGCGATTCGTCAATGAGTTTCGACACGAGCTCGTCAATATTCGCCTGATTCCAGATGTCCAGAGCATGGCACTTTTCGATGGCGGATTGGTTGATCTGATCGGAACGCCGGCGATCAACCTCGCGGCTTCGCCATTGGCCCCGCACGCGCTATTGAAGAAAGAGATATTTGATAAGCTGTTTGCGTTTCTTCTCCTGATCTTCCTGTCACCTTTGCTTGCCTGCATTGCGATTGCAGTCAAGCTCTCGTCGCCGGGTCCCGTGCTTTTCACTCAAACCCGCAAGGGCGCTGACGGTCAGACCTTCAAGATCTATAAGTTCCGATCGATGCGAGTACATGGCAACGGTGCAGGAGGCGTGCGTCAAGCAGTGCGCGGTGATGCCCGTGTCACGCGCGTGGGGGCATTCCTCCGTCGAACGAGCCTGGACGAGTTACCTCAATTCATTAACGTTTTGCGTGGCGAGATGTCGGTGGTGGGTCCGCGTCCGCACGCCATTGAACACGACGATCTATATCGGGAGATCGTGAATAACTATATTCACCGCTATCGGATCAAACCCGGAATCACGGGATGGGCGCAGGTGAATGGGTTTCGAGGCGAGACCGACCGGGTCGAGAAGATGCAACGTCGGGTCGAGCACGATCTCTATTACATAATGAACTGGTCGTTCGCCCTTGATATGCGTATTGTTTTCTATACCGCCCTGCGCACGCTCGGGGATCAGAACGCCTATTAGCGACAATCGTCGGCCAAAACGCTGTGCGACTGGTCATACGCTTATAACGACTGCAGCAGTCGTGCGACATCCGCGCGCAGACCGAATCTTATCGCCGAATAAGATGGCCGAATGTTAGTCAGCAAACCTTTGCGGATGCGCTCTACTCTTTCCGGAGCTACGAGGTTGTCTGGCTGATTCCAGAGCTTACTTCTGGATGGAGATCGGGCGAAGGGCACGCAGGATGCGCCTGAATTCCGCGTCATGTTCAAGCTCCTGTCGCGCAATTCTTACGAGAATATCTTGGCGCTCAATCTGATTGGATCGGACGACGCATCGAAAAAAGGCGCCCTGATAAGCTTCTCCGCCGACTTCTGGTCCATAACGGCGGAATGCTTCGAATCATCGCGCCGCGACGGCGGCACGACAGGTCCAACGCCATGGCGATAGCCAATGCAGCGAACAGCCCGAGACAGGCATCGACGCCTATGAATTCAGGATCTTCAACAGATCTTCCAAGTTCGCGTCGGGACAACGCTTCGCCAGCAGGCTATAGAAAATCCTGTCGTACGCGGCACCATGTTGCGGATCGAACTCGTCATAGTGCCCAAACTGGGTCGTGACGGTCGCCTCAGCGGCAAGCTCCGCCGCGGCAAAGATGGCCCTGACACGATGCTTATCCATCGGCGCCTCGGCCGGGGCCTTGCGTGGGGCGACGACCCACGCACGGTTGCCCTCATTGCGATGGCCACGTCTTATCAAAAGCGAAAGACGGCTTATTGCGTGAAGGGCGATTCTTAGGGTCGCGCCGAGAAATTCGCTGCGGTTGGCTTGCATGCGCAAGGGCCGCGAAGCACCAGGCGAAGATTTGAAAAGTGTGCCGTCGCTCATTACATTGCTAGCATGAAGAACGCGGCCTAAGCGAATAAGACCGCCTAACGAGGGCGAAACGCCTTATAAAAAAACCCCACCGTGCGGTGGGGCGATATAGCGTACCTAGAGCCCTATCAGCAATCGGTCGTGCGCGCTTAGGCACGTCCGTACTGGGTAATCGACTTATTCTTCTTATTTGCCGAAAACCGCTCACACCTTAGCATACTGATCATCGTGATAAAGATGACCAGATTGTGATTCCAGGCGCGTGTAGCGCGACTGCAACGGTAATCGTTTGCGCGGAGTCGTCGCACTTTAGGGCTATAGACAAAGTCGGGCACAGCACCCCACGCGCATGGATCGCCGCGATGCTGAGGACGAGTTCGCCACCACGCGCTCGGGCGCTTCCAAGGCTCGTCGTGTTTCGAATTCATTGCGGGACACGCTTCAAGGCAATTCTGACGAGAATCAACTCAATCTTTCATGCCTCTCGGCCGCTCACTTTTTTAATCCACCAAGCATAAAGATCCGCCATCCCGTGCCGATATACCGTCTGATGCACTGGAAGATCAGGTCGTTTTCCGGGCAATTGCAGGCGGCGCGCACGCCAACCCTCGGCACGACGGTGCTCATCCATACGAGACGCGGACCCGATGCCACGCAAGCGGCCCGCTGACCATGCCCCAGGTGATAGCGCAAATCACGATGGCGATCGTCACTGCCGCGCTGCCTCTGACGTTCCAGCGAGCCGCGATTTCGTCCCGCGAATGGCGCAACGCGAAGAAGCCGCGCATCGGGCCGCTGCGTTTGCCGGTACGTGATTTCGCGGCAGAAAAGGACGGACGCTGAGTGAATGATGATTTGGCCATGTCGAGACGTGGCCTTTTACGAAGGATGCGCGGGGTTGATAGAAATGCTTGCTATTTATACGATGCTTGCGACCGTAGCGAGACACGGTACGCAGTCGCGATACTCAAACAAGACTCGTCGATGAATACGGTCCGCTCGCTCTGTCTCTCCCTGGCGACGGCTATCGGCGCACTGTACGCCGCCGCGTCGCCTGCCGCCGCCGCACCTTCGCAAGTGTCCGCTGCCATCGCCGCCAGCGATGCGCAATCGATCCGCGTGCCCTTCTCGGCGCTCGGCGCCTATGAGCCGCTACGGCTGCGCGGTCTCGAGGACGCGCGCTCGGTCGCGCTTGGGGTGCGGCTCGATCGCGTCGTGACCGGCGCGCGCCTGCGTCTGCGCTACACGTATTCGCCCGCGCTCGCATTCGCGCTCTCGCACATCAAGGTGTCGATCAACAACGAAGTGATCGCGACCGTGCCCTTCGACAAGGAACACGCCGGAACGATGGTCACGCAGGACATCCCCGTCGATCCGCATCTGTTCACCGACTACAACCAGTTCGGCCTGCGCTTCATCGGGCATTACACGCTGGAGCACTGCGAGGACCCCGCCAACAGCGCGCTGTGGGCCGACGTCAGCCCGACGAGCGAATTCATCCTCGACACCGCGCCGATCAGACTGCCGAACGATCTCGCCCTCCTTCCCGCACCCTTCTTCGATGCGCGCGACGTGAGCCGCCTCACGCTGCCGTTCGTGCTGCCCGCATCGCCCGACAGCGCGACCTTGAAGAGCGCGGGCGTGCTCGCCTCGTGGCTCGGCGCGCTCGCCGATTATCGTCAGGCGCGCTTCCCGGCACGCACGACGCTGCCGGCGAACGAACACGCGGCGGTCATCGGCACGCGCGCGCAGTTGCCTGCGGAATTGTCGGCGCGCGGTGCGCTGCCGGACATCGACGGCCCGACGATCTTCGTCACCGACAACCCCGCATCGACAGACCGCAAGCTGCTCGTCGTGACCGGACGCACCGCGGCCGAAGTGGACGACGCGGTGTTCGCGCTGGTGCTCGGCCGCGCGGCAATGTCGGGTGCGTCGGTCAAGGTCGCGCACGTGGACATCGGCAAGCCGCGCGAGCCCTACGACGCGCCGCGATGGCTGCCCACGGATCGCGCCGTCGCCTTCAAGGACCTCATCGGCGACCCGTCGCAACTGCAAGTCGCGGGGGGGACACCCGAGCCGATCCGCCTCAACCTGCGCGTGCCCGCCGACCTGTTCGCCTGGAACAGCGCAGGCGTGCCGCTCAATCTGAAGTACCGCTACACCGCGCCGACGGTGCAGAACAACTCCACGCTCGCCGTCGACATCAACGATCAGCTGGTGAAATCGTTCCGCCTGCCGGTCGCCCGAACCGACGACAGCCAGGGCCGGTTTCAGTTGCCGATCCTCTCCGGCCTGAACAGCGGCTCGGCCAGCGCGCTCGACATTCCGGCGTTCCGTGTGGGCAGCTCGAACCAGCTGCAATTGCGCTTCAATCTGGATTCGCAAAAGACCGGGCTGTGCGCGGGCGTGCAGAACAATCCGGCACGCGCGGCGGTGGACCCGGATTCGACCATCGACTTCTCCGGCTTCGTGCATTACGCGCAGATGCCGAACCTCGCCTTCTTCGCCAACAGCGGCTTCCCGTTCACGCGGGTCGCGGACCTGGCGCAAACGGCCGTCGTGATTCCGGATCGTCCGACCGATGCCGAGCTCGAGACGATGTTGACGATGCTGGGTCACATGGGCCAGTGGACGGGTTTCCCGGCACTGCGGGTGACGATCGCCCGTCCGGCCGACGTCCCCGGCCTCGCACAGAAGGACCTGCTCGTGATCGGCGGCACGTCGTCCTCGCCGGTGTTCGCGCGCTGGCGCGACGCGCTGCCGCTGTCGATCGGGAGCGTCGGCGAGGCGGCCTCGAAGGATGGCATCGCGCGGGCGTCGTTCTCGGTCGGCGAACGCTGGCGCGACGGCAAGCTCGTCACGCACGGCGGCGCATCGCTCGATCAGAGCGGACCGCTCGCCGCGCTCATGGGTTTCGAGGCGCCGGGCACGAAGGGACGCAGCGTCGTCGCGCTGGCGGCGACCGGCGATGGCCGCCTCGCCGATCTGCTCGACGTACTCGAAAGGTCCGACCGCGTTTCGCAGGTGCAAGGCGACGTGTCGCTCGTGCGGCGGGGTGTCGTCGATAGCATGCGCGTCGGCGATACCTATGTCATCGGCTATGTGCCGTGGTACGCGAAGCTGTGGAGCTTCGCGGTGCGGCACCCTGCCCTGCTCGGCGTAGCCGGTGTGCTGGCGGGTCTGCTGCTCGCGATCGCCGCGTTCACGGCGCTTCAGGAACTGGCCGCGCGCCGCAAGGGTATCTGAGCGATGGCGGGTCTTCTTCTCTGCCGCGTGGCGGGCACGGTCGCCGGAGCGTTTGAATGATGGCTCGGGTTTCTCCGCGCGCGCTCTGCGCAGCTTCGATCGGCTTTGTGTTGAGTGTCGCCGGTGCAAAAGCGTTCGCGGCAAGTGTCACGGACGACACGCCGCGCATTGGGTCGACGGCCGATCGTCCGCTCGTCTGCGCATCGTCCTGGATGCGTTGGGAAAACTTCAAGCGCGACTTCATCTCGAAGGACGGCCGCGTGATCGACGTCGGCTCAGCCGATGCGCGCACCGTCTCCGAAGGGCAGTCATACGCGCTCTTCTTCGCGCTGGTGGCGAACGAACGCGCAGTCTTCGACACGATCCTGCACTGGACCGAGGACAAGCTCGCGCAAGGCGATCTCACCTCGCACTTGCCCGCCTGGCTATGGGGCCGCGACGACGCCGGCCAGTTGCGCGTGCTCGATGCCAACCCCGCATCGGACGCGGACCTGTGGATTGCCTACGCGCTTCTCGAAGCAGGCCGCGTGTGGGGCGAGCGCAGCTACACGGCACGCGGCGCGATGCTCGCGACGCGCGTGCTCGACGATGAAGCGGCCACGCTGCCCGGCCTCGGCCTCACGCTGCTGCCGGGACCGACAGGCTTTCATCCTGCCGCCGACACGTGGCGCGTCAATCCGAGCTATGGGCCGCTGCAGGTGATACGCGGCATCGGCACACGCCTGCCTGGCGATGCGCGCTGGCCGCGTCTCGCCGCGACGAGCGTGCGCATGCTGATCGACACCGCGCCGCGCGGCTTCTCGCCCGACTGGGCCATGTATCGCGCGAATCAGGGCTTCGCGGGCGATCAGCAAACGCAGGCCGAGAGCGCCTACAACGCGATACGCGTGTATCTGTGGGCCGGGATGCTCGGCGAAGGCGACGCCGCGCGAACGGAACTGCTCGAACATTTCGCACCGTTCGCGGCCCATATCGAGCGGCACGGCGCGCCGCCCGAGCGCATCGATACGCAAACCGGCAAACCCGGCGAGAACGACGGCAACGCGGGCTTCTCCGCCGCCGCCGTGCCGTTTCTCGCCGCACGCGGCGAGCGCGCGCTCGCGGATGCGCAGGCGGCGCGCGCTGAGCGCGAATCGGCGCCCGGTTACTACACGAGCGTGTTGACGCTTTTCGGGCTCGGATGGCGCGAAGGCCGCTTTCGATTCGCGTCCGATGGCACGCTGAAGGCCGCCGCGCTCGAATGCGGAGCAGGTCGATGATGCGAGCGCCACGACTGAAGCGGAACGCGATCGGCGCGGCGTTCGCATCGACGAGCTTCGTCTGCGCGGCGCAATGGGCCGCGATGTCCGCGCACGCGATGCCGCCCGCCGTGGGCGCGTCGAATTCATCGCCTTCGCAAAAGGCAGGCGAATTTGCGCAGGCGGGCTTCGCTTCACGCCCATCGGCTCAGGCAACGCAAGCGCCCATGCCGCCCATGGCCGCGCGCCTTTACGACACCGCGCGTGTCTGGTCCAACAAGCATCGCGATGACCTCGCGCTTCAAGCCATCGACAAGGCGCTGTTGATCGCACCGGGCGATCCGCGTCTGCTCGCCCAGCTCGCGCTCGCGCAATTGCGCCTCGGCAAGACGCAGGCTGCCCAGGCGGCGCTCGCGCGCATGAAAGCAGGCGGCGCGGATGGCGCGCTCGTCCAGCAGATCGACGACGAATTTCGCGTCGCCGGCAGCGGACGTCAGGAGATGGCGACCATCCGCCTGCTGTCGCGCAGCGGCCAGACGCAAGAGGCCGCGCGCCGGCTCGTCGCGTTGTTGCCGCATGGCGCGCCGTCGGGGGCGCTGGGCGCCGAGTACTACCAGATCATCGCGGCGACGCCGGCGCGCCGCAAGGAAGCGCTCGACGCGCTGCATCGCCGTGTCGCCGCCGACCCGGCGGACGTGCACGCCGCGCTCACGCTCGCGCGCCTGCTCAACGCGGACAGCGCGACGCGCGCCGAAGCGAACCGCATCGCATGGAATCTCGCGACGCGCACGGACACCGACCGCAATGCCGCGCTCGACGCCTGGCGTCACGTGCTGGAGTCTGCGGGCGCGGACACCGCTTATCTGCCGGCGTTGCGCGCGTACCTCGTGCTCGTGCCCGATGACGCCGAATTCCGCGATCGCGCCGATCAGCTCGACGCGCGCATCGAGGCACAGCGCCGGCTCGAACGCGATCCCGACTACATTGCGCGGGAGCGTGGGCTGGCTGCGCTCGCGCGTGGCGATCTCGCCGCGGCGGCGCCGCTGCTCGCACGCGCCGCCGCCACGCGGCCGGACGATGCCGAAGCCGTCGGCGGCCTCGGCCTGCTGCGCATGCGCGAAGGCAGGCGCGATGAAGCACGTCCGCTGTTCGAGCGCGCCGCGGCGCTCGCGGCGGACAATCGCGCGAAGTGGCAGAGCCTCGCGCGCACCGCGCAACTCTGGGGCACGCTCGCCCGCGGCCGCGAGGCGGCCAACGCGGGCAAGCCGCGGGACGCCGAACGCCTCGCGCGCGAGGCGCTCTCGGTCGAGCCGGCCAGCGCCGACGCGAAGCTCCTGCTCGCCGATGCGCTGCTCGCGCAAGGCGACTGGCGCGCCGCCGAGCCGATCCTGCGCGCGCAGCTCGCCGGCCGCGAGCCGAGCATGTCCGCGCTGCGCAGCACGCGCACGCTGCTCGAACACACCGGACGCGCCGATCAGGTCGAAGCGCTCATCGATGCGCTGCAAAGCCGTTTCACCGCCGCCGACGATCGCCAGAGTCTCGCGCAAATGCGCGCCGAACTCGTCGCGAGCGAAGCGCAGCAGCTCGTCGCGCGCGGGCAGAACGGCCCGGCGGCGCAGAAGTACGAAGCGTCGCTGCGCATCGATCCGGACCAGCCGTGGACCCGCTTCGCACTCGCGCGCCTCTATCAGAATCTCGGCCTTCCGCAACTCGGCCGCGCGGTCATGGACGACGGCCTCGCGCGCGCACCGGGCGCGCAAATGGGCTATGCGAGCGCGCTCTACCGCAATTCGCTCGACGATCTCGCGGGCGCGCAAGCCGCGCTTGCTTCCGTGCCCGAGTCCGAGCGCAGCGACGCGATGCGCGCGCTCGCCCGCAACCTGGACGCGCAACAGGCGCTCGCCTCGGCGCGCGCCGCATTGGCAACCGGCGATGCCGCCGCCGCGCGGCAATCGCTCGAAACCGCGCAAAAGCTGGCGAAAGACGATCCCGACATGCTCGCGTCGATCGGCTCGCTGTACATCGATCAGGGAGAGACGCAACGCGGTCTCGCGCTGCTGGCGGACTGGATGGCCGCGCATCCGGAGCAGACCGATACGGATGTGCGGCTGCGCTACGGCGATCTGCTCGGCAGCGCACGACAGGACGACGCGCTCGCGGCCACGCACGCCAAACTTCGCCGCGATGGCGGGCTCACGCCGCGTCAATCGGAGCGTCTCGAGGATCAGGCGCTGCGCCTCGCGCTGCGTCAGGCCGACGAAGCGATCGACGCCGCGCGCTATGACCGCGCCCGCGCCTTGCTCGATACGGTGAGCGACGCCGGCCGCCGCGACAAGCGCTATGCGTTCGAACTGGCCGATCTTGCACGTGCTCAGGGCCGCTATCACGAAGCACGCGCCGTGCTTGCGCCTGTCCTCGCCCGCACGCCCGACGATCCCGAAACGCAGCTCGCGTTCGCACGCGTGCTCGGCGAAGGCGGCGCGCGCGAGGAAGCCCTTGCCATCGTGCATCGCGTAGCCGACGCCACGCCGCCCGACGACGTCGATACGCGCCTGTCCGTCGCGCGGCGGCTGACCGCGCTGCGCCGCCCGCAGGAGGCGAACGGCATCACGCAGGCGCTGCGCGTCGCCTATCCGGCGCGTGCGGACGTCACCGTGCAGGCGGGCCGCGTCGCCGAAGATCTCGGCCAGTACGACGCCGCCGCGTCGCTGTACCGGCTGTCCGTCGAACAGGAGCGCGCGGCGGGTCTCGCTTCGGCAAACGGCCAGAGCTTCAGCACGCCGGCCGGCGCAATCCGTACGACGCCCGGGCGCGCCGCGCTCGACGATCTCGAGCAGCGCCGCGATCCCGAAGTGGAGACGGCGTGGATCCCCGCGTACAAGTCGGGCGATGCGGGCGTGTCCGAATATCACGCCCAGCAGGTGCCGGTGTACGTGCAGATTCCGTATCGCTATGACGGGCATTTCTTCGCACACGTCGATGCGGTGCATCTCGACGCGGGCACACTCGACACGAGCTGGGTGCCCAATCCGGTGGACCCGCTGGTGCCGCCGAGCGTGCCGTACGCGGTGCAAACCTTCGGCACGACGTCAGGCTTTTACGACGGCAAGCCGGATTCCTACACGAAGCTGCTCAAATACCTGGATGGCTCGCCGGTCACCCAGGGCGATCTGCATCAGCACGCGAACGGCCTGGGCGGCGGCGTCGGCTACACATCGGACGCGTGGCGCGTCGATCTCGGCTCGACGCCCATCGGCTTTCCGGTGCATTACCTCGTCGGCGGGCTGCGCTATCGGTTCGACGCGGGACCGGCGAGCCTGTCCGTCTCGGCGTCGCGTCGCGCGGTCACGAGCAGCGAGCTGTCGTATGCGGGTCTCACCGATCCGCTCACGCACACCGTGTGGGGCGGCGTGCGCCGCGATGGCATCGACGTGCACGTAGGCGCGGACATCGGTCAGGTGAGCACCTTCGCGGATCTCGGCGTGGGCGAGCTGACCGGGCGCAACGTCGCGAGCAATCAGGAGTTCATCCTCAGGACCGGCTTCAACGTGCCGATATACAAGCAGGCGACGATGCGCGTGCTGACCGGTCTCGTCGGTAACGCCTGGCACTACACGGACAATCTGCGCTACTACACGTACGGGCAAGGCGGCTACTACAGCCCGCAGCGCTATCTCTCGCTCGGCGTGCCGGTGGAGTGGCTCGGGCGGCGCGGTGGCTTCACGTGGGACGTGACCGCGACGGTCGGCGTATCGAACTCTTACGAGAAGGACTCGCCGTATTTTCCGAACGGCCTGCCGTCGGTGGCGGGTCTTGCGCCGCTCGCGGATCAGTCGGGCAACGTCTTCAGCGGCAGCTCGACGCGCGGCGTCAGCTTCTCGTACGGATTCGCCGCCGTCGTGCAGTACCGCGTGAATCCGTATTTCGTCATGGGCGCGCGCCTGAACATCGACCATTCGCATGACTATGCGCCGAGTTCCGGGATGATCTACGCACGCATCGCGTTCTCCGCGCGCAAGGACGATTACCGCATCAGCCCGACGCCGGTGCGTCTCTATTCGAGTTATTGAACGGACGCCAGGACATGCTTCGGACAACGCCCGCGCGCGAGACGCGTCATCGATTGCAGGAACGGATTTCAGCGTGAGCAACGACTCCAACCGACCCGACGGCGCATCGCGCGCCTCGCCTTCACGATCCGCGCCGGATGTGCTGACCGCGCTATCGAGCTTCGTCCGCGCACGCACGGCGCGTGGCAGGCGCCCGACCGGCCGTCTCGCCGTCGACGCGCTGCCCGTCGATCTGGCGACGCTCATGCCGGGCGCACTCTACGCGGTGCACGTCGCGCCGCGCTCGCCCGAATGCGACGCGCTCATCTGGGCCAGTGCACGCGCGGCAAACACGCGTCATGTGACCGTGGTGCTTGCGCGCGAACGCGCGCAGGCCGCCGCGCGCCTGCGCGAACTGGGCTTCTCCGGCACGACCGCGGCTGGCTGGCCGCGCCGCCTGAACGTGCTCGCGATGACGGACGATGGAGCCGCCGACGACACGCAGCCGCTCGCGCTCGCGCGTCTCTTCGGCGGGCTGCGCGCGCTCAAGCGCTTCGGCTTTCGCTCGAATGCGCTCTATCTCGTCGAAGGCGCCGAGCGCTGGTTCACGTGGGGCGATCCGGCCGCGCTCGCGCGCGAGGGGCGGCTGCTCGCGAACTGGTGCGAAGCGCGCGGCATCACGATGGTGTTGCTGCTCGGCCCGCACGCCGGCGCGAGCGAGACCGGCATCGACGAATCCTTCGGCCTGGACGACGCGGTCGCGTCCGCCGGGCATGGCGAGCTCAATGGCGCGTGTTCCGGCGTCGCGCGCATCAGGCGCACGCACGGCGAACTGCTGTGGCAGGTGGACTTCTGGCGCACGGGCACGGCGCTCATGACCGGCGATGTGCGCCCGCTGCGCTTCACCGACGACGGCCGACTGACCGTCGCGCCGCACGAGCAACCGTCCGACACGCATCATGCGGTGCGTATCGCGTACGACGAGCAGCGCGTGGTCGTGAGCCGCGCGGTAGTCGGCGACGAGCCGTGGGTGCCGCGCGAGTGGGAAGTGCTCGACGATCGCGACGCGGTGGTCGCGGCATGCGAGGTCGCGCGCGGCGCAACCGTCGTGCTGGCGCATCGCGACGGCTCGCAACTGGAGGCGCTGTGCGCCGCCGTGCATCTGTTGAGACGCCGATGCGGCCGGGCGCTCAAGATCGCGGTGGTCGAACGCGGCGAGGTGCTGCGGCATCAGTACGAGCTGCTCATGTTGAGCCTCGGCGCCAACCTCGTGATCGGGCGCGACGTGCCGTTTTCGCGCATCGAATCGCTGCTGCAATCGCTGCAAGGCCAGCTCTATACGCGACCGCTGATGTCCGATTACCGGACCGCGCTCGCCGCATCGCTCGCGGAGGCCGCGACGGGTTATCTGAGCGTCGGCGCGTTCTGCGCCCATGCGAACGGCGCCTTCGCGCGCGGCGCGATGCTGCGCCTGCCGCATGTGCTCGTCAAGCTGACGTTGCCGCCTACGCTCGCGCACGTCGACGCGCTCGCCCAATGCCAGCCGCGCCGCGCGGGCGATGTCTTCACGGCTGATGCAGCGCATCTTTACGTGTTTCTGTTCGCCTGCCGTCTCGCCGATGCCGAGGCCGCGCTCGCACGCATCCTGAACGGCCCGGCGACGCACATTGCGACCGAGGTCGCGTACCTGGCGAACGAGGATATCGCGGCGGAGCTGAAGGCGCTGGAGGCGTCCAACCGGCGCTCGTCCGCAGCCGACTACAGCGATCTTTTCACGACGCGCGCGCCCGCCTCGCCGGAGCGGGCCACTGCGTCAGAAGCCGAGCCCGAACCCGAATCCGTGCGCCGCGCGCGCGGCGAGCTCCACGCGCTGGAGCAGGTTCTGCAGGCAGAGGCATCCAGGACCGCGCAAGGCGATGCCCCCTCGCCCGCCGCGCGCCGCGCCGTGCCCGCGCGCATGCCGCTCGCCGCTTCGAGGAGGTGAACCATGGACATTCTGCTGATTTCCGTTGTGCTCGGCGCGCTGGCCGGCGTGCCCGCGTGGATCGTCTGGCAGCGCGGCGGCGCGCGGCGCGGCATGGCCGCCGCACGCGACTTCGATGTGCGCGACGCAGTGCCGTGCCGCATCGAAGCCGTCGCGCTCAACACGCGGCTCGTGCCGGAAGCGGATGCGCCGCCCACGGCATCGGCCTCGACCGATTCCGCGAAAGCCGAGGGCCGCGCATGAAAACCATCGCAATCGTTTCGACGGCCGGCGGCGCGGGCCGCACGATGCTGGCCGCGTCGCTCGCGGTGCTGCTCGCGCGCCGCGGACGCGAAGTGGTCGCGCTCGACTTCGATCCACAGAACATCCTTGGCAGCTGGCTCGGTCTCGATACGCTCGCGAGCGATGGCATCGCGCAGGCACTGATCGACGTGTCGCACGTCTGGCATGCGCACACCTGGCGCAACGACGAAGGCGTTCTCTTCGTGCCGCATGGACAACTCACGCTTGCCGAGGCTGCCGCGTGCAGCGCGCGCCTCGCCGCGAACCCTCAATGGCTCGCAGGCGCGATCAGCGAGATCGGACTCGCGGACACGGGTGTCGTGCTGATCGACACACCGCGCTATCCGTCGCCGCAGGCCGATCACGCCGCGCGCGCGGCCGATCTCGTGCTGTGCGTGTGCCCGCCCGAGCCCGCCGCGTGTGCGACGTTCGTCGCGCACCTTCCCGCGCTGCGTGAGTCGTGCGCCGATGTGCGGCTCGTCGTCAACCGGCTGAATCCCGCGCGCGAGATGCAACGCGACGTGCTCGCGATGCTGCGCGTCGCGGCCGGCGGCACGCCCGTCGCCCAGCGCATCCATCTGGACGCGGCGATGCCGGAATCCCTGGCGCGCGGCGGCTGGCTGTTCGACGAAGCGCCGCACTCGCAGGCCTCGCACGACCTGCACGGGCTCGCGCAACACGTCGATGCGTGGCTGCCCGCGCACACCGCGAGAGCGCCGTCATGACGCAAGACAACCGCCGTGAGCCGCGCGCGGAACGCCCCCGATTGCGCGAGCGCGCCATCGGCTGGATCGCGCGCGGTTTCGGTCTGCCCGACGAGCGCTCGTCGCTCGACTGGTGCGTGCGGCTCTTTTTCAAGCCGCCGCGCGCGGGCCGGCGCGATATCGCCCGGGACCTGTTGCGCGCCTTCGTGCTGCGCTGGGCGGCCGAATGGGGTGTCATCGACGTGCACAGCCCGCTCGAATGGCTGCTGCGCGCTTTCGTGCAGCCGCCGCGAGCCGATGCGAACGCCAGAAACATCCCGGCGCGCGTGCACGCCGTATTGAACTTCGTCGAGCGCGTTCTTGCGCCGGCGGTCGTCACGATCCGCTGGTGCCGGCGGCGCGTCGCCGCTGCGCTCGACGCATTGCCCTGGACGCGCTGGGGCGACTCACTCGAAGTCGGCGTGCAGCGCATCGGCCGCGCACGTCTGCTGCTGCCGGTGCTCGTCGGCGTGGGCGCGCTGCTCTGGATGTTCGTCGGCACGTCGCCGCTCGCCGCCGGCGGCCAGTTCGTGTTCTTCGCCGTGCTGACGGTCTTCGCGCTCGCGATCCGCCGTCTGCCGGGCCGCATGCCGGTGCTGATGCTCGCCGCGCTCGCGCTGCTCGTGATGGCGCGCTACGTCTGGTGGCGCACGACGCAGACGCTCACCTTCCGCACGCCGGGCGAAGCCATCGTCGGCTATGCGCTGTTCGGCGCGGAGGCCTATACCTGGATGATCCTGCTGTTCGGCTTCGTGCAGACCGCGTGGCCGCTCGAGCGCGCGGTCTCGCGCCTGCCCGACGATCCCGCCGACTGGCCGAGCGTCGATGTCTACATTCCCACTTACAACGAGCCGCTCAGCGTCGTGAGGCCGACGCTCTTCGCCGCGCAGGGCATCGACTGGCCCGCGGACAAGTTGCGCGTCTATCTGCTCGACGACGGACATCGCCCGGAGTTCGAGGCGCTCGCGCGCGAGGCGGGCATCGGCTACATCACGCGCGACGACAACCAGCACGCGAAGGCGGGCAACATCAACCGCGCGCTCGCGAAGACTGAGGGCGAGTACATCGCCATCTTCGACTGCGATCACGTTCCGACGCGCTCCTTCCTGCAAGCGACGATGGGCACGTTCTTCGCCGATCCGAAATGCGCGATGGTGCAGACGCCGCATCACTTCTTCTCGCCCGATCCGTTCGAGCGCAATCTCGGCACGTTCCGCCGTGTGCCGAACGAAGGCAACCTGTTCTACGGGCTCGTGCAGGCCGGCAACGACCTGTGGAACGCGACGTTCTTCTGCGGCTCCTGCGCGGTCATCAAGCGTGCGCCGCTCGAAGAAGTCGGCGGCATTGCCGTGGAGACGGTGACCGAGGATGCCCACACGGCGCTGAAGCTGCACCGGCGCGGCTATACCACCGCCTATCTGCCGACGGTGCAGGCCGCGGGACTCGCCACCGAAAGCCTCGCGAGCCACATCAAGCAGCGCACGCGCTGGGCGCGCGGCATGGCGCAAATTTTCCGCATCGACAATCCGTTTCTCGGACGCGGCCTCGGCTTCTTTCAGCGCCTGTGCTATGGCAACGCGATGCTGCACTTCTTCTATGGCATTCCGCGCCTCGTGTTCCTGACGATGCCGATGTGGTACCTCTTCTTCGGGATGTACTTCATCAACGCCGCCGCGACGACCATCGCGAGCTTCGTGCTGCCGTATATCGTCATCGCCAACGTGGCGAACTCGCGCATGCAGGGCAAGTACCGCCATTCGTTCTGGGCGGAGGTGTACGAGTCGGTGCTCGCCTGGTATATCGCGCTCCCCACGACGATTGCGTTCTTCAGCCCGAAGCACGGCAAGTTCAACGTGACCGACAAGGGCGGACGCATCGAAGAAACCTATATCGACTGGGTGATGAGCAAGCCCTATCTCGTGTTGCTCGGCGTGAATGCGCTCGCGATGGCAGTCGGCCTCTACCGCCTCGCGGCCGACGCGGGCGAAGAAGGGCCGACCATCCTGATGAACGTGTTCTGGACCACCTACAACCTGGTCATGCTCGGCGCGGCGATGAGCGTCGCGCGCGAGGCAAGGCAGGTGCGGGTCACGCACCGCATCGCCATGCGCATGCCGGCGATGCTGGTGCTCCCCGACGGCAGCACGGCCGCATGCACCACCAGCGACTACTCGACGGGAGGCCTCGGCCTGATCGTGGATGCGGGCTTGTCGCTGGAGCCGGGCGACACGCTCGGCGTGGTCGTGAGCCGGGGCGAGCGGCAATTCCACTTTCCCGTGCGCGTGACGCGTCTCGCGGGCTCGCATCTGGGCGTGCGCTTCGATGCCTTGAGTCTCGATGACGAGCGCCGTCTCGTGCAATGCACGTTCGGGCGCGCCGACGCATGGCTCGACTGGGACGAGCGCACCGACGAAGACGCGCCGCTCAAAGGCCTGAAGGAAGTGCTGTCGATGGGCGTCGAAGGCTATGTGCGGCTGTTCGACGGCGTGCGCCGCGCGCTCGTCGCAAAACTCGCGCTGGACCGGACGCCATGAGCGATGTACCGCGTGCCGGACAACCCGATGCATAAAAGCGCTAAAGAGATTCGAAGATGACGTTCTGGAACCTGTATTTCATCATCAAGCTGGCTCTGTTTTCGACGGGTCATCTCACGCCTTTGTGGCTGGCCAACATCGGCTTCGCTGCCGCGCTCGCGGCGAGTTCGCCGCTGCGCTCGCGTGTCTGGCGTGCGATGCGGCTTCTGGCGGGTCTTGCCATCGGCTTGCCGCTCATGTACCGCGAGGCGAACGTGCCGCCGTTCGCGCGCATCGTCGAGGAGTTCGGCAACCTCAGGACCTTCAGCTTCGGTTACTGGCTGGAACTGCTGCCGCGCTTCCTTCCGCCGATGCTGGTCGTCATCGCGCTGGGCGGACTCGTGACGTATCTCATCGTCAACCGCTGGCTGCGCGTTGCGACCCTCGTGATGATCGCGCTCGTCGCGCTGCCCGTATGGCACGGCGCAAGCACCGTCCTCGCGGGCATGCATGCGAACCCGCAGGCCGCATCGACGGCTCCGGCGAGCGGACAAGCCGCGCCCCGCTCCGATTACGACGCCGCCCTCGCCGCGTTCCGTGCGGCCGAGTCGCAACGTCAGGTCGCGTTCGGCCATCTGGCCAGCGATTCGCAGGCCCAATTCGACGTGATCGTGCTGCATATCTGCTCGCTCTCGTGGGATGACCTCGATGTCGCGAAGGCGCGCAATCACCCGATGCTGTCGCACTTCGACTATCTCTTCGCGAACTTCAGCACGGCGGCCAGCTACAGCGGGCCGGCGGCGATCCGCGTGCTGCGCGCATCGTGCGGCCAGCAGGCGCACGCGGACCTGTACAAGGACTCACCCGCGCAGTGTCATCTGATGGCGGATCTCGCCCAGGCGGGCTACACGCCGCAGGTCACGTTCAACCATGACGGCCACTTCGACAACTTCACGCAGATCGTGAAGGACAATCTCGGGGTGCCCAACGTGCCGTTCATCCCGAACACGGCCGCGCCCGTCGCGATGCACGCGTTCGACGGCTCGGCGATCATGGACGACTACGGGACGCTTTCGAACTGGTATGCGCAGCGCGCGAAGGTGCCGGGACCGGTCGCGCTGTACTACAACACCATCAGTCTGCACGACGGCAATCGCCTGCCCGACAACAAGCTGTCGAGCATCGATTCATACCCGATCCGGGTGAACAAGCTGATGAGCGACTTCGACCGCTTCGCGGACCTGATCCGGCAATCGGGCCGGCGCGCGGTGATCGTGTTCGTGCCGGAGCATGGCGCGGCGTTGCGCGGCGATAACAATCAGGTTGCGGGCCTCCGCGAGATTCCGACGCCGAGCGTCATACATGGGCCGGTTGGCGTGCGCCTCGTGGGCTTCAATGGCGATCATGGACCGACGACGATCATCGACCGGCCGACGAGCTTTCTTGCGGTCGCACAACTCGTGTCGAACCTCGTATCGAACAGCCCGTTCAAGCCGGGCGTGACGCTCGCGCAGTATGCGGCCGACTTGCCCGAAACGCCGATGATCGGCGAGAACGAAGGGACGGTCACGATGAAAACGGCGACGGGTTATGTCGTGAAGACGCCGGATGGCGTATGGGTCGATCAGAAATGAGCAAGGAAACCGGCGCACAGGGCCGTTCGAAGCCGGCGCGTGGCCGGCATGACGTCGCCACGCTCGCTCAACGCGTGAGCGGACTGGACGCGGAGCGCTATTTCGATGCTCAGGCGCAGATCGAATATCGCGGCGCGCTTGACCGCTGGCCGGTTCTCGCGCGGTTGATGAACCTGGCGCAAGCGTCGCCGGAACAACACACGCCTGCGGTGGCCGAGACTGAAGACGAACGCGCGGATCGAATGCTTCGTTGATCGGCGCAATGGAACCGAACCCTCTCGCATATACTGTTTGAGTATTTCAGGGACTAAAGCGATCGTTCGTTTTTACGACCGTTTCCGACATGCAGTTCGCTCACCGCGCGAGGAGACCGCATGACAGCCCATGACTTCTCCCAGTTTTCCTGGGACGAACAGGAAGACGTCAAAGCCGTGCTTGCCAATCGGGGACTCGAACTGCGTGACTTCCAGATCACGGACGATGTCGACATTCCCGCGGGCAACAAAACCGGCGCTACGCGGCGAATCTCCGTCACGCGAATCGCCAACGGCAAGAAAGCGATCTACGACACGGATCACTTTGCCCCCTGGCTCACGGATTTCGCTGAAGCGCTCGAAGCAGGCGATTTCGACGACTGAGCGAAAACGCTTCACGCCGCCGTCATCGACGGCGCATTCGATCACTCCAGTTCCTCGAACAGCCAGTCCTGAAAGCTCTTCACCTTCGGCAAATCCACCGATGACTTGAGCAGGTTCAGCGTATAGCCGTTCACGCTCAGACCGTCGAAGCCGAAGGGCGCGATGAGCTTTCCCGCGTCGAGCTCGCGCTGCACAAGCAGCAGACTTTCCAGACACACGCCGACGCCATCGGCGGCCGCGCTGATCGCCATGAACGAGCGATCGAAGCGCGGCCCGCGCGAAATATCGAGCGGCGTCTTTCGATGCATGCGCATCCAGTCGCGCCATCCGACGAGGCAGTTCTCGCTGTGAATCAGCGTGTGATGCTTCAGATCCGCCACCGTGCGAATCGGGTACGCGCCTTCCATGAGTTTCGGCGAACACAGCGGCACGATGGTCTCGGACGGCAGATCGAGCACCAGCGTGCCCGCCGGCTGCAGCTTGCGCGCGCCGTAACGCAAGTCGACATCCACGGATGCGCGCGTCAGATCGACAGGATCGTTCGACGCATTCAGCCGCAAATCGATATCCGGATGCCGCGACGAAAAGCGCGCGAGCCGGGGCATGAGCCATTGCGTGGCGAAGCTCGGCGTCGAATGCACGGTGAGGATGTCGCTCTTCGCGACGCGCCCGATGTCGCGCGTCGCTTTCTCGATGCGCGCGAACGCCGCGCCGATCTCTTCGGCGTAATGCCGGCCGCTGTCCGTGAGGATCACCGCGCGATGCACGCGATGAAAGAGCCGCACGCTCAATTGCTCTTCCAATAGCTTGATCTGATGGCTGACCGCCGAAGGCGTCACGAACAATTCATCTGCTGCAAGTGCGAAAGAAGAGAGCCTTGCCGCAGCCTCGAATGCCTGTATGGACTTGAGCGTGACGCGATTGTGCATTGCAGTGATCGGATGAATTGAATTCAACGATAGGCCACTTTAATTCGTTTGAGCGCGACTGTCCAAATCAATACGCTTATACGTACTCGCTGGTCACTCGATTCAAGGGAATACCCGGAGTCGAACAGGCCGCCAATAAAACGATGGAGACAGCACGCGTGAACAACGACATCGCGCAACTCGCGGAACATGCGTATCGCATTCGCCGCAACGCGCTTCTCATGGGCGAAGTGCAAGGCCAGGGCTATATCGGCCAGGCGCTCGACATCGCCGATGTACTGGCCGTCGCGTATTTCGGCGCGATGAATCATCGTCCGGACGATCCCGCATGGGAAGCGCGCGACCGCTTTCTGCTGTCCAACGGGCATTACGCGATTGCGCTCTATGCCGCGCTGTTCGAAGCGGGCGTGCTGCCCGAAGACGAACTCGACACCTACGGCAGCGACGATAGCCGTCTGCCGATGTCCGGCATGGCGAGCTACACGCCCGGCATGGAAATGTCCGGCGGCTCGCTCGGGCAAGGCCTGACGATCGCCGTCGGACGATGCCTGGGCCTGAAGCGCAAAGGCTCGGCGTCCTTCGTCTATACGCTCTTCTCCGATGGCGAGCTCGATGAAGGCGCGATCTGGGAAGGCCTGATGTCCGCCGCGCACTGGAAGCTCGACAATCTCATCGCCATCGTCGATGTGAACAATCAGCAGGCCGATGGCCCATCGACGCAGATCATGGCGTTCGAGCCGCTCGTCGAGAAGCTCGAAGCATTCGGCTGGTACACGCAGCGCATCGACGGCAACGACATCCGCGCCGTGAAGCAGGCCTTCGACAACGCGCGCAATTTGAAGGACGCGAAGCCGCGCATCATCGTGTGCGACACGAAGATGGGCTGCGGCGTGCCGTTCCTCGAAGAGCGGGAAAAGAATCACTTCATTCGCGTCGATCCGCACGAATGGAAGCTCGCGCTCGACGCACTCGAACAAGGACGCCAGGCATGAGCACGCGACTGAAAACCTCCGCGATGATCGCGTCGATCGCGGGCGAAGGACAAGTCACGCGATCCGCGCCTTTCGGCCACGCACTCGTCGAACTCGCGCGCACGAATGCGAACATCGTCGGCATGACCGCCGACCTCGGCAAATATACGGACCTGCACGTCTTCGCGCAGGAATTTCCCGAGCGCTATTACCAGATGGGCATGGCCGAGCAATTGCTGATGGGCGCGGCGGCCGGCATGGCGCACGAAGGCGCGCAGCCGTTCGTCACGACGTACGCCGTATTCGCTACGCGACGCGCCTACGACTTCATCCATCAGACGATCGCTGAAGACAATCTCGACGTGAAGATCGTCGCCGCGTTGCCGGGACTCACGACAGGCTACGGTCCGAGCCATCAGGCCGCCGAAGACCTCGCGCTGATGCGCGCGATGCCCAACATGACGGTCATCGATCCATGCGATGCGCTCGACATCGAGCAGATGGTGCCGGCCATCGCCGCGCACAAAGGCCCCGTGTACGCGCGCCTCTTGCGCGGCAACGTGCCCGCCGTGCTCGACGAATACGGCTATCGGTTCGAACTCGGCAAGGCCAAGCTTTTGCGCGGCGGCAACGACGTGCTGCTGATCTCGACCGGCATCATGACCATGCGCTCGCTCGAGACGGCGAAGGCCTTGCAGCAGGACAACGTCGACGTCGCCGTGCTCCATGTGCCGACGATCAAGCCGCTCGACACCGCGACCCTCCTGCGCGAAGCGAAGCGCACGGGCCGCATGGTCGTCGTCGCGGAAAACCATACGCTGATCGGCGGACTCGGCGAAGCCGTCGCGCGCACGCTGCTCGGCGCGGGCGTCACCCCCGCCTTCCGCCAGATCGCCCTGCCCGATGCGTTTCTCGACGCGGGCGCATTACCGACGCTGCACGATCGCTACGGCATTTCCACCGAAGCGATGTGCAACACCATCAAAGGCTGGCTCGGCTAAGCCTTCATCCACCACGAACATTTGGAGAATCAAATCATGTCAGAGTCGCGTCTTCTCGAAGGCAAGGTCGCCGTCATCTCGGGAGCGGCATCGCCGCGCGGGATCGGCATGGCGACGGCACGCATGTTCGCGAAGCACGGCGCGAAAGTCGCCATTCTCGATCTCGATGAAGCCGCCGCGCGCGACGCGGCCGGCAGCATCGGCCCGGAGCATCGCGGCTATGTGTGCGACGTGACGGACCGCGCCGCGTGCAACGCCGCCGTGGATCGCATCGTCACGGACTTCGGCGCCATCGACATTCTCATCAACAACGCGGGCATCACGCAGGCTGCGAAGCTGCTCGACATCGATCCGCAAAGCTGGGACCGCATTCTCGACGTGAACCTGCGCGGCGTGCTGTATCTGTCGCAAGCGGTGGTGCCGGTGATGAAGCGCAACGGCGGCGGTTCGATCGGCTGCATGTCGTCGGTATCGGCGCAACGCGGCGGCGGCATTCTCGGCGGCCCGCACTATTCCGCCGCCAAGGCGGGCGTGCTCGGTCTCGCCAAGGCGATGGCGCGCGAGTTCGGCGTCGACGGCATCCGCGTGAATTGCGTGACGCCGGGCCTCATTCAAACCGATATCAACGCGGGCAAGATCAGCGACGAAAAGCGCGTCGAGATTCTCGCGGGCATTCCGCTGAATCGTCTCGGCGTGCCCGATGACGTCGCGGGCGCATTTCTGTTTCTCTCGTCGCCGATTTCCTCGTACATTACCGGCGCCGTCATCGACGTGAACGGAGGCATGCTGATTCACGGCTGAAGCACGCGGTTTCGAATAACAACACTTATATCGACATCATCAGGTTTGGAGGAGCACACCATGACCACTCGCACGAAAGACAGCGGCATCGACCGGCGCACGTTCCTGAAGGCGGGCGCGAGCATCGCCGCGGCTGCGCCGCTCTTTGCCATCACGACGCGCCGCGCATCGGCGGCGGAGTTCTCGTACAAGCTCGCGACGGGTCAGGACCCGACGCATCCCGTGAACATTCGCGGGCAGCAGGCGTGCGACAAGATTCGCGAAGCCACGGGCGGCCGGCTCGACATCAAGCTCTTCCCCGCCAATCAGCTCGGTTCCGATACGGACCTGCTCTCTCAAGTGCGCAGCGGCGGCGTCGAGTTCTTCAACCTGGCATCGTCGATTCTCGCGACACTGACGCCCGCCGCAGGCATCGTCAACACGGGCTTCGCGTTCCCCGACTACGACGCCGTGTGGAAAGCGATGGACGGCGATCTCGGCGGCTATGTCCGCCAGCAGATCGAGAAGTCGGGGATCATCGCCGTGTCGAAGCCGTGGGACAACGGCTTCCGGCAAGTGAGCTCGTCGACGCGCGTGGTGAAGACGCCCGCCGATCTTAAGGGCTTCAAGATTCGCGTACCGCAGGCGCCGATGCTCACGTCGCTGTTCAAGTCGCTCGATGCCGGTCCCGCGCCCATCAACTTCAACGAACTGTATTCCGCGTTGCAGACGGGCGTCGTCGAAGGTCAGGAAAACCCGCTGCCGATCATCGCCACGGCGAAGCTCTACGAAGTGCAGAAGTCCATCAGCCTCACGTCGCACGTGTGGGATGCGTACTGGATTCTCGGCAATCGCCGCGCGTGGGAGAAGCTGCCCGCCGACATGCGCGCGATCGTCACGCGCGAATTCGAAGCAGCCGGCATGAACCAGCGCGCGGACATCGCGAAGCTCAATTCGAGCCTGCGCAACGATCTGAAGGCGAAGGGCATCAACATCGTCGAGGTGGATCGTGAAGCGTTCCGCGGTGCGTTGAAGAAAACGAGCTTCTATAGCGACTGGAAATCGAAGTACGGCGAGCAAGGCTGGGGCGTGCTCGAAAAATACACCGGCAAACTGGTATGACGACCATGCAGACGGTTCCTCTTCCGCATTCGGCGCCGCATCGCGGTATCGCCGCGAAACTCGATTCCGTGCTCGGCCATATCGTCGAGATTCCGGCCGCGTTGCTGGTCGTGGCCGAGATCGTCGTGTTGCTGGCGGGCGTGACGAGCCGCTATGCGCTGCACACGCCGCTGGTCTGGTCCGACGAGCTCGCGTCGATCCTGTTCCTCTGGCTCGCGATGCTCGGCGCGGTCGTCGCGTTGCGCCGCGGCGAGCACATGCGAATGACGGCGCTCGTCGGCATGGCGTCGCCGGGCGTGCGCGCGTTTCTCGATGTCGTCGCGATCGCCGCGCCGCTCGCGTTCCTGGCGATGGTGATCGGCCCCGCTCTCGACTTCGCCCAGGACGAAGCGTTCATCACGACGCCCGCGCTCGACATCCCCAACTCGTGGCGCGCGGCTGCGTTGCCGATCGGCTCGGGCCTGATGCTGCTCGTCGCGTGCCTGCGGCTCGCACGCGTCGGCGACTGGAAGCTCGTGCTCGGCGCGCTGGCCGTGGTCGCGGCCGTCGCAGGCGCGTTCTATGCGGCGAGCCCCCTGCTGAAGGATCTCGGCAATCTGAACCTGCTGATCTTCTTCGTCGGGCTCGTCGCGTTGTGCGTGCTGTCGGGCGTGCCCATCGCGTTTTCGTTCGGCCTCGCGACCTTCGGCTATCTCGCGCTGACGACGAGCACGCCGCTCGTCGTCGTGGTCGGGCGCATGGACGAAGGCATGTCGCATCTGATTCTCCTGTCCGTACCGCTCTTCGTGTTCCTCGGGCAGCTGATCGAGATGACCGGCATGGCCGCCGCGATGATCGCGTTCCTCGCGAGCCTGCTCGGGCACGTGCGCGGCGGCTTGTCGTACGTGCTCGTCGGTGCGATGTATCTCGTCTCCGGGATCTCCGGTTCGAAAGCCGCCGACATGGCCGCCGTCGCGCCCGTGCTGTTTCCCGAGATGAAAGCGCGCGGCGCGAAACCCGGCGATCTCGTCGCGCTGCTCGCGGCGACCGGCGCGCAGACCGAAACCATTCCGCCTAGTCTCGTGCTCATCACGCTCGGCTCGGTGACGGGCGTGTCGATCTCCGCGCTGTTCACGGGCGGCATGCTGCCGGGCATCGTGCTCGCGATCACGTTGTGCGCGGTCGTGTGGTGGCGTTATCGCGTGGACGATCTGTCGAACGTGAAGCGTGCGTCGCGCGGCGAGATTCTGCGCAAGCTCGCCATCGCCCTGCCCGCGCTCGCGTTGCCGTTCGTGATTCGCGCGGCGGTGGTCGAAGGCATCGCGACGGCGACGGAAGTGTCGACCATCGGCATCGCGTATGCGGTTCTGGCGGGATTGCTGATCTATCGCCGCTTCGAATGGGCGCGTCTCAAGCCGATGCTGATCGATACCGCCGCGCTGTCCGGCGCGATCCTGCTCATCATCGGCGCGGCGACGAGCATGGCGTGGGCGCTCACGCAATCGGGCTTCTCGGGCCAGCTCGCCCGCGCCATGGCCGCGCTGCCCGGCGGCGCGTGGATGTTCATGGCGGCCTCGATCCTCGTGTTCATCGTGCTCGGCAGCGTGCTCGAAGGCATTCCCGCGATCGTGCTGTTCGGCCCGCTGATGTTCCCGATCGCGCGGCAAATGGGCATCCACGACGTGCATTACGCGATGGTCGTGATCCTGTCGATGGGCGTCGGCCTGTTCGCGCCGCCCTTCGGCGTCGGCTACTACTCGGCGTGCGCGGTGAGCCGCATTCATCCCGACGAAGGCATGAAGCCGATCATCGGTTATATCGCGGCGTTGATCGCCGGCCTGATTCTCGTCGCCGCCATTCCGTGGATTTCCACGGGCTTCCTCAAGTAATTCCCCATCGAACCTCGTTGATGCCGCTCCTTCATGGAGCGGCAAGGAGAAGTCATGTCTTCCATCGACACGCCAGCGCTGTCGAACGCCATCCGCTTTCTCGCCATCGATGCGATCGTGCGCGCCGGCGAAGGTCATCAGGGCGTGCCGCTCGGCATGGCCGAAATCGCCACGGCGCTGTTCACGCGGCACATGAAGTTCAATCCCGCCGATCCGCAGTGGCCGGATCGCGACCGCTTCGTGCTGTCGAACGGCCATGGCTCGATGCTGCTCTATGCGGTGCTGCATCTCACGGGCTATGCGAACTTCGGCATCGATCAGATCAGGTCGTTCCGCGAGATGGGCTCGCATTGCGAAGGCCATCCCGAGTTCGATACGGCGTCCGGCATCGAAGTGACGACCGGCCCGCTCGGGCAAGGCATCGCGAACGCGTTCGGCATGGCGGTCGCGGAGGCGTATCTGAACGCGAAGTTCGGCGATGACATCGTCGATCACTACACATATGCGTTCGTCGGCGACGGCTGTCTGCAGGAAGGCGTGGGACAGGAAATGATCTCGCTCGCCGGGCATCTGAAGCTCGGCAAGCTCATTCTGTGCTGGGACGATAACCGCATCACCGATGACGGCAGCACGTCGCTTTCCATCAGCGAGGACGTGAGCGAGCGCTTTCGCGTGGCGGGCTGGCATGTGATCGAAGTCGACGGACACGATCTCGAAGCGGTTTCGCGCGCACTGGCCGAAGCGAAGCAGGATGCGCGTCCGTCGATGCTCGCGTGCCGCACGGTGATCGCGCGCGGCATCGCGCGTCTGCAAGGTCAGCGCGGCGGGCACAGCGGGCGTCTCTTCGACAAGGACGCCGATGCCGCGCGCAACGAACTGAACTGGCCGCACGCGCCGTTCGAGATTCCCGCCGATGTGCTGAACACCTGGCGCGATGCGGGCCGCCGCAGCGACAGCGAATATCGCGCATGGCGCGAGCGCGTGGCGTCGTTGCCATCGGAAGCGCGCGCGGAGTTCGAACGCATCATCGCGGGCGAATTGCCGGATGGCTGGAAAGACACGCTCGACACGTACAAGCGCGATGCGCAGAAGCGCGACGAAGCGCCCGGCGGCATCATGATCTCCGCCGAGATCAACGATCTGCTCGCGAACGTGCTGCCCGAACGCATGGTCGGCTGCGCGGATCTCGAAGCGCCGACGAGCCACAAGCGCAACCTTCATGCGTTCAACGCGGAAGACCGCAGCGGCGCCTACGTGCATTGCGGCGTGCGCGAGCACGTCATGGGCGCGATGGCCAACGGCATGGCCGCGCACGGCGGCATCGTTCCGCTCGCCGTCACCTACCTCGCCTTCTCCGACTACGAGCGCCCCGCGATGCGCATGGCCGCGCTGATGGGCCTGCCGGTGAAGTTCGTCTTCAGTCACGACTCGATCGGCGTCGGCAAGAACGGGCCGACGCATCAGCCGGTGGAAATCCTCGCGTCCTTGCGCGCAATGCCGAACATGCGCGTGTTCCGTCCCGCCGATGCCGTCGAAGCCGCCGAATGCTGGATGCTCGCATACGATCACAAGACCGGCCCGAGCACGATGGTCTTCGCGCGCCAGGCGCTGCCGCTCGTGCGCCGCGCGCATGACGAGTCGAACCGGTCGGCGCGCGGCGGCTATGTGCTCGCCGAGGCCGTTGGCGGCAGGCGCCGCGTCACGCTCATCGCCACGGGTTCGGAAGTGACCGTCGCGCTCGCGGCGCGCGAGCAGTTGCAGGCGGCGGGCATCGCGACGGCGGTCGTGTCGATGCCCTGTTGCGAACTCTTCGACGAGCAGGACGCCGGCTATCGGCTGAGCGTGCTCGGCGCCGATACCGTGCGCGTCGCGGTGGAGGCGGCCGTGCGCTTCGGATGGGATCGCTATCTCGGCGATCGCCGCGGGTTCGTCGGCATGAAGGGCTTCGGCGCCTCGGGGCCGGCGGAGACGCTTTACGAGCACTTCGGCATCACGGCCGCACATGTCGTCGCGGAAGTGAAGCGGCATTTTTGAACCTTCATCACAGGAACACCATGCAGAAGATCGTCTTTCTCGACCGTGAAACGCTCGCGCCGCAGATCACGCTGAAGCGTCCCGCGTTCGAACACGAACTCGTCGAATACGGCCGCACCGCGCCCGAGCAGGTCGCCGCGCGGTTGCAGGGCGCGAGCATCGTCATCACGAACAAGGTCGCGATTACCGCCGACATCATCGAACAGGTGCCGACGCTCAGGCTCGTCGCGGTCGCCGCCACGGGCACCGATGTCGTCGACAAGGCGGCGTGCGCGAAGCGCGGCATCGTCGTGTCGAATATTCGCGGCTATGCGGTGAACACCGTGCCGGAGCATACGTTCGCATTGATGCTCGCGTTGCGCCGCAATCTGATCGCCTATCGCGACGATGTGCTGAACGGCGAATGGCAGAAGTCGGGGCAGTTCTGCTTCTTCAATCACGCGATCCGCGATCTGGGCGGCGCGACGCTCGGCATCATCGGCGAAGGCGTGCTCGGCCAGCGCGTCGCCGAGATCGCGAAGGCTTTCGGCATGAAGCCGGTTTTCGCGGCGCATAAAGGACGCGACGGACTCGGGCCGCTCTACACGCCGTGGGACGAAGTGCTCGCGACGAGCGATGTCATCACGATCCACAGCCCGCTCACGCCGCAGACGCGCGGCATGCTGTCGAGCGCCGAATTCCGCGCGATGAAGAAGAAGCCGCTCATCATCAACACGGCGCGCGGCGGTCTCGTCGATGAAGCCGCGCTCGTCGAGGCGCTCGACGAAGGGTTGATCAGCGGCATCGGCTTCGACGTGCTCACGACCGAACCGCCCGCAGCCGATAACGCGCTCATGCGCATCGCGAACCGCCCGAACGTGATCGTGACGCCGCATGTCGCGTGGGCCTCCGACGAAGCGCAGCAGTCGCTCGCCGATCAGCTGATGGACAACGTCGCGGCGTTCGTCGCGGGCACGCCGGTCAACGTGGTGTCATGACCGGTCGACGATGCCGAGCGCATTCAGGAGCCACGCCTTGAATGTCTCGAACGCCTCGTGCGGATGCGCCCTGCGCGGATGCACGAGGTAATGCCCCACGTATTCCACTTCGCGCGTCGTCCCGGCGAGCGGACGCACGAGCGCGCCGCGCTGCAGCTCGCGCTCGGACAGCAGCGTCGATTCGAGCACGACGCCCAGGCCATCGACGGCGGCGGCGATCGCCATCGAACTGCGGTCGAAGCGCAGGCCGTAATGTGTCGGCGGCGGAAGCCCGTTGGCTTCGAACCAGCCTTTCCATTGATACATCTGCACCTCGCACTGGATCAGCGGGACGTGATACAGATCCTCCGGCTTGCGGATGCGCTCCGCGAGCGCGGGCGGGCACAAGGGCGCCAGGCCCTCGAGCGCGAGCGGAATCTTTTCGTGCGGTGAAGGCTTCGGCTCGCCATAGACGATGTCGAGATCGAAATCGTCGTCGAAACGCGCGTAATCGGTGCTCGCGGAAAAGCGCAAGTCGATGTTCGGATGATCGCGCACGAAACCCGCGAGCCGCGGCAGCAGCCATTGCGTCGCGAAGCTCGGCGCGGTGTGCAGCCGCAGCGGCGTGCGCTCGTCGTTCGCGAGCAGCGCGAAACCGCGCTGCATCTCGTCCATGCCGCGCTGAATGTGCTCCATGAGCATCGCGCCTTCGCGCGTCAGGCGCACTTCCCGCGTGCTGCGCTGAAAGAGCCGATGCCCGAGCAGGTCTTCCAGTTTGCGCACCGAATGACTGACCGCGCTCGGCGACAGATTCAGCTCGCGCGCGGCATCGGCGAAAGAAAGCGTGCGGCCGGCAGCCTCGAAAACCCGAATATACGAAAGCGGAACCTTGCGAAAGACGTTCATGCGCTGGATTCGTGAATGAGGTTCATCAGTTGGTGCAATCTTTTCTTTTGTCAGCCCCAGTTGTCAAGGCTACATTAGCCTCACCTCGTTCCCACACCGTCCGATTGCTGAACAGGAGACAACTGCAGCGATCGGAGGTTGTCGAGGATTCTTCTCCCGTCCGCAGGAACAGCCATGACAATGATTACCGAGGCCGAGCCGCAAGCCGGCTCGCGCTCAGCGCAACTCGCCAAACTCGCCGACCACGCTTATTGCATTCGCCGCTTCGCGCTGCGCATGGGCGAAGTTCAGGGCCAGGGCTATATCGGCCAGGCGCTCGGACTCGCCGATGCCCTTGCCGTCGCCTGGTGCCACGCGATGACCCTCCGCCCCGAAGAGCCCGAATGGGAAGGCCGCGACCGCTTTCTGCTCTCGCACGGCCACTACGCGATCGCGCTTTACGCCGCGCTGATCGAAGCGGGCGTGATTCCCGAAGAGGAGCTGGAAACCTACGGCTCCGACGATTCCCGCCTGCCGATGTCCGGCATGGCCACCTATACGCCCGGCATGGAAATCTCGGGCGGCTCGCTCGGGCAAGGCCTGACGATCGCCGTCGGCATGGCGCTCGGCTTGCGTCTGAAGGGCAATCCGGCATTCGTCTACAACTCGATGTCCGACGGCGAGCTCGATGAAGGCGCGACGTGGGAAGCCGCGTTGTCCGCCGCGCATCACGGCCTCGGCAATCTCATCACGATGGTCGATATCAATCGCCAGCAGGCGGACGGCCCGTCGCACGACGTGCTCGCCTTCGAGCCGCTCGCCGACAAGTTCGCGTCGTTCGGCTGGCACGTCGAGCGCGTGAACGGCAACGACATGCCCGCGCTCGTCGCTGCGTTCGACCGGTGCCGGTCGCTTACGGACGCGAAGCCGCGCGTCATCCTGCTCGATACGTTGATGGGCAAAGGCGTGCCGTTTCTGGAGACGCGCGAGAAGAATCACTTCATCCGGGTCGATCCGGAAGAATGGCAGCAGGCGATCGCCGTGCTCGATCAACACCACGCAGCAGCACAAGGAGACAAGGCATGAGCGCCGTCGCCGAAAAGAAACCCCGCCTGACGACGTCCGCGATGATCGCGTCGATCGCATCGGAAGGCCAGAAGACGCGCCCCGCGCCGTTCGGCCATGCGCTCGTCGCCGAAGCCGAAAAGCGCCGCAACATCGTCGGCATGACGGCCGATCTGTCGAAGTACACCGACCTGCATATCTTCAATCAGGCATTCCCCGAGCGTCATTTTCAGATGGGCATGGCCGAGCAATTGCTGATGGGCGCGGCCGGCGGCATGGCGAAAGAAGGCTTCATTCCGTTCGCGACGACCTACGCCGTGTTCGCGACGCGCCGCGCGTATGACTTCATCCATCAGGTGATCGCGGAAGAGAATCTCAACGTGAAGATCTGCGCGGCGCTGCCGGGTCTCACGACCGGCTACGGCCCGAGCCATCAGGCGACCGAAGACCTCGCGCTGATGCGCGCCATTCCCGGCATGACCGTGATCGATCCGTGCGATGCGCTCGACACGGAACAGGCCGTCGCCGCGATCGCCGCGCATGATGGCCCGGTCTATATGCGCCTTCTGCGCGGCAAGGTGCCCGCCGTGCTCGACGACTACGACTACACGTTCGAACTCGGCAAAGCCAAGATGTTGCGCGATGGCGCGGACGTGCTCATCATCTCGTCCGGCATCATGACGATGCGCGCACTCGAAGCCGCGCAAGCGCTGGATGACGGCTCCGCGAGCGTCGGCGTGCTGCACGTGCCGACCATCAAGCCGCTGGACGAAGCGACCATCATCGAGCAATGCAGGAAGCCGGGGCGCCTCGTGATCGTCGCGGAGAACCATAGCGTGATCGGCGGTCTCGGCGATGCGGTGACGAGCGCGCTCGTGCGTCATCGCGTGATGCCGGCGTTCCGTCACGTCGCCCTGCCCGATCAGTTCCTCGACGCGGGCGCGCTGCCGACCCTGCACGACCGCTATGGCATCTCGACGGCATCCATCGTGGAAAACATCAAACACTGGCTCAAGTAATCATGAACGTGACTTTCATTGGCATCGGCGCGATCGGTCTGCCGATGGCGCTGCAAATCAAGGGCGCAGGCCATGACGTGACCGGCGTCGACCTGTCGCCCCGCGCGCTCGCGATGGCGCAGGAAAGCGGTCTTGCCGCCGTCGATAGCTTCGCGGCCGCGCCCGCGCCGCAAGTCGTCGTCGCGATGGTGGCGACGCCGCAGCAGCTCGCGTCGCTCGTGGACAGCGTCGGCACGAAGCTCGACGGGCAGACGTGGGTCGTCATGTCGACGGTCGGCCCGGATGCGGTGCGTGAGCAGGGCGAACGCCTCAGGGCGGCCGGCGCGCGCGTCGTCGATGCGCCCGTGACCGGCGGCACCGCGCGTGCGAAGACGGGGCAACTGGTGATCTTCGCATCGGGCGACGCGAAGGACATCGGCGCCGTGCGCCCCGTGCTCGACGCGATGGGCAGCGTGCGCATCACCGGCCCCAAGCTCGGCGACGGTCAGGCGATCAAGGTCGTGAACCAGCATCTGTGCTCGGTGCATATCGTGGCGGCGGCGGAAGCGCTGAATCTGGCGCGCTCGCTCGGCCTCGATCCGGCAGCCGTGCTCGAACTCGTCGAGAAAGGCGCGGCGGGCTCGTGGATGCTGTCGGACCGCGGCCCGCGCATGCTGCAAGGCACGGACGTGAATGTGACGAGCTCGATCAACATCTTCGTGAAGGACAGCGATCTCGTCGCCGATGCCGCGAAAGCCGCCGGCGCCGATGTGCCGCTGCTGTCGATCGCCAACGCGCGCTATCGCGAAGCCGCCGATGCGGGTCTGGGATTGCGCGACGACAGCCGCGTGATCGAAACGTGGGCGCAGTCCTGATATCAGGACGCCACTTGTCGCGTTGAAAGCGCTCGACGAAAGCGCAACGCACGTCTGGCCGCTTCTCCTTCGGAAAGCGGTCCGTTGATGTATCGGAGACACCACAACATGAGCAGCAAGAACGAAGACCGCGCGGTCAAGGTCGCCGTCGCGTCGATGATCGGCTCGGCGGTCGAGAGCTACGACTTCTTCATCTACGGCACGGCCGCCGCCGCATGGTTCGGCAAGATCTTCTTTCATACGAGCGAGCCGATCGTCGGCATTCTGGCGTCGTTCGCGACGCTCGCCATCGGCTTTCTGATGCGTCCGTTCGGCGGCTATCTCGCCGGACATTACGGCGATCGCCTCGGCCGCAAGGCCGTGCTGTTCTGGTCGCTCGTCGCGATGGGCGGTGCGACCGTGCTGATCGGCTTCCTGCCGACTTACGCGCAGGCCGGCGTGCTCGCCCCGATCCTGCTGATCCTCTTGCGCATGGTGCAGGGCATCGGCTTCGGCGCGGAATGGGGCGGCGCGGTGCTCATGGCGTGCGAGCACGCGCCGGAAAAGCGGCGCGGCTTCTTC
Source organism: Caballeronia calidae (assembly GCF_900044055.2). Taxonomy (GTDB): domain Bacteria; phylum Pseudomonadota; class Gammaproteobacteria; order Burkholderiales; family Burkholderiaceae; genus Caballeronia; species Caballeronia calidae. The sequence goes on along the minus strand of NZ_FCOX02000015.1, from coordinate 51,519 downwards.
GGCGCGGTGCCGCAACTCGGCATTCCGCTCGGCCTGTTGCTCGCGAACGGCGCGTTCCTGCTGTCGGGCGCGCTCTTCGAAGGCGACTGGATCTGGCGCATGCCGTTCCTCATGTCCTTCGTGATGGTCGCGATCGGCATCTTCATCCGGATGAGCGTGTCGGAATCGCCGGAATTCGAAGCCGTCAAGGCCGAGAACAAGGTGATGAAGCAACCCGCGCTCGAAGTCATCAAGAGCGACTGGCGCAGCATTCTGAAGATCGTCGGCCTGCGCATGGCGGAAACGGGCGGCTATTACATCACGACGAGTTTCATGCTGTCGTATGTGGCGCTCGCGCATGTGTCAACGACGCGCCATATCCTGTGGGGCACGCTGATCGGCTCCGCGCTCGGCCTCGTCAGCCATCTGATCTACGGCGCGTTGAGCGACAGGATCGGCCGCCGTCCGGTGTTCATGATGGGCGCGTTGTTCACCATCGCCTTCGGCGTGCCGATGTTCATGCTCATCAACACCGGCGCGCTCATCATGGTGATCGTCGCGGTCGCGCTGTCCCTGCTCTTCAGTCACGATCCGATTTTCGCGGTCGAGGCGAGCTGGTTCTCGGAGCAGTTCCCGGCCAACGTGCGCTCGTCGGGCATTTCGCTCGGCTATAACGGGGCGTCGGTGATCGCGGGCCTTCTGCCGATCATCGCCACCGGCATGTACGGCGCGTTCGGCTGGATCGGACCGGCGCTGATGTTCTCCGCACTCGGCGTGGTTTCGGCATGCTGTGCGCTCGCGATGAAGGAAACCGCGCCGGCCGTGCTGGAAAAGCGCAACCCGCAGCAAAGCGCGGAACGCCGCCTCGCCGCGTAATGCGTTGCTGGCGCGCGGCGCAATGAGGAAACGGGGGCGGCTGCGTTGCGCCCTCGTTTCAGCTATTTACGGATGTCGAGCGCATCGAAGTAGATGCCGAACGACCGCCGGACCGATTCGGCGATCAGCCGCGCGATGCCCGTGTAGTCGTTGCTCACACAGGCGTCGTCCAGCGAATCGCAATACGCTGCGCGATCCTCGTTGCGGATAACGGCCGGCGGATAACCCGACTTCATCAGCTCGACATTCAGGAGCAGCCGCGCTGTCCTGCCGTTGCCATCCACGAAAGGATGGATCCTGACGAAGCGCGTATGAAGTTCCGCTGCGCGCGCGACGGGATGCATGTTTCCTGCCCTCGCATGCCATTCGGCGAGCACCGCCAGTTCGGCCGGCAGATTCAGGAAGTCCGGCGGCGTCGTGCGCGCGCCGACGATCGCCACATTCACATGCCGATAGCGGCAGGCTTCCTCGCCGACGCCGCCCTTCAGCACGACGTTGTGGATGTTGCGGATCAGCCATCCCGACACGGGTTCGTTCTTCGCGACGATCTCTTCGAGATAACGCATCGCGTCTCGATGGCCCATGATCTCGCAGTGCCGCGGCAGCGGCTTGCCGTCCATCGTCATGTTGTCGAGCACGACGCCGGTCTCGCTCTGCGATAGCGTGTGTTGCCCGGTTTCATTCGCATCGCGCGTCCATTCAAGCCTCAGCTTTTCGTGCAGCAAGGCCAGGGCCGGAGGCGAAAGCGGCCGCACCGCGTCCAGTTTCGCCTTGTCGGCATCGATCGCTTCGAGCATCCGTTGCAAAGACGAGTCCATCGTTCCTATCCCATATCGCCTTCCAAAGATACGCTCGCAAGGCGAGTCGGTCAGCGAACTCGAATTCCGATTCGAAACGCTTTTATTGCAGGGTTCGATTAATTAGCTGGGCACACCGAATCGCTCGACATCCCTACCCGAAGCGGCATGGTCCGATCGTCAAAGCACTGTCTCCATCCGACATTTCGGTTTCCCGGCAGCGCAAGCTCTTCCTCTCGGCGCGGTTTGTCCGATTAGTACAGGAGTTTGTCCCTGTCACCTGCCGCTGCTTGGCACTAAATTCATTTAGCAGGCAGCGTTCCCGGAGAGCGAAGGCACCGGGACTCGCACGAAAGTCGGGATCACCAATAAATAGAAAACCGACGACCCGACCTGCGCCGTTGATCGATCCGGCCGAAAGACGCGCTCAAGCGGAAACGTCTGCGCGCCCTCCCGCTCGTTTTCTTGCCGGCCAGGCTTTCGCACCCCCTTGGAGGGCCTATGAGCAGCCAACCCAGCACCATCGCCGTCGCCGTCGCCAACGACGATCCGCCCGCCGGGCCCATGCTCCGATCGCTCATGGCGTCGGAGAGCCCGTGCGTGATCGTCGATCATGCGGACACGATCTGTCAGGCGAACGCGGCGTTCGAGCAACTGCTGCCTGCATCGGCGGGCAAGTCGCTCCTCGAGTTGTTCCGTTTCGACACGCCGCCGGACGCCGATTCCTTCGGTCCGGCCGAAGGCCTGTACTACGGACGCGACGGTGCGCTGGTCCCCGCCTGGCTGCACACGATCCACGCGTCGCCGGACACCGGCGAGCGGCTCCTGCTCGTCGCGGACGGCGCGCCGCTGCGTCGCGCGGAAATGCAGCGGATGAACGACGCGCCGCTCGCCGTCATGCGCGTGTGCGCCGACGGCGTCGTGCGCTACGCCAATCAGGCGACGTATCAGGCGTTGTCGCTCGTGCCGGAGCGGGTCATCGGCCGCACGCTCTTTTCGCTGTTCGACCGCTCGCGCGAGGACGACCCGCGCACGGCCGAGCCCGAACCGGGCGAGCGCTGCCTGAAGTCGGTCTTCGACGAATGCCTGCACACGCGCAAGACAGTCAAGCTCGATATTTCGGTAGCCGAATACACGCAAGGCGAACGCGAGTCCGCGCCGATGCAGCTCTCGCCCGATCTCGCGCCCGGCGGCGGCGTGCTCGGCGTGATCGCGGTCATCGAGATGACGCTGGTCGACCGGGTGCGCGAACAGATCGCGCGCATCGCACGCGATCCGTCCTACACGACGTGGCAGTCGCGACTCGAGCGCGTGCTCGAAGAGATCAAGCGGCTGATTCCCTTCGATCACGCGAACTTCGGCATGTACGCCGGCGACGTGAGCTTCTTCCGTGCGTTCCTGCTGTATCCCCGCGACCATCTGCGATGGACCGAGCGATGGCTGCCGCTGCCCGAAGGGATCAAGGGGTGGCTCGAGCGCGGGCTCGGATCGGTTCCGGATGTCCGGCAGTTCATCGATGCCTTTCCCGAGCTGCGCGAGAGTCAGGTCGTGAGAATGTACGAGGACCGCGGCATGCGCTCGTCCGCCACGCTCGTCGCGAAGAATCAGAGAGGCCCGACGTCCGCACTCTCGCTTTGCTCGAAGCAGGTCGGCGCGTTCAGCGAACAGCACGTCGAACTGATGCGCAATCTCGATCTGGAGCCGCTTCTGATCCGCATCGAGGACCAGATCAGGTGCCAGCGCACCACGCTCGGCGATGAACTGAGAAAGCAGCTTGCCGATGCGCCATCGCTCGCGACCGAGGCATGCGAGATCGTCGACGCGCTCGCGACGAGCTTTCGCTGGGACTATGTGTCGCTGTACCGGCTGGACTGGCAGGCCAGGCTGTTCCGGCTCTTTCATCAGAACGCGTGCCCGGAGGCGTTCTGCATCCGCCCCGACTACACGCAGAGTTTCGATATCGGCATGCTCGGCGCGAGCCTCGCGCAGGAAAAGACGCTGATCATCAACGAGGTCGGCAAGCCCGGCGTCGAGCAATACGACTACCGCGCGGTCGGCCGTGATGTCGTCGGTTCGGCGATGACGATCCCGCTCAGGCTCCATGACCGCATTCGCTGGATGCTGCATATCGAAAGCGAGCAGGCGCATGTATTCCACGGTCCTGACAAGAGAGCGATCGAGCAGATCGTCGGCACCCTGCAGGAAGCGCTCAAAGCGCGCGTGACGTCCGAAGTCAGTCGTGAGCTGTCCCGCGAAACGAGGCAAGGCATGGTGGTGGTCGGCATGGACGGCGCGATCCTCTCGATGAACGAAGCGGCGCAGCGCCTGCTCGCCGTGAAGAACGGGAAGTGGAGCCACAGTTTCCTGAAAGACTACGCCTGGAAGGGCGATCCGCTCGGTGCGGAAGTATTCGACGGACAGGGATCGACCGTCCTTCGCCGCGTCGTGCTGCTGAGCGAGAACGACCGCACCCGCACCGTGCTCGCGACGCGGCGCGTTCTGGAAGGCAGCTTCGACACCGCGATCTGGTTTCTCATCAACGTCCAGGGGCGGACCTGGGAAGTGGACATGCGCTTCCTGCGCGAGACCGTCGCCGATGTGGCCCAGCAGACGCGCGCGCCGCTCGCGCTGGCGAGCAATCTCGTGCGGCAGTTGCCGAAGCTGTGCGCCGATGTGAAACCCTCGGGCAGACATTCGCCGCAAAAACTGTCCGAACGGCTGCTCGCTGAAATCGGCAAGGCCGACATCACGTTCGAACGGCTCGCGCAGGGCATCGATATCCGCCGCTATCCGAAGCGCACGGACAAGCCCGTCGAACTCGCCCGCTGCGTCGCCCGGGTCATCGAGGCGCTGCCCGAGCGTGAACAGAAGGTCATCGCCTGGCAGACCGGCTCGCCCGCCGGCCAGGTGAGCGGAGATCCGGAGCGGCTCGAGTTCGTGTTCCGCTCCCTGCTCGCGCATCTGGTCCGGGTGCGCTCGGACGACGGCCGGGTCGCGATCGCCCTCGCCTACGAAAACGGCACCGCGTGCCTCGACTTCGCGCTGACCGGCGTCGCGGACACGGGCGACACTCCCAAAGCCGACGGCAGGGTAAAGCCGAGGCGCGACATGATGTGGCGCGCGTTCCGCCAGGCGCGCGAGGATTCCAGCCTCGCGCTAGAAGCGATCCAGCGCGTGATCGAGGAGCACGGCGGCAGCCTCGTCATCGAAGAGACGCCCGACGCGGACGAGGCCGTCGCGCCGCCGTGGCTCGGATTTCACATCCGCCTGCCCGAACTGAGCGGAGAGCGGTCATGAGCGATATCGCCAGTGGCAAACCGATGGTCGCGACGAAGCGCATCGCGCTCATCGCCGACGACGCGACGACCGAGCTGATCGAGGACGCGCTCTCCGCCATCGACGACACCGCAGCGCGCTTTCCCGCCGCCGGCGCCTTCGCCGGCATGGAGGTGCTGAAGTACGCGTCGACCGACCGCGCCGGCAAGAAGCTCTTCGGCGACGAAGAGGCGTGCGCCTCGCTCGGCCTCGTGGTGCTCGACGGCATGGTGCGCAAGGAGAGCAGCGGCGGCGCGCCCGGCGACGGCTCCGCCGCCGTGAGCCTGCTCGACTGGCTGACGGACCGCTTGCCGGCCGTGCCCGTCGTCGTGCTGATGTCGTCGGCCGTGGAAGGGCTCGATACGCGCCTGCTCAAGCGCCGCAATATCGCGTCGCTGAACATCCGCGAAGACGATCTCAACGCGGCATTCGCGAGGACGCTCGACCGGCTGATGAACGACACGAAGCCTTCCAAACGACGCGTGACGGTCGAGGTCGGCGAGTACGAGGCGCACTACTACCTCGACGACGACACCGACGTGAGCGCCAAACGCTCCTACCCTTACCGCAACAGGTCGGAGCTGCAGTTTCTGCTGGACCGGACCAACAGCTATTCGCCGATGTCCGGCGGCCTGCCGTTGCCGGACTGGCAGGAATACTTCGGGCAGCTCGGCGAGGAGATCTTCGATTCGTTCATCCAGGGGACGATCGGTCCATACATCGTCAGGCACTTCCAGGACAACGACGATGACAACACGCCGCCTGAACCGGTCGAGCTGCGCATCGATATCGAAGTGGGCAACGACGAGACAGCGCGTCTGTTCGGCCTGCCCTTCGAACTCGCCAAACCGCCCGAATATCTCGACAGATTTCTCTGCACGCGCGTGCCGATGGCGCGCCGTATCCGCTTCCCGCGACGTGCGCCGTTGAGCCTGCGCACGCCGGCGAACGCGAATCGAACGGCGGTGCCGGAGAAGCAGGCGTTGCGCATGTTGTTCATCAACGCGAGCTTCAAGGGCGACGCGGTCGTGCTGCACGAAGTCACCGGCGCGCCCACGCCGCTCAAACAACTGACCGAGCTGCTCAACACACCGGACGAACTCGACGTGGTGGAATCGTTCGCCTCGAACGACGAGGACTATGCCCTCCAGGAGGTGAAGGTGATGGCACCGCTGCCACTCGAGACCGCGAGGCGGTTCGTCAAGCGAATCGAGCGCCTTCTCGAAGTGCAGAAGTTCGACATCCTTCACTTCTCCGGACACTCGTGCAGCTTGCCGGATAACGGCGGCACGTTTCTCATCTTTCCGGACCGGTCGCGCGGCGGCGTCGGCATGGGCGTGTCGATGCGTGTGATCGGCCAGTGGGTGGCGTCCGCGGATATCCGCATGGTGGTGCTGTCGTCGTGCAGCGGCTCATCGCTGCGCAGCGCCATCGAGGTGATGAAGACGCGCGCCGAGTCCGTGATCGGCTTTCGCTGGGATGTGAACGATCACGCGTGCGTCGATTATTTCGACAACTTCTACCGGCTGTATCTGAAGGACCGCAAGTCGATCGCCGAAGCCTATTGCGGCGCGTGCCGCCAGGTCGGGCTGTCGAACCGCGGCTTGCCGATCTGGGTGTCCGCGGTCGCGGTCGTCAAGAATTGAATCGGATATCCAACGATTCGAGGAGCGCTCCATGCCCATTCGCCAGGTTCCCGACACCGATCTTCACTACCATCTCGTCCTGTTCGATGAAAACGCGCAGGAGCGCGCGGAGCCCGATGGCGCGCTCGCGAGCGCGGCCATCCTGTCCTTGCTGAACGATCCCGCGCGCCCGATCACGGACGTGCTGATCGCCGCGCACGGCTGGAAAGGCGACGTGCCCGCCGCCATCGAGCAATACGACCGATGGATCGCCGCGACGGCGCGCGCGAGCGGCGATCTCGAACGGATACGCCGCGACACGCCCGATTTCGCGCCGCTCGTCGTCGGCCTGCATTGGCCGAGCCTGCCGTGGGGCGTCGAAAGCGTGCCCGACGCAGCGGGCGCGGACGCGTCGAAAGTGCTGTCCGCGACGCCTTCCCCGGCGGCACGGACGGTCGACGCGATCAGCGCGTCCATCGCGAACACGCCGGCGGCGCGGGACGCCATCGCGACGGTGCTGAAAGAAGCCGCGAGGGCAACGTCCGACCGCCTCACGCCCGCGATGCACGACGCCTACATGACGCTCTTCGACGAAGCCGGCCTGCGCGCCGACGGCATCGGCGGCCGGCCTGGCTTCGATCAGGAGCGCTTCGATCCGCAGGCGATCGTCGCCGCGACGCGCAAGAGCGGCGCGGCCACGACCGGCGGCGGCACGCCTTCGCGCACGCTCGGCTTCGGCGACGCAGTGAAGGACGCGATGCTTTCGCCGCTTCGCCAGCTCTCCTTCTGGGCGATGAAAGACCGCGCGCGCCGCTTCGGTGAAACCGCCGCGCACGATCTGCTCGCAAAGGTCCAGGGCACATCGTCCGACGTCCGCGTGCATTTGATGGGTCACAGTTTCGGCTGCATCGTGATGTCGGCGATGGTCGCGGGCCCGCAGAACGGCAAGCCGCTCGCACGTGCCGTCGATTCGCTCTTTCTCGTGCAGGGCGCGCTGTCGCTGTGGTCGTACGGCAACGAGATTCCCTACGCGATCGGCTCCAGCGGCTATTTCCATCGCATCGTCGCGGACGGCCTGGTGCGCGGTCCGCTCATCACGACGCGCTCCGTGCACGACACGGCAGTCGGGCGCTTTTATCCGCTCGGCGCGCGCATCAAGGGCCAGCGTCTGCTCGGCGCGACATTTCCCGAGTACGGCGGCATCGGCGCGTTCGGCGTGCAGGGCGTCGCGGGCGAGAGACAGGCAACCGACATGCGCATGACGGCGGGCGATCTCGCATTCGAATGCGCCGAGGCGCGCATCTATAACCTCGATGCGAGCGACGTCATCCGCAACGGCGACGGCCCTTCGGGCGCGCACAGCGACATCGCGCATCCGGAAGTGGCGCACGCTTTCTGGGCGGGCGTCTCGGGCGGCATCGGCATCGCGAAGCGGCATCGCGCGAATCTGGCGGCGCGCCCTGCGGCGGATCACGTCGCGCCCGCAGCGAAGACGATCACGCGCGGCGCGATGCTCGGCGGCAAGGACGCGCCATCGGCCGGATCGAGCCGATCTTCCGCATTGGACAAGCAACTGCGAAAGATGCTGGGCACCAAAGGCGCCGGCGCGCCGCCGGTCGCCCCGGCAACTCCGAAGCGCTGGATCAACGCGAGCTTCGAAGGTCACGACCCGGCGGCGCCGCTTCTTCCCGGCAACTGGTATCAACTGGCGTTCGACGTGGATGTCGAGGTGCGCTTCGACGGCATCGGCTCGGCGGAATTCAACGAGGGCGCGGTCGCGGACGCCGGCACGGGCGACGTGACCCTCACCGTGCAGATCGATACCGACGACTTCGACCTGTCCGGCCGCGTCAGCCAGATGCGCGTGCCGCTATCGGGCAAAGGCCATACGCGGGCGCGCTTCGACATGTCCCCGCTGAAGAACGGCCCGGCGAGCATCAAGGCGACGATTCTGCGCGACGGCAATTTCGTCCAGCAGATGGAACTGAGCTTCGAGATCGGCGCGGCGCTCGAATCTCGCGCGAAGGTCGCGACGCGCGGACGGCCGCTGTCGTCCTCGACGATGCTGCGACCGCGCGACATCGGCCTGTCGATCGAGCCGCGCGGCGATGGCTACGACTGCATCGTCTGGGGCCCGGTGTCCGCCCGCGCGCGCCTGCCCGTGACATCCGACTATCTCGACAGCGCGATCGACGCCATGCGGCAGGCGCTGATGAGCGTCGTCGAGCAAACCGAAAACGACGATCCGGTCTTTCAGACGCGCATCGGGATTCCGCCGGAGCAGTCGGCGCGCGCGTTGCGCACGCTGGCGAGCGCGGGCGCGAATCTCTTCATCCAGCTTTTCGAAGGCGCGGGCGCGGGTGCGGATTCGCTTGCCGTCGGTCAATATCTGCGCAGGCTGGTCGAGGACGAAACCGAATGCCTGAAGATTCAGATTCTGGCGGAGCGGCTGCCCATTCCATGGGGCCTGCTCTATCTCGGCGACGCATCCGAAGACGCCCCGCTCGACTGGAACAGGTTTCTCGGCATGCGCCATATCGTCGAGCAGATTCCGCTGCAGCCGCAGCTCAACGTGTGGCATCACGGCATCGTCAGCAACGCGCCCTCGCTCGCGATCAGCGTCAATCTCAACCGTTCCATCGACGATGCCTTCCCCGACGAGGGTTTCGTCAGGCAGCAGGAAGCGTTCTGGCAGAGCCTCGATCTCGGCGTGACGACGCGTTCGAGCCGCGCGGACGTGCTTCGGGCGCTCAACAGCACGGCGACGCTCGACCAGATCCTCTACTTCTACTGCCACGCGGTATCGGCGGGCCTCGGCGATCCGGGCGGAATGGACGCCTCGTGTCTCGAACTCAGCGACGCCGCCATCACGCTGAAAGACCTGCGGCTCAACGCCCCGTCCAAGGTTCAGCTGCCCGGCAAGCCGCTGGTGTTCATCAACGCGTGTCAGTCGTCGAAACTGTCGCCGATGTTCTATGACGGCTTCGTGCCGTACTTCATGAGCAAGGGCGCGCGCGGCGTGATAGGCACCGAATGCGATACCCCCGCCTATTTCGCAATGGACTGGGCGCAGCGCTTCTTCGAACGCTTTCTCGCGGGACAGCCGCTCGGCGAGGCGTTTCTCGAACTCCGGCAGCACTACCTGACGACGCACGGCAATCCGCTCGGCCTGCTGTATGCCGTGCATTGCGATGCCGATACGGTCATCGATCCGCCTCGCGTGATGGCCGATTCGGTGAAGAGCGCTGCATAGCGCGTGGCGCGGGAACGCTTCCCGCGCCACCCATTCCCTGCCCGAACGCCTTCAGCCGCCGAGCAAACCGAACACCGCGACGCCCGTCTTCGTGCCCACGAAGACCTTGCCGTTCGCGATCGTCGGCGAGACGAACTTGTTGCCCGGGCCGAACTGATCGCGCGAGCCCGCCGAATTGCTGCTGTAGAGCTCGAAGAGATCGCTGGCGTTGTAAGCGTGCAGCACGGCGGGCGTCACGTTCTCCACGCCCCACACGATGCCGTTCGTGTCGCCGTTCGCGGAGATGACGGGCGCGATGCCCGGGAAATTCCAGTTCCACGGCGGACTCCAGCTCGTAACCGACGCCGTGGTCGCCAGCCTGCCGTTCACGACGGGCAGCGCCTTGATGTGATCGCCCGCCGGGCCGACATACACCGTGTTCTTGTAGTACGCGGGCGCGGTGAACATCGGGCCGGTGATCGTCGAGAAAAGCTCCTGATAGATGTGATCGCCGTTCGAATCGAACTTGCCCATGTTGTCGCGATCGACGACATAGAGCGCGCGCGTCTTGCCGCCGCCTACCGCGAGGTGCCTCACATTGCCGTTGATGTCGGTGACATCGGGGAGCACGAGCACGCCGCCCGAGCCGAGATCGAGGTCCTGATTCGACTCCATGACCGTGTTCGACGGCTGGAAGTAATCGGTGACCTGGAGCGCGGGCCCCGGCGTAACCTTGAGGAAGCCGTTGCCGAAGTTGTTGTGGATGGGCATGTCCTGCGCGTTGATGGTCGGATCGAAGGTGCCGTTGCCGTCGAGGAAATAGATCGACGTGCCATCCGATGCGAGGCCCGCGCCGCTCATCCAGATGCCGCCCATCTCGCCGTTCGGCGTGATGTTGAGCACGCTCGTCTGCTTGAGCGTATCCGCGCTGTAGCCGATCACCCAGCCGGTGTAAGGCAGCATGTCGCAGTGCGAGCTCCATGACGTATAGACGACGCCGTTCAGCAGCAGCAGCGATGCGCGCTCGATGTACTGGCCCGGCGTGAACGGCACGACGCCATTGACGCTGCCCGATCCGGTGCCGGGATACGAAGCGGTGATTTCGGTCGGGCCGTTGAAGCGCTCGGCGCCTGTCGCGATGTCGAGCGCGTGAATGCGCTGGTGATAAGCACCGCCGCTGTCTTTCGACATCGCGACGACATAGATTGCGCCACGCGCGCGATCGATGACGGGCGTCGACGTGATGCCGATGGTCGGCGTGGTCTGATTGCAGCCATGATCGTCGCTGGGCGTTTCGCCCGGCAACACCGCGGACACTTTCCAGAGCACGGCGCCCGTGTCGGCGTCGAACGCGTAGACGCTCGCATTCTCGGTTGCGATATAGAGCACGTTGTGCGATGTCCCCCCGATCGGCACGTTGGCGAGATAGAGCGGTTGCGCGTCGATGGCGCCATCCACGGGATAAAAGCCGAGCTTGCCGAAGGTGACGGGGTTGACATTGGCCGGCGTGAGCGAGAGTTCGGTCAGTTGCTGCGCCGTGCGGCCAATGTCGTTGTGATACGTGGTGACGTCCATTGCGGACGAGCTTGCACTCGATCCTGCGCTCGCACCACTCGCCGACGACGAAGGACTCGACGCCGAAGCCGCGTCCTTGCCCGTCGCGCCTGTACCCGAATCCGAACCTCCTCCGCTGCATGCACCGATTATTGCTGCGACACCGACCGCAATCACGCCAACCGATAAATGCCCTTTCATTTTTCATCTCCGTTTTTTCGGGGAGGGGCCCGGCTCGTGCGTCTGATTATTGTCGGCGCAAGCTCAACGAAGAAAAATTCGTCGGATGATCGCTAGCATATGTCGGATTGGTAGGCAGCTTTTATGCTTTGGTGTGAGGATTGAATTTGGCGCGACATCACGGCCCCGGTTCGTTGGGACATGTTGACGAGACCGTTAGTCGCGTTCGGATCGTAGCGCTAGTTGGCGGGCGGCCGGTCGGAGATTTCGATCGCGGGCGGCACGTACGTACCATTCGCGACGCTGCCTTCGGGACCATAGACGCGCAGCATGATGTTGAAAGGCCGGTTGAGCACCGGCAGCCAGTTGGCCGCGGGAACGCCCGGCGGCTGCGTCGCCGAGAGGTAGACCGAGAGCGATCCATCGTGATTCTTCTTGAGGCCGGGCGTATAGCTCGCGACCACGTACTTGTCGATCCGGTTGGGAATCAGCTCGATGGCCTGCGGCGTGTAGGCCGTGATCGACCAGAAGCGCTTCGCCTCAGGAATCTGCCCCGGCGCGAACGTCAGGACGTAGACCTGCCGGTTGCTGCCGTTGAGCGAAACGCCGTCGCGATCCTGGAACACGTGGTAGTACGCGGCCGCCGAAATATCGTTGCCGTACTGGATGAACTCGGTGATCGAAGCCCGTTCGACCACCTGATCGCCCCAGGTGCCGATGTTCCTGAAGTGGACCCAGTTGGTCGGACCCGTGTGCGTCAGATAGCGCTCGAGAATCAGTCGATGCGCCGCGCGCGTGGCCGCCGCAAACTCCTGCTTCCTTGCCTCATCGAAATCGCCGTTGTTGAAGAGCGCGTCGAACTTCTTCGACAGTGCTGCCTCGTCGGCCGGCAGAGGCGGCGTGTTGGTCGACTGCACGGCCAGCTGGAGCTGCTTCAGGAACTCGATGGGATCGCGCGTGGCGAGTGTATCGGCGATGGTCTTATAAGGCGTGGCGAAAGCGATCTCCGGAAGAATCAGCGGCGCGCCGCCGGTAACGTCGTGCGGCGCTCCGTTCGGGCAAGGGTGATTGAGGTAGTCGCACAGAGGTTGCAGCGAAAGCGATGTGCGGAACATCTCGGCCTGCGAGGTCTGGTTCTCGCCGGTGGGCGAGTACTTGTCGACCCGGATGATGAAGCTCGACGTGTTGTACGGAATGTGGATCGGCGTCGCGTTGGAGGGCAGCGCCCCGTTGAAGTCCGGGCCCACGAGTGCAAAGGTCCCGTTCGCCTGTTCCGGAATGCCCGACTGGAACACGTTGCCGAACGGATCGAGCGTGAGCAGCGAGAAGGTGGTGTTGGTCGGCGGAAACGTGACGATCACGGGTTGGTCCGCCAGTTGAAGAAATGTGCTGGCATAGAGCGTATCGTCGTTGATTGCCACGACGCTCTGGTAGATCGGAGATATCCGGTCAGGACCGATCAGACGATTGCGCGTCAGTCCCACCTGCGATTGGTTGTAGGTGAACCAGAGCGGATAGAAATTCACGACGTATTTCGCCGTGGTCGCGAAAATGTCGGACTGATGCATAGGCCGGTCCTCGTCTTCGGCATGCGCGTTCGCGGCAAGCCCGGCGGCAATGCCAAGCGGCACAAGCAGAAACAGATGCCACTGCAGGAGAAACCGGCGAAGCACGAGCAGGCTTCGATAGGTTAGGCGCTTCATGATGGCGACCTCCGGAAAGGCGTCGTTGATGGTGGCGGAAGCGTCGAGCGTCCGCTCAAGACCGCGCATGGTTGAGCATCGGGTGATTGCCGATCGCCGCTTTGATAACTGATGGCCGATGTTTTCTTATCAGCTTTCTTATCGCAACGTAGGACTACGAATTGTAAACGTCGGAGTTATAGCCGTTGTTTTACGACATTTATACGATCAATCTTGCCTGGACAGTATTCGATTACGTATGTGTCAAGCAAAACTAAGCATAGGCGAAACTCAAGGTGATGAACGGGATAATTAATGTCGTTCCACGCTACGTCTCGCATAGCGACGGCTGAATCGCTCGTCTAAATAAGATTCACCCTCAGAAAAGCACTGCGCATCGGCGATGCGATAGCCACCCTCTCATCGGCTTTCGACGATAGGACACTCGTTATCCGAAGCATCGGCGACCGTGATCGCGGCCCGCGCAGAGGTCTGCGATGAATGATGGGGATCAGCGTTGAAGCGATTCGCCGAAACGCCATGGCGGTGCGCAGCGAATCGAAATGCGCAGCGCGCTTTTTGCCGCGCTGCGCGAAGCCACCATCAGGCGAGCGCCGTCACATCGACCTGCTGCTCTGCATGCGCCGGGCGAAGCGTGCGCGCTCGGCCTGGTCCATCAGATTCAGGAATTGATCCGTGCCCATGTGAATCAGTTCTTCATGATCGCCAGCCTCGAAATAAATATCGGGCTGATGGGTGAGGCTCTCATCGAGATAAGTTTGCATGCCATAGGCGGTACATACGGGCGGCAGCGCACCCGCGTCGCAATCCTTGAACAACTCCCGCAGATCGGCCTCTTTGGCCAGCATGAGATGACGTCCGGTCTGTGCCCATAGCTCGGACAAGCGCACGGCATAGGTCGATGGCAGCACAGCCGCCACATAGCCGTGCTCGTCTTCGAAAAGCACTGTTTTGGCGAGTCGATCGCCGGGAATATGCGCCGCCGCCGCCGATTCGCCGCTGGAATGGCTGTACGGATGATGCACGATTTCATACTGCGAGCCCTTGCTGCGCAGGCAGTCCTGGAGCGTGGATGACATTGACATGATGCGCCTCCATTTGGAGGGAAGAAAAGGAGATTACTTCGCAACATATCTCAAGAATAGGTCGCTTTCGCTCGCGTGCAAAAAACCCGCTGACGACAAACGCGGGCGCGGCGGCGAAAGAAACGGCGGCGTGTGGCACGTGCGTCGGTTTTCGCCAATAATGGCCCCACATCCACTCCTGGACGAGGGCGAGCATGCATTACGGCCCCGATTCCATACGTACCGTCGCGCTGGTAGGACATGCGGGATGCGGCAAGACGTCTCTCGTCGAAGCCCTGTTGCACGGCGGCGGCGCGCTCCACGCGCCCGGCAGCGTCGAGCGCGGCACCACGGTCTCCGATTTCGACCCGCTCGAACGCAAATATCATCATTCGCTGAACTCCGCCGTCGCCCACCTGCACTACCGGGACACACGTATTTTTCTGCTGGATACGCCCGGCTATCCGGATTTTTTCGGGCTGTCGATCAGCGCGCTGCCCGCTGTCGAAACCGCTGCGATCGTCATCGACGCGCAGGCCGGCATCGAAATGGCCACCCGGCGAATGATGACGTGGGCGGAAGAACGCAAGCTATGCCGCATGATCATCGTGAACGGTATCGACGGTGAAAAGGTCGACCTTCCAGCGCTGCTGACGCAGATTCAGGAGACCTTCGGCACGAAATGCCTGCCTGTCAATCTGCCGGCTCAGAACGGCCGTCGAGTGGTGGACTGCTTTTTCAATCCCGCTGGCGAGGCCGACTTCCTCTCCGTTGCTGCCGCGCACAATGCGTTGGTCGATCAGGTGGTCGAAATCGACCCCGCGCTGATGGAGATTTACCTGGAGCAAGGCGAGGCCATTACGCCCGAGCAGTTGCACGAGCCCCTGGAGCGGGCGCTGCGCGAAGGTCATCTGGTGCCGGTCTGCTTCACGTCGGCGGCCAACGGCGCGGGCATCGCGGAATTGCTCGACGTGTTCGTCCGTCTCCTGCCGAATCCGACGGAAGGCAATCCGCCGCTTTTCTACCGCGATGCAGGCGGCCGCAAGGAAGTGGTGCGCGCCGAACCGGTTCCCGACAAGCATGTACTGGCGCACGTCTTCAAGATCGTGATGGACCCTTACATCGGCAAGCTCGCCATGTTTCGCATCCATCAGGGCACGATCAGACGCGATAGCCAGCTTTATATCGGCGAAGGGCGTCAGCCGTTCAAGGTCGCCCATTTGATGATGCTGCAGGGCAAGGACCATGTGGACGTCCCGCAAGCGGGTCCAGGCGATATCTGCGCCACGGCCAAGGTCGATGAAATCGGCTTCGATGCCGTCCTGCATGACGCCCCCGAGGACGGCGACATCCATCTGACTCCGCTCGACTTCCCCACGCCCATCTATGGTCTCGCGATCGAGCCTGCGCGCCGCGGCAACGAGCAGCGCCTGTGGGAGATTCTGCAGAAGCTGAGCGCCGAAGATCCGTGCCTGCGCATCGAACATCCGGTCGGCACGAACGAAACGGTCGTGCGAGGTCTGGGAGAACTGCATCTGCGCATGATGCTGGAGCGATTGTCCGAGCAGTACAAGCTCGACGTCGTGACGCGGCCACCGAAGATCGCCTATCGGGAAACGATCGGCGCCAAGGCCGAGGGGCATCATCGCCACAAGAAGCAAACCGGCGGCGCCGGGCAATTCGGCGAAGTGATGCTGCGCGTCGAGCCATTGCCGCGAGGCGCGGGTTTCGAGTTCGTCGATGCCGTCAAGGGCGGCGCCATTCCCGGTCAGTTCATGCCCGCGGTGGAAAAAGGCATCCTCCAGGTCATCGAGAGCGGGCCGCTTGCCGGCTTCCCCATGCAGGACGTCCGCGTCACCGTCTTCGACGGCAAGAGCCATTCGGTCGACTCCAAGGAAGTGGCATTCGTCTCCGCCGGGCGCAAGGCGTTCATCGATGCGGTGCTGAAAGCGCGGCCCGTGTTGCTCGAGCCCATCGTGGATATCGAGGTGATCACGCCAGAGGGCGCGATGGGCGAGATCATCGGCGACCTTTCCGCCAAGCACGGACAGGTCCATGGCACGCGCACGGCCGCCGGCAATACCGTGGTCGTCAACGGGCAGGTGCCATTGTCCGAGCTCAACGACTATCAGTCGCGTCTGAACGCCATCGCGGGCGGACATGGCATCTACAACATTCAGTTGAGTCACTATGATCCGGTGCCCGCCGCTCAGCAGGAGCGGATGGCTTCGCAGCACAAAAGGCAGTCGGACGGTGCGGCGTCTTGAATGGATGCAAGCGATGTAATCAGGATCGCCGATCAAATAGATCGCGCGCCTTTCAGCCGAGTACGAAATCGAAGCGCGCCGCTTTTTGATCGCCGTTGCCGTCGATCGTCATCAGCAGCCGCCGATCGAACAGCGAATCGCGAGCATTGCGCTGCTCGCCGGGAAAATACAGTTGCGTGGTGAGGATCGGCCCGTTGGGCGGCTGCAACGTGACGTGGAAGTGTCGCGTGCGTCCGGGATACAGACCCGGCACGATGGTCTCGAGGCGGTAGCGCCCCTCGCTGTCGGCGAATTGATGGCCGCGCAGCCGGAATCCGTCGATGTCGTATTCCCCGGCGTCATCGGCGTGCCAGAAATCGAGCAAGGCGCCGGACACCAGTCTGCATCGCGACGACCACACTCTTCCGCTCAGGACGATCTTCGTTCCGTCGATGCCCGGCTCCAGCAGCGACGCCCGTTGCGGCGAATTCGGCAGGAAGAACGGCCCCGCCGTCTGCCGCGCGGTCGGTTCGTGTCCGTCGGTGCATCCGGGTGTCGCTGAAGCGCTCGCGGCTCTTCCGTCCTTTGTATTTCCGAATGCCAGCAGCAGTAACGTCGACGGCACGGCACACGATCTGCGAAGAAAATCGCGCCGTCCCAGGCTTGCTTTTCGTGTCTGCATCGTCGATGCTCCTTGCTTCCCGCCCGGTCGGCACGCTGCGCTGGCTGCGGGACCAGTGAACGCCATGTGCGTTCATGGTAAGCCGATATTCAGGCTCGGGCGAGCCGCAAGGACAAACGGAGGGCTCAATGTTTTCGTTGCGGACTTCTCCGCGATTCCTGACACGGCTGAACAAGCCGGCACTAGAACAAGTGCCGCAGCCCCGCGCTCACGCCGAGTTGCGTCGTGCCGAAGGCCGAGCTTATCCCGTTGACGCCCTGCAACTGCGCGCCCACCAGCCCGCCGCGATACTGCGAGTAATCGACTTCCAGATAGGTATCCGTGCGCTTCGACCAGTTGTAATCCGCAAGCAACTGGAACTGCGTCGCGTTGCCATCGCCGAGCTGGGTTTTGCCGGTCTGGATCGTGCGCCACACGTTCGCGGAAAGATGCGTCGCAAAGCCGATCTGTTGCGTGACACCGCCGAAGAACATCTGCCGCGCGCTGAACGTGTTGATTTTCAGCGCCGTCAACGCGGGCGGCGAAAACGGGCCGTTCGGAAAATTGCCGACGAATCCGGCATCCTGACGATTGACGACCGCGCCGCCGATGTGACGGCATGCAACGATGTCGTCGAAATGACGCCGGCCAGCAGGGCCGCCCTATGGCTGCTTCTCTTCTCTGGCCGACTGCCGCGCTTCGCAACGACGCTTCCGGCCAATCTCCTTACCTTCATCATGTGAAGACCTTTTTTTCGTATTTATATTGCAGTACCAATGATTAGCTAAGCATCGACTCGACTGTTCGATGCAATCGGGGCGCCGGACGATTTCTATTCCCGGCGCCGTGATAGCTCTAACTCGGTACACAGCTCAAAGCTGTTCGATCGGGATATCTTTCGCGCAGTACACGTCTCCTTCATGGGGATGGATGGCGTATCATCGAACGAGCCGTGCAACGCCCAGGCGCGTGGCCCGATGGCCGCCATGCAATTCATGGTGACTCAGCGTGACCGTCCGCAATATCCCCCGTATAGGGGAGCGCGATTCGCACGGGCAGCGGATCGCAGCCAGGGTCGATCCGAGTGCCATTAACCGCTGATCAACGTGACCGATTCCAAAGCGCCAGCCAGGCCATCCCTGCTTCTCGCGACGAAGCTCCTTCCGCCGCGCCTCGCCGCCGGGCTGATCGATCGCCCGCGGCTCGTCGGGCTGGCTGAGCTTGCCGAAAACAAGCGGCTCACCGTCATCAAGGCGCCGGCGGGCTTCGGCAAGACGTCGCTCGCGCTCGCGTGGCTCGAACATCTGCGAGGACGCGGCGCGCTCGCGCCCTGGCTCTCGCTCGATCCCGACGACGACGAACCCGCGCGCTTCCTGCACCATCTCGCGCAGGCGTTGCGGCAGGCTTGCGGCAACGTCGGCGCTTCGGTGATCGGGCTGACCGCGGAGGTCTCGCTCGTTCCCGCGCAGTCCATCGTCGCGACGCTCATCAACGAGCTGGTCGAAGTCGAGGACGAGGTCTTTCTCTTTCTCGACGACTATCACCTCATCGGCCTTCCGGCCATTCACGAGCTCGTCGCGTTCTTCATCGAGCGCATGCCGCCGCATGTGCATCTCGTGATCTGCACGCGCGCCGATGCGACGCTGCCGCTCGCGCGCCTGCGGGCACGGAACGAGCTGCTGGAAATCGACGCATCGGCGCTGCGCTTCGACTTCGAGGAAACGCGCTGCTTCATCGAGCGCGAGTGTCCGGGCGGGCTCGAAACCGCCGCCGTCAAGTCGCTGTTCGCCCGCACCGAGGGCTGGGCCGCTGCGCTGCGCATTTCGGCCTCGGTGCTGGCACGCGAAGACCGCGACCACGGCGCGGAAGCGAGCGTGCCATCCGGCGCGGCGCGGCCGTTCGCCGCCTATCTCGAGGAAATCCTGACGCATCTGCCCGCGGAGATCGTCGGATTCATGTTGCGCACGGCGATACTCGAACGCCTCAGCGCGCCGCTCTGCGAGGCTGTGACGGGCGCCGGCGACGGCCAGCGCATGCTGGAGACGATCGCCGCGCGCCAGCTTCTGCTGGAGCCGATGGATATCGAAGGGCAATGGTTCCGCTATCACCATCTGATGCGCGACTACCTGTGCAGGCGGCTCGAAACGCAGTGTCGCGATGAAGTGCCGGACCTGCACCGCCGCGCGTGCCGATGGTACGCGCAACAGGATCAATGGACGGATGCGGTCCGGCACGCGATCGCCGCCGGCGCGATGGACGACGCCCTCTCGCTGATGGGCCGCTGCGCGATGGCGCTCGTCATGAAGGGCGATCTGCTCACGCTGCTGGGATGGCAGCGTCACTTCCCGGCGCATCTGATGCGCGAGCAAGTGCAGGTGAGACTGGCGATCGCATGGGGCATGGCGCTGGCGCTGCGCTTTTACGATGCGCTCGACATGGTCGATGCGCTCGAACACGACGCCCCCGGCCACGCGGACGCCGAGGCCGAACGCATCCGCTGGGAATGCGCGGCGATCCGCGCGGTCGTGTGCGCCGTGCAGGACGATCCGCAGCGCGCGCTCGCGATGGCGCAGACCTGTCTCGCGCGGCCATCGTCCGATGCGTGGACCACCAATGTCCTCTCCAATGTCGTGCGCCTCGGGCACTGGAAGGCGGGCCGTCTCGAAGCGCTCTACGCGACGCCCTGGATTCCCGATTCGATCGAGGACGACAAGCGCAACGTGTTCTCGTCGGTGTATCGGCTGTGCCTGCTCGGGCACGCGGAAATGCAGCAAATGCATTTCGATCTCGCCGAGCAGTATTTCACCAAGTCGATGTCGCTGGCCGAACGCTACCTCGGCCCGCAGTCCATCTCCGCCGCGTTGTGTGCGCCGATGGTCGCGCAGATCCGCTACGAGCAGGGCCGTTTCGACGATGCGGAAGCCATCCTCATCGACATGATGCCGGTCATCGATCTGGCGGTCATACTCGATAGCGCGTTGATCGCGTATCGCGTGCTCATTCGCATCGCCGTCGCGCGCGGGAACGCCGCGCACGCGTATGCACTGCTCGAGCACGCTCAGGCGCTCGCTCACCGGCGCGGCTGGCCGCGCATGATCGCGGGGGCGCTCGTCGAACGCACGCGGCTGCATATCCGGGAAGGAAGGTTGACGGAAGCATCGGCGTGCGCCTCCCAACTCGATGATCTCGCCGCCCGCGATACGCAATTCTCGCCGCCCGTCTCGGCGGAAATCGAAAACTACCGCGCGCTCGCCAAGGCGTGTGTCGCGATGGCGCGCGACCGTAACGACGAAGCGATCGAATGGCTGAGCGCCGCGCGCGACCGCGCCGAGCAGCGGCATAACGACTACCTTTCCCTGCGCTTGCGCACCGTGCTCGCGCTGGCGTGCGCGGGAGCGGGCAGAACCCGCGATGCCGTCGATGCCTTCAAGGAAGTCCTGAAGATCGCCGCGACCACGGGCATCTATCAGTCCATCCTCGATCAGGGACCGTCAATCGGGCCGCTGTTGCAGTCCATTCGCGACGACATGCGCGCCACGGCCCAGACGCGCGATCTGGTGAATTACATCGACCGGCTGCTCGATGGCTGGCGCGCGCTTTATCAGGCCGACAGCAAACCGCCGCGCGAAGCCGAACGCGAACCGTTGAGCGCGCGGGAACGCGGCATCGTCGAGTTGATCGCGCAAGGGCTGTCGAACAAGGAGATCGCGCGCGATCTCGGCATCGCGCCGGAAACGGTGAAATCGCACGTGAAGAGCATCTTCGTGAAGCTGTCGGTCGACAAGCGCGCGCATGCCGTCGCGCGCGCGCAGGCGCTCGGGCTCGTGCGGTCTGGCTAGCGTCACACGCAGCGCGTCACTCGACGGACCTCAATCCCCTTCCCGACGAAGAAACGCGCGCACGACGGGCGCGACTTCCTGCGCGCGCGTGATGAGAAACAGATGACCGTCGTCGATGACATGGAGCGACGCATCGCGGATGCGCGCCGCGAGTATCCTCGCATTCGACAGCGGCACGATGGGATCATCGCTGCCGTGCATGACGAGCGTCGGCTGACGCAATGTGCAGAGCCAGTGCAGACTGGTCCAGCCCCACGCGGCCATCAGCTGATACAGATAACCGCGCCCGCGCGGCGGCTGGATATGACGGCTGTGCGCTTCGAGCAATGCCGGATCGCGGCGATACGCGCCGCCATAAATATCGGGGCCGACGCGTTGCAGATAAGCCGGATCGGTATAACGGCGCGGACCGATCAGCTTCGTCAGCACCGACAGTCTGGCGGGCACCATGAGAACACCCGGCGACGTCGCCGCGAGGATCAGTCTGCGGCAGCGCTCGGGATTCTGCCGCGCGAACTGCTGCGCGAGCGCGCCGCCCCACGACACCCCGAGCACGTCGACGGGTCCGTCATGCCCGAGCCGCCGCAGCAGCTTGTCGGCGAGAACGGAGAGCGTCGAGAACCGATAGGGCGCGAGCGGCGCGGGCGACCCGCCGACACCGGGGATATCGAAGATGATCACGCCCACGTCCTGCAGCGCATCCACGAACGGCTCGACGAGTTCCAGATTCGCGCCGATGCCGTTGAAGATGAGAAGCGGCGGAGAAGCATCGCTGCCGTGCCGCACGCCGACGCGCACGATCTGTCCGTCCACGTCGATGAGTTGTGTTTGCATGCTGCTTATCGTTTCGTTCATCCACCCCTCTCCTCGCGACACGCCGGGTCGCCGTGCGTTACTTTTTGGGCTGCAGAAGCGCCTTCCACTCCTCGACGTTTTCCGCGACGCGCTTCGAGATCACGGCGATGCTGTCACCGTGCGCGCGATAAGCCGTATCGACGAGTTCGCGAACATCCGACAGCGCCGTGCGCGCATTTGCTTGAACCTTGGATTCCTCCTGGTCCTTCTGTCGCGCGATCATCGATTGGACGCGCGTGATTCGCGCGTTGACGATCTCCGCCTGCTTCTGGCCGAGCGACTGAAGACCCGCCAGCGCAGTCGTGTTGGCGGCCGCGAGCGCCTCGATATCCTTGCGGCGCGATTCGAGCATCGCGTTCACGTCGATGCGAGGCAGCCTGAGCTGCGTGACGAAACCGAGGTAATCGGCGATGAGGCTCTTCGGACGAGTCGTTTCCATGAGCGTTGCTCCTTTGAAAAAAAATCGGATCGATTGAATGTCGGCCGCGACACGGCCTGTCGCTCGTGCATCAGGCTTCCAGCACGTAGGTCCCGGGCGCCGCCGCCAGCGACGGATACCGCCGGTTGCCGGGCTTCGACGGCGCGGCACGCCGTTCGCCCGAACGCGCGGCCAGCCAGTCGCGCCAGTTGCTCCACCACGAATCGTTCTCGGCTTGCGCGCGGGTGAGCCAGGCGTCCGCATTCGCGGGCAGCTCGGGATTGAGATAGAACTTCGCCTTCGGATTGCCCAGCGGATTGATGAGGCTCTGAATGTGGCCGCTCGAACTCAGCACGAAACGCGTGTCGCCGCCGAAGAGCCGGGCCGAATCGTAGACGCCCTTCCACGGCGTGATGTGATCGGTGATGCCGGCCACGACGTACTTGTCGCAGGTCACTTCCGTGAGGTCGACAGGCGTGCCCAGCACGCTCAAAGCGCCCGGCTTCGAAAACAGGTTGTCGGTGAAGATGTCGAGCAGTTGGCCATGCAGCTTCGCGGGCAGGCGCGTGGTGTCGTTGTTCCAGTACAGAATGTCGAACGCAGGCGGCGTCTTGCCCAGCAGATAGTTGTTGACCCAGTAGTTCCAGACCAGATCGTTGGGCCGCATCCACGCGAACACGCGGCCCATTTCCTCGCCGGCGAGCACGCCCCGCACCATGCTGCCCTGCTTGGCCGCCGCCACGGCTTCGGGCGTCGCGAACAGGCCGAGCTGCGAATCCGCCGTGCTGTCGAGCACAGCGACCATCAGCGTGGCCGCGTTGACCGACTTCACGCCCCGGCTTGCCAGATGTCCGAGCAAGGCCGAAATGGTCATCGCACCGGAGCACGCGCCATGCAGATTGATATCGTCGCTCCCCGTGATGGCGCGCACCGCCTCGATCGCTTCGAGCAATGCGCCGACGTAGGTATCGAGATCCCAGTGAGATTGCGCGACCGTGGGATTGCGCCAGCTCACCACGAACACCTGGAACTCGCTCTTCAGCAGATGATCGACGATGCTCTTGCCTTCCGACAGATCGAACACATAGAACTTGTTGATCTGAGGCGGCACGATCAGTTGCGGACGGCTATAGACGTGTCCGGTCGTCGGCGCGTACTGGATCAGCTCCAGCACTTCGTTGCGAAACACCACGGCGCCGCGCGACGTGCCGAGATTCTTTCCGACCTCGAACGCGGTCTTGTCGACCTGAGCCGGCATGCCCTGATTCGTCAGCATGTCGGTCACGATGTTCTTCATGCCGCCGATCAGACTCGCGCCGCCCGAATCGACGACTTTCTTGAGCGCCGCCGGATTGCCGAGCAGCGTGTTGGTCGGCGAAAGCGCGTCCGTGAACAGCGACATCACGAACTGGGCGCGCTCCTTGTTCTTCGGGTCCAGCGCGCAACGGTCGACGAACCCGGATAGCGCGTCGCGCCATGCGAGATAGCCTTGCAGCGTCATGCGGTAAAGCGAATTCTCGCGCCACGCCGCATCGCCGAAACGCTTGTCGCCCTGCGGCGGATTGCATTCCGCGCTTCCGCCCAGCGCGGCGATGAGATCCCGGACCAGCTTCGCTTCCTGCTCCACGACGAGCGCCGGTTGCCGCAACGCCTGCGCGCCGATCTGCTGCGCCGTCGCGAGCACGTCGCACGGACGCAGTCCCACGAATGGGTTCGGGCCCAACATGCCTTCCGCGGCGGAAGCCGCGACGTCGTCGGGCTGTGCGCCTCGCGACAGGTTTTCAGTGCTTGCCGCCATCTTCCCGTTCCTCACATCCGTTCATGCGACCAGCATGGCAAGCGTTTCGGCGATCAGCGCCGGCTTGTCCTCGCCCTCGATCTGCAACTCGTTCATCGTCCTGACGATGACCCGGCCGCCGCCCTTTCTCTCCGCCGCCAGCAGCGTCACGCGGTTGCGCACGCGCGCACCGGCTTTCACGGGCGTCATGAAGCGCACCTTGTCGAGCCCATAGTTGAGCCCGGCGGATGCATCGCCCGGGATGACGCCGATCTCGATCGCGAGCGAAGCCAGCAGCGAAAGCGTCAGATAGCCATGCGCGATGGTTCCGCCGAAGGGGCTTTCGCGCCTGACACGCTCGACGTCGACGTGAATCCATTGCGTATCACCCGTGCATTGCGCGAAGGCGTCGATGCGCGCCTGATCGACGACGACCCAGTCCGACACCCCCAGTTCGCAGCCGACGAAGCTTTCGATCGTCGCGATGCTGTATTCCTCGATGCTCATCGTGTCGTCTCCTCGTGATGGTCAGGCGAACTGCGCGCGCAGCCACTTCTTGTTCATCTTGCCGACGCTCGTTTTCTCGAGCGCATCGACGAACTTGACGATCTGCGGCACGGCGTACTTCGAGA
This sequence comes from Caballeronia calidae, assembly GCF_900044055.2. Classification (GTDB taxonomy): domain Bacteria; phylum Pseudomonadota; class Gammaproteobacteria; order Burkholderiales; family Burkholderiaceae; genus Caballeronia; species Caballeronia calidae. The sequence continues at coordinate 26,766 of NZ_FCOX02000015.1, read as the reverse complement.
TCCGGCCGGACTCGCTGAACGTGAGCACGTGGCGCTTGATGTCGTCCTCGTCGATACCGGCGTCGGCCTTGAGCACGACGAGCGCGACCGGCCGCTCGCCCCACTTCTCGTCGCTGATGCCGATGACGGCGACTTCGGCCACGCCCGGATGCATCGAAATGAGGCTTTCGATTTCGAGCGACGACACCCATTCGCCGCCGGACTTGATCACGTCCTTGATGCGATCGGTGATCTGGAGATTGCCCGTCGAATCGATATTGGCGATGTCCTGGGTGTGCAGATAGCCGCCGCTCCACAGGTCGGCGGAGGCTTCTGCGTTGTTCCAGTAGCCCTGCGTGAGCCAGGGCGCGCGCGCAACGACTTCTCCGTATGCCTTGCCGTCGCGGGCGACGTCCTTCATCTCAGCGTCGACGATGCGCAGATCGACGAGCGGAATCGGCAGGCCGGTTTTGCAGCGCAGGCGCACCTGCTCGTCCGTATCGAGCGCTTCGGAACCGGGCTTCAGTTGCGCGAGGCTCAGCACCGGACAGGTCTCCGACATGCCGTAGCCTGTGAAGACATCGATGCCGCGATCGAGCGCGGCGCGCGCGAGGCCGTGCGTCAGCGCCCCGCCTCCGATGACGACCTTCCATTTGCTGAAGTCGACGCTCTTCGATTCCTCGCAGCTCAGCAGCATGTGCAGGATCGTGCCGACGCAATGCGAGAACGTCACGCGTTCGTCGCGCAGCAGCCGCACCAGACGATCGGGCGCGTAACGGCCCGGATAGACCTGTTTCACGCCCATCGCCGTGGCGATGTAGGGCATGCCCCATGCATGCACATGGAACATCGGCGTGAGGGGCATATAGACATCGCCGCGATGGAAGCGCTGTCCCGATTCGGGGCTCGACAGGGCCGCCATCAGCGTGATCGTGTGCAGAACGAGCTGGCGATGCGAGAAATAGACGCCCTTGGGCAGGCCCGTCGTGCCCGTGGTGTAGAACGTGGTCGCGCGGGTGTTTTCGTCGAAGTCCGGAAAATCGTAATGATCCGGATTCGCGGCGAGCATCGCTTCGTATTCGGTGGCGAAGGGAATCGAGTGCGCGCAGACTGCGCTGCCTGCTTCATCGATCCAGACGAAGGTTCGCACCGTTTCGAGCTGATCCCGAATGGCCTCGACGACCGGCAGAAAATCGGTGTGGACGAACAGTATCTCCGCGCCGGCGTGATTGATCGTGTAAGCGATCTCATCGTGCGACAGACGCACGTTGACCGTCTGCAGGACGGCGCCCATCATCGGAACCGCGAAATAGCATTCGAGGTAGCGGTGACTGTCCCAGTCCATCACCGCGACGGTGCTGCCGTGCTGCGCGCCGAGCCCCGCGAGGCCGTTGGCGAGTCGTGCGATGCGCTCGCGCAGCGTGGCGTAAGTCATCCGCATCTGTCCCCGGTACACGATCTCCTGATCGAGCGCCTGAGTGAATGGCGTGTGCAGCAGTTGCTTGATGAGCAATGGATAAGCGTAGGCCGAAGGCTCGGCGGCCTTCACATCGTCCCGCATGGGAATCTCCTTTAATCCTGATATGGACCGAGGGAGGGACGTGGATCAGTATTTTTGTTCGTGTGATGCCCTCCCGGTATGCGAATGTTCGGGGCGAACGCGCGCGTGGACTATCCCCTGAATGGGGGAGCGGGGGAGCGGCGATGATGGGTTATGCCCGCGACCTTGAAGGGCGAGCGCTTGCGGATACGGTGGCGAAACGAGGTTCGATATGGAAGTGTGCCGTTTCGTTGGTAATGAAGACATCGAGGGCGGCGAGGAACTGATCGATTCGCTCATCGACTTGGCTTCTTAGTAACCGTCGCTCGAATCGAAGGCTGAATTTCCAGCACCGCCATTGCCGCCGCTGCGGCGATTGCGCGCGGCCCGCTTGCACGAGACCGCGCGTGCTTCACCTCATGCGGCGCGAGCCAACCCCACCGCGCACGGCGCCGAGTCCAGCAAAATGGCATCCGCGATCGACTCCGCGGTCGCCGCCGACAACGTCCATCCGAGATGCCCGTGTCCCGTGTTGTAGTAGACGCCGGCCCGCTTGCCCTGCCCGACGCGAGGCAGCATGCTCGGCAACATCGGACGCAGGCCGGCCCACGGAATCACGCGCGCCGTCGACATCTCCGGAAACAGTTCACGCGTCCACGCGACGAGCGGCGCGATGCGATCGGCCCTGATATCGCGATTGAACCCGTTGATCTCCGCTGTCCCGGCGACGCGAAACCGGTCTGCCCCGAGACGGCTCGTCACGATCTTCGCCTTGTCGTCGAGCAGGCTCACCCACGGGGCCGCCTGCCGGCTCTTCTCGTCATCGAGGCATACGGTGATCGAATAGCCCTTCACCGGATACACGTTCACATGGTCGCCAAGCATCCGCGCGAACTCGCGGCTTCTCACGCCCGCACACACCACGATGCGATCGAACGCGCTCGCGAGCGCACCGTCGGCATTGTTCGTGCGGATGTCGAAGCGTCCGTCGCAAGTCTGATCGATCGATGCGATCTCCGTGTCGTAGCAGAACTCGACGCCATGCTTCACGCACGCTTGCGCAAGCCCGCGCGTGAACTTGTGGATGTCGCCGGTCGCATCCGATGGCGTGAAGAAGCCGCCGTAAAACTCGCCGCGCAACGCCGGCTCGATCCGGCCGATCTCGCCCGCTTCGACCGCATGCCGGTCGAGTCCGCCTTCGCGCAGAAGCTCGTTGACCTTCGCGGCCGAATCGTAATCCTTGCGGCTTCGATAGACATGCAGAATGCCGCGGCGCTCCAGATCGAAGTCGATGTGCTCGCGCTCGGCGATCGCGTACAGATGGTTGCGCGCCGCAAGTGCCAGGCGCACGGTCTCGATGGTGTTCGCGCGGTAGTTCCCGATGTGACGCAGGAACTCGCCCATCCACGAATACTTGTGCCATGAAGGCGACGGATTCAGGAGCAAGGGCGCATCGCGCGTGAGCATCCAGCGCAGTCCCTTCACGACGGTGGCCGTGTGATTCCAGACTTCGGCGTTGCTGACGGATAGCTGGCCGCCGTTGGCGAAGGACGTTTCCATCGCCGCATAGCGATGGCGTTCGAAAACGGTGACGTCGAAGCCGCGGCGCGCGAGGGCGTAAGCGGTCGTGACGCCGGTGATGCCGGCGCCGATGATGGCGATTCTTGACATGACATGGTCCAGATTGTGTTGAGCATGTGCCGGTTCGACGCGATGTGCGTCATGTCCGGCTCCCTGCCCCATCTGTCCATGTACCTGAGAGTTTCGATCCTGCCCGGCCGCCCTTGTGTGGCGTCCTGGCGGGAAATCCCCTTCGGTGGGCGCAGCGCGCCTCTCTCCAGATCGTTCCTGCGGCGCGGTCCTTGGGCCTGAGAGTTTCCGGGGCGGTTGCTCCGTCGGCGCCGTCATCGTTCGATGACAGTCTCTCCCGCGCTGCATTCGAGAACATCCGCAAGATAACGTCACGAATTACCGCGCGCAAGTGCTATTTGCGAGAAGTCCGCGCGTCAGCCTCGGGCAAACCCGGCCGCAGCGCCTCGTGGCTCGCCTGCAGATCGGCCATGAAAACCTTCAGGATCGATGGCATGGCCGCGCCGCGCCGCGTGATCGCGCAGAACGGCCAGATGCCGCCATAGCGCTCCGCGCAGATCCGCCGCATGTCGCCGCTTTCGACCCAGCGAAGCGCGTAGTGATTGGGCAGAAATCCCACATACGTGCCCGACAGGATCAGGATGGCCTGCGCCTCGACATTGTCGACGGTGGCCGCCGCCCTGCTCGCGCTCAGCATGCGCAGATCGTGCTGCTGGAAATAGCCCCGCGCGACGATCCGGCTCTCGGCGATCATTTCCGAGGACACGTCGGCATCGAACGCGCGCGCATAGAGCGGATTGCCCTTGCCGCAATAAAGGCCGTCCGGTTCGACGTAAAGCTCGTCGTAGCTCAGGCCCGGCACGTGAATCGGAAAATGGCCGATGGCCACATGGAGCCGGCCGTCGAGCACGCGCTCTTCCAGCTCGGCGGGCGAGCCGACATAGACGTCCACATGCACATCGTGCCCTCGCGACACGAACTTCTGCAGCGCATTCGGCAGCGGCGATGTCTTGTCGGAGACCGTGTTGTCGATGGTCCCGAGGTAGAGCTTTCCCGAAATGTGCTTCTTGAGCGCGTCGGTATCCATGCAGAACGCCTCGACGGCAATCTGCAGCCGCTGCGCCGCTTCGTAGGTCGCGATGCCGTGCTCGGTCAGCCGGAACCCGCTCCGGCCGCGTTCGCACAGCTTCAGCCCGAGACGGGTCTCGAGCGTGGTCATCTGCTCGCTGATCGTCGACTGGCTGACGTTCAGGCTCGCCTGCGCGGCGGAAAAGCCGCCGCATCGCACCACGGCCATGAAAACCCGCAACAGCTTGAGGTCCACGTCCTGCAACTGGGTCATCGGGTTCGCGCCTCCGTGCGCCGTTGCTTCGGAAATTCCGATATGAACATCCGATACTCGTGATTTTCATGCCCGCCGCTCCTGTCCATAGTCTCTCAAAACAACGCGCAGGCTCAACCTGCGGTCCACTCAGACAGAACAGGAGATGCAGATGCAGGGCAACAGCTATGAATCCGGGCGACTCAACCTGCCGTTCGTCGGCCATTGCACGTTCGCGAAGTCGCCGGTGTGCCTCGACTGGAACCGGATCGACGCCGATGTGGCGATCCTCGGCGCGCCGAACGACATGGGCACGCAATGGCGCTCCGGCGCGCGCTTCGGGCCGCGCAGCATTCGCGAGGCGTCGACGCTGTTTTCGTTCGGCCACGCGGGCGCCTACGACCACGAAGACGACGTGCTGTATCTGAGCCGCGATCAGTTGCGCATGGTCGACGTCGGCGACGCCGACATCGTGCACACCGACATGGCGAGCAGCAACGCCAACATCGAGCTTGCGGTGCGCAAGATTCTCGCGTGCGGCGCGATGCCCATCACACTCGGCGGCGACCATTCGATTCACGCGCCGGTGATCAAGGCCTTCGAAGGAAAAGGACCGATCCACATCATCCACTTCGACGCGCATCTGGACTTCGTGGACGAACGTCACGGCGTGCGCTACGGGCACGGCAATCCGCTGCGGCGCGCATCCGAGATGGCGCATATCGTCGGCATGACGCAGCTCGGCATTCGCAACGTGTCGTCGTCGAATCGCGAGGACTATGACGCGGCGCGCCGTGCCGGCTCGGAGATCCTGTCCGTGCGCGACGTGCGCCGGCTCGGAACCGAAGGCGTTCTCGCGCGGATTCCCGAAGGCGCGGCCTACTATATAACCATCGACATCGACGGCTTCGACCCCTCCATCGCGCCCGGCACGGGCACGCCGAGCCACGGCGGCTTCCAGTACTACGAGGTGCTCGAGATCATCCAGGCGCTCGCCCGTCGCAGCCGCGGAAACATCGTAGGAATGGACCTCGTCGAAGTCGCGCCCGCCTACGACCCCGCCGGCGTCACGCCGATTCTCGCCGCTCAGCTGCTGATGAACTCCATCGGCTTCATCTTTCACGAGCGCAGCAAGGCCAAACGCTAAAAAGCGCGCCTGCACCCGGACGGTTCACATCGACATTCACGGGGCTCGACATCACGAAGCCCCGGACAATCAGGAGACGACGTTGGATACCATTGTTCGCGATTACCTCGAGCGATTCGGCATTCAGGAGGCCACCGCGCGCTTTTTGAAGAAGCCGCAGAAAATGTTCATCGGCGGCGAGTGGGTGACGGGCAGCGCGGGAGAGACACTCGACGTGATCGAGCCGTCGACCACCGGCGTCATCACGCAGCTTCCGCTCGCCACCGCCGACGATCTCGACCGTGCGGTTCGCGCGGCACGCAAGCAGTTCGACGGCGGCCCGTGGCGCAAGCTCAAGCCGCTGGAACGGGAGCGCATGCTGCATCGGCTCGCGGATCTGATCGAAGCCAACGCGACCGAGCTCGCGGAAATCGAATCGATCGACATGGGCAAGTCCGCCGCGCAGGCGCGCGATGTCGACGTGCAGGGCACCATCGACACGTTCCGCTACTTCGCCGGCTGGGCGTCGAAGCTGCACGGTCGTACCGTCGAGCCTTCGCTGCCGGGCGATTACGTGGCCTATACGCGCAAGGAGCCGGTCGGCGTGGTCGGCATCATCGTGCCGTGGAATTTCCCGCTGCAGACGATGGCGTGGAAGCTCGCGGCCGCGCTCGCCGTGGGCTGCACGGCGGTCATCAAGCCGGCCGAGCTCACGTCGCTGTCGACGCTGCGCTTCGCCGAGCTCGTGCAGGAGGCCGGCATTCCGGAAGGTGTCGTCAATGTCGTGACGGGGCGCGGCGCGGTGATCGGCGCGGCGCTCGCGCGTCATCCCGGCATCGACAAGCTCACCTTCACCGGCTCGACCGATGTGGGCCGCAACGTGGGACAGGCGGCCGTGCACGATATCCGCCGCGTGACGCTGGAACTCGGCGGCAAGTCGCCGGTGCTCGTGCTCGACGATGCGGACATCGACGCCGCTGCGCGCGCCGTCGCGAACGGCATGTTCTTCAACTCCGGCCAGGTGTGCGACGCCGGCACGCGCGTGTATGCGCAGCGCAAGATCCACGATCGCTTTCTCGCCGCGCTCATCGACTACACGCGCACGCTGAAGATCGCACCGGGCCTCGATCCCGACTGTTTCATCGGCCCGCTGGTCTCGGCGCTGCAGAAGGAACGCGTGAGCGCGTATATCGACGCGGGACGGCGCGAAGGCGCGGAGCTCGTCTACGGCGGACGCAGGCGCGCGGAAGCCGGTTACTTCGTCGAGCCCGCGATCTTCGCGCATTGCCGCAACTCGATGAAGATCGTCCGCGAAGAGATCTTCGGACCCGTGCTGGTGACATCGCCCTTCGATGACATCAACGAAGCCGTGCAGCTCGCGAACGACTCGCCCTACGGTCTCGCCGCGGCCATCTACTCGAACGACGTGAATCGCATTCACTCGCTGGTGCCGCAACTGCGCGCGGGCAGCGTCTACGTGAACGCGCACAGCACGATCGACCCGGCGATGCCGTTCGGCGGATTCAAGGAATCGGGCTTCGGCAAGGACCTCGGGATGGAGCAGCTCGACCACCTGACGGAGACGAAGGCCGTCTGGATCACGCTGCACTGAGCGCTTCCTTCTCTTACGGCATCAGCTTACTGATCGAGGTACGCGATGAAATCATATGAAAGCGCCGCGCACGCGAGCGCGAATTCGGCGGCGACGAGCGAGCACGGGGCGATAGAAGGTCATTCGATCGACTTCATTCCCGAGCACGAGCGAACGGACCGGCTGTCCCGCCAGGGACCTTTCTGGTTCCTCGGCAACTTCACCTTCTTCACGATGACGATCGGCTTCGTCGGACCGAGCGTCGGTCTCACGTCGTGGTGGACGACGGTCGCCGGCACGCTCGGCATCATGTTCGGGACGCTGTTCATGGCGTTTCACGGCTCGCAGGGTCCGCATCTCGGCTTGCCGCAGATGATCCAGTCGCGCGCGCAGTTCGGCTATCGCGGCGTGATTCTGGTCCTGTTCGCGACCTTGTTCGTCTTCGCGGGCTTCAACATCGTCAATCTCGTGTTGATGATGCAGGGCCTCAAGACGCTGTTCGGCTGGGACCCGTTCAGGATCGCGCTCGCAGTCACCGTGCCCGCGTCGATTCTCGCCGTGCTCGGCCACGACTGGATGCACCGCAGCTTCAAGTGGGCGCTTTATCTGTCGCTGCCGCTGTATGGCCTCGTTACGCTCGCGGTCCTGATGCACTGGGTTCATGACGTTCCGGCGCCGGCGTTGGCAGCGGGTGCGAGCGCCCCGGCGCCGCTCGGCTTCAACTGGACGGGATTCATCGCCCAGTTCGCGGCGGCCGCCAGCTACAACATCGCCTATGCGCCCTATGTCTCCGACTACTCGCGCTATCTGCCGAAGAACACCTCGGGCAGCAAGCTGATCGCGGCGGTGTTCGTGGGTGCGTCGCTGTCGGGCGCGTGGATGATCGCCGTCGGCGGCTGGCTCGCGGATCACCTGCATGCGAGCGATGTGCTCGTCGCGCTCAATCAGGTCGGCAGCGATCTCGTACCGGGACTCGGCAGCGTGGTCGTCGGCGTCACGATTCTCGCGTTCCTGCCCGTCATCGCGATGAACATCTACAGCGCGAAGCTGACCGCCATCACCGGCGTCGATTCGTTCAGGAAAATCCGGCCGACGGCCAGGACGCGCATCGTCGCGGTGCTCTTCGTCGTGTGCCTGCAACTGGGCGTGGCGTTGAGCATCTACACGTCGGGCAAGGGATTGTCGGTGCTGAACATCTATCTCGTCGTGATGCTGTACTTCCTCGTGCCGTGGACGGCGGTCAATCTCACCGACTACTTCTTCGTCCGCAAGGGCCGCTATGCGATCCCGCACTTCTTCATGCCGCACGACAGCGTGTACGGCGCGTGGGGCGGGCGCGGCCTGATTTCCTATGCGATCGGCTTCGCGGCGATGATCCCCTTCTTCTGCATCTTCGATGGTCAGGACGCGGTCTATGTCGGTCCGCTCGCACGGGCGATCGGCAGCGTCGATCTCGCATGGCTGGTCGGGCTGCTCGTGTCGGGCATCGCGTACTTCGTGCTCGCCCGCTCGCTCGACATGCGCAAGGAAGAGGCGGTCATCGATCACATCGAAAGGACGTTGCCCCAGTACACGACCGGCGACAAGCGCTTCTGAGCCCGCCGCGTCATCCACGAATGCGAAACAGCAAGAGATCAGGAAACGATATGTCCACCGATCAATACGATTACATCATCGTCGGCGCAGGCTCGGCCGGATGCGTGCTGGCCAACCGCCTCACCGAAAACCCGTCAGTGCGCGTGCTGGTGCTGGAGTACGGCGGCAGCGATCGCAGCATCATCATTCAGATGCCGAGCGCCTTCTCGATGCCGATGAACACGAAGAAGTACAACTGGAAGTACGAGACCGCGCCGGAACCGCATCTCGACGGACGCCAGCTGCATTGTCCGCGCGGCAAGGTGCTGGGCGGGTCGTCGTCGATCAATGGCCTCGTCTATATTCGCGGCCACGCCTACGACTTCGACGAATGGGAATCGCTCGGCGCGCGCGGCTGGGGCTACGCGAACTGCCTGCCGTATTTCCGGCGCGCGGAGAGCTACAAGTTCGGCGGCGATGAGTATCGCGGCGGGAGCGGACCCTTGTCGACGAACAACGGCAACAACATGCGCAACCCGCTTTACGGCGCATGGGTCGAAGCGGGCGCGCAGGCGGGCTACATCAAGACGGACGATTGCAACGGCCACATGCAGGAAGGCTTCGGCGCGATGCACATGACCGTCAAGGACGGCGTGCGCTGGTCCACCGCCAATGCCTATCTGCGACCGGCGATGAACCGGCCCAACCTGCATGTCGTGACCAATGCGATGACACGCCGGGTGCTGATAGAAGGCAAGCGCGCGGTCGGCGTCGTCTACGATCAGGGCGGCGTGACCCATACCGCGCGCTGCCGCGCCGAAGTGCTGATCTCGTCGGGGCCGATCGGCTCGCCGCATCTGCTGCAGCGCTCGGGCATCGGACCGGCGGACGTGTTGCGCCGCGCGGGTGTCGAAGTGCTGCACGACCTGCCGGGTGTCGGAGAAAGCCTGCAGGATCACGCCGAGATCTACATCCAGTACGCGTGCAAGCAGCCGGTCACGCTCAACAGCAAGATGGACCCGTTCAGCAAGTTCATGATCGGACTGCGCTGGCTGCTGTTCAAGGATGGGCTCGGCGCCAGCAATCATTTCGAAGCGGGCGGCTTCATTCGCTCGGAAGCGGGCCTGCGCTGGCCGGACATCCAGTTCCATTTCCTGCCGGCGGCGATGCGTTATGACGGCGACAAGCCGCTCAAGGGACATGGCTTCATGGTGCTCACCGGACCCAACAAGCCGAAGAGCCGGGGCTACGTGCGCCTGAACGCCGCCGATCCTTACGTGCACCCCGAGATCCGCTTCAACTATCTGGAACGCGAGGAAGACCGCGAGGGATTCCGGCGCTGCGTGCGTCTCACGCGGGAAATCATCGAGCAGCCGGCGATGGACCCGTTTCGCGATGTCGAGCTTGCACCGGGGCCGGACGTCCAGACGGACGATGAGATCGACGCCTTCGTCCGGGCGAATCTGGAAAGCACGATGCACCCGTGCGGTTCGTGCCGGATGGGGGAAGACGCGATGGCGGTGGTGGACTCCGAACTGCGCGTGCGCGGCATGCAGGGGCTCCGCGTAATCGACTCGTCCGTGTTCCCGACCGAGCCGAACGGCAACCTGAACGCGCCGACGATCATGCTGGCCGAACGCGCCGCCGACCTGGTCAAAGGCATCCCGACGCTCGACCCTTCGCACGCGGAAGTGGGACTTGCGGACGGCTGGGAAACACGGCAGCGCACCAGTGAGCCGAAACGCAAGCTGCATCACGTGTGAACGGTCAGAACGGGCGCCGGTCGAACCGGCGCCCGTCGCGTCTCATGCGTACCGGGCGAGACGGAATGGCTCGAGATCGACTGGCGGTGTGTCGCCGCGGATCAGCGCCGCAACGCACTCGCCGACCGCCGGCCCGATGCCGAAACCGTGCCCCGAAAAGCCCGAGGCCAGATAAAGCCCCGGCACGTCGTGAAGCGGCCCGATGACCGGCATCGCATCGGGCGTCACATCGATGTAGCCGCCCCACGACTGCGCGATGCGCGCGCCGTTGAACACCGGAAAGCTGTCCCGCAGGCGCGTCCACGCCTGATCGATGCCCTTCGCGTACGGAAGCGGATCGAGCATCCGGCAGCGCTCGAACGGCGATTCGCGATCGGACGGAAAGCGCCGCGGAATCTTCCATTCCTCGACGAAGCGCTGATTCAGGCGCACGCGCACGATCGACCGGTTCGCGATCCACGGACGAAGGAACTTGTTCATCAACCGGAAGCTGTCCGGAACGAGTTCGCCGAGCGACGCGGAAAACTGCGACACCGTATAGCCGCCGTCCGCGCGCTTGCGGCACGTGAAGTCCTTGGCGTTGATCGACACCGACATGCCCGCGTCGAACGGCGCCGTGCGCAGCACCGAGCCGCGCACCTTCAGTTGCGGAAACTCGACGCCGAAGTTGCCGCAAAACAGACGCGACCACGCGCCCGCCGCGACCAGCACGTTCTGCGCACGCACGCGGCCGGTCTCCGTGACGACCGCGCTCACGCGTCCCGCGCTGCTTTCGATGCCGCGCACCGCGCAATTTTCGACGATCGTCGCGCCTGCCTGACGCGCGAGCGCGGCGATGCCGGCTGTCGCCTGCGTCGGTTCCGCGACGCCGCAGCTTGCGCTGTGCATCGCGCCTGTCCACGCGCGCGCGCTTTGCGGCAACAACTGCTGCGCCGCGCGCTTCGTCAGGAATTCGGCCTTCGCGCCGCAGGTCTTCGCGCTTTCGAACCAGCGCGCGTGATCGCTCGCATCGCGCTCGTTCTCCTGCAGATACAGCAAGCCGTTCTGACGATAACCGACATCGACCTGCTCCTGAATCTCGCGCCACCGGCGATTGGCGAGCAGCGCGAGCGGCACTTCGGGCATGTCGCGCGACAGTGTGCGCACCCATCCCCAATTGCGCGACGATTGCTCGCACGCAAGCGTGCCCTTCTCGAAGAGCGCCGTGCGCACGCCCGCTTTCGCGAGCCAGTAAGCCGTGCTGACGCCGATGATTCCGCCGCCGACGATGGCCACATCCACCGGATCGAGCGCCTCTGCCATTGTGTTCATATCCTGTTTTCGAGTGCGATGGACGCCGCGCTTCACGCGGGATGACCGAGCGCATCGCGCAGCCGGTACCAGCTGATCGCGAGCGCTGCGCCGAGCTGGCGCGCGGGATAAAACGGAATGCGGCTGACCGGCGTCACCGGAAAATCGAGCTCGGCAGCGGGCACGCCGTTGATCGCGTCCGACAACACGCGGCCGAGCGCGGTCGCCATCGCGACGCCGCGTCCGCAATAACCGTAGGCCGTCCAGATCCCCGGTGCGAGCTCGTGCACGCGGGGCAGATCATCGACGGTCATGCCGACGCGGCACGCCCAGCGATGCGCCCAGCGCACGCCTTCGAGCTGCGGAAAGCGCGCGATGGCGGCGGCGCGAAGCTGCTGCTCCGTCGCGGGATCGATGTGATCCGCCGCGCGCCCGCGTCCGCCGATCACGAAGCGCCCTTCCGGGTCGATGCGGCAGTAGTACGTGATCTTGCGCGTCTCGGAGATGCCCGCGCGGCGCGGCATCAGCGCCTGTTGCAGCGGCGCGGGCAACGGCTCGGTCGCGATCTGCGCGCTCGCGACGGTCACATACGATTGCGCCACCGATGGCCACAACTGCCCGGTATAAGCGTCCGTCGCGATGACGACCCGCGTCGCGCGCACCGTATGGCTGCCAACGTCGAGCGTGATGCCGCCGCCGCGAGTCTCGCGGATGCCATCGACCGGCGCATGCTCGTAGAACGCCACGCCGCGCCGGGACGCCGCGCGTGCAAGTCCACGCGCGTACGCGAGCGGATGCACCGCGCCCGCGCGCCGCTCGACGAGACCGGCGGGCCAGAAGCGCGAGCCGGTTGCATCGAACATGGCGTCGGCGCAAAGGTATTCGACATCGCCGCCGTGCGCGTTGATCTCGCGCGCGCGCCGCTCGAGATAGCCGACCGACGCCTGCGAGAACGCGCCCTGAATCCAGCCGGTGCGCGTCGCGGCGCAATCGATCTTCAATGCGGACACGAGATCGAACAGATAATCGGCGTTGCCGTAGGCGAAGCGCGTCATCCGCCCGGCGACATCGCGGCCGAAGCGATCGATGAGCGCGGTCGGCGTCGGCTTGAAGCCCGGCACGACTTGTCCGCCGTTGCGCCCCGATGCGCGATGCCCGACTTCGAACGCTTCGAACAGCGCAACCTGCCGTCCGGAATCCGCGAGATGGTACGCCGCCGATAAACCCGTGAAGCCGCCGCCGATCACGGCGACATCGACTTCGATATCTTCGCCGAGCGTCTTTGCGGGATTGCGCGCCGCCGCCGTGCTCGACCACAGCGTGCTGGCCGGTTCGAATGCATCGCGCTTCATGATGTCAGCGACTCCGCGTGCGTGACGCGCTTGAGGAAGTCGCGCACGCGCTCGTTCTTCGGCTGCGTGAGCACGTCGCGCGACGGCCCTTGTTCGGCGATACGTCCGCCATCGAGGAACAACGTCCGATCCGACACGCTGCGTGCGAAGTCCATTTCGTGCGTGACGACGACCATCGTCATGCCTTTGTCCGCGAGCGCGCGCATCACCGAAAGCACTTCGCCGACGAGCTCGGGATCGAGCGCGGACGTGGGTTCATCGAAGAGAATCGCTTCGGGCTCCATGGCAAGCGCCCGCGCAATCGCAACGCGCTGCTGCTGCCCGCCCGACAACTGCCGCGGATAATGCTGCGTCTTTTCCGCGAGGCCGACCGACGCAAGCAGGTCTTTCGCACGCGCCGTGGCTTGCGCGACGCTCTCCCCCTTCACGTGAACGGGACCTTCCATCACGTTTTCGAGCGCCGTGCGATGCGGGAACAGATTGAAGCGCTGAAACACCATCGAGACGCGCTGACGGATCGCGTTGATCTGACGGCTTTTCGCATCGATCGACGGGCACGCCATCGATCGTGATGCGGCCGCCGTCGTGTTGCTCCAGTCCGTTGATGCAGCGCAGAAGCGTCGACTTGCCCGAGCCCGACGGCCCGATCAGACACACGACTTCGCCCTTCCTGATTTCCGCGTTGATGTCCTGCAGGACGACATGCGCGCCGTATGATTTACGGAGATTCTCGATCTTGATCATTTGCCTTTCCCGAAGCGCCGTTCCAGCCGGCCGATGCCATACATCATCGGCAAGCTCATCACGAGGTAGATCAGCGCGACGAGCGTGAAAATCGTGGCGCTCTTGAACGTCGCGGATGCGATCAGCTTGCTTTGCATCGACAATTCGACGACCGTGATGACCGCGGTCTGCGACGAGTCCTTCAGCATCATCACGACGTTGTTGCCATATGGCGGCAACGCGATGCGAAACGCCTGCGGCAACACCACGCGGCGCATCAGCTTGAGCCGCGACATGCCGATGGATTGCGCCGCTTCGTACTGCCCGGAATCCACGGCGTCGATGCCCGCGCGAAACACCTCCGCCATATACGACGAATACGCGATGCCGAGGCCCAGCGCGCCCGCCTGGAACGCCGTGAGACCCACGCCGATCTCCGGCATGACGAAATACATGTAGAACAAGATGACAATGATCGGCACGCCGCGCAGCAGGTTCGTCAACACGCGGCTCGCATGCGCGAGCGCGGCGACGCCGCTCACGCGCAACAGTGCCCAGAAGAGGCCGAGCAGCGTGGCGATCACGAGCGCGGCGGCGGTAATGGCGATGGTCGTCAGCACGCCCTGCATGAGCACGGGCGCGAATTCGATCGCATCGCTCGCGAATGATTCGAACATCGGCGTATCCTGCGTTGCGCAATCAGTCGTTGCGGGTTAGTGAGTGACGTTCCACTTCTTCAGGATCGCGTCGATGGTGCCGTCGGCCTTCAGCCTGGTGATGGCGGCGTCGAGCTGCGTGCGATGCGCGTCGTCGCCCTTGCGCACGGCCAGCGCGATGTTCGTGGGCAGCGACGGCTTGTAGCTGTCGACATAGCGCACGCCGCTCACGCCTTGTGACCGCACCTGATACGCGATGACGGGACCGTCGCCGATGGCCGCATCGAGACGATGCAGCTTCACGTCGCGCACGAGATCGGCCATGGTGTCGTACATCTTCACTTCCTTGACGCCGGGCGTGGCCTTCAGCGGATCGACATACAACGTGCCGATCTGCACGCCGACGGTCTTGCCTTTCAGCTCGGACAAATTCGTGTAGCTGGTCTTGTCGTCATCGGGCACGATCAGCCCTTCGCCATATTCGACGACGATCTGCGTGAAATCGACGACTTGCGCACGCTGCGGCGTCTTCGCGAATGCCGACGAAATCAGATCGATCTTGTCCGTCTGCAGCGACGGCACCAGCGACGCGAACGGAATCGGCGCGACGTTCGTCTTGTAGCCCGCTTCCTTGCCGACGGCGTCGGCGATGTCGATCATCGCGCCGCGCAGCGTGTTGGTCTTCGGATCGAGGAAGTTGAACGGCACGGCCGTGGGCGTGGCCCCGACGCGCAACGGCGCGGGCTCCGCGTGCGCCACCGACAACGAGGCGGCGCACAACACGCCCGCCATCAACACATTCAGTTTTTTCAACATGGAATCCCCTTTTGGATGATTGGCGACGTGGCCCGATTTGCCTCGTCTTGTATCGCTAAACGATATGTGTGTATCGCACATGTATTCGTTATAACTGTCCATTTTTGTGCCGTCAACAAGCTGATGGCTTGACGTATGTCTCTTATATTTAGGGGTTTTCCCCGAATGAAGTGCTGCTTCGCTGATCTGGAGGGCCGGCGGCGTCGATTTTGCGGGGATATTGTGATTCAATACGTAGGGATTGCTTTTCAATGCCTCTTTGCCCATGACGAACCCGATTCAAGGCCAGGAACCGGCCCTTTCATCGCCCGAGGAATCGACGCTTTACGTGCAGTCGCTCGCAACGGGCATCAACGTGCTCAATGTGTTCGGTCCGGATAATCGCGCGCTGAACCTGCCGGAGATCGCGGCGCTCGCGGGCATTTCGAAGAGCGCGACGCAACGCTTCGCGTTCACGCTCGAAGCGCTCGGCTTGCTTGTCAAAGATCCGGTGACGAAGCGCTATTCGCTGTCGTCGCGCACGCTGGAACTCGGCTGCCGGTATCTCGAATCGCATTCACTGTTGAGCCGCGCGAATCCGTTCCTGCTTGAACTCAACCGCAATTCGGGGGAAACGGTGAACTTCGCGGAGCCGGCGGGCACGGACATGATTTACATCGGCCGCTTTCCCAGTCTGATGCGGCTGCTCGTGCACATGCCGGTCGGGCGTCGGATTCCGATCTACTGTTCGTCGGCGGGACGCGCGTATCTGTCCGCACTCGACGAAGATCAGGCGCGCGAACAGTTGCTTGCGTGCGAGCGCGTCAAGTACACGCCGAACACGATCACGGACATCGATGTCCTGATGGACGAGTTGCGGCAGTCGCGCGAGCGCGGCTTCGCGTATTGCAACGAGGAGTACTTTCGCGGCGATCTCGCACTCGCGGTGCCGATCTTCGATTCGGGACATCGCGTTGCCGCCGCATTGCAGATGTCCGTGCTCGCCGGCAAGTGGACGCTCAAGCGCGCGGTGGCGCGTCTCATCCCGATGATGCAGGAAACCGCGCAGCTCATATCGACGGCCGCGCCGACGCCTCAAGCCCTGGCGCCGTTCACGAATATCCCGACGCGCAAGGTTTGAGACGAGACGACTCAGGTTCGGCCTTCAGGGACCACGTCGTCGTCCGCGCTGGAAACCGCCAGACCTTCGATGGGGTCCAGTGGCGTATCCCACGGGTGCGCAGCAATTGCCCGCATCGCGGCTTCATAGCCGGCGCGCTGACGCGCCGCGGTGCCGGCTGGCGTGAAGTCGATATCTTTCAACGGGTCGTCGCCATCCAGACGAGGCGCGGGGAGCTTGATCAGGCGCATCGTGGTCTGGCATCCCCATGCCGCGAGCTCCTGAACCTCGGATGTGCCGCGTTCGGCTTCCGGAAGGCGCTTGACGAGTTCGCGGACGACATGGCGAAGGCGATGTATCTGTTGCTGCCGCGCGATATGGCTATCGGTGCGGCTGGCGTACTGAATGTCCTTTTGCCGCTCCCAGATCTGCCACAGGTTTTCCGGTTCAGTGCCGGCCGGATTCCACAAGTGCACGGAGAAGATGACCGAGCTCTTGCGTGGCTTGTCATCCAGCACGACCTCGATCGGCGTGTTGGAATAGATGCCGCCGTCCCAGTACGGCTCGCCATCGATCCGTACCGCGGGAAACGCCGGTGGAAGCGCGCCCGAACTCATGATGTGCTCGACGCGCAACCGTTCGTCACGCGAATCGAAGTAGCGCATCGCGCCGGTGCGAGCGTTCACCGCGCCAACGGTCAGACGCGGACACACCTTATTCAATAGATCGAAGTCGACAAACGACAGCAGCGTATTGCGCAATGGCTCGATGAGATAGTACGACGCCCGATCCACGCCCAGCGGGGCGAGCGGTCCGAGCCAGCTCGCCGGATTCGGCTGGAAGAATCCCGCAATGCCGCCACCGAACGTCATCCACCTTGCGAACGCTTTGTCCAGACCCGGCAACGCAGGGAGCATAGTGAGCCGGGCGCGGTCACTGACCAGATTCCAGAACTCCGCCATGCGTTGAAACCGGCGCTCGGGCGGATTACCGGCGATCAACGCCGCGTTGATCGCGCCGATGGAGGTGCCGATCACCCAATCCACCTGGATACCCAATTCGTGTATCGCCTGGTAGACACCCAGCTGATAGGCACCCAGCGCGCCGCCGCCCTGGAAAACGAGGACCACTTGCCCCGGCAACGCGATGCCCTGCGGACGGTTCATTGTCATCGATCGCCTCCCTCAGGATTGTGCCGGGGCAACTCGGCGAGGAGCGTGTGCGAAGGCCATCGCGATGTGGTCGACCGGGACGTATTCGCCGCTGATCGACCGCCGTCAGACCTTCAGCCGGGAAACCTTCGTACCCGCAAGCGACACGTCACCCATCAGACCGGCATTCGTCAGCACGATCGCTTTGACGGGCGCGGTGGCTGTCGTCGTATCGATCTCTCCGTTCGCGCCGACCTTCAGCAGCGCGACGGACCCCTCGCCACCGACCGACCAGCCCTTGGCGTTGCGGAAGCTGCCGAGCGCTTCCTGCGTCAAGAACACATAGATCATAGCCTTCGATTGCGCACCCGCCTGCAACCCGAACGACCCCGACACCGTGCTGTAGTAGCCCACCGATTTTCCGCCTACCTGCAAGGCACCTTCCCCGTATTCGCCGCCGGCGACGAAGCCGACCTTGATCACGGACGGGAATACGAGCACGCCATTCGCCTTGGCGACGAGTTCACTCGAACCCTTGACCGTCTTGTATAGCCGCGACAGCGTTGCGCGAACCTTGGCATCGATTTCCTGACGCTTCGCGGTATTGGACTCGGCGGCAGCGGCATCGCGCATCGTCATCTGGAGCGCTGAAAGGCTGACGCCGCCGCCGGCGATCACCGCAGTACTCTTCTGTAGAAAGTCTCTTCTGCGCATGGTTGCTCCCATCGTGGTTGACAGTCGAACCCGAGTTGCTGCAATGATTGAAGGACGTGTTTCATCGACACGTGTCTGGACCAATCGATGATTTCAATATCATCATCAGGCGGTGTCCGCAATGTGCGCGACAGGGGCGAGAGCAGGCAGGATAAATCCGCGCACCGCGCGAGCTATTGCGCGAGATCAATTCCTGATTCTTCATGCAGCCCTTCAGCACGGCGCTCGTATCGCGTCACTCCGCCCAGCCACGCCGACAGCAGCACGATCAGCACGAATACGGCGGCGAGATTGAAGAACAGGTCGGCCACCGGCAGATGCATCGATAGCAGCACGCCGCCGAGCATCGAACCCGCGACCGAGCCGAGCTTGCCGATGCCGATCGCCGAGCCGACGCCCGTCGAGCGCAGCGTCGTCGGATACACCATGCCCGACACGGCGTACAGCGCGAACTGGCTGCCGATCACGCATACGCCGCTCGCGAACACGGCCGCGAAGAGCCAGGCGGTCGGCATCGGCATGCCGAGCGACGCGGCGATCGGGCAGCCGGTCACGGCAAGCAGCAGAATCACGCGCACGCCGTAACGATCCACGCAGCGGCTCAACGCAAGGGCGCCGACCGTGCCGCCGACCGGAAACATCATCGCCGCCTGAGCCGCCCGGGCGGGCGCGAGCGTGCTCATGCTGAACAGGATCGGCAGCCAGTTCTGCAGGAAGTGGAGCGCCAGCGAGTTGAGGATGAAGATCGCCCACAGGAGCGGCGTCACCCTGGCGAGACCGTTCTGGAACAACGCGGTCGGCCGCACGGGCACACGTGTTTCGTCATCGACGACATAACGCACGTCTTCGCCCTGGGTCTCGGCGCCGAGATGACCGGCAATGCGTCGAATGCCGACGACGTCGCGGCCTTTCATGATGAGAAAGCGGATCGATTCGGGCAGCAGCACGAACGACGCGAGCGCCACGACGATCGCCGCCACGCCGCCCAGCGTGAACAGCACCGGCCAGCCGAAGCGCGGCAGCAGCCACGAGGCGACCGCTCCGCCACCGCCCGCGCCGATGGAGAAGCCCGAAAACATCAGCGTGATCCACGTCGCGCGTCGCGCCTTCGGGGCGTACTCCGAAACGAGCGCGACCGTGTTCGGCACCACCCCGCCCATGCCTATGCCCGCGAGAAAGCGCAGCAGCGTGAGCTGCTCCAGCGAGTCCGCATAGCCGCACATGAACGTCAGGATGCCGAACCAGAGCGAGCCGTAAATGATGGTGAGCCGCCGCCCGAAGCGGTCGCCGCTGAAGCCGAGCAACAGCGAGCCCACGAGCACGCCGAACAGTCCCACGCCGAACACGCGCCCGAAGCCGGCCGCGTTCGTGTGCCAGGCCTGGATCAACGCGGGCGCCGCAAAGGCCGCCGCGACCTGATCGTAGCCATCGATCAACACGATCAGAAAGCACCATACGATCAGACGGAGCGCGAAGCCGCCGAGCTTCTGTCGCTCGATCAGCGACGAAACGTTGACGGTGGTTTCCGGTGCAGCAACGGTGCTGAGGCTCATCTTGTCTCCTCGGTTCTTTTCGTTCTTTTATTTACAGCCACGGCGAGCGCGCGAGATGCGCCGCTTCAAAAGCGCGGATGGCGTCGGCATGGCCGAGCGTCGCGCCGGTCTCGTCGAGTCCTTCGAGCAGCAGCTTCTTGGCCGCCGGGGCAATCTCGAACGTCCAGCGCTCATCGTTCGGCGCGCACACCGTTTGCGTAATCAGATCGACGCGCAGGCGATAACCGGGCGATCCTTTCACCGCCTCCATCAGACGCGCGATCGTCGCAGTGTCGAGCTGGATCGGCAGCAGTCCGTTCTTGCAGCAGTTGTTGAAGAAGATGTCCGCGAAGCTTTGCGCAATCAGCACGCGAAAGCCGAATTGATGAAGCGCCCACGGCGCGTGCTCGCGTGAGCTTCCGCAGCCGAAATTGCGCCGCGCAAGGAGCACCGACGCGCCGTCGTAGCGCGGCTGATTCAGCACGAAGTCCGGTTCCGGCGTGCGTTCGTGGGCCGGCTTGCCGAAATAGCCGGCATCCTTATAACGCCACTCGTCGAAGAGATACGGACCGAAGCCGGTTCGCGCGATCGACTTCATGAACTGCTTGGGCATGATCGCGTCCGTATCGATGTTGTCGCGATCGAGCGGAACGACGAGCCCCGTGTGGCTGACGAGCGGCTCCATCAGCGATCTCCTTGAAGGCCGGTCACGCGGCGAACATCGACGAAGCGGCCCGCGAGCGCGGCCGCCGCCGCCATCGCGGGACTCACGAGGTGCGAGCGGCCGCCCGCGCCCTGCCTGCCCTCGAAATTGCGGTTCGAGGTGGACGCGACGCGCTCGCCGGCCGCGAGCCGGTCCGCGTTCATCGCGAGGCACATCGAGCAGCCGGGCTCGCGCCATTCGAATCCGGCGGCGATGAAGATCTCGTGCAGCCCTTGCGCCTCCGCATCGCGCTTCACCTGCTGCGAGCCCGCGACGGCGAGCGCGAGACGCACGTTCGGCGCGATCCGCCCTCCCTTGACGCGCAGCACACGCGCGGCAGCCTGAAGATCTTCGAGGCGCCCGTTGGTGCACGAGCCGATGAACACCTTGTCGATGGCGATCGCATTCATCGGCGTGCCCGCTTTCAGGCCCATGTAATCGAGCGAGCGCGCCCACGCGGCGCGCTGGCCGGCGTCGGCGGCGTCGGCGGGATCGGGTACGCGGCCGTCGATGCCCGCGACCATCTCCGGCGACGTGCCCCATGTGACCTGCGGGACGAGCGCGGACACATCGAGCACATGTTCGGCGTCGAAGCGCGCATCGTCGTCCGAACGCAGGGAGCGCCATGCGCGCGCCGCGTGCTCCCACGCCTCGCCTCGCGGCGCATTCGGGCGCGTGCTGCAATAGTCGAGCGTGGTGTCGTCGACCGCGATCAGCCCGGCGCGCGCACCTGCTTCGATCGACATGTTGCAAAGGGTCATGCGCCCTTCCATCGACAGCGCGCGCACCACGGGCCCCGCGAATTCGATGGCATGCCCCGTTGCGCCCGCCGTGCCGAGCGCGCCGATCACCGCGAGCGCGACGTCCTTCGCCGAGCAACCCTCGGGCACTTCGCCCTCGATGGTCACGCGCATCGTCCGGCTGCGCCGCGTGATGAGCGTTTGCGTGGCCAGCACATGCTCGATCTCCGACGTGCCGATGCCGAACGCAAGCGCGCCGAGCGCCCCGTGCGTGCTCGTGTGCGAATCGCCGCAGACGATCGTCATGCCGGGCAGCGTGTTGCCGAGCTCGGGCGCCACGACGTGAACGATGCCCTGATGCACGTCGTCCATGCCGTGATGCGCGATGTCGTTGCGCTCGCAGTTCTCCTGCAACGCTTCGACCTGAACCCGCGAAACCGGGTCCGCGATGCCGAGACCGCGATCCGTGGTCGGCACGTTGTGATCCGCCACCGCGAGATTGGACTGCGCGCGCCACACGGGCCGCGACGCCTGCCGCAGCGATTCGAACGCCTGCGGGCTCGTCACTTCGTTGAGCAGATGGCGGTCGATGTAAAGCAACGCGGTGCCGTCCGCATCGACACGAACCGTGTGCGCGTCGAAGATCTTGTCGTACAGGGTTTGACTCATCTATATTTCGGTATCCGAATGAACTCGCGGACAGTTTCATCGACGCGGAATGCGGCGCCGTGCCCCGCACATTAGCGTGGCGGCACGGCGCGCTGTGGGATTACGAGTCGTGCAACAGCGAACGCTGGGGCGGTTCGAACGCTGCTTCAGCGGCCGGCTGCTCGCCGAAGCGTGCGCGGTAGAGCAGCGCGAGGATCGTCGAGAACACGGCGGCAATGAGGAACAGCAGCGACGCCGCATAGAATAGCTGCGTGATCGGCAGGTGCATCGAGAGCAGCAGACCGCCGATAACAGGCCCGGACACCGAGCCTATCTTGCCCACCGAGATCGCACTGCCGACGCCGGCCGAGCGGAACGACGTGGGATAGATCATGCCGGCCACCGCATACAAGCCGTACTGCGCGCCCACCACGCAGAAGCCCGTGGCGAACACGGCGAGCATGAGCCAGCCCTGCGAGGAGCCGTGACCGAGCGCCGCAACGACCGGCAGACCGATGACGGGCAGCGAGATGATCGCCGCGACACCGTGACGATCGACGAAGCGGCACAGCACCAGACCGCCGATCACGCCGCCGACGGAGAACATCATCGTGATGAGACCCGCGCCGCGCGGATCGATGCCCATGCCTTCCATCAGGATCGGCAGCCAGTTCTGCAGGAAGTAGAGCGCCATC
This sequence comes from Caballeronia calidae, assembly GCF_900044055.2. GTDB lineage: Bacteria > Pseudomonadota > Gammaproteobacteria > Burkholderiales > Burkholderiaceae > Caballeronia > Caballeronia calidae. Next base: position 4,162 of record NZ_FCOX02000015.1, on the reverse strand, counting down.
GAGTTCGCGATGAACACGATCCACAGCAGCGGCGTGATGGCGGCGAGGCCATCGGAGAAGATCAGCTTCAGCACGAAGCGCTGCTGCTTCTCGCGGGCTTCGCCGGCCACGAACGCAGCGTCGGCGGGAATGTTCAGATCGGGACGCAGGCGCGCGACGAGCTTGCGCAGCATCTGCGGATCGCGCTGCCGGAGCACGAGCAGCTTCGCCGATTCGGGCAGCGTGAAGATCAGCAACAGCGCGACGAGCAGCGAGCCCACGCCGCCGACCGCGAACATCACGGGCCAGCCGAAGCGATGAATCAGCGCGGACGACACGAGACCGCCCGAACCCGCGCCGATCGAAAAGCCCGAGAACATCAGCGTGACCCATGTGGCGCGCAGGCGCTTCGGCGCATATTCCGCGACCAGCGCGACCGAATTCGGCACCACGCCGCCCATGCCGATGCCGGCCAGAAAGCGCAGCAGCATCAACTCCTGCAGCGACGTCACCCACACCGAAGCGTAAGTCAGCGCGCCGAAGAAAAGACTGCCGATGATGATCGCCTTCTTGCGGCCGAGCCGGTCGCCGAGATAACCGAAGATGAAGGAGCCGATGAGCGTACCGAACAGGCCCGCGCCGAACACGGGGCCGAATCCGCCGCGCGAGACGTGCCAGTCCTTGATGATGGCGGGCGCCGCGAACGACACTGCCGTCTGATCATAGCCATCCATCAGCATGATCAGGAAACACCAGAACAGCAGACCGGCGGCGAAGCGCCCCGTCTTCTGCTCTTCTATCAGTGTTGCGATATTGAAAGTCCGGTCTGCTTGCATGTATGTCCCGTTTGCCTCGTGCGGACGGACGCGCCGGTCGGCGCATCCGTCCGCAATGCTGCTGAATATCTCTCATGGCGACGCCATGGCCGGAGCCACAATATAAGAGGCGGCCCCGCGCGGCTCAATCAAAAAGTAACGATGAAGCGATCGAAAAAAGTGAAGAGTCCGCGTTTCCGCTTGCTCCCCAATTTGCTCCCCGTCTGCACACGTCTCACCGCACGATGACACCTCCGCTTCGTCAGAACATATGGTTGAGGCCGATGCGCGCGACCGTCTGGCTGCCGGTCGACGACGGCTGGTAGCCGAACTGCGCGGCGCGCGCGCCGGGCCCCGACGCGTGTTGCAGGCCCACGCCCGCATAGACCTGCGTGCGCTTCGACAGGTAATCGGTCAGGAACAGGTTGTACTGGTTGATCGTGAGTCCCTGGAACAGCGAGTGATCCACCGACAGCCCGAGGATGAAAAAGCCCAGGCCGCCGACCAGCTCCGTGTTCACGCCCGCCTGATAGTTGTTCAGCTTCGCCGAGCCCTGGGCGTTCTTCAGGTCGACGCCGGAATACGTGACGTGCGGCGTAAAGATGCCGATCTTCACCGAGGCCCCGGCGGCGAGCGTGCTGTAACGGCTCGCGTTGAACATCGTGCCCTGCCTCAACGGCTGACCCAGCAGCGAGTTCAGGCTGAAGGTGCCGAAGATGTCGGCCGTGCGGTTATGCGACATCGTGTACGCGATGCCGAAATTCACGGTGCCGCTCGAATACTGCGCGCCGACGCTGTACTGGCGCCCCGCGCTGAAATCGCCGGCCTGGTTGCCGAACGCGTTCATCGCGCCCAGCTGGAAGCCGTGGAAATTGATCGACTCGTACTTCACGGCGTTGTTGAGCGCGTGCGTGTTGGCGAGGCCGTCGAGATTGCCCGGCGTGTAGAACGACGAGATGCCCGGCACCGAGTTGTTGAGTCGCCCGACATACTGATAGATATAGTCGTTGATGTTCCCGAAGCTCAGCGAGCCGAAGCGATCGTTCTCGAGTCCCACGTAAGCGTTGCGGTTGAAGAAGCTGGTCGGATTGATCTGCGCGCCGGTGTTGGTCAGAAGGCCCGATTCGAGCCGCGCGAACGCCGAATTGCCGCCACCCAGATCTTCCTTGATCAACAGTCCCCAGCGGTCGGGCTGACGCTTGCCTGAGGACTCCTGGTACAGGTGTTTGCCCTGAGAGTTCGATACGAAATCGACGCCCACGTCGATGCTCCCGTACAGCGTCACAGACGACTGCGCCCACGCGGGGCCAGCCAGGATCGCGGCGCAGCCGCCGACCAGCAGACAAGTTCTCAACCGAAGTCTCCAATGTTTTATCGTTGGCCGGCTGCTCTCCGGCGCCGGCTTCTTGCATCCCGCGGTGGTGCGGGCCGTCGTTCGACAGCCGCTTTGCTCGATGCGGAACCGAGTGTAACCACATCAATTCGGGTTTTGAATCACGAGTTATTTATCAATCAATAGAACATCTCGAATATTCAGTCAGGGTATTCACTTAATCATTCCAAAAGCGCTCATAAGTTATCCGACGGAATGAATCGTCGTGCTAACATCCGCGACGTTTTGATTCAATCACCGTTGAAACGGAGAGCACAGATGCATTTCAGCGCAGTACCGCCCCGGCGCATGATCGTGGGCATCAGCGGCGCGTCGGGCGTCGTCTACGGTGTCCGGCTGCTGCAATTGCTCAGGCAGCTCGACATCGAATCGCATCTGGTGATGAGCCGCTCCGCGCAGGTCACGCTCGCGCACGAGTCGCCGTACAGCGTCGCCGATGTTCGCGCGCTCGCCACGGTCACGTATCCGAACACGGACATCGGCGCGGCCATTTCGAGCGGGTCGTTTCCCGTGATGGGGATGATCGTCGCGCCGTGCTCGATCCGCACGCTCTCGGAAATCGCCACGGGCGTGACGAGCGGGCTGCTCTCGCGCGCGGCCGATGTCACGCTCAAGGAGCGCCGCCGGCTCGTGCTGATGGTTCGGGAAACGCCGCTGCATCTGGGCCACTTGCGCAGCATGACGAGCGTGACCGAAGCCGGAGCAATCGTGTATCCGCCGGTGCCCGCATTCTACGCGAACCCCGAATCGCTCGACGAAATGGTCGATCACACGATCGGGCGCGTGCTCGATCTCTTCAACATCGAGACCTCGGTGGTGCATCGCTGGGGCATGTGAGATTCATGCGCCGGCTGTCACGCATTATCAATTTTCAGTGATAACTCATTCGAATACTTTTGCTTCTTTAGCGACTGACGTTCATTTAAAGTGGTTCCGTTTTAAAACGAAACCCCATTTAAAAGATTTATCGATCGAATGATAAATCTTCTCGATAAGAGACAGCGTTAATACGAAAGAGGTCGAAAGGTCGAATGAAGATCGTCATTGCAGGGGCCGGTATCGGCGGCTTGACGGCGGGAGCCGCTTTGTTGAGAAAAGGCTTCGACGTCACCATCCTTGAACAGGCCAGGACGCTCGGCGAGATCGGCGCCGGCGTGCAGTTGAGCCCGAACGCCACGCGCGTGCTTTATCGGATCGGCGTCGGCGAGCGCCTCGAAGGCCTCGCGTGCGAGCCGCCCGGCAAGCGCGTGCGCCTCTGGAACACGGGGCAGACCTGGCCGCTCTTCGATCTCGGCGCCGCATCGCGCGACGTGTATGGCTTTCCCTACCTGACCGTGCATCGCGCGGACCTGCATGAAGCGCTCGTCGACGCGGTGCGCGCATGCAACCCCGACGCGATCAGGCTCGATCACAAGGTCGAGTCGATCGTGCAGAAAGACGGCCGGGTCGAAGTGCAGACCGTTTCGGGCGCCACGTTCGAAGCGGATCTGCTGATCGGCGCGGACGGTGTGCATTCGCGCGTGCGCCGCGCGCTCTTCGGCGCGGACGAGCCCGTCTACTCGGGCGTGATGGCCTGGCGCGGCGTGATCGACGCCTCGAAGCTGCCCGAACATCTGCGCACGCCCTACGGCACCAACTGGGTCGGACCCGGCGCGCACGTGATCCACTATCCGCTGCGCGGCCACAAGCTCGTCAACTTCGTCGGCGCCGTGGAACGCGATGGCTGGCAGGTCGAGTCGTGGTCGGAGCGCGGCACCATCGACGAATGTCTCGCCGATTTCGACGGCTGGCACGAAGACGTCCGCACGCTGATCTCTTGAGTTCGACAGTTAAACGCGCAACTATTTGATTTTATTGATGTCGATTTTAAAAAATGCCACTACAACAGCGCGAGCTGGTGCGGGGCGGCCGGTTTTTTCACGTTCAGGGCATTGAGCACCTCGGATTGTTCGGCGCTGATGGTCGAGACACCCGT
>NZ_FCOX02000014.1 GCF_900044055.2 Caballeronia calidae | reverse complement strand
CCGATGATAGTGCGGATCACCCGTGTGAAAGTAGGTAATCGTCAGGCTCCTCATGCTGAAAACAAAAACCCCACCCCACAAAGGTGGGGTTTTTGCGTTTGGGGCGACGTTTTCGCACGAGCGCTGACAAACTCTTCGTCGGCCTTTCTCCATATCTCTACGCTTCGTGCAGCGCGCACTTTCCGCCGGCCAGTTGTTTACCTTCCTGCATCGAAATACTGTATAAATATACAGTAAAACCAGAGGCCGCTGAGTGCTCGAACCATGAGCAGGCCCTTGCATTCGCGCTGGACGGGGAAACTCATGGGTGCCGCACTTTCATTGTTCGATATCGGGCTGACATCGCATCTGCAGCGTCAGGTCTGGCAAGGCAGTCCGATCAACGATCCTGACTCGAACATCATCTCGAGCGGCTTTCGGGCGCTCGATCTGGTCTTGCCCGGCGCAGGCTGGATGCCCGGCACAGTCACCGAATTGCTGATCGAAGAAAGCGGCGTGGGCGAAGTCAGGCTGCTCGCGCGCACGCTTCGGGAACTGACGACGATCAAGGGCCGCTCCGTCGTCTTCATCGCGCCACCGTGGAAGCCCAATCTGGCTGCGCTCCGGGCGATGAACATCGTGGTGAACAAACTGGTCTGGGTCAAGGCTCCCGAAGATCAGGTGCTTTGGGCCGCGGAACAGGCACTGAAGCAGGACGGCATCGGCGCGGTGCTGATCTGGCTGCCGCAAGTGCGTCCCGAAGCGCTGCGAAGGCTCCAGGTGGCAGCTCAAGAAGCGCAGTCGCTGGCATTCCTGTTTCGCCCGCTCAAGGCGGCGAAACAGTCATCCGCTGCGCCGTTGCGCATGGTCTGTAAGCCGATACTTCCCGCCGACGCGCAGACGATGAACCGCCGCGAGTGGATGCAGGCCGTCATGCTTGAAATCGACATCATCAAGCGGCGCGGCCCTTTGCTGGAAAAGCCGTTGCAGTTGAGCTTGCCGCTGCAAATGCCTGCTCTGCCCGAGCATATTCGTCGTGCGCATCAGGCAAGGAAAGCACGAGAGGTCAAACATGTTGTGGATAGCGGTGACATTGCCGCTTTTATCGCTCGAAGCAGTCAGGCCGCCATCGATGCCCTCAGCATCGGTGACTTCGACCTTGCATGGAGCGACGTCGACGGCCAATGAAGCCCGCGCCGACGATATCGACGAGCCATGCTTTGCGCTCGCCGATCACGCGCGCATCCTGATGCCCGATCTCGTCGCGTTTCGGCTCGGCGTGCGCCCCGGCAGCACGCGCTCGCATGCGTTCGCGCTGGCGCCGCAACTGACGTTGCTCGCCGTCGATATTCGCGAAGAGCAGAGCGCGATTGAAGCGGTTGCGCTGGCGTTGCTCGCGTTCACGCCCAAGGTCGTGCTTGCTCATGCGAATACGGTGTTGCTCGAAGTCGGTGCGAGCATGCGGCTCTTCGGCGGATTGCGCGCGTTGCTGTCCAAGGTGACATCGACGGTGAAGGGATGCGGCTTCACCTCACGCATGGGCTGCGCGCCGACTGCGTGGGGCGCGTGGTTGCTCGCCCACGCGCGCACGCGTCGGGTTGCGCGGCGCGTGCGCATCGTGAAAGAGACGACGCTCGTACACGTGCTCGATGAACTGCCCGTATCGCTCGTTCCGTCGGCGCATTCGCACGGCAACGCGTTCGAGCAGATCGGTTGCGCGACGCTGGCCGATTTGCGCCGTCTGCCGCGCAAGGGCGTCGCGCGCCGGTTCGGGCAAGGTGTCCTGCAATGGCTCGCGCAGGCGTATGGACAGGCGCCCGATCCGCGCGAGGCATTCAGCGCGCCGGCATCGTTCGAAGCGCGGCTCGAATTGCAGGCGCGCGTGGAAAGCGCCGACGCGTTGTTGTTCGCCGCCCGCCGGCTCGTGCTGCAACTCGCAGGCTGGCTGAGCGCGCATCATGCGGCGGTCAGCGAATTTTCGCTCTTGCTCGAGCATGAACTGGCCGCCCGTCACGCGCCGAAAACGTCGACGTTCAAGGTGGCGTGGGCCGTGCCGACGCGCGATGCCGATCACATTCTCTGGCTGCTGCGCGAGAAGCTGAACCAGACGACGCTCGCCGCGCCCGTGATCGAGATGAAGCTTATGGCCGACAAGGTCAGCGAGCATGCGCCGCCAGCCGACACGCTGTTTCCGATGCCGGGTTCCGACAGCGACTCGATGGCGCAATTGCTCGAACGCCTGAGCGCGCGGCTCGGCGCCGAGAATGTCGTGCAACTGATCGCGCGGGAGGATCATCGTCCCGAGGCGGCGATGACGGTCGAAGCCTATAAGCCCGAGCGGGAAGCGAAGCCGACGCGCGGCAAGAAGGCGCCGAAGATGCAGGCAGCACAAGCCGATGCGCCCATCGAAGCAGAAGCCGAAGAAGCGCAAACCGAATCCGGCGGGCCGCTCGAACTTCCGGATCTGGCCGTCCCTTCGCAGCCGCGTCCGGCGTGGATACTCGAAACGCCGCAAAAGCTGATGCTGCGCAACGAGCGGCCGTTCTATCGACGTCCGCTGAAGCTGATCAGCCGGACCGAGCGCATCGAGGCGGGATGGTGGGACGGCAACGGCGTTCAGCGCGATTACTACGTCGCCGCCGACGATCGCGGCCGCATGTTCTGGCTCTATCGCGAACGTCTCACCGGTTACTGGTTCCTGCACGGTTTTTTCGGATGATGCGCCATGGATGATTTGAGTGACATCATCGGTTTGGGCGCAGGCGACGAAAAAGCCGCATTTCTCGGCTCGATGTCGGCGTCGGCGCTGTTGCCCGGTTACGCTGAGTTGCACTGCCTGAGCAATTTCTCGTTCTTGCGCGGCGCGTCGCATCCGCAGGAACTGGCTGAGGCCGCGCTGGAGCACGGCTATACCGCGCTCGCGATCACGGACGAATGCTCGCTCGCGGGCGTCGTGCGCGCGCATGCCGCGATCAAGGACATCGAAGCGAAGGCCGAAGCCGCGGCCGAAGCGGCGCGGGAGGCCGGCGAGCCGCCGCCGAAGCGGCAAGCGTTGAAGCTGATCATCGGCAGCGAGCTGCATCTCACCGATGCCGACGGCGATCCGTTCTGCACGCTCATTGCGCTCGCGACGGATCGCGCGGGCTACGGCAACTTGTCGGAGCTGATTTCGCTTGCGCGCTCGCGTTCGGCGAAGGGCAGTTACAAGATCGGTCCCGAAGATTTCACCGATCCCGCCAGCTCATCCGATGCAAGCGATCTGCGTGGCGATATCGCGCATTTGAGGCACTTGCCCGATTGCTTGCTGATTCTCGTGCCGCAGCGCTCCGCGACGCTCGCCGACACGCTCGATCGCGCGCACTGGCTGGCCGGTTTCGCCGCCGGCCGCGCATGGCTCGCGCTGGAGCTATGGCAGGACGGCAGCGACGATGAACGTCTCGCTTCGTGTCGCGTGATCGCCGAGGCGAGCGGATTGCCGCTCGTCGCGGCAAGCGGCGCGCTGATGCACGCGCGCTCGCGCAAGCCGTTGCAGGACACGCTGACCGCGATCCGCCTGAACCGGCCGCTCGCCGAATGCGGCTATGCGCTGGAAGCGAACGCTGAACGGCATCTGCGTACGCGACTGCGCATCGGCGCGCTCTATCCGAAAGAGGCGATCAGGGAAACGCTGAAAGTGGCGGCCCGCTGCACGTTCACGCTCGACGAACTCAGGTACGAATATCCCGAAGAGCTGGTGCCGCCCGGTGAAACGCCCGCAAGCTACTTGCGCAAGCAGGTGATCGCGGGCGCGCTCAAGCGCTGGCCGAACGGTATGGATGCCGAGACCATCGGTCTCATCGAAAAGGAGCTGGCGCTCGTCGCGACGCTGGGATACGAAAAGTACTTCCTGACCGTCTATGACATCGTCTCGTTCGCGCGCAGCCAGAAGATTTTGTGTCAGGGCCGCGGATCGGCGGCGAATTCGATCATCTGTTATTGCCTTTTCATTACCGAGCTCGATCCGGTCCGAATGGGCTTGCTGATCGAGCGCTTCATTTCGCAAGCACGCAACGAGCCGCCCGATATCGACGTCGATTTCGAGCATCAGCGGCGCGAAGAAGTCATCCAGTACATCTATCAGAAATATGGACGGCATCGCGCGTCGCTGGCGGCATCGGTCATCACGTATCACACGCGCAGCGCGCTGAAGGACGTCGGCAAAGCGCTGGGACTGGATGCGTCGCTGATCGAGCGCATCGGCAAGTCGCAGCAGTGGTGGGATGGGCCGTCGGCGGTGGCGGGCTATCTCAGGGAAGCCGGCTTCAGCGACGATTCGCACGTCACGAAGCATCTCATCCGCCTGACGCGCGAGCTGCGCGGTTTTCCTCGGCATCTGTCGCAGCACGTCGGTGGCTTCGTGATCGCGCGGGAACGCTTGTCGCGGCTCGTGCCGATCGAAAACGCTGCAATGAAAGACCGCTGCGTGATCCAGTGGGACAAGGACGACATCGATCAGCTGAAGCTGCTGAAAGTCGACGTGCTCGCGCTCGGCATGCTCTCGGCGATCCGTCGCGCGCTCGAATTCGTCGCGCTGCGGCGCGGCGTGCCGAATTTCAGCATTTCGCATATTCGTCGCGAGGACAAGGCCGTCTACGAGATGTGCTGCCGCGCGGACACCATCGGCGTGTTCCAGATCGAATCGCGCGCGCAGCAGAGCATGCTGCCGCGCCTGCGGCCGCAGAAGTACTACGACCTCGTGATCGAAGTGGCGATCGTACGGCCCGGCCCGATTCAAGGTGGCATGGTGCATCCGTATCTGCGTCGCAAGCAGGGGCTGGAAGAGGAGGACTATCCGAAAGAGGAGTTGCGGCCGGTGCTCGGCCGCACGCTCGGCGTGCCGATTTTCCAGGAACAGGTGATGAAGCTCGCGATGGTCGCGGCCGGTTACACGGCGGAGCAGGCCGATCAGTTGCGCCGCGCGATGGCCGCCTGGCGTCGGGGCAGCCATCTGGAGCAGTATCAGGCCGATCTCATGAAAAAGATGCTCGCGCGCGGCTACGAGCACGATTTCGCTGCGCGCGTGTGCAAGCAGATCGAGGGCTTCGGCGAGTACGGCTTTCCGGAGAGTCACTCAGCGAGCTTCGCGCTGCTCGTCTACTTCAGCGCGTGGATCAAGCGTTACGAGCCCGCGGCGTTTCTGGCCGGCCTGCTGAACAGCCAGCCGCTCGGCTTTTATTCGCCTTCGCAGCTCGTGCAGGATGCGCGGCGTCACGGCGTGCCGGTGTTTGCGCCCGATGTGTCGCTGAGCGACTGGGAATCGGTGCTGGAAGCGCGATCCGGCAACGGCGAGCGCATCGTGTTCGATGCCGGCAAGGAGCGTCGGCGTCAGCAGTTTTACGGCGCGGCCGTATCGGATCAAATCTTTCGCAGAACCACGCGGCGCGGCGCGCGCAAGCTTGCCGCGCGCGTCGAGCTGCCGGCGCGGGGATACGGAGCGAAAGGGCCGGGCGTGCGGATCGGCCTGCAGCTGATCAAGGGCTTTCCGCAGGCGGCGGCCGAACGGATCATGGCTGCGCGCGCACAAGCACCGTTCACCGATGTCGACGATCTCACGCGCCGCGCCGCCTTGTCGCGCCGCGAGCACGAAGCGCTCGCGGCGGGGAATGCGCTCGCGAGCATCGCGGGGCATCGGCGTCAGGCGTGGTGGGCGGTCACCGCGCAGCAGCGCGCGCCTGAATTGCTACGCGACGCGCCGATGAGCGAGGCGCCGCTCGTGCTGCCGGAAGCATCGGAAGGCCGCGAAATCGTCGATGACTACGCGAGTCTCGGGCTCACGCTCAATCGTCATCCGCTCGCGCTTTTGCGCGCAAAGCTTTCGCGCCTGCGCTTCAAGAGCGCGGCCGAGCTGGAAGGCATCAAAAACGGGCGCTTCGTGCGGGCATGCGGCATCGTGACGGTGCGCCAGCGGCCGGGCACGGCGAACGGCACGATCTTCGTCTCGATCGAAGGCGAAACCGGCGCGATCAACGTGATCGTCTGGCCGGGACTCGTCGAGAAGCAGCGCAAAGTGCTGCTGGGGGCGTCGCTGCTCGGCGTGCACGGCGTCTGGCAAATGGAAGGCGACGTGCGGCATCTGGTGGCGCAGCGGCTCGAAGACCATAGCGCGCTGCTTGGCCGTCTCGCCGCGCCGAGCCGCGATTTTCACTGACACGGAACGTCCGGATACCTTGCAAGCAACCCGGCGATCGCGGTGTCGAATGGCGTGCGCCGGCCGATGCCGAGCGCTTCCAGCCGTCCCGAATCGAGATGACAGTCGCGCGGGCGCGGCGTCGCGTCCGTCGGCGTGCGCTGCGCGGCGAGCTTCGCGTTCACGTTCAGCACGCGTGCGATGCGTTGCGCGATATCGAACTTCGTCATCGGTTCGTCGCCGGACCATTGTGTGATGCCGGAAATCGTTGCGCCGCTCGCATGATGTTCGAGCATGCCGCGAATCACGACGGCTACATCAGGCGTGAAAGTCGGATAGCGCGTGGCCCAGGCGTCCATCGGGGCCGGCGGGTTCGACGGATCGGCCGATTTCACGATCGCGGGCGTGAGGCTCGTCACCGCCGACTCGTTCCAGTCGCTGAACGGCCCGTAAAGCAGCGGCAGGCGCAATACGCAGGACGCCGGGTCACCCGCGAGCAACGCGCGTTCGCCATCCAGCTTGCTTTGACCGTAGGCGTTGAGCGGCGCGGGCGCGTCGTCGGGGAAATAGGGTGGGGCGGTGCCGTCGAACACGTAGTCTGTCGAAATCGACAGCACCCACGCGCCGATCGAGCGCGCTTCGGTCGAGATCACGCTCAACGCATCGACGTTCAACGCCCGCGCGCGCGGTGGATCGTTTTCGCAGATGTCCGGCCGCCGCTCGGCCGCCGCGACGACGATCGCGTCGGGCGCGCAATCGCGAAGAAATGCGCGCACCGCGTCATGATCGAGCAGATCGAGTTTGATGCTCTGCGCGTCGACGCGGCTGCGGGCCGTGCGCACGATGCGCCATTGTCTCGCACTGGCCGCGCTCGCCAGTTCATCGGCGACGGCGCGGCCCAGCAGCCCCGACGCGCCGATGAGCGCGACGGTGAAGCGTGCGCCCGACGTCATGCCGAAACGACGCCGACGACGGTATAACCGGCCTCGTCGATGGCTTCCTTCAGCGCATCGTTCGATTGCGCCGATTCGACGGCGACCCTGCCTCGCTCCAGATCGACGCGAACCTGCGCCTGCGGATCGATTTCCTGGATCGAACGCGTCACGGCCGCGACGCAGTGCTGGCAACTCATGCCCTGGACTTCGAATTCGGTCATTGCGGTTTCCTCTTGAAAGACTTGAAAGAGCTTTGATCGACGACATCGTATACCTTGCCATCATGGGAAGGTGTAAAGTCGGGATGACTTTTTCAGGAGCGAAAGATGAACATCGGCGAAGCGGCCCGCGCGTCGGGCGTGACGGCGAAGATGATCCGCTATTACGAGAGCGTCGGATTGCTCAACCCGGTGGGACGGACGTCGTCAGGGTATCGCGTGTACCGTGATCAGGAGGTCCATGCACTGCGCTTCGTGCGGCAGGCGCGCCGCCTCGGATTTCTCGTCGAAGATATCCGCAAGCTGCTTGCTCTCTGGCAGGACCGGTCGCGTGCGAGCGCCGAGGTGAAGTCGATCGCGCTGGAGCACGTCGCGGAACTGGACAGGCGAATCGCCGAACTGACCGAGATGCGCGACACGCTGTCGCATCTCGCGAAGCATTGTCACGGCGATGGCCGGCCGGATTGCCCGATTCTGGATAAGTTGGCGCAGTGAACGCACCAATATGGTGCTAAAAAAGAGCAGATAGCGCTAGAGATACGGATAATCATCCGAAAAATCATCGGTTTAAAGCAATTTCTCTGCCCGCACCATTCCGAAACCGAATGCACACTATTCAAGCATTTCACTACCACACCGTGGATGTTCTCCCTTATAATCCGGGTATTCCCTAACGCGGGTAATCCCTGACCCGAAACGCCAGGGATCTTCTGAAGACCTTGGAGAACATCATGTTTGCATTTCTGATCGAAAAACTGAGCATCTGGTTTGAAATCGCCGAGCAGCGCCGTCGCGAAGCCTACCTCGCGCAATCGACGGACATCGTCCAGCTCGAACAGCGCATCCGCTCGCTCGAAACGAACGGCTACAACGCCTAAGCGTTTCGTCGCTGGCGTAAGACCGCCGGACGTGAAAGTTGAAAAGCCCCGCATCGCGGGGCTTTTGTTTTTCTGCTCGATGCGCGTGCGCCTGCGCTGCGCCGATTCGCGCTTCATTGCTTGTGCGGATGCTGCTCCAGCCATTGCTTCATGAATGCGATCTCCTTGTTCTGCGCAGCGATGATGTCCTTGGCCAGCTTGCGCAGCTTGGCGTCCTTGCCGTACTTCAGTTCGACCTTCGCCATTTCCACCGCGCCCTGATGATGCGGAATCATGTGCGCAACGAAGTCCCGGTCGGCGTCGCCCGTGTATTCGATGCTCGACATGCCCGACATCATCTTCTGATCGGCGGCCTGAAACGCCGCGGTGGACGAGACGTCGGTGGGCTTCGGCGCGTGCTGTTCCATGTTCATGCCGGGCATCGCGTCGCTTGCGGGCACGGCGTTCTGCGCGATTGCGCTCGCGCTACAGAGGGTGGCGAAGATGGCAAGCGCGATTGTCGTTGATTTCATCGTATCTCCTGTGAAATAGGCGTTTGCATTGCTCGTTCTGAGTCGGAACGCCTAGCCTAAAGCTTGCCACCGGGGTAAGGTAAAGCAGTTTCGTCTACATAAAAGAGCGCGCGATGCCACGCTACATCAAGGACAGGACGAAGATTCGCTCGCCGGAGCGCAATCGCATCAAGCGAGCGGCGCGATATTGCGTCGCGCTTGCCGTGGCATGGTGCGGCTCGCAAGCGGCACTCGCGAAGCCGGGCGGCGAGCCTCTCGTCCTCGATACGCAGACCGGCATACACAGTGGCGTGAGCGGGACCGTGCTTCAGAGCGGGACGCTCGGCGGTCCCGGCATGGTGCCGATGGCGACGTTGCCGGAACTCTCGCAGCAGGAGCAGCCGCCCATCGTCGTTTCGCCCTATGTCCAATTCGGGGGCGCGCAGAGCAGTGTGCCCGCACAGCCCGACGGCGTACCGCGGCCGAGACTGCCGCGCGCGCCTCATCCCTGATCGCCGGCCGAGTTCAGTCCGCGCGATGCTCCAGCTTGAACGACGCGTCGTCGTCCTCGCCGAGTGCATCGACGAGATAGGGCAGTGACTCCTTCAGCTCCTTTGCCAGCGTGTACGGCGGATTGAGCACGAACATGCCGCTGCCATACAGGCCGAAGCCGTCGGTCGGAGCTTTCCGGACGGTCAAGGCCGCGTGCAGCCAGCCCTTTGGCTGAATCGCTTTCAGCTGATCCGCGAAGCGCTGCGATTCCGTGCGCGTGACGATCGGATACCAGACCGCGTACGTTCCCGTCGCGAAACGCTTGAGACATTCCTCGAGACAGGCGAGCGTGCGTGCGTAGTCACGCTTGTCTTCATACGACGGATCGATCAGCACGAGCGCCCGGCGTGGCGGCGGCGGCAGAATCGCCTTGATGCCTTCGAAGCCGTCGCCTTCGTACACCATCGCGCGGCGGCCGGCATCGCGGAAATTGTGGCGCAGCACGTCGATCTCCGTGCTGTGCAGCTCGAAGAGCCGCATGCGGTCCTGCTCGCGCATCGTGCGCCACGCGAGATAGGGGGAGCCGGGGTAGAAGCGCAGATGGCCGTCGGCATTCAGCGCCCTCACTTCATCGACATATTCCGTGAGCAGCGGGGGCAAGTCGTCGCGATCCCAAAGCTTGCCGATGCCCGTCTCGAACTCGGCGTTCTTCGTCGCGAAGCCTTCGACGAGCGAGTAGACCCCGGCGCCGGCGTGCGTGTCGATATACCAATACGATTTGTCCTTCTGGCCGAGATAGCGAAGCATCTGGACGACGATTGCGTGTTTCAGCACATCGGCGTGATTGCCCGCATGAAAAGCGTGACGATAACTGAGCATGACGGAAGGCCCGCGCGGGGCGTGAAAAGCTGTAATGAAAACGTGCGCAAGAAGGGTGCTTATTCTAGCCGACGCCATCCGATGCAATTTTCGCGGTGCCGCTCCCTTGCTGCCGCGCACCGCGTCCTTCATGCACAATAACCGCTCCCTGGCATGCGTGAACAGTCGGCCGAATGGCCTGGGCGTTCCGATGTTCAGCGAGAAGTTTCCTATGCCGAACGGCCAGCTTGATGGCCGTGCCGATGGATGTTGTCATTCACGATGTCTTCCACTGGATAGGAGGTTCGCATGTCATCAAACGGTAAGCTCGACGGCAAGACCGCGGTCGTGACGGGCGCGGCGAGCGGCATCGGCCGCGCGATCGCGTTCACGCTCGCCGGCGCGGGCGCGGCAGTCGCCATTGCCGACCTGAACCAGGCGGGCGCGGACGCCGTCGCCGAGGAAATTCGCGGCAAGGGCGGCAAGGCCATCGGTATCGCGATGGACGTGACGGACGAACACGCGGTGAACCAAGGCATCGACCGCGTCGCGTCGGAGCTCGGCTCGGTGGACATCCTCGTGTCGAACGCCGGCATCCAGATCGTCAATCCGATCGAAAACTACGCGTACGCCGACTGGAAAAAGATGATGGCCATCCACGTCGACGGCGCGTTTCTCACCACCAAAGCCGCGCTGAAGCACATGTACAAGGACGATCGCGGCGGTGTCGTGATCTACATGGGTTCGGTGCATTCGCACGAGGCATCACCGCTCAAGTCCGCGTACGTGACCGCGAAACATGGCCTGCTCGGCCTCGCGCGCGTGCTCGCGAAAGAGGGCGCGAAACACAACGTGCGCTCGCATGTCGTCTGTCCGGGCTTCGTGCGCACGCCGCTCGTCGACAAGCAGATTCCCGAGCAGGCGAAGGAACTGAAGATCAGCGAGGAGGAAGTGGTGAGGCGCGTGATGCTGGGCGGCACGGTGGACGGCGTGTTCACGACCGTCGAGGATGTCGCGCAGACCGTACTTTTCCTGTCCGCGTTCGAGACGGCGGCCCTGACGGGGCAATCGTTCGTCGTGAGTCACGGCTGGTTCATGCAATAGAGGAGAGACGCGGGATGTCGGAAATCGAAAACGAAGAAGTGGTACGACGGGGGCGCGCGGTCGATCGGAAGTCGGCCGCGCGTGACGAATCCGCTGAAAAGGAAGCGCTCATCGACTTGCCGCCCTACGAAACGATCGCGCTGATGCTCCAGGGCGGCGGCGCGCTCGGCGCGTATCAGGCGGGCGTCTATCAGGGGCTGCACGAAGCGGGAATTCATCCGAACTGGATCGCCGGCATTTCGATCGGCGCGCTCAACACCGCGATCATCGCGGGCAATGCGCCCGAGCACCGCGTGACGCGCCTGCTGGAATTCTGGGAAACGATCTGCCAGCCCGCGTTCGGGTTCCCGCTGCCGGCGTTCGTCGAGCGTGCGCTGTTCGATTCCGCCGACGAGATCCGCAAGGCGTTCACCGCGATGCAGGCGTTCGGCGCGCTCCTCGAAGGGCAGAAGGGCTTTTTCGTGCCGCGCTTTCCGCCGCCGTCGCCGATTGCGTCGAGCTCACCGCAAACCGCGAGCTATTACGACACGACGCCGCTCAAGGCCACGCTGGAGCGCCTGTGCGACTTCGACCGCATCAATTCGGGCGAGACGCGCGTGTCGGTCGGCGCGGTGAACGTCGCGACCGGCAATTTCGCCTACTTCGACAACATGAAGACCGAACTGCGTGCCGAGCATTTCATCGCGTCGGGCGCGCTGCCGCCGGGCTTCGCGGCGGTCGAGATCGACGGGCAGTTCTACTGGGACGGCGGTCTCATGTCGAACACGCCGCTCTACGAGATCGCGCAGGCGACGCCGCGCCGCGACACGCTCGCCTTCCAGGTCGATCTGTGGAGCGCGAAAGGGCCGGTGCCGGACAGCATCGTCGACGTGATGGGACGCGTGAAGGACGTGCAGTTTTCGAGCCGCACGCGTCTCGTCACCGATCAGATGCAGCGCTCGCAGCGCTACCGGAACGTCTTGCAGCATGTGCTCGATCTCGTGCCCGAGGACGTCCGCAAGAGCGACGAATGGTGCCGGCTTGCCGCCGATCTCGCGTGCTCCAAGCGCTACAACATCATTCACCTGATTTATCGCCACAAGGAATACGAGGGCCACTACAAAGACTATCAGTTCGGCTTTTCGACCATGCGGGAACACTGGGAAAGCGGCCTCGCCGATATGCGCCGCACCCTTGCGCACCGCGACTGGCTCGATATGCCCAACGGCGAATCCCGCTTCGTGACGCACGACATCCACCGCGGCGAGTGACCGGCCGTTCAGGCGAGAATTTGTGCCTCTTTGTATAATTCGGGACGCATTCCGGCGGCTTGGTCGAGCCGCCGCGCATAACGAATTTTCCTTTGCTCGATGAACTCGATCGCGGTCTGCTTCGTCTGTCTCGGCAATATCTGCCGCTCGCCCAGCGCGGAAGCGGTGATGCGCGACCTCGTCGAGCGCGCGAAACTCGGCGAGCGGATCGTCATCGATTCGGCCGGCACGGGCGACTGGCATATCGGCGAAGCGCCCGACGAGCGCGCCCAGAAAGCCGCGAAAAAGCGCGGCTACGATCTGTCGAGCCTGCGCGGCCGCCAAGTTGCCGCTGACGATTTCGCGCGCTTCGACCTGTTCATCGTGATGGACGACGCCAACGCCACCGCGTTGAACGCAGTCTGCCCGCCCGAGCACCGCGACAAGATTCGTTTGCTAATGGAATTCGCCACTCGCGACGATAGCCGCGTCGTGGTCGACCCCTATTTCGGCGGCGAAGAAGGCTTCGAGAGAGTGCTCGATCAGTGCGAGGACGCCTGCGAAGGCTTGCTGAAAGCCCTGCGCGCCCAACTGACGGCCTGAAGGCCGCTATCACCTGTTGATTGCCCCCACGCAAGGAAAATCAATTAAAAAGCTACTTATCGCGCCTCGGATACTTGACTAAAACTGTGGGCTATTTATACTTGACGGAAATCCTCGAGTATTAGCGTTAGCCCCCAATTATGAGACTCACCACGAAAGGCCGTTTCGCCGTCACGGCGATGATCGACCTGGCGTTGCGCCAGGAGCAGGGCCCGGTGACGCTGGCAGGCATCAGTCAGCGCCAGCGCATCTCGCTTTCCTACCTCGAACAGCTCTTCGGCAAGCTGCGGCGGCACGAGATCGTCGAATCGGTCCGTGGTCCGGGCGGCGGCTACAACCTCGCGCGCCGGGCCGAGAACGTCACGGTGGCGGACATCATCATCGCGGTCGACGAGCCGATCGACGCCACGCAGTGCGGCGGCAAGGGCACGTGCGAAGGCACCAAGCAGCACGACGGCCATTGCATGACCCACGAGCTCTGGGCGACGCTCAACCAGAAGATGGTCGAGTATCTCGATTCCGTCTCGTTGAAGGATCTGGTCGACCAGCAGCGCGCACGCGAAGGCTCGTCGGCGGTGCTGCGGGACCGGCGTGCCGAATCGGCCGGCGTCGAGGCCGCGCGCGTCGTGCCCAAGGGTCCGAATTCCATTTTCAACCTGGCCGGATGACTGAACGCCGCGCCGGCAAGGGCCGCGCGAGCGAGACAAGAAGCGTCCCAGCCAAGAGCTTTGACCGATTTTCCCGGAGCGACTGATGAACAACGATATTCCCCACCTGCCCATTTACATGGACTACAGCGCGACGACGCCGGTCGATCCGCGCGTGGTGGACAAGATGATTCCGTATCTTCGCGAGCAGTTCGGCAATCCGGCCTCGCGCAGCCATCAGTACGGCTGGGATGCGGAGCGTGCGGTCGAGGAAGCGCGCGAGAACGTCGCGGCGCTGGTGAATTGCGATCCGCGCGAGATCATCTGGACCTCGGGTGCGACGGAATCGGACAACCTCGCCATCAAGGGCGCGGCGCACTTCTACAAGAGCAAGGGCAAGCACATCATCACCGTGAAGACCGAGCACAAGGCCGTGCTCGACACCACGCGTGAGCTGGAGCGCGAAGGCTACGAAGTCACGTATCTCGACGTGAAGGACGACGGCCTCATCGATCTCGAGAAGTTCAAGGCGGCGATCCGCCCGGACACGATCCTCGTCTCCGTGATGAGCGTGAACAATGAAATCGGCGTGATCCAGGACATCGAGGCGATCGGCGAGATCACGCGCGAGAAGGGCATCATTTTCCACGTCGACGCGGCGCAGGCCACCGGCAAGGTCGAAATCGACCTGCAAAAGCTGAAGGTCGACCTGATGTCGTTCTCGGCGCACAAGACGTATGGCCCGAAGGGCATCGGCGCGCTGTATGTGCGACGCAAGCCGCGCGTGCGCATCGAAGCGCAGATGCACGGCGGCGGTCACGAACGCGGCATGCGCTCGGGCACGCTCGCGACGCATCAGATCGTCGGCATGGGCGAGGCGTTCCGTATCGCGCGTGAGGAAATGGCGACCGAGAACGAGCGCATCCGCATGCTGCGCGACCGTCTGCTGAAGGGCTTGCAGGACATCGAAGAGGTGTACGTCAACGGCGACATGGAACGCCGCGTGCCGCACAACCTCAATATCAGCTTCAACTTCGTCGAAGGCGAGTCGCTGATCATGGCGGTGAAGGATGTCGCGGTGTCGTCGGGATCGGCGTGCACGTCGGCGTCGCTGGAACCTTCTTACGTGCTGCGCGCGCTCGGCCGCAACGATGAACTCGCGCACAGCTCGATCCGCTTCACGGTCGGCCGCTTCACCACCGAGCAGGATGTCGACTACGTGATCAACCTGCTGAAGAACAAGATCGCGAAGCTGCGCGATCTGTCGCCGCTCTGGGAAATGCACAAGGACGGCATCGACATCTCGACCATCCAGTGGGCCGCGCACTAAGCGACCACTGAGCGACACGCGACACCGAATATTAGGAGAGTTTGAATCATGGCTTATAGCGACAAGGTTCTGGACCACTACGAAAACCCGCGCAACGTCGGCTCCTTCTCGAAGGACGACGACACCGTCGGCACCGGCATGGTCGGCGCGCCGGCTTGCGGCGACGTGATGAAGCTGCAGATCCGCGTCGGCGCGGATGGCGTGATCGAGGACGCGAAGTTCAAGACCTATGGCTGCGGCTCGGCGATCGCCTCGAGCTCGCTCGTCACCGAATGGGTGAAGGGCAAGACGCTGGATCAGGCGCTCACGATCAAGAACACGCAGATCGCCGAGGAACTGGCGCTGCCGCCGGTGAAGATCCACTGCTCGATTCTCGCGGAAGACGCCATCAAGGCGGCGGTCGCGGATTACAAGCAGCGCCACGGCGTCGCGGCGCCGGAAGCGCAGGCAGCGGACGCGAAGCAGCACGCGGCGTAAGTGACGAAAGCGGGCGCCATGCGTGTGCGTGGCGCCTTGAAACGAGAAGCGAAGACTATGGCAATCACGTTGACGGATAAGGCGGCACAGCATGTGCAGAAGTATCTGACGCGGCGCGGCAAGGGCGTCGGCCTGCGTCTGGGTGTGCGCACGACGGGCTGTTCGGGCCTCGCGTACAAGCTCGAATATGTCGACGAGCTCGCGCCGGAAGACACCGTGTTCGAGTCGGCGGGCGTGAAGATCGTGATCGATCCGAAAAGTCTTCCGTATCTCGACGGCACCGAACTGGACTTCGCGCGCGAGGGCCTGAACGAAGGCTTCAAGTTCAATAACCCGAACGCGAAGGACGAGTGCGGCTGCGGCGAATCGTTCCGCGTCTGAGACGCGTGACGCCGGCAGCATCGGCAAAAGAGGCGGCGCGTGCCGCCTTTTTCATTCGCGCAACCTGAAACCACATCATCGTCATGGCCTCGCTTACCGACAGTCACTTCGCTCTCTTCGATCTGCCGCAGACCTTCGCCGTCGATCAGCAGAAGCTCGACGACGCCTATCGCACCGTGCAGGCGCAAGTGCATCCCGACCGCTTCGCCGCCGCCGGCGACGCGCAGCGCCGTCTCGCGATGCAATGGGCGACGCACGCCAACGAGGCGTATCAGACGCTGCGCGATCCGCTGAAGCGTGCGCGCTACATGCTGTCGCAGCGCGGCATCGACGTCGGCGCGGAAAACAACACCGCGATGGAACCGGCTTTTCTGATGCAGCAGATGGAATGGCGCGAAAATATCGAGGATGCCGCGGACGCGAAGAATATCGGCGCGCTGGAAGCCTTGCTCGACGATCTGCGCGACGAAGAGCGCGTGCGCTTCACGAAGCTGGAGGCGCTGCTCGACAGCCGCTCGGATCAGGCCGCGAGCGAGGCGGTGCGCCAGTTGATGTTCATCGAGCGCGTGGCGCATGAGATCGGCGCGCAAATCGAACGGCTAGAGCACGCATAAAGACGAGCTCGCCGCACACAACCCCACAAGATCAACGATGGCTTTACTGCAAATCTCAGAACCCGGCATGGCGCCGGCGCCGCATCAAAGACGCGTGGCGGTCGGCATCGATCTCGGCACGACGAACTCGCTCGTCGCGGCCGTGCGCAGCAGCGTGCCCGAAGCGCTGCCCGACGAGGACGGCCACGTGCTGCTGCCGTCCGTTGTTCGCTATCTCGAGAAGGGTGGACGGCGCATCGGCCGCACCGCGAAGGAAGAGGCCGTCACCGATCCGCGCAACACGATCGTCTCGGTCAAGCGCTTCATGGGCCGCGGCAAGAGTGAAGTGGAGGGTGCGGAGAACGCGCCATACGACTTCATCGACGCGCCGGGCATGGTGCAGATCCGCACCATCGACGGCGTGAAGAGCCCGGTCGAAGTGTCGGCTGAAATTCTCGCGACGCTGCGCTATCGCGCGGAAGACACGCTCGGCGAGGACCTCGTCGGCGCGGTGATCACGGTGCCCGCGTATTTCGACGAAGCCCAGCGTCAGGCGACCAAGGACGCGGCGAAGCTCGCCGGCCTGAACGTGCTGCGGCTTCTGAACGAGCCGACCGCGGCCGCGATCGCCTACGGACTCGATAACGGCGCCGAAGGCTTGTTCGCCGTTTATGACCTGGGCGGCGGCACCTTCGACCTGTCCATTCTCAAGCTCACGAAAGGCGTCTTCGAAGTGCTCGCGGCGGGCGGCGATTCCGCGCTCGGCGGCGACGATTTCGATCACGCGCTGTATCGCCACGTGCTGGCGCAGGCGGGCGTCGCGCTCGATACGCCGGAAGACGTGCGCCTGATGCTCGACCGCGTGCGCACGGCGAAGGAAGCGCTGTCGTCCGCGCCTGAGACGCGCGTTCAGGCGACGTTGTCGACGGGCGTCGAAATCGATGTCGCCGTGACCGAAGCGCAGTTCGCCGAGCTGACGCAAGCGCTCGTCGCGCGCACGCTCACGCCGACGAAAAAGGCGCTGCGCGATGCGAAAGTGGCGCCGAAGGACATCAAGGGCGTCGTGCTGGTCGGCGGCGCGACGCGCATGCCGGTGATCCGCCGCGCGGTGGAGGCGTTCTTCGGCCAGCCGCCGCTCGTCAATCTCGATCCGGATCAGGTCGTCGCGCTCGGCGCCGCGATCCAGGCCGATCTGCTCGCCGGCAACCGTCGCGGCGAAGGCGACGACTGGCTGCTGCTCGATGTGATTCCGCTGTCGCTCGGCGTCGAGACGATGGGCGGCCTCACGGAAAAGATCATCCCGCGCAACTCGACGATCCCCACCGCGCGCGCGCAGGATTTCACGACCTTCAAGGACGGCCAGACCGCGATGGCGATCCACGTCGTCCAGGGCGAGCGCGAACTCGTGTCGGACTGCCGTTCGCTCGCGCGCTTCGAGTTGCGCGGCATTCCGCCGATGGCCGCGGGCGCGGCGCGCATTCGTGTGACCTATCAGGTCGATGCAGACGGGCTGCTTTCCGTGTTCGCACGCGAGCAGACGTCGGGCGTGGAGGCGTCGGTGGTGGTGAAGCCGTCGTACGGTCTCGCCGACGACGAAGTCGCGCGCATGCTCGAAGAGAGCTTCAAGACCGCGGACGTCGACATGCGGGCGCGTGCATTGCGCGAGGCGCAGGTCGAGGCCGAACGCCTCATTGAAGCGACGCATGCCGCGCTCGAAGCCGACGGCGAACTGCTCGACGACGAAGAGCGCGCGCAGATCCAGGCGCTCGTGGCGGAAGTGGCGGCGCTCGCGAACGGCGATTCGGTCGAGAAGATCGAAGACGCCACCAAGGCGCTCGCCGTGGGCACCGACGAATTCGCCGCGCGCCGCATGAACAAGAGCATTCGCCGCGCGCTCGCGGGCCGCAAGCTCGACGACGTCTGATTCATCGAACAATCAAGCATTTACGGAAGACCAGTCTCATGCCTCAAATCGTTGTGCTGCCTCACGTGGAACTCTGCCCGGACGGCGCGGTGATCGACGCCGACACCGGCAAGAGCATCTGCGACAATCTGCTGGACCACGGCATCGAGATCGAGCACGCCTGCGAGAAATCGTGTGCGTGCACGACCTGCCACGTCATCATCCGGGAGGGCTTCAACTCGCTCGAACCGTCCGAGGAGGACGAGGACGATCTGCTCGATAAAGCGTGGGGTCTCGAACCGACATCGCGGTTATCATGTCAGGCAATGGTGCCTGCCGACGAGGATCTGGTGGTCGAGATCCCCCGGTACTCCATCAATCACGCCAAAGAAAATCACTGACAGGAGGCTCGCCCATGAAGTGGACGGATACTCAGGACATCGCGATGGCACTCACCGACGCGCATCAGGATATCGATCCCCAATATGTGCGTTTCACTGACCTGCATCGCTGGGTGACGGAACTCGACGGCTTCGACGACGATCCGCAAAAATCCAACGAGAAGATTCTCGAGGCGATCCAGGCGGCGTGGATCGAGGACGCGGATTACTGATCCGGTCCTGCCTGCATTTTTCGTAGACGGCGGCTCATCGCGAGCCGCCGTTTTTGCTTTCGTCCGCCGGTTTCGAGCCGTCCGCAGCGTCTTATTTCAGACAGGTTGACGCCGCGCGCGTGATCATGCTTCGGATTGCCAACAAAATTTTTGCGTTGGATAACCCGATCGCGCAAAAGAACGAGGCCACGCAATACTGCGTGGCCTCGTCGCATTCAAAGCACAAAAAACTCAGACCCGCACGCCGCGTTCCGCCAGTTGACGCTGCAGCGTGGGCCACATCTTCGCGACCGCTTCCTCGCCGGCGAGGATCGACGCGTTGCGCTGGCTGAAATCGCTGCTGCTCATCGCGGCGAGATTCGGGCGGATCACCGCGTTCGCGTATTTGTCGAGCTCGTAGGCCTTGATCGTCTGGCCCATGATCGTGAAGGTCTGCATCAGCACATCGAACGAACTCGACGTGAGGCCGCTTTCCGGCCGCGCCGAGATATCGACCGCGATCACGAAGTCGGCGCCCATCTTGTGCGCGAATGCCGCGGGCACCGGACTCACGAGCCCGCCGTCGACATACTCGCGATCGCCGATTTTCACGGGCTCGAAGATCGACGGCACGCTGCACGACGCGCGCACCGCCACGCCGGTGTTGCCGCGCTGGAAGAGGATCGGCTGGCCGCTCCTGAGATCCGTGGCGACGATGCCGAGCGGCTTCGCCATTTTCTCGATCGGACGATTGTCGAGCGTCTTGTTCAGGTAGTTCTGCAGCGCGACGCCTTGCAGGATGCCGCGCGTGCGAAAGGGCATCGCCCAGTCGCTGATGGATGCTTCGTCCATCGTCAGCGCGAGCTTGTTGATCGCGATGCCGTTCATGCCCGACGCGTACAGCGCCGCGATCACCGAGCCCGCGCTCGTGCCCGCGACGAGATCGACGCGCACGTTGCGCGCCTCCAGCGCCTTGATCACGCCGATGTGCGCGAAGCCGCGCGCCGCGCCGCCGCCGAGCGCGAGGCCGATGCGAATCGGGCGTTGCGATTCCGTCTTCAGCGGCGAGCCGGCGGACGTGGAGGCGGTCTCGCCCGACACGCCGCCGCTCGTGCTGGTGCAGGCGGCAAGAATGGACGATGCGGCCGCGAGCGAAAACGCGCGGCGCGAAAGACGAGGTGACGATGAATTCAAGGTGTGCTCCGGCGATGCTGCGGGCCCCGCGCGGCCCGTCCGTGCGGGCATGTCGGGAGAGACGTAAAAAGCGCGCACATCATAAAACAAAAGGTTCGCGGAACGGCACAAAGCGGCCGGCGAGTATAATTTCGTCTCATTTTGAGCGGTCTTCGAGCGCGAAATCGCGCGCCGCCATTCATCGAGTAAATGCAATGACCACCCAAGTCCGTACACGCTTCGCACCGAGCCCGACCGGCTTCATCCATCTCGGCAACATCCGCTCCGCGCTCTATCCGTGGGCGTTCGCGCGCAAGATGAAGGGCACCTTCGTGTTGCGCATCGAGGACACCGATCTCGAGCGCTCCACCGATGCATCGGTCGACGCGATTCTCGAAGGCATGGCGTGGCTCGGCCTCGACTTCGACGAAGGCCCGTTCTATCAGATGCAGCGGATGGAACGCTATCGCGAGGTCGTCGCGCAGATGATGGAGAAGGACCTCGCGTACAACTGCTACATGTCCACGGAAGAGCTCGACGCGCTCCGCGAGCGTCAGCGCGCCGCCGGCGAAAAGCCGCGCTACGACGGCACATGGCGCCCCGAGCCCGGCAAGGTGCTGCCGCCGATTCCCGAAGGCGTGAAGCCGGTCGTGCGCTTTCGCAATCCGCTCTCGGGCGCGGTCGCGTGGGACGATGCCGTGAAAGGCCACATCGAAATCTCGAACGAGGAACTCGACGATCTCGTGATCGCGCGTCCGGACGGCACGCCGACCTATAACTTCTGCGTGGTCGTCGACGATCTCGACATGAAGATCACGCACGTCATTCGCGGCGACGACCACGTGAACAACACGCCGCGTCAGATCAACATCCTGCGCGCGCTGGGCGGCGAAGTGCCGGTGTACGCGCATCTGCCGACCGTGCTGAACGAGCAGGGCGAGAAGATGAGCAAGCGTCACGGCGCGATGAGCGTGACGGGCTATCGCGACAACGGCTACCTGCCCGAAGCCGTCGTCAACTATCTCGCGCGTCTCGGCTGGTCGCACGGCGATGCGGAGATCTTCTCGCGCGAGCAGTTCGTCGAATGGTTCGATCTCGAGCATCTCGGCAAGTCGCCCGCGCAGTACGACCACGACAAGCTCAACTGGCTGAACGCGCATTACATCAAGGAAGCGGACAACGGCCGGCTCGCGGAACTGACGAAGCCGTTCCTGCTGCAGGCGGGCGTCGATGCCGCGGCCGTCGACGGCGGCGCGCCGCTCGATCAGGTCATCGGGCTTCTGAAGGATCGCGCATCGACGATGAAGGAAATCGCCGATAACGCCGCGATGTTCTATCGCGAGCCCGTGATCGACCCGGAAGCGTTCGCGCAGCACGTCACCGATGCCGTGCGTCCGGCCATCGCGGACTTGCGGGCGGCGCTCGCGAATGTCGACTGGACCAAGGAAGCGATCGCGGCGACCCTCAAGGCCACGCTCGCGGCGCACAAGCTCAAGATGCCGCAGCTCGCGATGCCGGTGCGCCTGCTGGTCGCGGGCACGACGCATACGCCGTCGATCGACGCGGTGCTGAAGCTCTTCGGCCGCGATGCGGTGCTGCGTCGCCTGGAGAAGGCGGCGGGCTGAGCGCATAGGGAAGGGTGACGGGCAGCACGGCGGCGCGTCATCCTTTGCGCGTGATCGTGCGAAGCGAGGCAAAAAAATTTCGCTTCAGTCGTCAGATGGTATTTACAACTTCAAAAACGCCCTATACAATCTCGTTTCTGTTCTGCAAGGGGGTATAGCTCAGCTGGGAGAGCGCTTGCATGGCATGCAAGAGGTCAGCGGTTCGATCCCGCTTACCTCCACCAAAGAACAGTTGGAGTAGTGCGAAGCTTGTTCTCCGAACTATCGGAAGTCGCAAAAAATACTTCACAAGTTGCACAAAGTTGTATAGAATTTTGGTCTTCGCTGATCGGCGTCAAGTAAATGAGCTGATGAGCGAGGCGGTAGTAAAGACAGAATCACAAGTTTCTGTCCCCTTCGTCTAGAGGCCTAGGACATCACCCTTTCACGGTGAGTACAGGGGTTCGAATCCCCTAGGGGACGCCAGAACATCGGCGGCTGCTAGTAAAAAGCGCTGCAAGGTTTGTGGGTGACACCGCGAATCGATGAAAAGAAGTGGAGCGGTAGTTCAGTTGGTTAGAATACCGGCCTGTCACGCCGGGGGTCGCGGGTTCGAGCCCCGTCCGCTCCGCCAACGCTTGCGAGTACGAACACTCCGGCTAATGAGAGCCGGTTTTTTTTCGCCGCAGGTCGTGTAGAAGTTGAAGTCCCCTTCGTCTAGAGGCCTAGGACATCACCCTTTCACGGTGAGTACAGGGGTTCGAATCCCCTAGGGGACGCCAGAACATCGGCGGCTGCTAGTAGAAAGCGCTGCAAGGTTTGCGGGTGACACCGCGAATCGATGAAAAGAAGTGGAGCGGTAGTTCAGTTGGTTAGAATACCGGCCTGTCACGCCGGGGGTCGCGGGTTCGAGTCCCGTCCGCTCCGCCAAATCGTTGTGTGAAAAAATCCAGCCTCCGGGCTGGATTTTTTTTGCCTGTATCTTTCCCGCCGATCCCGTGCGATTCCCTTTCGTACACGTTCTATTTCTCGCCGCTCGTAGTATTGGCCATTGCCAGCCCGCGCGCACTGTCATAGTGTTTAGGCACTTGTTCTCGTGCCCAGCACCCGTGCGATGCTCGACCCGACCGAAGATCTCTCGCTCTACCAACTGCGCCAGGCGACCATGGCGGACTTCGCCTTCGCCGAAGCGCTCACGCACGACAACATGGTCGGCTATTACCGGCGTCACAACCTCGTCTGGCGCGGCGATCTTTTTCTCTCCAGTTGGCGCGAGTCCGAAAACTTCATCCTTCAGGCGGACGGCATGCCGATCGGCGTGATGCGCGTCACCGAGGAAGACAACTCGCT
Organism: Caballeronia calidae; assembly: GCF_900044055.2. Lineage (GTDB taxonomy): Bacteria > Pseudomonadota > Gammaproteobacteria > Burkholderiales > Burkholderiaceae > Caballeronia > Caballeronia calidae. Next base: position 141,268 of record NZ_FCOX02000014.1, on the reverse strand, counting down.
GCATATCCGCGATGTTCAGATCGCGCAGGGTTATCGCGGGCGCGGCGCGGGCACGTTCCTGCTCAACACCGCGCATCGATGGGCGAGGGCGCGCGGGCTTGCCGAATGCCAGTTGCGCGTGTTCGTCGATAATCCCGCGGCACGCCTCTACGTGCGCCTCGGCTACCGGCCGGCCGGCCCGCGGCTCGCGCAGCTCGGCGCCATCCGCCACATGGTTCGGCGGGTCTAGCGGCAATACGCCCTATACGCTGTCGGCATCGCGCGAATCGCGGTTGTCGCCGCCATCGCGCGCGAAGAAGGCGCGCGGACTTTCGCCGAACGCGCGGCGGAACATCGCGGAAAAGGCGCTCTGGCTTTGATATCCGAGTTCGCGCGCGACTTGCGCGAGCGGCCGGCCCTGGCTCAGCAGGGGAATCGCCCGCGCGAGCACGGCCTGCTGACGCCATTGCGAGAAGCTCACGCCGAGCTCGCGTCTGAAGAGCCGCGCGATGGTGCGCGTGCTCGCGCCTGCTTCCGACGACCAGCGTTCCAGATCCGAATGCGATGGATCGGCGAGCACGGCGTTGCACAGGGCACGCAGGCGCTTCTCGTTGGGCATCGGCACGGAGAGCGGCAGAGGTTGCGAGCGGATGATTTCATCGAGCGCGAGCGTGCCGAGCAGCCGTTCGCGTTGGCGGGAGATCGATTCTTCGTCGAGCGCGGCGATGACTTCCCGCAGCAGCGGCGACACCTCGACGACCCGGCACGCGTCCAGACCGGCCGGCACGACGCTCGCATCCACATACAGCGTGCGCAGGTAGGCGTCCTCGACAATCACGACTTCATGCGTGACATTGGGCGGCACCCAGATCGCCCGCGAGGGCGGCACCATCCAGGTCGAATCGGCGGTGGCGACGCGCAGCACGCCGCGCGACGTGTAGGCGACCTGCGCCCACGGATGAGTGTGCAACGCGATGCGCACGCCGTAGGGAACCGGGCGCGAGCGCACGCGAATCGGATGATCGAGCGTCGGCGAATGCTCGACGGGAATGTCGAGATGCTCGACTTCCTCATTCGGCGATCTCGATTCGACAAACGTAGCCATGCTCGCTCGGGTTGATGTGCCTCGGTGTGCGGTCCGCACCGGCAGCCACGCGCCGATGGTAGCGGAAACCGTGTGCCGGCACACCGCGATTTTTGCGCAGCGCATAATGCCGTCCATCACCTTGATGACAACAGGAGCGCTTTCTTCGATGCAATACGTTTTTGTCTACGGCACGCTGCGCGCGGGCGAGGTCAACGATATCAACCGCGCGGCTGCGCATCATGCCATGGCGACGCCGGTATGGGTCGGCGCGGCGCATGTCCAGGGGCGTCTGTTCGATTTCGGCAAGTATCCGGGCCTCGTGATCGACGACGAGGGCGCGCCGATCCGCGGCGACGTCTATCAGATCGACGACGCGCTCGTGCCGGTTCTCGATGAAATCGAGGAGGTTTATCCGGGTGTGGAAGGGTTATTCCGCTCGCATCGCCTGCACGTCGAGGTGGATGTCGAGGGAAGGAGGGATCGGATCGATTGTCTGATTTATCCTGTCGCGGCGGCGGCCGTCGACGGTTTGCCGCGCATCGAGAGCGGCGACTGGGTCTCGCATCGCGCGAGACGCGTGTAGCTCGGCGGGCGATTCAACGATCAAAAGCGTCCGCACCGCCTTTGGTCGATACGTCGACCAAAGGCGGCGTGATGGCCCCGTGCCTTACAGCACTTGTCTTAGAAGGCCGGCCTTACTGGCTCGAGCCGGACATCGGCTTGCTGTGCGATTTCTTGTGATGCGACGATTTGTGCGAAGGCTGTGCGGGCGCGCTCTGCATATTGGCCTGCTGCGTCTGCAGGTTCTGCGCGCGCGATTCGATGTCAGCGATCTTCGCGGGATCGGTGCTCATCGTCACGCCTTGGTCGCTCTGCGCGTAGGCGCCCGATGCGATCGCGCTGAGGGACAACAGAACAGCCAGGGACACTTTCTTCATTGTTACCTCCTAGTAGTATTTGGACCCGGGAATCGCCTGTCCGATCCGGTGAAACTACCCGTGAGCGTTAGCAAAAATCGCTCCCGCCGCTTCGCGGGCCGTCAGGCGCAAACCTCGTGCGTTTGACGGCCAGCCAGTTTGAATCATAAGCCCGGAATCGGACGGTGGTGTGTCGGACGTGCGACCGTATGACCAAATGTCACTGGCTAATTATTTCAGAGTGCTTAGCATCGTCTCATGGCCGCGCGACTCTCGGATCAGTAAAGACCCAGCCAGCGATAAACGTCGAAGCGCGCGAGTCCCACGAGTTCGTGCAGCGCGAGTTCGCTGTTCACGAAGCCCCGGATGCGCGGAAAGATCGTCGGGCGAATGTGGCGCACGTCCGATACGTAAGGCACCGGCGCATAGCCGAAGGCTTCGAAGGCGCGCAGCGAACGCCGCATGTGATACGCCGATGTGACAATGATCAAACGATTGTCATGTGCGGGGCCCAGAATGCCGGCTACGTTGCGCGCGTTCTGATACGTGTTGAGGCTCTTGTTCTCGCGCACGAGATCGCCCGGCGCGACGCCTTGCGCGAGCACGTATGGCGCGTAGTTGTCGGCTTCGGCCTGCCCGTGGTGCTGCGGATCGCCGCCGCTCAGAATCACCGTGCACGATGCGCCGGTTGCGCGGCACTGCCTATAGAGCGCCGCCGCGGCGGGGATGCGCGGCGCCGCATCGGATTTCGGCACGAGTCCCGAGCCGGTGCGGGCGGTACCGCCGCCCATCAGCACGATCGTCGTCCTGGGCGTGAACGCTGGTGTCTCGGTATGGCCATAGCCGCGCTGGGCAAGATCGAGCAGTGGATTCGCAAACCAGCCCGCGCCGACGGCCCATGCGAGCGCCGCCATGACAATCGCAATCTGCGTGCGGCGGCGTCGCCATAGCGCGAATAATGCAAAAAAAAGCAGCAATAAAGTGATTAGAACCAATTTGATTGGGGTAACGTATTGGTTTTAGGACAATTCGTTCTGCCATCGCGTGCATGGGAACGCATCGGCGGAGTTGCAGTAAAGCGCGTGATCAGCGCGCTCTCAACGGGGGCTTGTAATAGAAAGCAGCACCTAACGCAAGCGGCGGCCAAACATTCGACTGCGATTCACGCGATTCGCTTCGCAGACGAAATTCGGCGCGTCGCGTTTAGTCGACGTCGCGGACCGTCTTGCGACTGTCACGAGCGTCGTCATGGCTGCACAGGAAGAAAGAACGAGATGACCACGTATTCCAACGAAGTTGTACTCGAAGCACTTCGCCGAGCGCAGTACCGTCAGGTTCCCTGGGCCAAACGCCCCAACGTTTTCGATCTCCTGCGCGCGCTCGGATTGCTCGAACTCGCCCGACAGCGCACCGTGGCGCCCGCGCCCGGTTTCCACGCACCGGTCGATATCGCCGTGGTGACCGACCGGGGCAAGGATGAATTCACGCGGCTTTCGCGCGACGAGCGCTCCAGCGACTGGGATTTGCGCCGCGCTGAGCGTTATACGTTCGGTGGTCAGGAAGCGGTTCTGGAGGCGCGAGTCTAGGACCGCCGGGCACGCCCAGACGCGGTCGACGGTCGACGAACGGGTCGAGGGGGCGCTGTCGTCGATGAAAGCGTCCGACAGATTTCCCGCAGTCAAAAAAATGCCCGTATCACGAAGGATACGGGCAGACCGGATCTCACTGTTGCCACGCTGTGCTCATGGCATAGTCTGTGACTGACGCGCGCCGGAGTGGTTCCGCGCTAATACGATATGGCGCGAGAGAACATCAATGATGCTGCGGGCGCGCCTCCCGCTCCGAATCCGGACGTACACCGCGCACGTTGCTTGCGATATCGCCGCGCAAGTCGCCGCGCGGCGCCGGCGGCGTCGCCTCGTGATTGCTCCCGGCATTCTGCGATGCAGCCATCGACGCCTTCGTACTCACATGGAAATCGGATGACGGAGGCGGAGGCTGGGCCGGGCTCATCGCCGCGGTGCTCGTCAGCGCGACGAAGGCGCCATGGACGAGCAGAGTCGATGCCTTCATGATGAAATCCTCGAAGCCTCCAAGAGGCTTGTTCGATCATTCACCACGCTAAGCTTCGATCCGTCAAAGCGCTGTAAGGAATGGTAAAGAGTTGTTTCGCAGGCGCAACGAACGCAGCCGATGATCGGCTATAGGTCAGCAGGCACGGCGAGTCTGGAAGGGATGGAGGTCCGCGCAAGCCGCAGCCTGCGCGAGAGGTGAAATGTCTTACGGGAAGCCGTCGAGCCGGCTTCCCGTCGATGCGAACCGGCTCAGGCCATTTTGGCCGGCGCGCGCCACGATTCCGGGTTTGTCCAGAAGGCGCCGCGCAGACGATCGCGGCTCGGCGGCGCAGGCGGCTTCGCGGCGCTGGAACCGATGCGTCCGCGCAACGACACTTCGCGTCCGTTGCCGGACAGGCGCTTCACGATCTCGGCCAGCGTGCCATCCGCCTGCCATTCGTCGAAACGGCGACGGCAGGTCGGCGGCGACGGATAGCGTCCCGGCAGCTTCGACCAGCCTTCGCCCGTCGACAGCACCCATAAAACCGCGTTGACCACGGCCCGCGCTTCGACGCGCGGACGACCGCGCCGCTCGCTACGCGCCGGCTCGGAACAAAACAACGCCTCAACCAAGGCCCACTCGTTATCTCTTAAGTCGTCGAACAGCACCATATCTCACCTCAGCGAAGCTAACCCCGGTGCGCTGCCCCGCGCCGCGCACTCTGGTCGGAATCCGAAGAACGAATACCAGGGACAGGCCGGAGCAGATGCGGCGGACGATGTTCGATGTAACCGCGTATGGCTCCGACCTCTGTGCGCAATGAAATGCGAGAACCGTGCCATGCATGTCATCAAATCCGGGAGAGCCGCATGGCAGTAGGCTGACGCGATGCCAGCATGGCCCGTATGAGACCCGAATCGGACTGATTAAGAAATCGGGACAATCACCAATCCTGTGCAATAGGCCCATCTGGCGTGCGTTTCAGTAAATTGCTGCACCGCAGCGAAACGTACGTTCGCTCACGAGGTCAGCTATAATTTCGCATGAAACATGCATATTGATGAGCATTTTGAATGACTGCGCCATTGAACGTGACGTTGCGGCAACTGCGCGTCTTCATCGAAGTATCGAGGTTACGCAGCTTCAGCCGCGCGGGCGATGAAATCGGCCTCACGCAATCGGCTGTGAGCCGCTGCGTGCGCGAGCTCGAAGGCGAAATCGGCCTCAAGCTGATCGACCGGACGACGCGCGAAGTCCAGTTGACCGATGTAGGCGTGAATCTCGTCGGCACCGTGTCCCGCCTCCTGGCGGATCTGGACGAAGCGCTGCGCGAAGTGCGCGATCTCGGGCAGCAGCGCAGAGGGCGCGTGACCGTCGCGGCGAGCCCGACCGTCGCGTGCAGGCTGATGCCGCGTGTGATCGCGTCGTGCATGCGGCAGTTTCCGCTGATCACCCTGAGCCTGCGCGACGACGTGCAGTCCGATGTCGTTCGCAAGGTGAAGTCAGGAGAAGTCGACTTCGGCGTGGTGATCGGCCCGTTTTCGTCGGATGAACTGCATGGCGAGTCCGTGATGACCGACTCGTTCTGTCTCGTCGCGCGACGCGATCATGCGCTCGGGCGTGAATCCGCCGTGCCTTGGGAAGCGCTCGCGGGCGAGCGGCTCGTGATGCTCGATCATGCGTCCGGCAGCCGGCCGATCATCGATGCCGTGATGCAGGAGCATGGCGTCGAGGCGCAGGTGGTGCAGGAGCTCGGACACTCGGCGACCGTGTTCGGACTGGTCGAGGCCGGCGTGGGCGTGAGCGTGCTGCCGTGGCTCGCGCTGCCGTTGCCGGCGGATTCGTCGCTCGTCGCGCTGCCGCTCGAGCCGCGCGCCGAGCGCACCGTCGAAATCGTGCGGCGGCGCGATCGCTCGCTCTCGCCGGCGGCGGAATCGGTCTGGTCGCTGATCGCGTCGCTGCCGCAGCGTGCGGAAGACCTCGCCTGACCTCGCTTGCCGTCTCGGACAGGCGGCGCACGCGTTAGACTTCCTTTTTTAAGACAAGACGACGGGGCGCGGGATGAGTGAATCCGAAGGGGCGGTGGTCAGCGAACTGAGTCAACTGGCGGGCGCGCACGCATTCGGCGCTCCGAATGCGCGCGATGCCGTACGCGCGTTGAGGCCCTCGCAGATCCGCGAGGTGGCGAACGCGGGCTTCGGCGTCGCCGACGTGCTGCCGTTCTGGTTCGGCGAGTCCGACCGCGTGACGCCGCAGTTCATTCGCGATGCCGCTAGCCGCGCGCTCGCCGACGGCGCCACGTTCTACACGCACAATCTCGGCATCGCGCCGCTGCGCGAGTCGCTCGGCCGCTACGTGAGCGCGTTGCACGGCGCGACGACGCCCGGCCACATCGCGGTGACGAGCGCCGGCGTGAACGCGCTGATGCTCGCGGCGCAGCTCGTCGTCGGCGCGGGCGATCGCGTCGTCGCCGTGACGCCGCTCTGGCCGAACCTCGTCGAGATTCCGAAGATTCTCGGCGCGAGCGTCGAGACGGTTTCGCTGAGCTACGGCCCGCGCGGCTGGACGCTCGATCTCGAGCGCCTGCTCGCCGCGCTCACGCCCGGCACGCGCATGCTGATGATCAACTCGCCGAACAATCCGACCGGCTGGACGATGACGCGCGACCAGCAGCGCACCGTGCTCGAGCATTGCCGCCGTCACGGCATCTGGATCGTCGCGGACGAAGTCTACGAGCGCCTCTATTACGGCGATGGCGCGCATGTCGCGCCGTCGTTCCTCGATCTCGCCGCGCGCGACGAGCGCGTAATCGCGGTGAATTCGTTCTCGAAGGCGTGGCTCATGACCGGCTGGCGGCTCGGCTGGCTCGTCGCGCCCGCGCAATTGATGGACGATCTCGGCAAGCTCGTCGAGTACAACACGTCGTGCGCGCCGTCGTTCGTGCAGCAGGCGGGCGTCGTCGCGGTGGACGAGGGCGAGCGCTTCGCGCAGACGCTCGTCGCCGATCTGCGCGCGAGCCGCGATCATCTGGTGAAGGCCTTGCAGACGATCGACGGCGTCGACGTGCGCGCACCCGATGGCGCGATGTATCTGTTCTTCTCGCTGCCGGGCGCGGACAACAGCCTGGAGCTGTGCAAGTCGCTCGTGCGCGATGCCGGCCTCGGTCTCGCGCCGGGTAGCGCGTTCGGCGCGGAAGGCGAGGGTTTCGTGCGCTGGTGCTACGCGTGCGATCCGGCGCGCCTCGATGCGGGCGTCGAGCGTTTGCAGCGTTTCCTGGCGGCGCGCGGCGTCGCCTGAGCCGTGCCGACGGACGCCGGCCGCGCAGGGCCGGCGTCGAGTGAGTCCAGGCGAGGATGAAGCGATCACCTTTACGCCCCGGTTCTTTTTGCGTAATATGGCGCTCAGTCACGCGCTTTCGCCTAGGAAAGCGCCACCTCGTCCGGCTGGGATGGCCCGGCGATTCGCTCACCGATCGCCCGATATCGCCTCTCCCCGGTGCGTGCTCCCAATCAATATGACCGATTACAATCGGGCGAGCGCGTCTTGAAACTCCGCGTCCAGCTTTATCGTTCGCACCATTTTGGTCGCGTTCGGTCCTGCGCAAGCCTGATTTGAATTGAATCATTGACCATACAGGGTTGACCGAAGCTGCATGAATACCCAAGAGGCGAAGATCGTCCTCGAGACTGCTTTGATTTGCGCGCAGGAACCGCTGAGGCTGAATGAATTGCGCAAGCTGTTCGCCGACGACATCTCGGCGGACACCGTTCGCACATTGCTCGAAGCGCTCAAGGCCGACTGGTCGGGGCGCGGCGTGGAACTGGTGGCGCTCGCCTCGGGTTGGCGCTTCCAGAGCAAGCCGGCGATGCGGACCTATCTCGATCGGCTGCACCCGGAGAAACCGCCCAGATATTCGCGGGCCGTGCTCGAAACGCTGGCGATCATTGCCTATCGGCAGCCGGTTACGCGGGGCGACATCGAAGAGATTCGCGGTGTGACGGTGAACACGCAGGTCGTGAAGCAACTGGAGGACCGTGGCTGGATCGAGGTGATCGGTCATCGCGACGTGCCGGGCCGCCCCGCGCTGTATGCGACGACAAAGCAGTTCCTCGACGACCTCGGCCTGACCGCGCTCGACGAGCTGCCTGCGCTTGACAATCCGTCGGCGCAACTCGAGGCGTCGCTGCTCGCGCAGCATTCGATCGAATTCCCCGACAGCGTGGCTGGTAACGCTCAGCCGTCCGGCGCGCAGGCACTGGAAACATCGGAGGCGCCGGGCGACGGGGAACACGATGTCACCGCACCGGTCAACGCCACTGAGGCGGCGGAATCGGCGCAAACCGAAGCATCAGGCAGCGATGAGAGCGCGGCCGGCGTTTCGGCGGAGCAAGAGCAGGCAGAAGAACAGCAGGAAAAGCTCGGAACGGAACATGCGGATGCGCAGGCTGAGCGCGTCGCATCGCCCGCCGGGATTCACGCGCAGCCGTTGAGCACCGCGCCGGCGCCGATGCCGCGTGAAGAGGAAGAAAACGCGAGTCCATCGAACGACGACGAACTGGACGACGACTCCGAAGAACCGAAGGCGCGACGCGCCTGACGCAAATTGCATGGCCCCTGATCGGGCAACCGGCTCTCCATAAAGATCACTTCGAGACGACGAGCCGGACTGATCAGCGGATTTTTAGACGCGCCTGCGACGGGCGCGCGATTCGACATTTGAGGTTGTTTTGACACACTCCCACGACAGCGATTCGCCTGAATCCGCGCGCCCCGTGCACGCCGCGGACGCACCTGAGTCGGCCGACGCCGGCGAAAGCACGCGCACCGACCGCGCCGATGAGGGCGGCGAGGGCGACGACCGTCCGCGCCGCGGACTGCGCCGCGGGCCGCGCAGCCTGATCGCACGGCGACGCGCTGTCGCGAAGACCAAGGGCGCCGAAGGCGCTCCGGGCGCGCCGGGCGCCGTGAACGAAACGCCGCCGGACGGCGTGGTCGTCGCGCAGGTGCGCACGCCGCGCAAGGATCCGGGCGCCAAGCCGCGCAAGAGCGAAGGGGCGAGTCCGCGAGGCCGCAAGAACGCGCGCGCCGAAGCCGGCGAAGCCGTCGTCGAGGCACCGACGGATGAAGCGGCCGCTCAGGCCGCCGCGCCCGCGCCGCGCGAAGGCGGCCGGCGCAAGAATCCGCCGCAGCAAAAGCGCGGCAAACGCAACGACGCGGGTCCCGCGACGGTCGAGAGCGCGGCCGCTGCCGCCGTCGACGATGTCTTCGCCTACGTCACGTCACCCGCGTTCGACGCCGACAACGGCGCCGCCGGCGTGCGCGCACCGATGCTGCGCCGGGGCCGCAACGCCCCGCAGCAAAAGCGCGTGCTGGAGCCGGACGAGGACGCGCCGAAGCTGCACAAAGTGCTCGCCGACGCGGGCATGGGCTCGCGCCGCGACATGGAAGAGCTGATCATTGCCGGCCGCGTGTCGGTGAACGGCGAGCCCGCGCACATCGGGCAGCGCATCATGCCGACCGATCAGGTGCGCATCAACGGCAAGCCGGTCAAGCGCAAGCTCGCGAGCAAGCCGCCGCGCATCCTGCTCTATCACAAACCGACGGGCGAGATCGTCAGCCACGCGGACCCGGAAGGCCGTCCGTCCGTGTTCGACAAGCTGCCGTCGATGAAAACGGCCAAGTGGCTCGCGGTCGGTCGTCTCGACTTCAACACCGAAGGGCTGCTGCTGCTCACGACCTCGGGCGATCTGGCGAACCGCTTCATGCATCCGCGCTACAGCGTCGAGCGTGAATACGCGGTGCGTGTCGTCGGGCAGTTGTCGGAAGCGATGAAGCAGAAGCTTCTGAAGGGCGTCGAACTCGATGACGGTCCCGCGAACTTCCTGCGCATCCAGGACGGCGGCGGCGAAGGCACGAACCACTGGTATCACGTCGCGCTGGCCGAAGGCCGCAATCGCGAAGTGCGCCGGATGTTCGAGGCGGCGGGCCTCATGGTCAGCCGCCTGATCCGCACGCGTCACGGTCCGATCGCGCTGCCGCGCGGCCTCAAGCGCGGTCGCTGGGAAGAGCTCGAAGACAATCAGGTGCGCAGTCTGATGGCGTCGGTCGGCCTGAAGCTGCCGACGGCCGAGAAGGGCGGCCGCAGTTCCGCGCCGCGCGTGCAGCCCGATCCGATGCAGACATCGATGGGCTTCATCACGCGCGAGCCGGTACTGAGCTCGCATTCGCGCATGACCCAGCAGACGCCTGGACGAGGCGGACGACGCGGCCAGGCGGGCGGTATGCCCGGCGCGTTCGGGTTCGGCGGTATGGGCGGCCTCGGCGGCAATACCGGTGCGGGCAACGCGGGCGGCATGGGCCGTCGCGGCGGCCGCGAGCCGAACGGCAACCGTATCGGCAACGAACCGAACGGCAATCGCGGGACCGGCGGCCGGCCGGCTCCGCGCGGTGCTCGCCCGCAAGGCGGACCGCAGGGCGCGGGCGGCGCGGGCAAGCGCGCCGCCGGCGGCAACCCGCAGCGCGGCGGCAATCGCCAGGGTGGCGCGCAGCAGGGCGCGGGGCAGGGTAAAGCAGGCGCCGGCCGGGGCCCGCGCAATCGCTCGCGCGGCCGCTGATGCGCGAAGCGTAAAAAAGTGCGCAATCGCCGCCGCGAAGCGCGATCGGGCAAGGCATCGATGCCCCGGCCGCTTCCGGCGACGAAAAAGCGTGCGCTGCAATTTTCAGCACGACCGATACGAATCGACGTGAAAGTAGCCGCAACGGGCCCGAAAGGGCGCGTTACGTTTGCGTTTATCCTGAAAAATGGCTAAAATCATGGAGTCGCTGGGCACGTAGTTTTTCTTCGCTGCCCGGGTGCGACCTCGGTCGAAAAAGATGGGCGTTGCGCCCATTTTTTTTTGGCTTTTCGGTTCGGCATCTCGGGAGCAGGGGTGCGCGCCCGCATGAAGGCGCTCGCCCGCAGGTGTTTCGGCGTGGAGCGCGCGAACACCTTGGAGTTACTGTGCAACTGACGGAATTGATAGAAACCACGGTCTCGGGCCTAGGCTACGAGCTTGTCGATCTCGAGCGTTCGGGAGGCGGCATGCTGCGTGTATATATCGACCAGCCGGCCGGTATCGCCATCGAAGACTGCGAGAAGGTCACGCGCCAGCTCCAATACTTGCTCGAAGTCGAGAATATCGACTACGACCGGCTCGAAGTATCGTCGCCGGGGCTCGATCGCCCGCTCAAGAAGCTGGCCGATTTCGAGCGTTTCGCGGGAAGCGAAGCCGTCATCACATTGAAAAAGCCGTTGGACGGGCGCAAGTCGTTCCGTGGCATCGTGCACGCCCCCGAAGGCGAAAAGATCGGATTGGAATTTGAAGGGAAGGACGGCGCCGCAGTGCTGGATTTCACGCTCGCGGACCTCGACAAGGCGCGTCTCGTCCCCAAGGTTGACTTTAGGAGCCGTAAACAATGAGTCGCGAAGTATTGATGCTGGCGGATGCGCTGGCACGCGAAAAGAACGTCAACAAGGACGTCGTGTACGCAGCGCTGGAAGCTGCGCTTGCTTCCGCAACGAAGAAGCTCTTCGAGGAAGACGTGGATATCCGCGTCGCGATCGACCGTGAGAGCGGCGAGCATGAAACCTTCCGCCGCTGGCGCGTCGTGCCGGACGAGGCCGGCCTGCAAGAACCGGATCAGGAAATCCTGCTGTTCGAAGCGAAGGAGCAAAAGGCCGACGCACAGGTGGACGACTTCATCGAGGAGCCGATTCCGTCGATCGAATTCGGCCGCATCGGCGCGCAGGCCGCCAAGCAGGTCATTCTGCAGAAGGTGCGCGACGCCGAGCGCGAGCAGATCCTGAACGACTTCCTCGAGCGCGGCGAAAAGATCATGACCGGCTCGGTGAAGCGCCTGGACAAGGGCAACTTCATCGTCGAATCGGGTCGCGTCGAAGCGCTGCTGCGCCGCGACCAGCTCATTCCGAAGGAAAACCTGCGCGTGGGCGACCGCGTGCGCGCGTACATCGCGAAGGTCGACCGCACCGCGCGCGGCCCGCAAATCGAGCTTTCGCGCACCGCGCCCGAATTCCTGATGAAACTGTTCGAGCTCGAAGTGCCGGAAATCGAACAAGGCCTGCTGGAAATCAAGGCGGCCGCGCGCGATCCCGGCGTGCGTGCGAAAATCGGTGTGATCGCCTACGACAAGCGTATCGACCCGATCGGCACCTGCGTCGGCATCCGCGGCTCGCGCGTGCAGGCCGTGCGCAACGAGCTCGGTGGCGAGAACGTCGACATCGTGCTATGGTCGGAAGACCCCGCGCAGTTCGTGATCGGCGCCCTCGCGCCGGCAGCCGTGCAGTCGATCGTCGTCGATGAAGAAAAGCATTCGATGGACGTCGTCGTGGACGAAAACGAGCTCGCCGTCGCCATCGGCCGCGCCGGCCAGAACGTGAGGCTCGCGAGCGAGCTCACCGGCTGGCAGATCAATATCATGACGCCGGACGAGTCCGCGTTGAAGCAGAACGAAGAGCGTGGCAAGTTGCGCGACCTGTTCATGGCGCGTCTGGATGTGGACGAGGAAGTCGCCGACATCCTGATCGACGAAGGCTTCACGAGCCTCGAAGAAATCGCCTACGTGCCGCTCAACGAAATGCTCGAAATCGAAGCCTTCGACGAAGACACCGTGCACGAGCTGCGCAACCGCTCGCGCGACGCGTTGCTCACGATGGCGATCGCCAACGAAGAGAAAGTGGAAGGCGTCGCGCTCGATCTGAAGAGCCTCGACGGCATGGACAACGAGCTTCTGGCGAAGCTCGCGGAGCACCAGATTCAGACCCGCGACGACCTCGCGGAGCTGGCAGTCGATGAAGTGGTCGAAATGACCGGTATGGAAGAGGATGCCGCTAAGGCGTTGATCATGAAAGCACGTGAACACTGGTTCCAGTGAGAAATGACCATGGCGCACTGATATTTGGCGGCCTGTCTGGCCGCGTGACCCCGATCTAACCGCAAGGATTGATCCTTGCATCAAGAGGAATGAATGGCGAGTAACAACGTAGCCCAATTTGCCGCGGAACTCAAAATGCCTGCGGGCGTCCTGCTCGAGCAGTTGCAGGCGGCTGGCGTCCAGAAAGCGAGCGCGAACGACGACCTGTCCGAGACGGACAAGGCGCGTCTGCTCGATCATTTGCGCAAGTCGCACGGTTCCGCCGACGCCGACAAGCGCAAGATCACTTTGACCCGCCGGCATACGTCGGAAATCAAGCAATCCGACGCAACGGGTAAAGCTCGCACCATTCAGGTCGAGGTGCGCAAGAAGCGTGTTTTCGTGAAGCGCGATGAAACCGGCGCGGAGCAACCCGAGCCGGCGACGAATCATGTCGAAGAGCCGGAAGTCGACGAGGCCGAACTCCAGCGTCGCGAGGAAGAAGCGCGCCATGCCGCCGAGCAGCTCGAGCGCGAAGAGCGCGAGCTGAAGGAGCGCCAGGCGCAACTGGAGCGCGAAGAAGCCGAACGCCGCGCCCGCGAGGAAGCGGCGGAAGCCGAGCGCCGCAAGCAGGAAGAGGAAGCGGCGCGCCGCGCGGCGGCCGCGGCTCAGGCGGCGGAAATCTCGCGTGCGGCTCAGGCTGCGCGTCAGGAAGCGCGCGCCCAGCCGACGGCGGAAGCCAAGCAGGAAGCGAAGCAGAACGACGACGCGCAACGCGAAGCCGCCGCGAAGGCCGCCGAAAAGGCTGCTGAAGAGAAGGCCGCGAGCGAGCGTGCCGCGCAGCGTGAAGCCGCCAAGAAGGCGGAAGAAGAAGCGAAGGCAGCCGCCGAAAAGGCGCGTCTCGAACAGGAGGCCATCGCCAAGCGCCGTGCGGCGGCCGAAGCCGAAGCGCGCGCCATCCGCGAAATGATGAACACGCCGCGCAAGGCGCAGGTGAAGGCGCCGGAACCCGCGCCCGCACCGAAGCCGGCGGAAGCGGCGAAGGCCGCCGAAGCGAAGGGCACGCTGCACAAGCCCGCGAAGCCGGAAGGCGCGCAGGCGGCACGTCCCGCGGCGAAGAAGCCCGCTGCAGGCGGCGCTCCGGCGCCCGCATCGACGGCTCCGGCAGGCGCAGGCGACAAGAAGAAGGCCGGCGGCAAGGGCGGCTGGCAGCAGGACGACGCATCCAAGCGCCGCGGTATCAAGACGCGCGGCGATTCGAGCGGCGGCGTCGATCGCGGCTGGCGCGGCGGTCCGAAAGGACGCGGCAAGCATCAGGAGCAGGCGACGTCCTTCCAGGCGCCGACCGAGCCGATCATCCGTGAAGTGCACGTGCCGGAAACCATTTCGGTCGCGGACCTCGCGCACAAGATGTCGGTGAAGGCTTCGGAAGTCATCAAGGTGATGATGAAGCTCGGCCAGATGGTCACGATCAACCAGGTGCTGGACCAGGAAACCGCGATGATCGTCGTGGAGGAACTGGGCCATCGCGCGGTCGCGGCGAAGCTGGACGATCCGGAAGCGCTGCTCATCGAAGGCGAAGCCACCGAAGACACCGCAGAGAAGCTGCCGCGTCCGCCGGTCGTCACCGTGATGGGTCACGTCGACCACGGCAAGACCTCGTTGCTGGACTACATCCGTCGCGCGAAAGTGGCGGCGGGCGAAGCCGGCGGCATCACGCAGCATATCGGCGCATATCACGTCGATACGCCGCGTGGCGTCATCACCTTCCTCGACACGCCGGGTCACGAGGCCTTCACGGCCATGCGTGCGCGCGGCGCGAAGGCAACCGACATCGTCATTCTGGTCGTTGCGGCCGATGACGGCGTGATGCCGCAGACGAAGGAAGCGATTGCCCACGCGAAGGCGGGCGGCGTGCCGATCGTCGTGGCGATCAACAAGATCGACAAGCCGGAAGCGAACCCCGAGCGCGTGAAGCAGGAGCTCGTCGCGGAAGGCGTGGTGCCGGAAGAGTACGGCGGCGATTCGCCGTTCATCGAAGTGTCGGCGAAGACCGGCCGCGGCATCGACGATCTGCTGGAAAACGTGTCGCTGCAAGCCGAAGTGCTGGAGCTGACCGCGCCGGTGGAAGCCGCCGCGAAGGGCCTCGTGATCGAAGCCAAGCTGGACAAGGGCAAGGGCCCGGTTGCGACCATCCTCGTGCAGTCGGGCACGCTGAACCGCGGCGACGTGGTTCTCGCGGGCAGTGCCTACGGCCGCGTCCGAGCCATGCTCGACGAAACCGGCAAGCCGACCAAGGAAGCCGGCCCGTCGATCCCGGTGGAAATCCAGGGTCTGTCGGAAGTGCCGGCGGCGGGCGAGGAAGTCATCGTGCTGCCGGACGAGCGCAAGGCACGCGAAATCGCGCTGTTCCGTCAGGGCAAGTTCCGCGACGTCAAGCTGGCCAAGCAACAGGCCGCGAAGCTCGAGAACATGCTGGAGCAGATGGGCGAAGGCGAAGTGCAGAACCTGCCGCTCATCGTCAAGGCGGACGTGCAGGGCTCGCAGGAAGCGCTGGTGCAATCGCTGCAAAAGCTGTCGACCAGCGAAGTGCGCGTGCAGATCGTGCACAGCGCGGTCGGCGCGATCAGCGAATCGGACGTCAACCTGGCTACGGCTTCGAAGGCGGTCATCATCGGCTTCAACACGCGTGCGGATGCACAAGCGCGCAAGGTGGCCGAGGCGAACGGCATCGACATCCGTTACTACAACATCATCTACGACGCAGTGGATGAGGTGAAGGCGGCGATGTCCGGCATGCTCGCGCCGGAGAAGCGCGAGACGGTGACGGGCATGGTCGAGGTGCGTCAGGTCATCCGCGTGCCGAAGGTCGGTCTCATCGCGGGTTGTATGGTCACGGACGGTGTGGTCAAGCGTTCCTCGTCGGTGCGCGTGATTCGCAACAATGTCGTGATCCACACCGGCGAGCTCGATTCGCTCAAGCGCTTCAAGGACGACGTCAAGGAAGTGCGTCAGGGCTTCGAGTGCGGTATGTCGATCAAGAACTTCAGCGACATCGTCGAAGGCGACCAGTTCGAAGTCTTCGAAGTGACGGAAGTGGCTCGCACGCTGTAATGCGTTAGCCGCTGATAAAAGGGCGGGGTGGGCCTGGTGGCTCCCTCCGCCCTTTTTGCTTCAGGCGGTAAGAAAAGAAATACGGAAACGACATCATGGCTAAAAAACGGACATCCGCGAACCGCAACGTGCAGATTGCGGACCAGATCCAGCGCGATCTTTCGGAGCTGATGCGCGAGGTGAAAGACCCGCGCGTGGGGCTCGTGACGATCCAGAGCGTCGAGCTCACGCCCGACTACGCGCACGCGAAGGTCTACTTCACGACGCTCACGGGCGACCCCAAGCAGACCGAGCAGGGTCTGAATCACGCAGCGGGACATCTGCACAATATGCTCTTCAAGCGCCTGCACATCCACACGGTGCCGACGCTGCATTTCCACTATGACCAGACGATCGAGAAGGCCGTCGAGATGTCGCGTCTGATCGACGAAGCGAATGCGACGCGCGCGAAGGACGCCGACGACGATCAGGAAGGCGCGTAAGCGATGAGCGGTTCGGAGAAACAGGCGCGGCCGAAGATTCCGCGCCGCGCGCTCGACGGCGTGCTGCTGCTCGACAAGCCGCTCGGGCTGTCGAGCAACGATGCGCTCATCAAGGCGAAGCGGATTTATCTGGCGAAGAAGGCGGGCCACACGGGCACGCTCGATCCGCTCGCGACAGGCTTGCTGCCGCTGTGCTTCGGGGAGGCGACGAAGTTCTCGCAAGACCTGCTCGATGCTGACAAGACGTATGAAGCGACGATGCGCCTCGGCATTCGCACCACGACGGGCGATGCCGAAGGCGAAGCCATCGATACGCGTGAAGTCATGTGCGATGAAGCGGCGGTTGCCGAGGCGATGAAGCGATTCATCGGCGAGATCGTGCAAGTCCCGCCGATGTACTCGGCGCTCAAACGCGACGGCAAGCCGCTCTACGAGTACGCGCGCGCCGGACAGACGGTCGAGCGCGAAGGCCGCCGGGTGACGATTCACGCGCTGCAGTTGATCGCGTGCGCGCTGCCGCTCGTGACGTTTCGCGTGACGTGCAGCAAGGGCACGTATGTGCGCACGCTGGCGGAGGACATCGGCGAGACGCTCGGTTGCGGCGCGCATCTGACGGCGCTGCGGCGTACGGGCGTCGGCGCGCTGACGCTCGAACACGCGGTCACGCTGGATCAGCTCGCCAGCCTGAGCGAACCGGAGCGCGACGAACGGCTTCAGCCTGTCGATGCGCTCTTGTCCACGTTCCCCGCGGTTCAATTGAACGAGGAAGCGACCAAGCGCTTTCTGCATGGCCAGCGGCTGAAGCTCGCCGATGTCGTGAAAACGCGCCTCGAAGAAGGCCGCGTGCGCGTCTATGCGCAAGAAGGTGGTCGATTGCTCGGCGTAGCGCGCGCGGGAGAGGGTGTGCTTGCGCCTGAACGATTGATCGTCACGGCACAATGAAAAGAGCCCGGTCAAGTTTTGAACCGGGCTCTTTTTTTCAAGCGGGCAAGGCGATCAATGCGCCGCCGATGCCGCCGCCGCCGAATCCCCGCCGCCCGAACGCTCGGGCCGCGTGATCCAGATCAGCGCGATCAGCGCGACGAAAATCCCCGCCGAGATATAGAACATGTCGTTCACGCCGAGCTGCGCAGCCTGCTGCGTGGCCATGCTGTTGAACAGGCCTCGCGCCTGCTCTTGCGAGAAGCCGAGCGCGTTCATTTGCTGCATCGAGTTCGCGAACACCGGGTTATACGCGTTCGCGCCTTCGACGAGCTGCGCGTGATGCACGATCGAGCGATGCTCCCACGCCGTCGAGAAAATCGACGTGCCGATGCCGCCGCACATGATCCGCACGAAGTTCGACAAGCCGGATGCCGCCGGAATCCGATGCCCCGGCAAGCCTGACAGCGTGATCGACACGAGCGGAATGAAGAAGCCCGCCATGCCGATGCCCTGAATCAACGTCGGCACCGTGAGCGCCCACGTATCGACGCCGGTCGTGTAGCGCGAGCGCATCCAGAAACATAGCGCGAACACGAGGAACGCGGCCGTCGCGATGTAGCGCGGATCGGTGCGTGGCAGGAACTTGCCGGTGAGCGGCGAGAGCAGGATCGCGAAGAGGCCGACGGGCGCCATCACGAGACCGGCGTTCGTCGCGGTATAGCCGATATCGGTCTGCAGCCACAGCGGCAGCAGCACGAGATTGCCGAAGTAGAGCCCATAGCCGATCGACAGCGCGATCGTCCCGCCCGTGAAATTGCGCAGCTCGAACAGCGAAAGATCCACGACCGGATGCTCCGCCGTCAGCTCCCACACGATGAAGAACGCGAACGAGATCACCGCGATCAGCGCGAGCACGACGATCGTCGTGGAGTTGAACCAGTCGAGATCCTTGCCCTTGTCGAGCATGATCTGCAGCGAGCCGACCCAGACGACGAGCAGCGTAAGCCCGACCGTATCGATCGGCGCCTTGCGGATGGCGGAATCGCGGTCGCGGAAGATCGCGAACGTGGCGATCGCCGCCGCGATGCCCACCGGGATGTTCACGTAGAAGATCCACGGCCACGAGATGTTGTCGGAAATCCAGCCGCCGAGCACGGGGCCCGCGACCGGCGCGATGAGCGTGGTCATCGACCACATCGAGAGCGCCATCGGCGCCTTTTCGCGCGGATAGCTCGCGAGCAGGAGCGTTTGCGAGAGCGGGATCATCGGGCCGGCGACCGCGCCCTGAAACACGCGCGCGGCGAGCAGGAAGGGCAGCGTCGGCGCGAGGCCGCACAGCCACGACGCGATCACGAACAGGATGATCGAGCCGAGGAAGAGCCGCACCTGGCCGACTCGCTGCGTGAGCCAGCCGGTGAGCGGCACCGAGATCGCGTTGGCGACCGCGAACGACGTGATGACCCACGTGCCCTGATCCGACGACACGCCGAGATCGCCGGAGATCGACGGAATCGAGACGTTCGCGATCGACGTGTCGAGCACGTTCATGAACACCGCGAGCGACACGGCGATCGTCCCGATGACGAGTTTTCCGCCCGACAGCGGCGGATGAACGACGTTTTGCGAAGACATGAGCCGAATCCGCTTACATCAGCTTCGCAGCCGATGCCGACTTCGTCGCCTTGCCGCGCGGGGCCGACGACGAGCTCTGCGCGGGCGCTCCGGCGCCCGTGCCCGCGTTCTGCTGGATGATGCGCGCGATTTCCTGATCGGCCTGCGCGCCGTAGTTGTCGAACACGTTGGTCTGATACACCGTGTTCTGAGCGTTGCCGAGCTGGCCGCCTTCCTCGTTCTTGATCGTCACGTCGACGTTCATCGACAGACCGATGCGCAGCGGATGATCCTGCAATTCTTTCGGATCGAGCTCGATACGCACCGGCAGGCGCTGCACGACCTTGATCCAGTTGCCCGTCGCGTTCTGCGCGGGCAGGAGGGAGAACGCCGAGCCCGTGCCCGCCGAGAAGCCGATCACCTTGCCGTGATACACCACGCTCGAACCGTAGAGATCGGCCGTCAGTTCGACCGGCTGACCGATGCGCATGTGCTTCAACTGCACTTCCTTGAAGTTCGCGTCGACCCACACGGCGTTCAGCGGCACGATCGCCATCAGCGGATTGCCCGGCGACACGCGCTGGCCGACCTGCACCGAGCGCTTCGCGACATAGCCCGTCACCGGCGCCGGCAGCGTGTTGCGCGCGTAGTTGATGTACGAGTCGCGCACTTTCGCGGCGGCGGCGAGCACGTTCGGGTGATCGGCGATCGTCGTGTTGGCCGTGAGCGAGCGGTTCGACGCGAGTTCCTGCTCGGCGGCGTCGAGCGCGGCCTGCGCGCCGCGCACCGCGTCGCGGGCGTGCGAGATTTCTTCCTGCGACACCGCGCCCGTCTGCGCGACCTGCATGCGGCGCTTCAGATCGTCCTGCGCGCGCGAAAGGTCCGAGCGGCGCAATGCGATCTGCGCTTCGTACTGGTTGTTGTTCACGAAGAACGTGCGCACTTGGCGCACGGTCTGCGCGAGATTCGCCTCGGCCTGATCCAGCGCGATTTTCGAGTCGGCGGGATCGAGGGTGACGAGCGGATCGCCGACCTTCACGGTCTGCGTATCGTCCGCGTTCACCGAGATCACCGTGCCGACGACCTGCGGCGTGATCTGCACGACGTTGCCGTTCACATAGGCGTCGTCGGTGCTTTCGTGAAAGCGCGCGATGAGGAAGTAGTACAGCCCGTACGCGACGGCGGCGATGATGATGACGAGCACGATCAGCGTCATCAGCCGGCGGCGCTTGCCGTTGCTCTGTTTCGGCGCGGGCGCGGCGGCGGTTTGTTGAGGGTCGCTCATGAAAGACTCCGAATATTTCGTATTTGGTCTGATGCGTGTTCTTGCGCGCGGCTTATTTCGACGGCGCGGCCTGATCCGCCGCTTGCGCGCTCGCCTGTTGCTGCCCGCTGCCGTCGATCGCCAGATTGGTGCTCGTCGCGTCGAAGCCGCCGCCGAGCGATTTGATCAGCGCGATCTGCAGATCGGTGCGCTTCAGGCGCAGATTCGTCACGGTCTGCTCGTTGGCGAGACGGTTCTCGTCGGCGTTGAGCACCTGCAGTTGCGGCGAGAGGCCCGCCTTGTAGCGGATCACCGCGAGCTGGTAGGCGCTCGACGCCGCCGTGAGCGCGCGGTTCGCGTCGGCCATCTGTTTGTCGAGCGAGCGGATCGCCGAGATATTCGTCGCAACGTCGTTCATCGCGTTGATGAGCGTCTGATTGTAGTTCGCGACATCGCCTTCGAAATCGGCATAGCGGCCTTTCAGCTGGGCACGCAGGGCGCCTGCATCGAAGATCGGCAGATGCACCGCCGGCCCGATCTGGATCTGGCGGCTGCTCGCCTGCAGGAAGCGGCTCCAGCCGAACGCGTCGAAACCGAACGCCGCCGCGAGATTGATGTCCGGGAAGAACTCGGCCTTCGCTTCCTTGATGTTGTGCGTCGCGGCTTCGACCTGCCAGCGCGCGGCGACGATATCCGGGCGGCGCGCGACGAGATCGGCGGGCACGTTGTCGGGCAGCGTCACGTTGACGTTCGGATCGATCACGGGCTTGGTGATCTTGAGACCGCGGTCCGGGCCCTTGCCGAGCAGCGCCGCGAGCTGATAGCGCACGGTTTCGATCTGGCCGTCGAGCTCGGTCGAGTTCGTCTGGCTCGTCGCGACATTGCCTTCCGCGGTGCGGCGCTCGACGTTGGTGTCGAGCCCGGCCGCGACGCGCCCGTTCGTGATGCGGCCGACGTCCTGCCGGTTCGCGATTTCGCGCTGGGCGACATCACGCAGCGCGTAGAGCAGCGCGAACTGGTTGTAGGTGCGCGCAACCGACGCCGCGAGCGTCACGCGCGCCTGCTGCATGTCCGCCTCGGCGGCCTTCTGCTGCGACACCGCCATGTTCAGCCGCGAACGGTTCTTGCCCCACAGATCCAGTTCCCACGATGCGCTCGCGAGCACGTTGTTCTCGCTGTACCAGGTGCCGCCATAGGGCGGCGGGAAGAGGGCGTTGGCCGAATACAGTTCGCGGGTCCACGAATACGAGCCGTTGACCTTCGGATAGAGCGCCGAGCGCGATGTCTCGGTATACGACGACGCCTTCGCGATGCGCGCCTGCGCCTGCGCGATGCTCGGGTTGTCGGCGAGCGCCTCGTCGATCAACTGCGGCAGTTGCGGATCGCCGAACTGCTTCGCCCAGTCGAGCGTCGGCCATTGGCCGCCTTGCCCGGGCACGCTTTGCGTCGCCTCGAAATTGTCCGGCGACGCAATCTGCTTGTCGCTCGAAATGCCCGAGTAGTTCGCGCAGCCCGCGAACGCCAACGCGGCGACGACCGAGGCCGCGGCGCCTTTGACACGGCTCGGGAAGGGCTGCGCGGACAGGGAAAGGTGTTTCATATCTCGTCTCTTGAGATGAGAATTAAAGATGGACATTGCAATGATCTTGTAAGGCGATGCGGCGCCGATTTGCTTGACGCTGCAATCACGTACCAGGCTTATCATTGCAGTTGAGCAGCGATGCCACGGAGGGGTCGCACGAATTCGCGAGAATTCGTCTTAGCATGCTCTTCAGGAAGCCCACTTCCTCCGGCGTGAAGCCCGTCAACAGATGATCGAGCACGCGCGCGAAGATGGCGGGAATCTTCTCGGCGGTTGCCTGACCTTCGTCGGTGAGCGCGAGGCGCACGACGCGCCGGTCTTCCTCGCTGCGCACGCGCGAGAGCAGGCTGCGCTTTTCCAGACGGTCGATGAGACGCGTGACCGCGCTCGCGTCGATGCCGTATTCGCGGGCGATGTCGGCCGCCGTCGCGCACTTGCCGACGGCCAGCATGAAGACGATGCTCGCCTGCGTCCCCGTGATGTTCAGCTCGGAGCTCGTATGCTGCGTGACCATGTTCCACATGGTCGAGCGCACTCGGCCGATCAGGTAGCCGACGCTCTCGGCCAGCACGTAATCGCCGATCGCCGTGGATTTCGGGGCGTCGCTCATTTGTAAATAACGGTGCGAATGCAATAGTTGACTAGGCAGCATTATAGGCGTGCGTTTCAGGCGCTGCAAGAATCTTTTCTGGAAATGCTTAACAATCGGCGGCTTCGTTGCGGTGGCGGATTCCGGGCGGGCGCTTGCGCCGACAGTTACGGGTTGAGTCCTATTGCCGGATAAGGTCATTCGTGCGTGCTATAATTTTCGGTTCTCACCGCGCCGGGCCCGCGTACTCATGCTTCGCATGATGGTTCAAGAGGGGCTGACGAGCCATGGAGTCTCGTAGTTGAGGCTTCCTCCGACGGCGCACAACCAAGACATCTCTATATGACTCGCGCCCTCCGCAATATCGCCATCATTGCCCACGTCGACCACGGCAAGACCACGCTCGTCGACCAGTTGCTCCGTCAGTCGGGCACGTTCCGGGAAAACCAGCAGGTCGCCGAACGGGTCATGGACTCGAACGACATCGAAAAGGAACGTGGCATCACGATCCTGGCCAAGAACTGCGCCGTCGAATACGAAGGCACGCACATCAATATCGTCGATACGCCGGGACACGCGGACTTCGGCGGTGAAGTCGAGCGCGTGCTCTCGATGGTCGATTCCGTGCTGCTGCTCGTCGACGCCGTCGAAGGCCCGATGCCGCAAACGCGCTTCGTCACGAAGAAGGCGCTCGCGCTCGGCCTCAAGCCAATCGTCGTGATCAACAAGGTGGACCGTCCGGGCGCGCGCATCGACTGGGTGATCAACCAGACCTTCGATCTCTTCGACAAGCTCGGCGCGACCGAAGAGCAGCTCGATTTCCCGGTGGTGTACGCGTCGGGCCTGAACGGCTACGCGAGCCTCGAGCCGGAAACGCGCGAAGGCACGATGCGCCCGCTGTTCGAAGCGATCCTTCAGCACGTTCCCGTGCGCCCCGCCGATCCGGACGCTCCGCTGCAACTGCAGATCACGTCGCTCGACTACAACTCGTATGTCGGCCGTATCGGTGTGGGCCGTGTCGCGCGCGGCCGTATCCGCCCGGGCATGCAAGTGGCCGTGCGTTCGGGCCCGGACGGCGCCATTCTGAATCGCAAGATCAATCAGGTGCTGTCGTTCCACGGCCTCGAGCGCGTGCAGGTCGAAGAAGCGCAAGCAGGCGATATCGTGCTGATCAACGGCATCGAGGAAATCGGCATCGGCGTGACGATCTGCTCGCCGGAACAGCCCGAAGCGCTGCCGATGATCACCGTCGACGAACCGACGCTCACGATGAACTTCCTCGTGAACTCGTCGCCGCTCGCGGGCAAGGAAGGCAAGTTCGTCACGAGCCGCCAGATTCGCGATCGTCTGACGAAGGAACTGAATCACAACGTCGCGCTGCGCGTGAAAGACACGGGCGACGAAACCACGTTCGAAGTGTCGGGACGTGGCGAGCTGCACCTCACGATTCTGGTCGAGAACATGCGCCGTGAAGGCTACGAGCTGGCCGTGTCGCGTCCGCGCGTGGTGCTCCAGGAAATCGACGGCGTGAAGTGCGAGCCGTACGAAAACCTGACCGTCGATATCGAAGATGGCCATCAGGGCGGCGTGATGGAAGAGCTCGGCCGTCGCAAGGGCGAAATGCTCGACATGACGTCCGACGGCCGTGGCCGCACGCGTCTCGAGTACAAGATTTCGGCGCGCGGTCTGATCGGCTTCCAGAGCGAGTTCCTCACGCTCACGCGCGGCACGGGCCTGATGAGCCACACGTTCGATTCGTACGCGCCGGTGAAGGAAGGCTCGGTCGGCGAGCGTCGCAATGGCGTGCTGATTTCGCAGGATGATGGCGCCGCCGTCGCGTACGCGCTGTGGAAGCTGCAGGATCGCGGCCGCATGTTCGTGTCGCCGGGCGATGCGCTGTACGAAGGCATGATCATCGGCATTCACAGCCGCGACAACGACCTCGTCGTGAACCCGATCAAGGGCAAGCAGCTCACCAACGTGCGCGCGTCGGGCACCGACGAAGCCGTGCGTCTCGTTCCGCCGATCTCGCTGTCGCTGGAATATGCGGTCGAATTCATCGACGACGACGAGCTCGTCGAAGTGACGCCGCAGTCCATTCGCCTGCGCAAGCGTCACCTGAAGGAGCACGAGCGTCGCCGCGCGAGCCGCGAGGCATCGGCCGACTAAGCATCGGTTCGCTTCGTGCAAAAAAAAAGCCGCCTTCGGGCGGCTTTTTCGTTTTCCGATGCCGTGCAAGAGACCCTTGCGTATCTCACAAAAGCCCGCACATCCTTGTTGCATAAAGGATGACGAAGCTGGCGCACATGCGGCGATCGGTCATATGACGATTGGTTCTGTGCTATGCTTCTCGGATTAGCTGTCGCTTTTTAGGTCCTTCCAAGCAGACTTGATTCGCGCAATCCGCTAAACGGTCAGGCCGTGGCGCGGAAGGTTTCGTAACCCGCACTTCCTCGAGAAACTCGAAGAAAGGTGAGCGTAAAATGATGAAGCAATTCCAGTCGAACTCTTATCTGTTCGGCGGTAATGCTCCGTACGTCGAAGAGTTGTACGAGCAATATCTCGATAATCCCGCGTCAGTGCCCGAGACCTGGCGAGCTTACTTCGACGCGTTGCAGAACGTGCCCGCATCCGACGGCACGGCTCACAACGACGTGGCCCACGGCCCCATCGTCGAATCCTTCGCCCAGCGCGCGAAGGCGAACGCCTTCCTGCCGCGTGAAAGCACCGGTGATCTGACCACCGCGCGAAAGCAAGTCTTCGTTCAATCCCTCATCGGCGCGTATCGCTTCCTCGGCACGCAATGGGCGAATCTCGATCCGCTCAAGCGCCGCGAGCGTCCTCCCATTCCCGAACTCGAACCCGGCTTCTACGACTTCACCGAAGCCGACATGGACCAGGTGTTCAACGCGAACAACCTGTACTTCGGTTTCGAGCAGGCATCGCTGCGCGACATCGTCAAGGCGCTGCGCGATACGTACTGCGGCACGATCGGCGCCGAGTTCATGTACATCAGCGATCCCGAGCAGAAGCGCTGGTGGAAGGAGAAGCTCGAGTCGATCCGCTCGACGCCGAACTTCTCGAACGACAAGAAGAAGCACATCCTGAACCGCCTGACGGCCGCCGAAGGCCTCGAGCGTTTCCTGCACACCAAATACGTTGGCCAGAAGCGCTTCTCGCTGGAAGGAGGCGAGAGCTTCATCGCGTCGATGGACGAAGTCGTGCGTCACGCGGGCAAGAGCGGCGTGCAGGAAATCGTCATCGGCATGGCGCACCGCGGCCGTCTGAACGTGCTGGTCAATACGCTCGGCAAGATGCCGGCGGACCTCTTCGCCGAATTCGAAGGCAAGCACGTCGATGACCTGCCGGCCGGCGACGTGAAGTACCACAAGGGCTTCTCGTCGGATGTCGCGACGGAAGGCGGCCCGGTGCACCTGTCGCTCGCGTTCAACCCGTCGCACCTGGAAATCGTGAATCCGGTGGTCGAAGGCTCGGCCAAGGCGCGTATGGATCGCCGCGGCGACGAAGAAGGCCTGCAAGTGCTGCCGGTTCAGGTTCACGGCGACGCGGCCTTCGCGGGCCAGGGCGTCGTGATGGAAACGCTGAACCTCGCGCAGACGCGCGGTTACGGCACGTACGGCACGCTGCATATCGTCATCAACAACCAGATCGGCTTCACGACGTCGGACCCGCGCGATGCGCGCTCGACGCTGTACTGCTCGGACGTCGTCAAGATGATCGAGGCGCCGGTGCTGCACGTGAACGGCGACGATCCCGAAGCCGTGGTGCTCGCGACGCAGCTCGCGATCGACTTCCGCATGAAGTTCCACAAGGACGTGGTCGTCGACATCATCTGCTTCCGCAAGCTCGGCCACAACGAGCAGGACACGCCGGCGGTCACGCAGCCGCTGATGTACAAGACCATCGCGAAGCATCCGGGCACGCGCGCCGTCTACGCGGAAAGGCTCGTGCAGCAGGGCGTGATCACGGCCGAAGACGCGGACAACTTCGTCAAGGAATACCGTCAGGCGATGGACGAAGGCCATCACACCGTCGATCCGGTGCTCTCGAACTACAAGAGCAAGTACGCGGTGGACTGGGTTCCGTTCCTGAACCGCAAGTGGACCGACGCGGCCGACACCGCCGTGCCGCTTGCCGAACTGAAGCGTCTGGCCGAGCGCATCACGACGATCCCGGAAAACTTCAAGGTTCACCCGCTCGTCGAGCGCGTCATCAATGACCGCCGTGCGATGGGCCTGGGCGAATCCAAGCTCGACTGGGGCATGGGCGAGCATCTCGCGTTCGCATCGCTGGTCGCATCGGGCTACGCCGTGCGTCTGACGGGCCAGGACTCGGGCCGCGGCACGTTCACGCACCGTCACGCGGTGCTGCACGATCAGAACCGCGAGCGCTGGAACGACGGCACCTACATTCCGCTGCAGAACATCGCGGAAGGCCAGGCGAAGTTCACGGTGATCGACTCCGTGCTGTCCGAAGAAGCGGTGCTCGGCTTCGAGTACGGCTATTCGACGGCTGAGCCGAACACGTTCGTCGCGTGGGAAGCGCAGTTCGGCGACTTCGTGAACGGCGCGCAGGTCGTGATCGACCAGTTCATCTCGTCGGGCGAAGTGAAGTGGGGCCGCGTCTCCGGTCTCACGATGATGCTGCCGCACGGCTACGAAGGCCAGGGTCCGGAGCACTCGTCGGCGCGTATCGAGCGCTTCCTGCAACTGTGCGCGGATCACAACATGCAAGTGGTCCAGCCGACGACGCCGGCGCAGATCTTCCACCTGCTGCGCCGTCAGATGATCCGACTGTTCCGCAAGCCGCTGATCATCGCGACGCCGAAGTCGCTGCTGCGTCACAAGGAAGCCGTGTCGGATCTGTCGGAACTGTCGAAGGGCTCGTTCCAGCCGGTCATCGGTGAAGTCGACGAAGCGATCGAGGCGAAGAAGGTCAAGCGCGTGGTCGTGTGCTCGGGCCGCGTGTATTACGACCTCGTCGCGCATCGCCGCGAAGCGAAGAGCAACGATGTCGCCATCGTGCGTATCGAGCAGCTGTATCCGTTTGCGCACAAGCAGTTCGACGCGGAACTCAAGAAGTACGAAAACGCGACCGAAGTGGTCTGGGTGCAGGACGAGCCGCAGAACCAGGGCGCCTGGTTCTATATCGAGCACCATCTGCGCGAAGGCATGCGCGAAGGCATGAAGCTGGCCTACAGCGGCCGTCCGGCTTCGGCGTCGCCGGCGGTCGGCTACTACGCGAAGCACTACGAGCAGCAGAAGGCGCTCGTGGAAGGCGCGTTCGGCCGCCTGAAGGGCGCGCAGACCATCGCGAAGTAAGCATTGCTTGATCGAGGCCGGGCGAACGGATGTTCCCCGGTCTCGCTGCTCGTACACACACAGACACGCATCAGGAAGATACAGAAATGGCTATCGTAGAAGTCAAGGTTCCCCAGCTTTCCGAGTCGGTCTCGGAAGCGACCATGTTGCAATGGAAGAAGAAGCCGGGTGAGGCTGTCGCGCAGGACGAAATCCTCATCGAGATCGAGACCGACAAGGTCGTGCTCGAAGTGCCCGCGCCGTCCGCCGGCGTGCTGGCGCAAGTGATCAAGCACGACGGCGATATCGTCACCGCCGACGAACTCATCGCGAAGATCGACACCGAAGCGAAAGCGGGCGAAGCGCCTGCCGCCGTCGCCGCTGCGGGCGACGCCGAAGTGAAGCCCGCGCCGGTCGCGGAAACGGCTGCTGCCGCTCCGGCTGCCGCACAGGCATCGACGGGCGGTGCTGCATCGCCGGCCGCGACGAAGATCCTCGCCGAGAAGGGCGTGTCGGCAGATCAGGTGTCGGGTTCGGGCCGCGACGGCCGCATCACGAAGGGCGACGCGCTCGCCGCTCAGGCTGGCGCACCCGCCGCCGCCAAGGCTGCCGCGCCGGCTCCGGCCGCAGCGCCCGCGCGTGCCGCGAAGCCGTCGCTGCCGCAGGTTTCGGCTCCCGCATCGGCCGATCAGTGGCTCAAGGACCGCCCGGAACAGCGCGTGCCGATGTCGCGTCTGCGTGCGCGTATCGCCGAGCGTCTGCTCGAGTCGCAGCAGACCAACGCCATCCTGACGACGTTCAACGAAGTCAACATGGCGCCGGTCATGGATCTGCGCAACAAGTACAAGGATCGCTTCGAGAAGGAACATGGCGTGAAGCTCGGCTTCATGTCGTTCTTCGTGAAGGCCGCCGTGCACGCGCTGAAGAAGTTCCCGCTCGTGAACGCATCGATCGACGGTAACGACATCGTCTATCACGGCTACTTCGACATCGGTATCGCGGTCGGTTCGCCGCGCGGCCTGGTCGTGCCGATCCTGCGTAATGCAGATCAAATGAGCCTCGCCGACATCGAGAAGAAGATCGCCGAATTCGGCCAGAAGGCGAAGGACGGCAAGCTGTCGATCGAGGAAATGACCGGCGGCACGTTCTCCATCTCGAACGGTGGCGTGTTCGGCTCCATGTTGTCGACGCCGATCATCAACCCGCCGCAGTCCGCGATCCTCGGCGTGCACGCGACGAAGGAACGTCCGGTCGTCGAGAACGGCCAGATCGTGATCCGTCCGATGAACTACCTCGCGCTGTCCTACGACCACCGCATCATCGACGGCCGCGAAGCCGTGCTGTCGCTGGTCGCGATGAAGGACGCGCTGGAAGATCCGGCCCGTCTGCTGCTGGACCTGTAAAAAGCATCGTGCCTCGGCGCGCGCGATAGGCTCGCGCGCGCTGTTCGAGGCGTCTCCGCAGGAGCGGAGTTCAAAAAAGGAAAGTCATGTCCAAGGAATTTGATGTCGTCGTGATCGGCGCGGGCCCTGGCGGCTATATCGCGGCGATTCGCGCAGCGCAGCTCGGCAAGACGGTTGCGTGTATCGAGAAGTGGAAGAACCCGGCGGGCGCGTTGAAGCTCGGCGGCACGTGCCTGAACGTGGGCTGCATTCCGTCGAAGGCGCTGCTCGCGTCGTCGGAAGAATTCGAGAATGCGTCGAAGCATCTGGCCGATCACGGCATCAGCGTGTCGGACGTGAAGCTCGATGTGTCGAAGATGCTCGCGCGTAAAGACGGCATCGTCGAGAAGATGACGAAGGGCATCGAGTTCCTGTTCCGCAAGAACAAGATCACGTGGCTCAAGGGTCATGGCAAATTCACGGGCAAGAACGCGGCCGGCGTGCAGATCGAAGTGTCGGGCGAAGGCGAGACCGAAGTCGTCACGGCGAAGAACGTGATCATCGCGACGGGCTCGAAGGCGCGTCATCTGCCGGGCATCCCGGTCGATAACACGCTCATCGCCGACAACGAAGGCGCGCTGTCGTTCGACTCCGTGCCGAAGAAGCTCGCCGTGATCGGCGCGGGCGTGATCGGTCTGGAGCTCGGCTCGGTGTGGCGTCGTCTGGGCGCGGACGTGACCGTGCTCGAAGCGCTGCCGCAATTCCTGGGCGCAGCGGACGAATCGCTCGCGAAGGAAGCCGCGAAGCAGTTCAAGAAGCAAGGTCTCGACATCCACCTCGGCGTGAAGATCGGCGAAGTGAAGACGTCGGCCAACGGCGTGTCGATCGCCTACACGGACAACGCGGGCAACGCGCAGACGCTGGAAGCGGATCGTCTGATCGTGTCGATCGGCCGCGTGCCGAACACCGATAACCTCGGTCTCGAGTCGATCGGACTGAAGGCCAACGAGCGCGGCTTCATCGACGTGGACGATCACTGCGCGACGAGCGTGCCGAATGTCTACGCGATCGGCGACGTGGTTCGCGGCCCGATGCTCGCGCACAAGGCGGAAGACGAAGGCGTGGCGGTGGCGGAGATCATCGACGGTCAGAAGCCGCACATCGACTACAACTGCGTGCCGTGGGTCATCTACACGGAACCGGAAATCGCGTGGGTCGGCAAGACCGAGCAGCAGCTCAAGGCCGAAGGCCGTGAGATCAAGACCGGCCAGTTCCCGATGATGGCCAATGGCCGCGCGCTCGGCATCGGCAAGGCGGAAGGCTTCGTCAAGATGATCGCCGACGCGAAGACCGATGAAATCCTCGGCGTGCACGTCATTGCGGCGGATGCGTCGGATCTGATCGCGGAAGCGGTTGTTGCGATGGAGTTCAAGGCGGCGTCGGAAGACATCGGCCGCATTTGCCATCCGCATCCGTCGCTGTCGGAAGTGATGCGTGAAGCGGCGCTCGCCGTCGACAAGCGCGCGTTGAACATGTAATTCGGCTCGACTTCGGGCAACACGCAAGGCATCGCAACGAAGGCGAGCGGATCAAACCGCTCGCCTTCGTCACTTCGAACGGCAGAAGATGAACGTCACCGAATACTACGAAAACGAACTGCGCACGCGGGGTTATCAATCGGACGAGGCGCAGCTCGCGGCGGTCGCGCGCCTGCAGCGCTGCTACGAAGAGTGGGTCGCGTACAAGTCGCGCCGCTCCAACGCGCTCAAGAAGTTTCTCGTGCATCCGGACTTGCCGCGCGGTGTCTACATGTGGGGCGGCGTCGGTCGCGGCAAGAGCTTCCTGATGGACAGCTTCTATGCGGTCGTGCCCGTGCAGCGCAAGACGCGCCTGCATTTCCACGAGTTCATGCGCGAAGTGCATCGCGAGCTGGAAGAACTGAAAGGGCAGGCCGATCCGCTCGACGAACTCGCGAAGCGCATCGTCAAACGATACAGGCTGATCTGCTTCGACGAGTTCCACGTGTCCGATATCGCCGACGCGATGATTCTGTATCGCCTGCTCGACCGGCTGTTCAAGAACGGCGTGCAGTTCGTGATGACGTCCAATTACGAGCCGGACACGCTGTATCCGGAAGGGCTGCATCGCGATCGTCTGCTGCCGGCGATCGAGCTCATCAAGCAGCATCTCGACGTGCTCAATGTCGATGCCGGCACCGACTATCGCAAGCGCACGTTGTCACAGGTGCAGGCTTATCACACGCCGCTCGGCGCCGCCGCCGACAAGGCGTTGCGCGCGGACTTCGCCAAGCTCGCGGCCGTGCCCGACGAAAGCCCGATCCTGCATATCGAGAAGCGTGAAATCAAGGCGCTGCGCAAGGCCGACGGCGTCGTGTGGTTCGACTTCGCCACGTTGTGCGGCGGTCCGCGCTCGCAGAACGACTATCTCGAACTGGCGAACCGGTTTCACGCGGTGATTCTGTCCGACGTGCCGCAGATGACGCCGCGCATGGCGTCCGAGGCGCGCCGCTTCACGTGGCTCATCGACGTGTTCTACGACCACAAGGTGAAGCTGCTGATGTCGGCGGCGGTGCCGGCGGAGGAGTTGTACGTCGAAGGGCCGATGGCCAACGAGTTCGCGCGTACCGTGTCGCGTATCGTCGAGATGCAGTCGAAGGAATATCTGGAGGCGCCACGGCGTGTCGCGGATATTTCGCTGACCTAATACGAGAATCAAAAAACTGCCGCTAGCCAATCGGCATAAGGCTTTTCGGGCTTTTTCAGGATTCGGATCACTCTTATTTGCCTGCTCTCGGGTACTCGGTATCGTCGATGCCGGTAATCAGACAGCAAATTGGAGAGAATACCGTGAAGCCCTATCGCGACTTGTCCGACGAAGAATGGCAAATGGTGGCACCGCTGCTT
Organism: Caballeronia calidae; assembly: GCF_900044055.2. Lineage (GTDB taxonomy): Bacteria > Pseudomonadota > Gammaproteobacteria > Burkholderiales > Burkholderiaceae > Caballeronia > Caballeronia calidae. The sequence goes on along the minus strand of NZ_FCOX02000014.1, from coordinate 109,127 downwards.
CCCGAACTGCGTCCGCGTTCGGAGTTGCGGGGCCGGCCGCTCGCTAATACCCGCGCCGTGCTCAACGGTGTGCTCTGGGTCATGTACAGCGGCGCGTCGTGGTCCACGCTGCCGCGCAAATATCCGTCGTATCAGACCTGCCATCGGCGTTTCAAGGCATGGCACGAGTCGGGCGTGCTGTTGCGCGTGATGACTCAGTTGTTCGGGCCGGCAGGCGAGTCGCTCTACTCGTTGATGACGTCCCGCATGCGCGTGCCGGCGGAGTTCAAGCCCGAAAGCGCTGAAGTGCCGGCAGTGCCGCCAGCGCACGAGCGTCACGCCGCCTGAGCCTGCGGACCATAGAAGTCCGCGGCGCAATGAAGAAGCCGGTCGAAGAGAATCATCTTCGACCGGCTTTATCTTTTCCGGCGCTCGCCGCGCATCGCTTATTGCTGGCGCACCCACGTCTGGGATCGTCCCAGCAGCGACATGCCGACATACCCGCGCACGACGAGCTTCTGCCCGCTGTCCTCGAGCTTCATCCTGCACTTGTAGAGCTTGCCGCTTTCGGGATCGAGAATCCGGCCGCCGTCCCATGTCTCGCCGTCCTGTCTCATCCCGGTGATGATCGTCATGCCCTTGATCAGCTGATCCTTGCGCTCGTCGGTGCAGGCCGTGCAGCGTCTGTCGGGATGATCGAACTCGCCGATGCCGCGCACGACCTTGCCGGACAACTGGCCGCTGCCGTCATCGACGATCTGGATGATCGCTTTCGGCTTGCCGGTCTGATCGTCGATGGTCTGCCAGGTGCCGACGGGCGTCGCCGCCTGCGCGAACGCGCTCGCAGCGAGGGTGGCGCAGAGCGCGCCGAGCATCGGGCGCACGCCGCGCCGGCCGATGGAACGGGTCATATCGTCTCCTTGTCGTGATCGCTGGAGCATACGAGAAAGCGATCGGCTTCGTCTGGGAGGAAACGTTCTAGCGGCGCGCGTCGGGCACTCAGACGCCGCGCTTCAGACCCGCTTCGAGCGTGGCGAAGGTGCGCTCGTCGGTGCGATCGAAATGCAGCGGCGTGACCGACACGCGGCCGGACGCCACCACCGCCGTTTCGCTATCGGGCGAATTCGGGCGCGGGCCGCGCTGAAAGCGCAGCCAGTGATAGTCGATGCCGCGCGGATCGACGAGCGGCAGCACATCGATGCCTTCCACGAGCCCGACGCCTTGCCGCGTCACGGTGAGCGGACCGGCGGCGGACGCGTCGCAATCGGGGAAATTGACGTTCAGGCACGTGGGCGCGTCGTGGGAAATCGAAAGCAGCTGGCTGATCACGCCCGGCGCCAGCGCGCGCGCCGTATCCCAGCGCACGTTCTCGCGATCGGTGAATGCCTGGCTCAGTGCGATCGACGGCAGGCCGAGCAGCAGGCCCGTCATCGCGGCGCCGACGGTGCCGGAGAACATCGTTTCGACACCCAGATTCGCGCCGCGGTTGATGCCGGAAAGCACGAGCGTGGGCGGCGCGTCCTTCATGATGTGACGCGCGGCCATCACGACGCAATCGCCGGGCGTGCCTTGCACGCCGTAGCGCCGCTCGCCCTGACGCGATATGCGCAGCGGCGAGTGCAGGCTGATGGAGTGCGACGTGCCGCTCTGATCGTGCTCGGGGGCGATCACCCAGACTTCGTGCGCGAGTTCGGCGGCGACCGCTTCGAGCACGGCGAGGCCGGGGGCGTCGATGCCGTCGTCGTTGGTGATGAGCACACGCTGCAGGATGGGCGAGAGGGCGGACATCGCGAATCACTCCTTGGTCGATGGTGAAAGGGATCGACCGATTATTACAGAGTTCGCGCTAGCGGGCGTCCGCAGGCCCGGTTCGGAGAGTGCCTTTACTTGACGCCGAGGCCGCGCAGCACCGCGTCGCCGTCTTCCGTGAGCCGCACCTCCGGCTTGCCCGCGTCCGCCGATACGATCTCGACATACCCGTATTCCTGCAGCGAGGCGACATCGGGCGTGGCCGCCATGACGTCGATGGGCGCGTGCATCAGGAGAAGCAGCGTGGCGATTTCGTGGTGGCTCAGAAGCTTTTTGATGGCTCGCACGGGTGCGGAAGCCGGACGGCGGAGGTTCATGAAAGATGTCCTCAAGTTTGCATGACGATACGCGGCGCTTTCGGCATGACGCCTGTGCGCAGACCTTGATGTCGATGGGATGCGGGCAGATTATCGGCCGACTCTTAGGCGAAACTTAAGACGCACGGCGCGCAGTGAAACCCGTTGTTACACCACGTGTCACGAAGTCAGGGGGCGTTTCATTAAGGCTTCGATCAGAAGCGATAGTCGGGATTTTTCGGGTCGAACGTCAGATCGTCGAAGGGTTTGGTTTCGATGCGCTCGAACACGACGCTTTCAAAAATTGCGCCGTCGTTGTCGTACGACTCCAGCGTGCGAAAGACCGGCCGCTCGAGGTCGAGCCCGAGCACTTCCTTCTTCGCGTAGAACTCGGGTTGTCCATCGGGCGTTTCATACGTGAAGGCGACCACGCGCATTCCGTCGACGGTCTTCACGTCGATGCTCGACGGCTTCGTGATGCCCGCTTCCGCGAACTTGCGTCCCTCGTCGATGAAGCGCTGCGTGATCGCGTCGATGCCGAGTTCGCGGATCGAGTGATTCGACTGCGCGCGGGCGAGCACGCCGTTCACCGAGGTCCACATCGGCACGACGCTCAGGAAACCGCCGAGATGACCGTAGAGCTGATCGGGGCGCCTAGAATCGTCGTAGATGACTTCCTGGCCCGCGTGCGCGCCATCGGGCAGCCATTTGGCGTAGATGCGCAGCGGCTCGCGCGTGACGCGCACGAGCATGTGATCCGCGCGCTTCGGCCATTTTCCGTTGATGCGCTCGCGCCGGCGCATCGTGAACTCGCACGACGCGAAGTCGCGCAGGCCTTCCTGCAAATAGCGCGGCACGGTGCGCGCATCGAGCGAGCGGAAGACGGCGACGAGCCGGGCATCGTCGAGCTTCGCGAGCGCGCCGCTCGCGGCCGCCTGCGAGAGCCATTGCACCTGCTGCTCGACGCCGAGATCGGCGATCTGTGCGATGTCGTCCTTGGTTTGCGCGTGTGCGAAGAGGCTCGCGAACATCGCGCAGAAGCAGAAGAGGCACGCGCGGGCGAGCCGCAAGTCCAGCGTCCGGCGGCATCGCGCACGCAGCATGAGCATCTCCTAAAGCTGATCCTGCGGTTTCGGTGATTGCAATCCGGCTTCGCGCAATTCGCGCCTTAACACCTTGCCGATCGTCGTGAGCGGCAGCGCGTCGCGGAACTCGACGTACGTAGGCACCTTATAGCCGGTCAGGTGTAAACGGGCGAACTTCAGCAGTTCTTCCACCGTGAGCGAGTCGTCGCGGCGCACGACGAACGCCTTCACGCGCTCGCCCGTCACCGGATCGGGCACGCCCACGGCCGCCACCGCGCGCACCTTCGGATGCGCCGCGAGCACATCCTCGATCTCGTTCGGATACACGTTGAAGCCCGATACGATCATCATGTCCTTCTTGCGGTCGATGAGCCGGATGATGCCGCGCGCATCCATCACACCGATGTCGCCGGTCGCGAGCCAGCCGTCCGCGTCGATCGCCTGCGCCGTGTCTTCGGGACGGTTCCAGTAGCCTTTCATCACTTGCGGGCCCTGCACGCAGAGCTCGCCGGGTTCGTCGACGTTCGCCCAGGCGCCGTCCTCGCGGCGCAGGCGCACCATCGTGGACGGCACCGGCACGCCGATCGTTCCGGCGAAGGCGCTGTCGCCATGCGCATCGAGCGGCGTCGCGCAGACGAGCGGCGAGCATTCGGTGAGGCCGTAGCCTTCGACGAGCGACTGGCCGGTCATCGCCCTGAAGCGTTCGGCGATCACGCGCTGGGTCGCCATGCCGCCCGCCATCGCGAGCTTGAGCGCGGAGAAGTCGCGCTTGCGGAAGTCTTCGTTGTCCATGAGCGCGCTGTAGAGCGTGTTGAGCGCGGTGATCGCCGTGAAGTTTTCGTGACGCAGCGCCCGCACGAGCGCACGGATGTCGCGCGGATTGACGATCAGCACATTGCGCGCGCCGATCGCGAGAAAGGCGAGCGCGTTCACCGTCAGCGAATAGATGTGATAGAGCGGCAGCGGCGTGACGATGATCTCGTGGCCGTCGACGAGCCGTCCGCCAGCCCATTCGAGCGCCTGCAGCAGATTGGCGATCACATTGCGATGCGTGAGCATCGCGCCTTTCGCGACGCCCGTCGTGCCGCCGGTGTATTGAATGAACGCGATATCGCCATGACCGACCCGCACCGGATCGAACTCGCGCCTTGCGCCGCGTGCGAGCGCTTGCGGCAGGCGGACCGCATCGGGCAGGCTGTAGGCGGGCACCTGCTTCTTCACGTGACGCACGAGCAGATCGATCGCGCGGCCCTTGACGTTGAGCCCCTTGCCGAGGAGATCGCCGATGCCGGTCACGACGATGTTCCTCACGCGCGTGCCCGGCTGCGCGTCCTGCACGGTCTTCGCGAAGTTCTCGAATACGACGATGGTCTGCGCGCCGCTGTCCTTCAACTGCTGACCGAGCTCGCGCGCCGTATAGAGCGGATTCACGTTGACGACGATCGCGCCCGCGATCAGCGTGCCGAACATCGTGACGGGATAGGCGAGCGTGTTGGGCATCATGAGCGCGACGCGGTCGCCGGGCTTCACGCCGATGTCCTGCAGATACGATGCGAACGCATGCGCCTTCTGGCCGAGCGTGGCGAACTTGAGTGCCGAGCCGAGGCTCACGAACGCGACGCGATCCCGAAACCGCCCGACGCATTCGTCGAAGAAATGCGCGAGCGAGCGATAGCGCGAAGGATCGATCTCGCGCGCGACATCCGGCGGATACGACGCATACCAGATGCCGTCCGTCGCGTGCGGCACGAGGGCTCCGCGCGGCGCTGCCTGTCCCGGGCTCATGTGGTGTCTCCGTTGGCGCAACGCATCTCGTTGCTACACGTCGATAGCACGCCTCGTGTTTCTACGTCTGCTGCTTACCGCTCAAGTATCGCGACGACACCCTGACCGCCCGCCGCGCAGATCGAGATCAGACCGCGCAGCGGCTGGCCGTCGCCGCGCGCGGGCGCCTTCGCGAGCATCTTCGCGAGCGTGCCGACGATGCGCCCGCCCGTCGCGGCGAACGGATGGCCCGTCGCGAGCGAGCCGCCGTTCACGTTGAGTCGCGCGCGGTCGATGGAGCCGGGCGGCGCGTCGAGGCCGAGCGCCGTGCGGCAGTATTCGTCGTCTTCCCACGCGGCGAGCGTGCACAGCACTTGCGCCGCGAATGCTTCGTGGATCTCGTAGAAATCGAAATCCTGCAGCGCGAGACGGGCGCGCGCGAGCATCGACGGCACCGCGTAGGCGGGCGCCATCAACAGGCCTTCGCGCTTGTCGAAGTAATCGACGGCTGCGGTCGCGGAGTGCGTCAGGAACGCCTGCACGGGCAGTCCGCGCTCGGCGGCCCATTGCTCGGAGGCGAGCAGCACCGCCGATGCGCCATCCGTGAGCGGCGTCGAGTTGCCCGCGGTCAGCGTGCCCGCGTCGCGATCGAATACGGGTTTCAGTTGCGAAAGCTGATCCAGCGACACATCGGCGCGCAGGGTGTTGTCGCGCGCGAGGCCCTTGTACGGCGTCATCAGATCGTTGAAGAAGCCGCGCCCATAGGCCGCCGCGAGCTTGCGATGACTTTCTTCCGCGAGCGCGTCCTGCGCGTCGCGCGAAATCTTCCAGCGCTTGGCCATCAGTTCGCAATGCTCGCCCATCGAGAGGTTCGTGCGCGGCTCCGCGTTGCGCGGCAGAAGCGGTCTGAAGAACATGCCGGGCCGCAGCTTCGCGAACGCGCCGAGGCGTTGCCCCGCCGAACGTCCGCGATTCGCTTCGAGCAAAATCTTGCGCATGCGCTCGTTCACGGCGATGGGCGCATCCGACGCCGTATCGACGCCGCCCGCGATGCCCACGTCGATCTGTCCGAGCGCGATCTTGTTCGCGACCAGGATCACCGTTTCGAGGCCGGTGCCGCAGGCCTGCTGCACGTCGTAGGCGGGCGTTTCCTTCGCGAGCGTCGTTGAGAGCGCGGCTTCGCGCGTCAGGTTGAAGTCGCGCGAATGCTTGACGACCGCGCCCGCCGCCACTTCGCCGAGCCGCATGCCGTGCAGGCCGTAGCGATCGACGAGCCCTTGCAGCGTGAAGCTCAGCATGTCCTGATTCGATGCGCTCGCGTAAGCCGTGTTCGAGCGCGCGAACGGAATGCGGTTGCTGCCGATGATCGCCACCCTGCGAACCTCATGCCGCGCGTCGCTCATGGCAGCTCCCATTCGAAATGGCCGCGCAGATGCGGCCGGTCGCCCGCGAGATCGCGCACTTCGAAATCGCGCGCGGCGGACGAGGGCGCGGCGGTCCACAGCGTCGCGTCGCCGGGGATATAAAGCGGCGACTTGAAATCGCCGTGCGCATATCCGGACGCGAGCGCCTTGACCGGATGCAGCGCCGCGAGCGTGCGCGCGAGCGTCCACATGCCGTGCGCGATCGCGCGCGGAAAGCCGAACGCCTTCGCGCTCAGCATGTGCAGATGGATCGGATTGAAGTCGCCCGATGCCTTCGCGTAATCGCGTCCGAGTTGCGGCGGAAGCTGCCAGCGCGCTTCGCGGGCGAGGAGCGGCACGCGTGCATCGGCGGCCTCGATCACGTCGGTCGGCGGCGCGGCGCTCTCGCTTCTCACGCCGCGCTTCAGATAGACGCTGTCGCCGTCCCACACGGCTTCGCCGCGCCGGTAGATGCGCGTATGCAGCGTGAACGCCTGGCCTTTTTGATGCGGCACGAGCGGCCCGCACTCCACCTCGATGCGCAAGTTCTGACCCGCCGCGAGCGGCCGCCGCAAGCGCACGCTGTTCGATAGATGCACGACGCCGAGCGCGGACCACGGAAACGACGGATCGGTGAGCATCATCAGATGCAAGGGAAACGCGAGCACGTGCGGGAACGTGAGCGGCACGCCGTGCTCCGGGATGAACCCGCACACGCGCGCATAGCGGCCGACCTGCTCGGCGTCGAGCTTCACATTGGGACGCACGAGCCGGATCGCGGGCAGTTCGGGCGCGCGCGAGCGCCTGAAGAGCGCGGGCAGGGCGCGCCCGTAGAGCTTCGCGGGCGGCGGCAAGGTATCGATGACGACGGTGCGGGCGCGCGGCATGGTCGGTGCGTGCATGCGTCTTTTCCCCTCACGCGCCGATCAGGCTTTGGCCGCACACGCGCACGACGTTGCCCGTGATGCCCGCGCTGCCCGGACTCGCGAGCCACGCGACGGTCTCGGCGACATCGACGGGCAGGCCGCCTTGTCCCATCGAGTTGAGCCGTCTGCCGGCCTCGCGCACGCCGAAGGGCATGCGCGCGGTCATGTGGGTTTCGATGAAGCCGGGCGCGACCGCGTTGATCGTGATGCCGCGTGGGCGCAGCGAGGGCGCCATCGCGTGCACGCGGCCGATCACGCCGGCCTTCGAGGTCGCGTAGTTGGTCTGTCCGCGATTGCCCGCGATGCCGCTGATCGACGACACCGCGACGATGCGCCCGCCGTCGCGCAGCACGCCTCGTGCGAGCAGCGCGTCGTCGATGCGCGCCTGCGCCAGCAGATTGATGTCGATCACGCTGTCCCACATCTCGTCGGTCATGCGCGCGATGGTCTTGTCGCGCGTGATGCCCGCGTTGTGCACGACGATATCGATGCCGCCCGATGCGATGAGCGCCGCGGCGATCTCGCCGGGCGCTTCGGGCTCGGCGATGTCCGCGACGAGCGCGGCATGCGCGCCGTTCGAGGGCGATGCGTCTTCGATCGAGAGCATGGTCTGATCGAGCGCATCGCGGGCGGTTTCGACATCGAGCCCGGTGACGATCGCGCCGTGCTCCGCCAGCACCGCTGCGATCGATGCGCCGATGCCGCGCGCCGCGCCCGTCACGAGCGCGCGCTTGCCCGCGAGCGGTGTGGTCCAGCTATGCGGCGCGGCCGACGATGCGTCGATGGTCACGACCTGGCCCGACACATAGGCGGAGCGCGGCGAGAGAAAGAAGCGCAGCGCGGACTCGAAACTCGCGTCATCGGCGACGCGCAGCAGGTTCGACGTGATGCCGTTGCGCGCTTCCTTGCCGAGCGAGCGCACCATGCCTTCGAGCGCGTGCTGCGCGGTGGCGGCCGGCACGCTCGCGCGCGTGGCGGGCGGGCGGCCGAGCACGACGATGCGCCCGTTCTTCGCGAGCGAGCGCAGCGCGTCGTGAAAGAACGCGTAGAGCGCATGCAGCTGGCCGCTTTCGACGATGCCCGTTGCATCGAAGATCAGCGCTTCGACACGATCCGCGCGGTCGCTCGCCAGCGCATCGCGGGCGCGCGGCTCGAAGCGGCCGCTCATCGCGCCATGACGGGCGGCAACCGGCAGCCAGCCGGCCGCGCTCTCGTGCGCGACGCTCGTCATGCCGATGGTGGAAAGCACGGCCATCAGGTCATCGAAGAGCGCGGGCGACGGCCCTGCGCCGATGGCGGCCATGCCGCCGAATTCGGCATGATCCGCGCGATAGCGGCGCAGTACCTCGGGACGCGGAAGGCCGAGCGAGCGTGCGATGCTCATGCCGAAGGGCGAATTGACGAAGTCGAGATAGCGGTCTTTCATCGATTGGCGATCGGTCGTCGGGCGCGCGGCGCTGCCGTGGGTCTGTGTGCCTCAGGCTCGCGTGCTTCAGGCGATGGCTTCGGGCAATTGCCGCTCGAGCGCCGCGCTGCGCTTTTGCAATGCTTCGAGGATACCGAAGTCTGAGGAAAAATCATCGACTTTCACCGCTTCGCGCGCGTGAGCTGCCCATTGCGCGAGCAGCGCCTGCTCGTTTTCGTCGATGAAACCGCGTTCGGCGGCCGCCTGCGCCCACGCTTCGATATCGTGCGGGCTCTGCGGCAGCGGGGCGGTCCGGCCCGCCTTGACGGCTTCGCGCAGACGCGCTTCCAGCGCCGCGACCGCCGGTGTGAGCGCGAGCAGCTTTTCGCCGCGCGTAACCGGATCGTTTTCGAATGCCGAAACATGCGAGTTCGCGACGAGCCGCTCGCGCGCATCGCCGGGTGTCTGCATCAGCATCGCGACTTCGTTGCCGAGCGCGTCGGCGCTCGCTGCGTGCGGCACGCCGAAGGGGAACGCCACCGCGCGCAGGAACGCCGCCGCCGCGCGGTTCGGATAGTTCGCGAGCAAGCCTTCGAACGCGGCGCGCGCCTGAAAGAGCGCATCTTCGGCGCCCCAGCGCACGAGCGGCAAATCGGTGTCGGGACGGCCGTCGTCCTCGAAACGCTTCAAGGTCGCGGACATTAGATAGAGCTGCGAGAGAATGTCGCCGAGCCGCGCCGAAAGCCGCTCGCGGCGCTTCAGCTCGCCGCCGAGCGTGAGCATCGAGACATCGGCGAACAGCGCGAACGCGCTCGACAGGCGCGTGGCGGCGCGGTAATACGGCACGAGACGCGCATCGGCGCGCGCGGGCTTGCGCATGAGCGCGGTGCCGCCGAACGCGTACACGAGACTGCGCAGCGCGTTGGCCGCGAGAAAGCTCGCGTGGCCGAAGAAGGCGTCGTCGAAATCGCGCAGCGCGCGGTGCGCATCGTCCTCGCGCGTCGCCGTCATCTCCTTCAGCACATACGGATGACAACGGATCGCGCCCTGTCCGAAGATGATGAGGCAGCGCGTCAGGATGTTCGCGCCTTCGACCGTGATCGAGATCGGCATCTGCTGATACGCGCGCGCCAGAAAATTCGACGGCCCCATGCAGATGCCCTTGCCCGCGACGACATCCATGCCGTCGTTGATCACCTTCCGCGCGCGTTCCGTGATGTGATACTTCGCGATCGCCGAGATGACGGAAGGCTTCTCGCCCAGATCGACGGCCTGCGCCGACAGACGCCGCGCCGCGTCCATCACGTACAGATTGCCGCCCATGCGCCCGAGCGCTTCCTGAATGCCTTCGAAGCGCCCGATCGACGTGCGGAACTGGCGGCGCGCAGCGGCATACGCGCTCGTGCCGCGCACGGCCAGCTTCGCCATGCCGACATTCGACGATGGCAGCGAGATCGCGCGCCCGGCGGCGAGGCATTCCATCAGCATGCGCCAGCCGTTGCCGACCTGCGCGCGTCCGCCGATGACCCAATCTATCGGGATGAACACATCCTTGCCCCAGTTCGGGCCGTTCTGGAACACCGCGTTGAGCGGCCAGTGCCGCCGCCCGATATTGACGCCGGGGTGCGTCGTCGGAATGAGCGCGCAGGTGATGCCGGGCGCTTCGTCGCCGCCGAGCAGATGCTCGGGGTCGAGCGCGCGAAAGGCGAGGCCGAGCACGGTCGCGATCGGACCGAGCGTGATGTAGCGCTTCTCCCACGTGACGCGAAAGCCGACTGTCTCGCGGCCTTCGTGCATGCCGCGGCAGACGATGCCGATATCGGGAATCGCGGCGGCGTCGGAACCGGCGTAAGGGCTCGTCAGCGCGAAGCAGGGGATGTCGTCGCCGCGCGCGAGCCGCGGCAGATAGTGGTTCTTCTGTTCTTCGGTGCCATAGTGCAGCAGCAGTTCGGCGGGCCCGAGCGAGTTCGGCACCATCACCGACACGGCCGCCGCCGACGAATGCGTCGAGAGCTTCATGATGACCTGCGAGTGCGCGTACGCGGAGAAGGCGCGTCCGCCGTATCGCTTCGGGATGATCATGCCGAGAAAGCCTTGTTCCTTGATGTACGCCCACGCTTGCGGCGACAAATCCTGCCAGATGGCGGTCGTGTCCCAGTCGTTCGACAGCTCGCACAGATGCGTGCATTCGTTGTCGATGAAGCTTTGCTCTTCCTGCGTCAGGTTCGGCGCACCGTGGGCGAGCAGACTGTCCCACGCCGGGCGTCCGGAAAAGAGTTCGGCGTCCCACCAGACCGTGCCGGCTTCGATCGCATCGCGTTCCGTCGACGACATCTCCGGCAGGATCTTGCGGAACCTGTCCAACACCCTGCGACTGATCAGCGCACGTCGCAGCGGTTTCACGGCGAGCATGAGCGCCGGCAACACGAAGATGATCGCGAGAACGACCGCGACGCCGACGCTGACGAAACCGATGGCGGCCCCGATAGCGACCCAGGCCGCGAGCCCGGCAAACCAGGCGGGAGCGGCGGACTGGAAGAACGTGAGGGCAACGGCGAGCAGAAGAAATGCGACGACGTAGACGGCGAGCATCACGGGTCTCCGACGGCAGACGACGAGCTTGACGACGAAAACGCAAAAGCACGCGACGTGCCAAACGTCTCGACTGATTTCTCTACGCGCGCTTTTTACAGTTGCGAGACAATTTCAGTCGTGAAAATATAAGACAGACTCCTTCCAATGACTAAGGAGACTCTTAAACTCAGAATAGTCTACTTCCCGTTTTGCCTAGTGCGGGATAAAAATAACTTGATCTAGATCGGGTGCGTGCTGAGACATTAGGTGCAATGTCTGAGCATTTATCGATCCCCGCGCGAGGCGGGGACCAAAAGGGCGCTGTGTCGTCCAGTGAGAAGTTCAACACAGCAAGTCACTACGGGCCAGCTTCTTGAAGTGACCACCTGCCACGTGCACATGGTCACCGGAGCTTAGTGGACTTTGAAGCGACTAGATCAATTAGGCAGGCTAAATATAGGTGAAGTGCCCGAAGAAGCATCATTTCCGGACTGGGCATGCATTTCAGGAGACCTGTTGTTATCGCTGAATCTAGCCAAAGGAGGCATGAAAATCATACGCGTACCGTTGAACCTGAGATTGATCGCGAGCATTCGCGAAAACTACACACACCGCGCGTTATCGCTGTATTGGGATGCAGCGGAACGTATTACGCCGGTCGCACGATTTGTGATGTTGTTCTGCCTGGAACAGGGCGTTCCTGTCGGAGCGCTTAGCCGGTACATCGGCGTGTCCCACAGTACGGTGCATCGATTGCGCCGCAAGCGAAAGCAGGCAGGCGATATTGCGCACCGGGACGCGTTGCTGGAACTGCTCGAAAGGCTCGCCTTCGAAGGAGGCGGCGGGTCGCGTCGCGTTCCAGGCGGAATCTGACGAGAAAGCGGCCCCGCGAAGTCCGCGGGGCTTTTCATCGAACTTCATCGACCTTCGTCGGCCATTCGCACTACGTGGCCGAGCCCATTTCCCGCGCCGCGCGCGTCATATCGATACCCCGCCGCTCGCGGCTGAAGAAGATCAGCGCCGCGATCGCGACAGCGACGACACCCGCGACGATCGCCATTGCCATGCCGTAGTTATTGCCGTGCGACGTCGCGAGCGATGCCTGCATCGTCGCGTTGACCGCCGCGAGCAGATTGCCGAGCTGGTACACGAGGCCCGGGAACGTCGCGCGAATGTCGTCGGGCGAGATCTCGTTCAGGTGAACGGGAATCACGCCCCACGCGCCCTGCACGGAGATCTGCATGAGGAACGCGCCTGTCGCGAGCGCGACGGGACCGCTCGAGAACGCCCACAGATACAGCACCGGCAGCGCGATCAATGCGGCGATGAAAATCGCCACGCGCCGCCCGATCCTCTCCGACAACGCCCCGAAGAACAGCCCCCCGACGATCGCGCCGATATTCAACACGATCGTGATCAGCGACACGGTATGCGGATCGAAGTGATGCTGCTCGCGCAGGAAGGTCGGATAGAGATCCTGCGTGCCGTGCGAGAAAAAGTTGAACGCGGTCATGAGGACGATCGCGTAGAGCGAGAGCGTCCAGTTCTGCCTGAGCGTCGCGATGAGGCCGGGGCGCTCGCGCTTTTCCATTGCGCGCCAGGCGGGCGATTCGGGCACGTGCGCGCGCACGTACATCACGAGCAAGGCGGGCGCGACGCCGACGAAAAACATCCCGCGCCAGCCGATATGCTGGTACAGCACGCCGAAGACGATCGATGCGAGCAGATAGCCGCTCGGATATCCCGCCTGCAGCAGCCCCGAGACGAAGCCGCGCGACGAGGGCGGCACGGTTTCCATCGTGAGCGCGGAGCCGACGCCCCATTCCCCGCCCATCGCGATGCCGAAAAGGGCGCGCAGAATCAGCAGCGTCGCGAGGTTCGGCGACAGGCCGGAGAGCAGTTCGAGCAGCGAATAGAACGCGATGTTGATCATCAGCGTGGGACGGCGGCCGAACTTGTCCGCGAGCCGGCCGAAGATCAAGGCGCCCAATGGACGCATGGCCAGTGTGAGCGTGATTGCAAATGCCACGTCCGGGATTTTCGTATTGAATTCGGCGGCGATATCCTTCAATACGAAGACCATCAGAAAGAAATCGAATGCGTCGAGTGTCCAGCCTAAATAGGCGGCAATCGTCACGTTTCTTTGTTCGCGCGTCCAGCTCATTGCCGGTGTCTCCGTTCGATCAAGCGTTTGACGTATTGCAATGCAGGTCAGCAATTCGCAAACCGGCCGCAGGCGCTCGGGCCGGGCGTGCTGGCTTCACACGGGCGAGTGTACGCCGTCGATTAATCGACTGCTTAAACCAGCTGGTTAATCCGGCCAGTGTGCGGGCTGTAAATGAATTGGAGGATACGGTTTCAATTCATTCTCGATTCATCGATTGAATAACCGAACCGAAAACGAAAGACAGGCGAATAAAAAATGAAGGCGGAAAACAAAAAACCCCACGACGATGCGTGGGGTTTTTGCATGCGATGCGCTGAAAGCAGCGTTTCGCGAAAGAGGGACCTTGGTGCCCAGGAGAGGACTCGAACCTCCACGGTGTTGCCACCGCTAGGACCTGAACCTAGTGCGTCTACCAATTCCGCCACCTGGGCCAAGGGGTACAGCGAGCCCGCTATTTTAGCGGGAACGGGCGCCGTGTCAATCGAAAAGTCATACGACTCGTTGAATCGAAAACACGGTCTCCGCACAAAAAGGAAAAGCCACCCGAAGGTGGCTTTTCCGAACATCTTGGTGCCCAAGAGAGGACTCGAACCTCCACGGTGTTGCCACCGCTAGGACCTGAACCTAGTGCGTCTACCAATTCCGCCACCTGGGCCAAGGGGTACAGCGAGCCCGCTATTTTAGCGGGAACGGGCGCCGTGTCAATCGAAAAGTCATACGACTCGTTGAATCGAAAACACGGTCTCCGCACAAAAAGGAAAAGCCACCCGAAGGTGGCTTTTCCGAACATCTTGGTGCCCAAGAGAGGACTCGAACCTCCACGGTGTTGCCACCGCTAGGACCTGAACCTAGTGCGTCTACCAATTCCGCCACCTGGGCAAGGGTGCGATTTGCTGCGGGTTTGCTTCGCTTTCGCGTCAGCAGCAAAGAACGCCATTATAGCGAGCGCAACGCGCCTGTCAAGCGTTTCGATGCAATACGCGTGACGAGGCGCGAGCCGCGCCGGATCGGCCTCCGGGCCCCGTGGCGCTTAAAAGACGGGTGTTAGAATGGCCCGCAACGATGACCGCATTATTGGTTGCAAAGCACCGCAAAAGTCCCGTCCAACGAGAAAAAACACGACTACGCCCTTGAGCAAATATCCGTATCCGATTCCAAGCCGCGAAGAGATTCTCGGCGTGCTGCGCACGAGCGAGACACCGCATGCCGCGAACGACATTGCCGAGGCGCTGTCGATCAAGCGCCAGGAGCGCGAAGGGTTTTTCAAGCGACTGGCGGCGATGGAACGCGACGGGCAAATCCGCCTCGACAAGCGCGGCCACTATCAGCTCACGCATCCGTCGAACTTCGTGGCGGGCCGCGTGCAGGGACATCGCGACGGCTTCGGCTTCCTGATCCGCGACGACGGCCAGGACGATCTCTTCCTCCCCAATGGCGAAATGCAGAAGGTCATGCACAACGATCGCGTGCTCGCGCGCATCGTCGGCTATGACCGGCGCGGACGTCCGGAAGGGCATATCGTCGAGGTGACGGATCGCGCGAACAAGCGCGTGATCGGACGGCTCGTCAACGAGAACGGCGCGCTGATTCTCGTGCCGGAAGACAAGCGCATCGGTCACGACATCCTCATCACGCAGAATCCGAAGAAGGCGAAGGTCGGCCAGGTGGTGTCCGTCGATCTGACGGATTTCCCGAGCCGTCATTCGCAGCCGCTCGGGCGCGTGGTGGAAGTGATCGGTGACATCGACGATCCCGGCATGGAGATCGAGATCGCCGTGCGCAAATACGGCGTGCCGCATGAGTTCAGCGACGCCGCGCTCGCATCCGCCGCGAAGCTGCCCGACGAAGTGCGCCCGGTGGATATCCGCCATCGCGTGGATCTGCGGGATGTGCCGCTCGTCACCATCGACGGCGAGGACGCGCGCGATTTCGATGATGCCGTGTACTGCGAGCCGGTTTCCGTCGGGCGCGGGCAGGGCTTTCGTCTGCTGGTCGCGATCGCGGACGTGTCGCATTACGTGCGCCCGAACGAAGCGCTCGATATCGATGCGCTCGATCGCAGCACGTCGGTGTACTTCCCGCGCCGCGTGATTCCGATGCTGCCGGAGAAGCTGTCGAACGGGCTCTGCTCGCTGAATCCCGATGTCGACCGCTGCGTGCTCGTGTGCGACATGGTCATCACGGCGCGCGGCGAGATCAAGGCGTACCAGTTCTATCCGGGCGTGATGCATTCGGCGGCGCGCCTGACGTACACCGAAGTCGCGGCCGTGCTCACGAACACGAAGGGCCCGGAAGCGACGAAGCGCGCCGATATCCTGCCGCATCTGCAGAATCTTTATGGCGTCTACAAGGCGCTGCATGCCGCGCGCCAGAAACGCGGCGCGATCGATTTCGACACGACCGAGACGTATATCGTCGTGAACTCGCAGGGCAAGATCGAGCAGATCGTGCCGCGTCATCGCAACGACGCGCATCGGCTGATCGAGGAATGCATGCTCGCCGCGAACGTCTGCGCGGCGGACTTTTTGAAGCGCAACAAGCATCCGGGTTTGTATCGCGTGCACGCGGGGCCGACGGAAGAGAAGCTCGAGAACCTGCGCGCGTTTCTGCGCGGGGTCGGGCTGACGCTGACCGGCGGCGACAAGCCGCATGCGAGCGATTACGCCGCGCTGATCGCGCAGATCCGCGACCGGCCCGACGCGCAGATGCTGCAGTCGATGGTCCTGCGCTCGATGCAGCAGGCCGTCTACAGCCCGGACAACATCGGTCACTTCGGTCTCGCGTATGAGGCGTACGCGCACTTCACGAGCCCGATCCGCCGCTATCCCGACCTGCTCACGCATCGCGCGATCTACGCGATCCTGCAGGGCAAGAAGTATCTGCCGGACATCGGTCACGATGTCTCGCTCAGCACGGGCCTCACAAAAGCCGCGCGCGAGATGCAGAAAGCCGACGACACCGCGCGTGGCCGCGCGCGCAACAGCGTCGCGATCTGGGAAGAGCTCGGGCTGCATTGCTCATCGAACGAGCGCCGCGCCGACGAAGCCTCGCGCGACGTCGAAGCCTGGCTCAAGTGCTACTTCATGCGCGACAAGCTCGGCGAGGAATACGGCGGCATGGTGAACGGCGTGACGACGTTCGGCATCTTCGTGCAGCTGGATTCGTTGTTCATCGAAGGTCTCGTGCATGTGACCGAGCTCGGCTCCGATTACTTCCAGTACGACGAGATCAAGAACGAGCTGCGCGGCGAGCGCACGGGCATCCGCTATCGCATGTCGGATCGTGTGCGGGTGCAGGTGAGCCGCGTCGATCTCGATGCGCGCAAGATCGATTTTCGTCTCGTGCGCGATACGCCGGTGAAGCCGCCGGTGCCGCGTTCATCGTCGAGTGTGGGCGATGTTGCGAGCGTCGGCAACGGCGCGGCCGGTCCGCGCATCCGTCCGCTGATGGGATCGATGAGCGACGACGATATGCCGAGCACGCGCGCCCGCGGCGGCACGAAGAAGGGCGCGGCGCTCACGGCGGGCGCGCGCGGCGGCGCGGCGAAGAAACGCGGGGCGGCGTCGAAGTCGTCGAAGCCGGCCTCGCAGGGGCGGCCGGCGCGCAAGAAACGTTAGGGCGGCGCGTCTACGCTGCTGCCATCGAATGTGCGCGGTCCGATGCCGGGTGGCACGGACCGCGTCATGCTTTTCATGTTTTCACCGAAGGTTCGGATCAGTCATGTCACGTCTCAAGGTTCTATACGGATTTCACGCAGTGACCGCGCGTTTGCGCGCGGATGCATCGTCGATCGAGGAGGTGCTGTACGACCCCACGCGCAAGGATCGGCGCATGCAGGACTTTCTGCGTACCGCGAAGGAAGCGGGCGTGCGGCTGATCGCGGCGGACGAGTCGCGCCTGTGGGGCCTTGCGGGCAATATCCAGCATCAGGGCGTGGTCGCACGCGCGCATGATCTGCCGCTTGCGCAGAATCTGGCCGAGCTGCTCGACGGCATTTCGGGCACGCCTCTCTTGCTGGTGCTCGATGGCGTCACCGATCCGCATAACCTGGGCGCGTGTCTGCGTGTCGCGGATGCGGCGGGCGCGCATGCGGTGATCGCGCCGCGCGACCGGTCGGCGGGGCTGAATGCGACCGCGGCGAAGGTGGCGAGCGGCGCGGCGGAGAGCGTGCCGTACATCACCGTGACGAATCTGGCGCGCGCGCTGCGCGAGTTGAAGGACGCGGGGGTCTGGGTGATCGGGACGGCGGGCGAGGCGACGGCTTCGCTTTACGAGACCAAGCTCGATGGCCCGGTGGCGATCGTCGTGGGGGCGGAAGGCGAGGGAATGCGCCGGCTGACGCGCGAGACGTGCGACGAGATCATGAATATTCCGATGGCGGGGGCTGTCGAGAGTTTGAATGTGTCGGTGGCGTCGGGGGTATGTTTGTTTGAGGCGGTGCGGCAGAGGGCGGTGAAGAAGTAAGAGGTTCAGGCTACGGAACACACTTCGCGCATTTCGTTCATGACATCGCTACAAGAGATATACGAAAGATTGGCGCCAGCCCATCGCGCGGCACTCCAGTGGTTTCATGAAAATAAGGACAGGGAAGTTTCGTGGCCGAAACCATTGGATGATGGAACGTTCATCGTCAATAAAGCCAAAGGAATTCATAAGCCCGCTGGCATTGCTTATGCGGTCAGTGTGCGCCAGTCGCTCAACGGAACATACGCGGATCACGAACCAGAAGTGAACGCTGACGGGGCTTGGGTCTATCGGTA
Source organism: Caballeronia calidae (assembly GCF_900044055.2). Lineage (GTDB taxonomy): Bacteria > Pseudomonadota > Gammaproteobacteria > Burkholderiales > Burkholderiaceae > Caballeronia > Caballeronia calidae. Next base: position 90,959 of record NZ_FCOX02000014.1, on the reverse strand, counting down.
TTTCCAAGAGCAACTCGATCCAAGCAAGCGCGATAGTCAGTTCACAAATCGCGCTCTGGTGGCCTGCATGGAAGACGGTGTTCCAGTCGGCGTCTTGCGCCAAACTAAAGGCAAGCCGAATCCTCGTTATAAGGTTCTCGGTTTGGCGTTTGTGACTGAATGGCGCGAAGGGTATTTCGTTCTGAACGAAGTTCGGGATGACTTGGCAGCAACCGCAGTTTCTCCACTTGAGCAACTGGAAACCGCCGTCGAGTCCGCAGCGCAGTTCACGCGTGCGACTTTCGAAGATGAACGTCGATGGATTGAAGCGTCGATCGTGTTACGCGAAGGACAGGGCGCCTTTCGAGATTCAATTCTGGCAGCTTACGATCACCGTTGCGCGATTTCTGACTGTAACGTCGTGCCGGTTCTAGAGGCGGCGCACATTCACCGCTATTTCGGAGTGAAGACCAATCTGGTCTCAAACGGCTTGTTACTTCGTGCAGACCTGCATACGCTCTACGATCGCGCACTGATCGCTATCGAACCGAGTAACTTCGAACTGCTTGTATCGCCGAAGCTCTATGGCACAGCGTATGGGGACTTGAAGGGGCAAAAGATTCGCCTGCCGAGCAAGATCAATGAGCGCCCGGGCCATGACGTGCTGCTTGAGCATAAAAGATGGGTGTTGTCCCGTTGGGATGCAGAAAGCGGTCAATGAGAGCAAGAGTCGAATGCAACACACGCGAATATTGCTGACCGCTATGGAGAAAACGCTCCTCTTAGCCTCGCTGCTGCTCACGCTCACCGCCTGCACCACCACCCAACTCAACCGCGGCACCTACATCGCCGACACGCAGCACCACGCCAAAAACGCCGACTCCCGCATCCGCTTCCTCGTGATGCACTACACCGAAATCGACGAAGCCCGTTCGATCGAAGTCCTGACCGGCGACGAGGTCAGCGTGCACTACGTCGTCCCCGACGCCCCGCGCATCGAGCGTGGCGAACCGGTCGTCTACCAGCTCGTGCCCGAAGACAAGCGCGCCTGGCACGCGGGCATCAGTTCCTGGCAAGGCGCGACGGAGCTCAACGCGTCCTCGATCGGCATCGAGAACGTGAACCTCGGTCCCGTCGGCGAAAATGGCGGCGTTCGCGAATGGCAACCCTATCCGCCCGCTCAGATCGACGCCCTCATCAAACTTTCGCGCGATATCGTCGCGCGCCAGCGCATTCCGCCGACGCGCGTCGTCGGCCATAGCGACATCGCGCCGCAGCGCAAGATCGACCCGGGCCCGCTGTTTCCGTGGCGCGCGCTGTACGATGCCGGCGTGGGCGCGTGGCCCGACGACGCCACCGTCGCCGCGCATCTCGCGGGCCGCGATCCGAAAGCGCCGTCCGACGTGCGCGCGTTGCAGGACAAGCTGAAGCGCTACGGCTACGACGTCGCCACCGACGGCGTGCTCGACGACAAAACGCGCCGCGTCTTCAGCGCATTCCAGATGCACTTCCGCCCGTCGGACTACGCCGGCAACGCCGACGCGGAAAGCGACGCCATCGCCCAGGCCTTGCTCGACAAGTACTTCGCCAACTAAAAGGGAACCCACGATGGGCGACTACTTCCTGCCGCTGCGCGCGATCCACATGACGTGCGCCGGCCTTTCCATCGCCGGATTCGTGCTGCGCTGGATCTGGATGCTGACGGATTCGCGCCTGCTCGCCGCGCGCGCGACGAAAATCCTGCCTCACATCATCGACACGCTGCTGCTCGCGAGCGCCATCGCGCTGGTCGCGATCATCGGCTTTTCCGCGAACGCCGCGTGGCTCGGCGCGAAAATCGCGTGCCTCGTCGTCTATATCGTGCTCGGCACGCTCGCGTTGAAGCGCGGCCGCACGAAGGGCGCGCGCGCCGTCTATGGCGTGCTGGCGATCCTCGTGTTCGCGTTCATCGCGTCGGTCGCGCGCACGCACGATCCGCTCGGTTTCCTGCGCGCGATTGCATGATCCGCACGGACGTCTCCCGCGCTCCGATAAAATCTCAGTTTTCTCCGATAAGCAGCACCGCTCCCATGACTCAAGACGAACTCAAGCAACTGGTCGGCCAGGCCGCCGCCGACTACGTGAACGCGAACGTGCCGGAGGGCGCGATCATCGGCGTCGGCACCGGATCGACGGCCAATTGCTTCATCGACGCCATCGCGAAATCGAAGGCGCGTTATCGCGGCGCGGTGTCCAGCTCGGTCGCGACCACCGCGCGCCTCGAATCGCACGGCTTCAAGGTGTTCGACCTGAACGACATCGAGTCGCTCTCCATCTATGTCGACGGCGCCGACGAAATCGACGCCAGCGGCGCGATGATCAAGGGCGGCGGCGGCGCGCTCACGCGCGAGAAAATCGTCGCGTCGGTGGCGGACGTGTTCGTGTGCATCGCCGATGCGAGCAAGCGCGTGCCGGTGATGGGCGCGTTCCCGCTGCCCGTCGAAGTCGTGCCGATGGCGCGCACCGCGATCGGCCGCAAGCTCGCCGCGCTCGGCGGCGTGCCTGTGCTGCGCGTGACGAAGGACGGCTCGCCCTACATCACCGATAACGGCAACGAAATCATCGACGTGAAGGCGCTGTCGATCACCGATCCGCGCGCGCTCGAAGCGCAGATCAACGCGTGGCCGGGCGTCGTGACCGTCGGGCTGTTCGCGGCGCGCGGCGCGAATATCTGTCTGCTCGGCACCGAAACGGGCGTCGAGCGGATCGACTACAAGTAAGTCGGACACGCGGCAAGGCAAAGCAATAAGCCCGGCGACTCGCATCGCCGGGCTTTTTTACGTCCAGGACAGGATCAATACGCGTTGCGTCCGATGAATCCCTTGAACATCGTCATCGCGACGATCTTGATGTCGAACCAGAACGACCAGTTGTCGATGTAGAAAAGGTCGAACTTCACGCGGCTCTGCATCTTCTCGACTTTCTCCGTCGCACCGCGATAGCCGTTCACCTGCGCCCAACCCGTGATGCCCGGCTTGATGCGGTAGCGGAACATGTAGCCGTAGACGAGATCCTTGTAGAGATCGTCGTGCTCCAGTGCATGCGGACGGGGACCCACCACCGACATGTGCCCGAACAGCACATTCAGAAACTGCGGCAGCTCGTCGAGGCTCGTGCGCCGCAGAAACGCGCCGACCTTCGTCACGCGCGGATCGTTGCGCGTCGCCTGCGTGACGCTGCCCGTGTTTTCCTGGTGCACCGCCATCGAGCGGAACTTGTAGATGCGGAACGGCCGCCCGTCCGCGCCCTTGCGGTGCTGCGTAAAGAACACCGGGCCCTTCGACGTCCCCTTCACCGCGATCGCGATCGCAATCAGGAGCGGGGAGAGCGCGAGCAGCGCCGTCGCCGCGAACAGACGGTCGAAGATCATCTTCGGCCACATCTGCAAGGTGCTGACGGGCGATGTCGTCAGGTTGATGGTGGCGAGGCCGGCGACATCGGTCATCGAATGATTGAAGAGCGAGATGCTGCGCGTATCCGGAATCAGCCGCAGATTCACGAAATCGTGGCGCAGCGCATGCACGAAGCGGTAAATCGTGTGCTCCTGCGACAGCGGCAGCGCGAGCCACACTTCGTTGATCTCCTCGTCGCGCACCTTGTCGACGAGCTCGTCGAAGTCGTTCAGCACAGGCAAACGATTGCCTCGCACGCCGATTGCGGTCGTCGGGACGTCGCCGGCGTCGACGCCGGCCGCGTGCAGTTCTTCGTCGCCGGTCGTATCGAGAACGCACACGGGCGTGAAACCTTGCTCCGGCGTGCTGCTCAGATGCGCGAGCAGGGTGCGCGAAAAGCCTTGCGCGCCGACGATCGCCACGGTGCGCTGGTTCAGGCCGCGCCCGCGCATCAGGCGCAATGCCGAATACACCACGAGTTTCGCCGCGATGACGAGCGCGCCGGAGATGATCGTCGAATACGCGAACCAGAGGCGCGACACCGCATCCATCCGATGCAGCGTGAACGCGAGCAGAAGGCCTGCCGCGACCACCGCCATCCACGCGAGCGTGACGCGCGCGAGCATCATGGCGAACGGCTTGCCGCGCCAGGTTTCATACACGCCGAATGCGGGGAAGAGGAGGAGGGCGAGCGCGGAGTTGAACGCGATCAGCAGCCTTTCGATATCGCTGACATCCAGCGACGAGAAGCGTACGTCATGCGCGATCAATCCGCCCGCAATGATGAGACTTACATCCAGACAACGTGCCAGCCAAGCAAACAAATCGTGATTTTTTTCTTGCATTAATCCAGACCATTAAACGCTCGAGGCCGATGCCGCCTCGGTTGCACGAAGACGCGGGAGTAGTCGGTCGAACTCCCGCTTGACGAGCCCGTAGCACTCGCATGCGCGTGCTTCGAGGCCCTCGCGATCCACGACCTTGATGCAGCCGCGGCTGTGATGAATGAGACCGGCGTCGTGAAGCTTGCCCGCCGCTTCGGTGACGCCTTCGCGCCGCACGCCCAGCATGTCGGCGATGAGTTGCTGCGTGACCTGCAGCTCGTTCGACGCGGTACGATCGATTTCGATCAGCAGCCAGCGGCAAAGTTGCTTGTTTAGCGAGTGATGCCGGTTGCACGCCGCCGTCTGCGCGACCTGCGTCAGAAGCGCCTGCATGTAGAGCAGCATCAGGCGGCGCAGGAAGTCCGAGCGGCCGAACTGCTCGCGCAGGGCTTGCGCGCTCATGCGATACGCGAAGCCCGGGCACTGCACCTGCACGCGCGTCGGCATCGTTTCGCCGCCGGTCAGGACGGGCACGCCCGTCATGCCTTCGCGGCCCACCGCGGCAATTTCGACCGAGCCGCCGTCTTCCATCGTGTGCAGCAGGGAGATGATGGCCGTCGTCGGGAAATAGACGTGGTGAATGCGTTGACCGGAATCGCAGAGCAATTGTTCAGTGCGCAGTTGTACGAGTTCGAGATGCGGCGTGAGTGCTTGCCATTCGTTCGCCGGCAGTGCGCCGAGCAGGTGATTGCCGTGCAGGTCGGACTGGAGGGTCAGCATGATTCGTTCTCTCTCGTAACTTCGCGCGTGGCGCTTCAATTTTTATTTACTGGCATGAACAAGCTTTCACGCCAGCCCCGTAGCAGCCCGTCCCGCGCCTGAATTTGATTTAGTAGTCAGCGTCGCTTCGGGTTGCGCGTCTCTAATAGCGAGGACTATGCCAGTGCGTGCAATCTCAATGCTGGCAAGGCCTCATTGCCGATGTACTTTTCGTGATGCAGCGCAGCGCAGCGTTTTTGTTTCAGTCTTGAACGGTGGTGGTCTTAGGAATGCGCGCATGCCCCGATGAGTTTCATCAGCGCAATCCCCCCGATTGGAGGTTCGGGCTTTTCTGACCACCGTGCGACAAGCCTCACAGGTCGACATCCCTTCGACAGTCGACCTCCTTTCGTAGGGACAATGAAAAATGATTCATCTGTGTTCCATGCGCTCGGTGGGCTAACGAACGCGCGTGATATTCGACCGCACTTGATTTCGCGCGAAGCCTTGCTGGACGGGGCTTTGCGAGGAACGCAAAAAATCGGCCGCGAGGCGTTGCATGAGCTGAATACGGAGCGCCCATTGCACGTTCTGAAAAATCCGCAGGCGAAACCACGTCCGTTCGCGCGTAGGAAGCACGTGAGCGCCCGTGAGGTCCTCTACACGGGGCTTGCAGCGAATCGGACGAGCCGCCGCCGGAAGGCGTCCGGCCGTAAAACGTTTGCGCGCGTATTGTCGGACCGATGAATGCAGCACCGCTATTCGGCTTCCGGAAAAGCGCCGCGAAATGTTTCATCGGGGACAATTTCATGCGGAACCGATTAAGGAGCGCGAAATGATGATGAGCGAATCGCGGTGAAGACATCGCGAGGACATAACCACCGAATATGCCTCGGCAACGTAAGCGAATGAAAAAGCCCTTGAAATAGGGCATCGAATATGTTTTTTATCTGCAAGCGTTTGCTGGAAAGCGCAAAGGCGCGCCATTCGGACACGCGTCCGAATCGGTCAGCAGATGATATCGGCGAGAGGAGGAATGACGCGATCGTATGCTTCTGCGATCACGTCGAAGGATGCATCGCACATCTCACGACGTCCATGCGAAAGCGCACGCGCAAGACGGCATTGCATGACCATCGTTTCGCTCGCGATCTTGCGCGCGCCCGCATGCGTCTGAACGGGAATGTCGAACCCTTGTTCACGCATCCATTGGAGATAATGCGCGAGCAGTTCGAAGTTCGCGCCGAGCTGCTGCATCATGTTGAACGCATAGAGACGCGCATAAGATTCGCCGCGCGAAAGCATCGTATCGACATGCTCGGGAAAGGCCGCGCGCCAGCGGGCGATGGGACTCTGCAGCGGGCGCCGCAGCAAATGGGCGCACAAAAGATCCGCCGAAACTTCGGCGAGCGGCGTGCCCGAAAGCGCATCTCTTACGCGCTTGACGAATTCGACGTGCGGAAAGAGCGCCTGCTGCGCCGTCGCATCGGCGTCATGCGCCGCATCGACGCGCAGTACACCGTCGTAATCGTCGCCATCGAGCAGGTGGTAACCCGTGTGATGAAAGTAGCCGAGACGCCGCGCGTCGGGATCGATCACATCGATGCCGATGGTCGTCTTCGCATGTTCGCGATGATATGAACCCGCGCGCATGTCGGGCAGAAAGAACGCATCGACTTCGATGAGCACGGTGTTCGAGCGGCGCGTCTGCACGAGCGCGCGCTCCTCGAGCGAATCGAATACCGAAAGCTCCTGCACCTGCAGGCCGTAAAGCTTTTCGATGTCTTCCGGCGGCAGCTTGCCGAGCGTGAACTGATCGTCTTCGAAGTCCTGCGCAACGGTGCATGCGAGCGCCGCGCGCGGTTCGAGGCCGTTGCCGTGCAGGAGTTCTATCCACAGATCGATGGGCGCGACGCCTTCGCGCCAGATGCGCTCGCCGCGATGCAGCGCGTGCGCATGATGCCGCCGCGCACGCATGCGCAGAGGATCGAGTGACACGACGCGGGAACGACTCGCGCCGGAATTCGTCACACCGCTCGTGTGGAACGCGCTCATGCCGTGACCTCGGGCCGGGAACGCCGGCATCCGATACCGCATGCGCGTCGGAGCGAATGTGCTTGTTGTGCGTCTCTGTCGCGTTCGATGGCGGTATGCATTGTGATTTTCCCATGAAGGTGCCGTATTACGCGAGCGCTATCGACGCGTGCGAGCGCACGCGGCGGCCCGTAGCAAGGGCTGTCGCGTGGTTCGTTTCTGATCGTCGGGCAGGCGTCTTTTTCCCCGGGACGCCTTTTTGCGTGTGGTCCCACTTATTTGAAAGGCCGGTGCGGCGTGGGTCGGTGCGATGGCGCACTGATTTTCAGCCGGTCGGAAAGTAACGTTCAATCGTCGTAACGCCGGCAATTACCGGCAAAGCATGGAGATAATCGATGAACTGGAAAACCCTGGATTTCGAACAGCTCACTGCGCGGGAGCTTTATTTGATATTGCGCGCGCGCAGTGCGGTGTTCGTCGTCGAACAGTCGCATGTCCATCTCGATCCGGATGGCCGCGATGAAACAGGCACGCATGTATTCGCAGCAGAAGATATGAGCCGTTCGATGCCCGTGCTCGCCTATGCGCGCATTCACGGCGGCGATGCAGAAGATCCCGAAGTGGTGGTCGACAAGATCTTGACGAGCCCGCTGCGCCGCGGCGACGGCACGGCGCACGCGCTGATCGAGCGCGTGCTCGCGGTGGCCGCCGAACGCTGGCCTGGCCGTGGCGTGCGCCTGACCGCGCCGGTGAGCCTGCGCGGTTTTTATGAAGCATTCGGGTTCCGCAAGACCGAAGGTCCGTTTCTCGAGCACGGCATGCCGTACATCGGTCTGACGAGAAAGAGCAGGCAGCCGCGTGAAGCGCTCGGCGCGGGCGCCGTGCAGTTCGCTTCGCGCGAAAACGCGACCACGTACGAGTTGCTTTAAGCGCCACGGGAGATCCGCTGCGGGCGTCACATGGCGGCGCGCGCATCGGAAAAAAGCGCAGGACAGCGGTCAGCAGCAGTTTCAGGCGTGGACCATCGGGCATCGAGGCAATAACGACGAAAGAGCGCGGCGCACGCCGCCTCGGAACGCGGCCTCGACACAATAAGAATCAACGCCGCCGGCATGCGCCGGCGCGCGCACGAAAAAAGCTCTTCTCATGCGAATAGTCCATCTCGCCAATCACGCGCAGACGATCGGCAACGGCACCGTCAACCTGATGGTGGATCTCGCCTGCGTGCAGGCGCGCATGGGCCAGGACGTGATCGTCGCGTCGTCCGGCGGCGGCTTCGAGCCGCTGTTGCGACGTCACGGCATCACGCATATTCCGCTGCAGCAGTCGCGGCAGCCGTGGCGCGTGCCGTCGATGATCGCGGGCTTCAATCGTCTCATCGATCGTTTCGATCCCGACATCGTGCACGCGCACATGATGACCGGCGCGCTCATTTCGCGCTTCGGCAGCATGCGGCGCCGCTTCGCGCTCGTCACGACCGTTCATCACGAACTGCAGAAAAGCGCGTCGCTGGTGCGCACGGGCGATCGCATGGTGGCCGTGAGCCGCGCGGTCGCGATGGATCTCGAGGCGCGCGGCATCGGGCCCGAGCGCATGTCGGTCGTGCTCAACGGCGCGGTGGGCGCGCCGCGGCTCGTGTGCCGGCCCGCCGCGAAGCCGGTGCGCCTCAGGCATCCGAACATCGTCTGCGTGGCGGGCATGTATCGCCGGAAAGGCATCGCGGATCTGCTGCATGCGTTCGCGCTCGTGCGCGAGCAGTCCGCGCAGGAGCGCGACTTCCTGGCCGAGCCGCATCTCTATCTCGTCGGCGACGGCCCCGATCGCGGCTCGCTCGAAGCGCTCGCGGACGAGCTCGGCATCGCGGCGGCGACGCACTTCACCGGATTCATCGCCGATGCGCGGCCGTATTTCGCGAGCGCCGATGTCTTCGCGCTGCTGTCGCGACAGGATCCCGGCCCGCTCGTGATCGCCGAGGCGCGCGAGGCGGGTTGTGCGATCGTCGCGACACGCGTGGGCGGTATTCCCGAAATGCTCGACGACGGCGCAGCGGGCGTGCTCGTGCCCGAGGGCGATGTCGCTCAGGCGGCGGCGAAACTGCACTGGCTGCTGCTCGACGGACAGGCGCGCGGACAGTTCGCGTCGCGCGCGCGGCAGAATCTGCAGCAACTTTCCGTCGAGAGAGTGTGCAGCGAGTACATGGCGGTCTATCAACACACGCTGGCGGAGCGGGAATCGGTGCGCCGCGAGCAAATGACAATCGACGCGCGACGCACGCGCGCACCAGATGGCGCGGTTTAAGCATAGGCCTGACGAATCCCCGCGCCGCGCCGCTCCACGGTACTTTCGTTCCAACCGTCGGATCATACAAAAGCCATATCGCATCAAGCTTCCGTTCGCGTTCGCACAGAACGCATACGAGATGCTTGCTCAAATGAGTACATGATCGGTCCGACGACATCGAAAGGGGCCACAAAAAACGCTTGCGCCGCGCAGCGCTGCCGCCATTCTTCAGTTTCCCTGATGAATGCCGGCGCGCGCGCGGCGCGAGCGCAGCGGATGCACGTGCAGCGGTAAGAAGAAGAAAACGAAACATCGACGCAGAGGTCAGAGGGATTACCCTTTAAGGAAATTCCTAACTGGCATTCGGCGCAGCGAAGACGCAACGTATCGAGCACGACGAATGACCTGTCGGGAACCCGTCGTGCCTTTCGCAGTCCGGGGAAGCGAAAGCGATGCGCTCATACACACGGCTACGGAACAGGCGAAGAGGGGAGAAGCGAGATGGATGACAACAAAGAGCGATCGCTGGTGGCGAAGGTCATGGATGGACTCGTCTCGGGGATCGTCGAGCAGAAATATGGCGCGATACTGCCACCGCAGGACATCCTCTCGAAGGAGTTCGACGTGAGCCGCACCGTCATGCGAGAGGCGCTCTCGATGCTGCTCGCGCGGCACATGCTGGACGTGCGGCCGAAAACCGGCACGCGTATTCGTCCGATGAGCGACTGGCGTCTCATCGACGAAGATGTGGTGAGCTGGCGATTTCGCGCGAAGCCGGATCAGACATTTTTGCGCGATGTAATCGAATTCCGCATGCTGATCGAGCCGCGCGCGGCAGCCCTCGCCGCCGCGCGCGCGACGCCCGACGAGATCGCCGGCATCCGCGACGCGTTCGACACGCTCTCGCGCCTGCAGGTAGGCGAGCCGGAGTATCAGGCCGCCGACGAGGTGCTGCACACGCGCATCGTCGCGGCGAGCGGCAACCAGTTCTTTCGTCAGATGACGGCGATCGTGCGCGGTGCGCTCGTGACGGTGAATCCGATCGTCGACGGCATCGAGTCCGTGCGCGAGGCGACGCTCGCGGCGCAGAAGAGCGTCGTCGAGGCGATCGAGTCGAAGGACCCCGCGGCTGCCGAAGCCGCGACGCGCGCGCTCGTCGATCTGGCCGCGGAGGAAGTGGGCCGCGCGTTCTCGCTGGAGCGCGTGAGCAGCCAGCCCGCCTCGCCGAACGTGAACGCATCCGCGGGCGCATGAGGCGGTCTTAAGCGTCGGTCGACTGGAACGCCGCGAGCAGAAAGCCGGGACCTGTCCCGGCTTTTTGCCGTTCATGGCGCCGCGCGGCTTCGTCATACGATGCAATGAGGCACAATGCGTCGCACGACGAACATTGCGCACGGAGGCAGGATTTGACCGATACGAACATCAACGGAGCGACGATACGCTGGGGCATCGTCGGCGCGGGACGCATCGCGCGGCGCTTCGCCGACGGCCTCGCCCATGTCGAAGGCGCGCGGCTCGCGGGCGTCTGGTCGCGGCGCGCGGAGCCCGCGCACGCGCTGGCCGGCGCATTCGATGCGCGCGCTTTCGACGCCTTCGATGCGATGCTCGGGCACATCGACGCGCTTTACATCGCCACCTTGCAGGACAGTCACGCGGAGTACGCGTTGCGCGCCTTCGCGGCGGGCAAGCCCGTGCTGTGCGAGAAGCCCGCCGCCGTCAATGCGCGCGACCTGCAACGCATGATCGATGCGGCGCGTGCGGCGAAACTGCTCTTCATGGAGGCGATGAAGCCGCCGTTCTATCCGCTCTACCGGCGGCTGCGCGAACATCTGAAGAACGATCCGATCGGCGAGATCGGGCTCGTGCGCGCGGGCTGCTCGATCGCGAATGTGCCGCTCGATCATCCGTCGTTCTCGCTGGAAGCGGGCGGCGGCGCGCTGCTCGACATCGGCATCTACGAGGCGTTTCTCGCGGTCGACTGGCTGGGCGAGGCGCTGGACGTGCAGACCATCGGGCGCCTGGGCGCAACCGGCGTCGACGTATTTGCGAGCCTTAACGTGCGCCACGAACGCGGCATCGCGCAATTGTTCTGCGGGCTCGACCTGCAAGGCCGCGGCGACGCGCTGATCGGCGGCACGCTCGGCACGGTGGCGATCCACGAGAACTGGTGGAATCCGGTGCGCGCGACGATCGCGTACACGGACGGCCGCAAGATCGAGCTCGACGAGCCTTTCACGGGCGGCGGCCTGAACTACGAAACCGCGCATTTCTGCGAGCTGCTGCGCGCCGGAGAAACGGAGAGCCCGATCATGCCGCACGCGATGTCGATGCGCATGATCGCGATCATCGATGCGGCGCGGCGCGATTTGAAGCTGCGCTTTCCCTTCGAGACCGACTGATACGAAAAAGCCGCTTTTTACAGCGGCTTTTTCGTTTCTCAGTGACGTCCGGGCAGCGCGAGACGCCGCTCGAATTTCCGTTGCACGAATTCGAGCACGCTGCACAGGATCCAGTAGACGAACGCTGCCGCGAGATAGAGCGGCAACGGCTGATAGGTCGCCGCGATCACTTCCTGCGCGCTGCGCAAAAGCTCGGTCACGGTGATCACCGACACGAGCGACGTGTCCTTGATCAGACTGATAAGACTGTTCGACAGGCTCGGCACCGCGATGCGCAGCGCCTGCGGCCCGATCACATAACGCAGCGTCTGCGCGCGCGACAGCCCGAGGCTGTACGCGGCGAGCCATTGCCCGGTGTGGATGCCGAGAATCGCGCCGCGCATGCTCTCCGACAGATACGCGGCGACATTCGCCGACAGCGCGATCACACCGGCCGGCGTCGGCTCGAGCGAGATGCCGACGCTCGGCAGGCCGTAATAGATCACGAAGATCTGCACGAGCAGCGGCGTGCCGCGCATCACGCTCACATAGGCACGCCCGATCGCGACGAGCGCGCGATTCTGGCTGATGCCCATCAACGCCAGCACGACGGCCGCGATGAGGCCGAAGAACATCGAATAGAGCGCGAACTTGATCGTCAGTAGCGCGCCTTGCGCCAGCACGGGCGCCGATTGAACGAGCAGGGATGTCGTGGACATGAACCGAAAGCGATGAAAGAACGGAACGGGCCGAATGGGAAAATCCGGCACATCATAAACCGGTGAAGAAAAAACGAAGGGCGGCATCGACAGACGATGCCGCCCCGTCGGCCTTCAGAGGCCGCGAATTACTTCGCCGGCTTCGTCACGTCGATGCCGAACCACTTGTCCGAGATCTTCGTGAAGGTGCCGTCGGCTTCGAGCTGGGTCATCGCGTCGGCGATCGCCTTCGCGAACTTCGGATTATCCTTCTTGAACGGAATGCCCGACGGATTGCCCGCGCCGACGTTCGAGCCCGGACGCAGCGGCAGGTTCGAATTCTTCGTCAGATACGCGAGCATCAGACGGTCGTTGAGCGCGGCATCCAGGCGGCCCGCGGCGAGATCGCGCAGATATTCCGGCGCACCCGGGTACGTCTTCACGTCGATGCCGGGAACCGCCTTCGCCATGTCCATGTAGTTCGTGCCCAGCGCAACGCCCAGCTTCTTGCCCTTCAGCTCTTCGAGCGACTTGAACTCGCGCGTGTCGTCCTTGCGCTGGATCAGCTGCGCGTTCGAGTACGTGTACGCGGGAGAGAAATCGAGCGTCTGCTTGCGCGCATCGGTGATGCCCACCTGGTTCACGATCACATCGAACTTGCCCGCCTGCAGACCGGCGATGATGCCGCTCCATTCGGTCGTGATGAACTCGGGCTTCACGCCGAGCTTGGCGGCGACGGCCTTGGCGATATCGACATCGAAGCCGACCAGCTCACCGCTCGGCGATTTCGAGTTGAACGGCGGGAAGGTGCCTTCGAGACCGACGCGCAGCGTGCCGCGCTGCTTGACCTGATCGAGCAGGTCTTCCGCGTGGGCGGCGGTGGTGACGGCGGTGAATGATGCGCCGATCAGGCTGGCGGCGACGAGCTTCTTGAGCGTGGACAGTTTCATTGTGTTGTTTTCCTCTTGATGGGCACAGCGTCCTTGTTATATGCGGCGATCATAGTGAAAGCACAATCGCCGCGTCATACCGTTTGCTTATGTCTATATGCGCGTTCGGCGGTATCACGCGAGCGCTTCGACGCACTCCTTCACGAGCGCGGGACCGCGATAGATCAGCCCCGTGTAAATCTGCACGAGCGATGCGCCCGCCGCCAGCTTCGCGCGCGCGTCCTCGCCCGAGAAGATGCCGCCCACGCCGATGATCGGCACGTCCGCGCCGACTTCCGCGCGCAGCTTGCGGATCACTTCGTTCGACGCATCGAAGACCGGGCGGCCGGACAGCCCGCCGGCTTCGTCGCCGTGCTTCATGCCGGTCACGGCGGTGCGCGAAAGCGTGGTGTTCGTCGCGATCACGCCGTCGATTCTATGAGCCAGCAGCGTGCCCGCGATGGACTTGATCTGCTCGTCGTCGAGATCGGGCGCGATCTTGAGCGCGAGCGGCACGAGCTTGCCGTGCAGGTCGGACAGGCGCTGCTGCTTCTCCTTGAGCGCGCCGAGCAATGAATCCAGCTCGCCCGCGCCCTGCAATTGCCGCAGATTCTTCGTGTTCGGCGACGAAATGTTGATCGTCACATAGCTCGCGAACGGATAGACGCGCTCGAGGCAGTAGAGATAGTCGTCGGCGGCGCGCTCGATCGGCGTATCGGCATTCTTGCCGATGTTCAGCCCCAGCACGCCGCGATAGCGCGCGGCCTTCACGTTCGCGACGAACTGATCGACGCCGCGATTGTTGAAGCCCATCCGGTTGATGAGCGCGTTCGCCTCCGGCAGCCGGAAGATGCGCGGGCGCGGATTGCCTGGCTGCGCGCGCGGCGTGACGGTGCCCACTTCGATGAAGCCGAAGCCGAGCGCGGCGAGCCCGTCGATGCACGCGCCGTCCTTGTCGAGACCGGCCGCGAGCCCGACCGGATTGCGGAACGTGAGGCCCATGACGGTGCGCGGCGAATCGGGGCCGTGCGTGGCGAGCATGCCGGCGAGACCGGTGCGGCCGGCCGCGCCCAGCATGCGCAGCGTCAGGTGATGCGCGTCTTCCGCGTCCATCTTGAAGAGATGCGAACGCGCGAGCGGATAGAGGGAACTGAACACGAAATGAAAGCCGGCGAGGGCGAATTTTTTTAAGACCGCTATTTTAGCGGCTTTGTCCGCGGCGCCGGTCCGGGCCGCGCGACGGGTTATTTCGGCTGGTCGGGCGAGTGGATGCGCCCGGGCATCGGCAGCGTGCCGGCGGATTGCGTGTTCACCGGATCGAGCAGCGTCCAGCGGCCGTCGATCAGCCCTTCCAGCGGCCGGAAATTGGCCTTGTACGCCATCTTCTCGCTTTCGCGGATCCAGTAGCCGAGGTAGACGTGCGGCAGATCGAGGCTCTTCGCCTGCTCGATCTGCCAGAGGATGTTGAACGTGCCGTAGCTCGTCTTCGGCATGTCCGGCTCGAAGAACGTGTACACCGACGAAAGCCCGTCGCCGAGGATGTCGATCATGCTGATCATGCGCAGCTCGCCCGGCTCGTCGGGATGCGCCGGATCGCCCGGCTCGCGGAACTCGACGAGGCGCGAGTTGATCCGGCTTTGCAGCAGAAACTGCTCGTACTGATCGCGGCTGTCGCGGTCCATGCCGCCGCCCGCGTGCCGCGCCGACTGATAGCGCATATACAGCGCGTAATGTTCTTCGTCGTAATGCAGCGGCGCGACGCTCGCCACCAGATCGCCGTGCTGCTTCCACACGCGGCGCTGCGCGCGGTTCGGCACGAAGCGCGCGACCGGCACGCGCACCGGCACGCAGGCGCGGCAGCCATCGCAATACGGGCGATACGTGAACACGCCCGAGCGCCGGAAGCCGGCTTTCACGAGTTCGGTGTAGACGTCGGAGTTGATCAGATGGCTCGGCGTGGCGACCTGCGAGCGTGCGACGCGCCCTTCCAGATAGCTGCAAGGATAGGGCGCTGTTGCATAGAATTGCAGCGCGGAAAGCGGTGACAGCGGCAGCTCGTTCGGGTGTGTCACGTTGGCGGCTCTCGCAGGCGTCGTCTCGTCGTTGGCGGCCGGCGCGCGCGTTCGGGCGCGCCTGGCGGCTGCATTCGTGTGTCGCTAAAAAGGCGTGACGCTATGAGCGATCAGCGTGCCAGCACGTCGAGAAGGACGGATTTATTGAAGCGCCAGCCGATCGCGGGTTGCGCCGTGGCCCGTCTGAGATGCGTGACGAACGCGCGGCGGGGAATCTCGCGGCCTCCCAGCGACGCCAGATGCGACGTGTTCTGCTGGCAGTCTATCATCTCTATTTTGTTGCGGCGCAAGTGTCCGACGAGCGCCGCGAGCGCGATTTTCGATGCATCGGTCCGGTGCGCGAACATCGATTCGCCGAAGAACATGCGCCCGAACGACACGCCGTACAGCCCGCCCACGCGTACGCCGTCGTGCCACGTTTCGACGCTGTGCGCGTTGCCCGCGCGATGCAGCGTCGTGTAGGCATCCACGATGTCCGAGGTGATCCACGTGCCGCGCTGGCCCTCGCGGGGCGTGTCGGCGCAGGCGCGCATCACGCCCGGAAAGTCGTGGTCGACGCGGATCTCCCAGACGGAATCGCGCACCACGCGCTTCAGCGTCTTGCGCAGCGAATCGGACACCTTGAACTCGGCCGGATAGAGCACCATGCGCGGATCGGGACTCCACCAGAGCACGGGCTGGCCGTCCGAGTACCACGGGAAGATGCCGCGTCCGTAAGCGTCGATGAGACGTGACGGCAAAAGATCCGCGCTCGCGGCGAGCAAACCCGGCGCGCCGCTCGATGCGCCGAGCGCGCGCTCGATGGGCGGAAAGGGATCTTCGTCGGCGAGCCAGGGAACCATGTTCTCGGGAAAGCAGGTTTCGTGCTTGAAACTTGAGACCGCGTGGGATCGTGCGATCAGCCGTCGCGCAGCGTGCGGAAGATGTCGCCCGTATGCAGCGTGAAGTTGCCCGCGGCGCGGTCGGCGAAGAAAAAGCGCAAGGTCTGGCCGACGGTCGGGAAGGCGATCTCGTCCCACGGAATCTCGCTCTCGTCGAAGAGCTTCACTTCCAGGCTCTCCTCGCCGGGATCGACTTCGATGTCGAGCAGCCGCGCGAGATAGAAGAGATGCACCTGATGCACGTGCGGCACGTTGAGCAGCGTGAAGAGGCTCTGGATCTCCACGCGAGCGCCCGCTTCCTCGAGCGTTTCGCGCGCGGCGCCTTCGCTCGTCGTCTCCTGCATTTCCATGAAGCCCGCGGGCAGCGTCCAGTAACCGTAGCGCGGTTCGATCGCGCGGCGGCACAGCAGCACCTTGTCGTCCCACACCGGCACGGTGCCCACGACGTTGCGCGGATTCTGATAGTGAACGGTGCCGCAGTTGTTGCAGACGAAGCGCTCGCGATTGTCGCCGGGCGGAATGGCCAGGCCGACCTCGTGGCCGCAGACGGAACAGAATTTCATGGAGATGGACGTGGGAAGTGTGGTGCGAGTGTATCACCGCCCCGCGGCGGCTTTGAGGCGCTTCGGCGCGACGCGGGCATCGGTTTTCTCGCATGGACGGCTTCCTCGGGACAAAGCGTGCGACGCCTGCCTTCTCGTTACAATAGTTGACCGGATTACCGTCTCCATTTTCAAAATCAGGGCGCATCGCGCGCCCGAAGCGAACTCCATGTCATCCACGCCCGCCGCTTCCAGCCGTCCCCCGATGCTCGCCACCGCCGAGGCGCTCAGCCGTCTGCTCGATGCCGCGCGTCAGGTGGACGGCCGCGCGCGCGTCGACACGCTCGATGCGCTGCATCGCGTGCTCGCCGCCGACGTGACCTCGCCGCTCGACGTCCCGCCGATGCACACCAGCTCGATGGACGGCTACGCGGTCCGCGCCGCCGATCTCGCCGGCGCGGGCGAAGGCGCGAGCGTTGCCTTGCCGGTGTCGCAGCGCATTCCGGCGGGCCACGCGGCCGAGCCGCTCGCGGCAGGCACGGCGGCGCGCATCTTCACCGGCGCGACGGTGCCGCCAGGCGCGGACGCGGTCGTGATGCAGGAAATGGCGCAAGTGTCCGACGACGGACGCGTCGCGTTCGCGCAGGCGCCCGCGCCGGGCGAATGGATCACGCGGCAGGGCGCGGATATCACGCGCGATTCGGTCATCCTGCCGGCGGGTACGCGCCTCACGCCGCAGGCGCTCGGGCTCGCGGCATCGGTCGGCTGCGCAGAGCTCGACGTCGTGCGCCCGGTGCGCGTCGCGATCTTCTTCACCGGAGACGAATTGCGCATGCCCGGCGAGCCGCTCGAACCCGGCGCGATCTATAACTCCAACCGCTTCACGCTGCGCGCGCTGCTCGCGAAGCTCGGCTGCGAGGTCACGGATCTCGGCATCGTGCCGGACCGGCTGGACGCGACGCGCGAGACGCTGCGGCGCGCGGCGGCCGACCACGATCTCATCCTGACGTGCGGCGGCGTGTCGGTCGGCGAGGAGGATCACGTGAAGCCGGCGGTCGAGGCCGAAGGGCGCATTTCGATGTGGCAGATCGCGATGAAACCGGGCAAGCCGCTCGCGTTCGGCGCGGTGCGGCGCGGCGAATCGGCGGGCGAGGAGGCGTTTTTCATCGGTCTGCCGGGCAACCCTGTGTCGAGCTTCTGCACGTTCCTGCTGTTCGTGCGGCCGTTCCTGCTGCGGCTCGCGGGCGTGAAGAACGTCACGCCGCGCGTCTATTCGATGCGCGCCGACTTCAGCCAGAAGAAAGGCGACCGCCGCAACGAATTCCTGCGCGCGCGCGTGAACGAGGCGGGCGGGCTCGATCTCTTCGGGAACCAGAGCTCGGCCGTGCTGACATCGACGGTCTGGGGCGATGGTCTCATCGACAATCCGCCGAATCATGCGATCAGCGAGGGCGAGATCGTGCGCTTCATCCCATTTTCAGAACTGATGCGGTAAGGACGAGCTGGACATGAAAGTCGAACTGAGATTTTTTGCGAGTGTGCGCGAGGCGCTGGGCGTCGCGAACGAAACGGTCAGCGTGCCGGACACCGTGGTCAACGTCGGCGACGTGCGCGCGTGGCTGCGCATGCGCGGCGGCGCGTGGGCGGAGACGCTCGCCGAGGGCCGCGCACTGCGCATGGCCTGCAATCACGTGATGACGAATCCATCGCAGCGCATCACCGAGGGCTGCGAGGTCGCGTTTTTTCCGCCGGTCACGGGCGGCTGACATGGCCACGCGTTCGAAAATCCGCGTTCAGGAAGCCGATTTCGACATCAGCGCCGAAGTGGCCGCGTTGCGCGCCGACAATCCGAAAGTCGGCGCGGTCGCGTGCTTCGTCGGCACGGTGCGCGATCTGAACGAAGGCAGCGCCGTCGAGACGATGGAGCTCGAGCACTATCCCGGTATGACGGAAAAGTCGCTGGAAGCGATCGCCGATCAGGCGCGCGAGCGCTGGCGCGGCTCGGACGTGCTGATCGTGCATCGCGTGGGCAAACTCAAGCCGCTCGATCAGATCGTGCTCGTCGCGACGACGGCGATGCATCGCGGGGAGGCGTTCGAATCGTGCGCCTTCGTGATGGATTACCTGAAGACGCAGGCGCCGTTCTGGAAGAAGGAAAAGACCGAGGCGGGCGAGCGCTGGGTCGATGCGCGCGAATCCGACGATGCGGCGCTTGCGCGCTGGCAAGGCACGAGAACCTGAGCGCCGTTATTTCCCGTCGACGGATTTGCCGACGAACTTCGCCGGAAACGGCTCCGCGTCGGGCCGCTCGGGAAAGCGCGGCTCGGGCGCGCCGCCCGTGCGCTGGCGCTTGAGCGCCGCGAGCAATTCCTGCTGCTCGACGGGAATCTGATAATCCCAGCCGAATTTGCTGAGTTGCAGGCTTTGCGCGATGCGCAGCGCGGGTTCCATGAACTGCACGGCGGCGGCCGGTTCGTAGCGCGACTCGACGGTGTTCAGAAACAGCGACAGCCAGCGCGCGAAGTGGCGCGGCTCGATATCGTCGAACGGCCGATGCGCCTCCTGCACATTGCCGCGATATTGCTTCGAGCCGAGCACGAGGCTCGACCAGAAGGTCGTCATCTTGGCGAGATGCTCGTCCCAGCGGCCCGTGAGCGCGCGGGAAAAGATCGGACCGAGGAGCGGATCGTCATCGACGCGGCGATAAAAGGCTTCGACCAGCGCACGCACGTTGGTCTCGTTGGGTTCGCTGTCGCGCCCGGTCGTCGCGGGCTGATGGTCTGAATTCATGGCAATGCTGGGGTGCAAGAAGCCGGCGGTCTGACCGCTGGCCGATTTTGATGACGAAACGCAACAATATGAAGCAAAATATCGGATACTCGGGTGGGCGTTGCCGTGGCGACGGCCGCCCGACGCGCCGTGCCGGTTTCACTTCCGGCTGCCCGCGTGCGGATATTAGCCCTCGCGGGGCGGGGCGAAAGTCATCTCCCTTGCCGTCGCGCGGATTTTGCCCATCGGTGCGACCCGACGCCGCGTCCCTTCAGGGCCTTGCTCGTGTTCTCCTCTGCCTGCGAAAGCGCCGAGGATGCGCCGAGGCGCTTAAACCCATTCGCGCGACATCATGCGACTGACCGACTATACCGATTACGCGCTGCGCGTTCTGCTTTACCTCTCCGTTCGACCTTCCGGGCTCTCGACGATCCAGGAAATCTCGGACGCCTACGGCATCTCGAAGAACCATCTGATGAAGATCGTGCAGCAGCTCGGCGAACTCGGCTGGGTCGAAACCGTGCGCGGCCGCAACGGCGGGCTGCGGCTTTCGGCGCGCTCGAGCGAGCTCACGATCGGCGACATCGTGCGCAAGACCGAGAACGATTTTGCGATCGTCGGCTGCTTCGCGGATCAACCCGCCGGTGACAACGCCGCCTCGCAGCAGCGCTGCGTGATCCAGCCGCATTGCCGCCTGCGCGGCGTGCTCGCGGCCGCGCGCGATGCCTTTCTCGCCGAACTCGACAAACACACGGTCGGCGAGCTCGCGCAGCCGGCGAACGAGCTCGCGCGGCTGCTGGGCGTCGTCACCATCGCGCCGCCGGTTCCGGCGGGCACTTTCGAACCGAGCCGCGCGCCTTCCTGAGCGCATCGGGCCGATTTCTTGACGAACCCATCGAACGAAAGGTGAAGGCCGGAAGTCCATCCTGAGTCGGGGCGCTCGCGCCCGTCATTGTCGAAGAGCAAATTTGTGCACTTATCGAGCGAAACAACGCTTGAAAGTGACAGAAAGCGCCTCATTTTGATCGTATTCAGAATTGGAGCTTCAAAAAATGAGAATCGACAAACTCACCACCAAATTCCAGGAAGCGCTCTCCGACGCGCAAAGCCTGGCAGTTGGACGCGACAACCAGTACATCGAGCCGGTTCACCTGCTCGCGGCGCTCGTCGCGCAGCAGGACGGCTCCGCGCGCTCGCTGCTGTCGCACGCCGGCGTGCAGGTTCAGGCGCTGCAGACATCGCTGAACGACGCGATCAACCGCCTGCCGCAAGTTCAGGGCACGGACGGCAATGTTCAAGTGAGCCGCGAGCTCGCGGGCCTGCTCAATGCCGCCGACAAAGAAGCGCAAAAGCTCAACGACACCTACATCGCGAGCGAGATGTTCCTGATCGCCGTCGCCGACGACCGCGGCGAAGCGGGCCGCATCGCGAAGCAGCACGGCTTGACGCGAAAGGCGCTCGAAGCGGCGATCAACGCCGTGCGCGGCGGCGCGCAGGTGAACAGCCAGGACGCGGAAAGCCAGCGCGAAGCGCTCAAGAAATACACCGTCGATCTGACCGAGCGCGCCCGCGCGGGCAAGCTCGATCCGGTGATCGGCCGCGACGACGAAATCCGCCGTTCCATTCAGATCCTCCAGCGCCGCACGAAGAACAATCCGGTGCTGATCGGCGAGCCGGGCGTCGGCAAGACGGCGATCGTCGAAGGGCTGGCGCAGCGCATCGTCAACGGCGAAGTGCCGGAAACGCTCAAGGGCAAGCGCGTGCTGTCCCTCGACATGGCGGCGCTGCTCGCGGGCGCGAAGTATCGCGGCGAGTTCGAGGAGCGCCTGAAGGCCGTGCTTCACGACATCGCGAAGGACGAAGGGCAAACCATCGTCTTCATCGATGAAATTCACACGATGGTCGGCGCGGGCAAGGCCGAAGGCGCGATGGACGCGGGCAACATGCTGAAGCCGGCGCTCTCGCGCGGCGAGCTGCATTGCATCGGCGCGACCACGCTGGATGAATACCGCAAGTACATCGAGAAGGACGCGGCGCTCGAGCGGCGCTTCCAGAAAGTGCTCGTCGATGAACCGTCGGTGGAAGCGACGATCGCGATCCTGCGCGGCCTGCAGGAGAAGTACGAGCTGCATCACGGCGTCGAAATCACCGATCCGGCGATCGTCGCGGCGGCGGAACTGTCGCATCGCTATATCACGGACCGTTTCCTGCCGGACAAGGCCATCGATCTGATCGACGAAGCCGCGTCGCGCATCAAGATGGAAATCGATTCGAAGCCTGAAGAGATGGACAAGCTGGACCGCCGTCTCATTCAGCTGAAGATCGAGCGCGAAGCCGTGAAGAAGGAGAAGGACGAGGCATCGCAAAAGCGTCTGCAGCTGATCGAAGAGGAAATCGAGCGCCTGAACCGCGAGTACTCGGACCTCGAAGAAATCTGGACCGCCGAGAAGGCCGCGGTGCAGGGCAGCGCGCAGTTGAAGGAAGAGATCGAGAAGGTGCGCGCGGACATCACGCGTCTGCAGCGCGAAGGCAAGCTCGAAAAGGTCGCCGAATTGCAGTACGGCAAGCTGCCCGAACTCGAAGCGCGTCTGAAGCAGGTGACGCAGGCCGAATCGCAGGAGCAGAACAACCCGACGCGTCCGCGTCTTCTGCGCACGCAGGTCGGCGCGGAGGAAATCGCGGAAGTGGTGTCGCGTTCCACCGGCATTCCCGTGTCGCGGATGATGCAGGGCGAGCGCGAGAAGCTGCTGCAGATCGAGAGCAAGCTGCATGAGCGCGTGGTCGGCCAGGACGAGGCGATCGGCGCGGTGGCGGACGCCATTCGCCGCTCGCGCGCGGGTCTGTCGGATCCGAATCGTCCGTATGGCTCGTTCCTGTTCCTCGGGCCGACGGGCGTCGGCAAGACGGAGCTGTGCAAGGCGCTCGCCGCGTTCCTGTTCGATGCGGAAGATCATCTCATCCGCATCGACATGAGCGAGTTCATGGAGAAGCACAGCGTCGCGCGTCTGATCGGCGCGCCGCCGGGATACGTCGGCTACGAGGAAGGCGGTTATCTGACCGAAGCCGTGCGTCGCAAGCCGTACAGCGTGATCCTGCTCGATGAAATCGAGAAGGCGCATCCGGACGTCTTCAATGTGCTGCTGCAAGTGCTCGACGACGGCCGCATGACCGATGGCCAGGGCCGCACCGTCGACTTCAAGAACACGGTGATCGTGATGACGTCGAACCTCGGTTCGCAAGTCATCCAGGGCATGGTCGGCGAGCCGCAGGAAAGGGTGAAGGACGCCGTCTGGGAGGAAGTGAAACTGCACTTCCGGCCGGAATTCCTGAACCGGATCGACGATGTCGTCGTGTTCCATGCGCTCGATCGCACGAATATCGAGTCGATCGCGAAGATTCAGCTGCAGCGTCTGCAGGAGCGTCTCGCGAAGCTCGACATGCAACTCGACGTGTCGGAAGCGGCGCTCGAGCAAATCGGCAAGGTCGGCTACGATCCGCTGTTCGGCGCGCGGCCGCTGAAGCGCGCGATTCAGCAGGAGATCGAGAATCCGGTCGCCAAGCTGATTCTCGCCGGGCGCTTCGGACCGAAGGACGTCATTCCGGTCGATGTGCGGGAAGGGAAGTTCATGTTCGATCGTGTGGTGCATTGAGGCGGGAAGCGAATCTCGTCGGCGTCCGCTGACGAGACTCGAATGACGAAGGGGCAGCGGTTTTTCCGCTGCCCCTTTTTTCTTGTATCCGTATGCGTCCCGGCAATGCAAAAGCCCCGCAGGGTGCATTCCCTGCGGGGCTTTCTTCGATCAGACGAACGCTGCGCGAACCGCGCTCAACCCTGCTTCGGCTCTTCGCTCTTGCCGAACAGACCGGCCAGTCCGCCGAGCGAGCCGAGCACGCCGGTCAGATCGAGCTGGCCTTCGGCCGGCACTTCGCCGTTCGGCGTCGCGCGATCGACGATATGCGGCAGCACGGCCGCCAGCATGCCCGAGAGCTGATCGCCCGAAACGCCTGCCTTCTGGGCGAGCGCGCCGACATTGTCGTGGCCGAGCACGTTCGTAAGCGTATCGGGGCTGATGGGCTTGTTCTCGCCGGTGCCGATCCACGACTGGACGACATCGCCCGCGCCGTGCTGCTGGAAGCGCTGGATCAGGCCCATGATGCCGCCGGGCTGGCTGTTGATGAACTGGAGCGCAGCCGCGATCAGCGCGGCCTGTCCCGACTGGGCCGGCTGGCCGTTTTGTTGCGACGAGTTGCCGAGGGTGGAGGCGAGGATATCGAGTAGGCTCATGGCGGTCTCACTACGAGAGGTTGCGGGGTGGGTTCGCTCGCGCCGCCGCATCCGGACGAAACCGGAACGTGGCGGCGCGGGCATCGGCCGCGAGCGGCCGTTCAGCGATGGTCATACGCGAAGGCAATTTTCCTGCGTCAAGGTTCCCCGATGAATCACTGGCTGGCGGCCGGGGCGCTGGCGGCCTTATCTTTCTTGCTGCTCTTCGATTTGGCGGCTTTCGCATCGCTCGCCGCAGACGGGCCCGATGCGCTTTCTGTCGTTGCCGCCGCGCTTTCCTTCTTCGACTTCTTCGAAGCCTTCGCGCCCGAGGCAGGTGTCGCGGCCGGCGTCTGCGCCGTCGTGGCCGCGGGCGACGTCGCGGCGGTGGCCGCCGTCGAGGACTTGACGGTCGAGTTCGGCGCGGCGCTGCCGCCTTGCGTCGTCGTGGGCTTCGCAGGCTTGCCCGTCGGCGGCAGCGAAGAACCGCCGATCGTCAGGCCGTTCTGCTCCAGGGTCGCCACCGACTTCGTGCCCAGACCCTTGACGCGGGTCGCGAGATCGTCGGCATCCTTGTACGGACCGTTCTTCGTGCGCTCGTCGATGATCGCCTTCGACTTCACCGGCCCCAGACCCTTGACGGATTCCAGCGCGGCTTGATCGGCGGTATTGACGTCGACCGCGGCGAATGCCGCACCGATCGACATCATGAACGCTAAGCACAGCATCAGCAGCTTTTTCAGCATGACGGCACTCCAGGCTTTGAGAAAGAAATGACGGATCGATAAGTTCAGGCCAATCGGGAAGATGCCGTTAAGCATAGGGCAAAAAACCGCAAGGCATGGATCGTCCCGAACGATAACGGCTCGCATTGTGCACGACCCCACCGCGCGCACTGCGCTTTCCGCACAATCTTTAACGTTGCGAAACGCCGATTGGATGACGTTGCAGTTTTTTATCTGCGTTCACGCATACAAATGCCGCGGAATGCTTCGCGCTGCAAACTTCCACGTAATTCAGACAGATCATTTCGATGGCGGTGCGGCGGTTTTCGCGAACGCGCCGCGCACCTCGAAGCCGACTTTATCGACGACTTCGCCGCGCGCATCCACGAGTTCGAGCACGTGACGGCCCGGCCAGGGCAGCCACGCCGCGCGGGCGTCGTGCCCGTAGGGCTTGTCGTCGAGCCGCCATGCGAGGCGCGCATCGCTCGTTGCGCGCTCGAACCACACGCGCTGCCGCGCGGGCGGGATATCCGGATCGAGCGCGAAGATCGTGCCGTCGGTCGGCGTGGCGATGCGTGCCGATTGCGCGTCGGTTTGCGCGCCGCGTGCCGCCTGCGCCGCGTAGGCCGTGAGGCCAATGGTGCTCATCTGCGTGCCGCGCACGAACCATTCGCTGCGCGCCGGCTCGATATCGTTCTGATAGGTGATCCGCGTCGTCACCGCGTCGGCGGGCGCTCGGGGAGGGCGGCTATCCGCGCGCCGGTTCAGATAGCTGACGATCGCATTCCATGCCGGCGCCGCGCCCGACACGCCGGAAACGTCCCACATCGGCGCGCCGTCGGCATTGCCGACCCACACGCCCACGGTGTAGCGCGACGTGAAACCGACCGCCCAGTTGTCGCGCATGTCCTTGCTGGTGCCCGTCTTCACGGCGCTGAAGGCGCGCGTCGCGAGCACGCTGTCGAAGCCGAAGGTGCGCGTGCGCGCGTTGTTGTCCGCGAGGATGTCGGTCACGATGAAGCTCGCCTCCGGGCTGAACACGCGCGTGCCGGCCGGCGCCGCGCGATGTTCGGCGAGATCGAAAATGGGCCGCGCGACACCGCCGTTCGCGAGCGCGCGATACGCATTCGCGAGCGTCGCCAGCGTGACGTCGGCGCTGCCGAGCGCGAGGCTGAAGCCGTAGTAATCGCCCGCCTGCGACAACGGCAGGCCGAGCGCGACGAGCGTCTTCGCGAACCGATGCGGCGTGACCATCACGAGCGTGCGCACCGCCGGCACGTTCAGCGACGAGCCGAGCGCCGTGCGCACGCTCACCCAGCCCTTGAAGTCGTGATCGTAGTTCTGCGGGATATAGAGACCGCCGCCGGTCGCGAGATCGAGTGGCGCGTCGTCGAGCAGGGTCGCGGCGGTCACGCGCTTTTCGTCGATCGCCTGCGCGTAGAGGAAGGGCTTGAGCGTCGAGCCGGCCTGACGCGCGGCGAGCACGGCATCGACCTCGGGCGCGTTCGACAGCCCGCCCGCCGATCCGACCCACGCGAGCACGTCGCCGGAACGGTTGTCGATCACAATCGCCGCCGCGTCGTGCACGTTGCGCGGATGCGCGCGCGCGTTCAGTTCGGCGAGCGTGCGCGCGAGGGTGTCGCGGGCGAAGCGCTGCAGGCGTGCATCGAGCGTCGAGCGCACGCGCGCGCCCGCTTGCGGATGCACTTCGCTCGCGACGCGCCGCGCGAGATGCGGCGCGAGCGCGTCGTCGACCTGCGCGAGGGCGGGCGCGGATGCGGTGCGGGTGAGCGTGAGCTGGACGTAGCTATCGAGATTGATGCAGGGATCGACGCCGCGCGCGATGCCATGCAAGGTCTGCATGTCGCGCAGGATGACGCAGGCGCGCGCGGCCACCTTCGGATAGGCCGCGTTGGGCGCGCGCACGAGCGCCGCGGCGAGCGCGGCTTCCCGTTCGTCGAGCCCGGAAGGCGCCTTGCCGAAGAGCGTCTGCGAGAGCGCCGACAACCCGACGATCTCGCCGCGAAACGGCACGAGATTCAGATACGCCTCGAGAATCTGGTCCTTGCGCCAGCTGCGTTCGAGCCACAGCGCGCCGACCGTCTGCTGCGCCTTTTCGCCGATCGAGCGGCGTCCATTTGGTTTGTCATCCTGATCGATGAGACTGGTGAGCTGCATCGTCACCGTGGACGCGCCGCGCGTGCGCGTGTTCCACAGATTGCCCCACGCGGCGGCGGCCGCGCCGCGCCAGTCGACGCCCGCGTGCTCATAAAAGCGCTTGTCTTCCGATACGACGATCGCCTCGCGCAACGCCGGCGACACGTCCGCGAGCGCGATCCAGTCGCCGCGCCGCGCGTGCTTGTCGATGCGCGTGCGCGCAAGCGGTTCATCGTCGCGTGAAAGCAGCACCCAGTCGGAGCTGCGCCACTTCGCGCGCACGTCGTCGAAGCTCGGCGACGCATACGCTGCCGCCGACAACATGCACGCGATGACGAAGCAGGCGGCGCGGCGCTTCATGGCATCACTTCGCGGCGAGCGGTTTCACGACCACCGGCGCATTCGGCAGCGCGCCGAACGACGAAGGCGCGTACAACGCTTCGACGCGCGTCGGCGGCAGGCCGAAAGTGCCCGGGTTGTTCAGGCGCATCGTGTATTCGACTTGCAGCTTGCCCTTCGGCAGATAGTCGTAATACGCGCGATAACCCTCGAAGCCGCGCTCGACGAACGCCGGCCACGCATCGCGATCCCGCTTCTCGCCCAGAGCCGCCGCTTCGGAATCGCGGCCGAGGCCGGAGCCGAGAATCGTCGCGCCCGCGGGAATCGGATCGTTCACGACGACCCAGGTCATGTCGCTTTGCGCGTCGATATCGAGATGCACGCGCACGATATCGCCGCGCGAGAGCACGCCTTTCACGGCCGGATCGACGGGCGTGACCGTCTTCGCGATGCGATAGCCCGCCGCGAACGGCGCCTTCAGCGCGACGGCCGCGAGACTTTCGATCGTCGCCCACGGCTTGCCGGTGCCGTCCTGCGTCAGCGTGAGCGAGCCGCTCGTCCACGGCAGCATCACGCTGCGCGCGTTCGCGGTCTTCGTCGCGGGCGTGGCGGAGGCGGGCGCGCTCGAAGGCGCTGCGCCCCAGTTCACGGATTGCGCGGCCGTTCCCAGCTGAATCGTCGTATGACCCGTGACAGGCGTGCTCTCGAACAACCGCGAGAAGCGGCCGACCGCGAGCGTGCCCCACAGGTTCGCCGTCGTCGTCTGCCACGCGCCGTTCTTCTGCAACGCAAGCAGGCCCGCGACGAGACGCGGCATCTCGTCCTTCCAGCCGGGCGCATCGGCAAACAGGAGCGCGGTGCGCGCGGCGTTCGTCTCGGTGCCGGTCATGAGCCACCAGAGGTCGTCGTCGCGTTCGGTCGAGAAGGTGAGCCGCGTGCCCTGATACGTCAGGCGCGCGCGGATGATCTGCTCGGCCTGCGCGCGGTTCTCGTCGCGATTCGGAATGCCGTCGACGCGCGAGAGGATCGCGTAATAGTCGAGCACCGCCGATGTCGGCCACTGATCCGGCGCGACCGTTATCGAGCCGAGCATGCGCGGCTGTGCGAGACCGAAGCGCGACAACGCTTCGATCGCCGCGAGCTTCTCGATGTCGCGATCGTTGCGCGGCGTCCAGAACTTGCGCTCGATCTTCCCGTCGATGAAATTCGCGAGGCCAGCCGCCATCTGATTGCGCAGATCGTCGGGCAGGGCGAAGCGGCGGTCCTGCTTTGCGGCTTCGTCGGTGACGGCGAGCAGGTACGCGGTGAGGGCGGGGCTGCCGGTCGGACGCGCGTCGTCGGCGGGCGGGAAGTAGTTCGCGAGGCCGTCGCGGTCGAGATAGGACGGCAGCTTCGCGAGCACGGCTTGCCATTGCGCCGCGTCCATCAGGCCTAGCGCGCGCGAGGTTTGCTGCTCCAGGCAACTGTACGGATAGCGCTCGAACCAGCGTCGCACGCCGGGCAGGCCGTCCGCGAGCTTCGGCTGCAAGGACACCGCGATGCCGCCGCGCACGGCGCCGTCGCTCGATGTGCTCGCATCGGCGGGCGGCGCGACGGGCAGCGTGAGCGTGCCGTCGACTTGCGTGATCGTCGCCTGCTGCACGTTCACCGGAATCGCCGCGACGACTTTCTGCGTGAGCTTCACGGCATCGCTGGCCTTGGGTCCGCCTTGTTCGGACGCGCTCACGTTCCAGTCGAGACTTGCCGTCGATCCTGCGCCGAGCACATCGGGCGTCGTCACGTCCCACGCCACTTCCTGCGACGATTCCGGCGCGAGTTCCACCGTGCGCGCATCGAGCGCGAGCGTGCCGGCGCGCGGCGTGACGACGACGCGCATCGTCCGCGCCGTGGTGTTGCGCAGCGTGAACTGCGCGCGGAACGCATCGCCGACGCGCACGAGCGGCGGCAATCCCGAAATCAGCTGCAAGTCCTGCGTGCTCTGGATCGACGCGCTGCCGGTGCCGAACTGACTCGCGCCGACCGCCGCGACCGCGACGATGCGAAAGCGCGTGAGCGCGTCGTTGAGCGGAACGTCGATGCTGGCTTCGCCCTTTGCATCGAGCGTGACGCGCGGGTTCCACAACAGGAGCGTGTCGAAGAGTTCGCGCGTCGCGCTGTGTCCGCCGCCGCCGCCCGCCGGCACCGCCTTGCGCCCGAAGTGACGCCGCCCGACGATCTCCATCTGCGCGGTCGCCGTGTCGACGCCGTACGCGCGCTGCTGCAGCATCGCGTCGAGCACGTCCCAGCTCCGGTTGGGCATGAGTTCGAGCAGCGCTTCATCGACCGCCGCGACCGCGATCTGCGTGCCCGCGGGTGCGGGCTTGCCGTCGGGCAGCGCGACTTTCACCTTCACGTGCGCCTTGCCGCGCACCGTGTACGACTTCGCATCCGGGCTCACGCTCACCGCGAGCCTGTGCGACGTCGTGCCGACCTTGATCGACGCGAGCCCGTAACGGAACGCGGGCTTCGACAGATCGACGAGCGGCGTCGGCGCCTGATACTGACGGCCTTCGTACCAGAACGCACGCGCCCATTCGACGGGCGCCTTCCAGCCCCACGTGAAGAACGAGTACCACGGCACGTCGCGGATGCGCCCGCGCAACGCGAGCACCGACACATAGACGTTCGGCCCCCACGCGTCCTCGACCTTCAGCTCGACGGTCGGATCCTTGCCGTTCAGTTCGACGACCCGCGTCTCGACGATGCCTTCCCGCTCGACCGCGACGAGCGCCGTCGCCGAGCGGAAGGGCATGCGCACCTGAAAGCGCGCGGTCTCGCCCGGCTCGTAGCTGGTTTTCTCGGGCAGGATGTCGATGCGGTCGGTGTTCTCGCCGCCGAACCACAGTTCGTCCTCGCGCGTGACCCAGACGGACGTGCTCGCGTTGGCCGCGTGACCGTCGCCGTCTTTCGCGACCGCGATCAGATCGACATTGCCCGGCTCTTTGAGATTGGCATCGCACGAGACGATGCCGTGATCGTCGCTCTTGCCGCTGCAAAGCGTGCCGAGATCCTTGATTTCGGTGTGGTTGTCGTAGGCGTAGAACCCGCCGACCATGCGCTTGCGCGAGCTCGACATCACGCGCGCGACCGCCTTGATCTCCACCGACACGCCCGCGCGCGGCTTGCCCTGCAAATCGAGCGCAAGCGCCCGCACCGGCAGCGCGCCGCCGACCGATACCCAATGTCCCGCCTTCACGCCCACGGCCACCGCGGCGGGCCAGAGCGTCGTGCCGCCGCTGATGGTCTGAATCTCGCCGTTCGGATCGGCGAAGCTGGCTTCGAGCGCGAGACGCTTCGGCGATTCGACCGCCGGCAGCGGCTTCACCGCGACCTTGCCAGCGCCGTCGCGATCGAGCGTCACGCGCAGCTTGTCGGCGATGAGCTTCGTCGTGGCATTGTCCTGTTCCTCGCGGTCTTCGTCCTCGGCGGGCGCGCTCGCGCCGTCGTTCGCGGGCTTGCGATACGGCGCGAAGCTGAACCCCTCGTACTGCGAAGCGAAGGGCGGCGATACATCGCGTACGAGCGCCGACACCTGAACCGGAAGATTCGATGCCGGTCCGCCCTGCACGTATTCCAGTCGCACCGACACGGCTGCTTCCTGCGCGGCGACGAGTCCGGCCGAATTCGCAGGCGATTTGCCGTCGCCCGCCGTGATCGAGCCTTTGAACACCGGCAGGCGGAATTCCTCGACGCGAAAGCTCCCCGATTCGTACGACTGCGTGACGGCGTTGTCGTTGTCGCCATCGTTGCCTTCCTGATCGTTCGGCGCAGCCGCGCCGTTGTCGAGCGTCACGCTGTATTCGCCGAGCTTCGCCGCGACGGGCACGGTGAACGTCGAATCGGCGCTGTGATCGGCAGCCCATTTGAGCGGCAGATGCCAGCTCTGTCCGCTGCCGACATGGCGGATCGTCACGCGGCTCGGATAACTCGACGGGAACGCGAAGCCGTTCAACGTCTCGACGCGCAGCAGATGCTTCATCGACACGGTTTCGCCGGCGCGCAGCAGCGTGCGGTCGAACACGGTATGGGCGCGCGTCGTGCGCGTCGCGCTCATGTCGGTCGGCACGTTGAAGCGCCACGATTCGATGCCGCGATTCCAGTCCGACATCACGAACGCCATGTCCGGGCCGGTGCCGGGATCGTTCACGCGCGCCGACACGAAAAAGCCGCCCCACGCGAGGCTATGCTCGTTGCATTCGCGTGCCGCCGCGAGCGGCTTGCCGATCTTTGCGAGACCTTGCGCATCCGTCTTCGCGGTGGCGATTTCGTCGCCGTTGCAGTCGGTCACGCGCACTTGCGCGTTCGCGACGGGCTTGCCCTTGTCGAGCGTCGTGACCCACACGAGGCTGTTCTCGCGCCCCTGCTTCAGATGCACGCCGAGATTGGTGACGAGCACCGACGTGCGCACGTACATTGCCTGATTTTTGCCGAGCAGCGACGCGCCGAGCGCGGGCGAGCTCAGCTCGACGACATAGAAGCCCGGCTTCGTCAGCGGAATGCCGACGACTTCGAACGGGCGCAATGCTTTCGGATCGGCGGCGGGGAGGGTGAGCGTTTCGACGCCGCGTCGTTTCGCGAGCATCGACAGCGAGCGAATGTCGATCTGCGGATCTTTCGAAACCGAGCCGTCGCTATTGGGGATGACGACCGGCGCGATGCCGTTGCTCAGCATCTCGGGCATGCGTTCCTGAATCGTCGAGCGCGCCATCGCGATGCCGTCGAACTGGTCGACGTTGCGCATCCACCGGCGGATGTCCGTATCGGCATCGAGCTTGAGCTGCGTGATCTGCGACGTGCCCGAATTCAGCCCTTGCACATGCAGATCCGCTTCGACGTGGCGCAGCGTGACCGGCAGCATCGCGGGCATGCCGGGTTCCGCGAATCGCTCGATGATGCCGAACGTGCCCGACGAGAACTTCGCGAGCGGCGGCATCGGCGCGGTCGCGGTCTTGAGCGGAAAGAGATCGGCGTTGGCGAGGCCGCGGCCGCTCACGTCCTTCAGGTTCGCGGGTGCGTCGATGGCGAGGTCGGCGCGTTCCGGCAGCGGCGCGGCGAACTCGATGTTGCTGACTTCCGCGTTCTTGTCGTTCGCGTCGAAATGGGGCGATACGGTGCCTTTCGGTCCGCGCAGCACGAACTTCTGCGCATCGGCGCGGCTGATCGGCGCGCTGAAGTTCAAACGCAGCGGGCGCAACGGCGTGCACGGCGCTTTCGCGTTCTCGCGCTCGCACGAGAAGCTCGCCGTGAAGGGCTCGCGCACCGTGAAGTCGAAGCGTTTCTCGACATCGTTGGCGATGCCGCCCGGCCCCGTCACGCCCGCGCCGTAGACGAGCTGCATCTTCGTTGCCGACGGCAACGTTTGCTGGCACGCGAGCGTGAGCACGCGGTCGCTTTCCTTCTCCAGCCGGAAGTGTTTGAGCAGGGCGGCGCGCGTCGCGTCATCGACCGCGCGCACCGGGATGCGGTTGCCGAGCGCGTTCGATTCACACCAGACGTTTTGCAGCACGGACGCCTGCGTCGCCGGACCGTTCAGGCGCAGCACGAAGGCCTGATTCTCTTCGATGTCGCCATACCTCGGCATGATGCGCGTGACGAACGGTCCGCCCGTCTGGAACGCGAAGTGACGCGGGCCGGTGAGCGCATTGCCCGCGACGGACTTGAGGCCGTCCGCGAGATCGAGCGCGCAGCGCACGCCGGGCGGCAGATCGTGCTCGAAATCGAAGGCCCAGGTTTTGGCGTCGATCCAGCGGCCCGAGCCGGCCGTGGCCGGGGCGCTCGCGCCGCTGCAGGCGATCTTGCCGGGCGCGGCGGCGGCCGCGTTGCCGAAGGGGATCATCGGCTCGTCGAACTTGGCGACGACCTGGCGCACCTGCGCGACCTTGCCTTGCGGCGACACGCTTGCGATGCGCGCGGCATCGGCCCGATGAATCGCTGCGCTCAACCCGAGCGCGGCGATCAGCGTAGCGGTGGCCAGGGTCCATTTTTTTTGTGACGTGATAACGCGGCTCATCCAGGCGCTCCGAGATCGACTCGACGCGAAATTTTACTGGAGCCCTACGTCATTCTTTCCGGCGATGCGCGTTCCGATGACTTTTTTCGACAATTCATCGCATCGGACGCAAGCGATTCAGCGCGCGCCGCTCGTCGGCAGATGGCGTGTGCTCACGCGCCGCCAGTAGATGAAAAGCCCGACGCCCGCGACGCCCAGACTCGCGGAATTGGCGATCCAGAATCCGCGCGCGCCTTGCAGCCGTTCGGGCACGCCGCCGCCGACGTCGAAGCCGAGCAGATAGCCGCCGCCGAGTCCGATGCCCCACAGCGCGATGGCGTAGATCACGGTCGGCACGAGCGTGACCTTGTACGCGCGCAGGATGAACGCGGTGGTGATCTGCAGCGCGTCGCAGAAGTGATAGAAGGAGATGATGAGCACGAGCGGCATCGCGGCCGCGATGACGTTCGCATCGGGCGTATAGGCGGCGATCACGTGCGGCCGGGCGGCCACGAGGATCACGCCGTACACGAGCGCGAGCACGCATGCCATGGCGATGCCGTGGCGCGAGATCGAGCGCGCGTCGTCGAGGCGCCCGGCGCCGAGCGCCTGCGACACGAGCGTCGACGACGCGATGCCGATCGAAAGCGGCGTCATGTACAGCACCGCGCCGAGGTTGCCCGCGATCTGATGGCCGGCGAGCGTGGTCGTCCCGAAGCGCGAGATGAAGAGCGCCATGAACGTGTACGACGTGACCTCGATGAGATACGAGAGGCCCATCGGAATGCCGAGACGCAGGAGCGCGAGCTGACGCCGCCAGACCGGCCAGCAGAAGTGCGAAAAGATGCCGAACGGGCGGAAGAACTCGACCCTGAAAAGCACCGTCATGCCGACGCTCGCGAGCACCCAGTTGATGAGCGTGCTCGCGAGCGCGCACCCCGGACCGCCCAGCGCGGGCACGCCGAAGCCCCCGAAAATGAACCAGGTGTTGAGCGGAAACTTGAGCAGCAGGCCGCCGATCTGCAGGAACATCACGAGCCGCGGCTTGCCGATCGCATTGGTGAGCGAGCTGTAGACGCGAAACGCGAGGCTCGCGGGCAGGCCGAACGACAGAATCCGCAGGTAATCGACGGTGCGGTCGTGCAGCGCGGGCGGCGTCTTCGCGAGCGACAGCAGCGGCTCGGGGAAGTAGAGCAGCACGAAGCCGATGATGGCGAGCGCGGCGGCGAGCCACAGCGCCTGACGCGTCTCCTCGCCGATCTCGCTCTCGCGGCCCGCGCCGAAAAGCTGCCCGGCGATCGGCTGCAACGCGACGAGAATGCCCGTCAGACCGATATACACCGAGATATAGACGGAGCCGCCCAGGCCGAGCGCCGCGAGATCGGTGGCGGAGAAGCGGCCGACCATCGCGGTGTCGATGACGCCGAACGCGATCACCGCGAGCTGGCCGATCAGCACCGGCCACGCGAGCGCGGCGATCTTGCGCACGTCGCTCAGCATGCCGGTCGTGCTGGTCGGTGTCGGCGTCGCGCGCATCGCGTCATTGCGCCCGGCGCAGGCTCTTCGGACGCAGCGGTTTCTTCGCCGGCGGCGCGGGGCGCTCGATGCGCACGTAGAGGCGGAAGCGCTCGTCGCGGTCGGCGACGCGCCGGCCTTCCCACACGAGCTTCCACTGGTACGCCGACATCGACGAGGGCTCGCCGTAGTCCGCCGGATCCTGACGCAGGATCACGTCGCAGTCTTCATCGAACGCGAAGTGCATGCCGCCGAAATAGGCGAAGGTGGCGATCTGCGCGTCGCCGAGACGCACGGGCGAGATGCAGGTGTAATCCGGCGGCAGATGCAGGGCGATCTGCTCGGCGACGTCGCGATATGTGCGGCTGTAATTCACGACCGGCAGCCACAGCGTCATCAGCAGCACCCACATGAGCGTGGTGCCCGCGCTCGACAGCACGACGCTGCGCCACAGCACCTTCGGATGCCGCGCGAGACGCCAGCGTGCGAGCAGGAACCAGCAGACCGTCACGGCCACCGCGCACACGAACGAAATCAGCTTGAACTCGGGATGGAAGCCCGGCGCGAGACGCGCGAGATTGCGGGCCATCGGCGCGGGAAAGCCGAACATGCCCGCGCTCCACACGAGCCACACCAGCGAGCCGATGATGGTGAAGCTCAGCATCGCGAACCAGTCGATCGCGTTGATCGCGCCGCGCTTCAACGTGGGCAGCGCGAAGGTCGCGAGCACGGAAAGCGGCGGCAGCAGCAGCATGAAGAGCCGGTTGGTCTCGTGCGCCTGAAGGACGACCAGCACGAGCAGCGGCCCGATGATCGACAGCGGCACGCCCACGTGCGGCGAGCGGCGCAGCCCGCCCCAGCTCACGAACGCCCAGAGCGCGAGCGGCCACGCGGGCCACGTGAAGAGCGGCAGGTTCTTGATCGCGTAGCCGAAGATCGAGCCGGGCGTGCCGGAGAAGAACGAGAAGCTGTTGCGCCACCATTGGCGCAGCCACCATTCGCCGTCGTCGGGATAGAAATGCAGTGTCGGCAACACCCACGCGGCGATCAGCAAGACCGCCACCGGCAGGCCGAAGATCAGGAGCGGCGCGGCGCGCACCTGCTTCACGATGATCGTCATCGCGAGCGTGCAGAGCAGCAGCGCGAAGACGAGCACCGGCGAACTCGACAGCCCGACCACGCCGATCGCCGCGCCCCACACGAGGCCGCCGTGAATCGGCTTGTCGAGGCTGCGCACGAGTCCGTAGATGAGCATCGCGGTGCCGGCGAACTGGGCGAGCTGCGGCGTGGTTTCGTGACCGCGCTCGGCGAGGCCGAAGCATGCGAGCAGGATGAGCAGCGCGCCGTCGGCGAGCGTGCGGCCGTAGTCGCGCGGCTCGGGCTCGCCGCCGAAGGCGTATTTGAACGGCTGGGCTTCGTCGCGCCGGCCGAGCAGATAGGTCGAATACCAGACGAATGCGCAGGCGAGACAGAAGAGCAGGCCGGTGACCACACGCGACGCGTTGCTCGCATCGACCCACGGACTCAGCAGCCGGATCGCCGATGCGCCGAGCCAGTACATCAGCGGGCCATCGGCGGTGGGCGCCTTGCCGACGAGGTTCGGCAGGAGCCAGTCGCGCGCATCGCCGTTGGCCATCGTCCACATGACGCCGAAGCCCGCCGCATCCTCGTTCTTCCACGGATCGCGGCCGAACAGGCCGAACGACGCATAGGTGATGCAGATGGCGAGCAACAGCCAGCGCGGCAGGGCGCTGGTGGCGGAGGCAGTCAGACGAACGACAGATCGCATGCGAGCAGGCTTGATGGAAAACGGTCCGCTGGTCTCGCGCCAGAGGCGGGAGCGGGGCCGGAGCAACCGGCATTGTAGTCGCGCGGCGGCGTTAAGGGCGGATCATTGGCGTTGCCGTAACGGGCGGCAACAACGCTTACCGAATGGAGCAAAGGCGGTGCCGATGGCCGCCGTGTAGCGCAAAAAAAAGCAATCAGCGACAAAAAAGGGCAGCCAAAGCTGCCCTTTTTCCTTGAAGCCCGAAAGTCCGGCTTACTTCTTCGTGGAGAAGCGCGCGAACTTGTTGTTGAACTTCTCGACGCGGCCCGCCGTGTCCATGATCTTTTGCTGACCGGTGTAGAACGGGTGCGATTCCGACGACACTTCGATCTTCGCGAGCGGGTAGGTCTTGCCGTTGAATTCGGCGGTTTCGCGCGTCTGGATGGTCGAGCGGGTCACAAACTTGAAGTCGTTCGACATGTCGACGAACAGGACTTCGCGGTAATTCGGGTGAATGCCTTCTTTCATGGTCTTTCCTGGGATCTGGCGGTAGCCAACCCGTTGCACTTGTTTGAAGTGCCGCGCGAGTCACTTGCCTAGGGTCGAAAAACGGCGATTATGCCAGAAAATCAGTCGGTTGACATCTTTTTTGGAGGTTTCCGGCGAGGATCAGGAGAGCGCGCCCGCACCCGCCGGATCCTGCCGGTAGTAGCGCGCGAGCAGCCGGTAGAGCTCGGGATATTCGGATTCGAATGCCTGCGGCGTGACGAAGAGCGCCTCGCTGCACACCGCGAAAAATTCCGATGGATGGTCCGCCGCGTAAGGATCGATCAGCGATTCGCGCTCGAAGCGGCTCCAGCGGCGCTCGGGCACGGCGTCCACGCGCGCGCAGAACTGGTCGTAGGCGTTATCGAAGATATCGGCCCAGGCGGTGGAATCGAGCGGCGCGTGCCAGCGGCGAAAGAGCGGAGGATGCCCGTCGGCTTCGCCGTTCACCATGTCGATCTTGTGCGCGAACTCGTGGATCACGACGTTGTAGGCTTCCGCGCCATCGGCCATCTGCGTGTCTTCCCACGAGAGCACGACCGGACCGCCTTCCCACGCCTCGCCGCTCGCATCGTGCTCGATCTCGTGCACGACGCCGTTTTCATCCTCGACCGTCTTGCGGATCACGAACTCGCCCGGATACACGATCACGCCGACCCAGCCGCGATACAGGTCGAGGTCGAGATTGAGCACCGGCAGGCAGGCTTGCGCGGCGATGGAAACGATCATCGCGTCGGTCAGTTCGAGATCGTGCGCCGTGGAGAACTCTTTCTGCGCGATGAAGAGGCTCGCGGTTTCGCGCAGCCGCGCGAGATCGTCCGCGCTCAAATGGCCGAAGCATGGATACGCGTCGAGCGTGCGCTGCCAGAGCGCGTCGTCGATCGCGTATTTGCGCAGCGCGCGCTCGCGGCGTTGCGCGCCGAAGAAGCGGGAGAAGAGGTTGGCCATTCGGACGGTCGGAGTAGGGTGGGCGGGCGCGTGTATTTTCGCGCATCGCCGACGTCAAATCGAATTTCGCGAACTCGTCAACGGCTTCGCGCGGTCGTGTCGGCGCCGCGCCACTCGCGCTCCAGCTCCGCCAGAACGCGTTCCAGCACCTCGTTCCATTGGCCGCGGTCTTTCTGCGTGAAGATGCGCATGCCCGGATACCACGGACTGTCGTCGCGCCCGCGCATCCAGCGCCAGCAACCGGCGAAGCGGTTCAGCAGCCATACCGGCTTGCCCATGGCTCCCGCGAGATGCGCGACAGAGGTATCCACCGAAATGACCAGATCGAGCGATGCAACGAGCGCGGCCGTATCCGCGAAGTCCTTCATCTCATCCATCCAGTCGATGACGCGCGCCTGCTGCCCGGCTTTGAGACGCTTTGCGTCGCTCTCGGGTTTCTGCAGACTCACCCAGCGGGCGTGAGGCCACGCGAGCAGCGGGTCGATCTGTTCAGGCGTGAGGCTTCGCCATTGATCGACGCCCAGACCGGCATGCCCGCCCGCCCATACGATCCCGATGCGCGGGGAAGACGGGGAGCCGAGCCGGTCCAGGCGGTCGGCGAATGCGCGGGCGGCGCGTTGATCGGCATGGAGATAGGGCACGCAAGCCGGTATCGTCGCCAGACTGGTTCCGAAGATCTTCGGCAGGGAAAGCAGGGGCGTGTGCCAGTCGAACAGCCAGGGATCGGTAGGCACGGTATCGGCCAGGCGCAGATTGGGCCGGCACGCGAGAAACGAATGAGCGAGCAGCCGTTGCAACGGCTTGGGGCAAACGAAGGTCAATTCGGCGAACTGATCCAGCACCATCGGCAGATAGCGGCAGAATTGCAGCGTGTCGCCCAGCCCTTGTTCAGCCACGACGAGCAGGTGATGATCGCGCCGATGTCCGTCGCCTTCCCAGCGGCGAATCGGCAGTTCGGGTCGCGCGGGCACGCGCTGGCCGTCCGGCCCGACGAGACTCACCCAGCGATGCTCGAAGTGAGGCCACGCTTCCTCGAGACGGCCTGTCGCGAGCAGCGCGCTAGCCAGGTTGGAATGGGCTTCGAGATAGCCCGGATCGATGGTGACCGCCTGCCGGTAATGCCCGATTGCATCGTCCAGCCGATCCTGACACTGAAGGATGAAGCCAAGGTTGAGATGCGCAGCGCAATGGTCGGGCGCGATGTCGAGCAAGTGCCGATAGGCTTGCGCCGCTTCGTCGAACTTCTGGCTGTTTCGCAGCGCGTCGCCCAGACAACTGAGCAGGCTCGACGTTTCCAGCGCCGCTCCCGCCTTGACCGACAGCGCGAGTCCGGACCGTGCCTGGGCGGCGGCGAGGGCGAATTCGCCCTGTCTCGTCAGCGCGACGGCCAGACCGCGAAAAGACGCCGGGCCCGGCGCAACCCGCGTGGCTTGTTCGAAACACGACCTTGCGTCGGCATTCCGGTTCAGGTGCAACGCGGCGAAGCCTTTCAGGAGCAGGGCATCGCTCAATGGCGGGTTTGCCCCAAGCACGACGAAGTACCGGTCCACATGCTCGATCACCGCCGCCCAATCGCCATGCTGATTCGCGTCCAGGGCCTTCTGATACGCGTCGCCGCTGTCGTTGCTATTCGAATTCAAGATGCGCATCAATGATGTGGTGCATCAAAAGACGCGCTCGTCTTGTCATGTGGCGTGAGGGCGTCACCCGAAAAATCATTATAGGTAGGATTTTTAGGATCGAGGATGGCCGGCTTGGTCAAGAATCTGCACGAAAAAAAACCGCCTGACAAAGCAGGCGGTTTTTATGTGCGTGGATGCGCGATCAGCTTCCGCCGCGACGCATCATGTCGAAGAACTCGGCGTTGTTCTTCGTCTGACGGATCTTGTCGAGCAGGAATTCCATGGCTTCGACTTCGTCCATGTCGTGGATGAACTTGCGCAACACCCAGACCTTCTGCAGCAGGTCCGGCTTGATGAGCAGCTCTTCGCGGCGCGTGCCCGACTTGTTCAGGTTGATCGACGGATACACGCGCTTTTCCGCGAGACGGCGCTCGAGGTGCACTTCCATGTTGCCGGTGCCCTTGAACTCTTCGTAGATCACGTCGTCCATGCGGCTGCCGGTTTCGATGAGCGCCGTGCCGATGATCGTGAGCGAACCGCCTTCTTCGATGTTACGAGCCGCGCCGAAGAAGCGCTTCGGACGCTGCAGCGCGTTGGCGTCGACACCGCCCGTCAGCACCTTGCCCGATGCCGGCACGACCGTGTTGTACGCACGCGCGAGACGCGTGATGGAGTCGAGCAGAATCACGACGTCGTGCTTCATTTCGACGAGACGCTTCGCCTTCTCGATGACCATTTCGGCCACTTGCACGTGACGCGCGGCGGGTTCGTCGAACGTCGACGCGATGACTTCGCCGCGCACCGAGCGCTGCATTTCCGTCACTTCTTCCGGGCGCTCGTCGATGAGCAGCACGAACAGGATGACGTCCGGATGATTCGCCTTCACCGCATGCGCGATGTGCTGCAGCATCACGGTCTTGCCCGACTTCGGCGATGCGACGAGCAGGCCGCGCTGGCCCTTGCCGATGGGCGAGATCATGTCGATGATCCGGCCCGTGACGTTTTCCTCGCCGCGCATTTCGCGCTCGAGCGGCAGCGGCTTGTTCGGGTGCAGCGGCGTGAGGTTCTCGAACATGATCTTGTGTTTCGAGGCCTCGGGCGGCTGCCCGTTGACTTTGTCGACCTTCACGAGCGCGAAATAACGCTCGCCGTCCTTCGGCGTGCGCACTTCACCTTCGATCGTGTCGCCGGTGTGCAGATTGAAGCGGCGGATTTGCGACGGGCTGATATAGATATCGTCCGTACTCGCGAGATACGAAGTCTCGGGCGAGCGCAGGAAGCCGAAGCCATCGGGCAGCACTTCGAGCGTGCCGTCGCCGAAAATCGTGTCGCCACCCTTGGCGCGCTTTTTAAGAATCGCGAACATGAGTTCCTGCTTGCGCAGGCGGTTCGCATTTTCGATCTCGAGGCCATTGGCCATCTCGATCAGTGCGGAGACGTGCTGAGACTTGAGCTCGGATAAATGCATACGGATTTCCCGCCGGGGAGAGAGGTGCGACAGAAAGATTTGGGAGAAGAGGTGAGCGGAACCGCTCGAGACTTAATACTTCTTGAACTCTTATGATTCTAGCATAGCACACGCCACACGAGCCCCGGGTGGGCTTTTGGACGGGGCTTTTCGCCGATGTTGTCATGCGACAACATCGGCTGCATCCCGGTCGCGTTCGTCAGTCGTGCTGATATCGCGATGTGAATGCGCCGCGCGGGCCCCGATGATGCCGATGCCCGCGTGGCTGATGATGCCGTTACAGGTTGCTGTCGAGGAACGCGGTGAGCTGCGACTTGGACAATGCGCCGACCTTCTGTGCGGCAACTGCGCCATTCTTGAAGAGAATCAGCGTGGGAATGCCGCGCACGCCGAACTTCACCGGCGTCGACTGGTGCTCGTCCACGTTGATCTTCGCGATCTGCAGGCGATCGCCGTAATCCTTCGCGACTTCGTCGAGGATCGGGGCAATCATCTTGCACGGACCGCACCACTCGGCCCAGAAGTCGAGCAGGACAGGTTTATCTGACTTGACGACATCCTGTTCGAAAGAAGCGTCGCTGATGTGCTTGATTGATTCGCTCATTGTCTGAATACCTCTATTGAATCGAGGCCCGCGTTTGAATGCTCGCCACGATACACCAAAACTGAAAAAAATTTCGTCGCCGACGAGCGGGGTTCAGGCCCGCACGCCATGCGCCAGAATGACTCGCGAATAGCGGCGAATGATCCGCGGAAAGGCGAAATGCACCACTTCCGCACAATTCACATGTCATCTTAGCTTACTTTGCTATCCGTTGCCGGGTGCTGATAGGGACGATCTGAGGGCGAAAGCACAGGACACAAGAGGGCGTCGCAAAGTCCGCGCAACTCACCGATGCCTTCCGGCTGCGCGTGGCCTCGTGGTACAATTCGACGTGACGGGCCTCCTCGCATGGTGGCGCGGTCAACCTGGTCAGGTCGGGAACGAAGCAGCCACAGCCGTTTTCCACCAGTGCCGAGGGTCGGGCTCGTCACCTTCCGCTTTTCTTCTGCTGTTCCTCTCTCGTTTTCCATTGCTTCTTTCGCTTGTTC
Organism: Caballeronia calidae; assembly: GCF_900044055.2. Taxonomy (GTDB): domain Bacteria; phylum Pseudomonadota; class Gammaproteobacteria; order Burkholderiales; family Burkholderiaceae; genus Caballeronia; species Caballeronia calidae. The sequence goes on along the minus strand of NZ_FCOX02000014.1, from coordinate 48,911 downwards.
TTGCGCCATTCGGGTGCGGTCTTTCCGCGCGCTCGCATCGTGTCGAAGCACTGCGCTCGCGCCCGCCGGCGCCCTTTTGGAACGGCGTTTGCGCAAGGTCGATGCTGATACAATTTCGCGCATGACCTATCAAGTTCTCGCACGCAAGTGGCGGCCGAAATCGTTCGAGTCGCTCGTCGGCCAGGAGCACGTCGTTCGTGCGCTCACTCACGCGCTCGACGGTGGCCGCCTGCATCACGCCTATCTGTTCACGGGCACGCGCGGCGTCGGCAAGACGACGCTCTCGCGCATCTTCGCGAAGGCGCTCAACTGTGAAACCGGCGTGACCTCGAAGCCGTGCGGCGTGTGCCGTGCGTGCCGCGAAATCGACGAAGGCCGCTTCGTCGATTATGTCGAGATGGATGCGGCGAGCAATCGCGGTGTCGACGAAATGGCGGCGCTGCTCGAACGCGCCGTGTACGCACCGGTCGATGCGCGCTTCAAGGTCTACATGATCGACGAAGTGCACATGCTCACGAACCACGCCTTCAACGCAATGCTGAAGACGCTGGAAGAGCCGCCGCCGCATGTGAAGTTCATTCTCGCGACGACCGATCCGCAGAAGATTCCCGTCACCGTGCTCTCGCGCTGCCTCCAGTTCAATCTGAAGCAGATGCCGGCGGGGCATATCGTGTCGCATCTGGAGAACATTCTCCAGCAGGAGAGCATCACGTTCGAATCGCAGGCGCTGCGTCTTTTGTCGCGCGCGGCGGACGGCAGCATGCGCGATGCGCTTTCGCTGACCGATCAGGCCATCGCGTATTCGGCGAACGAAGTCACCGAGGAAGCCGTGCGCGGCATGCTCGGCGCGCTCGATCAAAGCTATCTGATCCGCCTCATCGACGCGCTTGCCGCGAGCGACGGCGCGGGTGTGCTCGCGATCGCCGACGAGATGGCGTTGCGCAGCCTGTCGTTCTCGACGGCGCTGCAGGATCTCGCGAGTCTCCTGCATCGCGTCGCTTGGGCGCAATTCGCGCCGTCGTCGGTGCTGGATGAGTGGCCGGAAGCCGCCGATATCCGCCGCTTCGGGGAGACGCTTTCCGCCGAGCAGGTCCAGCTTTTCTATCAGATCGCCACGGTGGGGCGCAGCGAGCTCGGTCTCGCGCCGGACGAGTACGCCGGCTTCACGATGACGCTTCTGCGCATGCTCGCATTCGAACCGGCGGGCGGTTCGGGAGGCGGCGTCGCGGTGAGCGCGCCGTCGGGCGCGAAGCCGGTGCGCAGTGCGGCGCTCGCGGGCGCGATGGCCGAACGCGCCGTCGCTCCGGCGCCTGTCGCGAAAGCGGTGGAAACCGTCATCGTCAAGGCGAAAGAGCCGCCGCCGAAAGAACCCGCCGCCGAAAGCGCGCAGCCTGCCGCATCCGTCGAGGCGAGTGAGCACGTTCCCGCGAAACCCGCGCCGGTGCCGAACGCCGCGCGGCAGGCCGTCGATGAAGCTGCGCCGGTGGTTGCGCGTGCGCCCGAGCCCGAAGCTGAAGCCGCTGCCCCGCGCGCGGCAGGCGGCGCGAGCGCCGCGCTCGAAGTGCTGCGCAGCGCGGGCATGCGTCTGTCGTCCGACCGGGGGGCGCGCGGCGCATCGGCAGCGCCGGCGGTGGTGCCTGCTGCGCCCAAGCCCGCCGCGAAACCTGCCGTGCAAGTCCAGGTGCCGGTGCCTCGCCGCGCACCGGCAGCGCCCGCGGCATCCGCCGCGCCCGAGCCGAAGCCCGCGGCCGGCAGCGCTGGCAGCGCGAAGATCGTGCCGCCCTGGGAAGACATGCCGCCCGACGACTATCCGCCGGCGGGATCGGAAGCCGAATACTTCATGCCGCCGGACGACGGCTTCGTGCCCGCGTTCGACAGCGGCCCCGACGACATGCACTTTCGCGGCGAACCCGCGGCTAAGCCCGCGCCCGCGATCGACAGGACGCCGCTGCCGCCCGCCGTGCCGCTCGATGCGCTCGGCGTGTCCGTCGAATGGGCTGCGCTCGCCGTCGATCTGCCGCTGAAGGGCGTCGCTTATCAGCTCGCGTTCAACAGCGAGCTCACCGCGTGCGACGCGAATTCCGTCACGCTCGCGGTCGCCGTGCAGATGTACACCGACACCTCGCACGTCACGAAGCTCAAGGCCGCGCTCGCCGAGAAGCTCGGCCGCGCGATCGAAGTCATCGTCAACGTCGCGCCCGCGCGCCGCACCGCGGCCGCGCTCGATGCGGCAGACCGCGCGCGACGCCAGCAGGAGGCCGAGCAGGAGATCAGACAGGACCCGTTCGTGCAATCGCTGATCCGCGATTTCGGCGCGAGCATCGTCCAGGGCTCGATCAAGCCGATTTCCGCGTCGGGCGCAAATCCGTCGTGAATTGAGGGGCGCGGCGCGTTCACTGACGCCGCGCATCGCACCGAACATCGGGCGCGCATCGAGCGCGCTTTCGCCACACGTTTTCCAGTAAGGAGCCGAACCATGATGAAGAACCAACTCGCCGGGCTGATGAAACAGGCTCAGCAGATGCAGGAAAACATGAAGAAGATGCAGGATCAGCTCGCGCAGATCGAGGTCGAGGGCCAGTCCGGCGCCGGTCTCGTGAAGGTGACGATGACCTGCAAGAACGATGTGCGCCGCGTGCAGATCGACCCGAGCCTGCTTGCCGACGACAAGGACATGCTGGAAGACCTCGTCGCGGCCGCGTTCAACGACGCCGTGCGCAAGGCCGAGGCCACCACGCAAGAGAAAATGAGCGGCATGACCGCCGGCATGCCGATGCCGCCGGGCTTCAAGCTGCCGTTCTGACCCGCGCGCCGGAGCGGCTCCGGCGTGCCATGAGGAAACATGAAACAACCTTCCGCCCTGTCGGCGCTCGTCGAGGCGCTGCGCGCGCTGCCCGGCGTCGGACCCAAGTCGGCGCAGCGCATGGCGTATCACCTGATGCAGCACGACCGCGCAGGCGCCGAGAAGCTCGGGGCATCGCTCCTGTTCGCGACCGAGCATCTGAAGCATTGCGCGAAGTGCAATACCTTCACGGAAGCGGACATCTGCGAAGTCTGCCTCGACGAGGAACGCGATCCGGCGCTGCTGTGCGTCGTCGAGACACCCGCCGACCAGATCATGCTCGAACAGACGCTCACGTATCGCGGGCTCTACTTCGTGCTGATGGGACGGCTCAGTCCGCTCGACGGCATCGGTCCGAAGGAGATCCACTTCGAGCGCCTCATCAATCGCGCGCTCGACGGCGTGGTGCAGGAAGTGGTGCTCGCCACCAACTTCACGAACGAAGGCGAGGCGACCGCGCACTATCTCGCGCAGACGCTCAAGTCGAATGGACTGAAGGTGACGCGTCTCGCGCGCGGCGTGCCGGTCGGCGGCGAGCTCGAATATGTCGATGCCGGCACGATCGCGCGCGCGATGCTCGATCGCCGCTCAGTGTGAACGCGCACATCAGCAGGAAACCACCGATGACAGAAACCGAAGCTCTCGCGCTCGCGACGCATCGTCACTACAAGGGCGGGCTGTATCGCGTGATCGGCGTCGCGCGGCACTCGGAAACCGAGGAAGCGATGATCGTCTACGAGCATCTGTGGCCGCACGAACGCGGCTTGTGGGTGCGCCCGGCCGAGATGTTCAACGAGACGCTCGCCGACGGCACGCCGCGCTTCAGGCCGCTCGACATGCCGCTTTGAAACACCCATAAAAAACACGCATAAGAACATCCAAAGGAGACACGTCATGAGCACAACGACGGGGCCGCTCGCCGGCGTCAAGGTGCTGGAGCTCGGCACGCTCATCGCGGGGCCGTTCGCGGCGCGCTTCATGGGCGAGTTCGGCGCCGATGTCATCAAGATCGAAGATCCGAACGGCGGCGATCCGCTGCGCAAGTGGCGCAAGCTCTATCCGGAAGTCGGCGGCACGTCGCTGTGGTGGGCGGTGCAGGCGCGCAACAAGAAATCCGTCACGGTGAATCTCAAGGCCGAGGAGGGCAAGGAGATCGTCCGGCGGCTCGCGAAGGAAGCCGATATCGTCGTCGAGAACTTCCGGCCCGGTCTGCTCGAAAAGCTCGGGCTCGGCTATGAAGTGCTGTCTGCCGAGAATCCCGGCCTCGTGATGGTGCGGCTTTCCGGCTACGGCCAGACCGGGCCGTATCGCGACCGGCCGGGCTTCGGCGCGATCGCCGAATCGATGGGCGGGCTGCGCCACATCACCGGCTATCCGGACCTGCCGCCACCGCGCATCGGCATTTCGATCGGCGATTCGATCGCGGCGCTGCATGGCGTGATCGGCGCGCTGATGGCGCTGCATCATCGGCAGGTGAATGGCGGCAAGGGGCAGGTCGTCGATGTCGCGCTGTACGAAGCCGTCTTCAACATGATGGAAAGCGTCGTGCCCGAATACGGCGTGTACGGCATGGTGCGCGAGCGCACCGGCGCGTCGCTGCCGGGCATCGTGCCGTCGAATACGTATCCGTGCCGCGACGGCAGCATCGTGATCGGCGGCAACAGCGATCCGATCTTCAAGCGCCTGATGAACGCGATCGACCGCGCGGATCTCGCGAACGATCCCGCGCTCGCGTCGAATGACGGCCGCGTGCCGCGCACGCAGGAAATCGACGACGCCATCGCGGCGTGGCTCGCGACGCGCAACATCGACGAAGCGCTCGCCGTGCTCAACGCCGCCGACGTGCCGGCGGGCCGCATCTACAGCGTCGCGGACATGTTCACCGACCCGCAATACATCGCGCGCCAGATGCTTCAGCGTTTCCCGTGGCAGGACGGAAAGGAGATCACGCTGCCGAACATGACGCCGAAGATGTCGGAAACACCGGGCGAAACGCGCTGGCTCGGGCCGCAACTCGGTGAACACACGGATGAAGTACTTCAAACGCTCGGGTATGATGCCGACGATATTGCGCGGCTGCGGGCGGCCAAGGTGATCTGAGCCTCGGGCTGAGCCACGCTGACAACGATAAAACCAGGAGACAGACAACGATGAAACGCAGAACGTTCATCGCGAGCGGCGCCGTGCTCGCGGGCGGGGCAATGTCGGGCATGCCGCTCGCCTTCGCACAGCAGAACAAGCCGGAACAGAGCAAGGTATCGATCGCGGTCGGCGGCAAGAACCTCTTCTACTATCTGCCGCTCACGATCGCGGAGCGCCGCAACTACTTCAAGGACGAAGGGCTCGAGGTCGAAATCGCCGACTTCGCGGGCGGCGCGAAGGCGTTGCAGGCGGCGGTCGGCGGCAGCGCGGACGTGGTGTCCGGCGCGTTCGAGCATACGCTGCTGTTGCAGGCGAAGAACCAGTACTTCCGCGAGTTCGTGCTGCAAGGCCGCGCCCCGCAGATCGTGCTGGCCGTGTCGAAGAAGACGATGCCGAACTACAAGTCGGTCGCGGATCTGAAGGGCAAGAAGATCGGCGTGACGGCGCCGGGTTCGTCGACGTCGATCATGGCGGGCTTCGTGCTCGCGCAGGCCGGACTGAAGGCGACCGATGTGTCGTTCATCGGCGTGGGCGCGGGCGCGGGTGCGATCGCCGCGCTGCAGTCCGGGCAGATCGATGCCATCGCCAACCTCGATCCGGTGATGACCAAGCTCGACCGCGCGGGCGATATCCGCATCGTGTCGGACACGCGCACGCTCGCCGATACGAAGAAGGTGTTCGGCGGCAATATGCCGGCGGGCTGCCTGTACGCGTCGCAGAGCTTCATCACGAAGAACCCGAACACGACCCAGGCGCTCACCAACGCGATGGTGCGCGCGCTGAAGTGGCTGCAGACGGCATCGGGCAAGGATCTGATCGCGACGGTGCCGGAAGGCTATCTGCTCGGCGATCGCGCGCTCTATCTCGATTCGTGGCAGCACGTGAAGGAGGCGCTCTCGCCGGATGGCCTGATGCCCGCCGACGGTCCCGCGACCTCGCTCAAGACGCTGCAGGCTTTCGACGAGACCGTGAAGGGCAAGCCGATCGATCTGTCGAAGACCTGGACCAACGACTTCGTGAAGAAGGCGCTCGCCACCGTCAAGGTCTGATCGATGAACGCGCTGACATCTGCGCTCGCGCTGGACGACGTCACCTGCACGTTCGCCTCGCGCGAGAATCGCCGCGACCGCTACACCGCGGTTCGCAATACCAATCTCACGATCGCGCCGGGCGAGTTCGTGTCCGTCGTCGGGCCGACCGGCTGCGGCAAGTCCACGCTGCTCAACGTGTCGGCGGGGCTGCTCGAGCCATCGTCGGGCACGGTGAGCGTCTTCGGCGAGAAGCTCACGGGCATCAACCGTCGCGCGGGCTACATGTTCCAGGCCGATGCCCTCATGCCGTGGCGCTCCGCGCTCGACAACGTGACGGCCGGCCTCGCGTTCCAGGGCCTGCCGAAGCATGAAGCCGATGCGCGCGGCGAGGAGTGGCTGAAGCGTGTGGGCCTGGGCGGCTTCGGCGATCGCTATCCGCATCAGTTGTCGGGCGGCATGAGGAAGCGCGTTGCGATGGCGCAGACGCTCATCCTCGATCCGGACATCATCCTGATGGACGAGCCGTTCTCCGCGCTGGACATCCAGACGCGTCAACTGATGGAAAACGAGCTGCTCGATCTGTGGGCCGCGAAGCGCAAGGCCGTGCTCTTCATCACGCACGATCTGGACGAGGCCATCTCGATGTCCGACCGCGTGATCGTGCTGTCGGCGGGGCCGGGCACGCATCCGATCGGCGAATTCGTGATCGACCTGCCACGTCCGCGCGATGTCGCCGAGATCCGTTCGCACCCGCGCTTCGTCGAACTGCACGCGCAGATTTGGGGCGTGCTGCGCGAGGAAGTGTTGAAAGGCTATCAGCAGCAGTTGAAGCCCGCCGCCGCCGACTGAGACTAAAACGAACATGTGGAACAAGCTGCGCCCGAGACGCGCCAATCTCATCGTGTGGCAATGGCTGTTGCTGCTCGTTTGCTTCGTGCTGTGGTACGTGCTGACGAGCCCGACGCTGCTGCCGCCTTTCTATTTCGACGACGCCAACAAGGCCGCGTTCTTCTTCGGCGAGCCGCAGAAGGTGCTCGTGCGCATCTGGGAGTGGTTCACGACCGGCGAGATCTATATCCACCTGTGGGTGACGCTGATCGAAACCGTGCTGGCTTTCGTGATCGGCACCGTGGCCGGACTGGGCGTCGGCCTCTGGCTCGCGCTCGCCCCGACGACGAGCGCGCTCCTCGATCCCTATATCAAGGCCGCCAACTCGATGCCGCGCGTGATTCTCGCGCCGATCTTCGCGGTGTGGTTCGGGCTCGGCATCTGGTCGAAGGTCGCGCTCGGCGTGACGCTCGTGTTTTTCATCGTGTTCTTCAACGTCTATCAGGGCGTGAAGGAAGTGAGTCCGGTCGTGCTCGCGAACGCGCGCATGCTCGGCGCGAATCGCAAGCAACTGCTGCGGCACGTCTATCTGCCGAGCGCGACGAGCTGGGTGTTTTCGAGTCTGCACACGTCCGTTGGTCTGGCATTCGTGGGCTCGGTGGTGGGCGAGTATCTCGGCTCGGCGCGCGGCGTCGGCTATCTGATTCTGCAGGCCGAAGGCACGTTCGACATCAACACGGTGTTCGCCGGGATTCTCGTGCTGACCGCGTTCGCGCTCGTGCTCGACGGCCTCGTCGCGCTGGTCGAGCGACGCCTCATGAAGTGGCAGCCGAAGACCGGAGAGACTGAGAAACTCTGATTCGAAGCAGCGATTTCGCTCCGCCGGGCCGCGCGACAAAACGTGTCAAATCGGTTCCCGCTGATCGGTTATGGTCATGTGCGGCTGATATCGCTATCATGCTGCGCAGCCCGGACGCTGCAGGGCGGGTCCCTGCAGGTCTGGCGCGTTTCGGGGTGAACGAGCATCGGGAGCACATCAAGTCGTAACGCAACCGGGCGATACTTCGTATTCGGGTGCTACTGCGCGGCATCGGCGCGGCGTTCATCGGCGCGATCCCGCGAGAACAAGAATGAAACTGCGAACTGACAGTTCGATTGCGGTGGTACTTCCATCGCCGATCGGTGACAGCCTCATCGGGCTCGTCCTCGTCAACAATCTCATCCGCAATGGTTACAGGCCCGTCGTGTTCGGCTGGGTCGCGGAGCAGCTCGCCGACTGGTTTCCGCACATGACGGTCGGCCGGCCCGACGCGTGGCAGGGCGCGTTCGACACCGTGATCGAATTGCGGCCAACCGACTACGCATCGACATTGAGCCGCTCGGGACGCACGCTGTGTTTCGCCACGCTGCCGGAGTATGGCGGCGCGAAGCACATGGTGGACCGTGTCGTCGACATTGCGACGAACGTGCTCGGCCTGCGCGATGTGACGCGCGCGAACGGTCTCGTCGTTCCGGCTGACGTCATGCCAGGACGCTTCGCCAATCGCGTCGTGATCCATCCGACGGGCAGTCATCCCGAAAAAATGTGGGGCCGCGCTAAATTTCTCGCGCTTTCGCGCGTGCTGATCCGTCGTCGATGGCAGCCGAGTTTTCTCGTGGCGCCCGCCGAAATCGGCGGCTGGAGCGATATCGCCGAAGAAGGGCATGAGGTCAACGCGCTGCCGCGACTGAGCGAAGTCGCAAAGTGGATTGCGGAGTCGTCCTGGTTCATCGGCAACGATTCGGGCCTCGGGCATCTCGCGTCGTGCATCGGCGTGCCCACGCTCTCGCTGTTCATGCGCCAGGGGCTTGCGCGCTCCTGGCGTCCGGGCTGGGGACCGGGCGCGGTCGTGCTGCCGCTTTCGGTGCTGCCCTTCGGCGGACTCAGGGAGCGGTTGTGGCAGCGTCTGCTGTCGGTGCGCCGGGTGATGGCGGCGTTTCAAGCGCTGCATGGCAAGCATGCGTGCGCGGTGCGCCGCTACTCGACCGCCGATTTCGGCGACGCCCCGGCAGCGCAGACGACGTGCATCGGCATGCTGCCCGGCGCGCGATCGCGGCGTTTGTGAGCGGGCGCGGCTAAGCCGCGAATCCTGGCGAAAGGGTCCATGCCGGCACCAGGCGCATCACGGCTCGATCACGATCTTGCCGGTCACGCGACGATTCATCATGTCGTCGAGGGCTTGCGGCGTTTCGTCGAGCGCATAGCGTTTCGTGACGACGGGGCGCAGCTTGCCCGCCTTGATCCAGCCGACCATCGTCGCGAACTCCTGATCGGCGAGCGCGTGCTCGCGCTGCATGTGACCGCCCCAGAACACGCCGACGATGCTCGCGCCTTTCAATAGCGCGAGATTGAACGGCAGCTTCGGAATCTCGCCGTTCGCGAAGCCGACGACGAGATAGCGCCCGCGCCAGCCGATGCTGCGAAACGCAGGCTCGGCATACGCGCCGCCAACGGGATCAAAAATGACATCCGGGCCGCTGCCGCCGGTCAGTTCCTTGATGCGCTCGCGCAAATCTTCCTTCGCATAGTCGATGACCTCGTCGGCGCCATGCTCGCGGCAGAAGACGAGCTTCTCGGCGCTCGACGCCGCCGCGATCACGCGCGCGCCGACGATCTTGCCGATCTGGATCGCCGCGATCCCTACGCCGCCCGCCGCGCCGAGCACGAGCAGCGTGTCGCCGGCCTTGAGCGCGCCGCGATCGACGAGCGCGTGATACGACGTGCCGTACGCGAGCGTGAACGCGGCGGCGTCGGCGAGATCGACGTCATCGGGCAGCGCGACGCAATCCGTTTCCTTCGCGCGCGCCTGCTCGGCGAACGCGCCTTGCGCGGTATAGGCCGCCACGCGCATGCCGGGCGACAGGCGCGTGACGCCCGCGCCCACCTCGCGCACGATGCCGGCCAACTCCGCGCCGGGCGTAAACGGCAGCGGCGGCTTGAACTGATATTTGTTCTGGATGATGAGGACGTCGGGGAAATTGACGCTCGCCGCTTTCACGTCGATGACGACTTCGCCGGCTTCGGGATGCAGGTCGGGCAGCGTTTCGATCGAAAGGGTGTCGGGTAATCCGTGTTCGTTGCATCGTACGGCGCGCATGTCGTCTCCTGATGAAAGTGGCCTCAGTGTAGGGCAGGGAAGACGTCGGAAGCGAGCCTTCGAGGCGTCGTCGCGCCAGGGTTCCTCGGTTACAATCGTCGGATGCGAATCCTACTCAGCAACGACGACGGTTATCTGGCGCGCGGCATCAATGTGCTGCATGGCGCCCTGCAGCCGCTCGGCGAAGTAACCGTGATGGCGCCGGAGCAGAACTGCAGCGGCTCGTCCAACTCGCTTACGCTTTCGCGGCCCTTGAGCGTTCATCAGGCGCCCAACGGTTTCAATTTCGTGAACGGCACGCCAACTGATTCCGTGCACATCGCGCTGACCGGCATGCTCGAGCATCAGCCGGATCTCGTCGTGTCCGGCATCAACAACGGGCAGAACGTCGGCGAAGACACCTTGTATTCGGGCACGGTCGCGGCCGCCACCGAAGGCTTCATGTTCGGCATTCCGGCGATCGCGTTTTCGCTCGTCGGTCGCGACTGGCTCCATCTCGACGACGCGGCGCGCGTCGCGGCCGAGATCGTCGCGCATTTCCTCGACCATCCGATGCCGGGCCATCCGTTGCTGAACGTGAACATCCCGAGCCTGCCCTACGATCAGCTCCGCGAATGGAAAGTGACGCGCCTCGGCAAGCGTCATCCTTCGCAGCCGGTCATCCGCCAGAGCGATCCGCGCGGCAATCCGATCTACTGGATCGGCCCGTCCGGCGACGCGCTCGACGCGAGCGAAGGCACTGATTTCCACGCGGTCGCGAACGGCTTCGTGTCCATCACGCCGCTGCAACTCGATCTGACGCACACGAAACTCATGGCCGAGACGCGCGAATGGGCGCGCGCCGGGAGCCGCCGCACATGACCGACGAGCGCGCCAAGCGCTTTCCGCTGGCGCTCGCGGATCTGGTTCGCGAGCCGCGCAAGCCCGCGGCCCGGGCGCAGGACTCGCGCGGCAAGCAGGCCGCCGTTGCAGCGCTCAAACCCGCGCCGGCGTCGCCGGCCAAGCCGAATCCATCGCGCGCGGCGAACGCCCCGATGAAGAATCCCGCTACGGCGGCCGCCTCGGCCAAGCAGGCCACCTCTGTTTTTCCCGCGCGTTCCGGTGCAAAGAGCGCAATTGGCGCAACGAAACCGGTTCCGGGTGCGGGCAAGAGCGCGGCGCCGGCACATCATGCGTCGCATGCGCCGCGCACCGCCGCGCGACCCGTCGAGCGCGAGTTGAACGCGGCGGCGACCGCGACGAAAAAGGGCGCGCCGAACGTCGCGCTGGCGAGCACGCAGACGCTCACGTCGGAACGGGTGCGCGAGCGCATGGTCGAACGGCTCCGATCGAACGGCGTGACCGATCCGCGCGTGCTGAATGCGATGTCGGTGGTGCCGCGCCACATGTTCGTCGATCCGGGGCTCGCCGCGCAGGCTTATGAAGATGCCGCGCTGCCTATCGGGCATCACCAGACCATTTCGAAACCGTCCGTCGTCGCGCGCATGATCGAGCTGGTCGCGGCGGGGCGCCCATTGAGCAAGGTGCTGGAGATCGGCACCGGCTGCGGCTATCAGGCGGCGGTGCTGTCGCAAGTCGCCACTGAGGTTTATTCGATCGAACGCGTGCGCCCTTTGTCGGAGCGCGCGAAGCTCAATCTTCGGCCATTGCGCGTGCCGAACATCCGGCTGCATTACGGCGACGGCCGCCTGGGCTTGCCCGCGGCCGCGCCGTTCGACGCGATCGTGATCGCCTGCGCCGGCCTCGACGTGCCGCAGGCCTTGCTGGATCAACTGGCGGTGGGCGGCAAGCTCGTCGCGCCGGTCGGATCGCAGGCCGCGCAGTCGCAAGTGCTGACGCTCGTCACGCGCGTCTCGGTCACGCAGTGGCGGGAAGAGCAGCTCGATCGCGTTTTCTTTGTACCCTTAAAATCCGGAGTGATTTGACACCGATGAGTATCCTGCGTGCTTGGCTAGAAGGAAGTGCGGACCAACGCCTGAGCGCGGCGCAGCGCGGCGTGTGCGTGCTGGCGTTGTCCGCGCTGGCGGCGTGTTCGACGCGCATGGACATGGCGCCGGTCGTCGACAGAACGGGCGCGCCCATCGGCACGACGGCGGCGCAGACGCCGGACAACGGTCCGCCGCCGCCGGGCTATTACCGTGTAAAACCGGGCGACACCCTATATCGGATTGCACTGGAAAACGGTCAGAATTATCACGACATCGCAGCGTGGAATAACCTGAGCAACCCGAACCAGATCGAAGTCGGCCAGCTGATGCGCGTGGCGCCTCCGGGCGCGAACGTCGCGGCGGCGACGCCCGGCGTGGCGACCGCGCCGATCGTGGGCGGCGGCGTGCAGGCGCAGCCGCTCAATGGCGCGAACGCGTACGCCACGCCGCAGCCGGGCGCGGCTGCGCAGCCGCCGTACTACGGTCCGAATTCGGGCATGGGCGCAACGCCTGGCACGACCGCGGGCGCGGCGGCCGGCATGGCAGCGGCGCCGGGCGCGGACACGGGAGCGACGGCGCCCGCGGCTCAGCCGGCGTTCATCTGGCCGGCGCGCGGACCGATTATCGGCACGTTCGACGATGCGAAGAACAAGGGTTTGAATATTGGCGGTGCGGCGGGAGATGCGGTCAACGCGTCGGCGGATGGCCGAGTGGTTTACTCCGGAAATGGGCTGCGCGGCTATGGCAATCTCATTATCATCAAGCACGACGCAACTTTTCTCACGGCGTATGCACATAATCGCGCTTTGATGGTAAAAGAAGGAGACGCGGTAACTAAAGGGCAGAAGATCGCTGAGATGGGGAACAGCGATTCGGACCGCGTGATGTTGCATTTCGAAGTTCGCCGGCAGGGAAAACCTGTTGACCCACTGAAGTATTTGCCGCCGCAATAAAGCGAAACCATCATGCCAAAAACGAAGCGCCGCCTGCCGCAAGCCGAGACTGAGACGATCAGCCGACCTTTGCAAGTGTCGGCGGAGGACGGTGCTTCGACTCGTGACGACGACATCGACAATGTCGATGTCGATATCGATTCCGAATCCGAGTCCGAATCCGACGAAGAAGGCGGCAGTCGGAGCAAGGGCAATGGCGAAGCGGGTGAAGGGTCAAACGATTCCGCGCCCGACGCCGACGACTTCCGCTCTCTGCTGCAGGCCGAGCTCACGGCCGACACCATCCAGCATTACCTGAACCGCATCAGCGTGAAGCCGCTCCTGACCGTCGAGGAAGAGCAGCGCTATTCACGGCTCGCGAAGGCGGGCGAATTCGAGGCGCGGCAGGTGATGATCGAGCGCAATCTGCGGCTCGTCGTCAGCATCGCGAAGGGTTATCTCAATCGCGGCGTGCCGCTGCTCGATCTCATCGAGGAAGGCAATCTCGGCCTCATGCACGCGATCGAGAAATTCGACCCGACGCGCGGCTTCCGTTTTTCGACCTATGCCACCTGGTGGATCCGCCAGAGCATCGAACGCGCGATCATGAATCAGGCGCGCACGGTGCGCCTGCCGGTGCATGTGATTCGCGAACTCAATCAGGTGCTCCGGGCGAAGCGCCATCTGGAAAAAAATTCCGCCAATGCGGCCGACAGTGTCGCGCCCGAGCGCCGCGACGCCAGCATCGACGACATCGCGTATCTCACCGGCAAGACGCCCGAGGAAGTCACCGATATCCTCGCGCTCAACGAGCACACGGCTTCGCTCGATGCGCCGCTCGACCTCGATCCCGGCAGCAGCCTGCTCGATCTGCTTTCGGACGACCAGAGCCAGTCGCCGGACGCGGAAGTGCAGCATCGCGAGCTGGAGTCGCTCACGCGCCTGTGGCTCTCGCGCCTGTCGGATAAACACCGGCACGTGATCGAACGGCGTTTCGGGCTCAACCATATCGAGCCGGCGACGCTCGAGGAGCTTGCCGACGAAATGGGCCTCACGCGCGAGCGTGTGCGCCAGATCCAGCAAGAGGCGCTCGTGCGGCTCAAGCGCTTTTTCGCATCCAACGGCGTTCGCAAGGACGCCGTGCTCTAACGCTTTAACGCATCGGCGGCGCCCTTTGGTTTAGGGCGCCGCGTTCCAGGATTCAATGACACCGATTCTCGTTTTCGACATCGAGACCATCCCCGATGTCGACGGCATTCGCCGTCTCGAAGATTTACCCGACGATCTCTCCGACCGCGAAGTCGCCGAACATGCGTTCGAAGCGCGCCGCGAACGCGTCGGCAACGACTTTCTGCCGCATCATCTGCAGCGCGTCGCGGCGATTTCCTGCGTGTTCCGCGACAACAGCGGCTTTCGCGTGCGCTCGCTCGGCACGGCCGCCGATGGCGAAGCCGCGCTCATCCAGTCGTTCTATCGCGTGATCGAGAAGTACACGCCGCAGCTCGTGTCGTGGAACGGCGGCGGCTTCGACCTGCCCGTGCTCCATTACCGCGCGCTCGTGCACGGCATCGCCGCGCCGCGCTACTGGGATCTCGGTCAGGACGACCGCGAGTTCAAGTTCAACAACTACATCAGCCGCTATCACATGCGGCACATCGATCTCATGGACGTGCTCGCGATGTATCAGGCGCGCGCCAATGCGCCGCTCGATGCGCTCGCGAAGCTGTGCGGCTTTCCCGGCAAGCTCGGCATGGACGGCGGCAAGGTCTGGGAAGCGTATTGCGACGGCCATCTCGACGAAATCCGCAATTATTGCGAGACTGATGTCGTGAACACGTATCTCATGTACTGCCGCTTCCAGATGATGCGCGGCGGTTTCACGCCCGATGAGTACGCCGACGAAATCAACTTCGTGAAGAACGCGCTCGCACAGGAAACGTCGCCGCACTGGGCCGAGTATCTGGCCGCGTTCGGCAGTTGACGCCGTGACGTTCGTCTACAATCTCGCCTTTGCCATTCGTTAGCCAGGAAGTACGCAGGTGTCTGAAGCCGCTCGAAAAACTCCCCATCGCCGCCGCGCCGCGCCGGCGAAATCCGCCACGCCCGATCCGAACTTCGTCGCGCCAGAAATCGAAATCGAGTCGCTCGACATGGAAGCGCGCGGCGTCGGCCGCACGGTCAACGAGGACGGCGAGCCGGGCAAGGTGATCTTCGTCGAAGGCGCGCTGCCGGGCGAACGAGTGAGCTATTCGAGTTTTCGCAAGAAGCCGAGCTTCGAGCAGGCGCAGGTGGTGAAGGTGATCCGCGAGAGCGTGATCCGCGCGAAGCCGAAGTGCCAGTTTTTCGGCATCTGCGGCGGCTGCTCGATGCAGCATCTCGACGTGCGCGCGCAGATCGCGGTGAAGCAGCGCGTGCTCGAGGACAATCTGCAACATCTGGCGAAGCTGCGCGCGGAAACCATGTTCCGTCCGATTCACGGACCGTCGTGGGGCTATCGCTATCGGGCGCGCCTGACCGTGCGGTACGTCGAGAAGAAGGGCGGCGTGCTGGTGGGCTTTCACGAGAGGAAGAGCAGCTACGTCGCCGACATGACGAGCTGCGAGGTGCTGCCGCCGCACGTTTCGGCGATGCTCGTGCCGCTGCGTCATCTGGTGGCGGGGCTGTCGATCCGCGATCGCATGCCGCAGATCGAGCTCGCGGTCGGTTCCGATGTCACCGCGCTCGTGCTGCGCATCCTGGAGCCGCTGACCGAAGCCGACGAAGCGCTGCTGCGCACTTTCGCCGATGAACATGGCGTCCAGTGGTGGCTCCAGCCGAAAGGCCCGGACACGGTCTACCTGTTCTATCCGCTCGATCGCGAGCTGGCTTACACGCTGCCGGAGTTCGATATCCGCATGCCGTTCAAGCCGACCGATTTCACGCAGGTGAATCACCAGATCAATCGCGTGCTGGTGAGCCGCGCGCTGAGCCTGCTCGCGCCGGAGAAGTCGGATCGTGTGCTCGACCTGTTCTGCGGCATCGGCAACTTCACGCTGCCGCTCGCGCGCGTATCGCGCGAAGTGGTGGGCATCGAAGGCAGCGAGGCGCTGACTGCCCGCGCGCTGGAGAATGCGAAGGCGAACGGCGTCGACGAACATACGTCGTTCGCGTGCCGCAACCTGTTCGAAGTCACCGCCGACGACCTGCGCGCCCTCGGCGCCTTCGACAAGTTCCTGATCGATCCGCCGCGCGAAGGCGCGCTCGCCGTGTCGAAGGCCCTCGCGGACATCGCGCAGAGCGGCGACGGGCCGTTGCCCGAACGCATCGTCTACGTGTCGTGCAATCCGGCGACGCTCGCCCGCGACGCCGGCCTGCTCGTGCACGAGGCGGGCTACCGGATGAAGGGCGCGGGCGTGGTGAACATGTTCCCGCACACGTCGCACGTGGAGTCGATCGCGTTGTTCGAGCGCGACTGACGCAGCGGTGATGCGCGAGCAGGCGCAAAAAAACCGGCCCGAAGGCCGGTTTTTTCGTTTCTGCCGCGTTCGGTCCGCTTAGTTGCGGTTGCCGCCGAAGATGCCGAGCAGCGCCAGCAGGTTCGTGAACACGTTGTACAGGTCGAGGTAGATCGCGAGCGTCGCGCTGATGTAGTTCGTCTCGCCGCCATTCACCACGCGCTGCACGTCGAACAGCATGTACGCCGAGAAGATCACGATGGCGAGCACGGAGATCGTCATCATCAGCGCGGGCAGTTGCAGGAAGATGTTCGCGAACGCCGCCAGCAGAATGACGATCACGCCCATGAACAGGAACTTGCCGAGACCCGAGAAATCGCGCTTGCTGACGGTGGCGATGGTCGCCATGGCCGCGAAGATCACGCCGGTGCCGCCGAAGGCCATCATGATGAGTTGCGGCCCGTTCGAAAAGCCGAGAATGAAGCTCAAGAGACGCGAGAGCATCAGGCCCATGAAGAACGTGAAGCCGAGCAGCACGACGACACCCATGCCGCTGTCCTTGGTCTTCTCGATGGCGAACATGAAGCCGAACGCGATCGCGAGGAACGCGATGAAGCTCATCGCCGGGCTGGTGGCGGCGAACAGCGAGAAGCCCGTCGCGACGCCGACCCACGCGCCGAGCACCGTCGGCACCATCGAGAGCGCGAGCAGCCAGTAGGTGTTGCGCAGCACGCGGTTGCGCACCTCGACCGAGGTGACGCTGCCATTACGGCCAAAGCTGTAGGGTGATTCGTTCATGGTTTCTCCTTGCTCCAATTGTCTGTCGGTCTTCCCGCGACATCCGTCATATACGAATGATAAGGTGCGCGGACTTAAACCAGAATTAGGACCGTTTCGGTGCATCCGCCGCAACGATGCGCCTTTCGGTTGCAATGCAGCGTTCTGCTCCAATATGGCCCCGGCGCGCGCCGAATTCAATAGTTCGAAAGGCTGACTCGGCCGTCCGGACGGTTAAGTCCTCGCTGGGTTTGATTCTTACGGTGCCGTAAGGTTTCAATCGCAATCATACCTTGCTTCGTGCTACAATTGTCGATTCGTTTTAATCCGTAAACCGTTCATTTTTTGGAGTTTTTCATGGCGATCGAGCGCACCCTGTCGATTATCAAGCCGGACGCAGTGGCAAAGAACGTTATCGGCCAGATCTACAGCCGTTTCGAGAACGCAGGTCTGAAGATCATTGCGTCGCGCATGGTTCATCTGTCGCGCGCCGACGCGGAAAAGTTCTACGCCGTGCACGCCGCGCGTCCGTTCTTCAAGGACCTCGTCGAGTTCATGATCTCCGGCCCGGTGGTGATCCAGGTTCTGGAAGGCGAGAACGCCATCGCCAAGCACCGCGACCTGATGGGCGCGACCGACCCGAAGAAGGCGGACAAGGGCACGATCCGCGCCGACTTCGCCGACAGCATCGACGCCAACGCCGTGCACGGTTCGGACGCTGCGGAAACGGCGCGCCAGGAAGTGGCATTCTTCTTCCCGGAAGTGAACGTCTACTCGCGTTAATCGAAGCGTCGGTCGCCGCGATGGTCGGCAGGCCGTCGCGCGCATCGCGCCTCGACGCAACAATAGCGGTACAAAAACAAGCAGGAATTGGCGCGAACGGTCCCGGGCAGGGCTTCAAAGAACCCGTTCCGGGCTTCGCAATCTGAAATGGCAGAACTCGACATGACGAGCAGCACCACCGTCAACCTTCTCGATCTCGACGCCGCCGGGCTCACCGCGTATTGCGCGAGCCTCGGCGAAAAGCCGTTTCGCGCCAAGCAATTGCAGCGCTGGATCCACCAGTACGGTGCCGAAGACTTCGACGGCATGACGGATCTCGCGAAATCGCTGCGCGAAAAACTCAAGGGCCGCGCCAATATGGCGATGCCCGACATCATCACGGACCACGTTTCCACCGACGGCACCCGCAAGTGGCTGATCGACGTCGGCAACGGCAACGCGGTCGAAACCGTGTTCATCCCCGAAGAGACGCGCGGCACGCTGTGCGTGTCGTCGCAGGCGGGCTGCGCGGTGAACTGCCGGTTCTGCTCCACCGGCAAGCAGGGCTTTTCCCGCAACCTGTCCACAGGCGAGATCATCGGCCAGTTGCGCATGGCGGAGTTCGCGCTGCGCCGCTCGCTCGGGCGCGAAGTCGGCGGGCCGGGCAAGGGCGAGCGCGTCGTCACGAACGTCGTGATGATGGGTATGGGCGAGCCCATGCTCAACTACGACGCCGTCGTGCCGGCCATGCGCCTGATGCTCGACGACAACGCGTACGGGCTGTCGCGCCGTCGCGTGACGCTGTCCACCTCCGGCGTCGTGCCGATGATGGACCGCCTCGCGGCGGATCTGCCGGTGGCGCTCGCGGTGTCGCTGCACGCGCCGAACGATCCGCTGCGCGACATGCTGGTGCCGCTCAACAAGAAGTACCCGCTGCGCGAGCTGATGGCCGCGTGTCAGCGGTATTTGAAGGTCGCGCCGCGCGACTTCATCACGTTCGAATATTGCATGCTCGACGGCGTCAACGACAGCGAAGCGCATGCGCGCGAATTGCTGGCCGTCACGCGCGATGTGCCGTGCAAGTTCAACCTCATCCCGTTCAATCCGTTTCCGGAATCGGGCCTGACGCGTTCGAAGAACGAGCAGATCAAGCGTTTCGCGCAGGTGCTGATCGACGCGGGTGTCGTGACGACGGTGCGCAAGACGCGCGGCGACGACATCGACGCCGCATGCGGCCAGCTCGCGGGCGCGGTGCAGGATCGCACGCGTCTCGCGGAGCGCATGAACCGCGCGGGCAGCAAGACGATCGAGGTGCGGGCGGTTTAACGCAGCCGTCGAATCGAGCAAAAGCCGCGGCAAAGGCGCAACGGGCGCACGGATGCGGCACGAAAACCGAACATTTTGTTATAAAGCGGTCTGCAATGGCGCCGGAGTTGTATCGTTCACGGGGTTTTTTCAACCGAACGAAGCAATAGCGCTATAGAGAAGAATCGATGCGAGGAATTTGGCATGAGTGAGCCGCAGCACCCGACGCCTTTCGGCAGTCATACCGGCAACCGATCCGACAGTCAGCACGAAGGTCAGGCCGGTGCGCAAGGGGCGGCATCGAATGCGGGTCAGGCGGGGCACCTGGACTCGATACAGGCGGTCGGCGCGCGTCTCGCGCAGCTCCGTCAGGCAAAAGCATGGTCGATCGACGATGTTTCCGCGCGGCTCAAGGTGTCGCCGCCCAAGCTGCTCGCCCTCGAAGCGGGTGATATCAGCCAGCTGCCCGACCGCACGTTCGCTGCGGGCATCGTGCGCAGCTACGCGAAAATCCTCGGCACCGATCCGGCGCCGTTCACGCAGGCGTTCCGGCGCAATGGCGACGGGATCGAGCACAATCTGAAGGTGCCGGCTTCGGCGGGCGCGGGACTGCCGCGCGGACGCGTGTCCGTGCCGCTCGGCAATTCATCGGGCCGCCGTCGCTCGTGGATGTGGGGCGTCCTCGCGATCATCGTCGCGCTGGCGGCGCTCGTGATGTGGCATACCGGCGGCGATTCGGGCAACTGGCTCGCGCGCCTGAAGGCAAGCACGGGCGTCGGTCTGTCGCCGACGTCGACGTCGAATTCGACCGAATCGAAAGCCGCAGTCTCCGCGCCGACGCCCGACGAAGCCGCCGCGGCGAACACGGGCGAAGCGTCGTTGCCCGAAGTAGCGGCGGCGCCCGGCGAACAGCCGATGCCGCGTCCGCTCGGCACGAACGCGCTGCCGGCTTCGTCGTCGACGCTGTCCGCGGTTCAGGGCGCGAGCGCGCCGTCCGTGGCGGCGCCTGCATCCGCTCCGAAGATGGCATCCGCGGCGAAGGCTGCCCCGGCCGTCGCGACGGCGGCGGCGTCCGCTCCGGCGGTCGCGGGCAGCGGCTCGGGCGCGGTCGAACTGAAAGTAAAGGAAGATAGCTGGTTCAGCGTGCGCGGGAAGGACGGCAAGGAGCTGTTTTCGGGTCTCGTCCACGCGGGCGCTACCCAGCGTGTGGAAGGCGAGGCGCCGTTCAAGGTGACCGTCGGAAACGTGAAGGGCGTCGAATCCTTGTCGGTCGACGACGAGCCGGTCGATGCCAAGCGCTATTCTTCCGCACGCGGAAACGTCGCGCGTCTCTCGCTGCCGTGAGCGTGAGCGCCAGGTCGGTTCATTGACGCGCGGCGGACAAGTCAGGGGCGTCACGGTGCAAGCCGTGACGCCCGTTTGAGGTTCCACACACGCAGCCCGGCGCCCGAGCGGCGCGCAGGTTGCCAAAGGGTTTTTCGATGCAATCCCAAGCTCAATCCCTGATCAGCAGCAAGATTTGTTCGACCGAGCCGGTCTTCGGCGGTCCGTTGCAGCGTCGCGCATCGCATGCGGTCGACGTGCGCTGGGGCGGCCAGCTCGTCACGATCGGCGGCGACGCCCCGGTGCGCGTGCAGTCGATGACCAACACCGATACCGCGGACGCCATCGGCACCGCGATCCAGATCAAGGAACTCGCGCAGGCGGGCTCCGAGCTCGTGCGCATCACGGTGAACACGCCGGAAGCGGCCGCCGCCGTGCCGCATATCCGCGAGCAACTGGACCGCATGGGCGTGACGGTGCCGCTCGTCGGCGACTTCCATTACAACGGCCATCTGCTGCTGCGCGACTATCCCGCGTGCGCGGAGGCGCTGTCGAAGTACCGTATCAACCCGGGCAATGTCGGCCAGGGCGCGAAGCGCGACACGCAATTCGCGCAGATGATCGAAGCGGCGATCAAGTACGACAAGCCGGTGCGCATCGGCGTGAACTGGGGCAGTCTCGATCAGGACCTGCTCGCACGCATGATGGACGAAAACGCCGCGCGCTCGACGCCGTGGGAAGTGCAGAGCGTGATGTACGAGGCGCTGATTCAATCGGCGATCGGTTCGGCGGAACGCGCGGTCGAACTGGGCCTCGGCCGCGACAAGATCATCCTGTCGTGCAAGGTCAGCGGCGTGCAGGATCTGATCGCGGTGTATCGCGAACTGGCGAAACGCTGCAGCTTCGCGCTGCACCTCGGTCTGACCGAGGCGGGCATGGGCTCGAAGGGCATCGTGGCCTCCACGGCGGCGCTCTCGGTGCTGCTGCAGGAAGGCATCGGCGACACCATTCGCATCTCGCTCACGCCCGAGCCGGGCGGCGCGCGCACGGGCGAAGTCGTCGTCGGCCAGGAAATCTTGCAGACCATGGGCCTGCGCTCCTTCACGCCGATGGTCATCGCGTGCCCCGGCTGCGGCCGCACGACGAGCACGCTGTTCCAGGAGCTCGCGTCGCAAATCCAGAGCTATCTGCGCAACTCGATGCCGGTCTGGCGCGACCAGTACCCCGGCGTCGAGAAGATGCACGTCGCGGTGATGGGCTGCATCGTCAACGGTCCGGGCGAGTCGAAGCACGCGAACATCGGCATCAGCCTGCCGGGCTCGGGCGAGAATCCGGCGGCGCCCGTGTTCATCGACGGCGTGAAAGTGAAGACCCTGCGCGGCGAGCGCATCGGCGAGGAATTCCAGCAGATCGTCAGCGACTACGTCGAGCGCACCTACGGGCAAACCGCGGGCAAGCGCGAAGAGACGTCCACCGCAACCCTTTGAAGACACATGACTGAACAGAAGAAACGGCTCGAGAAGCTGAGCGGCGTGAAGGGCATGAACGACATCCTCCCGCAGGATGCCGCGTTGTGGGATTTCTTCGAGACCACCGTCAAGTCGATGCTGCGCGCATACGGCTATCAGAACATCCGCACGCCGATCGTCGAGCATACGCAGTTGTTCACGCGCGGCATCGGTGAAGTGACGGATATCGTCGAGAAGGAAATGTACAGCTTCACCGACGCGTTGAACGGCGAGCATCTGACGATGCGCCCGGAGAACACCGCGGCGGTGGTGCGCGCGACCATCGAACACAATCTGCTGTACGACGGCCCGAAGCGCCTGTGGTACGTCGGCCCGATGTTCCGTCACGAGCGTCCGCAGCGCGGGCGTTATCGCCAGTTCCATCAGGTCGGCGTGGAAGCGCTCGGCTTCGCGGGTCCGGACACCGACGCCGAAATCATCATGATGTGCCAGCGTCTCTGGGACGATCTCGGGCTCACCGGCATCCGCCTCGAACTGAACTCGCTCGGCCAGGCCGAGGAGCGTGCGGCGCATCGCAAGGAACTGATCGCGTATCTGGAGAAGCACGTCGATTCGCTCGACGAGGAAGCGAAGCGCCGTCTCTATACGAATCCGCTGCGCGTGCTCGACACGAAGAATCCGGCGATGCAGGAGATCGCGCAGAACGCGCCGAAGCTCGTCGATTTCCTCGGCGAGACCTCGCGCAAGCACTTCGAGGGCGTGCAGCGGCTGCTCAAGGCGAACAACATTCCGTTCACGATCAACCCGCGTCTCGTGCGCGGCCTCGACTACTACAACCTCACCGTGTTCGAGTGGGTCACCGACAAGCTCGGCGCGCAGGGCACGGTCGCGGGCGGCGGGCGCTACGATCCGCTGATCGAGCAACTGGGCGGCAAGCCGACGGCCGCGTGCGGCTGGGCGATGGGCGTCGAGCGCATCCTCGAGTTGCTGAAGGAAGAGCAGCTCGTGCCGGAAGCCGACGGCACGGACGTCTATGTCGTGCATCAGGGCGAGAAGGTGGCGGAGCAGGCGTTCATCGTCGCGGAGCGTCTGCGCGACACGGGCCTCGATGTCATCCTGCATTGCAGCCCGGACGGTGCGTCCGCGAGCTTCAAGTCGCAGATGAAGAAGGCCGACGCGAGCGGCGCGGCTTTCGCGGTCGTGCTCGGTGAAGACGAGCTCGCGCAAGGCATGATCGGCGTCAAGCCGCTGCGCCGTTCGGGCGACGAAACGTCCGAAGGGCAAAAGAACGAGCAGGTGAACGTTCCGGCCGAAGACTTGACCGAATACCTAATCAATGCGATGGTTGCAACCGCCGATGACGAGGGTGCCTGAGATTCAGGTGTCCGGCCGCGCGCATCGGGCAGGATCGAGACGATCCGGCATCGCGCGCGGCACTCGTTGAGGGATTTGAAACGCAGGAAGGAATAGCTGGACGATGAGCTATCACGACGAACAAGAATCACTGGAAAGCGTAAAGGCCTGGTGGGCCAGATGGGGTAACACCACGACTTGGATCGTGCTCGTGGCGCTCATCATCGCGGCCGGCTACAACGGATGGAATTTCTGGCAGCGCCGTCAGGCGGCCGAAGCATCGGTGCTGTACGACCATCTGCAGCAGGCGGTGAACGGCAACGATCAGACGCTGGTCGCGCGTGTCGCATCGGACATGGAAGACAAGTTCGGCAGCACGGGCTACGCGCAGATGACCGCGCTGGCGGCGGCGAAGTCGCTTTACGCGGCGGGCAATGCGGCGGGCGCGAAGTCGCAGCTGCAATGGGCCATCGATCACGCCAAGGACGACGAGTACAAGCAGATCGCGAAGCTGCGCCTCGCGCTCATCCTGCTCGATGAAAAGAACTACGACGCAGGCCTGAAGCTGCTCGCGGATCAGCCGCTCGATGCGTTCAAGGGCGTGATCGCGGATCGCCGCGGCGACCTGCTCGCCGCCCAAGGCAAGCGCGACGACGCGCGCGCGGCGTACAAGGTGGCGCTCGATACGCTGCCCGCGAACGACACGTCCGCGCGTCAACTGGTTCAGTTCAAGCTCGATGCGCTTGGCGGCTGATCCGCATCGTTCCGTATTGGTCAAGCCTTGTTCAGTCTGGCCGCCGTGCCGCGGCGTCGCGATGAAGCGACGTTGCGGGCAGCGCCGATCAACCCCATTCACCCATTCATGTTGCGTCCACCGATGACTTTTTTGAAACGCTACGCCGTGCCGCTCACCTGCGCGATGACCGCCTTGTTGGCCGCTTGCTCGTCGACCAAGGATGAACGCCGCGAGCCGACACCGCTCGCGGACTTCAAGCCGGTGTTGAACGTCAATCAGGCGTGGAAGGCGAGCGTCGGCAAGGCGGGGCGCTATCTGTTCTCGCCGGTCGCCGTGGACGACTTCGTCTTTGCCGCGGGCACGAACGGCACCGTCGCCAAGATCGACGCGAAGACCGGTCAGGATGTCTGGCGCACCAAGCTGAAGGATGATCTCTCCGCGGGTGTCGGCAGCGACGGCAATCTCACGGCGGTGGGCGGGTTGAAAGGCCAGGTCGACGTGCTGGGGTCCGACGGCAAACTGCTGTGGACGGCCACCGCGCCGGGCGAAATCATCTCGCCGCCGCTCGTCGGCAACGATCTCGTGATCGTGCGCACGATCGACGGCAAGGTCATCGCGTACAACGCGCAGACCGGCGAGCAGAAGTGGATCTTCCAGTTGCGCGCCGTGCCGCTGAACCTGCGCGTATCGGCGGGCATGACCTTCGCCGGCAATCAGGCGGTGCTCGCGGGCTTCCCCGGCGGCGCTTTCGCGGCGATCAACCTGAAGACGGGCGACGCCTACTGGCAGGCGCCGGTGTCGTATCCGAAGGGCGTGACCGAAGTCGAGCGCATCAACGACGTAACCGGCGCGCCGGGTCTCGTCGGCGCGCAGACCTGCGCGGTGACGTTCCAGGGCCGTATCGGCTGCTTCGACGCGAACACGGGCCGCCCGGTGTGGGAAAAGAGCTTCTCGAGCGACAGCGGCCTCGCGCAGGACGAGCAGGTCGTCGCGGCCGGCGACGACTGGTCGGTCGTCAACGCATTCCGCGCGTCGGACGGCTCGCCGCTCTGGAAGACGGAGACGCTGAAGAATCGCAGCGTCAGCGTGCCGTACATCCTCGGCCATGCGGTCGTGGTGGGCGACTATAAGGGCTTCGTCCACTTCCTCAACACGGAAAACGGCGCGCTGATCGGCCGCGCGCCGACCGACGGCAGCGCGATCACGGCAGCGCCTGTCCTGGCGGGCAATACGCTCGTCGTCCAGACGCATGACGGCGATCTGTACGGCTTCCGCCCGGGCAACTGAGAACCGGCCGCGAACGCGTTCGATACGCGCTCGCGGCCATCAGCAGCAAGCGCGCCGTCGATTGCCGATGACGCGGCAGGCTCGCCACGACGGGCCGCACGAGAAAGAAGCGGTGCGCCGCGCGCGCATCGCGACAGAACCCGCATGCAAAAGCGGGGTCGCAAGAATGAAGCGCGCCGCGCGAAGGCGCCGCGCACGACGAGCCTCCGAAGAGGCAAGACCGGCGAGCGACCGCCGAAGTCCAGGTTCTCCGACGCGCCTCGCGTGCGGCAGGCCGAATCCATGCTAATTTTCGACAAGCGCAGCCATTGCGCGGCGTAGCGGAACGCAACGAGACGTTTCTACCGCGCGTACCGCCTCCGCCTTGCGTTCAACCTTGAACAACATCAGATGAAACCCGTGATTGCCCTCGTCGGGCGCCCCAATGTGGGGAAATCGACTCTCTTCAACCGGCTCACCCGCTCGCGCGACGCGCTCGTCGCCGACTTGCCCGGCCTCACGCGCGATCGTCATTACGGCGAGGGCCGCGTGGGCGGCGAGCGCCCGTATCTCGTCGTGGACACCGGCGGCTTCGAGCCGGTCGCGAAGGACGGCATCCTGCACGAGATGGCGCGCCAGACGCGTCAGGCGGTGGAAGAGGCCGACATCGTCGTGTTCATCGTCGATGGCCGCAACGGGCTCGCGCCGCAGGACAAGTCGATCGCCGACTACCTGCGCAAGACCGGCCGGCCGCTCTTTCTCGTCGTGAACAAGGCCGAGGGCATGAAGTACTCGGCGGTCGCGTCGGACTTCTACGAGCTCGGTCTCGGCGATCCGCGCGCGATCTCGGCCGCGCACGGCGACGGCGTCCTGGAGATGATCAACGACGCGCTCGACATCGCGTACAAGGACCAGCCGGAAGAAACGGACGAGGAAAAGGCGCAGCACGGCGTCAAGATCGCGATCGTCGGGCGGCCGAACGTCGGCAAGTCGACGCTCGTGAACACGCTGATCGGCGAGGAGCGCGTGATCGCGTTCGACATGCCCGGCACCACGCGCGATTCCATCTATGTTGATTTCGAGCGCCAAGGCCGCAAATACACGTTGATCGACACCGCGGGCCTGCGTCGCCGCGGCAAGGTGTTCGAAGCGATCGAGAAGTTTTCGGTGGTGAAGACGCTGCAGTCGATCGCCGATGCCAACGTCGTGATCCTCCTGCTCGACGCGCAGCAGGACATCTCGGAGCAGGACGCGCACATCGCGGGCTTCGTGGTGGAGCAGGGCCGCGCGCTGGTCGTCGGCGTGAACAAGTGGGACGGGCTGGATTCGCATGTGCGCGAGCGCACGAAGGCGGACCTGACGCGCAAGCTCAAGTTTTTGGACTTCGCTAAATTCCACTACGTTTCGGCGCTGGAGAAGACGGGCATCGGCGCGCTGATGAAATCGGTCGACGATGCCTATGCCGCCGCGATGGCCAAGCTGCCGACGCCGAAGCTGACGCGCGCGCTGATCGAAGCGGTGGAATTCCAGCAGCCGCGCCGCCGCGGCCCGGTGCGGCCGAAACTGCGTTACGCGCACCAGGGCGGACAGAATCCGCCGATCATCGTCGTGCACGGCAACGCGCTCGACGCGGTCACGGAGACCTACAAGCGATATCTGGAAGGACGCTTTCGCGAAACTTTTGGCCTCGCCGGCACTCCACTTCGCATAGAGTTTCGGTCGAGCCGAAACCCTTACGCGGACAAGGAATGAGAACCGCGTGAAGCCTTGCGTATCGGTGCCGCTGGCCATTTGGCCGACCCGGTGCCGAAAACGTGAAACAGCGAAAATCGGCTATAGTGTAGCGATTGTCGGCGGATCTCTTTTTCTTCGTCCACAATACTTCCAACCTGCAATAAAACACGGAGTTTGCTATGAGCAACAAAGGGCAATTGTTACAAGACCCGTTTTTGAACGCACTGCGTAAAGAGCACGTGCCGGTGTCGATCTATTTGGTCAACGGCATCAAGCTTCAAGGGAACATCGAATCGTTCGACCAGTACGTCGTGTTGCTCCGAAATACGGTCACCCAGATGGTCTATAAGCACGCCATTTCGACGGTCGTGCCGGCCCGCCCGGTGAATTTCCACCCGGACGCTGAAACGTCCTAAACCGTGTTGCGACCGGCAGTGATAAACCGAACATTAAGAAACTCGCCGGTCGCTTCAAAAACTTAAACATATTAATTTGATCAACGCAGCGCTCGTCGGCATCGACTTCGGCAAGATCGATTTCGAAGCCAGTCTGGAAGAACTCAGCCTGCTCGCACAAAGTGCGGGCGCCCATCCCGCCGTCACGCTCACCGGCCGCCGATCGAGCCCCGATGCCAAGATGTTTATCGGCAGCGGTAAGGTCGAGGAACTGCGCCTTCAGTGTGAAGCGAACGACGTCGAACTCGTCATCTTCAATCACGCGCTCGCGCCCGCGCAGCAACGCAATCTCGAGCTCGCGCTGAATCGCCGCGTGGTCGATCGCACGAGTCTCATTCTCGATATCTTTGCGCAGCGCGCCCGCAGCCACGAAGGCAAGCTGCAGGTGGAGCTCGCGCAACTGCAATATCTGTCCACGCGCCTGATTCGCGCTTGGACTCACCTCGAACGCCAGAAGGGTGGTATCGGCTTGCGCGGCCCGGGTGAAACGCAGCTCGAAACCGACCGCCGGCTGATCGGCGAGCGCATCAAGGCGCTCAAGTCGCGGCTCGAGAGGCTGCGCCGTCAGCACGGCACCCAGCGGCGTCAGCGTGCGCGCAATCGCACGATGTCGGTGTCGCTCGTCGGCTATACGAACGCGGGCAAGTCCACGCTCTTCAATGCGCTCACCAAGGCGCAGGCCTACGCGGCGGATCAGCTTTTCGCGACGCTCGATACCACTTCGCGCCGCGTGTTCCTCGGCGAGGAAGCGGGGCATGTGGTGGTGTCGGATACGGTCGGGTTCATCCGCGAACTGCCGCACCAGCTCGTCGCCGCATTCCGCGCGACGCTCGAGGAAACCATTCACGCGGACGTGCTGCTGCACGTCGTCGATGCGTCGAGCGCGGTGCGTCTCGATCAGATCGATCAGGTGAACGAGGTGTTGCGCGGCATCGGCGCGGACAACATCCGCCAGATTCTCGTCTTCAACAAGATCGATTCGGTGCCCGAGCTCGCGGCCCGCGACGAGGCGGTTGAAAGGGACGAGTATGGTAATATTTCGCGCGTTTTCTTGAGCGCACGCACGGGGCAGGGGCTCGATGCGCTGCGCGCTGCCATCGCCGAAATCGCCACGGCGGAATCCGACGAAACCGATGCGGGCCTACCCAGCGTGCTCGCCGAATTTCCGGAGTCGCACGAGGCGTCCGAAGCAACGCAATCCACGCAGTCCGGGTCAAACGCCACACACGACGCGAACGCGCAGCCGGAAGACCGCCGGCAGGCCGCTGAGCGTGACGATCACAAGGTTCCCGAGCACGGACATTGAGTCGCTTGGGATTGCGTCGACCCGGCATCGATCCGGCTGTCTAATGGTGAATCACCGAGTGAACGACTACAACGAGCGGACTAACCGGCAAGCTGAGCATGCCGTCTTTTCGATGAACGATCCGCGCTGGGGGCGGGGCGACGGCAATGGCGTGAAGAACGACACGAAGCGTCCGCAGGACGGCAAGCGCCCGAACGGCAAGGACGAAGGTCCGCCCGATCTCGACGAGATGTGGCGCGACTTCAACCGCCGCATCGCCGGCGTATTCGGACGCAAGCCCGGCAACGGCGGCGGCGCGCCGCGCGAAAACGGCCGCGGCACGAAGATCGGCGTCGGCATCGTCATCGGCGTGCTGATCGCCATCTATCTCGGCAGTGGCGTGTTCGTCGTGCAGGACGGGCACGTCGGCGTCGTCTCGCAGTTCGGCAAGTATCGTCAGACGGTGTCGCAAGGCATTCACTGGCGCCTGCCGTATCCGTTCCAGTCGAGCGAGATCGTCGATACGTCGCAGATCCGTTCCGTCGAAGTGGGGCGCGGCACCGCGCTCTCGCAGGGCAACGTGCGCGACGCGTCGCTCCTGACGAACGAAGCCGACATTCTCGACGTGCGCTTCGCCGTGCAATATCAGATCAAGTCGCCCACCGATTTCCTGTTCCACAGCGTGAACGCCGACGACAGCGTCACGCAGGCCGCGCAAGCGGCGATCCGCGAGATCGCGGGCGGTCTCTCGACGGACGATCTGCTCTACAAGGATCGCGAAGCGCTGCGCTCGCGCCTGATGGAGTCGATCCAGCGCTCGCTCGATACCTATCGCACGGGTCTGCAGGTAACGGGCGTCGCGGTGCAGAGCGTGCAGGTGCCGCAGCAGGTGCAGTCGGCATTCGAGGAAGCGGCGCGCGTGCGTCAGGACAACGAACGCGCACGCGATACCGCGCAAGCCTATGCGGATCAACTGCTGCCGCGCGCGAAGGCGGACGCGGCCAAGCTGATCGACGAAGCGAGGGCGTACAGCAATCGCGAAGTCACGAAGGCGCAAGGTGACGCCGAGCGCTTCAAGGAGGTGTACGCGGAGTACTCGAAGGCGCCCGCGGTCATCCGTCAACGCATGTACCTGGATACGATGCAGCAGATCTATTCGCGCACCACGAAGGTGTTCGTGGACAGCAAGGCCGGCAGCAACGTGGTGTATCTGCCGCTCGACAAGCTCGTCGAAGCCAATCGCCAGCAGGCCGCCAGTACGGCAAGCGCCGCCAGCGGCGCGAGCGCGAATGCCGGCGGCGATCCGCTGCGCTCGCGCGATGCGTTCCGCTCCCGCAGCCGTCAAGACGATCTGCAATAAGGAGCGCGAACATGAATCGAATCATTGCGCTCATCGTCGCAGTCGTCATCGTGCTGTTCGTCGGTTCATCGATGATCTTCACCGTCGACGAAAGACATGCCGCCATCGTCGCTGCACATGGCGAAGGCAACCCGCGTCTCGAAGGCGCCGGTCTGCACTTCAAGCTGCCGCCGCCGTTCCAGACGCTCACGCTGATCGACACGCGCACGCTCACCATCGACGAATCCGGCGCCGACCGCTTCTCGACCGTGGACAAGAACGAAGTGCTCGTGAACACGGTGGTCAAGTATCGCGTCGCCGATCCGCTGAAGCTCTTCGAGAGCAACGAGAAGAACACGCAGACGGCCGAAGAGCGCATCATCGCGCTCGCGCGCACGGCGCTCGCAAGCGGCTTCGCGAAGCGTCCGCTCACCGACGCGCTCGCGAGCCAGCAGGCGCTCGAAGCCGAGGCGCAGAAGAGCGTGGAAGGCGCGGCCGCGGCGTTCGGCGTGCAGCTCGTCGATTTGCAGATGACGCGCATCGACTTTCCGTCGACGGTGGCGGACTCGGTCTACAAGCGCATGATCGCGGCGCGCCAGCAGGCGGCGGCGACCGAGCGCGCGAAGGGCACGGCGGACGCGGACAAGATCAAGGCCGATGCAGAACGCACGCAGCAGGCGATCATCGCGGATGCCTACAGCCAGGCGCAGTCGATCAAGGGCGAAGGAGACAGCAAGGCGGCGGCCATAGCGGCCGATGCCTACGGGCGCGATCGGCAGTTCTACCAGTTTTATCAAAGCCTCGAAGCGTATAAGAAGACGTTCAAGCCGGGCGATGTGATCGTCGTCGACCCGAGCAGCGATTTCTTCCGCTTCATGAAAAGCCCGACGGGCGGCGCGACGGATACGTCGGCGCCCGCGACGGCGAAGCGCTGATTCCCGCCCACGCCGCGCGCCGGACATTGCCGGTCGCGCGGCGCTCAAAATCCCTTGGACATGGCCGAGACGTTACTGCTCGCTCTTGCGTTGATGCTGATCATCGAAGGCATGTTTCCCTTCGTTTTTCCGACCGCGTGGCGCGACACCTTTCGCCGCATCGCGGAGCGGCCGATTCACCACATCCGCATCGGCGGGCTCGTCGCGATGGTGCTCGGCCTCATCCTGCTGCTGATCGCGACATGAGCCTCATCCGGCAAGCCGCCGCCATTTCGCCTATCTTGTCCTTATCCTTTCGTCCCTGACCGTTCAGTCCGCGAGCGCCGCGTATCAAGCGCCACGCCTCGCGTCCCGTAGGAAACGTATCGATGTCCACCTGGTTACTTCCCGAGAATATCGCCGACGTCTTGCCGTCGGAAGCCCGCAAGATCGAAGAGCTGCGCCGCCGCCTGCTCGACCGTTTCCGTTCGTACGGCTACGAGCTCGTAATGCCGCCGATGCTCGAGTATCTCGAATCGCTCCTGACGAGCGGCGGGAGCGACCTCAACCTGCGCACCTTCAAGCTCGTCGATCAGTTGTCGGGGCGCACGCTCGGCCTGCGCGCGGACATCACGCCGCAGGTCTCGCGCATCGACGCGCACTTGCTGAACCGCCAGGGCGTCACGCGGCTGTGCTATGCGGGCGTCGTGCTGCACACGCGTCCGCGCGGGCTGCATGCGACGCGCGAGCAGATCCAGATCGGCGCTGAAATCTACGGTCACGCAGGGCTCGAAGCGGATCTCGAGATCCAGCAATTGATGCTCGATTCCCTGCATCTCGCAGGTCTGACGAAAGTGCGTCTCGATTTGTGCCACGCGGGCGTGCTCGCGGCGCTGCTGGAACTGGAGCCCGCGGCGGCGTCGCTCGGCGAGGCGCTCTACGACGCGCTCGCGAGCAAGGACGTGCCGCGCCTGCACGAGCTGACCGCGCATCTCGGGCAAGTGCCGCGCGAGGCGCTGCGCGCGCTGCCGTCGCTCTATGGCGATGCATCGGTGCTGCAGATCGCGCGTGGCCGCCTGCCGAATCTCCCGGTCATCGCGCGCGCGCTCGACGATCTCGCGTTTCTCGCGGGCCAGGTCGAAGGCGCGGAGCTGATGATCGATCTCGCGGACCTGCGCGGCTATGCGTATCACAGCGGCGTGATGTTCTCGGCTTATGTCGATGGCGTGCCGAACGCGGTCGCGCGCGGCGGCCGGTACGACGACGTCGGTCTCGCGTACGGCCGTGCGCGCCCCGCGACGGGCTTTTCGCTCGATCTGCGCGAAGTGGCGCGCATTTCGCCCGTCGATGCGCGCGGCAGCGCGATCCTCGCGCCGTGGAAGCACGACGAACCGCTGCGCGCGGCGATTCTCGCATTGCGTGACGCGGGCGAAGTGGTGATCCAGGCGCTGCCCGGCCATGAACACGACCTGGACGAGTTCGCATTCGACCGCGTGCTCGTCGAGCGCGACGGCAAGTGGGCGGTCGAGCCGCGCACCTGAAGCGTTCGATGAATACAGTGGCTTGATCGGCAAGGGATTTTGCTTAGCCGATTCCAATCACGAGAGCGTGACGAAATCGCGAAACGCGTCCCGAAAAACTCGGAACCTTCCGCGAACCTAGGTAAAATACGTTTTTAACCAGCTAACGAATCAACATGTCTGCCAGTGCAGTGAATGTGAACCCCGGGCGCAACGTCGTCGTGGTGGGCACCCAGTGGGGTGATGAGGGCAAGGGCAAGATCGTCGACTGGCTGACGGACCACGCCCAGGGCGTCGTGCGCTTCCAGGGCGGTCACAATGCCGGCCATACGCTCATCATCGGCGGCAAGAAAACCATTCTGCGCCTCATTCCTTCGGGCATCATGCGCGCGGGCACGGCCTGCTATATCGGCAATGGCGTCGTGTTGTCGCCGGAAGCGCTCTTCAAGGAAATCGACGAACTCGAAGCCGCGGGCATCGACGTTCAAAAGCGGCTCTTCATCTCCGAAGCCGCTACGCTCGTTCTTCCGTACCACGTTGCCATCGACCAGGCGCGCGAAGCCAAGCGCGGCGCGGGCAAGATCGGCACGACCGGACGCGGCATCGGCCCGGCGTACGAAGACAAGGTGGCGCGTCGCGGCCTGCGCGTGCAGGATCTCTTCGACCGTGCGGTGTTCGAGGAACGCCTGCGCGAAGCGCTCGATTTCCACAACTTCGTGTTGACGCAGTATCTCGGCGCGAAGGCCGTCGACTTTCAGGAAACGCTCGACACGATGCTCGGCTACGCCGACCGTCTCGCGCCGATGGTCACGGACGTCTCCCGCCGTCTCTACGATGAAAACCACGCCGGCCGCAATCTGCTGTTCGAAGGCGCGCAAGGCACGCTGCTCGATATCGATCACGGCACGTATCCGTTCGTCACGTCGAGCAACTGCGTCGCGGGCGCGGCGACGGCGGGCGCGGGCATCGGCCCGCAGCGCCTGAACTACATCCTCGGCATCACGAAGGCGTATTGCACGCGCGTCGGTTCGGGTCCGTTCCCGAGCGAGCTGTATGACGCCGACAATCCGCAACGTCAGGAGAAGGTCGGCCTGGATCTCGCGACCGTCGGCAAGGAATTCGGTTCGGTCACGGGCCGTCCGCGCCGCACCGGCTGGCTCGATGCCGCGGCGCTGCGCCGTTCGATCCAGATCAACGGCATTTCGGGCCTGTGCATGACCAAGCTCGACGTGCTCGACGGCCTCGACGAAGTGAAGCTCTGCACGGGCTACACGCTCGACGGCAAGACGGTCGATATCCTGCCGCGCGGCGCATCGGAAGTGGCGCGTTGCGAGCCGGTGTACGAGACCTTCGGCGGCTGGAAGGAAAGCACCATCGGCATCACGCAATGGGATGGTCTGCCCGAGAACGCGCGCAAGTACCTGACGCGCGTGCAGGAAGTGGCGGGCGTGCCGATCGACATGGTGTCGACCGGTCCCGACCGCGACGAAACCATCCTGCTTCGCCATCCGTTCAAGGTCTGAGCTCGCACGAGCACTGAACCTGAACCGGACGCTGTAAAGAATGTGGCCGCCTTCTGCGGCCACATTTCGTATATAACCTAAGCATTTGAAAGAGCCTCACCATGATCGCGATGACGGACCCGCGTAACGACGACAAGAACCTCTGGGTCGGCTGGGATGAATATCACCGGTTGATCGAACTGCTCGCGCTGAAGGTGCACGAGTCGGGCTGGAAGTTCGACCAGATCCTGTGTCTCGCGCGCGGCGGCCTGCGCGTGGGCGACCAGCTCTCGCGCATCTACGATCTGCCGCTCGCGATCCTCGCGACGAGCTCGTACCGCGAAGCGGCGGGCACGGAGCAGGGCGATCTCGATATCGCGCAGTACATCACGATGACGCGCGGCGATCTCTCCGGCAACGTGCTGCTGGTCGACGATCTGGTCGATTCGGGCGTCACGCTCGCGCGCGTGCAGGAGCATCTGAAGGAGCGTTATCCGGCGATCACGGCGGTGCGCTCGGCCGTGCTCTGGTACAAGGCGTGCTCCAAGGTCAAGCCCGACTATCACGTTCAGCATCTTGAAACGAACCCGTGGATTCATCAGCCGTTCGAGGAGTGGGACACGGTGCGCCCGCACAACCTCGGCGCGTGGATCAAGCGAGGCACGCAAAACGGACGCGGATGATGATCCGCTGCGCCTGATCGTTTCGCGTGACAAACGCCGTTCGCCTGGCAGGAAGCCGGGGCGAACGGCGTTTTTCCTTTTGTGGGATCAGACGCCAGTGCGTCACCGATTGCGCCGGACGCGCCCGCCGACGCCCGCGGGGCGCGATGCTAAACTCTCACTCGCGTCGCTCGTGGCGCTCGATCAATACGCGAGCAGGCGTCACAGCGTGCGACGTTAGATAGAATGGCGTTCGTTTTTCTTCCGCCCTGGACGGATATTCCGCTTTTATGACCAACACGACTCACGCGCACGAGCATAAACAGCCCATGTCCTCGCTAGCGCTTGCGGCCATCGGCGTCGTATTCGGCGACATCGGCACGAGTCCTCTCTACTCATTGAAGGAAGCCTTCAGCCCGTCTCACGGCATCGGCCTGTCCGAGGCGTCGATTCTCGGCGTCATCTCCTTGCTCTTCTGGGCGATCGTCATGGTGGTCGCCGTCAAGTACGTGCTCTTCGTCATGCGCGCCGACAACAACGGCGAAGGCGGCGTGTTCGCGATGACCACGCTCGCGCTGCGCAGCGTGAAGGAAGGGGGCAAGGTGTCGGGCGTGCTGATGATGCTCGGCATCTTCGGCGCGTGCATGTTCTATGGCGATGCGGTCATCACGCCCGCGATGTCCGTCATTTCCGCGGTCGAAGGTCTCGAGCTCGCCGCGCCGACGCTCTCGCCCTATGTGATTCCGATCACGATCGTCATCCTGATCGCGCTCTTCTGGATTCAACGTCACGGCACGGCGGTGGTCGGCAAGCTCTTCGGCCCGATCATGCTCGTGTGGTTCGTGACGCTCGCGGTGCTCGGCGGCGCCCATATCGTCATGGAGCCGCGCATCATCGCCGCGCTCAATCCGTACTACGCGATCTCCTTCATGGCGCAGCACGTATTGCAGGCGTATATCGTGCTCGGCTCCGTCGTGCTGGTGCTGACCGGCGCCGAGGCGCTGTATGCGGACATGGGCCACTTCGGCGCGAAGCCGATTCGCTACGGCTGGTACGGTCTCGTGATGCCGTCGCTGCTTCTGAATTACTTCGGGCAAGGCGCGCTGCTGATGCACGACCCCAAGGCCATCGAAAGCCCGTTCTTCCTGCTCGCGCCCGACTGGGCCTTGCTGCCGCTCGTGATTCTGTCGACGGTCGCGACCGTGATCGCATCGCAGGCGGTCATTTCCGGCGCGTATTCGCTGACGAGCCAGGCGATCCAGCTCGGCTACGTGCCGCGCATGAAGATCCTGCATACGTCGGAGCTTGCGATCGGGCAGATCTATATTCCGCTCGTCAACTGGATGCTGCTCTTCATCATCCTGTGCATCGTCATCGGCTTCAAGAGTTCGGAGAACCTCGCGGCCGCGTACGGTCTCGCCGTCACTGCGACGATGCTCACGACCACCATTCTCGTGTCGGTGGTGATGGTGAATCTGTGGGGCTGGAACCGCTTTCTCGTCGGCGGGATGATCGCGGTGTTTCTGGTGATCGACATCGGCTTCTTCGGCGCGAGCCTGCTCAAGATCGAGCAGGGCGGCTGGCTGCCGTTGTGCATCGGCGGGGCACTCTTCTTCCTGCTGATGACATGGTACAAGGGCCGCATGATCGTGAAGGATCGCACGGCCGCCGACGGTATCCCGCTGATGCCGTTCCTGCAGGGTTTGCTCGCGCATCCGCCGCATCGCGTGTCGGGCACGGCGATCTATCTCACCGGCAGCGATTCGCTCGTGCCCGTGAGCCTTTTGCACAACCTGAAGCACAACAAGGTGCTGCACGAGCGCACCATCTTCCTGAACTTCAAGACGCGCGACATTCCTTATGTCGACGACGCGCATCGTCTCGACGTGAAGGATATCGGCGGCGGGCTTTTCCTCGTGAAGGCGACTTACGGCTTCAACGAGACGCCGGACGTGAAGGCCGTGCTCGAGCAGATCACGCGCACGCACGCGATGACCTTCGAGTTGATGGACACGTCGTTCTTCATGGCGCGCGAGACCGTGGTGCCGACGGAGCTGCCGGGCATGTCGGTATGGCGCGAGCGCGTGTTCGCATGGATGCATCAGAACGCCGCGAAGCCAACCGATTTCTTCAGTATTCCCGCGAATCGCGTGGTCGAGCTCGGCACGAAGATCGAGATCTGACGCCTCACCATCCGGAAGCGCAAAAAAGAAAACCCCACGTCGCAAAACGTGGGGTTTTTTGTTGGGAGCTTGAGCCGTCAGCGTTTCAGTTTTGCGAACGCCGCGGCCATCGCGCCCGCGGGTTCCGGCTCGCGGCGCTGTTGCGGACGCTGGCCCGACCGACGATCTTGCGAACCGCGCGATTGCGGCGCGCCCGCGTTGCCGCCCGCCGACGCCGGCGCGAGGTCATCGTCGAGGCGCATCGTCAGCGAAATGCGCTGGCGCTTCACATCGGTCTCCAGCACCTTCACCTTGACGACCTGACCGGCCTTCACGACTTCGTGCGGGTCCTTGATGAATTTCGTCGAAAGCGCCGAGACGTGCACGAGGCCGTCCTGATGCACGCCGATATCGACGAACGCGCCGAACGCCGCGACGTTCGTCACGACGCCTTCGAGGATCATGCCCGGCACGAGATCCGAAATCTTCTCGATGCCTTCCTTGAACGTCGCGGTCTTGAACTCGGGACGCGGATCGCGGCCGGGCTTCTCCAGCTCGGTGAGAATGTCGCGCACGGTCGGCAGGCCGAAGCGATCATCGACGAACTCGGTGGGCGAAAGGCCCGTCAACGCTTCGCGTTTGCCGAGCACATCGCCGATATGCTTTTTGATCTTCGCGAGAATGCGCTCGACGACCGGATACGCCTCCGGGTGCACCGACGAGCGATCCAGCGGATTCTCGCCGTTGTTGATGCGCAAGAAGCCCGCGGCCTGCTCGAAGGTCTTGTCGCCGAGACGCGGCACCTTCTTCAGATGCTCGCGTGACGGGAACGGCCCATTCGCATCGCGGAACTCGACGATATTGCGCGCGAGCGTCGCGTTCAAACCCGATACGCGCGCGAGCAGGGCGACGGACGCCGTGTTCGCATCGACGCCGACGGCGTTCACGCAGTCCTCGACGACCGCATCGAGCGAGCGCGCGAGTTCGCGCTGATTCACGTCGTGCTGATACTGGCCGACGCCGATCGCCTTCGGTTCGATTTTGACGAGCTCTGCGAGCGGGTCCTGCAGACGCCGCGCGATCGACACCGCGCCGCGTAGCGACACATCCAGTTCAGGAAACTCCTTCGCGGCGAGTTCGGACGCGGAATACACCGACGCGCCCGCTTCCGACACGACGATCTTCTGCAGCTTCAATTCCGGATGCTTCGCCATGAGCTCGCTCGCGAGCTTGTCGGTTTCGCGCGATGCGGTCCCGTTGCCGATCGACACGAGCTCGGCCTGCGTTGCTTGCGCAATGCGTGCGAGCTTCGCGATCGAGCCGTCCCAGTCGCGGCGCGGCTCGTGCGGGTAGATGGTGTCGGTGGCGAGCAGCTTGCCGGTGCGGTCGACGACCGCGACCTTCACGCCGGTGCGCAGGCCCGGATCGAGACCGATCACGGCCTTCGGACCGGCAGGCGCGGCGAGCAGCAAGTCCTTCAGATTGCGCGCGAACACGCGAATCGCTTCGTGCTCGGCTTCCTCGCGCAACTGCGTGAGCAATTCCGTTTCGATATGCGGCTGCACCTTCACGCGCCAGCACCAGCGGCACACGTCGGAGAGCCATTTGTCGGCCGCGCGGCCACGATTCGCGATGCCGAAGTGCTGCGCGATCATCGCTTCGCCGGGGTGCGGAATCTGCGCGTCGAGTTCTTCACCGAGACCGAGCTTGACGCTCAGAACGCCCGCATTGCGCCCACGGAACAGCGCAAGCGCGCGATGCGACGGCACCGTGCGAATCGTCTCGCTGTAGTCGTAGTAATCGCGGAATTTCTCGCCTTCCTCGCCTTCCTTGCCGTCCACCACGCTCGACATCACGAGACCCTGGCTGAACAGATGCTCGCGCAGCTTGCCGAGGACTTCGGCCGTTTCGCCGAACTGCTCGGAGAGGATGTCGCGCGCACCGTCGAGCGCGGCTTTCGTGTCGGCGACGCCTTTCTCGGCATCGACGAACTTCGCGGCTTCGGCTTGCGGATCGAGCGTAGGGTCGGCGAGCAGCGCCTGCGCGAGCGGCTCGAGCCCGGCTTCGCGAGCGATTTGCGCGCGCGTGCGGCGCTTGGGCTTGTACGGCAGATAGAGGTCTTCGAGCACCTGCTTGCTGTCCGCGCCTTCGATGGCGCCGCGCAGTTCGTCGGTGAGCTTGCCTTGCTCGTCGATGCTTTGCAGGATCGAGGCGCGGCGGTCTTCGAGCTCGCGCAGATAGAGCAGGCGCTCTTCGAGCGTGCGCAGTTGCGTATCGTCGAGATTGCCGGTGACTTCCTTGCGATACCGGGCGATGAACGGGACTGTCGAGCCTTCGTCGAGAAGCTGCACGGCGGCCGCGACCTGGCGCGGCTGCACGGTGAGTTCAGTGGCGATGCGCTGTACGATCTTGAGTGCTACGGTTTCCGTCATGATTCTGCGCTGTCAGCGGCTCGCGGGCGAGATCCGCATCGCGTGCGCGAGGCTCGTGTGAGCGCGGCGCGGCGAGCGGGTGAACACGTGGCGAGCCGGGTTCGGACCGGGTTGCTGAAGCGGGGCATTTTGCCATAAATGGCGGAGCGCTCTGGCGCGCGGTGATAGAATTTGGGCATCGCACAAGCCGCTTCGCATCTGATTCTTTATCACGTTGCCGTTCATCCATTTGTCCAACTTCCGCTTTTCAAACGTGCCGGCTGCAGCGGCGCTCTCGCTGCTGTGCGCATTGGCGCCGCAGCATGCGCTCGCGCAATCCGCCAGGCCCGGCGATCCCGGCACGTCCGGGACCACGCGAGCGCTCGACGGCGCGGCGCCATCGGGTTCGCAGGCCGCGCAAAGCGCCGATGACGCGCTGAAAGCCGGCTTCGCGGAACGCCAGAAAGTGCTGGACCGGCGCACCGAGGAAAACAATTACCGCTATGGCGTGAAGCAGCACGACTGCTATAGCAAGTTCTTCGTCAATCATTGCCTCGACAACGCGCGCAATGAAATGCGCGAGACGCGTCAGCAGATCCGCCAGCAGCAGCTCGCACTCGACGACGAGCAGCGCGCCGATCGGGCGAACGAGCGGGACCAGCAGAAGGCGCTCAAGCAGGCTCAGTATGACGCGGAAGCGCCGCAGCGCGCGGCGACCGAGAAGTCGAACCAGCAGTCCTTCGAGGACAAGCAGCGCCAGAACGCGGCCGCCGCCGCGCAGCGCAACGCCGAGGCGCCGCAACGCGCGGCCAACCAGGCGGCGTACGATCGCAAGCAGGCGGATTACCAGAAGAAGCTCGACGAGGCGCGCGCGCGCGGCGTGCAGGAAGCGCAGGAACGCGACGAGAAGGCGCAGCGCTACGAGCAGAAGCAGCAGGAAGCCGCCCAGCATCGCGCGGAAGTCGAAGCGCGTCAGAAGGAAGCCGCGAAAAAGGCGCAGGAAAAGGCGCAGCAGCAGGAGCAGGAGCGCCAGGAGCAACTGAAACTGCAGCAACAACAGCAGCAGCAAGGAAAGTAGGGCTTGCCGCGCAAGCCCGGGCAGGCCCGAGCAAAGAGGATGAAAGGAGGCGAGCATGCAGCAGCGCTTGAA
This sequence comes from Caballeronia calidae, assembly GCF_900044055.2. GTDB lineage: Bacteria > Pseudomonadota > Gammaproteobacteria > Burkholderiales > Burkholderiaceae > Caballeronia > Caballeronia calidae. The sequence goes on along the minus strand of NZ_FCOX02000014.1, from coordinate 8,512 downwards.
CGCACCCCGACAACCCGCCATGGATGCCGCTGTGCTTCGCGATCGCATCGCGCAGTTGCAGGAAGAGCATCACAGTCTGGACACACTGATCGACAAGATGTCCGGCACCGACGACCTGGAGCTGAGGCGCCTGAAAAAGCGCAAGCTCAAGGTGAAGGACACCATTCTCCTGCTGCGATTGCAGCTGGACTCGGACGCGCACTGAATGCCGCGCGCCGGCCGCGGGCTCGTGCTGGCGGAGGCGCCTTGCGTGCGCGGCCGCGCCGAAACTCGCAGGATTTAGCACGCCTTGAACTCATCCGCACAACCTAGTGACGACGCCAACGCACCGCTCGCGCTGACCGACAAGCGCGGCGTCGAGCTCGACGCCATCTTCTCCGCGCAAGGGCTGCTCGCGCGCGCGATCGACGGCTATCGGCCGCGCGCGTCGCAGATCGAAATGGCGCGCTCGGTCGCCGCCGCGATGGAAGCATCCGGCCGCGCGATGCCCGAGCCCGCGATGTTCGAAGCGCAGCGCCGCCCGGCGCGCAAGCTCGGCCCCTCCGACAAACCGTACACGCCCGACGAGCAGCCGGCCGACGATATCGGCATCGCGACGGCGAAGGCGGCCATCGACGGCGGCGAGAATACGCTCATCGTCGAGGCCGGCACGGGCACCGGCAAGACCTATGCGTATCTCGTTCCGGCGATGCTGTGGGGCGGCAAGGTCATCGTGTCGACGGGCACGAAGCATCTTCAGGATCAGCTCTTCCAGCGCGACATCCCCACGGTGCGCGACGCGCTCGCCGTGCCGGTATCGGTCGCGATGCTGAAGGGCCGCGCGAACTACCTGTGCCATTACTACCTCGAGCGCACCGCGGACAACGGCCGCCTGCCGACGCGCCAGGACACGTCGCATCTGCAGGAGATCATCCGTTTCGCGAAGATCACGCGCACCGGCGACAAGGCCGAGCTCGCGAGCGTGCCGGAGAACTCGCCCGTCTGGCCGATGGTCACGTCCACGCGCGACAACTGCCTCGGCCAGGAATGCCCGCACTACAAGGAATGCTTCGTGATGCAGGCGCGCAAGGAGGCGCAGCAGGCGGACATCGTCGTGGTGAATCACCATCTGTTCTTCGCCGACGTGATGTTGCGCGACACCGGCATGGCCGAGTTGCTGCCGACGGCGAACACCATCATCTTCGACGAAGCGCATCAGCTTCCCGAAACAGCGACGCTCTTTTTCGGCGAGACGCTCTCGACCACTCAGTTGCTCGAACTTGCGCGCGACACGGTTGCAGAAGGTCTTTCGCACGCGCGCGACGCCGCCGACTGGACCAAGCTCGGCGCCGCGCTGGAGCGCGCGGCGCGCGACGTGCGGCTCGCGTTCAAGGAAGACTCGGTGCGGCTGTCGCTCGGGCAGTTGCCCGACGGTCATCCGCTCTTCGAGGCGCTCGACACGCTCGAGACGCATCTTTCGGCGCTCGCTTCGGCGCTGTCGGCGCATGGCGAGCGCGCGGAATCGCTGCAGGCGCTGGTTCGCCGCGCGCGCGAGCTGCAGGATCTGCTCGCCGGCTGGACCACGCCGCCCACTTCGCTGGAGCGCGCCGTGGTCGCGGACGAGAACACCGCGAAAGAGGCCGCGAAGGAAGAGCCGAACGAGATGGTGCGCTGGATCGAGGTGTTCTCGCACACGGTTCAACTGCACGAGACGCCGCTCTCCGTCGCGCCGATCTTCGCGAAGCAGCGCGCGGGCGTGCCGCGCGCGTGGATCTTCACGTCGGCGACGCTTTCGGTGCGCGGCGACTTCACGCACTACGCCGCGCAGATGGGTCTGAACGCGCGCCGTTCGATGACCTTGCCGAGCCCGTTCGATTACCCGTCGCAAGGCTTGCTCTACGTGCCGCGCAATCTGCCGCAGCCTTCGTCGCCGCAATTCACCGATGCCGTCTTCGAAGCGGCGCTGCCGGTGATCGAAGCGGCGGGCGGCGGCGCGTTCGTGCTGTGTACGACGCTGCGCGCGGTGGATCGCATCGCCAATCGCCTGCGCGATGTGATCGAGCGGCGCGGCTGGGACAATCCGCTGCTCGTGCAGGGCGATGCGAGCCGCACCGAACTGCTCGACCGCTTCCGCGCCTATGGCAACGCGATTCTCGTGGGGAGCCAAAGCTTCTGGGAAGGCGTCGATGTGCGCGGCGATGCATTGTCGCTCGTCGTCATCGACAAGCTGCCGTTCGCACCGCCCGATGATCCCGTGCTCGCCGCGCGCCTCGACGCGCTGACGAAAAAAGGCCTGAGCCCGTTCGCCGTGCATCAGTTGCCGCAGGCGGTGATCACGCTCAAGCAGGGCGCGGGGCGTCTGATCCGCGCGGAGACGGATCGCGGCGTGCTGATGATCTGCGACACGCGCCTCGTCGACAAGCCTTACGGCCGGCGCATCTGGCAAAGCCTGCCGCCGTTCAAGCGCACGCGCGAGCTCGACGTGGTGCGTGAATTTTTCAGCGATGCGGCGAAGTGGAAAACGGAATTGGCCGAATAACGCTCGGATTCCTAAGTTTTCGCGGATATAAAAAAATGGCCGGTCATCAACCGGCCATTTTTCTTACCAGATCTGATACCACGGCTTCTCGGCGCTCGCGCGCTGCTTGCCGGTGACATACGGGCTGTCCGGGAACGTCGCGGCGAGCACGCGCTTGGTGTCGTCGGCGAGTTGCGGCTGACCGAGCTTCTCGTACGAGAGCATCATGATGTGCAGCGCGTCTTCCGTCGCCGGTGCGTTCTTGTACTCGCGAATTGCGAGTTGCGCGCGGTTGATCGCCGCCACATACGCGCCGCGCCGATAGTAATAATCCGCCGCGTGGACTTCGTGCGAAGCGAGCGCGTTCACGATATAGCGCATGCGTTGCGCGGCGTCGGGCGCGTACTTGCTCTGCGGATATTTGTCGACGACGATCTTGAACGCGTCATAGGACTCGCGCAGCGATTTCGGATCGCGCTCGCTCATGTCCTGACCGGAGAAGCGGCCGAAGAGGCCGAGGTCGTCGTTGAAGTGGATCATGCCCTTGAGATAGTAGGCGTACGAAATCTCGGGGTGATCCGGGTGCAGCTTGATGAAGCGGTCGATGGCCTGGTCGGCGTTGGCGGTTTCGCCGTCCTTCCAGTTGCAGTATGCGACGTTGATCTGCGCCTGCTGCGCGAAGTGGCCGAACGGGTCGCGGCCTTCGAGCGCCTCGAAATATTTCGCGCACTTGCCCCAGTCGCTGCCGGATAGCGCGTCCTGAGCCTCCGTATATAATTTGTTGTTATTCCACGTTGCCGTTTCGTCGGTCTTCTCGGGCAGGCCGTGACAGGCCGTGACGATGGCGACGCTCGCGGCCAGCGCCAGATACTTGATCGATTGACGCATCGAGTGATGAATGGTGTTGAAGGCTCGCATCAGTGCTTGCTGTTCCTGGCTGATTCTCGCTGTTCTAGCTGTGTTTCCGGCGCGGCTCACGATTGTTGCCGCCTGAGGTTGCCGCCTGAGTTTCGTGCGACGCCTTTCGCGCAACGTGACAAGTGAAACGCTGCCCGTAAAGCTGGCCGGCTACGTGGTGCTCACAGGGCGTTTGCCCGCCGAATCTCGTTGAAATGACCCGCTCAAGTACTCGTCGTACCAAAGACCAACCTGAAGATTATAGCCCATGCGCCACCCGCGACGACTCGGGGTTCACCGATTCGACCGGCGCCGCGGGCCGCGAAGCGCCTCGTGAGGCGCGCGTGCCCGACGAGTTCGCGGGCGACCGGCTCGACAAGGTCCTCGCCAGAATCTTCCCCGAGTTCTCCCGCAATCGCATGCAGGGCTGGATCGAGGAAGGGCGCGTGCTCGTCGACGGCGCGCTCGCGAAAATCCGCCAGCCCGTTCCGCTCGGCGCGACCATCACGCTCGTGCCGGATCTCCTGCCCGAGCAGCTCGCGTTCACGCCGGAGCCGGTGCCGCTGCATATCGTGTATGAGGACGATGCGCTCGTCGTCATCAACAAGCCGGCGGGCATGGTCGTGCATCCGGCCGCGGGCAACTGGAGCGGCACGCTGCTCAACGGCCTCCTGCATCGTTATGGCGATGCCGCCGCCGGACTGCCGCGCGCGGGCATCGTGCATCGGCTGGACAAGGAAACGTCCGGGCTGATGGTCGTCGCGCGCACGCTCGAGGCGCAGACCGACCTCGTGCGCCAGTTGCAGGCGCGCACGGTGAAACGCCGCTACGTCGCGTTCGTGTGGGGCAACATGCCCGACGAAGGCACCATCGACGCCCCGATCGGCCGCGATCCGCGCGAGCGCACGCGCATGGCGGTGGTCAAGACCGCGTCGGGAAAGGCGGCGCGCACGCATTTCCGGACCGTCGACCGCACGACGTGGCACGGTCAGCCGGTGAGCGCCATCCACTGCGATCTGGAAACGGGCCGCACGCATCAGATTCGCGTGCATTGCGCGCATATCCAGCACCCGCTGCTAGGCGATCCGGTGTACGGCCACGCGCGCGGCAAGCGTTCGGTGAAGCCGCTGCCCGACGGCTTCGCACGTCAGGCGCTGCACGCGTGGCGGCTCGGCCTGATTCATCCCGCGACGGGCAAGGACGTGCACTGGCGCGCGGACGTTCCCGAAGACATCGCGACGCTCGCCGCCGCGCTCGGGTTCGGGCAGGACGAGGAAGTCGACTTCGACGAAGACGAGGATTTCGCGGAAGTCTACGAAATGGGCGAGGGCGAAGACGGCGAGTGGGACGACGAAGACTACGAGGACGACGAAGCATGACGAGCGACGCTCCCGAACTGCAATCGAAGGACTGTGTCTGGCCGCAATGGAAGGTGTCGCCGCGCGTGCGGGCATTCGTCACGACGCGCGCGGGCGGCGTGAGCGACGCGCCGTACGACGGCGGTGCGCCCGGCGCGGGCGGGCTCAATCTCGGCTTTTCCTCGGGCGATGCGCCGGAAGCGGTGAAAGAGAACCGGCGCCGCGCGCTCGCGTTGACGGGTTCGCGCAATGCCGCATGGCTCGAACAGATTCACGGCGCGCAAATCGAGCACGCGCACGCCGTGATCGAACGCCTCGCGCACGGCGAACGCACGCGCGCCGACGCGAGTGTGACGGATCGCGCGGGCGTCGTCTGCGTCGTGATGACGGCCGACTGCCTGCCCGTGCTCTTCTGCGATGACGACGGCCGCGCGGTCGGTGCCGCGCACGCGGGCTGGCGTGGTCTCGCGGGCGGCATCGTCGAGAAGACGGGCGAGCGCGTGGCGACGCTCGCGGGCGTGCCGGCATCGAAGCTCAATGCGTTTCTCGGGCCGGCGATCGGGCCGGACGCGTTCGAAGTGGGCGAGGACGTGCTCGACGCCTTCGTCGCGGCCGCGCCGGCCGATCGCCGTGATGCGACGAAAGCGGCGTTCAGGTATATGGGCGGCGCGCCCGCGAAATACTTCGCCGATATTTACGCGCTCGCGCGCCTGCGTCTCGCCGATCTCGGCGTCGATGCCGCGCGCATCCATGGCGGCACGCATTGCACCGTGATGGAACGCGCACGCTTTTACTCCTATCGACGCGACCGCGTGACGGGGCGCATGGCCGCGATGATCTGGCTCGCGGACTGACCGCAGTCAGCAGTGTTGGATCGTACCCAACTATCGTGTGTTGCCTATGACGAAACCCCAATTGTGAAGGCAATATTTCATGGGGGAAAACGATAATTAAAAAAATATCGCACTGCGGCAAAATCGGGACGAAGCATTGACATGCCTGACGTCCTAGAGCAAGAATGTTCCTAGAATTCATTCAATCGGGCACGGCGTAGCAAGGCTCATACTTGCCACGCGCATAAGGCGCACCAACACTTGCGCGCTGGTGAAGGAAAGCCCGGCGATGCCTGCGTTAGCAAACAAGTCTTGCGAGACTCACAGGTCAATAGCGGGTATGGCTTCCAAATCTACTTCTTCATCTTCCCGCTCCAGTACCGCCGACAGCACCTCGGCTCAGGCTTCATCTGCCGATACGACTGGCGTACAACAAGCGTTCGATCAATGGCTGAACGCGTGGCGCACCGTTGCGGATCCCGCGCAATGGTCGAATCTCACTCAACAGACGAATACCGCGAATGATGCGTCCGGCGCCGCCGCGTCGCCTTTTGCCGCATTCAGTGCATTGGCCAATGGGTTTCCCAACGGCTTTCCGTCCGCATTCCCGACTGCGTTTCCGACGCTCGGCGCAATGCCGCAGATGCCCGACTTCACGAAGCTGAACGGCATGGCGGAGTTCGCGAAGCTCGCGAGCAGCATGCCGGGCTTCGGCGCGGCGATGCAGGGCTTGCCCACGCTGCCAAAGATTCCGACGGCCGCGATTCCGCCCGAGCGCCTCCATGAACTGCAAAGCAACTATTCGCGCGATGCGTCCGAGTTGCTCAAGCAGGCGAGCGCGCAGAGCATCGATCCGTCGGCGCTGAAGGACCGGCGCTTCACCGATACCGCGTGGCAGTCGACACCCGCCTACGCGTTCACGGCGGCGTGGTATCTGCTGAACGCGCGCTATCTGCAGGAGCTCGCGGACGCGGTCCAGAGCGATCCGAAGACGCGCGAGCGCATCCGCTTCACGGTGCAGCAATGGGCGGCGGCGGCATCGCCGAGCAATTACTTCGCGCTCAATCCCGATGCGCAGAAGGCGCTCATCGAAAGCAAGGGCGAGAGCCTGCGCCAGGGCATGCTGAATCTGCTGAACGACATGCAGCGCGGCAAGATCTCGCAGTCGGACGAGTCGCGCTTTTTCGTCGGCAAGAATATCGCGTCGACGGAAGGCTCGGTCGTGTACGAGAACGAGCTCGTGCAAGTGATCCAGTACAAGCCGCTCGCGCCGAAGGTCTATGCGCGACCGCTGCTGATCGTGCCGCCGTGCATCAACAAGTACTACATCCTCGACCTGTCGCCGGAAAGCTCGCTCGTGCGCTATGCGCTGGAGCAGGGCCAGCAGGTGTTCATCCTGTCGTGGCGCAACGCGGATCAGTCGATCGCGCACAAGACGTGGGACGACTACGTCGAACAGGGCGTGCTCGAGACCATCGGCGTCGTGCAGGAGATCAGCGGCGAGGACAAGATCAACACGCTCGGCTTCTGCATCGGCGGGACGATCCTCGCGACCGCGCTCGCGGTGGCGTCGGCGCGCGGCGCGGAGCCGGCGGCCTCGATGACGCTGCTCACCTCGATGCTCGATTTCTCCGACACCGGCGTGCTCGACGTCTTCGTGGACGAGGCGCACGTGCAGATGCGCGAGCAGGCGATCGGCGGCAAGGGCGGCACGCCCGCGGGGCTCATGCGCGGCATCGAGTTCGCGAACACGTTCTCGTATCTGCGCCCGAACGATCTGGTGTGGAACTACGTCGTCGACAACTATCTCAAGGGCCGCACGCCGCAAGCCTTCGATCTGCTGTTCTGGAACAGCGATTCGACGAACCTGCCCGGCCCGATGTGCGTCTGGTATCTGCGCAACACGTATCTCGAGAACAAGCTGAAGAACCCAAATGCGCTGACCGTGTGCGGCGAGTCGATCGACCTGTCGCGTCTCACGCTGCCCACCTTCATCTACGGCTCGCGCGAAGACCATATCGTGCCGTGGAAATCGGCATATGCGTCGGCGCCCGTTTTGAGCGGCCCGCAGAAGTTCGTGCTCGGCGCGTCCGGCCACATCGCGGGCGTGATCAATCCGCCGTCGAAGAACAAGCGCAGCTTCTGGATGATCGACAGCGACGACGCGCGTCTGCCCGAGAACCCCGACGCGTGGTTCGACGCAGCGGCCGAGCATCCGGGAAGCTGGTGGCCGGCGTGGTCGAACTGGCTTGCGGAGAACGCGGGCGAGCAGATCAAGCCGCGCGCCGCGCAAGGTTCGAAGACTTACCCGGTGATCGAGGCCGCGCCTGGCCGTTACGTATTGGAACGCGACTTCTGAGCGGCGCGTGACCGTGCGCCAGGGCGCATGGAGCTGGTTGGAAGCGCATTAACATTCGATACCAAAGGAAACTGAAATGACTGACGTAGTGATCGTATCGGCCGCGCGTACGGCGGTAGGCAAGTTCGGCGGTTCGCTCGCGAAGATCGCGGCGCCGGAACTGGGCGCGACGGTGATCAGGGCCGTGCTGGAGCGCGCGGGCGTGAAGCCGGATCAGGTGAGCGAAGTCATCGTGGGCCAGGTGCTCGCGGCAGGCTCGGGCCAGAACCCGGCGCGCCAGTCGCTGATCAAGGCCGGCCTGCCCGACATGGTGCCGGGCATGACGATCAACAAAGTCTGCGGCTCGGGCCTGAAGGCGGTGATGCTGGCCGCGAACGCGATCATCGCGGGCGATGCGGAGATCGTCGTCGCGGGCGGTCAGGAAAACATGAGCGCCGCGCCGCACGTGCTGCCGGGCTCGCGCGACGGCTTTCGCATGGGCGATGCGAAACTGATCGACACGATGATCGTCGACGGCCTGTGGGACGTCTATAACAACTATCACATGGGCACGACGGCCGAGAACGTC
>NZ_FCOX02000013.1 GCF_900044055.2 Caballeronia calidae | reverse complement strand
GGGCAGCGTGAAGACCACATGGAAATATTCGACGTCGGGCAGCAGCTCGGCCTGGCGGCGTTCAAGCCACTGCGCACGGGCGAGTGACTGGCACTTGGGACAGCAGCGATGGCGGCACGAGTCGTAGGCAATGCGTTGACGGCCGCACGCATCGCACTGCTCGACGTGACCGCCGAGCGCGGCGGTGCGGCACAGCTCAATCGCGCTCATCGCGCGCCGCTGGGCACGACTGAGGGCATCGGCATGGTTCTGCCGGTACTGCGGGCCGCAGTGGCGGAAGATGTCCGCCACCTCAAGCGCCGGTCGCATCGCCGCCGTCAGAAATAGGCGGGCGGTGTGGGCTCAGGCGGGATGGGTGCGGGATGCGGCAGCAGATCGAAGGGACTGGTGGTGGCGCATACGGTGCTCGTCGCCAGCTTGAGGTACCGTGCTGTGGTCGCCATGCTGCGATGCCCCATCAGCAGCTGGATCCGGCGGACATCGGCACCGGTTTCCAGCAGGTGCGTGGCGAATGCGTGCCGCAGCGAATGGAGTGTGACGGGTTTGGTGATGCCGCTGCGCTCACGTGCAAGCTGGCATGCGTTGCCCACGGCATGACGGGTGATGGGCCGCCCCGGAATGCTGCCCGGAAAGAGCCATTCCCTCGGGTGGGCGTCCTGCCAGTACAGTCGCAGGATCTCGAGCAGGCGCGGCGAGAGCATTACATAGCGGTCCTTACGGCCCTTGCCCTGGCGCACGCGGATCATCATCCGCTGGCTGTCGATATCGGTGACCTTCAGATCGACGACTTCCGAGACACGCAGGCCGGCCGCATCGGCCGTCATCAGGATGGCGCGCTGCTTCAGGCCGGCGATCGATTCGAAGAAACGCGTGACTTCCTCGAAGCTCAGGATGACCGGGAGCTTCACGGGCCGCCTGGGCAGGGGAAAGTCCTCGTCGCTCCAGTCGCGCCTGAGGGTGACGCGGTAAAGGAAGCGCAGCGCGCCGACGGCCAGTTGCACACTCGCTGGCGCGAGCTTGCGTTCGTTGGTCAGGTGGATGATCCAGGCGCGGATCTCTTCGGGGCCGAGTGACTCGGGTGAACGCCGGAAGTACCGGGCAAAACTGGAAACCTGCTGGAGATAGGTCTTCTGCGTGTTGACACTAAGGTTGCGGATCTGCATGTCGTGCAACATGCGTTGGCGCAGTGGCGTCATGGCGAGCCTCCTGGAAGCAGTAGGTGGAGTGCCCGATCGGGCGTCCACATACTGCTCCGGGTGGCGCTCACCACCTCGCTGGGTTCGGCTGCAGGGAACCGTCCTCATGAAACGTCAGCCGCAGACTTGCGTTTACCTCCAATACCGCGTCAGCGGTTTAGTGCAACGACCCCTATGCGCAGATCGAAACTATGCGTAGACCGTCATAACCCGCACGAAACCCTGTCTATTTTAGACACGTGGGTGAACGGCGCTTTGCATAGTAATGACGTGAACGCGGCGCGTTCGTAGCGGACTCAGGCGCACGGAGGCGATAGTGCCATTGGCTCGTACACGGGGATTTCCCGACACGTTCGCTTGCCGGGCAAGCGGGCTGGTGTGTTGCACGTACCGGCACGATTCGCGTGACGGCGCTGGAGATGGTCCTGACGAACTCCGTTGCGTTGAGCGAGGAGCGTCGTTCCGCGTGACAGCCGAAAACTATGTCAAGTAAAGTCGAAGGTGGGCCGTCGTCTGGTAAGCCCACTCGGCGTTCGGCGACTTCGGTACGATCACCTATGCCTAGTTGTGATCTATGCATAGTGGCCGAGTTGAGGCAGTGCCTACGGCAATTGGCTCGCCGCAAACCGGCCATTGAGCGAGGGGAACGAGAGCTTGGCTGATCAAACTGGATGTCGACCTCGACCGGCGGCTCCTGGCCGATTGACGCCCCATGCATGATCGCGCGATCGCGCCGGACGCGGAAATGCCTGCGAATGGCATAGCACAACCCGAAGCAGCCACTCACGAACGTCTCAAGCGGTCGTTCAATGCAGCGAACAAACCAGTGGCATGCCTCGCGATTCTTGTTGAAACGTTGAACTGCACGACCGCCTCGCGGTCAAGCAAGAACGTAACTGACACGATAGTCAAAGCAGAAAGCACCAACCCAGCGAGTACGTCTCCGAGATAATGTCCTCCCTGCGTCGGCGTAGAAGCAATCATGAGCACATCAAGAATGACCGCCGGCCAGAACAAGAACAGGATTCGGCGGAGCGAGTAAGCGAAAATAACAGCCAACGCCGTGTGAAACGACGGCAGCGACACAAGCCCCTGTGTTCGTTGCAAGTCAAATGTTCTCATCGATCCATCTCGCAGCACCGAGAAGTCCGATACGCTCGACAAGGCATCAGTATCTGAAACTTTGAAGTGCTCAAAAGCACTCGTGGCCGGGAACGGCGTGGAAACTACAAGAAGGTAGATGCTCGAAAGGGCTAGTAAGAAGAAAAACATTGACAAGTCTTCGCGGCGTCCCAATAGACCCAAAACGGCCGGAATCCCAATCAATTGCCAAAATCCGCTGGCGTATGCAAACCCGAGGATCTGGCGGACGGCGGGGTGCGATTGAACCCAACCATATACCGCTGGCCAATCGAAACCAATCACCTGATCGAAACGAAGTAGACTGTTTTCTACGAGTGGCATATCCATAGTAATGCACAGATAGGACAAAACGCTCGTCGCTCGGATAAAAACAATCAAAAGGACGAACCATGCCACCGTGTTTGCGACTTCGTAATAGCGCAGCTTGAGGCAGACTTGCCTGTAGCGCGGGATATGCTGAATTCCGTACAACACCGCGCAACCACAAATTACTGGCAGAAGGACTTTGCCTTTTTCTTTCACCTCGTCTGGAAACACTACCGAGTAGCCTCCCAGTTGAAGCCAGAAGACATCGACGAGCAGGACGATGCCAACAATTGCCCATCCATACAAGTATCGTTTGCGGTTGGACAATTGTGGTTTTCCAGTGCTCAGAGTTGGCTTTCCATACATTACGAAGCCCCGACGACCCGGTTTTATTGAAGGATGAATCCCATAAGCGCGACGTCGATCCGGGATGTGGACGAACTTGCCGTGTCGGTATTTATAACGGCAAAAAGACGTCGAACTGTAGGGCGATTGGGCAACGGGGAGAATGGAGGAATTGTCAACGATGTCGTCTGCCGTATTGATTGGCCGCTTCTGGCCCGACCGCTGCCCGGCGCGGTCGGCTGTATCCGACCCACGGCGGCCACTCGACTGGCGGGCGGTCGGACGTTTCTTGGTCGAGGGCTATCGTCCCTCGCAGCCCACGCTCGCGCGTCGCGAGCTCATAACTAACGACGGATTCCTCGGCACGCAAATTCCGGTAGCCGCGAGAACCAATCAGATGTACATGGAACGAGTGGCCGCTCCGTGGGAGGAACGACCGGCCGGAGGTGGCCGACAGCGGGACCCGATTTGCGTCGGCGAAACCGGCTCCCTGAAAAGTTGCTTCTGCGGCCAGCGCGTCGCCGGCGAACTGAGATTACGCGAAGTCCACGGTCAGCACAGCAACGAGAGAAACGCTGGCCGACTTACGTCCTTCTCCTCGCCTTGTATCGCACGCAACGTTTGCTTGTTGTCTGTCAGCAAACCGAATGCAATGTGTTAGCTTTCGCACCCTTACCAAGTCTTGCGCTGCTTATGATCGCCCCGGCGTACCGACGCATTCGCCAGAAACTTAAAAAAACTCCGGGGATCGTAATGAAGACCTATTTGGCTTTGCTTGCCGCTGTTGCGCTTGCTGCGTGCGGCGGTGGTGGATCGAACGACGGCGGTGCGAAGACCGCTGCACAAGCGGCACCTGCATCCGAAACACCTGCGGCGTCCACGCCGGCGGCTACCACGCCTGCCGCATCCACGCCGGCGGCGACGACGGCACCGACCGACACGTCGAATTCGGCGCCTACCACTCAGCCTGATACCCCCGCTACGACCAAACCGGATACTCCAACGACAGGAAACACGAGTTCGGCGGACACCAGCACGCCCGCAAGCTCGACGGACAGCGCAAGTGCGCCGGGTGGTGCGAGCACGCCCCTAATTACGACCTGCGAGGCAGGTTACACGACCGACCCGGCACAGGTTTGCAACGGAAATGGCGTGTCGAAGTACTACGCATACGTGGTCCCGAAGACCATCATCCCGTCGAACACAATCATCGGCAAGAACACCACCTGGACCGCGGTGGATTCTCCGTATCTTGTGGGAACGAACGTCAAGGTTGCAGCGAACGCCACGCTCACGATTGAGGGAGGTGCGATCGTGGGAAGTCAGCGCTACGCGCCGTGCACGGGATGCTCGAGTGTCGGTGGATTCGGGAGTTTGTCCGTTGATGGCTACGTCGATATCCGGGGCACTGCCGACAAGCGCGCCAAGCTTTTGGGCATTTCGCTCTCGAATGGCCAGACCGGAAGCATTTCGTTGCAGTTTGCCGATCTGTTTGAAAGTGCTTTGCCGTATGGCGGTTCGAGCAAGCTGGTGCTCCTCGACTCTCGCATCGAACGCGCCAATGTCAACAGCATCGTCTCCGCTGATGGTGTAGTTACGTACAGTTCAAATAACTTCTCGTCGGTTCCGCCCAACTCGGACATTGAGCGCAACACGTTCATCAACTCGGCAGGCGTTCAGTTTGACAACTCGGTGACGATCAAGAACAACCTCTTCATCGACATGGCCAGCCCCCTGGTACTGAGCAACGTTGGCACGACGGGCACGTTCGATCAGACCACGAATACTTGGTCGTACAGCTGGAGCAAGACGCTGGTGACCCTGAATTCTTTCCTGTTCAAGGTCGGCACCAACAACCCCAATCAGCTTGCGCTGTCGATGTTGCCCAACGCGGGTAACTGTCCGTCCAGCAGCACCTGCACGCAGTTTGAGTTCGACGTGTCGAACAACTACTGGGGTACGGACAGCGGCACCGTGATTTACTCGCACTACGCGGATAGCACAAACAATCCGAGTCTCCATGGCAAGATCACTTACACACCTGTGCTGGACAAGCCGGACGCTTTGACGCCGGTCGACACCACGAAGCTGGCGAACCAGTAAGCAGTTTGCTGTGCCGATCGCACATAAAGCCCAGGCGCCGCGAGGCGCTTGGGCTTTTCGCCTTACACTGCGGATAATTGATGAACAAAAACATCGTTATGAAAAATCCCAACTCTTCCTTCCGGAGCGTCTTTCCGATTCGCGTCCAGATGGTGGGCCGCTTCGAAGTTTAGCGAACCAAAATCGCGATAGTTCAGAGTTAAGTGAACCAGCGTTTCAAACTTGAATGAGAGGTTGAAGCGAGGCGCGTAGCCAGTTGCTGCTCAGCCCACCGATTACGACAGTTAACAAAAGCCGATCATTAGTAGCGTGAGGGGGGGCGACGCAGAAACGGCTCGACCGATTGGAGCCAACGCTTGCTTGCATTGCCAGCGCCGGCGCTATGTCTCCCCGATAGACGACGGCACAATTGCGGCGTCACCTAACTCGCTTCTTGATGGACATATAAGCCACCATTACTGTTTAGAGGGCCAACGCGCCAGTACGCACGAGTGCTCAATGCGTCACATGATAGGCGATTGTGAAGTTCAGAGTTAAGTGAACCGTTCCGTCGGCAATAAAGATTAGCTGAACCGCGGGTTCAGAGTTACGCGAGCTGCCTTGTCGCAAAGACGTAAGGCGACGCGCCCCGCTGGTTCAGAGTTAGATGAACGTAGACAGTAGGTGTTGAGGTTCTCTGAACTCCACGCGGTCCCCGCATGGGCATCCGTGGCCAAGCCCGCCCCAGAGTGTACGCGAAGCAGATTGATTTTTTGGCCTGCCAATACGAAGCCCTCGTCAGGAGGTCGCTTAGCAGCAGGGAAAATTCAGTCCGTGAACAACTCCCATCACGAAGCCGACGAGCATCGCGGGCAGAGGCATCGCCATAAGATAAAACGGAACCTTCAGCAGCGGATTGAAATAGTTCTGCATTCCTGCAGGAGCCAGGTCGATCGACAGCTTCCCGTGGAGAAATGCAAACGCGTTGTAGAGATGGTAGTTGCGCACACCCAGTTCGAATCAGCCCCCTGACCGAGCGAATAGATTCCAAAGGTGAGTGGGACGATCCAACAGGCGTGCATCAGCGCACGAGGGTTGTCATATTGACGCCCCGAAGCCGGTGCATTGGGTTTGTGCAGTCGTAGTGTTCATTCAGGGGACGTTGGTGGTACAGCCTACTTTCGGAAGGCCCAAAACTTTGCTGCGAAGAAATTGACGAACATTCCTGCGACCGATCCGCAGGCGACGCCGAGCAGAGGAACCAATGAACCACGAGGACCGGTTACAACAATGAGTGAATACGCCGCGTAATTGACGCTTGCGCCACCCAACATGGACAGCAGGTAGCGCCACCATTCCGCCCAGGCGGAGCGCTGACCGCGGTCGCGGAAGGTGTATTGTCGATTGATCTGCCAGGTAACCCACACGGCGGTGAGAAACGATACTGCCCGACCGACGAATGGACCGAACCCGTACGCAAGCGCGAGGTACAGGACGCCAGCATCCGCCGCGAATCCGATTGCGCCTGCAACAGCGAATCGGATGACTTGGGACTTCATCATACCCGACGGGGGGCAGGGATCGTCAGATAGGCGAGGCGCTTCGATTCCGCTCGCCCGTGGGTAACGGTGTCGAGAACAATCCCGCATACCAGCAGGATCGCGCCAAACAGCATCAGAGCAACACACAGGAGTGCTGTCGGCAAGCGCGGTACTAGACCCGTGCGGATAAAAGTGTCGAACAGCGGTACCGCGAGCAAGATCGAGATAAAGGCGCATAAACCGGAGCCGAGCGAGAAGAACGCCAATGGCTTCTCTGTCTTGAAGAGCTTGACAATCGTCACGAGGATCCGAAAACCGTCGCGGTAAGTGTTGAGCTTGCTGGCTGAGCCTTCGGGGCGGGATCTATATACCGTAGGTGTCTCGGCTACGGGCATGCGCAGTTCGAGCGCATGTACGGTCAATTCCGTTTCGGTCTCGAATCCCGATGCGTGTGCAGGAAACGACTTCACATAGCGACGCGAGAACACCCGGAATCCCGAGAGCATGTCAGTGAAGGTTCGGCCGAAGAGACACGATACGCATCGTGTCAGGAGGACGTTGCCGAAACGGTGCCCAAATCGATAGGCAGCTTGCTCCTCGGAAATTCGAGTGCCGACGACCATATCGAGCCCATCCGCAAGGAGCATTTCGATCATCGTCGGCGTTTCCTTCGCATCGTAGGTGTCGTCGCCATCCACGAGCACATAAATATCTGCCTCGACATCGGCGAACATTCGACGGATGACGTTTCCTTTGCCGCGCAGCGGCACCGTTCTGACATGAGCGCCAGCACTCTTCGCTACCTCGATCGTTGCGTCATTCGAATTGTTGTCGAATACGTGTACTTCACATCCAGGCAGAGCGGCTTTGAAATCGCACACTACGGCGGCGATGGTTGAGGCTTCATTCAGGCAAGGAACGAGAACGGCAATGCGAAGGGCGGTCTGTGCAGACATTCGGTGATCGGAAAGTGCTCGGGTTACGGTGCGCGATCACGCGTTCGACAGAGAAATAAACGGCCACGAACGGTGCGGATGGCGCTTGACAAGCAAAGTATTTTAATCGAGTTTCGTTGAGGGCCACCAAAGCGCACACGGTCGAATACTGGGCCGCCAATAGGCTGGAACCATGGTGTCCAGCGTTCGCAAGCGTTGACCAAGTTCCGGCAGGGAAACGAAGGTCCGGTCGACGACCATATGGACCCACCTGATCGGCAGCTTCGGTCGGGAGTGTGAGTTCGCTGATGCAGGAAGCTGCCCCGGCTGCTCGATGCCGCCCCCGTCGGCAATCCTTCAAATTGCTGATGTCTCCCCTGCCCACCCGGGATCAGCGCAGGCGCCGATAGCGCTGCCACAGAGCCGGCATGCGGCCTCCTACCTACGCCGCAACTGTGAGATTCGCGCACGTTAAATTCCTCGGCACTCGATATGAGGAGTCGAAGAGTGCCGCCGACAAGTAGCTGAAGCCAACGAAAGCTTGAACTTAAGCGAACCACCAAGTTGGCTGAGCAGGCGTAGCTAGACGAACCCGAACAACCAAAGACGGCGCGCTCTTATAATAGGGCCAATTGACTTGGTTCTGATTGAAGCGGAATGCCGATCCGCGAATGCTGATTTAACCCGATCAGGGTTTTTATTTCCAAAGCGACGCCCGCCTAAACTGCCTCTCAACGACGCAGCAAGGCGCGAGGCATCCCACCGCCGGCAACGTGCGTCGAATCAGCATTCGGAGGCTCATCAAGTTCAGGTCCATTATTCCCGGATGTGGCAGCATCGTCCTTCGGCGGCGTGAGTGAAAGGCGCTTCGGCTTCGGCTTTGGGTCACGCGAGCCGGGTCGCTTTCCCGGATCGCACTGTGCGCCTGGAACTCGAGCAATCGGGTGCGTTTCGATCGTCCGTAATCCGCGCGTTTAGACAGTGCGAAAACCCAGCCTCAGGCCAGGCTTTTGCGCCGTTCGCAGTTGATCGATCGACGAGGTTCCCGCCTTTCATCCCCTTCCAAGCCACAGATTCGACGATGTTCCCGGCCTGCGCTTTTTCATCCTCCAGGCCGGCGGCACTACAATTTGTGCTGCCGTCGACACAAATTCTGGATCCGCCGCCTCATGCCCATGCCGTCGCTCCGCCTAGTTTTCGCTTCCCTTGGATTGATCGCCCTAGCCGCCTGCGGAGGCCGCACGGCGGTCGCGCCCAGCTATCAGCAGGAGATGTTCAGTACCGGCGCGAGCCCGTTCGCGCACAATTTCGACGCCACCGTCAACGAAACCTGCGAAGCTGCGCGCCGCGCGCTGCTTTCGCAAGGCTTTCTCACGACGATGAGCCAGCTCGACACCGTCGACGCGACCAAGAATTTCCAGCCGAGCGCCGAGACGCACGTCGTCGTGTCTTTCCACGTGGTCTGCACGCCCGGCGAGAACGCGACCAACCAGAGCATCGCGTATGTGAACGCCGTGCAGGACGGCTATGCGCTCAAGAAGAGCGACACATCGGCGAGCGTCGGGCTCTCCGTGCTCGGGTCGCTGTCGCTGCCGATCCGCTCGAACAGCGACGCAATGGTCAAGATCTCGAGCGAGACCGTGCCCGCCGGCAAGTTCTACGACCGCTTCTTCCATCTGATGGGCCACTATCTCAACACGGTGCCACGCAGCGCGCCGGTCGCGGCCGATGACGTGAAGAGCCAGCCGCTCGCGCCGTCGCTCATCCTGAATTCGCCCGAGCTCACGCCGACGCCCATCGTCGTGCAGACGCCCGCCGCCGCTACCGCGATCCATGCATCGGATGCGGCCGCGGCCGGCGCTTCGGAACCCGCGGCGGCTGCGGCTGCGTCGGCGCCGCGAACCAGCGAAACGCAATAACGCAGCCCGCTTCAGTTCGGCACGTTGACGACGCCGCCCGCGACCGTGATCGCATTCGCGCCAGGATCAGCGGCGATCGGCGGCAGGTTCGCCGTCGTGAGCGCGGGCGCCTTGCCCGCCGTGCCGCCGCGCGCGGTCGTGCGCACCACCTGGGACGGCGGCAGCGGCGCGTTGCTCTTCAGGTGACTCCACATCAGGTTGAGCGCCTGAATGTCGTAGTAATGGACGGGAATGAAGCGCGTGTCGAAGCCGGCCACGCTCAGGAACCCGTCGAAGTGCTGACCGTTGGTGATCTCGTAGAGCGAAAGCTGGCTCTTGCTGCCTTCCGCCACGCGGTTCGCGCCGAGATACGGACGCGACGTGTGGTTGATCGGCACGAGCGCGTCGGCGCGGCCCTGCACGATGATCGCGGGCTTGCCGCGCAGGTTCGCGTTCACGCGGATCGCATCCACGCTGGCGACCATCGTCGCGTTGCTGTTGGCCCAAAGCGAGCGCAGGCAGGCCGCGCCCGCATAACTGGCGTCGGGCGTCGCGAGCCGATGATCCGCCGCGCCCGCCGTCCCGTTGTTGTAGACCAGATTGATGCCGTTCGTCGGCGGAATGCCGTTAGCGTTGCCGAAGAGGGTCGGCATCGGCGAGACGACCGGCGTCACGCCCGCCGCGCCCGTCGCCGCGTTCGTCGTGCCAAAGCTGAAGTTGCACAGGTTGTCGAGCACGCTCGCCTTCATGTACGCGTCGCCATACGTGACGGCGATAGCCGGCACGGCCTGCGAATCCCACATCGGCGCCTGAAGCACGTCCGAATCCGTCAGCCAGCCTGCCTGATGCAGTTGGTTCAACGCGTCCGTGCCTTGAGCGGCCGTGTTGCCGCCCGATACGAGGCCGCCGGACGCGAGCGTCGCGCAACGCGCCGTGCGGACCGCGTTGGTCGCCGCGGGCAGCAACGTCGACAGATAGGGTGAACCGGCCGCGGCGGGTGCGAGCGCGGCGCACGGCTGCAACAGGTTGGCGAGCGTCGTGTAATCCGCGAGCGGCCGCCCGAACGAACTGACCGGCACGCCGCCCTGCCGCACCGAAACCTGCGGCGGCAGATTCAGGTTGATCTGCGGCTCGCCGACGACCACCGCGGTGATCCAGCCATCGACGTCCTGCTCCGCCGCCATCAGCGACGCGCCGCCGCCGTTGCTGATCGATGCCGCGATCGTCGTGATGTCTCCCTTGTTGTAGCGCAACTGATTCGTCGAGCCGCTGACCGGGCCGAACATGTCGTTGAGCGCCCAGTACGCGAACTGGATCGCCTGCAAGGTGTACTTGCCCCAGTCTTTCTCGGGGTTTTGCTGCGAATGCGCGTGCTTGTACGCGTAGCGGTTCGGGAAGGTCGAATCGAACGACGATAGCGACGATGGATCCACGTTCGCGATGAAGATCGCCTTCCTGCCGGCGATGCTGGTATTCGCGAGCGTGCCGTCGATCAACGTGACGAGGCTCGTCGAAAGCTGCTGGGCGCCGTTGCCGGTGCCCTTGTCGGTGTACGCGACCGCGCAGCCGCGCTTGAGTCCCCACTCGCCCGCGGTCGAGATCGCGCCGTAGACCCCGCGCGACGACGACGACGTCGCCGTGACGATGCACGGCTGATCAGGATTGAAGCTCGTCGGAATCTGCACGAGCATGCTCACGTTCACCGTGCCGCTGCCGTCGTCGGAGTAAGCGATGTACTCCTTGCCCGCGATCTTGCCTTCGCCGAGCGTGTCGTTGCCGTTCAGGTCGACGTTCGGCCCCCAGAAGCGGCCATAGCCGCCGTTCGACGTCATGTCGACGAGCGCGCGGTAGTTCGTGTAGATGGCGAGACGCCGAAGCTCGGCCGCCGTCGGCGCCGCGGGCTTGGCGATGCCGGGCGCGGTCGACGATGCGAGGCCCGTCTTGCCGAGGCCCGCGGTCAGCAGGTCGTCGGAGACGCCATCGTAAGTCTGGGTATTGACCGAGCCGGAAATGAAGCTCGGCAAAGCGTTGGTCGGCTGGCTGCTGCCGTTGTCGTCACCGTCGCCGTGGCACGCGCCGAGCGCCGTCGCCATGAGCACGCCCAGTGCGCCGAGCGCCGCGGTGCGCGGTGAAGTCTGCAACCTCTGGAAACGCGCGAATGTTCTCATTGTGAGCCTCCGCTTTCCGTTCAGATTGGATGGTCCGACCTGAGGCGTGCAACACGTCCGCGCCGCACGCGTGCGCGCCGCACGGCAGATGTCGCAAGTATCGCGCTTATCGGGCAACAGTCGAGGCTGAATTTCGCGCGTTCCGCCATGCGGACGCGCCAAACGACGACGGGCTTCGGCCGCAAAGCCGGAGCCCGTTCGAAGAAACGCCGGGAAGCGAAGCAAGCGGCATCGCGCGACGCCGCTCACCGCAAGCTGCTCGTGTTACTGCCCGCCGCCTTGCACGCCGAGCGTGATCTTGTTGCTGACCGACTTGACGCCCGTGACGCCCTTCGCCACTTCTTCCGCCTGGGCAATCTGGCCGCCATCCGGCACCGTGCCGGTCAGCGTCACCGCGCCGCTGCGCGCGCGCACGTAGACGTTCGACACGTCGAAGCCCTGGGCCTTCGACAGCGCGCGGCGCACGTCGTAGCCGAGCTTGCGGTCGGTCTTCTTGGTCGAGGATTTCTGGGCCTTCGTCGGCGACGCCGCTTCCGCGCTCGTGGCCGCCGCGTCGCTCGATTGGGCATAGGCGCTCGAAGCCACGGCCACGCACACCACCACGCCCAGAGCCTTCAACAGATCGACTGCTTTCATGGTTTCTCCTTTTGTTTCGCTTGTTGACTTCGCACAGTTGCTACTTCGCTCGTTTTGCACTTCAAAAGCGGGCCGCATTGCCGGCGGCTGGGCTACGACATCGAGCGGCTGCCCGTGACCACGCCGCCCGAGGCCGACGAACGGCGCGAGGGCACGGCGATGGCAAGCCGGCGATGCGGCTCACGGTGCTGCGAGAGGCTGGCGAACGAAACAAACCTTGGCCGGTTGGTCGGGCGGAAAAACCCGTCGGCTCGAATATGACCTGCCGCATGGCGCATACTTGGCGCGCCCTTTCGTGATGCGTGGCGACGTGTGGCGCGCGGCTCGCAAGCCCACATTTCGGGCTGCTGCACGCGCAGGGCCTTGTCGTGCGGCGGCGAACGTCAATTTAGCCCAGCGCGGCCATTAGCGCAAAGCATTTAACGAAGCAACCATCCGCGAAGCCGCGCCCGCGCAACAGCGTCCTGCGCGCGGCTACACACGCCTGTCACACTCGGCGCGCGGCGTGCAGCCATCCGGACGCCGATCGATCTCATGTACCATCGACGCCATGCCGGCCGCCGGACGCGCCCCCTCGCGCAGGCGTCCGCGCCTCGCGATCGGGTAAGCTCGCGCGCACAAAAGTTCTACGATCACCAACGAGATGAGCCACCCTTCAGGAAACAATCCGGGCAACGATCCGGACATCCCACCGAAACGCAAGCCCCAGCAGAGGATCGTCGCCCGCTTCGTCGCCATTTCCTGGCGCGATCTGGCGCTCACCTTCGGCCCGATCCTGCTCGTCTGCGCGGCCGCGCTCTACCTCGCCGTGCGGCTGATCCAGCCCGCGCCGCCGAGTACGCTGACCATCGCGGCCGGGCCGAAAGGCAGCTCGTTCTGGAACAGCGCGCAGAAATACAAGGCGATCCTCGCGCGCAACCGCGTGACGCTCAACGTGCTGGAAACGCAAGGCTCGCTCGACAACCTCACGCGCCTCGACGATCCGACATCGAACGTCGACGTCGGCTTCGTGCAGGGCGGCCTGACCAAGCCCGGCGCGACGCACGACAATCTCGAATCGCTCGGCAGCGTGTCGTACGTGCCGCTCGCGGTGTTCTACCGGGGCGCCGCCGCCGTGACGCGGCTGTCGGAGCTGAAAGGCAAGCGGCTCGCGATCGGCGCGGAAGGCAGCGGCACGCGCGTGCTCGCGCTGAATCTGCTGAAGGCGAACGGCATCGAGCCGGGCGGCGACACGGAACTGCTGCCGCTCGCCGGCGACGAAGCCGCGAAGGCGCTGGAGGCCGATCAGATCGACGCCGTGTTCCTGACCGGCGACTCGGCCCAGCCGCCCACCATGGCGAAGCTCTTGCGCACGACGGGCATCCGCTTCATGGACTTCGCCCAGGCCGATGCCTACGCGCGCCGCTTTCCGTACCTGACCGAAATCGAGCTGCCGATGGGCGCGTTCGATTTCGCCCGCAACCTGCCGCCGCGTCCGGTCCACATGATCGCGCCGACCGCCGAGCTGGTCGCGATCGACAGCCTGCATCCGGCGCTGTCCGATCTCCTGATCGAAGCGGCCCGCGAAGTGCACGGCCGAGCGAATCTGCTGCAGCGCGCGAACGAATTTCCGGCGCCGCTCGTGCACGAATTCCGCATCAGCGACAACGCCGAGCGCTATTACAAGTCGGGCAAGAGCTTCCTTTACCGCACGCTGCCGTTCTGGGTCGCGAGTCTCGCGGATCGCGTGCTGGTCGTGCTGCTGCCGCTCATCGTGGTGATGATTCCGGGCTTGCGCCTCGTGCCGGGACTGTACCGGTGGCGCGTGAAATCGCGCATCTACCGCTGGTATGGCGCGCTCATTGCGATAGAGCGGGAAGCGATCAGCGGCCCCGACACCGCGCAGCGCGACGCCCTGCTGGACCGCATCGACGCGATCGAAACGTCTGTGAACCGCATGAAGATGCCGCTCGCGTTCGCGGACCAGTTCTATGTGTTGCGCGAACACATCGGCTTCGTGCGGCAGCGTCTCGCGCAGACGCCGCTGACGCAGGCGGTGCAAGCCGATGAAGCCGGTGCGCGAAAGGTGACGCAAACGGAACAGCCCGCTGTCGCTTCGCGGGCAGACACGGAACAAGGCAGCACATAATATCTATTGCAGGAACGGGAAGAACGGATGCGGTGCCGGGCGCCGCATCCGCCAAGCAGGACACGATCAAGAACGAACAACAGATGAGGCCCAGGCGCTCGCCGCGCGTGAAAGCCACGGAAACTCAGGGAGAAGGGAACATGAGTGCCCCGCATTCGGTCAGTGGTGGTCAGCCGTACTTTTTCTTCGATTTCATTTCGCCGTTTTCATACTTGCTGCTGGAACAGCACGAGAAATGGCCGGCGATGCCCTTCGAGCTCGTCCCGGTCCAGCTGATGAAGCTGCTCGAGCGCTGGAACCAGCCGCACGCCGCGACGATTCCCTCCAAGCGCGTCTTCGTCTACCGGCATGCGCTCTTCCGCGCGGAGCAACTGGGCATTCCGTTCCGGATGCCGCCCGCGCATCCGTTCGATCCGAGCAAGGCGCTGCGTCTCGCCGTGCTCGCGAACGCCGAGATCGGCTGTGTGCGGGACATCTTCCGCTACATCTGGCGCGAAGGGCGCGACCCCGCGACGCCGGAAGGCTTTCGCGCGCTGTGCCAGCACGTCGGCATGCCGGAGGCGGAATCGCGCATCGAGGACGAGGACATCAAGGCGAAGCTGCGCGACAACAATGACCGCGCCGTCGCGATGGGCGCGTTCGGCGTGCCCACGTTTCTCGTCAACAATCAGATTTTCTGGGGCGAAGACACCCTGCCGATGGTGCTTTACGTCGCGCGCTCGCCGAACTGGCTCGAGGGCGCGGAAGTGAAGCGCATCAGCGCGCTGCCGATCGCCCCGCACGACGCCGATTTCGGCTGACGGCGGCCGTGCGAAGCGGCGCGTCTATGCCGTGCATAGCGCGCCCGCTATGGCGTCAAAAATCGATAAGCGTTTAACTTCGGCTAAGGGTGCGCGAGTTCGCGCCCGCGCGTCCCGATTTCAACCGCTTCGCAGGCCATGAACGATCCCGCCGACTCACTCGACATCTGGCTCATCCGCGTGCTGCGCACGCTGCTGCTGGAGCGCAGCGTGACGCAGACCGCGCAGCGGCTGAACCAGACGCAGCCGGCGATCAGCACCGCGCTGCGGCGCCTGCGCGAAATCCTGAACGACCCGATTCTCGTGCGCGGCAAGCAGGGCATGGTGCCGACCGAATACGGCGAGTCGCTGCTGGCGCCGGCGCAGCGCGCGCTGCGCGAGGTCGAATTCGTCGCGACGCCGCATGGCGATTTCGATCCGGCGAGCTCGCGCCGCACCTTCCGCGTCGCCGCGCCCGATTATCTGAACGATTTCTTCATGCCGACGCTCGTCGCCGCCTTTCGCGATGCGGCGCCCAACGCGCGTCTGGAAATCGAATCGCTGAACCCGATGCGCGATCACGAGCGCATGCTCGACGAAGGCGAGATCGACCTGATGGTCGCCAACTGGACGAAGCCCGAGCCGCGCTTCGAGCGTCAAGACCTCTTCACCGACGTATTCGTCTGCCTGATGCGGGCGAGCCATCCGCTCGCGCGCGAGCCGCTGACGGCAGAACGCTACGCGCTCGCCGCGCATCTCGCGCCGACGCCGTATAGCGGCGGCCGGCGTCATCCGATCGATATCGGCCTGTCGCGCGCGGGCATCGAGCGCCGCATCGTCACGACGATTCCGTACTTCGGCCTCGTGCCGCAAGTGCTTCTGCAATCGGACCTGATCTTTACCGCGCCGCGCCGCTTCGCGCAGCACTACGCGGCGATGCTGCCGCTCGCGGTGCTCGATTCGCCGGTGCCGTTTCCGCGCATCAAGTGCTATCAGCTTTCGCTGCCGCAGCCCGACCAGCCGACGGATGTCACGTGGCTGCGCGACCTGATGTCGGGCGTGTCCGATTCGCTCACGCGCAAGAAGGCCGTCGCCGCTTCGCCGGGCGACGCGGCCATCGAACTGCGCGAAGTCGCGAAGTAACGCACGCGCGCGGCGCGACTTCGGTACTATCCCGAACGACACCCTCAGCCGCCCGCCCACATGGATGCTCTCGACAAACTGATCCAGCTCGCGAATCTTTCCGGCGCGCTCGACCTTCGCTGTCTGCTGAGCGGTCCGCTGGAGCTCGAACACGCGAGCGCGCCCGCCGGCGAAGCGGTGTATCACGTCGTGCTGGATGGCGCGTGCACCGTAGTTCGCCATGGCCAGCCGCCGCTCGAACTGAGCGCGGGCGATATCTTCTTTCTGCCGCGCGGCGACGCGCACGTGCTGAGCATCAAGGCGCGCGATGCGAAAGCCATGACGCGCGAGATGGAATCACGCGACAACGGCGCGGTCACGGTGAGGAGCAATTGCGGCGACAGCGCGCCGGGCATCGATCTGCTATGCGGGCGTTTTCTCTATGCGCCACGCGCGCTTCTGATCGACGTGCTGCCGGATGTCGTGCATGTGTCGTTCACGAACGCGTCGGCGGCGGATCTCGCGCCGCTCGTCCAGACGATGCGTCGCGAGGCGGAGGAAGCGCGGCTCGGCGCGCCGTCGATCGTCACGGCGCTGTCCACCGCGCTCTTCACGATGGTGCTGCGCGCGTGGCTCGACGGCCAGCCGTCGCTGGCGGGCGTGCTCGGTCTGCTGGGGAACCGCCGGCTGGGGGCGTCGATCATTGCGATGCTGGAGCGGCCCGCCGAGCCGTGGACGCTGGAAATGCTGGCGAAGGAAGCGGCGATGTCGCGCGCCACGTTCATGCGCGCGTTCTCCGCGCATTCGGACAGCTCGCCGCTCGCGTTGCTGAGTCACGTGCGCATGCAGCTCGCGAGCACGATGCTCACGCATACGAAGAAGAGCATCGCCGATGTCGCGGCCGATGTCGGATATCAGTCGGAAGCGGCGTTCAGCAAGCGGTTCAAGGAGTTATACGGCGTCGCGCCGGGACGCTTCAGGCAGACCAACGGCCTCGTCTGAAGCGCCGATGCTCACGCGGCGAGGCGCGCGGCCTTCACTGTCGACGCGCCCAGCCGCGCCACCATCTCCCGCACGCGCAGCAATTGCGCCGCGACGGCCATCGCGATCGACCACGGCGCCTTGTCGACGATGCCTTCCACGCCGATCGGGCATGTGATCTCCGGCAGCCGGTCCGCCGCGACACCCCGCTCGATCAGCCGCCGCTCGAACTTCACGCGCTTCGTCTTCGAGCCGATCAACCCGAAGTACGCGAAGTCATCGCGCCGCATGATGCGTTGCGTGAGCGAGAAGTCGAGCGAATGATCGTGCGTCATCACGATGAAATACGCGCCCGCCGGCGCGTCATCGACGATTGCATCGGGCAGATCGGTCGCCTCGATCTGCACGTTCGCGGGGACTTCGTCGGGGAAAAGCTCGTCGCGCGCATCGACCCATTGCACGACGCACGGCAGCGTGCCGAGCACCTTCACGAGCGCGTGGCCGACGTGGCCCGCGCCGAACAGGACGACGTGCATCATGACCGTGTGCTCCTCACCGCGTTCACCGCCTTCAAAATCTCTTCCGCCGTGGCGGGTGCGTTCAAAGGCGGGTTCACCTTGTGATCGCCGACCGCCGACACCGCATCGCGGATCGCGAAGAACACCGAGAACGGCAGCAAGAGCGGCGGCTCGCCTACCGCCTTCGAACGATGGATGCTGTCCTCGACGTTGCGGTTGTTGAAGAGATTCACGCGGAAATCGGCGGGCATGTCATTCGTCGTCGGAATCTTGTAGGTGGACGGCGCGTGCGTCATCAGCTTGCCGTTGTCGTTCCACCAGAGCTCTTCCGTCGTGAGCCAGCCCATGCCCTGCACGAACGCGCCTTCGACCTGGCCTTTGTCGAGCGCCGGATTCAGCGACGCGCCCACATCGTGCAGCGCATCCGCGCGCAGCACGCGCATTTCGCCGGTCAGCGTGTCGATCACCACTTCCGATACCGCCGCGCCATACGAGTAGTAATAGAACGGACGGCCCTGCATCGTCGCCTGATCCCAGTGGAGCTTGGGCGTCGCGTAGAAGCCGTCGGACCACAACTGCACGCGTGCGAGATACGCCTTCTGCACGACTTCGCCGAACGGAATCGCATCGTCGCCGACGATCACGCGGTCGTTCGCGAAGCGCACTTCCGATGCCGTCACCGTGCCGCCGCCGAACTTCTCCGCCGCGAACTTCGCGAGCCGTTCGCGCAACTGACGCGCCGCGTCCTGCGCGGCCTTGCCGTTCAGATCGGTGCCGGTCGATGCCGCCGTCGCCGAGGTATTCGCGACCTTGCTCGTGTCCGTCGCCGTCACGCGCACGCGCTCGAAGTTCACGCCGAGTTCGTGCGCGACCACTTGCGCGACCTTCGTGTTCAGGCCCTGGCCCATTTCGGTGCCGCCGTGGTTCACAAGCATCGAGCCATCGGTGTAGATGTGAACCAGGGCGCCCGCCTGGTTGAAGTGCGTCACGTTGAACGCGATGCCGAACTTCACCGGCGTCAGCGCGAGGCCCTTCTTCAGGATCTCGTTGTTCGCGTTGAACTCGTCGATGGCCGCGCGGCGGCGGCGATAATCGCTCGTCGCTTCGAGCTCGCCGAGCAGCTCGTGCAGCACGTTGTCCTCGACCGTCTGGCCGTAGGGCGTCCTGTTGTTCTCCGTCTTGCCGTAGAGATTGGCGTAGCGCACGTCGAGCGAATCGCGGCCGACCGAACGCGCGACGTTGTCCATGATGTACTCGATCGCGAACGCGCCCTGCGGCCCGCCGAAGCCGCGGAACGCGGTGTTCGACTGCGTGTTGGTCTTGCCGCAATAGCCTTCGATCTTCACATCCGACAGCCAGTACGCGTTGTCGAAGTGGCACACGGCGCGCGTCATCACGGGGCCGGACAAATCGGCGGAAAAGCCGCAGCGCGAGGTCATGTCGACGGCGACGCCATCGATCCTGCCTTCGTCGTCGTAGCCGACTTCGAAGTCGTACACGAAGTCGTGGCGCTTGCCGGTGATCATCATGTCGTCGTCGCGGTCCGGACGCAGCTTGACCGGGCACAAGAGCTTCCACGCGGCGAGCGCCGCGCAGCACGCGAACAGACCCGACTGCGATTCCTTGCCGCCGAAGCCGCCGCCCATGCGCCGGCACTCGACGAGCACGTTGTGCGAATGCACGTTGAGCACGTGCGCGACGAGATGCTGCATTTCCGTCGGGTGCTGCGTCGAGCAGTAGACGTGCATGCCGTCGTCGTCCTTCGGCACGGCGTAGGCGATCTGGCCTTCGAGATAGAACTGTTCCTGGCCGCCCAGCTTCATCGCGCCGCGCTCGTGATGCGCGGCCTTCGACATGCGGCCTTCGGCGTCGCCGCGCGAGAGCTTGAGCGGATTCAGCACATACGACTCCGCCTTGCGCGCGTCCTGCGCCGTCAGCACGGGCACGAGGTCTTCGAACTCGATGGTCGCGCGGCGCGCGGCGAGTCGCGCCGTATCGTGCGATGTCGCGACGACGACGAACATCGGCTGGCCAACATACTGCACGATGCCCTGCGCGAGCACGGGATCGTCGTGGATGATCGGGCCGCAGTCGTTCACGCCGGGGATGTCGTCGGCGGTGAAGACGGCGACGACGCCCGGCGTGGCGCGCACGGCGTCGAAGTTCATCGATACGATCTTCGCGTGCGCCTTCGGGCTCGTGCCGAGCGCGGCGTGCAGCGTGCCCGCGACGAGCGGAATATCGTCGGTGTAGCTCGCGCGCCCGCTCACATGCAGATGCGCCGATTCATGCGGACGCGATACGTGGACCTGCTTGAACGCGTCGATTTCGTTCGCGAGCGACTGGGCTTCGGCGAGGAAAGCTTCTGCTTGCTGATTCATGTCTTCTTCTCCCCTTCTTACTTCGCTTCGACGAGTTCGATTGCACGCACATCCAGCTTCGATTTATCCAGCGGATTCCGCGGACGCGTCTCGAGCCAGAAGCGATACAGCAGGCTCTTCGCGGTGTCGAGGCGATAGTCGCTGCTCGCGCGCATGTCGGTGAGCGGCTGATAGTCCTTGCCGAGCGCGAGCATCGCGGCTTGCGCGGTGGCTTCGTGCCAGCGGGCGTCGGCAAGAACGGCTTCGGCGTGCGCGGCGCGCTTCGGCGTCGCGGCCATGCCGCCGTAGACGAGACGCGGCTCGCGGATCGTATCGCCATCAACGATGAAGCTGAATGCGGCGTACACGGCGGAAATATCGGAGTCGAAGCGCTTCGACAGCTTGTACGCGCGGAACTGCAGCTTCGCGCGCTTGCCGGTGCGCGTCGGCACGCGGATCGCGGCGACGAACTCGTTCTCCGCCATGTCCTTCTTCTGATACGCGATGTACAGATCTTCGAGCGGCATCTCGCGCGTGCCGCCGACACTTTGCAGCACGACGCGCGCATTCAACGCGATGAGACCGGGCATCGAATCGCCGATCGGCGAGCCGTTCGCGACGTTGCCGCCGAGCGTGCCCGCATTGCGGATCGGCAGGGACGCGAAGCGCTGACGCGTCTCTTCGAGCTCGGGGTAGA
Organism: Caballeronia calidae; assembly: GCF_900044055.2. Classification (GTDB taxonomy): domain Bacteria; phylum Pseudomonadota; class Gammaproteobacteria; order Burkholderiales; family Burkholderiaceae; genus Caballeronia; species Caballeronia calidae. The sequence continues at coordinate 146,799 of NZ_FCOX02000013.1, read as the reverse complement.
CCTTCACGATTTCGTCGTACGCGCGCTCGACCGTCACGCCCGCACCGATTTCGATCCAGTCTTCGGTCGTCTCGACATGCCGGAACGCTTCGATCTGCCCGACATAAACGATGTCGCCGAGATCGCGCAGCTGCTTCGTCACCCACAGTCCGATGTCCGTGCTGCCCGCGAGGATGCGAACGTTCGGATTCTTGTCCTTCAGCGTGGCGAGCGCCTCGACGGTGCGCGGCGCGTCGAACTGGCGGCCCGCGTGTTCGTAATGGAAGGTGTGGTCGCGCTTCAGACTGTCGAGCGTGCGCGCGAGCGCCGGCACGTTGACGGGCGCGAGCGGCGCGTGATCGAACATCTGCTCGGCGGCATCGATGATCGGCCGGTAGCCCGTGCAGCGGCACAGGTTGCCCGTCAGCGCGTCGCTGATTTCCTGGCGCGAGGGCTTCGTCTTTTCGCAGGTTCCGGCGCAGCCCGTCGTCGCATGGCCATGCTTTTCGTAGAGCGCGAACATCGACATCGCGAAACCCGGCGTGCAGAAGCCGCACTGCGAGCCGTGGCAGTCGACCAATGCCTGCTGGACCGGATGCAGCGTGCCGTCCGGCTGGCGCAAGTCTTCGACGGTGAAGAGCGCGCGGCCGTCGAGCGTCGGCAGGAATTGCACGCACGCGTTGACCGCCTTGAACGCGACGCCGCCCTCGCCATCCGGCTCGCCGATGACGACCGTGCACGCGCCGCAATCGCCTTCCGCGCAGCCTTCCTTGGTGCCGGTGCAGCGCGCGTCTTCGCGCAGGTATTGCAGGACGGTGCGCGTCGTCGATGCGCCGCTCACTTCCTGGATCGCATTGCGATGATAGAAGCGGATGGGCTGGTTGTTCGACTCACTAAGCGGCTGGCTCATGGGTTCTGTCTCGCGGGGCTTTTTGCATCGTGCTGGTTGCGCGGGATGCGCAGCCGGTGGCTTCGGCTATTTCTGGGCGATGGATCGGACTACTCCTATCGCCTCGATGGTTCGAAAGCTATCACCACCAAAAGCCACAACCCATAGCCGACGCTACATGAGCGACATATTCGTCCCCCGATATGTCGCCCAACCCTTGCCGGACAAGGCTCCCAGCGATCCCGCCCAACCGGCCGGACAGGCAATTTGTCCTACCTGGTTACAAAACCGGTGCGACGTTGCGCCGCAACATATGGGAGAATCATGCCTTCGCGCCGAATTCAACCCCGCAATTTCCCTATGTCCACCGAGCCTAGCAACAAGCCGCAAGGCGATTTCGCCGTCACGCTGCGGATTCTGCCGGTCGTGCTGTACACGTTCCTCTGCTACCTGACGATCGGTATTCCGCTCGCGGTGCTGCCGGGCTTCGTGCACACGGATCTGGGATATGGCTCGGTGATGGCGGGCGCGGCGATCAGCGTCCAGTATTTCGCGACGCTGATGTCGCGGCCGCTCGCGGGCCGCACCGCCGACACGCTCGGCCCCAAGAAAACCGTGCTGTACGGTCTCGCGGCATGCGCGGCGAGCGGCGTGCTGCTGCTCGGCTCGGCGCTCGCCGCGCAATGGCATGTGGTGAGTCTCGTGCTGCTGGTGATCGCGCGGCTCGTGCTCGGCTTCGGCGAGAGCTGGGTCGGCACGGGATCGATCACGTGGGGGATCGGCCGCGTCGGCGTGACCAACAACGCGAAAGTGATTTCGTGGAACGGCATCGCGACCTACGGCGCGCTGGCGATCGGCGCGCCGTAGGTCGCGATCGATCATTCGCTGGGGTTCGCGTCGCTCGGTCTGATCGTGATCGCGCTGGGCGGCTTCGGTTACTGGCTCGCGACGCGCATGGCGAGCGTGCCCGTCGTGCATGGCGAGCGCATGTCGTATCGCAGTGTGTTCTTCCGCGTGCTGCCGCATGGATTGGGTCTCGCGCTCGGATCGGCGGGCTTCGGCTCCATCGCGACGTTCATCACGCTGTTCTACGCCGCGCACAACTGGCCGAATGCAGCGCTTTCGCTCACGGTTTTCGGCACGATGTTCATCGGCGCGCGGCTCTTGTTCGCCAACACGATCAAGTCGTATGGCGGGTTCCGCGTGGCGATCGTGTCGTTTGCTTTCGAATGCGCCGGCTTGCTGATGCTGTGGCTCGCCGCCGAGCCCACTTTCGCGCTCGCGGGCGCGGCGCTGACCGGGTTCGGGTTTGCGCTCGTGTTTCCGGCATTGGGAGTCGAGGCGGTCGGGCTCGTGCCGCCCGCCAGCCGCGGTGCCGCGCTTTCGGCTTATTCCGTGTTTCTCGATTTGTCGCTCGGGTTGACTGGACCGCTCGCGGGGTATGTCGCGGGTGAGTTCGGGTATGGGTCGGTGTTTCTGTTCGCCGCGGTGGCGGCCGCTGCCGCGGTGGCGTTGTCGGTTGCGCTCTATATGCGCGCGGGGCGCGGGGTGGGTGGGGCGGCTACGGCTTGAGGCTGTCGGTGCTTCCCTAACGCCCCCATCGCCCCCCATCCCCCTCTCCCCCCGCCCATGTCTTAAAATCCCCGCTTGGCCCATTAGCGTCCGCTTTATGAACCCGACCTCGGAAGACCGTTGGCGCGACTTGCGCCCGGACCCGGACAGCGACACTCCGCTCTATCTTCAACTCGCCCGCAAGCTCGCCAACGCCATTCACGAGAACCGCTGGAACGCAGGCGAAGCGCTGCCCTCCGAACGCGTGTTGTCCGAAGCGCTGGGCGTCTCGCGGATCACATCGAGAAAGGCCATCGCGCTGCTCGTCGAGCAAGGGCTGATTCGCCGCGAGCAAGGCGCCGGCAGCTTCATCACGCCGCGCTATGAAGATCCACTCTCGCGTCTGTCGAGCTTCTCCGAAATGTTGCGGCGGCGCGGCTTCAGGCCCAGTTCGCGGTGGCTCTCGCGCACCATCGAGCCCGCCAATCGCGATGAAGTCATCCAGCTCGGCCTCTCGCCCGCCGCCACCGTCACGCGCCTGAAACGCCTGCGCCTCGCCGACGACATCGTGATGGCCGTCGAAAACTCGACCTTTCCGGCCGCCTGCATTCCCGATCCGGAAACCATCGGCGATTCGCTCTACAGTTATCTCGATGCGCGCGGGCTTTCCATCATCCGCGCGCTCCAGCACTTTCGCGCGGTGAACGCGAGCCCGGAGATTGCCGGGCAGATGGGCATCGCGCCACACGATGCGCTCCTGCTCATCACGCGCGTGGGCTACACCGCCGATCAGCGCGCGATCGAACTCACCGATACCTACTGCCGCAACGACTACTACGACTTCGTCGCGGAACTCCGAAAGTAAGACACCGGCATGACCGAAACCGCCACAGCCCAGCCGTCCGACCGATCGCTTTCCATCATGCTGTGGCTCGTCGCCACGGGCTTCTTCATGCAGACGCTCGATTCGACGATCGTCAACACCGCGCTCCCCGCCATGGCGCGAAGCCTCGGTGAAGCGCCGCTGCGCATGCAGGGCGTCGTGATCGCCTACTCGCTGACGATGGCGATGATGATCCCCGTCTCCGGCTGGCTCGCCGACAAGCTCGGCACGAAACGCGTGTTCTTCAGCGCGATTCTCGTGTTCACCATCGGTTCGCTGCTCTGCGCGAACGCGCAATCGCTGACGGCGCTCGTCGCGTATCGCGTCGTGCAGGGCGTCGGCGGCGCGATGCTGCTGCCGGTCGGACGACTCGCCGTGCTGCGCGTGTTTCCCGCCGAACGCTATCTCTCGGCGCTGGCGTTCGTCGCGATTCCGGGTCTGATCGGACCGCTCATCGGCCCGACGCTCGGCGGCTGGCTCGTGCAGATCGCATCGTGGCACTGGATCTTTCTCATCAACGTGCCGGTGGGCGTGATCGGCTGCATCGCAACGAACCTGTACATGCCCGACAGCCGCAATCCCGCGACCGCGCGCTTCGATCTCGCGGGTTATCTGCTGCTCGCCGTCGGCATGGTCGCGCTGACGATTTCCCTCGATGGCCTCGCCGATCTCGGCCTGCAGCACGCAATCGTGATCGTGCTGCTCGTGCTCTCGTTCGGCTGCTTCGTCGCCTACGGCCTGCACGCGACGCGCGCCGCCCAGCCGATCTTCTCGCTTGATCTCTTCAAGATCCACACGTTCAGCGTCGGCCTGCTCGGCAATCTGTTCGCACGCATCGGCAGCGGCGCGATGCCGTATCTGATTCCGCTGCTCTTGCAGGTGAGCCTCGGCTACACCGCGTTCCAGGCGGGCATGATGATGTTGCCCGTCGCCGCGGCGGGCATGGCGTCCAAGCGGCTCGTCACGCGTCTCATCGAAAAGTTCGGCTATCGGCGCGTGCTCGTCGTGAACACCGTGCTGGTCGGGCTGATGATGGCGAGCTTCTCGCTCGCGAGCGCGCATCAGCCGCTATGGCTGCGGCTCGTGCAACTGGCCGCCTTCGGTGCCGTCAATTCGATGCAGTTCACCGCGATGAACACGCTCACGCTCAAGGATCTCGGCACGGGCGGCGCGAGCAGCGGCAACAGCCTCTTCTCGCTCGTGCAAATGCTGTCGATGAGTCTCGGCGTGACCGTCGCCGGCGCGATTCTCTCGACCTTCACCGGGTTGTTGCCGCAGGTCACGGCGACGAACTCGCTGCCCGCGTTCCATGCGACGTTCCTGTGCGTCGGCGTCATCACCGCGGCGACGGCATGGATCTTCGGCCAACTCGCGCCGGAAGTGCGCTCGGCGGGCAGAAAGCCCGATCCGTCGGAATCGAACTGACCCGGCGTGACGGGCCGCGACGTGCGCGCCGCGCACCGCACCGGTGCCATCGCGCACGATCGCGCGGCGCGCGCTCCCGCATGTGCGGCACGCTTGCCCAATCCGCACACGAATCGCCGCGCGAATCGCTCGCAATAGGCCCGCAATACTTTGCCGAGCCGCTTGAATATTGAATTTGCACGCTTTTTGCTCGAACGCTCGTGTACCGATCCGGTAAACTATCTCGATAAAGTCAATTGCCTCGCGCTTCGACACCATGAGCATGGTTGATCTCGACCCTCCCCGCTTCCAGCAGCCCCGGCCCATCGCCGGCGACGATGGATCGCGTCGCACCGTGCTGTACGGCGAGTACACCGTTTTCAGCGTGTTTCAGCCCGTCTTCTCCGTGTCACACCGGCGCGCGATCGGCTATCACGCGTCCTTGCGCGCTCGCGACGACGTGCATCGGCACGTTCCGTCGCACGAAGTCTTCACGCAAGCCGCGCGGCGCGGCGATCTGCTCGAACTCGGCCGGCTCGCGGAATCGCTGCATCTAGGCAATTTCAATGCATTCGACAGCCACGACGAATGGCTCTTCCTGAGCCTGCATCCGGCCGCGCTGATGGATACGAGCTACGGCGATGCGCTGCTCGCGGCGCTGAAGGACATCGGCCTGCCACCGCAGCGCGTGGTGCTCGAAGTGCCCGAGCAGGCGGGCGGCGAGACGACGCGCTTCGCGGAGATCATCGATTCGATGCGCAAGTCGGGCTTTCTCATTGCGCTGGACGGCTTCGGCGTGAAGCATTCGAACATCGATCGCGTGTGGCATCTGCGGCCCGATATCGTGACGCTCGACCGCTGCATCCTGCAGCAGGCGACGGAGCATTCGCATATCGAGCGCGTGCTGCCGCGTCTCGTGTCGCTGCTGCACGAATCGGGTCAGCTCGTTCTGATGGGCGGTCTCGCGACGGAGCGCGACGCGCTGATCGCGCTCGAATGCAACGTCGATTTCGTGCAGGGCGCGTATTTCGCGCAGCCGAGCGTCGATGCGGTGCATAGCGAAGTCGCGGCGGGCGTGATGGATGCACTGACGGCGGCATCGCGCGAACGCGTCGCGGCGCGCGAGCGGGCGCAGTCCACGCGGCTCGAGCCGTACGTGAGCGGGCTCGAGCGTGCTGCGGTCCTGCTGATGGAAGGCGAGTCGCTCGTCGCCGCGACGAGCGAGCTGCTGCAACTCGCCGACACCGCCCGCTGCTTCCTGCTCGATCAGGCCGGGCGGCAGATCGGCGACAACGTCGTGCCGATCGTGCGCACGTCGCAGCGCGCGAAGCGCTTCAGTCCGCTGCTGCATTCGGAGGGCGCGAGCTGGGAACGCCGGCCGTATTTCATCGAGGCGCTGCGCGCGCCGGGGCGTGTGCATCTGACGGCGCCTTATCTGTCGATCAACGAGGCGCACTTGTGCGTGACGGCGTCGATCGCGGCGCAGACGCCTTACGGGTTGCAGGTGTTGTGCGTCGATATCAACTGGGAAGGCGCCAAACGGCGATAGCCTAGGAGCCGGTATTCGAATCCGGTCGCAGAAGATCGAAGCCCGCGAGCGCGAGCACGCCCGACAGCGCGATGAGCGCGGCGGAATGGCGCCCGAAGTAAAGGAGCGCGGCGGCTGACCATGCCGAAAGGCAAAGGAAGGCGAAGCGTTTCATGATGGCGATGCGGTTCGAACATATGGCAAGCCAACATTTTAGGCTCGCGTGTCGAACCGGGCAGCGACGGCACTGCTCGATGTTCCCCTGTACGCTTACTTCCCCTTGTCGAACAGATACTTCGATGCCATTGATCGGACGCCGAGCGTTGCCCTGTCGCGTTGCTTTCGCCGGGTCAGATACCGGCCCAGTCGAATCGACGGCTTTTCGACCGCGTAATACCCCGCGATGCTGACCGGAAGAATCAGCACGGCGGCGACTACCAGCGACATGCGTTGATACGCCTCGCCGAAATAATGCAGAACGCCGAGCAGCACGATGCAGTGAAGCAGATACAGACTGAACGATATCTTCCCGAGGAACACGAGCGGTCGCGCAGCCAGAACGGCTGCAAACGGCTTGAGTGAAATCGCCAGAACCAGAATACAAGTCACGGCCGGAAGGATGACCCAGTCGTCGGCAAAACTGCGCAGCACATCATTGGACACGAGGTGCGGGTTCACCGCGCCGACCAAACCATAGACGGCGATGCAGATCATCAACGCTCCGAAGAGCGATCGCGAAGAGTATGTGCCGAGCTTCGACGAGATCGCATCGCGATATCGCGCAATCAGCGTGCCCAGGACGAACATCGAGATGTAGTGGATGGTGGGAATCCATTCGCCCTGCAGGCTCGCGTCCATGAGCGTCCGGCTCGCATGGTGGTAATAGCCCGACACGGCGAGAGACAGAGCGGCACTTAGCGCGACAGACAACCAGAGCGGCATTGCGAACACGGCGACGACGATGATCGGAAAGATCAGCGAGATACGCATCTCGTAGATCAACGACCAAAGCACCGGGTCCAGCGTACTGTTGTCGAATGGAAGCAGAAAGTAGATGTGACTCAGCAGGTCATGGCGATCGATGTCCGCGTGCCATGCCTGATTGACCCACGGACCCGTCCACGACAACCCCGACCGATAGAGCGCGCCATACGCCGCGTAGGCAGCCAGGACCGCGATCAGATACGGGATATAGATACGGCAGACCCGCTTGACGACGAACTCGGCGAAACCGGGCTTGCTCTCGCCGGTGATCTGAAGAGTGAGTGCGAAACCGCTCAGCGTAAAGAACAGAATCACGGCGGAATGCCCTTCCGTGAAAAGGCGCCAGGGAGCGTGCCGCATCCATTCCATCGGTGCGATCTGCGAGTAGTGGTTGAAAACCACGGTCAAAGCGGCAATGCCCCGCAACGAATCGAGTTGGTGATAGCGTGTCGTCATTGTTCGGCGTGGGAATCGAAAGCGACCAGGACTCGGTTAGACCCGACGAGCCTTCGATGTTCCCCAAGAGGCCGGCGTACGCAATGACCCCGTTTTGAGCTCGGATTCGAACCGCCTTTGACCGCTCGCGCCGGGCGCACCAACGAAAAAAGCCCTCTCACGAGGGCTTTTTTCCGGTTGCGTCGCTCGGCGTTCAATCCACCATGCCGCAACCGACTTTCATGCGTTATCAGGCGCCAAAATTCTTCGACGCGAAATCCCAGTTCACGATGTTCCAGTAAGCCTCGATGAACTTCGGACGCGCATTGCGATAGTCGATGTAATACGCATGCTCCCACACATCGATGGTCACGAGCGCCTTCGCGTCCGTCGTGAGCGGCGTGGCGGCGTTGCTCGTCGACACGATATCCACCGTGCCGTCCGTCTTCTTCACGAGCCAGGTCCAGCCCGAGCCGAACGTGCCGGTCGCGACCTTGGCGAATTCTTCCTTGAACTTGTCGTAGGAACCGTACTTGGCGTTGATCGCGTCAGCCAGCGCGCCGGCCGGTGCGCCGCCGCCCTTCGGCGACAGGCTGTTCCAGAAAAACGTGTGATTCCAGACTTGCGCTGCGTTGTTGAACACGCCGCCCGACGACTTCTTCACGATTTCTTCGAGAGACATGTTCTCGAATTCGGTGCCGGGGATCAGCTTGTTCAGGTTCGTCACATAGGTCTGGTGATGCTTGCCATAGTGATACTCGAGCGTTTCTTCCGACATGTGCGGAGCGAGCGCGTTCTTGTCGAACGGCAGCGGCGGGAGCGTATGTTCCATGATGCGAGCTTCCTTTCTATGTGGATTGTGGGACTGTGAGGAGTGAGGCAGTGGAGCAATGGATTGTAGGCGAGTTGGGATAACCCAGCAAACCGTGTGCTCTTTATGAGGAGGATCGCTTTCTATTCGCGCGAGCCGGCGTAAAAAGTGCTCCGGCGCGCCGGCCTGGACACGTCAAATGTACGCCCGCTCGCGCGTGTCCTCACGAATCAGAATTCGTCCGACAGACGCGGCTGGACATCGGCGAGCAGCACGTCCGCCGATCCTTGCGCCAGATGAACTGTGAGCGGACGCTTCGGCTTCAACGCGCTCGGCGCACGCACGGCGCGGCCCGTCTGCGCGTCGATCAATGCGGCATAGCCGCGTTCGAGTGTGCGCTGCGGGCTCAGCACCTGCAAGCGCGCCGCCAGTTCCGAAACGCACGCTTTCTCCCGTTCCGCGCGACGTTCGTGCACGCTCCGGATGCGCTGCGCGAGCCGCAGCACGTGCTCGCGTTCGGCGGCCAGATCGGGGCGCTTGCGCTGCCATCGATACTGCACCAGCGCGAAATGCGCGCGGGCATCGCGCACGGGCCGCGCACCCGCCGCGACAAGACGGCTCGCCAGCTGACGCAGATGCGCACGCTGCCGCGCGAGCCGCTCGGCGGGACTCACGAGCCTGCGCGCGAGCCAGTCGAGTTGCTGCGCGCGGCGCTCCATCATCCGGCCGAAGCCGCGCGCGAGCGCAGCATGCCGATGATCGAGATCGCGCAGCAGCAGCACGCGCTGCGGACTCACAAGTTCGGCGGCGCCAGTCGGCGTCGGGGCGCGCACGTCGGCGGCGAAATCGGCGATGGTGAAGTCCGTTTCGTGTCCGACGCCGCTCACCACCGGCAACGCGCTCCCCGCGATCGCGCGGGCGAGCACTTCCTCGTTGAACGCCCACAGGTCCTCGATGGACCCGCCGCCGCGGCACACGATCAGCACGTCGACTTCACGACGCGCGTTCGCGGCCTCGACCATCGCCGCGAGCTTCGCGCCGACGCCCGCGCCCTGCACCGGCGCCGGATACACGACGACGGGCACATGCGGCGCGCGGCGCGCGAGCGTCGTCAGCACATCGCGCAGCGCGGCCGCCTGCAGCGACGTCACGATGCCGATGCCGCGCGGATGAACCGGCAGCGCGCGCTTTCTCTCCGCCGCGAAGAGTCCTTCGCTTTCGAGTTGCGCCTTCAGACGCAGGAACGCTTCGAAAAGCCTTCCCTGCCCCGTGCGCCGCACCGCTTCCACGTTCAGTTGCAACTCGCCGCGCGGCTCGTACATCGTGACGAGCGCGCGCACCTCGATCTTGTCGCCTTCGCGCGGCATGAACTCCGCATACTGCGCGCGGCCGCGGAACATCACGCAGCGCATCTGCGCGTTGGCATCCTTGATCGAAAAGTACCAGTGGCCGCTCGCCGCACGCGTGAAATTCGATACTTCGCCCGACACCCAGACGAGCGGAAACGAGCGCTCGAGCATCGAGCTGATCGCGCGGTTGAGCGCGGAGACGGGGATGACGGCGTCGCCGCTTTGCGTCGGCAGGGAATCGGAGTTCATGGCTGGACGAGAATATACCGGGGCGCCGCGGCGCTTTCGCATCGTGCAAAACGCCGCTGGACGAGGTGTGCCAGTGTAACAAGTGTCCACATGGAAAGACTTACCGCCGCGCGCGCCGACGCATGGCCGGAGGTCGGTGACTTCGTTCTAACCCATTGATTTTTCTAGTTTATCCAGTTATGAACTCCGTGATGCCCGGAGCAACTCTTTCCTGACGCGGCTTCGCGGCTGCCCGGCGGCAAGTTCTTCACAGAGTTATCCACAGGCGTCCGGATTGGATGGCCAGATTGCCCGTAGGCGCTTCGCGACTGGCGCCCGAGGCCCGCGCGCGCTAGAGTGCCGGGTTCCAGCACTGGCTGGCGCGGCGCGGGCGCTATCGCATCGGGCGCCATCGCCGGGCAAATCCGTCCAACGTCGACCGAAACACGAGGAGCTGCCGTTGCACGTCACGCCGTATACGACTTCCCTCCCGCCAGCGCGCCGCGCGAAGGCGGTCCATGTCTGACTTCAAGCCGCCGATCGAGAATTTTCTCGCCCGCGAATGGCGCCGTCGCGGCCCGATCGCCTGGGCGCTGACGCCCTTCGCCTGCATCTTCGGTGCGATCGCCGCGACTCGCCGCGCCTTCTACGAACTCGGCTGGATCAAGCGCGTCGATGCGGGCGTGCCGGTGGTCGTCGTGGGCAACGTGACCGTCGGCGGAACGGGCAAGACGCCGACCGTCATCGCGCTCGTCGAGGCATTGCGCGCCGCCGGATTTCAGCCGGGCGTGATCTCCCGCGGCTACGGCGCGAAAGTCGCGAAGCCGACGAGCGTCACGCCGACGAGCGCCGCCGCGCAGGTCGGCGACGAGCCGCTGCTGATCGCGCGCCGCACGCACGCGCCGGTGTTCGTCTGCCCGGATCGCGTGGCGGCGGCGCAGGCGCTTCTCCAGGCGCATCCGAATGTCGATGTCCTCGTCTCCGACGACGGCCTGCAGCACTATCGCCTCGCGCGCGCGTTCGAGCTCGTCGTGTTCGATGACCGTCTCGGCGGCAACGGCTTCCTGCTGCCCGCGGGCCCGTTGCGCGAGCCGATGTCGCGCCGCCGCGACGCGACGCTCATCAACAGTCCGTACGATCGGACGCTGCCGCCGTGGCCGAACACGTTCGCGCTCGAACTCGAATCCGGCGACGCGTGGCTGCTCGACGATCCCTCCGTGCGCCGCCCGCTCGATCAGTTCGCGGGAGAGAAAGTCGTCGCAGCGGCGGGCATCGGCTCGCCCGAGCGCTTTTTCGCGACGCTGCGCGCGGCGGGCATCGCGCCGTCGACGCGCGCCTTCCCCGATCACTATTCGTATCGCGAGAATCCGTTCGCGGGCGTCGAAGCCGATGCCATCCTGATCACCGAAAAGGATGCAGTAAAATTTGGGGCCTGGCGCGACGCACGCATCTGGGTCGTTCCGGTGCAAGCCGTGCTGAGACCGCGCCTCATCGCTCTTGTTGTGGAGAAACTCCGTGGACGCACGTCTGCTTGAAATCCTCGTTTGCCCGATCTGCAAAGGCCCGCTCACCTACGATCGCGCGGCGCAGGAACTCGTCTGCAGCGCGGACAAGCTCGCCTACCCGATCCGCGACGGCATTCCCGTGATGCTCGTCGACGAAGCGCGCCAGACCGTCGAAGGCACGCCCGTCGAGCCGCTCAAACCGGCCGGCGACGCCTGAGCCCGCTGTCATGTCCGTTCCGTTCATCGCGGTCATTCCGGCGCGCCTCGCTTCCACGCGTCTGCCGAACAAGCCGCTCGCCGATATCGGCGGCAAACCGATGGTCGTGCGCGTCGCCGAGCGTGCGCGCGAATCGGGCGCGAGCCAGGTGCTCGTCGCGACCGATTCCGACCGCGTGGTCGAAGCCGCGCGCGATCACGGCGTCGAAGTGATGCTGACGCGCTCCGATCATCCCACCGGCACCGACCGCCTCGCCGAAGTGGCGACGCGTCTCAACTGGAGCGACGACACCATCGTCGTGAATGTGCAGGGCGACGAGCCGCTCATCGATCCGCAACTCGTGCGCGATGTCGCGGATCACCTCGCAGCGCATCCCGAATGCGCGATCGCCACGGCCGCCCATCCGATCCACGATCCGGCGGACGTCTTCAATCCGAACGTCGTGAAGGTCGTGCTCGATGCGAAGAGCGTCGCGCTGTACTTCTCGCGCGCGCCGATTCCCTGGACGCGCGATCTCTGGCAACCGCACTGGCCCGATGTCGCCGCGCTCGGGAAACTCCCCGCCGTGCCCGAGAACGTGCTGCGTCACATCGGGCTCTACGCTTATCGCGCGAAATTTCTGCGCGACTTCCCGAACCTCGCGCAGGCGCCGATCGAAGCCGCCGAAGCGCTGGAGCAACTGCGCGCGCTGTGGCATGGCGAGCGCATCGCGGTGCGCGTGACGCAGGATGCGCCGCCGCCGGGTGTCGACACACCCGCCGATCTCGCGCGCGTCCAGGCGCTCTTCCGCAACGCCGACTGAAAGCTGCGGCGCAACCCGTGTAAACCCCGCCGACGCCCATGCGGCGGGGTTTGTGGCCTTTTCTATCCGCGTTATTACGGTCGCGATCGTAAAGAGCCGTGGCATAATCAAGCGATTGCGCGAGCCTTCCGGTCAGCGCCACGCTCAACGTTGCGCCGCTGTCCGCGGGTGCCCGCCGTCTCCTTTCGGCTGCGCGCCCTGTCGTCGACGCCGCACGAGCCACGCCACCGGATGTCAAATCAGCCTCGCGGCTTGAAGCGGTTTCTAGACGATTCGGAGAGATCACCATGCGTTTGATCCTGTTGGGCGCACCCGGTGCGGGCAAGGGCACCCAGGCAAACTTCATCAAGGAGAAATTTGGCATTCCGCAGATTTCGACCGGCGACATGCTGCGCGCGGCCGTCAAGGCTGGCTCGCCGCTCGGCGTCGAGGCGAAGGGCTACATGGACGCGGGCGAGCTGGTGCCGGATTCGCTCATCATCAATCTCGTGAAGGAACGCCTTCTGGCCGACGACTGCAAGAACGGCTATCTCTTCGACGGCTTCCCGCGCACCCTGCCGCAGGCCGAAGCCATGAAGGACGCGGGCGTCGCGATCGACTACGTGCTCGAGATCGATGTTCCCTTCGACGAAATCATCTCCCGCATGAGCGGCCGCCGCGTGCATGCGGCATCGGGTCGCACGTATCACGTCAAGTTCAATCCGCCGAAGGTCGAGATGACCGACGACGTCACCGGCGAGCCGCTGATCCAGCGCGACGACGACAAGGAAGAGACCGTGAAGAAGCGTCTCGACGTGTATGTCGCGCAGACCAAGCCGCTCATCGCGTACTACAACGACTGGGCGCAGAACGGTGTGTCGAATGGTCTGAAGGCGCCAGAGTATCGCAGGATCTCGGGCCTCGGCACCGTCGATGAAATCCGCGCGCGCGTGTTCGACGCGCTGAAGTAAAGCGCAGTCCGGCTTCGCTCGAGACGAAAACCCGCTCAAGACGAGCGGGTTTTTTTATGCCGTGAATTCGCATGACCATCGTGCGAATTTGCAGCGAGCGGCTTCGCTACAATCGACGCGTTCCCACGAGGACAGTCATCGGCGCGAGCGGCCTTACCCCGCCCTCGCGCGCACGAATCACACAAAAGGAGAAGAGACATGGAGATGCAAGGTAACGTCGTTCTGATCACCGGCGGCGCATCGGGACTGGGCGCGGCAACCGCGCGGCTCGTCGCGGCGCAAGGCGGAAAGGTCGTGCTCGCCGACATGAACGAGGCCGCAGGCGTTGCGCTCGCGAAGGAACTGTCCGGCGTGTTCGTGAAATGTGACGTGAGCCAGGAAAGCGACGGCCAGCGCGCCGTCGATGCCGCGCTGAGCCTCGGCACACTACGCGGCCTCGTGAATTGCGCGGGCATCGCGCCGGCGGCGAAGACGGTCGGACGCGACGGCCCGCACGCACTCGATCTCTTCTCGAAGGTGATTTCGGTGAATCTCATCGGCACCTTCAACATGATCCGGCTCGCGGCGAACGTGATGTCGAAGAACGAAGCGAACGATGCGGGCGAGCGCGGCGTGATCGTGAACACGGCATCGGTGGCGGCGTACGACGGGCAGATCGGCCAGGCGGCGTATGCCGCGTCGAAGAGCGGCGTCGCGGGCATGACGCTGCCGATCGCGCGCGATCTGAGCAAGAGCGGCATCCGCGTGATGACGATCGCGCCGGGCCTCTTCGAAACGCCGATGCTGCTCGGCATGCCCAAGGACGTGCAGGACGCGCTCGGCGCGATGGTGCCGTTCCCGTCGCGCCTCGGCAAGCCGGACGAATACGCGATGCTCGTCAAGCAGATCTTCGATAACCCGATGCTCAACGGCGAAGTGATCCGCCTCGACGGCGCGATCCGCATGCAGCCGAAGTAAAGGCCTCACATGTGAAAACGGCGGGCTTCTTCTTGAAGTCCGCCGTTTTGCTTTAATCGCCGTTGTGCTGGGTGCGCTGTCGCAACTCGTGCAGCTCGGTTTCGACGACCGTCGCGTCCTCGGCATCGGGGCGAATCTCGATGTAACGCTGCAGATCTTCGAGCGCCGGGCGCAGATAATCGAGCCGCGCATACGCGAAGCCGCGATCGCGCACTTCCTCGATGCTGTTCGGCAGCGCGATCACGAGCCGCTGCTGAACCGCGAGCAGACGCTGCCAGCGCTCCGTCTGCAAATAGATGCCCTTTAGATTGCGCAGCATGCGCGCGACGATCTCGCGGCGCGTCGCGGGCTGTAGCAGCACGCGCAACGCACTGCCGATCGATTCGCCCACGCGCTGCACATACGGTTCCAGCATCTCGACCATCTGGGCTTCGGAGAGCGTTTGTCCGGTCGTCGGATCGAGCATGAGATCCTGGCCGGGCGTCGCGACGCGCAGCAGGAAATGCCCCGGAAACGACACGCCGCGCACCGGCAAGCCGAGTTGCTCCGCCATTTCCAGATAGATCACGGCGAGGGAGATCGGAATGCCGCGCCGGCGCCGCAGCACGACGTTCAGATGGCTGTTGTCCGGATCGTAGTAGTCGTTGAGGTTGCTGGAGAAACCCAGCTCGCGGAAGAAATAACGATTGAGCGCATCGACTTTCTGCTTCACGTCCGCTTCGTCGCGCACGCGGCGGCGGGCACGCACGACGAGTTCGTCGATTTCCGCGAGAGCCGCCTGCATGTCGAGATCGGGGTACGCGTCCTGCGCGAGCGACAAGGCCGCTTCCGTGAGCGGAAGCGTGTCGTCCTCCGCCATCAGCGAAGAGAAGTAATCGAGGATACGCGTTGTCGTCATCAAAGCGTGCGTCTCTTGAAATAGGCGTATTTGAAGCCCATCGCGGACAGAATACCGAAATATAGCGCCGCGAACACGACCAGGCTCGCGCCCAGCAGCGCGATGCGCAGCATCGGCGTCGCGCGCATGCCGATCCAGTCGAAGTTGATCGCGACCCAATGCATCGTGCCGGCAAGAACCAGGCATGCCCCGATCAGCTGCACGAAAAAGCGCAGCCAGCCCGGCGACGGCCGATAGATCTTGCGGCGGCGCAGGCCGGCGAACAACAGCAATGCGTTGGTGAGCGCGCCGAGGCCGATGGAAAGCGTCAGGCCCGCGTGAGAGAAGATCGGCACGAAGACGTAGTTGCTCACCTGCGTCATGATCAGCACGAAGACCGCGATCTTCACCGGCGTCTTGATGTCCTGCTTCGCGTAAAAGCCGGGCGCGAGAATCTTGATGAGGATGAGGCCGACCAGCCCGATGCCGTATGCCGACAGCGCGCGGCCGACCATCACGACGGAATGGTTGTCGAACTTGCCGTAGTGAAAGAGCGTCGCCGTTAGCGGCTCGGCGAAGAAAAACAGCGCGATCGCGCTCGGCGCGGCCAGCAGGAACGTGATGCGCAGGCCCCAGTCGAGCAGCGCGGAGTATTCGACGTTGTCCGCATCGACGTGCGCTTTCGAGAGGCTCGGCAGCAGGATCGTGCCGAGCGCCGCGCCCAGCAGCGCGGTGGGAAATTCCATCAGGCGGTCGGCGTAATTGATCCACGACACCGCGCCCTGCCCGATGTTCGACGCGATATTCGTATTGATGATGAGGCTCAGCTGTCCGACCGACACCGCGAACATCGCCGGCACCATCTTCAGCAGCACGCGCTTGACGCCCGGATGCGCGAGCGCGCGCCGGAAGTTCAGCCCGATGCGCGGCGTCATGTCGATCTTCTTCAGGCCGGGCAGTTGCACGAGCAACTGCAGAACGCCGCCGGCGATCACCGCATACGCGAGCGCATAGACCGGCACCTTCAGATGCGGCGCCACGAACACCGCCGCGAAAATGAACGACACGTTCAGCAGGACCGGCGCGAACGCGGGCAGCGAGAACTGCTTGTACGTGTTGAGCACGCCCGAGGCGAGCGTCGTCATCGAAATGAGGACGATGTACGGGAACATGATGCGCGTCATCTCGACCGCGAGCGCGTAGCCGATGCCCTCGTGCCGCAGCCCCGATGCGACCGCATAGACCACCCAGCTCGCGCCCAGCATGCCGAGCACCGAAAGCACGATGAGGAACCACGTGAGCACGGTCGACATCGCATCGACCAGCGCCTTGGTCGGATCGTGGCCCTTGCTGTTCTTGAACTCGGCGAGGATCGGCACGAACGCCTGCGCGAACGCGCCCTCGGCTGACAGACGCCGCAGCAGGTTGGGTATGCGGAACGCGACGTAGAACGCGTCGGTGTAAAGACTGGCGCCGAAAGCTCGGGCGATCAGCGTTTCGCGGATCAGGCCGGTCACGCGCGACAGCAGCGTGAAGCCGCTGACCGTCAGGAGGGCTCGGAATAGATTCATGGGGCGCTTATTATACGGGGCGCGTGCTGCGCGCCCACCAGACACGGCTCATTGCTGGCGGGCAACGGCGCAAGATTGACTGATTGCATCAAATCGTTGCCCACCGGCGCGCCCGACGCGGCGCTTGTCACGTCTCATATTCCCTTGCTATAATCGCGGGTTTCGAAGCTCCGCTTTGCGCTGCTTCTCGTCTTTTCCGGTTCCGGCCGGCGATGTATCAAGGTTCTCGGGCAATCGTTCCCGAGATTTCAGATTAAAGGCAGCGCGCATCAGTCACCGCTTCCGGGCTCGTTCCGGTCGAGACGGTGAAGCCCGCTCCTGACAAGTAACAGCAGAAACAGGACAAGGAAACCGTCATGGCAAATTCCGCACAAGCTCGCAAGCGCGCCCGTCAGGCCGCCAAAGCCAACTCGCATAACTCGGCGCTGCGCTCGAAGTTCCGCACGGCCATCAAGGCTGTTCGCAAGGCTATCGAAGCCGGCGATCAGGCCAAGGCCGCCGAAGTGTTCAAGTCGTCGGTCAAGACGATGGACATCATCGCGGACAAGAAGATCATCCACAAGAACAAGGCCGCTCGTCACAAGAGCCGCCTGGCTGCAGCCATCAAGGGCCTGCAAGCCCCCGCTGCCCAGTAATTCCGGCTCGCTTCAGGCGAGCGCTTTTGATCGCACGGTCGGGCGCTTGCCGAAGCAGCTTCCTGTTTCCGCTGCGCAGTAACGAAAAAGCCCGCTTCGGCGGGCTTTTTTGCGTCTGTGCTCTACTGCTTTACAGCGTCAGGACTGCTGCTGCGTCTGCGTGCCGTGATGCGGCGGCAGTTCGCACGCTTCGGTCACGACGAGATCATTGTCCTTCGCGAAGTTGAGCACGAAGTCGAATGCCATCGGTTCGACGTCGCGCAGGCGCGAATCGACGATCACGACCTTGATATCGCCGATCATCGTCGGACGCACGTAGATGGAATATTGGAGGCGCGCATTCGGCCCCTTCGCTTTGGGCCCGAAGCCCGACATCACGCCGCACAGACGCTCGGACCAATCGCTCGGCCGAAATTTCCTCCCGCTCTTGGTGATGCCTTGTATGAAGTATTCGGTAGGGGATGATTCAGCCATGTAGCAATACCTTTTGACGGCCGGTGACGCGCACCGGAACGCACATGCCTGACACGGGGAACCGCAAGGGCCGGCGCAGCGATGGCGCCGGGGCGGTCTTGCGCGGGCCGATTCTGCGAGAACCGTCCGCGCCCGCGACAGACATGGCGGACTCGACAGCACTGGGCAATCCACCGCGGAATCGAAACGCGCGAAGTCGCGCCGACCGGATTCTTGCGAACCGTTCGCCGCAGATGCGCATGAAACGGTGCTGAATGTTGCAGAACTGTTGAAACGAGCGACCGCAATTATACAGCAGCGGTCTTCATTCCGCAGCGCACACAGACATCGGGCGACTCCACCGGGGACGCTCCGAAGCCGCCGGCCGGGCTTGCGCGCGCCCGATCGTGCTTTTGGCCAGCCTCGTCAAACATCGCAAAATCCTTTATGCTCAAATGCGATACCACTCACGACGGCGGCGCCGTCCGGCCCTGACGCTTTCAGCGCGGCGCGCCGGTTCGAAGCCGCCGCTTGCGTTTCATGACCTCCAAGAAAATTCGACACTATCTTCAGTTCAAGGATTTTTCGCTCGACGACTACGAGTACGTGCTCGAACGCGCGCGCATTCTGAAGCGCAAGTTCAAGAACTACGAGACCTATCATCCGCTGCACGACCGCACGCTCGCGATGATCTTCGAGAAGAGTTCGACGCGCACGCGTCTCTCCTTCGAAGCGGGCATCTTCCAGCTCGGTGGCCACGCGGTGTTCATGAACACGCGCGACACGCAGCTCGGGCGCGGTGAGCCGATCGAGGATTCGGCGCAGGTCATCTCGCGCATGGTCGACATCATCATGATCCGCACGTTCGGCCAGGACATCATCCGGCGCTTCGCGGATAGCTCGCGCGTGCCGGTCATCAACGGGCTGACGAACGAATATCACCCGTGCCAGGTGCTCGCGGACATCTTCACGTTCTACGAGCATCGCGGGCCGATTCACGGCAAGACCGTCGCGTGGGTCGGCGACGCGAACAACATGCTCTACACGTGGATCGAGGCCGCGCACATTCTCGGCTTCAAGCTGCGCCTGTCGACGCCGCTGGGGTACAAGCTCGATCCGGCGCTCGTCTCGGAGGAAAGCAAGCCGTTCTACGAAGAATTCGACGATCCGAACGAGGCCTGCGCGGGCGCGGATCTCGTCACGACGGACGTCTGGACCAGCATGGGGTTCGAGGCCGAGAACGAAGCGCGCATGAAGGCGTTCGCGGACTATTGCGTCGATGCTGAGATGATGGCGCGCGCCAATCCCGATGCGCATTTCATGCACTGCCTGCCCGCGCATCGCGGCGAGGAAGTGAGCGCCGAGGTCATCGACGGTCCGCAGAGCGTGGTCTGGGACGAGGCGGAGAACCGTCTGCACGTCCAGAAGGCGCTGATGGAGTATCTCCTGCTCGGCAAGCTCAATCACTGAGCGCATACGAGCGAATCGGCGTCGTGCACGAGCCGCGCATCCCAAATTTTCGGAAGCGCGGCTTTTTAATGTCAAAATAGTGCTTTTTTTTTCCGCGCACTTAATGCCTGTCGCGCGCCCGGCGGACGCGAAGCGGCGCACAACCGCCGCACCGGCTTTTCAGCACACGAGTTCATCATGAGCGACATCAAGAAAGTCGTGCTCGCCTATTCGGGCGGCCTCGACACCTCCGTCATCCTGAAGTGGTTGCAGGACAACTACGACGCCGAAGTCGTCACCTTCACGGCCGACATCGGCCAGGGCGAGGAACTGGAGCCCGCGCGCAAGAAGGCGCTCCAGCTCGGCATCAAGCAGGAAAACATCTTCATCGAAGACCTGCGTGAAGAGTTCGTCCGCGATTTCGTGTTCCCGATGTTCCGCGCGAACACCATCTACGAAGGCGAGTATCTGCTGGGCACGTCGATCGCGCGTCCGCTGATCGCGAAGCGCCAGATCGAGATCGCGCGCGCGTCCGGCGCGCAGGCCGTCTCGCACGGCGCGACCGGCAAGGGCAACGACCAGGTGCGCTTCGAGCTCGGCTATTACGCGCTCGAACCGGGCATCAAGGTGATCGCGCCGTGGCGCGAATGGGACCTGCTCTCGCGCGAAAAACTGCTCGCGTACGCCGAGAAGGCCGGCATTCCGATCGAGATGAAGCACAAGCAAGGCGGCGCGCCCTACTCGATGGACGCGAACCTGCTGCACATCTCGTTCGAAGGCCGCCATCTGGAAGATCCGAAGGCCGAGGCCGAAGCCGACATGTGGCGCTGGACCGTGTCGCCGGAAGCGGCGCCGGATCAGCCGGAATACGTCGATATCGAATATGAGCACGGCGACCCGGTCGCGCTGAACGGCAAGCGCCTGTCGCCGGCTGAAATGCTGACCGAGCTGAACCGCCTCGGCGGCAAGCACGGCATCGGCCGCCTGGATCTGGTCGAGAACCGCTATGTCGGTATGAAGTCGCGCGGCTGCTATGAAACGCCGGGCGGCACGATCATGCTGAAGGCACATCGCGGCATCGAGTCGATCACGCTCGATCGCGAAGTGGCGCACCTGAAGGACGATCTGATGGCGCGTTACGCGTCGCTGATCTACAACGGCTACTGGTGGAGTCCGGAGCGCCGCGCGCTGCAAGTGCTGATCGACCACACGCAGGAAAAGGTCAACGGCTGGGTGCGCCTGAAGCTGTACAAGGGCAGCGTGTCGGTCGTCGCGCGCGATTCGAAGGAAACGCTGTTCGACAAGACCATCGCGACCTTCGACGACGACGGCGGCGCCTACAACCAGGCCGACGCCGGCGGCTTCATCAAGCTCAACGCGCTGCGCATGCGTATCGCGGAGAACGCACGCCGCACGCGCGGATCGTAATCCCCGCTTTTGATTCCCGCTGCGGGCGCAAAAAAACCCGCCGGACTTCGGTTTGGCGGGTTTTGTTTTTTGCGGCCTGCGTTCGCGATCAACTCAGAGGCAAACCGGCTCCATCTCCAGTTCGACGTCAAAGCGCGCGAGCACGTCGCGCTTGATGGCCTCGGCCAGTTCGATCACCTGCGCGCCCGTTGCGCCGCCGCGATTGACGAGCACGAGCGCCTGCCGGTCGTGCACCGCCGCGCCGCCGATGCCGCGCCCTTTCCAGCCGCATCGGTCGATGAGCCAGCCCGCCGCGAGCTTCACTTGCCCGTCCGCCTGCGGATATGACACGACGCCGGGTTCGCGCGCTTTCAACGTTTCGAACGCCTGCGCGCCCACGACCGGATTCTTGAAGAAGCTGCCCGCGTTGCCGAGCGCGGTCCAGTCGGGGAGCTTGGCGCGCCGCACGGCGACGACGGCGTCGAAAATCGCCTGCGCGTCGGGTTTGGCGGCGCCATCGAGCGCGCGCGCGACATCGGCGTATTCGGCGCGCGGCGTCCACGCCTTCGGCAGCCGGAACACCACCGACGTGATCATGAAGCGCCCGCGCCCTGCCCGCTTGAAAAAGCTGTCGCGATAACCGAACGCGCATGCGGCGCGATCGAATTCCACGCGTTCGCCGGTCGCGAGCTCGACCGCGCTCAGGCGCTCGAAGCGCTCGCCCATTTCGAGCCCGTATGCGCCGATGTTCTGGATCGGCGCCGCGCCGACCGTGCCCGGAATCAGCGCGAGATTCTCGAGCCCCGGCATGCCGTGTGCGAGCGTCCAGGCGACGAAATCGTGCCAGTTCTCGCCCGCGCCGGCCTCGACGAGCCACGCGTCGCCAGTCTCGCCGATCACGCGCCTGCCCGTAATGCCGACGATCAGCGCGACGCCGTCGAAATCGCGCGTCAGCACGATATTGCTGCCGCCGCCGAGCACGAGCTGCGGCATGTTCGCGATGCGCGAATCGGATGCGAGCGCGACGGCCGCATCGATGGAATCGATGTGCATGGCGTGACGCGCACGCACGTCGAAACCGAACGTGTTGTGGGAAAGCAGCGAGAAATCAGTGAGAAGCTGAAGCGACATGAAGGAACCGCGTCGGTAGAATGACGTCAGGTCCGTGATTATAGCGATTGCGCGAGCCGCGTCCGAGGCGCGCTCGCCTCAATGAAGGAGAAAGACAGATGCCATCGTTTGACGTCGTCAGCGAAGCAAACATGATCGAAGTGAAGAACGCGATCGAACAATCGAACAAGGAAATTTCCACGCGCTTCGACTTCAAGGGTTCGGATTCACGCGTCGAGCAGAAGGAGCGCGAACTCACGCTCTACGCCGACGACGATTTCAAGCTCGGCCAGGTAAAGGACGTTCTGCTGAACAAGATGGCCAAGCGCGGCGTCGACGTGCGCTTTCTCGACTACGGCAAGCAGGAGAAAATCGGCGGCGACAAGCTGAAGCAGGCCGTTACGGTGAAGAAAGGCGTCTCGGGCGATCTGGCGAAGAAGATCGTCAAGATCGTGAAGGACAGCAAGATCAAGGTGCAGGCGAGCATTCAGGGCGACGCGGTGCGCGTGCAGGGCGCGAAGCGTGACGATCTGCAGAGCGCCATCGCGCTACTGAAGAAGGAAGTCACCGATACGCCGCTCGACTTCAACAACTTCCGCGACTGATTCATCGTCGCCTCAAATGCTGAAAAGCCGTTCCGGTTGGCGCCGGAACGGCTTTTTGCATTATTCGACCGCCTTCTTCTTCTCGCCGATGCGGCTTTCCTTGCCTGCCAGCAGCTTCGAGATATTCGCGCGATGCCGCCAGATGAGCAGCAGGCTCATCGCCAGCACGGCGAGCGAGATGCGGCTCGGCCCGAACAGGAACACTTGGAAGAACGGCGCGAACACGGCCGCGACGAGCGCCGCCAGCGACGAATAGCGGAAAAAGAACGCGATGATGATCCAGGTGAGCAGCGTCGCGAGACCGAGCGCCGGATGGATCGCGAGCAGCACGCCCGCCGCCGTCGCGACGCCCTTGCCGCCCTGGAACTTGAAGAACACCGGATACAGATGCCCGAGGAACACGGCAATCGCCGCGAGCGCCGTGGCCGTGTTGACGCCGGCCTGATCCCAGCCGAAGCTCGCACCGTATTGCACGACGATCCACACGGGCAGCCAGCCCTTGAACGCGTCGCCGATGAGCGTGAGGATCGCGGCCTTCTTGTTGCCGGTGCGCAGCACGTTGGTTGCGCCGGGATTGCCCGAGCCGTACGAACGCGGGTCGGCGAGGCCCATCGCGTGACTCACGACGACGGCGAATGAAATCGAGCCGATCAGATAGGACACGACGGCGACGATCAGAAAGATCATGGTGTTTTTTCAGTTGTAGCGAGAGCGGAACGCATTCTAATCGACGCTCGCGCACTGCACGGGTTTTGCGTTCAGCAGCTCGGTCAGCACCATGGGCTTCAAGCTCACGAGATATCCGCGCCGCCCGCCGTTCAGATAGATCAGGTCGAGATCGAGAATGCTCGATTCGACATACACCGGCATGGCCTTCTTCGTGCCGAACGGCGACGTTCCACCCACGAGAAAACCCGAATGACGGTTCGCGACTTCCGGCTTGCACGGCTCGATGCGCTTCGCGCCCGTCTGCCGCGCGAGGTTTTTCGTCGACACGGTGCGGTCGCCGTGCATGAGAACGATGAGCGGCTTCGCGTACTCGTCTTCCATCACCAGCGTTTTGACGACGCTGTGCTCGTCCACGCCGAGCTGCCGCGCGGACTCCTCCGTGCCGCCGTGCTCGACGTAATCGTAGGGATGCTCGCCGAACTCGACCTTGTGGCGGCGCAGGAACTGCGTCGCGGGCGTTTCGGACACGTGTTTGATTTTCGACATGGACGCATTGTAGCGGCGCGCCCTGCGCCTCACCATCGGCCATTCGGCCGAGTGTTCAAGGGCGCGCCGCGGTGGCACGATCGTTCGCAACATCGCGTGCTGATTGGTGCGCGGCGCGAAAAAGCCGAAGCGCTAGCCGCGCGGATGATGCTCGCGATGCAGCTTGTGAAGGCGCTCGCGCGCGACGTGCGTGTAGATCTGCGTCGTCGAGATGTCCGAGTGTCCGAGCAGCAGTTGCACGACGCGCAGGTCGGCGCCGTGATTGAGCAGATGTGTCGCGAACGCGTGGCGCAGCGTATGCGGCGAAAGCGGTGCGTGCACGCCGCCGTTCATCGCGTGGCGCTTGATGATGTTCCAGAACTGCTGGCGCGTCATGCCTTCGCCGCGCGCGGTGACGAAGAGCGCATCGGCGGAGCGCGGGCCGAGCAGCGCCGGGCGCGAGTTGCGCAGATAGCGTTCGAGCCAGTCGTGCGCCGTCTCGCCGAACGGAATCAGGCGTTCTTTCGAGCCCTTGCCCATCACGCGCACGACGCCTTCGTTCAGGCCGAGCTCGACTGTCTTCAGCGTGACGAGCTCGGTCACGCGCAGGCCGCTCGCGTACATCAGCTCGAGCATCGTGCGGTCGCGCAGGCCGAGCGGCGTTTCGATATCGGGCGCGCCGAGCAGCGCTTCGACTTGCGCCTCGTTGAGCGTCGACGGAAAGCGCGGCGGCTGCTTCGCGGAGCGCAGCTTGAGCGTCGGGTCGGCGGTCGTGCGGTGCTCGCGCAGGGCCCACGCGTAGTAGCGTCGAAACACCGACAGGCGCCGGTTCGCGGAGGTCGCCTTGTCGCCGCGGCGCGCGGCCATGTAGCCGTTCATGTCGGCTTCGCCGGCGGCGTCGAGCGGCGCGCCGCGCGTCTTGCCCAGCCATTCCGCGAAGAGCTTCAGGTCGCGCCGGTACGCTTCGAGGGAATTCTTCGCGAGCCCGTGCTCAAGCCAGAGCGCGTCGCAAAAGAGATCGATGGAGTCCTGGCTCGCGGCGAGCCCCGGCGTTTCTATTTGTTCGGTCGTTGCGCTCGTCATGCGATCGATACACCTTCGTGCGCCAGCAGCCAGCGCTTCACGTTGCGATAAAAACCCTCGCCGGGATGATGCGCGAAGCCGCCGATCCCGCCCGATGCCACTACCCGGTGGCACGGTATCACGATCGGCAGCGGATTGGAGCCGCACGCCTGTCCCACCGCGCGCGGCACGCTGCCGATCTCGCGTGCGAGCTGGCCGTAGGTCCACACACTTCCCGGCGCGATGCCGCTGATACCCTGCCACACGCGCTGCTGAAACGCCGTGCCGCGGATCGCGAGCGGCAGATCGAAGCGCATCGACGGCGTTTCGAAGTATTCGCGGATCTGCGCGGCGGCCTCTATCGCCAGCGCATTCTCCGGCTCGATGTCCGGCGTATCGCCGGGCAAGTACACGATCTCGCGCACGGACTGCGCGTCGGTGCGAATGCCGACCTTGCCGAACGGCGCGTCGATGACGGCATCGAATGCGTTCATGTCTGACTCCGTTGCGCGAGCGCCCATTGCACGTGCTCGCGAACCAGCGCGGACGCGTCGCCTGCGCGCGCTTCCAAGGCTTCGACGATCACCTCGCGTTCGCTCGCATCCAGCTCAGCAGAACGCAACGCATTGCCCATCGCGACCGCGATATTGCGCAGCCATCGCTCGTGGCCGATGCGGCGGATCGCGCTGCCCTGCATGCGCGTGTCGAAATCCTCTGCGCTCCACGCGAACAGCTCGACGAGCGTCGCGCGATCGAGCCCGTGCCGCACGTCGAAATCCGCGACGGGCGCGGCCTGCGCGAACTTGTTCCACGGACAGACGAGCTGGCAATCGTCGCAGCCGTACACACGATTGCCGATCAGCGGACGCATGTCCTCGGGAATGCTGCCGTGCAGTTCGATCGTCAGATACGAGATGCAGCGCCGCGCATCGACCCGATACGGCGCGACGATCGCTCCCGTCGGACACGCGCCGATGCAGCGCGTGCACTGCCCGCAATGCGCGCCTTCGTGCTCGGGATACGGATCGACGGGCAGGGGCACATCGACGAATATTTCGCCGAGGAAGAAGAGCGAACCGGCGTCGCGGTCGAGCAGCAAGGTGTGCTTGCCGCGCCAGCCGTTGCCCGCCTTCTGCGCGAGCGCGACTTCGAGAACGGGCGCGGAATCCGTGAATGCGCGATGCCCGAACGGCCCGATTGCCTTTTCGATGCGCTCGGCCAATTGCTGCAGACGATTGCGCATGACCTTGTGATAATCGCGGCCGCGCGCGTAGATGGATACCGTCGCCTGCTCCGGCTTCGCGAGCCGCTTCCATTCGATCGCGCGCCAGTCGTTCTTCTGACCATCGGCTGTCGCGACACTTTCATCGCCCTTTTTCGCGAGCGTCGCTGCGGGCAGATAGGCCATGCGCGCGGTGATGACGCGTCGCGTTCCGGCCACAAGCTCGGCCGGTCTTGCGCGTTTCATCCCATGTTTCGCCATATAATCCATTTCGCCGTGATAGCCTGCTTCGAGCCAGTCATTCAGGCCTTTCTCGGCATCCGTCAGGTCGATATCGCTGATGCCGACCGCACCGAACCCCAGCTCGCGCCCCCACACCTTGATGCGTTGCGCGAGCTCCGCCAGCGCGTTTTCATCGAGTTCGATGACGCGAGACTCTGAGACGGACTCAGCGGCGGCGTCGCTGGACGCGGTCGTGATTTCAACGGAATGTTCCGGCAATCGGTTCATCACGACATTTTACGAGCAATGCCCGAAAGCCCCGCACGAACGACGCAAGACTCCCCCCCCGCGCTTCTCGAACGCCGCTTCGACCTGCGCGACGAAGCCGCGACGCTCGCCTTCGGAAATCGCTTCGCGCTTGCCATCGACGCAACCCGGAAACACACTTCATCTGAACGATTTCACGGTCTGCAAGTCCAGTTGATCGGAGATCTCGGCGCGGGCAAGACCACGCTCGTGCGCGCCACGCTGCGCGCGCTCGGCCACGAAGGCCGCGTGAAGAGCCCGACTTACACACTCGTCGAGCCGTACTCGCTCGTCATCGAAAGCGGTCCGCTCGACGTTTACCACTTCGATCTCTATCGCTTCGCCGATCCGGCCGAATGGGCCGATGCCGGCTTCCGCGAATACTTCGATGCGGGCGCGGTGTGCCTCGTCGAGTGGCCGCAACAGGCGGGCGGCCTGCTCGGCGTGCCCGACCTCGTGTTCCAGCTATCGCTGCCGAACGAGCACGGCTCGCCGGGCGATTCGAACGAAGAAGAAGGCCGCGTCCTGACCGCGCGGGCGTTCAGCGAAACAGGAAAGTCATGTCTCGAAAGATGTTGATCAAGCCATTTGCGTCGATTGAAGCGAGCGCCACCGCGCCGCACAACTGGCGCCGCCGCCAGGTGCTTCGCGCCGGCGCTTCGACGCTCGTGCTCGCGCTCGCCGGGCCGAAGCTCGCGCATGCGGCCAGCGTGCTCGGGGTGCGCGTATGGCCCGCACGCGATTACACGCGCGTGACGATCGAATCGGATCAGCCGCTTCAGAACAGCAACCAGACGCTGCAGGGACCGGACCGGCTCGTCGTCGATCTCTCCGGCATCGACCTCGATCAGGCGCTGCGCGATCTCGTCTCGAAGATCGCGCCGAACGATCCGCAGATTCAGTCGGTACGCATCGGGCAATATCAGCCGCACGTCGTGCGCATGGTGTTCGACCTGAAAGGCTCGGTGAAGCCGCAGGTGTTCACGCTCGGGCCCATCGGCAGCTACAAGTACCGGCTCGTGTTCGATCTGTATCCGGCCGTCGCGCCCGATCCGCTGATGGAGCTGCTCGCGCAGACCGAGCGCAAGCAGGAAGCGCTCGATCGCGCGAATCCGAATCCGTCCGCGCCGCCACCCGCGACGCTCTCCGGACCGACGACCGCGCAAAAGCCGACGACGTCCGATTCCACCGACGAGTTCTTCCAGAAGTACGCGCAGAACGATGCGCCGGTCCAAGTGGCACCGTCAGCGCCGTCCGCACCCGTTGCGAAGCCCGCCGCGAAGCCGCACGTCCCGCCCGCGCCGCCGGTCATCGTGAAGAAGGACGACGACGACCAGTACACCTTCTCCACGCCCAAGCAGGCCGGCACGACGCGCCTGCTCACCGTCGCGATCGATCCGGGTCACGGCGGCGAGGATCCCGGCGCGATCGGCGGCCAGGGCACGTACGAGAAGCACGTCGCGCTCGACATCGCGAAGAAGCTGCGCGCGAAGATCGACGCCCAGCCCAACATGCGCGCGATGATGACGCGCGACGCCGACTTCTTCGTGCCGCTCAACGTGCGCGTGCAGAAGGCGCAGCGCGTCTCGGCAGACCTGTTCGTGTCGATTCACGCGGATGCGTTCACCTCGCCCGACGCGCGCGGCTCGTCGGTGTTCGCGCTGTCGGAGCATGGCGCGTCGAGCGCGGCCGCGCGCTGGATGGCGGCCAAGGAGAACTCGTCGGATCAGGTCGGCGGCATCAACGTGAAGTCGCAGGACGCGAGCGTGAATCGCGCGCTCTTCGACATGTCGACGACCGCTCAGATCCGCGATTCGATGCGCTACGGCAGCTTCGTGCTGAACGAGATCGGCGGCATCAACAAGCTGCACAAGGGTTCGGTCGAGCAGGCGGGCTTCGCCGTGCTGAAGGCGCCGGACATTCCGTCGATCCTGGTCGAGACCGCGTTCATCAGCAACCCGGAAGAGGAAGCGCGCCTGAACGACGACGCCTATCGCGACAAGATGGCCAACGCGATCATGAAGGGCATCAAGCGCTACTTCGCGGCGAACCCGCCGCTCGCGAAGAGCCGCATGACGTAAGAAAGCGGACGGGAACGTTTCAGCGCGTCGTCGGCAGAATATGCCGCACGAGCCGTCCGCCGAACACGTTGACCACGAGTCCCGCCATCACGAGCGCCGCGCCCGCCACCTGCGCGGCGCTCAGTCCCTCGCGGAGAAACGCCGCCGCCGACGCGAGCCCGATCACCGGGACGAGCAGCGAAAACGGCGCGACGCTCCCCGCCGGATAGCGCGCGAGCAACTTCCCCCACAAGCTGTAGCCGACGATCGTCGCGACGAACGAGAGATAGAGAATCGCGAACACCGACACGAGCGGAATATTGGCGAGACTCGCTTGGATGCGCGCCGGGCCTTCGAAGATCAGCGACAGCGCGAGGAACGGCAGCGGCGGAATCAGGCTGCCCCAGACGACGAGCGAAAGCAGATCCACCTTGCCCATGCGCTTCGTGACGACATTGCCGAGCGCCCACATCGCGGAGGCCGCGAGCGTGAAGAGAAAACCGGTGATGGTCATTGCCTGGCCGCCGCGCACGCCGATCAGCGCGAGTCCCGCCGCCGCGATCACGAGCCCGGCGACATTCGCCGCGCGAATGCGCTCGCCGAGGATCATCGACGCGAAGACGAGCGTGAAGAACGCCTGCGCCTGCAGCACGAGCGACGCAAGACCGGCCGGCATGCCGACATACATGCCGTAGAAGAGCAGCGCGAACTGCCCGAGCGAAATGGTGAGGCCGTAGGCGAAGAGCCAGCGCATCGGGATTTGCGGGCGCTTCACGAAAATGGCCGGCAGCGCGGCGAGCGCGAAGCGCAGCGCGCCGAGCAGCATCGGCGGGACGCCATGCAGCCCCAGCTTGATGACGACGAAATTCACGCCCCACGCGAAGATGACCACGGTTGCGATCAGCAAGTCCTTTGGCGACATCGCCCTTCCCCTTCTCATGCACGTTGTTGGCGAGTCGGAAAGTGTAGCGGAGGGCGGTGCGGCAGGCTTGTCAAATGCTGTGCCGCACGAATGCGCCGCATGAAGCCCGACGCAAAAAAACGCCCGCGCCGTTCCAACGACGCGAGCGCGTCTTGCCGGAAAACCGCCGCGCTTACTTGCTCTGTCCCGATTCGGCCGCCGGGTTGTTGCCCGTTTCCACGTCCGGCGTCTTCTTGCCCGCGGAAGGATGCGCCGTATGCTTGTGCGTCTTGTGCTTCTTGGTCGTCGTGGTGCCGGCTGAATTGTCCGAGGTCGCCGCGGCAGTATCGTTGCCCATCGCCGCCGACGAGTTGCCCGACGAAGTTTGCGCGAACGCGCCCGTCGCGGCGGTGGCGGTGAAAAGGCCGGCGGTGATGGCGATCAACAGCTTGTTCTTGCTCATTTTCAAACTCCTATCAAGGTTGCGAAGGTTGTGCGGAGCGCCGCGCATCCCAATTCGCGCGGCGACGTAAAAAACGAGGGCCGGGGCGGCGGGAGGTCTGCGGCGCACGGCATCGGCCGGTAGAATCGACGGATCCACGCGCGCCATTCCGGCGCCGATCTTCCCTACGGAACCCGCCATGCCCTCGACGATCCGCGACCTCCTCAAGCCTCACCAACATGACGTCGGCGGACTCATGGTGCGGCGGGTGTTACCCGCACTCGCGGCGCGCACCGTCGGACCCTTCATTTTTTTCGACCACATCGGTCCCGCAACGCTCGTGCCCGGCAAGGGACTCGACGTGCGCCCGCATCCGCATATCGGGCTCGCGACGGTCACGTATCTGTTCGAAGGCGCGATCATGCATCGCGACAGCGTCGGCTCGGTGCAGAAGATCGTTCCCGGCGACGTCAACTGGATGACCGCCGGCCGCGGCATCGTCCATTCGGAGCGCACGCCCGATGAAGAGCGCGCCTCCGGCCAGGCGATGCACGGCATCCAGACGTGGGTCGCGCTGCCGGTGGCGAGCGAGGACATCGAGCCGGCGTTCGAGCATCACGCGGCAGCCGCCTTGCCGCAGATCGAGCGCGACGGCGTGACCTTGCGCGTGATCGCGGGCACGGCATTCGGCGCCAAGGCACCGACGCGCACGTTCTCGCCGACCCTCTACGTCGCCGCGCAGTTCGCGGCCGGCAGCGGGATCACGCTCGACACGGAGCACGAGCAACGCGGCGTCTATCTCGTGAGCGGCGATCTGACCATCGACGGCGAGCCCTTGCCCGAGCAGCAGATGGCCGTCCTCACGCCGGGCGCCGACGTGAAGCTGCAAAGCGCGAACGGGGCCGTCGCGATGCTGCTCGGCGGCGCGCCGCTCGACGGCCCGCGCTTCATCGAATGGAACTTCGTGTCGAGCTCGCGCGAGAAGATCGATGCCGCGAAGACCGCATGGAGCGAGCAACGCATGGGACACGTGCCCGGCGAGACGGAATTCATTCCGCTGCCGCCGCCGCGCCGCGAGAATCGCACGCCCGAGGCATGAAGCGTGCGTCCGCGCTTGAGAGTTGCGCGGATCGTCCCTATCTGGTCGAGATAGACCACAAGCATTAGGAGAAAACGCATGGATACGACCCTCGCCACCTTCGAGAACGACGTCATCAACGCGTCGATGCTCGCGCCCGTTCTGGTCGATTTCTGGGCGCCCTGGTGCGGCCCCTGCAAGACGCTCGGCCCGATGCTCGAAAAGCTCGAAGACGAAGCGGCTGGCAAGTGGAGGCTCGTGAAAGTGAACGTCGACGAGAATCAGGAGCTCGCCGCGCATTTCCAGGTACGCAGCATTCCGCACGTCATCGCATTCGCGGATGGCCGGCCCGTCGATCAGTTCGTCGGCGTGCTGCCGGAAGGCCAGTTGCGCGAATTTCTGGATCGCCTCGTGCCCGCTGGCGCCGATGCCGAGCGGCAAGCCGCGCAGAACGCGTGGGCCGCGGGCCACCGCAAACAGGCGATCGACACGATCAAGGCCGCGCTCGCGCTCGATCCCGGCTATGACGACGCGCGCCTCGATCTGATCGAGTGGTTGATCGCGGAGCGCCGCATGGACGAGGCGAAGGAAGAAGACAAGCTGCTTTCGCCGAAGACGACGCAGGGCATCGACGCGCGCTACAACGCGTTGAAGACGGAGCTGGACGCCGCCGATGCCGCAGCGGACCTGCCGCCCGCCGATGATCTGATCGGCGCGGTGAACGCGAACCCCGACGATCTCGACGCGCGCTTCGCGCTCGCCAATCGATTGATCGCGGGGCGCGATTATGCGGGCGCGCTGGAGCATCTGCTTGCGATCGTCGTGCGCGACCGTGCGTTCATGGACGATGTCGGCCGCAAGACGATGCTTTCCGTCTTCGACCTCGCCGCGAATCAGCCGGATCTCGTATCGCAATGGCGGCGCAAGCTGAGCGCGGCACTCAACTGACCGGTAAGTGCGATGAAGAAACGGCCAGCTATCGAAGCTGGCCGTTTTCGTTTCACGCCGCGCGTTTCGCCAGTTCGCGCAAGACATGCGCGGCCGCCGCGAAGCCGAAGCTCGCCGTCACGCACACGCTCGACCCGAAGCCCGCGCAATTGAGCCCGACCGGACCGGAATAGCCCGCGCCGGTTTCGAGGTGTTCCGCGCCTTCGCTGATATCGCATGCGGGCGCTTCGGGATAGATCAGAGGCTCGTCCGAATACACCGCGCTCACCTTGAAGCGCGCCTTCGGCCCGCGCGGAAAACCATGCAGCTTGCGCAACTGGCCGCGCACCTTCGACAACAGCGGGTCCTGAATCGTGAGCGCGAGATCGTCGATGCGGATGCGCGTCGGATCCAGTTGCCCGCCCGCTCCGCCCACGGTGATGAGCGCCTGCTTGCGCGCCACGCACCACGCGATGAGCGCGGTTTTCGTACGCACGCTGTCGATTGCGTCGACCACGTAATCGAAACCGACGCCAAGCGTCGCGTCGAAATTGCCGGGCTCGACGAAGTCCTCGATCTGCCGTACGTCGCACGCGGGATCGATCAGCCTGATGCGCTCGGCCATGGCCGCGACCTTGGCCTTGCCGTAGTTGCCGTCGAGCGCGTGGATCTGCCGGTTCGTGTTGCTTTCGGCGACGTTATCGAGATCGATCAGCGTCAGCTTGCCGACAGCGCTTCTCGCGAGCGCTTCAGCGACCCACGAGCCCACACCGCCGATGCCGATCACCGCGACATGCGCCCTTTCGAACGCAGCGAGCGCGGGTGCGCCATACAGGCGCGCGATGCCGCCGAAGCGACGCTCGCGGTCGGCGTCATCGACGGAAGGCGTTGCAGCGGTTTCGGATGAAGCGTTCATGTCGTACGTAAATGAAGTCGTGATCGTTCAAGCCCATCCGTTGAAAGCGCGTCCGCTGAAAGCTAATCAAAAGCCACGAAAAACGCAGTCTCGTTGTGCGGCGTCAATCAACGCTTACGGACGGCTGTCGGCATTGCAAACTTGGGTGTCAGATCATGCAAAATGCGGTCGAATTGCGTATTCTGCCTTATCGAAACCCCGAACGTGATAGTCGCGCGCGTCGTGTCCAGTCAGCGCACAGACGTCCGCGCGCAATCAGGGCAAGATCGTTTCACCTTGGCTATACTGACGCGACTGTAGCGCACGCATAAAAATGACGACCTTAGCAGACCTTCGCAGAAACTATTCGCGCGGTGCGCTCGATACCGCCGATGTCGATCCGAACCCGGTGCGCCAATTCGAAGCGTGGTTCGCCCAGGCGCTCGATGCGAAGCTGCCCGAACCGAATACCATGACCCTTGCGACCGTCGACGCGCAAGGCCGCCCGTCCGCGCGCATCGTGCTCATCAAGGGCGTAGACGAGCGCGGGTTTGTCTTCTTCACCAATTACGAAAGCCGCAAGGGCCGCGAACTCGCCGCCAATCCCGCGGCGAGCCTGCTGTTCTACTGGATCGAGCTCGAGCGCCAGGTGCGCATCGAGGGCCGCGTCGAAAAGACGAGCGATGAGGAGAGCGACGCATATTACGCATCGCGACCGCTCGGCTCGCGCATCGGCGCGTGGGCGTCGGATCAGAGTCAGCCGCTCGAAAGCCGCGAGGCGCTGGAAGCGCGCGAACGCGAGATGATCGCGAAGTTCGGCGACGCGCCGCCGCGTCCGCCGCACTGGGGCGGATACCGCCTCGTGCCCGATACCGTCGAGTTCTGGCAGGGGCGCCCCTCGCGGCTGCACGACCGCATCGTCTATACGCGTGACAGCGCCGGCGATCCGTGGCGCATCGCGAGGCTCGCGCCGTAAGCGGACCGAGCGCATCACGCCCGGGCGTCGTCGAGGCGAAAGCGGCTGGCAGCACGAACATGGAGGCGCAAGCCACCCTTGATTTCATCTAGCGCGGAGAAACAAGCATGTTCTGGGAGAAGAAGCTGACGCAATGGGTTGAGGAAGTGCGGGACCGTGCCAACCTGCCCGCACGTCTCGTGCTGTGGGACGGTCAGCAGCACGATTTCGGCCAGTTCGCCGCGCCTCAGGTGACGCTGCACGTGAAGAGCGCGACCGCGCTGCCCTATCTGCTCGAACCGAGTCTCGACAACCTCGGCGAAGCCTACGTGAAGGGCAAGATCGACATCGAAGGCAAGCTCTCCGACATCATCAACATCAGCTATTCGCTCGCGAAGAACACGGTGACGAGCGCGAGCAAGCTCGCCCGCGTGCGACGCTACTTCAATCACTCGAAGACGTCGGACAAGAAGGCCATTCAGTACCACTACGACGTGTCGAACGAGTTCTACAAGCTCTGGCTCGACAAGAACATGGTGTACTCGTGCGCGTACTTCGAGAACGGCGACGAGGACATCGACACCGCGCAGCTCAAGAAGATCGACCACATTCTCACGAAGATCCAGGTTCAGCCGGGGCACACGCTGCTCGATATCGGCTGCGGCTGGGGCGCGCTCGTCATTCGCGCGGCGCAGAAGTTCGGCGCGAAGTGCGTGGGCGTCACGCTCTCCGAGAACCAGTTCAAGCTCGCGACCGAGCGCGTGAAGGCCGCGGGACTTGAAGACCGGGTCGAGATCCGGCTGCAGGACTATCGCGACATTCCGGGGCAGTTCGACCGCATCACGAGCGTCGGCATGTTCGAGCACGTCGGGCGCAAGAATCTGCCGGGGTACTTCGCGAAGATCCGCGATCTGCTCGTCGATGACGGCATCGCGATGAATCACGGCATCACGTCGTCGGATGCCGACAGCGGCGAAACCGCGTTCGGCGGCGGCGAATTCATCGACAAATACGTGTTCCCCGACGGCGAGCTGCCGCACATCGGCCTTGCACTCGAATGCATGCAGCGCGGCGGGCTGGAAGCGGTCGACGTCGAGAGTCTGCGGCGGCACTACGCGCATACGCTCGATGCCTGGGCCGAACGTTTCGAGGCGCACGCCGAGGAAGCGAAGGCGCTCGTCGACGATGAGCACTTCCGCATCTGGCGCGTGTATCTCGCGGGCTGCGCGTATGCGTTCGAGAACGACGATGTGTCGATCTATCAGGTCGTCTGCCGCAAGGCGGGGCGCAGTGCCGGGACGCTGCCGTGGTCGCGGCGGTACATCTACGAGAAGGCGCTCTGAACCACGATTCGACTCCTCTCGAAGCGGCCGACGCTGAAGACCAGTTCGATCTCTTCGGCGAGTCCGCGCCTGCCCCGCCGCCCGAGCCCGCGAAGCCGAAAAAGCCGGCCGCGCAGCCGAAAGCGCGCGGGGTGCTGCCCGCGCCTTTGCAACCCGAGTTCGAAGCGCTGGCGCAACGCCTGCCCGAAGCGATCCATCTCGGCACGTCGACATGGTCGTTTCCCGGCTGGCGCGGCATCGTCTACGGCGACGAGTATTCGAACACCAGGCTTTCCCGCGACGGCCTCAGCGCTTACGGCGCGCATCCGCTCCTGAAGAGCGTGTCGATCGACCGCTCGTTCTACGCGCCGCTGTCGCTCGCCGAATACGCGCGCTACGCGTCGCAAGTGCCGGAGCATTTCCGCTTCATCGTGAAAGCGCCCGCCTCCGTCACCGATGCCTTCGTGCGCGGCGAGCGCGGCACGCCGGACGCGCAAAACCCTGCGTTCCTGAACGCGCAAATCGCCATCGACGAGTTTGTGACGCCGTGCATCGGCGGACTCGGCGCGAAAGCGGGCGCGCTCGTGTTCCAGTTCTCGCCGCTGCCCGACGCGATGATCGTCGAGCCGGCGTGCTTCATCGAGCGGCTGTCGGCGTTTCTGAAGGCGCTGCCGCCGCTCGAAGGCGAGTCGTGCTACGCGGTCGAAATCCGCGACGCCGTCATGCTCACGCCGCGCTTCATCCGCGCATTGCGCGACGCGAACGTGCGCTACTGCATCGGCGTGCACGCGCGCATGCCGGATGTACGCCGTCAGGCGAAGGCGCTTGCATTGCTGGATGAAGAACACATGGGAGCGCTCGTCGTGCGCTGGAGCCTGCACAGCGGCTTTCGCTATGAACAGGCGAAGGCGAAGTACGAGCCGTTCGACAAGATCGTCGACGAAGACCACGACACGCGCGACGCACTCGCCGAACTGGCCGCGCGTTATGCGATCGCCGGCCAGCCGGTGGTGATCGCCGCGAACAACAAGGCGGAAGGCTCCGCGCCGCTCACGTGTTTCGAGCTCGCGCGCGGCATCGTTGCGGAGATCGACCGCGCACGAGACGACTAGAAACGCATCACGCCTTCAGCCGATGCGCGAACTTCTTGCGGAACTTGGCCACCTTGGGACCAACGACCGCCGCGCAATAGCCCTGATTCGGATGCTGCGCGAAGTAGTTCTGGTGATACGCCTCGGCCGGATAGTAGTCGTCGGCGAGCGGCACGACTTGCGTGACGATCTTGCCGCCGTAGATATCCTCGCGTTGCAATTCGTCGATGACGTCGAGCGCGGTCTTGCGCTGCTCGTCCGAATGCGTGAAGACGGCCGAGCGATACTGCGTGCCGACGTCGTTGCCCTGCCGGTTGAGTTGGGTCGGATCATGCGTCGCGAAGAAGATCTCCAGAATCTCGCGATAACCGATGACGGACGGATCGAACACGACCTTCACCACCTCGGCGTGACCGGTGCCGCCTTCGCAGACCTGCTCGTAAGACGGATTGGTCACCTTCCCGCCCGCATAGCCCGATTCCACCGACTCCACGCCCTGCACCGCGAGAAACACGGCTTCGGTGCACCAGAAACATCCGCCGCCGAGCGTCGCGGTCTCAAGTCTCGCCTGCTCGTTCTGCTGGTTAGGTTGGGTCATAAGGCGCAACTCCTCATCAAGTGCATGCGGCGATGCCGCGGATCGTGCATATGGATGCGTCCGGCCGCTTCTTCAACTTCCGTGACGCCAACGCCGGGCGCGATGAATCGAGCTTACTGGGTTTGCCCGAACCGCGCAGAAAGCGCCGGGCGGCCGAAATCTTGCTGCATGAGTACGTTCATTGACGGCTGGCGACCGCCGATTCCGCTAAAATCGAGACAAATCTCCAGCTTTTACATGACTTCTGAAAAGGTTCTTCCGACTGAAGCGCGACGCGCGGCCGGCTCGGCAGCACACGACTCATTCGACCGCCCATTTGCCTGCTCATCTGCCAAATGACACGCGCCAAAACCCCGAATTTCGACCCGACCGCGTTTCGCGCCGCGCTCGGCCAGTTTGCAACCGGTGTCACGGTCATCACGACGCGCACCGAGTCCGGCCAGCTGATCGGCATCACCGCGAGTTCGTTCAACTCGGTGTCGCTCCATCCGCCGCTCGTGCTGTGGAGCCTCGCGACGAAATCGGCGTCGATGCCGGTGTTCCGCACGAACACCCACTACGTGATCAACGTGCTCGCGGCGTCGCAGATCGACCTGTGCCGGCGCTTCGCGACCGTCAAGGGCGACCGCTTCGCGGGCGTCTCCCACGCGGCCGGCGACACCGGCATGCCCGTGCTCGACGGCGCGCTCGCGTGGTTCGAA
The DNA here is from genome assembly GCF_900044055.2 of Caballeronia calidae. GTDB lineage: Bacteria > Pseudomonadota > Gammaproteobacteria > Burkholderiales > Burkholderiaceae > Caballeronia > Caballeronia calidae. The sequence continues at coordinate 109,244 of NZ_FCOX02000013.1, read as the reverse complement.
TGCCACAACCGCAGCCGCTATGACGAAGGCGATCACGTGATCTTCGTCGGCGAAGTGGAGCGTTGCGGTGTGCGTGAAGACGCGTCGGAGATCGCGCCGCTCGTCTTTCAGGCGGGCGACTTCCATACGCTGGGGTCGCTGAAGTAAGCGGTCAAGCGCCCGCTCAGGGCGCGTGGCCGCGCCCCGGCTGCTCGATCAACGCGACCGGCACGCCCGCGTCGTCCTTCATCGTCTGAAGCACGATGTTCGAGCGGATGTCGATGACGCCGGGCGCCTTGTACAGCTTCGAAAGAATGAAGTCCGAATAGTGCTTGAGGTTGTGCGCGAGCACCCGCAGCACGTAATGCGTGTCGCCCGTGACGACGAACGCGCCCACCACTTCGGGCCATTCGCGCACGGCAGCGGCGAACGTCTCGTGCCAGTTCTCCTGGTCGTTGCGCATCGAGACGTGGACGAATGCTTCCAGTTCGATGCCCAGCCGCTCGCGGTCGAGGCACGCGCGATAGCTCGCGATCACCCCTTCCTCTTCGAGCAGCCGCATTCGGCGCAGACACGCCGACGGCGAGAGCGAGATGCGCTCCGCAAGGTCCAGGTTACTGATCCGTCCATCTTCCTGCAGTACCGCCAGAATTCGGCAATCCGTTGCATCGAGCGTGAAGCCGGTCATTTTTGAGTCCCCTAGCCCGTTTCATCGAATTATGTTCTAAGCGCGGCAGTTTTGGGTGGTTATTTCGCAAGCACCTTTCGAGATAACGCGACTATGATTTGACGCATCTCCACGCTTTCTGCTAGGGCGCGCCATGACGCTGCTGGATATTTCCCCACCGATCGATACCGCGACGCCCGTATGGCCGGGCGATACGCCTGTCGGCATCGAGCGTGTGTGGCGCATGGAGGCGGGCTCGCCCGTCAACGTCGCGCGACTCACGCTTTCGCCGCATACCGGCGCCCACGCCGATGCACCGCTTCACTACGACGAGCATGGCGCGCCGATCGGCGAAGTCGCGCTCGATACGTACATCGGCGCGTGCCGGGTCGTGCACTGCATCGGCGCGGCGCCGCTCGTGATGCCCGAGCACATCGCCGCGCATCTCACCGACGTTCCGGCGCGCGTCCTGCTTCGCACCTATCCGAACGCGCCGCTCGACGCGTGGGACAGCACGTTCACCGCGGTCGCGCCCGAAACCATCGCCTTGCTGGCCGAAAAAGGCGTGAAGCTCATCGGCATCGATACGCCCTCGCTCGATCCGCAGGACTCGAAGACGATGGACGCCCACAAGCGCATCCGCGCGCACGGCATGGCGATCCTCGAAGGCCTCGTGCTCGATGCCGTCGCGCCCGGCGATTACGAGCTCATCGCTCTGCCGCTCAAATTCTCGACGCTCGATGCAAGCCCGGTGCGCGCCGTCCTGCGTCCGCTTTCCTGATCATCCTCAAATATATGGACTTTTCGATGAAACATCGTGACGAAGCCGCGGCGCTCGACCGCGACGATCCGCTGCGCGCCCTGCGCGACCAGTTCGCGCTCGCGGATGACGCGAAGCGCGTGATCTATCTCGACGGCAACTCGCTCGGCGTGCCGCCCAAAGCCGCCGCCGCGCGCGCCGCCGAGGTCATCGCCGCTGAATGGGGCGAAGGACTGATCCGAAGCTGGAACACGGCCGGCTGGTTCGCGCTGCCCAAGCGCCTCGGCAACAAGCTGGCTCCGCTGATCGGCGCGGGCGAGGACGAAGTCGTCGTGACGGACACGATCTCCGCGAATCTTTTCAAGATCCTGTCGGCTGCGTTGAAGCTCGCGAACGAGCGTGATCCGAAGCGCCGCGTGATCGTCTCCGAACGTTCGAACTTTCCGACCGATCTGTATATCGCGCAGGGTTTGATCGATCAGTTGGATCGCGGCTACGAGCTGCGTCTTGTCGATGATCCGTCGGAGCTTGCGTCGGCCATCGACGAGAAGACCGCCATCGCGATGATCACGCACGTCAACTACCGCACCGGCTACATGCACGACATGGCCGCGCTCACGCAGACGATTCATCGCGCGGGCGCGCTCGCCGTCTGGGACCTCGCGCATTCGGCGGGCGCGGTGCCGGTCGATCTGAACGGCGTCGGCGCGGATTACGCCGTTGGTTGCACGTACAAGTATCTGAACGGCGGACCGGGATCGCCCGCGTTCGTCTGGGTGCCCAAGCGCCATCAGAACGCGTTCTCGCAGCCGCTTTCCGGCTGGTGGGGGCACAGGAAGCCGTTCGAAATGGACCCGGTGTATCGGCCGGATGACGGCATCGGCCGCTTTCTATGCGGCACGCAGCCGATGGTGTCGATGTCGCTCGTCGAATGCGGTCTCGACGTGTTCCTGCAAACCGACATGCAGGCGCTGCGCCGAAAGTCGCTCGCTTTGGGCGATCTGTTCATCAGGCTGGTCGAGGAACGCTGTGGCGAATTCCCGCTTTCGCTCGCGACCCCGCGCGAGCACGCGCGACGCGGCTCGCAGGTGAGCTTCGAACATCCGTACGGCTATGAAGTGATGCAGGCGCTGATCGCGCGCGGCGTGATCGGCGATTATCGCGAGCCGCGCATCCTGCGCTTCGGCTTCACGCCGCTCTACACGCGTTTCGTCGATGTTTGGGACGCCGTCGAAACCCTGCGCGACGTGCTCGCGACCGAAAGCTGGCGCGCGCCCGAGTTCGCCGAGCGCGCATCGGTGACCTGAGAGGAGCGTCGATCATGAGCAACACACAAGGCTGCCCTTTCGGTCACGGCGCGAACGTCGAAGAAAAAGGCTGGCACGACGCCAAGCTCGATTTCTCCGATTCGATGAGCTACGGCGACTACCTCGGCCTCGATTCGATCCTCAACGCGCAGCATCCGCTCTCGCCGGATCACAACGAGATGCTGTTCATCGTGCAGCATCAGACGAGCGAGCTGTGGATGAAGCTCGCGCTGTACGAACTGCGCGCGGCGCTCGCGGCCGTGCATCGCGACGAGCTGCCGCCCGCGTTCAAGATGCTCGCGCGGGTGTCGCGCATCTTCGAGCAACTGGTGCAGGCGTGGAACGTCCTCGCGACGATGACACCCTCCGAATACACCGCGATGCGGCCGTACCTCGGGCAGTCGTCGGGATTTCAGTCGCATCAGTATCGGCAAATCGAGTTCATGCTCGGCAACAAGAACGAGCAGATGTTGAAGCCGCACGCGCATCGGCCGGAGATTCTCGCGCAAGTGCGCGAGACGCTGGAGGCGCCCTCCTTCTACGACGAAGTGATCCGCCTGCTCGCGCGGCGCGGCTTCGAGATCAACCCCGAGCGTCTGAACCGCGACTGGACGCAGCCGACCGTGCACGATCCGTCCGTCGAGGCCGCGTGGCTCGCGGTGTATCGCGATCCGTCGCAGCACTGGGATTTGTACGAGATGGCAGAAGAGCTCGTCGATCTGGAGGATGCGTTTCGACAATGGCGCTTCCGTCATGTGACGACGGTGGAGCGCATCATCGGCTTCAAGGGCGGCACGGGCGGCACCGCGGGCGCGTCGTATCTGCGCAAGATGCTCGATGTCGTGCTGTTTCCGGAGCTGTGGCACGTCCGGACGGTGCTTTGATTCCTGCTATGCGAGACGCGCGGCCAGCGCCTTGAGCTTCGGTCCGATCGTCTCGCGGAAGTACGCCTCGTCCATCGACGATGCCGGACCGCTGCTCGACAGCACGAGCCAGCGCCCGTTGCGCAGATCGCGGAACGGCGCGGCGATGGCGTTGACGTCGTCGTGCCATTCGCGGAACGAGTAGCAGCAGCCGTCGCGCGCGAAGTCTTCGATCGAGCGACGCGCCGCATCGACCTTTTCCGCGTCTTCGCTCTTGCCGATCTCATCGAACAGCGCCTCGCGCGCCGCCGGCTCCTGCACGGCGAGATAGGCGCGGCCCATCGAGCTCGTGAGCATCGAGAGGCGCGAACCGGGCGCGAGCCCGAGCGTCAGCGCCGTCTCGCTGCGGATGGTTTCCAGATAGATCATGTCGAGCCCATCGCGACAGCCGAGCGATACCGCCGCGCCGATCTCCCGTGCAAGCGCGCGCATGTGCGGACGCGCGAGTTCGAGCGTATCCGCGCCCGCGAGCAGCGTGTAGCCGAGCGACAGCACGCCCGTGTCGAGCGCGTACTTGCCGGCGGGTTCGTCAAAGCGCAGATAGCCGAGCGTCGTCAGCGTGTAGGCGAGACGATTGACCGTCGCCTTCGGCAAACCCGTGCGCTCGACGAAATCGCGATTGCCGAGCAACGTCTCGCCAGGGCGAAACGCGCGCAGCAGATCGAGCCCACGCGCGAGCGCGACGACGAACTTGCGCTCGTCGATGTCCTCGGACGACACATGACGCGATGAAATCGACGCGGAATTTCGATTGGAATCGGCTGACATCGGGTGCTAAACTCGGGACTTGATTTGCAAAACATTGTTTCGCTTAGCGGAACTCATGTCAAGCGCCCCGCACGTCGGCCGATCGCAACACGCTGTTCGACACCGCTTCGCTTCCGGCGCTTTTCGATGAAAACAGGAGACACTCACATGGCCGACGCCGCCCGCTTCAACTGGGAAGATCCGCTCTTGCTGGATCAGCAATTGACCGAAGACGAACGCATGGTGCGCGACGCCGCCCGCGCCTACGCGCAGGACAAGCTGCAACCGCGCGTCATGCAGGCGTTTCGCGAGGAAAAGACCGATCCGGCGATCTTCCGCGAAATGGGCGAACTCGGTCTGCTCGGCCCGACGATCCCCGAGCAATACGGCGGCCCCGGCCTCAACTACGTGTGCTACGGCCTGATCGCGCGCGAAGTGGAGCGCGTGGATTCGGGCTATCGCTCGATGATGTCGGTGCAGTCGTCGCTCGTGATGGTGCCGATCAACACCTTCGGTAGCCACGCGCAAAAGGAAAAGTATCTGCCGAAGCTCGCGAGCGGCGAATGGATCGGCTGCTTCGGACTGACCGAGCCGAACGCCGGCTCCGATCCGGCCAGCATGACGACGCGCGCGAAGAAAGTGCAGAACGGTTATGCGCTGTCCGGCACGAAGATGTGGATCTCGAATTCGCCGATCGCGGACGTGTTCGTCGTCTGGGCGAAGCTGGAGGAAGACGGCCGCGACGAGATTCGCGGCTTCATCCTCGAGAAAGGCTGGAAGGGGCTGTCGGCGCCGGCGATTCACGGCAAGGTCGGGCTGCGCGCGTCGATCACCGGCGAGATCGTGATGGACGAAGTGTTCGTCCCCGAAGAGAACATGCTGCCGGACGTGCGCGGCCTGAAGGGTCCGTTCACCTGCCTGAACTCGGCGCGGTACGGCATTTCCTGGGGCGCGCTCGGCGCCGCCGAAGCGTGCTGGCATACGGCGCGGCAATACACGCTGGATCGCAACCAGTTCGGCCGGCCGCTCGCGGCAAATCAGCTGATCCAGAAGAAGCTCGCCGACATGCAGACCGAAATCACGCTCGGCCTGCAAGGCGTGCTGCGCCTCGGACGCATGAAGGACGAAGGCACGGCGGCCGTCGAGATCACGTCGATCATGAAGCGCAATTCGTGCGGCAAAGCGCTCGACATCGCGCGGCTCGCGCGTGACATGCTCGGCGGCAACGGCATCTCCGACGAATTCGGCGTCGCGCGTCACCTCGTGAATCTCGAAGTCGTGAACACATACGAAGGCACGCACGATATCCATGCGCTGATTCTGGGTCGCGCTCAGACGGGCATTCAGGCGTTTTTCTAAGAGCTTCGTTCAATCGATGAAGGGCCGGCGCATGCGTCGGCCCTTTTGCGTTCCGGGCGCCGAATCTCTCCGAAGCTGTGTAACTTTCGATAAGCGGCTGAAACTTTTACGGGTCAGATCGTATCAATCCGAAACGGTGTTGATGCATTGACGAGGCATCGGCCGACCGCGGGCAAGCTCGCGCGACTGGAATGGAATCTGCGTCAGTCCGTCCTGCAAGGGAAAAGGCCTCCTCGTCAGCGATCTCATCTTTGGTTACGATGCGCGTAGCCTCACCGATTGGAGCCTTTAATGTCAGAAATCAATAAGGAGCGATTCATGTCGGATATCAAAACCGTACTCGCTGACGCCGAAGATCTTTTGAAGCAGGCGGCTACCGCCACGGGTGAACGCGCTTCCGAACTGCGCGAGTCCGCGCTCGCGCGTCTGAAGCAGGCGAAGGAAAAGGCCGCCGACGCGCAGGTCGTCGTGATCGAGCGGGGCAGGAAGGCCGCGCGCGCCACCGACGACTACGTGCACGAGCATCCGTGGGCGTCCATTGGTATCGCGGCGGGCATCGGCATGGTGATCGGCCTTCTGATCAACCGCAAGTAAGCGGCTGTCTCCCCTCATCAATGGCCCGCAGATTGCTAATCTGCTTTCCATCGCGGTCCACGTTGGATTGAACCGCGAGCGCCCTTCCCCGGGCGCGCGGCTCGACATTCGCGCCGGCCGGCTGCTTCATGCGCCGATCGGAACCATAAAAAGCGGCACCAACGCGCTTCTCGCATTCAAGCCATGACGACAGAACGGTCAACGCAGCAATCGTCTCCCGGACCACTGCGACGAATTCTGAGCTCCGCCTTCGCCATCTTCGAGACGCGCCTTGAACTCATCGGCATCGAGCTTCAGGAGGAGAAGGAGCGGCTCATCGGCGTGGTGTTTCTCGGGCTCGCCGCCATGATGCTCGCGATGATGGCGCTCATCTCGCTCACGGTGCTCATCGCCATTTTCTTCTGGGACACGTATCGCTGGCAGGCGCTCGGCGGCATTACGCTTCTGTACGCGCTGATCGCGCTTGCCTGCGGCCTGCGCGCGCGCAGCAACTTGCGCGACGCGCCGAACATGTTCGACGACACGCTCGCCGAATTCCGCAAGGACCGCGACACCTTCCGCTGATCCCGCGCCCACACCAAGCCATGAGCCAACACGACGACACCTTCAAGACGCCCAGGCGCCACAAGATGCAGAAGCTGCGCACGCCGCATATGCGCGCGCTGCGCAAGGAACTGTTGATCGCACGCGCGGATGTCGAGCGCATGGAGTTGCGGCAGGCCACTTATGATCTGCGCTCATCCGTGACCCACTTCAGTTTTCTGCGCTTCCTGATGCCGGGCGGCGGATCGCGCCGCTGGGGCAAGCGCCGCGCGTCCTCGGGCGGCATCGGCGGCATCCTCGCCACGCTGCTCGGCTCGGGCAATCTCGGCGTGCTGCTCAAGCAATATCCGATCATCGGCTCGGTCGCCTCGCTCGTGCTCACCAAGCCGGTGCGAACGAAGCTGCTGCGCAGCGCGAAACCCGTGCTCAAATGGGGCGGTCTCGCGCTCGCCGGATGGGAAGGCTGGCGCATCTATCAGCAGATGAAGAACGCCGCGCCCGAAACCTCCAACAACGCCGTCGATCCCACGGTGTTCTGACTTCGCCATCAGCCCTTCCCCGCCCAGCAGGCCGCCGACTGTGCCGCGTCGAGCGGCGCGGTCGAGCCGGCCGGATGATTCCAGCGCAGCCCGGTCGCATCGATGACGAAGGTGCCGCAAGCATCGTCCTGCATCGCGCCGGGCGCGACGGGCGTGGCTTCGATCGCGTAGCCGCCGTTCGTCGACGATTCCGCCAGCACGGCGACGCGATACGCCGCCGCACCGCCCGACGGCGCCTGATCGAGCCCGGCGCCGAGCGCGATGCCCTCACCGCTTTCCGATGACTGCGCGAGCCGCGCCGTTTCGACGAACTGGACAGCACGCATCAAAGCGGACACGACATCGAGGCGATGCGCCTTCGCCACGTGCGCCCGATATGCTGGAATGGCGAATGTCGCGATGATCGCGGCGACGCCCAGCGCGATCATCAATTCCAGCAGAGTGAAGGCGTGTTCGGTCTTGCGCTCGTTCTTCATCGCCACTCCTCAAAACGGTCTGGCGACGACGCGCCGCCAGTATTGCGTGCTCGCGCCATCGGTGATATCGATCCGAAGCTGAAGCCATGCTTCGGAATCCGCGGTGGCGCCGAAACCGCGCGCCGTGACGAGATACGAAGCGCCCACCCACGCTTCGATCAGGCGCTGCGGCGCGCGGCGCGCGTAGGGCCATGCCGCGAACGGCGCGATCGCCGGGGCGGACGGTCCTTCGAACGATGTCTTCAGACGCCAGCGCGACGGCTCGTCGCCCGGCGCTTGGCTCGTCGCGGGCAGCGCGAGGGAAAGCATCCGGCTGCATCGGATCAGCGCGCTGTCCGCCGCGTGAAAGGCCTGCACGCGCTCGCGCGCAGCGACCGTCGCGCGCGCCGCCACGAGCAATGTTTGCAGCCATGCGCTCGCCGTGACGAGCATCATCGCGGCGAGAATCAGGACGATCGGCAACGTGGCGCCCCGTGAACGTGAACTTCGCTTCATTGCGCGCCTCCGAAGGTGGCCCACGGCGAATTGCGTATCGCGACGCGCCGCCAGAACGTCTGGCGAACGCGGCCGTCGTCGGCGTAGGCGGGCACGCCTGTGCAATCGACGTAATTCGTTCTGCGTTTGGCCTGCGGGCTGAAGCAGCGCACGACGACGCAAATGTCGGCGGCGTAGACATCGCGCCAGCGCTCGCGCGCGACCGCCGAAGCGTCCAGCGCCGAGGGCGAGCCCGTCAGCCAAAACATCACGCGAAACCGTTCGATGCCCTCGACGATCGGTTGCGCCTGCTTGCCGCTGCCCTCGCAGTAGAGCTCGGGTTCGCCGGTCGAACTGCTGGCCTTAGCGTAGAAGCGGTTGGTGACGAAGCTATCGGAGACCGCCTGACCGAGGCAGTCGGTCGGCACGCCGCCGGTCGATGGCCATGTCGAAACGGTGTCGGCGAAATGGCGAATCTGCACGCCGTCCGAGCGGCTCGTGAGCGATTCACACGACGCAGCCGTATCCGCACCGACGACGCGCCCTTGCGCGCAGCCGAACATCGACGCTTCGACACTCGCGTTCCGGCTCCCGGCGAATCCGGCCATCTGGATCTGCTGGCCGAGCCTGTCGAGCGCGATCGATCCGGCGTCGTGAATGCGCGCGGTATCAGCGGCGCGATCGAATGCGGCGCGCTGCGCGCGATAGAGCGACAGCGACGCGACCACGATCACCATGCCGAGCGCGAGCGCGATCGTCATTTCGAGCAGCGTGTGGCCGCGCGAGGAAAGAATGCGTGTGGTCATCGCGCGAACGCCACCGCGATGCACGACGTGAGCGGCCTCGCTTGCGGCTCAGGACACGGATCGGAGCGATCCTCCTCGCGCCAGCTCACCGTGGCGACACGCACGCCATCGACACGATCGGACACGGCGACATCGCCCGCAGGCAGCATCGCGGCCGCCCTCGCCTGCCATTGCGAGACGATTGCCGCGCGATCCGCATCGCCGCGAATGCCTTCCGCGACCGAATCCGCGATGAGCGCCGCGCGCTCGCGCAGCAACGCCGCCCGCTCGCCGCGCGCGATCGCACTCTGCACCGCGACGATCCCGAGCGCGGTGACGGCCGTGAGGGAAAGCGCGATCATCACTTCGATCAGCGAGTCACCGCGTTGGACGTTCCAGAGCGCGCGCTTCATGCCGACGCTCCGCAACTGCCTGTCGTGATGCGCGCCCGTCCGCCCGCCGCGAGCCGGACGCATCGGCGTGCCCCCGCGTTCGCGGCGGGATCGGTGCCGCGCGGGCCGAACTCGAAACTGCGGAATCCGCCGATCACTTGCCCGGCGGGCGGCGTGAAGGAAAGCTCGGGCGATGTCCCGGCGATCGAAACCGATGTCATCGCCGGCTGCATGCGCAGGAGCGTCGACACGCCATCGCGCTCGACGAACAAGCCCCAGCCGCACGACCAGTCCGTGACACCGTTGTCGCAGCTTCGTCCGACGGCGAGGCAATCTCGCGACGCGTCGATCCGGCAGAGCGTGACGTGTGCGCCGCGCCGCACGGCTTCGGCACGCGCGAGCGAAAGCGTGGAAAAGAGCGCGCGCGAGCGCGCATCGACCTGATCGCGCATCTGCCACGCGATGAACGACGGCGCGGCGAAGGTCGCGAGAATCGCCATCACGGCAAGCACCACACACAGTTCGACGAGCGTGAAACCTTGTTTGAAGCGCGGATCATCTGCATCCCTTATCGATCGAATCGAGCCGAAAAGCTCAATCTAGCGAGAAGGCACGCGCGCCGCCATTGGCCGAATGGCCGAATGGCCGAGTGTTCACGCCGCTCGCGACCCGGCACACTGCGCGGGCGAACGTTCAGGAATCAGGCTCGGGAGGGAAACAATGCGGAAAGAATCAGCGCTTGCGCGAACTCGATTTCTTCGGCGCGGCACGCCGGAACTCATCGAGCACGTCTTCGAATTCCGAGACGTCTTCGAAACGCTTGTAGACGGAAGCGAAGCGCACGTAGGCGATGGTATCGAGCTGTCGCAGCTCGTTCATCACCAGCTCGCCGAGACGCTCGCTCTGCACTTCGCGCTCGCCGCTGCCGAGCAACTGATACTCGATGCGCGACGCGGCGGCATCGATCGCATCGGCTGCGACCGGGCGCTTTCTCAGCGCAAGCTGCATGCTCGCGACGATTTTGCGGCGGTCGAACTCGGTGCGGCTGCCGTCCTTCTTGACGACGCTCGGCAGCGCCAGCTCAACGCGCTCATACGTGGTGAAACGCTTGTCGCACGCGGGACAGCGCCGCCGCCGCCGGATGGCCGCGCCATCCTCCGACACGCGAGAATCCACGACCTGGGTATCTTCGTGTCGGCAGAATGGGCAGCGCATAGGCGTCGGGCTCGCGAGTTAGCGGTAGACCGGGAAACGCTTGGTCAGATCGGCCACTTGCGCGCGCACGCGCTCGATGGTCGCCTGGTCTTCCGGATTGTCGAGCACGTCGGCGATCAGGTTGCCGACGATCTCCGCTTCCTTCGTGCCGAAACCGCGCGTGGTCATCGCGGGCGAGCCGAGACGCACGCCGCTCGTGACGAACGGCTTTTCCGGATCGTTCGGAATCGCGTTCTTGTTGACCGTGATATGCGCGGCGCCCAGCACGGCTTCCGCCGCCTTGCCGGTGATGTTCTTCGCGCGCAGATCGACCAGCATCACGTGGCTTTCCGTGCGGCCCGAGACGATGCGCAGACCGCGCTTCACCAGCGTTTCGGCCAGCACGCGCGCGTTGTCGATCACGCCTTGCTGGTACGTCTTGAACTCCGGCGAGAGCGCTTCCTTGAACGCGACGGCCTTCGCGGCGATCACGTGCATGAGCGGGCCGCCCTGGATGCCCGGGAAGATGGCCGAGTTGATCTGCTTCTCGAACTCCGCCTTCATCAGGATGACGCCGCCGCGCGGGCCGCGCAGGCTCTTGTGCGTCGTCGTGGTGACGAAATCCGCGTGCGGAACCGGGTTCGGGTACAGGCCAGCGGCGACGAGGCCGGCGTAGTGCGCCATGTCGACCATGAAGTAAGCGCCGACGCTCTTCGCGATCTTCGAAAGACGCTCGAAGTCGATGCGCAGCGCGAACGCCGATGCGCCCGCCACGATCAGCTTCGGCTTGTGTTCCTTGGCGAGCGCCTCGGTCTTCTCGTAATCGATGTCTTCGGCCGCGTTCAGGCCGTAGCTCACGACGTTGAACCACTTGCCCGACATGTTGACGGGCGAGCCGTGCGTCAGGTGACCGCCTTCGGCGAGGCTCATGCCCATGATCGTGTCGCCGGGCTTGAGCACGGCGAAGAACACGCCCTGGTTGGCCTGCGAACCCGAGTTCGGCTGGACGTTCGCGGCTTCGGCGCCGAACAGTTGCTTCACGCGGTCGATCGCGAGCTGCTCGACGATGTCGACGTATTCGCAGCCGCCGTAATAGCGCTTGCCGGGATAGCCTTCGGCGTACTTGTTCGTGAGTTGCGAACCTTGCGCGGCCATGACGGCGGGCGAGGTGTAGTTTTCCGACGCGATCAGCTCGATGTGATCTTCCTGACGGCGGTTTTCCTGCTCGATCGCCTTGAGCAATTCGGGATCGACATTGGCGAGGGTACTTTCGGCTCTGTCAAACATACGTTTTCCGTGAGATCAAAACAGGTTGACCGGATCGCGCGTGCACGGCACGTCGGACGGACGCGAAGGACGCTGGAAACCGATGGAGTCCAGGCGCGACGGATGAAGGATGAATCCGGTTTCGCGGAACGGACAGCCACCAGCAACGCAGCGACGGCGCGCGGATCTCAGCTGCCCAGGCGAACGGCAAAACGACGCTCCGCGCTTCCTGGTGGGTTGCTCCACCTTGAATCCGAAGATTCTATCGCCAGTCACGCGGGGTTTGAGCGTTGTAGTGTAATGGGCGGCCCTGCTTTAGGCAACCGGCTTCCCGAGCAATTCCGCGGCCATGCGGACACGTTTAAAGCACGATCGTTCGCGTCCATGGTTGCTTGCCGCTCCGCATCAATGGAAGTACCCTTTGCGCCGTTGCCGGACACGCTCCGGCTCTTCCCATCGCAATTCATTCGGAGTCCGCTCATGATCGTTTTCGTCACCGGCGCGTCCGCCGGTTTCGGCGCCGCCATCGCCCGCACTTTCGTCAGGGGCGGACATCGCGTGATCGCCGCCGCGCGCCGCAAGGAGCGCCTCGTCGCGCTGTCGAACGAGCTCGGCGATGCGCTTTTGCCAGTCGAGCTCGACGTGCGCGACGAAAGCGCCGTCAAGAACGCCATCGCTTCGCTGCCGGAGGCATTCGCGCAGATCGACGTACTCGTGAACAACGCCGGCCTCGCGCTCGGCCTGGAGCCCGCGCAACGCGCGAATCTCGATGACTGGAAAAGCATGATCGAGACGAACTGCACGGGTCTCGTGACCGTCACGCATGCGATCCTGCCGGGCATGGTCGAAAGGAATCGCGGGCACGTGTTCAACATCGGGTCGGTGGCGGGCACTTATCCGTACTCGGGCGGCAACGTGTATGGCGCGACCAAGGCCTTCGTGCGGCAGTTCAGCCTGAATTTGCGCGCGGACGTCGCCGGCACCGCGCTGCGCGTCACCGATATCGAGCCGGGGCTCGTCGGCGGCACCGAGTTCTCCAGCGTGCGCTTCAAGGGCGACGACACCAAGGCGGCGACCGTATACAAGGACACGCAGGCGCTCACGCCCGAGGACATCGCCGATGCGATCTACTGGATCGCCACGCGCCCGGCGCACGTGAACATCAACGCAATCGAGATGATGCCGGTCGCGCAGACGTTCGCACCGTTGCAAATTCACCGCGGCTGATTCCGATATCTGCCTAAGGATTTGGCGGTCGTGCTTCCGGTTCCGGTAAAATGCCGCCGATGAATATTTGTCAAAAAGCGAGCCGGAGCGGGTTTGAGAGCCTCCGCGCGAGCGGAGCGGCGCAAAGGTGAGTGATTCGTTGATTTTCGAGTGGCCGGTTCGGGTGTATTACGAGGACACCGACGCCGGCGGCATCGTCTTCTATGCGAACTACCTGAAGTTCTTCGAGCGGGCGCGCACCGAATGGCTGCGCGCGTGCGGCATCGACCAGCAGCGTCTCGCGGATTCGAACGGCATCGTGTTCGTCGTGAGACGCACGGCTGTGGAATATACGTCGCCGGCGCGCCTCGATGACGTCATTCGCGTCGTGAGCCGCATCGGCCGGCTTGGCCGCGCGTCGGTGGATTTTCATCAGGAAGCGTGGTGCGACGGCGTGCTGCTCGCGAGCGGCGACATCCGCGTCGCTTCGGTGGATCGCGCGTCGATCCGCCCGGCAGCCATCCCCGACGCAGTGCTCGACGGATTGAAACGCGGCCCGCACGCGCCCGCCACCGCGTCATGCGGCGCAAACCCGGATCGAGCCTGACCGATGAGCACATCGCGCCAGAAGCGAAACTGGGCATCGGGAGCAATGGAAGCATTAACGAGCATGAGCCGGGCACGGCGCGGCTTTCGTTTGATTCACATCCCTTTCACGAAAGCATGACGCTTTGACCAGACGCCCCTTTGGGACGTAACAGCGGACCTTTATGAACAATACACAAGACCTGTCGATCATTTCTCTCGTCGTTCACGCGAGCCTGCTCGCGCAGGCGGTGATGGCGCTGCTCCTGCTGCTGTCGCTCCTGTCGTGGACTTTCATCTTCCGCAAGTGGTTCGCCATTCGCCGGGCGCGCGCGCAAACCGAGCGCTTCGAGCGCGATTTCTGGTCGGGCGGCGACCTGCAGGCGCTTTACCAGAGCGCGGCGAACAATCGCCACACCATCGGCGCGCTGGAGCGTATCTTTGAATCCGGCATGCGCGAATTCCTGAAGGGCAAGGAGCGCCGCATCACCGATCCGGGCGCGATTCTCGACGGCTCCCGCCGCGCGATGCGAGCGGCCTTCCAGCGCGAGATGGACGTGCTCGAAGCGAATCTCGCGTTTCTCGCGTCGGTCGGTTCGGTGAGCCCGTATATCGGTCTCTTCGGCACGGTCTGGGGGATCATGAACTCGTTCCGCGGCCTCGCCAACGTGCAGCAGGCAACGCTCGCGAACGTGGCGCCGGGCATCGCCGAGGCGCTCGTCGCTACCGCGATCGGCCTCTTTGCCGCGATTCCGGCTGTGGTCGCGTACAACCGCTACGCGCACGATATCGATCGCCTGGCGATCCGCTTCGAGACCTTCATCGAAGAGTTCTCGAATATCCTGCAACGCCAGGCGCACTAAGAAAGGAGTCCGCGATGGCAGGCCCCATTCGTTCCAGCATGCGCGGCAGTTCGCGCCGCGCGATGTCCGACATCAACGTCGTGCCGTACATCGACGTGATGCTCGTGCTGCTCGTCATCTTCATGGTGACGGCGCCGCTCGTTTCCCCGTCCATCATCAATCTGCCGACCGTCGGCAATGCGCAGCCGCAGGAGCAGCAGCCGCCGCTCGTCATCAACATCAAGGCGGACGGCAGCATGAACGTCCGCTACAAGGAAGACGGCGGCGCGACGCAGGAGCAGAAAATGTCGAAGGATGAGCTCAACACCTTCGTGCTCAACCGTCAGGAGTCGCATCCGGATCAGCCCGTCGTCATCGCGGCGGACAAGACCGTGAAGTATGAAGTCGTGATGAACGTGATGTCCGATATGAAGGCGCGCGGCGTGAAGCGCGTCGGATTGCTCGTCAAATCGCAATGACCCTCTTGCACAGGCAGACACGCGCATCGTCCGCGCAACCGATCCGCCCGCCGCGCGAGCGCGGCACGGGCAAGGCGTTCGCGCTCGCGGCGTTGATGCATCTGCTGCTCGGCTGGCTGCTGTACCACGGCATCAACTGGCAGAACAACACGCCGGCGGGCGCGGAAGCCGAAATCTGGACCGAGATTCCCGATACGTCGGCGCCGACGCCCCGCCCTGCCCCGCCGCCGCCCGCGCCGGTCAAGGTGCAGCCCGCGCCGCCGCCCGCGAAGGACGAAGAAGCGGACATCGCGTTGCAGGAGAAGAAGCGCAAGCAACAGCAAGCGGCCGCGCGTGAAGCCCAGCTCGCCGAACAGCGCCGTCAGCAGGAGCAGGCTCGCCAGGAAGCGGAAGAAAAGCGCCAGCAGCAACTCGCGGCGCAGGCCGCACAGCAGAAGGCGATGCAGGACAAGCAGAAGCAGATCGAGCAGCAGCGTCAGGCCGAGCTGCAAAAGCAGCAGCAACAAAAGGCGCAGCAGGACAAGCAGCGTCAGCAGCAAGCCGAAGCGCAAAAGCAGGAGCAGTTGAAAGAGCAGAAAGAGAAGGAAAAGGAACAACAGGAAGCCAAGGCGAAGGCCGACGCGCAAGCCAAGGCCAAGGCTGAAGCCGACGCGAAAGCGAAGGCGGCGGCGCAGGCGAAAGCCAAGGCCGATGCCGAAGCCAAGGCCAAGCTCGATGCCGAGCGCAAGGCGCGCCTCTCCGCGCTGCAAGGTCAGTTGGGCGGCGGCACGGCGGGCAGCGGCGAAGGCCTCGCGAAGAGCGGCACTGGCAAGGGCGCGGGCGGCAATGCGACCTCGCCCGGCTATGCCGAGAAGGTGCAGCGGCGCGTGCGGCCGAACATCGTGTGGGCGGGCGAAACCGCCGGGCTCGAGACGGTGGTGTCGGTCCGCTGCTCGCCAACCGGCACCCTGCTCTCTGCGAATATCACCCGCTCCAGCGGCAACGAGCAATGGGATCAGGCTGCGTTGCGCGCGGTGCAGCGCTCGGATCCGATGCCGGTGGATATCGACGGCAAGGCGCCTGATCGATTCACGATCACGCTGCGTCCAGCGGGTGGCTGATCGCCCGAATCCAGTGGCATCCGGGCAAAAATGGCCGTGAAGGCGGCCATTGAGCAGCGGGAACGAATTGTGCGACCGCGGGTCTTTTCTGAAGTCCGCGGACACCTGAAAACGCTTTTATCTGGAACCTATACAGCATGAGTTTGATGACGAAGCTTGGCCTGAAAACGCTGGTCGCGTCCTGCCTGATCGCAGCCGGCACCGCCGCACACGCCCAGTTGAACGTACTCGTGACCGGCGTCGGTTCGACCCAGTTTCCGATCGCGACGGCCAATTTCGCCAACGAAGCGAGTTCGGCGCAGCAGGTCAGCGCGATCATTCGCCAGGATCTGCAGAGAAGCGGCAAGTTCACGAATATCGACGCGGGCGGCACGCCCGTCGCCGAAGGCGATTCGGTCGATCTCGGCGCGTGGAAGGCGAAAGGCGCCGACGCGTTCGTGTCGGGCAGCGTGAACAAGCTGCCGAACGGCCAGTACGAAGTGCGCTTCCGTCTCTACGACACCGTCAAGCAGCAGAACCTCGGCGGCCTGTCGCTCGTCAGCGCCGAAAGCGGCCTGCGCATGAGCGCGCACAAGATCGCGGACTACATCTACGCGAAGCTGCTCGGCGGCCGCGGCGTTTTCGCGACGCGCCTGTCCTACGTCATTCAGACGGGCGGCCGTTATCAATTGCAGATTTCGGACTCGGACGGCCAGGACGCGAAGATCGCCCTCTCCAGCCCGGAGCCGATCATCTCGCCGGCATGGTCGCCGGACGGCACGAAGGTCGCGTACGTCTCCTTCGAGAAGAAGAAGCCGGTGGTCTACATCCACGATCTGCCTACGGGCCGTCGCGTCGTCGTGTCGAACCAGAAGGGCAACAACAGTGCGCCGGCGTGGTCGCCTGACGGCCGCAAGCTCGCGGTCGCGCTCTCGCGCACCGGCAACACGCAGATTTTCGAAGTCAACGCAGACGGCTCCGGCCTGCGCCGTCTCACACAAGGCAGTTCCATCGATACCGAGCCGGCCTTCTCGCCCGATGGCAACTCCATCTACTTCACGAGCGATCGCGGCGGCCAACCGCAGATCTACAAGATGCCGGCGGCGGGGGAAAGCGCCGGCGCGGCCCAGCGGGTGACGTTTGCGGGCAGCTACAACACGAGCCCGCGCGTGAGCCCGGACGGCAAGCAACTCGCGTACATTTCGCGCACTGGCGGCGGCTTCAAGCTGTATCTGCAGGACCTTTCGTCCGGCACGGCGACGGGGCTGACCGACACGACGCATGACGAATCGCCAAGCTTCGCGGCGAATGGTCAGTACATCCTCTACGCCACCCAAGTGAACGGACGTGGCGTGTTGGCAGCCGTTTCGACCGACGGTCGTACGCGGCAAGTCTTGTCTGTTCAGGGCGGTGTGGTGCGCGAGCCGTCCTGGGGTCCGTTCATGCAATAAGTTCAGCAATAACGTTTCAAAGACAACGTTCAGCTACAACACAAGGAGAGGTACCATGATGTCGAAACTTCGTATCGGCCTGGCAGTTGCGATGGTCGGCGCATTGGCGGCGTGTCACTCGGGCGTGAAGCTCGACGAAGGCCAGAACAAGGGTGCAGTCGGCACGCAGCCGAACCCGACGGACGTGAAGCAGGTCAACATCGATCCGCTGAACGACCCGAACAGCCCGCTCGCCAAGCGCAGCATCTATTTCGACTTCGACAGCTACGCCGTGAAGGACGACTATCAGCCGCTGCTGCAGCAACACTCGTCGTACCTGAAGAGCCATCCGGAGCGTCACGTCCTGATCCAGGGCAACACCGACGAGCGTGGCACGAGCGAGTACAACCTCGCGCTCGGCCAAAAGCGTGCGGAAGCCGTGCGTCGCGCAATGTCGCTGATGGGTGTGGCCGATACGCAGATGGAAGCCGTGAGCCTCGGCAAGGAAAAGCCGATGGCGACGGGTCACGACGAATCGTCGTGGGCGCAGAATCGCCGCGCCGACCTCGTCTATCAACAGTAACGTAACCAGACACGGGTGAGTCGCCCTATGTTGTATCGCTTCCCCTTGCTGCGCGTCGCCGCAGCCGCATGCGTGCTCGGTTCGACGATGCTGAGCGTGCCCGCGCACGCCGGCGTCTTCGACGACAACGAGGCACGCAAAGCCGTGCTCGATCTGCGCACGAAGACTGATAGCCTGTCCAATCAGTTGCAGGCCGCGCAGCGAACGATCCTCGATCAGCAAAATCGTATCGACCAGCTCAATCAGCAGGTCGCGACGGTTCGCGGCCAGAACGAGGATCTGGCCAATCAGGTCGCGACGCTGCAGAAGCAGCAGAAGGACTACTACGCCGATCTCGACTCGCGCATGAAGAAATTCGAGCCGCAGCAGGAGACGATCGACGGCATGACCGGTTCGGTGCAGCCTGGCGAGACGGAAGCGTTCAACACAGCGTCGACTCAATTCCGTAACGGTGACTACAAGAACGCCGCGGCCTCATTCAAGGCGTTCGTGGCGAAGTATCCGCAGAGCCCGTATCAGCCCACGGCGCGGTACTGGCTCGGCAATGCCTTGTACGCTCAGCGTGACTACAAGGGATCGACGGCGATCTGGCAGGACCTGGTGAAGCAGTATCCGACGCATCCGCGAGCGCCCGAGGCGTTGCTCGCTATCGCGAACAACCAGATCGAGCAAGGCCAGAAGGCGGCTGCAAAGCAGACGCTGCAGCAGATCATCTCGCAGTACGGCGGTACGGAAGTCGCGCAGACCGCGCAGAGCAAGATGTCGCAGGTGAAGTAAGCGGTGTGTCCGGCGCCTGTGTTTCGCGCCTCTCGAAGAGAATGCCCGCGGGCAATGAAAGCTGCGGGCGTTTTCTCTCGAAGTTTCGGCTGTTCTTCGGCGAAGGGTTGACAAATCTCCGAACCGCCGATTATAATTTTGCCTCTTTCGGGTCGTTAGCTCAGCTGGTAGAGCAGCGGACTTTTAATCCGTTGGTCACAGGTTCGAATCCCGTACGGCCTACCAAAAGAAACAAGTAGAAAGCCCAGTCATCGCGACTGGGCTTTTTGCTTTGTGGATTTCTTGTAGACAACCGATTAACGATGGCCGGCTTGCTTAGCGCCATATCTTCAGTAGCCGCCCGCACGCATCGGTGCGCCCTGCGCCACCGACGCTTTTCCTCAGTCCGACGTTCCCATTGCGCGCCGCACCTGCGGTTCTCAATCGATTCAATCGGCATCTAAGACGTGCCACCTTCCGCAGGCGTCTAGAAAAGGCGGATAAACCACTCGCATCCACTATTACTACGGATTCCCTAGCGTCATAGCCGGATAAGAGCAGCGCGATTCACCTCCTGTGCCATCAAGACACCATCTGTCTCGATCGTCCCTATAATCGAGACCGACACTCTTCTTTCCGAGCCCCATGACCTCCAGCCTCGACGAAGCCATCCTCCGCGTGCTGCCTACCGAACGGGACGCGACTGCCTGGCTTTCGACGCCCGAAGTGCGCCGGCGGCTTGAAGAGCGCGGCCATCGCGTCGGCTATACGAAGAAGGTGCAGCGCCACCTGAGCGCGCTCGAAGCTGACGCGCGCGTCGTGTCGATGATCAACGGGCGCGAGCTGCACTGGCAGCGCAAGCCATGGCTGCACGGCTTGCAGGAAGGCGTGAGCGGCCTGATGAGCGCGTCGGAGGCGGTCGCGTTTCACATCCTGCAGCGCTTCGCGGG
This sequence comes from Caballeronia calidae, assembly GCF_900044055.2. Lineage (GTDB taxonomy): Bacteria > Pseudomonadota > Gammaproteobacteria > Burkholderiales > Burkholderiaceae > Caballeronia > Caballeronia calidae. The sequence continues at coordinate 89,329 of NZ_FCOX02000013.1, read as the reverse complement.
CAACAAGCTGCCGAACGCCGTCACGCGCGACATCGATCCGCTCTTCAAGGCGGCCGAAGCGCGGCTGTCGCAGGAAAAGGCCGACAGCCGCATCTACCGGGCATGGGCGGACAAGATCGATTCCGTCGATGGCGCCTTCACGCTGATTCGGCCGAAGCTGCGTCCGGAGATCTTCCAGACCGTCGCGACCGCCACCTTCTTCGAGCGCGAACTGCTCGTGCAATACCGCGCCGCCTACAAGAGCGAGCCAGGCAACGAGCCGAGAACGAGGACGCTCTGGCCGCTCGCGCTCGTCGAATCGGCCGGCGTGATGTACATGGTCGCGCAAGACCCGAATCGCGCGCCGCGTCCGGAAAAGGGCGAAACGGAGTGGATGCGCACGCTCTACCGGCTCGACCGCATCCGCTCGGTGACAGAATCCGGCGCTTCGTTCACGTACCCGGAAGACTTCAAGCTGCGCAAATACATCGAGACGCAGCAGGTATTCGACTTCCTGCCCGAGCCGCCGGTGCGTCTCGAACTCGCTTTCGACGGCAACGCCGGCAATCAGCTGCGCGAATCGCCGATGTCGAAGGATCAGCAAATCGACACGCTTCCCGATGGCCGCATGAAGGTCACGGGCACCGTGACGCCGAGTCTCAAGCTGCGCTGGTGGCTGCGCGCGCTCGGCGCGGGTGTCGAGATTCTCAAGCCTCACGGTTTGCGCGACGAATTCGCCGAAGACTATCGGAAGCTCGCGCGGCGCTATGGTCAGGGCGACGCGCAATGAACCAAGCCGCGATCTTCGAGCAGGCCGCCGCATGGCTCCGCGAAGCCGATGGCTTGCTGATCACCGCCGGCGCGGGCATGGGCGTCGACTCCGGACTGCCGGATTTTCGCGGCCCTGAAGGGTTTTGGCGCGCCTATCCGGCGCTGCGGAATCACGGCTTTTCGTTCGAGGAAATCGCGAACCCTGAAGGCTTCGTGCGTCATCCCCAGCTCGCGTGGGGTTTTTACGGGCATCGGCTTGCGCTGTATCGCTCGACCGCGCCGCATGACGGTTTTCATGTGCTGAAGCGCTGGGCCGCGCGCATGCCGCGCGGCGCGTTCGTCTTCACGAGCAATGTCGACGGTCAGTTCCAGCGTGCGGGCTTCGGGCCCGAGCGCGTGGCCGAGTGTCACGGCGCGATCGACGCGCTGCAATGCATCGACGCGTGTACGAACGACATCTGGCCCGCCGACGGTTTCGATCCCATCGTCGACGAGCGCCGCTGCGAGCTCGTCAACGCGATGCCGCGCTGTCCGCATTGCCACGCACTCGCGCGTCCGAACATCCTCATGTTCGGCGACTGGAGCTGGATCGAGACGCGCTCGGCGCGGCAGGCGCGGCGGCTCGCCGCGTGGCTCGATGGCGTCGCAAGGCTCGTGGTCGTGGAGCTCGGCGCGGGCCGCACGGTGCCCACGGTGAGGCGCTTCAGTGAGCGCAACGGGCCGCGCGTCATCCGCATCAATCCGCGCGAGCATGCGATTGCGCCGGCCTTCGGCGTCGGCATAGCGGGCGGCGCGCGCGAAACCTTGCTGCGCCTCGACGGCATGCTGCGCGCCTGAAGCGTGTCAGCCCATGTAGCGCACGTTGACTTCGGGTCCGAACACGTCGCGAACGATATCGACCAGATGATCGTGGTGGCTCAGAAAGATCACCTGCGTGCGTTTTGCGATGTGCGCGAGCACGCGCAGCCCGGCGCGCGCGCGGCCATCGTCGAAATTGATGAAGAGATCGTCGGCGACGAACGGCAGCGCCGACGCCTTCTCGCCATGCTCCTCCAGCGCCGCCAGCCGCAGCGCGAGATAAAGCTGATCGCGCGTGCCTTCGCTCATGCCCGCGATCTCGACGTGCTCGCCGCTGGTGCGGATCGCGGACAGCGCCATCGGCTGACGGTCGTAATCGACGACGAGGCGTGAGAACGTGCCGAGCGTGAGTTCCGAGAAGATCGTGCTCGCGCGCGAGAGCATCGGGCCCTGACGACGCTCGCGATAACGGTCGATCGCCCACTTCAGCAGCGTCGATGCCGTCTCGACCTTCACGAAGCGCTCGGCGGCATCGGCCATGACGGCGAGCGCTTCCTGGCGCTTCGCTTCGGCGCGCGCGGCGTTCGCTTCGCCTGCGATCGCGTCGAGTTCGCGGCGCGCGGTGCCGAGCGCGGCCGCGCTTTCGCTCGCGATTCTCACCGACTCGGACAGCGCAGCGCCGATGCGCGAAAGCTCGGCCTGCACGTTCGGCATGTCGGCGTCCTCGAGTTCCGCGACGAGCTCGTCGAGCGTCAGGCCGTCGCCGCCCTTGATGAGCGCGGCGCGCGCGTCGTCGACGGCGGCGGTCAGCTCGCGCTTTTTCTGCGATTGCGCGATCAGGACCGCGAGCGCGTCGGGCGCATCGACACGGGCCCGTTCGTAGAGCGGACGCAGCGTTGCCTTCGCCTCTTCGACGTCCGCACGGGCTTGGCTCACCTGCTCCGTCGCCTGTGCGTGTCGTTTCTTCAGGCGCTCCAGCTCGGTTTGCGCGGCGCACGCGCGATCCAGGCGCGCCGATAATTCCGTCGCGATCGCGTGCGCGCCGAGCGTGGCGAGGGATTCGTCGAGTTCGCGCGCGAGCTGTGACGCATCGGCGTCGAGCGCGGCGAGCGCCGCGCGCATCGTGTTGATCTGGCCGCTGCGCATCGCGTCGATCTGTGTCAGCTGCTCGCCGATCTTCTTCGCGATGTCGATGGCCGCTTCGGCCGCCGCCTGCGAATCCGCCGCGTTCGCGAGACCCGCCTTCGCGATCGCCGCCGACCACTCGCGCTGCCAGCGCTCGAATGCTTCGCGAGCCGCTTTCGCCGCGCCTTGCCGCGCGATGCGCTCGGCGTGCGCTTCGTCGAGCTGCGTCGCGACGTGGCGCCGCGTCACAGCTGCCTCGTCGATTGCGCCGATATGGGCTTCGGCCCCGTCGCACAGCATGCCGAGACCGGCGTCCGCGTCGATGCGCGCGCCCGCTTCTTCCAGATGCCGCGCGAGCTCGCTGCGGCGCGCGTCGGCATCGGCGGATTCGCGCGCGAATTCTTCCGTGCGTGCATCAAGCGTCTGCGCCGCCGCCAGCGCCTTGTCGCGCGATGCGAGCCACGACGGCGCATCGTCCAGCGACATCTCTGCGAGCTGCGTTTGTGCCGCGAGCGCGCGCCACGCTTCGTCGAACACCGTCAACGACGACTCGGCTTCGCGCACGCTTTCTTCGCGCCGCGAAAGCGTCGATTGCTCGCTCGCGATACGCCGCTTCAACGCCGCGAGCTGCGTCGCGTGGCCGACCGAGCCAAGCTGGCGATCCGCCAGGCCATCCGCCGCGTGCATCGCATGCTCGAAGCCGGACGCGCCTTCACCGGGCGCCACGTCGCCGGATTTGATCGCGCGCCATGCCGCATCGCGTGTGGCGCGTGCATCGCGCACCTGATCGCCGGTCACGACATCGTGCGCTTCGACGAGATCGTCGAGTTCCGCGCGCGTCGCGTGGAGGGTGTCCTGCGCCTCCCTCGCACGGTCCGCCGCGAGCGTCACCCGCGACATCAGATCCAGCCGTTCCGTGCGCAACGCGGCGATGCGCTCCGCTGCCGGCAGCGTCATCGCCTTCAGTTCGGCGATCGGCCGCGACCATCGACCGAGCGACGCAATCGCTGCTTCGAGCATGTGCGCCGCGTCACGCTTCGCGTCGTCGAGGCGCTGCTTCGCCGCGCCCGCGTCGCGATACTTCTGCGCGGCACGAAACGCCGCGCGCAGGCCCGGCGATACGTCCCCGCTCGCGATCGCCGCGAGCTTCGCTTTCAGCGCGTCGATCTGCGCCGCGCATGCTTCGGCTGCCTGCTCCGCGTTGCGTGCCGCGAGTTCCAGTTCGCCGCGTTCGAGCATCAGGCTCGTGACCGTCTGGAGCGCGAGCGCGCCGGGCATCGCGCACCGCGCGCCCGCTTCGTCTTGCGGCCAGCCGAGTTGCGCGCCGTCCTGCGCGATCTGCCGCAGGCGCAGCGCGACTTCCTGTTCGAGCCGCGCGATGTCGTTCGCGTGATTCGCGCAGCGCTGTCGCATCGCGTCGAGCGCCCGAATGCGCGCTTCTGCCGCCAGCAACGCGCGATCGACGCGCACCGCCGCCAGATCCATCTGCAATTGCTCCGCGGTTTTCGCGTGCACATCGAGCGCGCCTTGCGCCGTCGCGAGCCGCGTCAGCGCGTTTTGCAACGTCGCTTCGGCGTTCGCGGGCAGATCGACGACGTCGCCCAGTTCGCGCAGCTCCGCCGCCTTCTCGCGCCACACGTTCAGATAAGGCGCGACGCGCCTCACCCGCTCCAGCTTGCCGCGCTGCGCTTCGAGTTCCACGCGGTGCGTTTCTTGCTCGCGGCTCTTCTCCTCCGCCTCTTCAACGGCCCCATGCGCGCGACGCCACTGCGTCGTTCTCACGCTCGCGGTCTTCAGCTCGGCGATGGCTTCGTCGTATTGCTTCAGGCCGATGTAGTACGCGCGGTCGCCCGACTTGCGCTTCGCCCAGAGCTTGTCGGCCTCGTCCGCGAGACGCTGACGCACGTCACCGAGACTCGCGATGCCCGCCGCCGACTGGAACAGCACCTGCCCGACATCGCTCGACGCATCGAGAATGGCCTCGCCGCCGCGGCGAAGCGCCTCGTGATTGAGGCAGTACATCTGCTCGAAGAAGCTCTTGTCGGCCGCGCCGAGAAACGTGGCCAGGGCATCGGCGGGCAGCGCATCGCCGTTCAGCGCACTGAGCGATGATTTGCGGCTCTTGGTGCGATGAAACGCGAACGTCTCGCCGCCCGCTTCGATCGACGCGCCGAGACGCAAATCGCTCTGCGGATGCACGAACGCGAGCGGCGAGCTGTGCGGCATGCCGAACAGCAGTTCCGATATCGCGTTCTTGATGGTCGACTTGCCGGCCTCGTTCGGACCGACGACGAAGTGGAAATCGAGCTCCGCCGCCGGAAACTCGACGGCGTGATCGGTGAACTTGCCGTAGCGGATGAGTTCGAGCTTGCCGATACGCATGGCCTACTCCGCGTCCGCGAGTTGTGCGATCAGGCCTGAGCGCACCTCGCTCACGAGCTTCGCGAGTTCGCCGTTGCGCACGTGGTCGAGCTCGGGCACGGACTTCTGCAATTCGCTCGGCGCCTGCGACGCCAGCGCGAAGAGTCTTTCCTTCAGCATGCTCAGAAACTCCGGGTCGGTTTCGGCCTCGATCAGGAGGCCATGAAGATCGGCGAGCGCATCGATGCGCCCGGTTGCCGGTTCGCTGTGTGCGAGCGGCTCGGTCGCGATCTTCACTTTTTCGAGCCAGAGGCGGTCGTGGCTGATCGCGGCGATCTGCGCGAGCACTTCGGCGCGCAGTTGCGTTGCCAGGCCGAACAGTTCGCCATGCGCCTGCGTCGCGCCAGTGATCGTCACGCGCACCGCGTGCGGCACCGGCGACGCCGCCGACTCGACGAGCGCTTCGAGCTCACGCCCGATGGCGAGCGCCACTTCATCGAGCGTGCTCGCCTGCGACGCATCCACGGTGACCGACTCCCAGCGCAGCACGTCGATGAAAAGCCGCTCGACGCTCACCTCTTCCGTGTCCGACACCGTGACGAGCACCGCGCCGCGCCGGCCCGTCTCGCGGATGTTGCGTCCTTGCAGATTGCCCGGAAACACGATGGTCGACGCTTCCTGCCAGATGGCGTAATCGTGGACGTGGCCGAGCGCCCAGTAGTGATATTCCTTCGCGTGTAGTTCGGCGACCGAGCACGGCGCGTAGCTCGCGTGCATCGAGCCGCCTTCGAGCGCGGTATGCAGCACGCCGATGTTGAAATAGCCCGCGACCGGCGACGGATATGCGGTGACGAGATTCGTCGTGACCGCCTTCTCCTTGAAGCTGTGGCCGTGCAGCGCGACCTTCAGCGTGTCGATGCGAAAGGTCTGCGGCTTGCGCGTCGAGAACGTGTGGACGTTGTCGGGCAATTGAAGCTGGCTCGTCATTTCGCTTTCGGCGTCGTGATTGCCGAAGAGCACGTAGACAGCAATGCCCGCGCGGCGCAGCCGTCCCATCTCGCGGCAGAAGAAGATGCCCGTGTTGTGATCGCGCCAGGTGCCGTCATAGAGATCGCCTGCGATCACCATGAAATCGACCTGCTCGTCGACGGCCACCGACACGAGCTTCGAGAAGGCCTCGCGCGTGGCGTTGCGCAGCATGTCGGCAGGTGCGTCCGCGTAGGCGGAAAGGCCGTGCAACGGGCTGTCGAGATGAATATCCGCCGCGTGTATGAAGCGCATGCGCTGTCTCCCTTGAAGGATGTCTTTCTGCCCCGCATCGATGCGGACGACGATCATAGCAGCCGTTTCGGACACATCGCGTCCCGGTTTCGCCCGACGCTTCGAGACGTGAAATGTCCCGCCTCGCTCCCAGAATTCATCGCTCGGATTCAACGCGACACGAGGCCAGAACGATGAACGAAACACTCGAGCGAGACGCCACGATCACGAGCCCGTACACGCCCAGGAATGTCGATGCCGCGATCGGGCATCTGGAGCGCGTGCTGTCGGCGGAAGGCGCGAATTCGCTGTTTGGACAGACCTATTGGCGCACGCGCGTGCGGCAGGTGAGCGCGACGCGCGGCTTGCAGCGCGACCAGCGCGCGCGGCTGGAACGGTTGATGAAACTGCTCGCGGATTCCGGCTGCGTTCAGGCTTTCGAGCGCTGAACCGCCTGCGCCAACGCGACGAATTCCGCGACCGGCACTTCCTCGGCGCGGCGCGCGAGATCGAAGCCGAGCGCATCGAAATCGATCGTGTCGCGGTACGCGCTCAGGTTGTTGCGCAGCACCTTGCGACGCTGCGCGAACGCGGCCTTCACCACGTCCGAAAGCACGGTGTCATCGACTTCGGGCAGCTCGTGCGGCGCGAACGGAATCATCCGCACGATCGCGGAATTCACCTTCGGCGGCGGATTGAACGACTCGGGCGGCACGTCGATCAGCTTGTCCATCACGTAGCGGTATTGCAGCATCACCGAAAGACGCCCGTAGTCCTTGCTCGCGGGCTCCGCGATCATGCGTTCGACCACTTCGTCCTGCAGCATGAAGTGCTGGTCGACAACCTTGTGCGCGAACGTCGTCAGGTGGAAAAGCAGCGGGCTCGAAATGTTGTACGGCAGATTCCCGACGATGCGCAGCGTGGGCTTCTCACCTTCGAGCGCGAGCACGCCGAAATCGAAGTCGAGCGCGTCCGCCGAATGCACGACGAGCCTGTCACCGAAGCGCTTCTCTAGCCGTCCGATCAGATCGCGGTCCAGTTCCACGGCATGCAGCGGCGATTCGGGCGTGGCAAGACGCTCGATCAGCGGCTCGGTGAGCGCGGCGAGCCCCGGCCCGATCTCGACCATGCGCTCGCCGCGCTTCGGCGAGATCGCATCGACGATGGAATCGATCACACCCTGATCGACGAGAAAGTTCTGCCCGAAGCGCTTGCGCGCGAAATGGCCTTGATGTTTGGTCGACATACTGATTCGAATGAATGCGCGCGAGTTCAGGCGCTGCGCTTGTGCCGCGCCATCGTGACGGCGGCGTCGATCGCGGCGATCATGCTGCCCGGATCGGCGCGGCCCGTGCCCGCGAGATCGAGCGCGGTGCCGTGATCCACCGACGCGCGGATGATCGGCAAGCCGAGCGTCACGTTGATGCCTTCGCCGAAGGTCGCGTATTTCAGCACCGGCAAGCCCTGATCGTGGAACATGGCGAGCACGCAATCGGCGTCTTTCAGATAGCGCGGCTGGAACAGCGTATCGGCGGGATACGGACCCGGCGCATCGATGCCGCGCGCGCGGGCGCGTTCCAGCGCGGGCGTGATGACGTCGATTTCCTCGCGGCCCAGATAGCCGTTTTCGCCCGCGTGCGGATTGAGCCCGGTCACGAGAATGCGCGGCGCGGGCAAGCCGAAATGCGCGCGCAGATCGTGATCGATGATGGTGAGCGTTTCGACGAGGCCGTCGATGCTGAGCGCCGCGGACACATCCTTCAGCGGCAGATGCGTGGTCGCGAGCGCGACGCGCAACGGACGCTCGCTCGAACCCGCGAGCATCATCACGACGCGCGGCGTATGCGTGCGCTCGGCGAGATATTCGGTGTGGCCGGTGAAGGGAACACCGGCATCGTTGATCGTGCTCTTTTGCAGCGGCGCGGTGACGATGGCGTCGAAGCGGCCCGAAACCGCGCCGTCGATCGCGGCATCGAGCAGACCGAGCACGTAGCGCCCGTTCGCCGCATTCAGCTTGCCCGGCTCGGCGGGCACGGCAAGCGCGTGATGCTCGATTTCGATGACATCGCCCACGGCGGGCCACGCACCGCCTGCGCGCGACGTCAGCAAGTCACGATCGCCGAGCACCGTGAAGCGCGCCGACGGCCAGCGCTCGCGCGCCTCTCTGAGCGCCGCCGCCGTCAGTTCCGGGCCGACACCGGCAGGCTCACCAGTCGTAATGGCGATGTGAAGCGGTCGGGTGTCGACGGCACTCATGTTATTGCTATTGCGGCTGCTGGGCCGCGATGCCCTTGTACTGCACGTACGCGGTGTCGCGCAGTTCGCGCAGCCAGTCGGAATACGCCTGCTCGGCCTTGCGCTGGCCGATGGCCTGACGCGCGATATCGAGCTGCTTCGTCGCCGAGCCTTCCGCGTCGCGACGGCCGAGCACCTGGATCAGGTGATAACCGTATTCGCTTCGCACGGGATCGCTGACGGCGTTGTCCTGAAGATTGTTCATCGCGCGCTCGAACTCCGGCACCGTTTCGCCCGGGCTGATCCAGCCGAGATCGCCGCCTTGCGACGCCGAGCCGTCCTGCGAGTACGTGCGCGCGAAATTGGCGAAATCGCCGCCTGCGATCACTTGCTGCTTGATGTCGAGCAACTTTTGACGCGCGGTCTGTTCCGACATGCCGTCCGACACACGCAGCAGGATATGGCGCACGTGCGTCTGCACGAGCTTGGGCGCATCGGCGGCCGTGCCCTGACTCGCGCGGCGATCCACCAGCTTGATGATCTCGAAGCCACCGTCGGTGCGCAGAAGCGTGGGCACGACCTGACCCGGACGCAGCGTCGATACCGCATTCACGATGCCCGCAGGCAGCGAGGCCGGCGCGCGGAAGCCGAGATCGCCGCCCTTGCCTGCATCGGTGTCCTGCGAGTTCTGCTTGGCGAGCTTGCTGAAATCCTCGCCGCCTTGCGCCTGCTTGAGCACGGCGTCGGCCTGGGCCTGGACCTTCGCGACGTCGCTTTCCGGCGCATTCGGCGCGAGCTTGAACATGATGTGCTGAAGATGCAGATCGCTCGTGTTGCGCGCGCCCGGACCGCGCTGGCTCGCGATGTAGTTCGCGACTTCGCCGTCGGACACGGTGACCTTGCTGTCCACTTCCTTCTCGCGCAGCTTGGAGAGCGTGAGTTCCGTGCGCGCGTCGCGCATGAAGGTGGACCAGGGCACGCCCTGCGCCTCGATGCGTGCGCGATAGACTTCGAGCGTCATCTGATTTTGCTGCGCGAGACGCTGGAGCGTGCGGTTCACGGTCGCGTCGTCGATGTTGATGCCGTCTTCCTTCGCACGCTGGAGCTGGATGCGCTCGAGGACCATCTGATCGAGCACCTGCTGCTGCATCTGGGCCGCGGGCGGCACCGGCGCGTTCTGCTGCTGCAGACGCTTGGCGATGAGCGCGGTGCGGTCTTCGAGTTCGCGCTGCGTGATGACGCCGTCGTTCACCACCGCGACGACGGAATCGGCGACTTGCGCATTGCGATTCGACAACGCCTGCGCACCGGCCGGCGAATTCAGGATCAGCGCGGCAGCGAGCACGCCCGCTGCGATTGCCGTCGATCGAAACATATTCACGTTTGCCACAGATACTCCATCAAATACGGGCTGCACCCGATCGTGTCCTACTTGTGTGTTCCACCCTGCGTGCGGCGCCGGGGCCGCCATTCACTGCCTGTCACATTGGATACCGCGCGCGGGCGAGCGTTGCGGCTTACTCGTAATCGCTGTACCGGGCGAGCGGAGGCGCGGCCGGAGGCGGCGGCTGATAACCCTGGACGCTCGCGCGGAATGCGCTGACGAGGCCGTTGTCGACATTCGACAAGCCCTTGAACGTCAATTGCGCGAGCACGCGCGTGCCCGACGAAGGCTGGCCCTGCGTATTCACGCCGTTGGCGTAACGCTGCATGCCGAAGCCGAACGCCCAGCAGTCGGCATCGTACTGGAAGCCCAGCAGCCCGTCGACGAGACGATGGCTCGCGAGATCATAGTTTACGCGGCCGACGGCGTAGAGGCGGTTCGTGAGCGGCCACTCGCCGGACAACAGAATCTGGTTGATCGGCTCGTTCACCAGGGTGGTCTGGTTCGAACGCGTGTAGCGGTAACCGACGTTGATCACCCTGCGCTCGCCCGGACTGAACGCGAAACCGATGCTCGAGCGCACGAGCTGGTTGTTGTCGACATTATATTGGAACGCCGTTTCCGAGGCGAAACCGGCTCCGAGCTTGATAGCCGCGCCCGCGATCAGGTCAGAGTGCTTCGCCTGCTCGGGCAGTTGGCCCGGCGTGATCGTGACGCGCTGACTCTGGAAATAATACTGCTGCGCGATGACGAAACGCGCACGCTCGTCGCCCGTCGCCGGGTTGATGAAGCGCGTCGTCAGGCCCGCGGTGATGCGGTTCGCGTCGGCGATCCGGTCGTTGCCGACGAACGTGTTCGGCGTGTAGATCTCGGCCAGGCCGAAGTCGGCTTCGGCAGTATCGAAGATCGGCGCGAAGTCCTGATTGTGATACGGCGTGTAGACGTAGTAGAGCCGCGGCTCCAGCGTCTGGATGTAATCCTGCCCGAAAAGCCGCACCGAGCGGTCGAACACGAGACCCGTGTCGAAGCTGATGGTCGGAATCGATTCGGTGAAATTCTTGGGCTGCCCCGTCACCGGCGGCGACGAACCCGCCACCTGCGTCGTCGCGATATGGCTCAGGTCGTACGACGCGAAGTGCCACTGCACCTTCGGCGTGACGAAGTAGCCCGGCGCATTGATCCCGTAGCTGAGGTACGGATTGAAGTACAGCCGGTTGCCGTCGGTCGCGCCGTCGGTGGTGATCGTGAAGCGCGTCGTGTCCAGTTCCGCGCCGTAATCGAAGCCGCCGACGTTGTACTTGTTGTACTGAACGTTCACCTGCGGCTCGCGCGCGTACGGCGGAACCGACGGTTGCAGCGTCTGCCAGCGTTGCTCGCGCGCGAGCACCGACCACGGGCCGTTGTTGTAGGTGAGCCCCGCTTCCTGCTGATACAGCAGTTGCGTGCCGTTCAGGAACTGGTTCGACGCGTTGCCCAGGTCTTCCGGATATTGATCGTCCGAAACCTTGTTGTAATTGATGTAGCCGCCGAACCCGTTGCCGAAATTCTGGCGATGCTGCCAGAAGATCGCATAACGGTTCGTGTGCGTCTCGCGGTCGTTCGGCAGAAAGTCGCCGGTGAACGAGCCCGAGTAAGTGGGCGACAGATAGCGAAAGGTCGCTTCGCCCAGCACGCCGCGCCGCGTCATGATGCGCGGCGTGACAGTCAGATCGCGATTCGGCGCGATGTTGAAATAGTACGGAATCGTCGCTTCGAAGCCGGTCGTCGAGCTGAGCGAGAAGGTCGGCGGCAACAGGCCGCTGCGACGATCGCCGGTGAGCGGAAACGACAGCCACGGGCTTCCGAAAACCGGCACGCCCTGGAAGAACAGCACGCCGTTATGCGCGATGCCCTCTTCGGCGCCGGTGTCGAAATCGAACGATGTGCCCTTGATGTACCAGGCCGGATCGGATTCGCACTGGCAGGCCGTGTACGTGCCGTGATCGATGCGCGCCCGCTCGTTGTCGATCATGTCGGCGCGCTCGGCGCTGCCCGATCCGCCCGTCAAGTTGAAGTGGTACTTCGGGTTCGTCATGAACCCTTCGTTCGCCTCCACCTTCAGATGCGCCTCAGGACCGACGAACGACACGCCGTTGTTGATCAGCCTGACATTGCCGAAAGCATCGGCCATGTCCGTATCCTGGTCGTAATGCAGCGCGTCGCCCTTGATGACCGTCACCGTGCGCCGGATCTCCGCCGAGCCCTTCGCCGCCATGTCCTCGTCGGTGGTGCCGGTGGCCTTGTCGCTCAGGAGGAATGTCGAAGGCTGCTGGCCGTTTTGCAGCGGGCGCTCTTCCAGTTGCGGCGCGAGGCGCAGGCTGCCGGGGCCGTCGAGCGGCTGCGGATAAGCGGCGTCGCCCCCGAGTTGGGCGTGCGCGAGAGCGGGCATCAGACCCGGAACGGATAGAAGCGCGACGACGAGCCGCCGCCTGCGTGGCTGAGCGTCGCCTTGGATTTTCGATACGGGAAACTGTCGTGGCGGCATGTATGGGTGGCGGTTCGATCCCGTTCGCGTCCCACGCGCCCGATGCCGCCGGGCAGGCGGCCGCGCCCTTCCCACAGTCACGAACTTGACGGTCCTTGCCAAGCGGGAACGACACTCCATCGAACGGTGACGCTCACAGTCGTCGGGGGCCTGGCGCCAGGCGTGAAACGGATCGCTTAAAAAAGTCGTGGGGTATTATATGGCAAGATGTTTGGCCCCTCGAATTTATGACGCACATTCCTTCCGACGCCCGCCTGAACCAACTCCGCTCGTGGCTCGACAATTTCACCGGACACTACCGGCTGAACCTCGCGAGTCTCGCTCCCGCCTCCGCCGATGCAAGCTTTCGCCGCTATTTCCGGCTGGAAAGCGATTCGACGTTCGGCAAGACCCTCATCGCCGTCGATGCGCCGCCGCCGGAAAAGTGCCGGGAGTTCGTGCAAGTCGCAGGTCTGCTCGAAGCGGCGAACGTGCACGTGCCAAAAATTCTCGAAGCCGATTTCGACGCCGGCTTCATGCTCGTGACCGATCTCGGCACGACGACTTACATTTCCGTTCTCGACGAGAAAAACGCGCGGCCTTTGATGCGCTCCGCGATCGACACGCTGATCCAATTCCAGCAAACCGCGCGCGAAGGCGTGCTGCCGGTCTTCGACGAAGCGTTTCTGCGCCGCGAGATGGAACTGCTGCCCGAATGGTTCATCGGCCGCCATCTGGGCCGGGAAGTCACCGCCGACGAGCGCAAGACGCTCGACGAAACGTTCGCGCTGCTCGTGCAGAGCGCGCTCGCGCAGCCGCAAACCTTCATGCTGCGCGACTACATGCCGCGCAATCTGATGGTGTGCGAGCCAAATCCCGGCGTGCTGGACTTCCAGGACGCGGTGTACGGCCCGATCACCTACGACATGGCGTCGTTGATGCGCGACGCGTTCATCAGCTGGGACGAAGAGTTTCAGCTCGATTGCGTCGCCTATTACTGGGAGCGCGCGAAGAAAGCCGGGCTTCCGGTCGATCCGGATTTCGGCGAGTTCTACCGCCAGCTCGAATGGATGGGCCTGCAGCGCCATATCAAGGTGCTCGGTCTTTTCGCGCGCATCCACTATCGCGACGGCAAGCCGCGTTATCTCGCCGATCTGCCGCGCTTCATCGGCTATGCGCGCAAGGTCGCCGAGCGCTATGCGCCGCTGTGGCCGTTCGCGCGGCTGCTCGATTCGCTGGAAGGCCGCGCGGTCGAAGTCGGCTATACCTTTTAAATCACGATGACGCACGCTTTGAAAACGGCGATGATCTTCGCCGCCGGACGCGGCGAACGCATGCGCCCGCTCACCGATACCTGTCCGAAACCGTTGCTCGAAGCCGGTGGCAAGCCGCTCATCGTGTGGCAGATCGAGCGCCTCGCGGCGGCAGGCGTGCAAACGATCGTCATCAATCATGCGTGGCTCGGCGAGCAGATGGAAAAGGCGCTCGGGCGTGGCTCGCGTTGGGGCGTCGAATTGCGCTATTCGCCCGAGACCGAGGCGCTGGAAACGGCGGGCGGCATCGCGCAGGCGCTGCATCTGATCGGGGATGGCGTGTTCATCGCGGTGAGCGGCGACGTCTTCTGCGATTTCGATTACGCGACCTTGCGTGACCGCGCCACAGCGCTGGAAACACGCGACGAACCTGGCATCCATCTCGTGATGGTGCCGAACCCGCCGTTTCATCCCAAAGGCGATTTCGCTTTGCACGACGGCACGCTCGCGCTCGATGGCGAGCCGCGCTTCACCTTCGGCAACATCGGCCTCTACGACACCCGCATGTTTCGCGATCTCGCACCCGGCACGCGCCGCGCGCTCACGCCCTACTACCGCGCAGCCGTCGCGGCGGGACGCGCGAGCGGCGAGCTTTACACAGGCCGCTGGGAGAATGTCGGCACGCCCGCGCAGCTGGAAGCACTCGACCGAGAACTGCGCAGCCGCTGAGCGCCCGGGAATGGGACGCATCCGATGGTAAAATGCGCGGTTCTCCCGTCTTTTCCTTCCTGCGGCACGCAATCATGTCCGATACCCGTCCCGATACCCTCTTTGCGCTCACCGCGCTCTCGCCGCTCGACGGCCGCTACGCCGCCAAGACCGAAGCCCTGCGCGACTGGCTCTCCGAAGCCGCATTCATGCGTCATCGCGTGACGGTCGAAATTCACTGGCTGATCGCGCTGTCGCGTGCGGGCTTCGCGGAAGTGCCGCGCTTTTCCGAAGCGTCCGAGCAGTTCCTGCTGAGCCTCGCCGAGCGCTTCACCGCGCACGACGCCGCGCGCATCAAGGACATCGAGCGCGTCACGAATCACGATGTGAAGGCCGTCGAATACTGGCTCAAGGAGTCGGTCAAGGGCCAGCCGGAACTCGAACGCGCCAGCGAGTTCATCCACTTCGCGTGCACGTCGGAAGACATCAACAACACATCGCACGGACTGATGCTCGCCGGCGCGCGCGAGCGCGTTATCCTGCCTGCGCTGCGCTCGGTGCATGAACGCCTCGTGAAGCTCGCGCATGCGCACGCCGAGCAGCCGATGCTCTCGCGCACGCACGGCCAGCCCGCCAGCCCCACGACGCTCGGCAAGGAAATCGCCAACGTCGGCGCGCGTCTCGCGCGTGCGATCCAGCGCATCGAGAAAGTCGAGCTGCTCGGCAAGATGAACGGCGCGGTCGGCAACTTCAACGCGCATCTGTCGGCGTATCCGGAGTTCGACTGGGAAGCGTTCTCGAAGGATGTCGTCGAGAATCGCCTGAAGCTCACGTTCAATCCATACACGATCCAGATCGAGCCGCACGACTACATGGCCGAACTGTTCGACGCCGTCGCGCGCGCAAATACGATCCTGCTCGACCTCGATCGCGATGTCTGGGGCTATATCTCGCTCGGCTACTTCAAGCAAAAGACGAAGGCCGGTGAGATCGGTTCGTCGACGATGCCGCACAAGGTCAATCCGATCGATTTCGAAAACTCCGAAGGCAACCTCGGCCTCGCGAACGGGACGCTGCGCCATCTCTCGGAAAAGCTGCCGGTGTCGCGCTGGCAACGCGATCTGACGGATTCGACCGTGCTGCGCAACATCGGCGTGGCGTTCGGCTATTCGCTGCTTGCGTACGACGCGCTGATCCGCGGCCTCGACAAGCTGGAAGTGAACGCGGCTCGCCTGAACGAAGACCTCGACAACACGTGGGAAGTGCTCGCGGAGCCGGTTCAGACGGTGATGCGCCGCTATGGCATCGAGAATCCGTATGAGCAATTGAAGGAGCTCACGCGCGGCAAAGGCATCACGCGCGAGGCACTGCAGACTTTCATCGGCGGACTGGCGATTCCGGCCGATGCGAAGAAGCTGCTGCTGGAGATGACGCCCGGCTCGTATATCGGCAAGGCCGTCGAACTGGCGAAGCGCATCGCTTAAAGATCGCGCGGCATCGCACCAATGAGAAAGGCCCCGCGTCTCGCGACGCGGGGCCTTTTTCTTGATCGAAGCGCCAATCAGTCGCGCGTCTTGAGTTCCTCAATCACGATATCGACGATCTCCTCGGGCGTATGCTCGATGCTCACGATGATCGCCTCGTCCTCACCCGGTGGTTCGAGCGTATCGAGCTGGCTCTGCAGCAGCGACGGTTCGAAGAAGTGGCCCGTGCGCGATCCAAGCCGCTCGTGCAAAACCTCGAACGTGCCTTCGAGATAGACGAAGCACACGTCCTTGTCGCCCTCGCGCAGGATGTCGCGATACGAACGTTTCAGCGACGAACACGTGAACACGGCTGTCTCACCCGCGCGCTGCTTTTCCTCGATCGCGGCGCGAATCGTCCTCAGCCACGGCCAACGGTCGTCGTCCGTCAAAGGGATGCCCTTGTGCATCTTTTCCTTATTCGCGGCGCTGTGAAACGCGTCGCCATCGGTGAACGAACATTGCAAGCGTTCCGCCAGCAGTTCGCCGATCAAAGACTTGCCGGCGCCCGACACGCCCATCGCGATCAAAATCATCTGATTCTCCTTAGACGAACGCCGCAAGCACGAAGGTCAAACCGAGGCCCATCAGGGAAATGATGGTCTCGAGCAACGACCACGTCTTGAACGTTTGTCCGACCGTCATCCCGAAATACTCTTTGATCAGCCAGAAGCCGCCATCGTTCACATGCGAAAAAATCAGCGAGCCGGAGCCGGTGGCGAGCACCAGCAGTTCCGGACTCGTGTGGCCGCCGGCCGCGGCAGCGATCGGCGCGACGATGCCGCAGGCGGTGGTCATCGCGACGGTCGCCGAGCCGGTGGCAAGACGGATCAGCGCGGCGACGAACCAGCCGAGCAAGAGCGGCGACAAGTTCGCCTGCGACGCGGTGGCGACGATCTGCTGGGAGATGCCGCTATCGCGCAGAACCTGGCCGAAACCGCCACCCGCACCGACGATCAGCGTGATGCCCGCGATCGGCGCGAGACATTCGCCGCAGAACTTCTGGATCTGCTCGCGATTGAAGCCGCGTGCCGCGCCGAAGGTCCAGAAGCTGACCAGCACGGCGATCAGGAGCGCCATGTCCGATTGTCCGATGAAGCGCAGCAGATCATTCGGCAGCGTTTTCGGCGCGAAGACGAGATCCGCCCAGCTTCCGACCAGCATCAGAATGACCGGCAGCAGAATGGTGAACAGCGTGATGCCGAAGCTCGGCAGATCGCGCTTCGTCTGCGTATCGCCGTGCTTTTCGGTGAACTGGTCGGCGAGCGCGTTCGCATCCGGCAGTTTGATGTATTTGTGGATCAGGAGCGCGAACAGCGGACCCGCGACGATCGCCGTCGGCACGCCGACGATCAGGCCGTAGGCAATCGTCTTGCCGATGTCGGCGTGATATTGCTGCACCGCGAGCAGCGCGGCCGGGTGCGGCGGAATCAGGCCATGGACCACCGAGAGGCCGGCGACCATCGGCAGGCCGATCAGCAGCAGCGATTTGCCGGTGCGTTTGGCGACGTTGAACGCGATCGGAATCAGCAGCACGAAGCCGACTTCGAAGAACACCGGCAAGCCGACGATGATCGCGACGACCATCATCGCCCAGTGGATGTTTTTTTCGCCGAACAGATGAATCAGCGTATTCGCGATGCGCTCGGCGCCGCCCGATTCGGCCATCATCTTGCCGAGCATCGTACCCAGACCGACCACGACCGCAATGTGGCCGAGCGTGTTGCCGTTGCCGGTTTCGAACGACTTCACGATTTTGTCCATAGGCATGCCGACCGCGAGGGCCAGCAGCACGGACACGATCATGAGAACGAGGAACGGGTAAACCTTGTAGCGCGCGATCATCAGGATCAGAACCGCGATCGCGATCACCGCGTAGAGCAAGAGCATGCTCCCGTGGACGGCTGGCATAACGCCTCCTTTGATTTTGTTGAGGTTTGTGCGCTATGTATGCGTTTGCCGTCGCTGCACTGCACACATCGGCAATGTCCAGCAAGCGCAAACACGGCGCTGGGCAACGGAATTTTACTTGCTGGCGGGCAAATCGACTGCAAAACGCGCTCGGCACAGGAACGTGGCCGTTCCGTCGTCAGTCGGACGTCAAGAGAAAAAAACCGATGCTCTGCCGAGACATCGGTTCGAATTGCCGGAAACGCGTTGGAACTCGCGCGCGTTGGCACCGCGCACTCTCTTACCAGCGATACGATCCGATCGCTCCGTATACCGTACCGCCGCGGGTGGTGCCCGCATCGGCCTTCAGCATGAGGTTCTGCGTGACGCGAAGGTTCAGCGCGACCGCCGCAGCGCCGTAGCCCTGGTACGACGCACCGCCGACACCGATGGACACGGTTTTGTCCTGGTCGATTTGATCCGAGAAGTTCGTCCACCCAAGCAGCGTGGCTTCGAGGTGCGCTTCGAGACGCCGGCTGGAGCTCAAGCTCAGGTGGACTTTGCTCACTTCAATGTCGAATTTGATGACGTCCCTGGACAGCGGCGCTCGATCTGGTTGTTCTCGCTCGTGCTTGGACACAGCCGTTATTTGTGGGGCCGCTTCGTCGAGCACCAAGACCTTCAAACGGTTTTGCGCTGTCACATGGAAGCGTTTGAGCACATCGGCGGTGTTCCTCGAGAGGTGCTTTACGACCGCATGAAGGCGGCCGTGCTGGGCGAAGTCGAGAAGCACATCGTCTACAACGCAAAGCTCGTCGCATTCGCGCAGCACTATGGCTTTGCTCCGCGCGCATGCAAGGCATATCGCGTCGAACGCCCATTTCGATACATCCGTCAGGACTTCTTCCTCGCTCGACGATTTCAGAATCTTGCCGACATGAATCGCCAGTTGCGTGAGTGGCTTGACTCAGTAGCCAATGTTCGTGTGCATGGCACGACGCACCGAGTTGTCGCGGAGCATTTTCTTGAGGAGCGCCCGACGTTGCAAGCGCTTCCCGCCGGTTTGTTCAATGGCGTGATCCGACTCGAGCGGCGTGTGAGTCACGAAGGACTCGTCTCAGTCGGCGGAAACTACTATAGCGTGCCCGACCGAACTCGCAAACGCACCCTCGAAGTTCACAGTCTGGCTCACGAAATCCGGATCTACGAGCAGGGCGAACTGCTGGCAGTGCACCCCGTGCTGGAAGGCCGACGACGAACGTCACTGCTGCCTGGCCATAGGCGCTCCGGTAAGCGCAAGCCGCAAACCGGACGCGCGCTGCCGTCTTCAAATACACGCGTCGCACGCCGGCCCCTATCGTTCTATGATCAGGTCGCAAAACGCCTAGCTGACGTTGGGAGGCACGCATGAACAGCGTTCCAAGCTCGACTGTCGAGCGGATACAGCGTTACCTCGTTGGCTTGCGCATGCCACGCGCTCTCGAAGCTCTAGATGCCACTCTGAAGCGCTTTGAGCAGGGCGACAACTCAATGCTGGAAGTGCTCGAGACGCTGCTGGGCGAGGAATTCACTACTCGCGAGACACGGCGTATTCGGATGGCACTACAGACGGCAAGACTGGGCACAATCAAGACTCCACGCACTCGTACACGTTCGCCCATGCGCCGCTGCTATCCGGAAACCATCAGTCAATTGGCCGACCGCTGGACGGTACTAGTAAACGAGTTGAACCGCTACAAGGACGGGAGGTACCCCGACCTGCTCTATCGAGACGTGCTTCAGTTCATTCGGGAAGTCGAGCGTCTTGTCATCCCCGATCCGTTCGAACAGGACATACTCATTACGTCCCGCAGTCTGGTTGAGCAAGGGGATCCCAAGACAGCGATGTTCAAGGTGCATGAAGTCCTAAGCGGGCGGCTCTCATCGCGCGCTCAAGCTCTGCGCCTCCGCGTCGTTGATTGGTGCCCTACCGGCGTATTGACTACGAATCCCGGGAAAGCCGCTGATCGCGATTCTGTCACTGTCAGACGTCGCCGCTCTACCTGATAAGGCTGCGATGTGCCGAATGATCGAGGGCTCTGTGCGACTACACGGACCGGCGATCGATCGCTAATCCTGACGCCTCAGCTTAGGCGATACCCAACACCGCGGATGGTCAAGATGGTGTCTTCGCCGAGCTTGCGGCGCAAACTATTCACGTAGACCTGAATCGTGTTTGTGCCGCTTTCTTCCTTTCCAGCGCTTGCGTACACCTTCTTCTTGAGTTCCGCCATACTCACTACGGCCGCGGGCACTTCAATCAAGGCGTGCAATACCGCAAATTCCCGCGGCGTGAGATGCAGCGGCTTGCCCGCAATTTTTGCTTCGCGCGCAGTGGGGTCGAGCATCAGTTCACCGTGCCGAAACAATTTTTGCGCGTGCCCTTTGCGTCGGCGTAACCAAAAGTGAACCCTGGCCGAGAGCTCGTCTTGATCCAACGGCCTCGTCATATGATCGTCCGCCCCGGCATACAGTCCGCGTACGCGCTCGGCGGCTTCCCCTTGTTCTGTCAGGATGATCGCAGGGGTTGTGCCACCGGCTTTTCGGTGGCTAATGAGCAGTTCGATGCTGTCGAGTTGCGGAACATTCAGTGCCAGTAGCAGGAGATCATAATTTTCGCGGGAGAGCGCCTGCCTGGCAGCGGCGCCATCACTTTTCCAGTCTATTGAATAGTCCGCGAGCCGCATCCACGCAATCACTGTTTCGGCTTTTGCGTCATCGCCCTCAACCAAGAGTAACCGCATTGCAGAGAGTCATTAAAAATCCAACGATGGTCTTAGCCCTCGCGGCTGACCGTCGTGCATCGATGGATTTAATTGTCGTTCAGTTTAGTTGCAATGAATCTTGCATTGCCCGAATGGGAGGCGCACCTCGAACCACGGTTGCTTCGCAAAACATTTTACAGCAATGACGTTCAAACTTGTCTCGGTAGAGTCCAACAACGCCGCCTTGCCGAGCGCATAGCCGCGCGAGGCCAGTCAACCCGTCGCAATAAACAAAAAAGCTCGAACGCAAACGCGTTCGAGCTTTTCCGTGGTGGCCTAGATGTGCTTAGAACTTGTGGCGAACACCGACGATCACGATTTCCTGATGGTCCGAGCCGCTTGGTGAGAAGCCGCTGCCGCCGTACGAACCGACCGAAGCTTGTGCAGAGGAAGTCACGCCAGCCGCGTCCTTCTGCGTGCCGCTTGCCTTCTGCCATGCGCCGACAGCGTACAGGTCCGTGCGCTTCGACAGCGAGTAGTCGGCACCCAAGCTGACCTGATTGTAGTGGGCACCCGTATCGCCGCTTGCCTTCGTGTACGTGTAGCCAAGGCCGAGCAGCATCGCCGGCGTAGCCTGGAAATTCACGAACGCGTTGCCCGTGTTGAACTTCTCCTGTGACGTGAACGTCGAGTTGCCGTCGCTCTTGTACTGCGCGAAGCTATACGAAGCGCCGAACGTCATCGGGCCGACTGAGTATTGGCCGGCAGCGCGCGCGATGCCGATCGAGTGCGCCGTCTGATAGCCGTTGTTGATCGTGCTGTTGAACAGCGAATCCGACGACGGGCTGTTCCAGCCGCCGGCCGGGCTAGTCGTGCGGCCGGCGCTCGGGTTGTTCACGTACAGGTAGCTGGCCGCGAGAGCCAACGGGCCGTTGTTATACGTTGCTGCGCCCGACCACGTCTGGCCTTGGCCGGTCGCGCCTGCCAGGTTGCTGAAGCCGTACAACCCTTCCAACTGGAAGCCGGCGAAGTTCGGCGAAACGTACTTGACGGCGTTCGACACGCGAAGGCTGTTGTCGTAGTTGTCGACGTCACCCGGCGTTGCGATGATGGCGCCCCAGTAGTTGTCACCGGTGATGCCTTGCACCATGTCGACCGACGGGTCGTATTGGCGACCGAACGTGACCGTGCCCCACTGGTTGCCGCTCAAGCCGACGTATGCCTGACGGCCGAATTCGCGGCCGCCCTGGTTCAGTGTGCCGGTGCCGACGTCAAAGCCGTTTTCCAATTGGAAAATCGCCTTCATGCCGCCACCCAAGTCTTCCTGACCCTTCAAGCCCCAACGGCTGCCCGATAGGTTGCCGCTGATCATGCCAAAGAGGTGATCGCCATTCGCGTTGGCGTGACTCACGTAACCCAGACCAGTATCGATCACGCCATAGAGCGTCACGCTGTTTTGGGCTTGTGCTGCGCCGGTGACGCCGAGGAGCGCCAGCGAGAGCGTCGCGATTTTCGTTCGGTTCATACAATACACTCCGGTATTTATAGGTTGTGCGCTAATGACGAAGCGAAGGATACCGCTTGCTTGGCCCCGTTTCATAATATGTTGCAATTCCGCGACACATTTGGTTTCATCCATTACAGGCCCCAAAGCGTCCTCGTATTCGGACAGCGCAACGGCTGACTTGAACCGTATTGCGAACTGATGACGGTCCGGAAGAAAGCATCACTTCGGATTGAACTAATCCGCTTGGCCGCAGTCTATGGGCCGCTGGCGTAGGGTCCAGCCGCGTCCTCCCGCGCCGAAGCCCCACTTCGCGTTCCGGCATTCACGTCAAGCTTTAACCAGCGCCGCTAGTAATGCGAATTCAGTTTCAATTTCCGCTGCCGATTCTGTGGAAGCCGATCAGCATCTGGGCCGATTAGCCAGTCAGATAATATGAAGCGGGAATAAGCGGCGGATGCGGGAATAAGCGGATGCGGGAATAAGCAATCCGTGGCAATCGAAGTCCGGCTTCTCATACTCGGCTATCCGGCTATCTCGAATTCGGCGGATACCACAGTCCGCGTTGCCTCGTTTGGGTGTGCTACCCGACTTACTTTTATGCGAACCAAAAGCACAGCGATGCGCCGACGCCGCACGTGACGATAGGCTGTCCATCGAATCGGTCGGGTCCGGATTGTCCTGGAAGCCGCGCATGGCCCGGACCGCGGACCGGACCGTCGACCGGTTGCGCGGCGGTCGACTTCAGCTTTTAGTGCGATCGCGCGTGTCGGTTTTCTCCGGACGAGCGCGCCACTTAGGTGTCACGCGAACTCGCCCGAGCGGTGACTCTAAAGCGCGTCGGCACACTTTTTAAGGAGGCGTTTAGCGTCTTTTGTGCCGGAATGCTGTGCCGCGCGCCGCGCGGTCGGCCGCAAAGCCTTGCGCAGTAAGGCTCCGCGATTTCCCGAGTCGAACGCAGTATGACACCAGATGCACGCCGCGCTGCTTCAGATAGTCCGTCGCCATCGGATCCATCTGACCGCCGAGCTCGATCAGCACGTCGAGATCGTCCTTGACGTCGTGGAAGATTCTGGTGGGCCAGCGATCCAGATCCCACGGCAACTGATCGGTGATGCGGATATGCGTCGTGTTGACGAGCACGACGCTTTGCACATTAGGACAATTCTTGAGCGCTTCCGCCAGAAACACGGCGTTCTGCTTGATGCCGATGTTCCACAGCGTTTCGGCCTCGTGATGCAGTCCGATCGTGATACCAATACGCAGCTTCTTTATTGCCCGCTCCATTGCCCTGTTGCTCGTTCATCGCTTCGTCGAATGTCTTCGTCATGTTTGGGCAACTACTATGTGATCGACATCGAGATACGTGGATTTGACGCGCGGCGAGCGAGTCAGCAGCATGACCAGATAAAGGCAGTTCTGAAAGATGCCGTTTTCCCAGAGCGATTGCTCGCCCTTGCGAATAAAGATCGATACGCCGACATTCAGCCGCTCCGGCATACGGCTACTGGCTTGCTTGTTCATACGCCGAGCTTCGCCCCACTGCGATGACAGAGATGCAGCAACCGGTCCGCGAAGGCGTGCAGGTTGGCTTGATTGAACGGATTGACCGCATCGATGACGCGCTGCGCACGCTGGCGATAATCGGCGAGCGACGCGTCGTGTTCACGCGCGGCGCGCAGCAACTGGCGACCGCCTTCCTGCGCGTTGAAACCGGGGTAGTAGTAGCCCGCGTCCAACCACTGCGAGTTGTGCACGAGCGGATAGCCGCCATAGAGCACGTCGAGATACAGATAGTTCTGGTCGTTGCCCCACTGATGCGATACCACCGCGTCGGCGAATTGCGCCATGAAGCCGGCGATGTCATTGCGGCCGTGAAACGTCGCCTTGCTGTCCTTGACGATATTCAGCGAGTTGGCCATGTAGGTGAGCGTCGGGTGATCCTTCATGTGCAGCGTATTGAGCACGTGCATATGCGAAACGCTCGAAGGATCGGCGCGATACGCCTCTTCGCAAACGAGCATCGGAATGCTGGACGTTTTGACGACTGAAATGTTGGGTTCGAACATGGCCACGCGGAAACCTTGAGTGTGCGGCGGCCCCTGCAACGCGACATCGGTTCGTTTCTGATAGCCGTACGTGAGTCCATGCTCATTGACTTCGGCGATGCGCCGTTCGAGAAGCTGCGGATGCCAGATGAACGGAATCAGGTGCACGTCGCAACGATGCAGCGTGCGCATCATCGGGACGGAGAGGCGATCCTTCGGCATCAGCCACACTTCGTCGTAACGCTCCGGTCGCATGAAGTGGAGGGGCTTGTCGAACACCGGCGCCTCCACCAGTCCGACATACGGCTGACCGCAGCAGTAATACACCACCTTCTTGCCCCGGGCGCGCATGAGATCGAGCCATTGCGTGTCGAGTGCGCCGCCCATTTCGAATACGACTTCCACTGCGTCGGTCGCTTCCTGAATGCACATGATGTGCAAACCTTTCGACGCCGTAGCGACTTGCGGTGGCATGGCGTTCTGATCGCCGACATCGATCAGCGAAACGCTTTCCACGAATGGAAGTTTCTGCAGTACTTCAGCAAAAAAGATCACATTCTGACCAAGACCGTTTTGCCAGATGTTCTGACCGTGATGCGTGACGACTGAAATTCCGACTCGAATAGTCACCGGATTTATATCCCAAAAATACGATGATGCGCTTGTAGAAAAAGCCGCTGCTTCAATCCTTAGCGATCCGCATCATGCTGCAGCACGCGCGCCGGAGCGGCGCGCTACGATCGCTTCAAAGCCATGCCCGAGAGACGAGAGGGCGATAAGGGTAGCGGCTGCGCCCCTGTATGCATCTTCGATGAGATCAAGTACATAGAATAATCTCTAAATTTAACAATCTTTGAGATTTAATGAGATTAGTCTTATCGCGATGGCGGGCGCAATAAATTGAAGTGGCGTTCACTATTTCGATTCGATTATCGATGTGCTTCAAAAGCTGAATCGAACGGCATCGAAATGCCGTGGACGCCAAATCAATGATCGCAGCATGCGTCTTACAGCAGACATTCAATAAGACGCGCATCTGAATGCATGATGCGGTGAACCGTCAACGCTGGGGAAATGATTCGGCTCGAGGCCAGGCGACGATGAGCGTGACGCGATCGACGGCGAGCGACTGGTCCGGCGATGCGAAGGATGGGAGCGGAGATGGATCAAGCCGTCCGCAGACGGCGGTTGCCGGAAAACGGCGATGAAAGCGCGACGCGTGGCGTCGCGCTTTCGCGAAAGCTTCAGTTGTGCGGCGCGAGTTCGCTCGCGGCACGCGCGAGCCGCGTGACTTCTTCCCAATTCTGCGCCGCCAGCGCGGCTTTCGGCGTCAGCCATGAACCGCCGACGCACACCACGTTGGGCTGCGCAAGGAAGCTCGTCGCGGTCTCCGCCGTGATGCCGCCCGTCGGACAGAATTTCAGATTCGGGAACGGTCCGTAGAACGCCTGCAACATCGGAATTCCGCCCGCCTGCTGCGCCGGGAAGAACTTGACGATCTCGTAGCCCAGTTCCATCGCCGTGATGATGTCGCTCGGCGTCATCACGCCCGGGAGGAGCGGCAGACCGGCATCCTGCGCGGCTTTGTGCATGTCCCTGGTGAGACCGGGCGACACGCCGAACTGCGCACCCGCCTTCTTTGCCTGGGCGCAGTGCTCGGGCTTCGTGATGGTGCCTACACCGACGACGATATCGTCCGCCAGCTCGCTCGCGCGCTCGATCGCGCCGATGCCCGCCGGCGTTCGCAGCGTGATCTCCAGCACCTTCACGCCGCCCGCGTGCAGCGCGCGCGACACGTGTTCGCCCTGCTCGACCGTTTCGAAAGCGAGGACCGGAATCACCGGCCCGAGACGCACGATTTCACTCACCGTTTTCATTTGTTGCGACTCCTGGTCTTTGATGCGGCACCTGTTCCATCGGTCCGCGGGTTTCTCTCAGATTCGAGCGCGTGCGCACTCAATGCGCGGCGTGCGCCTTGTTCAGCGCCGACGCCGCCGCGCGCGCGTTGTCGCGAAGCGCGTTTCTTTCCTGCGTGTTCGCCGCGCCGTTCGCCTGCCCGTCCTGGCCGGCCGATGCGCCGATCAGCGCGCCGAACACCGAAGCGCCCTCTTCCGCCGGCAGCGCCGCGCTACGGAACACGCCGAACAACTCGCGCCCGAAGCCGGCTTCGTTCTCCGCCTGGTTCCGCGGCGCTTCGACCACGCGCGCTTCCCACTCGCTCGCGCCGATCTCGATGTCGAGCACGCCCGCGGGCGCGTCGATGACGAGCATGTCGCCGGTGCGCACCTTGCCGAGCGGACCTTGCAGCAGCGCTTCAGGCGACACGTGAATAACAGCCGGCACCTTGCCCGACGCACCCGACATGCGACCGTCCGTCACCAGCGCGACATGGAAGCCCTGATCCTGCAACACGCCGAGAAGCGGCGTCAACCGATGCAGCTCCGGCATCCCGTTCGCGCGCGCGCCCTGGAAACGCACGACGGCGACGAAATCGCGCTTCAGTTCGCCCTTGTCGAACGCTTCCTGCACTTCTTCCTGCGAATTGAAGACGATGGCCGGCGCCTTCACCACGCGATGCTCCGGCGCCACCGCCGAGATCTTGATCACGCCGCGACCGAGCTTGCCCTGCATCAGACGCAGTCCGCCGTCCGGCTGGAAAGGCTCGCCGATGCCGCGCAGCACCTTGGTGTCGTGGCTTTCCTCAGCGCCGTCGACCCATTGCAGCTTGCCGTCGATGAGCTTCGGCTCCTTCGTGTAATGCGACAGACCTCGGCCGACGACCGTCTGCACGTCCTCATGCAGCAAGCCGCCTTCGAGCAGGTTGCGCACGAGGAACGCGACGCCGCCCGCCGCGTGGAAGTGGTTCACGTCGGCCTTGCCGTTCGGGTAGATCTTCGCGAGCAGCGGCACCGCTTGCGAGAGTTCGTCGAAATCGTTCCAGTCGATGACGATGCCCGCCGCACGCGCGATCGCCACGAGATGCAGCGTGTGATTGGTCGAGCCGCCCGTCGCCAGCAGCGCGACGATGCCGTTCACGATGGCCTTTTCATCGACGACATGGCCGATCGGCGTGTAGTTGCCGCGTTCGAATGTGAGATCGAGCACCCGGCGCGCCGCCTCGGCGGTGAGCGCATCGCGCAACGGCGTGTGCGGATGCACGAAAGCCGCGCTCGGCAGATGTAGGCCCATCACCTCCATCAGCATCTGGTTGCTGTTGGCCGTGCCGTAGAACGTGCACGTGCCGTGACTGTGATAGGCCGCCGCTTCCGCTTCGAGCAGCGCGCCGCGGTCGCACTTGCCGGTGGCGAACTCCTGGCGCACTTTGGCCTTTTCGTCGTTGGTGAGGCCGCTCGTCATCGGGCCGGCGGGCACGAAGATCGTGGGCAGATGGCCGAATTGCAGCGCGCCGATCGCGAGCCCCGGCACGATCTTGTCGCAGACGCCCAGGCACAGCGCCGCATCGAACATGTTGTGCGTCAGCGCGACGGCCGTGCTCATCGCGATGACTTCGCGCGAGAAAAGCGACAGCTCCATGCCCGCGTTGCCCTGCGTGATGCCGTCGCACATGGCCGGCACGCCGCCCGCGAACTGCGCGATGCCGCCGTGCTCGCGCGCCGCCTGCTTGATGATGTCCGGAAAGCTCTTGTAGGGCGCATGCGCCGAGAGCATCTCGTTGTACGACGACACGATGCCGATATTCGGCTCGCGCACCGCCTTGATCGCGAACTTTTCCTGGCCCTCGAGACCGGCGAAACCGTGAGCGAGGTTCGCGCACGACAGCGCACCGCGAGCCGGAAAATGACCTTGCGCGGCGTCGATGCGCGCGAGATACGCCGCGCGCGTGGCCTTGCTGCGCTCGATGACGCGATCGGTGACTTTTTTGAGTTGCGGATGCGGGGAAACCATCGAAGCTCCTTCGTCTCACTCCCGGCGCGCCTGCCGTCGAGGATTGGGTTTTGGATAGTGCGAGGACCGGCGGTTGACTTTTGTTCTTGATGCTCGTTCCGTGTGCTCGCCGCGCAACGAAATACTAGTAGAAAAACTACATGCTGACAACGGCCTAGCGCATCTATCTGCTCAACCAGCGTTCAAATATCTAGGTTAGCCAGCGGGGCGCTCAGGGAAAACACTGAGAATGCACCACATAAACATGTAGTATTTGTACAAAGCGGATCATCCGCTATAGTCCGAAGCAATTTTCAGCATAGGCGAGATTTCCGATGTTGCTGTCCCAAGTCGAAGCGATGCGCGAGCAGTTGCGGCCGTCCGAGCGCAAGCTCGCGGATTACGTGCTCGAGGCGCCGCGCGAAGTGCTCGATCTGTCGATGACCGATTTCGCCGCGCGCGCGGGCGTGAGCCAGCCGACCATCGCCCGATTCTGTCAGGCGCTCGGTTTTTCAGGGTTTCGCGAATTCAAGATCCGCCTTGCGCAGAGCGTAGCAGCGGACGTTCCCACCGTTTATCGCGATGTGCGCAGCGACGAGCCGCCGGCGGGCGTCGCGGCGAAGGTGCTCGACCGGACCATCGGAGCGCTGATCCAGGTGCGCAACAGTCTGTCGACGGACAGCGTAGCCGCGGCGATCGAGATTCTGAGCGCCGCGCGGCGTATTGAGTTCTATGGCGCGGGCGGCTCGGGCATTGCGGCGCTCGACATGCAGCACAAGTTCTTTCGGCTGGGCGTGCCGTCGGTCGCCTACGCGGACCCGCATACCTATACGACGTCCGCCGCGCTGCTGGGCGCGAACGATGTCGTCGTCGCGATATCCAACACCGGCCGCACCCGCGACATTCTCGACGCGTGCCGATCCGCGCTGAACGGCGGAGCGAAAGTCATCGCGATCACGCACGGGAATTCGCCGCTTGCGCGCCTCGCGACGGTCGGATTGTTCGCCAATGTCGATGAAGACACCGACATCTTTTCACCCATGACGTCACGCGTTTCGCACCTCGCGATCGGCGATATTCTGGCGGTCGGACTAGCGCTCGCGCGCGGGCCGGAACTGGCGGAGAAGCTCGCCGATGCGAAAGGCGTGCTGGAAAGACGGCGGGTCGGGATTTAGCGGCCGCGCGTCGATCTGGCGAATGCGCGCGCCGCGCAGTGAATCGGGCGCTATCAGAACGGCTTGATCACGACCAGCAGCGTCGCGCCGAGCAGCCCGAGCACCGGCAGCTCATTGAACATCCGGTACCACTTGTCCGAGCGCCTGTTCTCACCGCGCTGGAACGTGTGCAGCAAGCGCCCGCAATACGCGTGATAGGCGATCAGCAACACGACGATCGTCAGCTTCGCGTGCAGCCAGCCCTGCCCCGCGCCGATTCCGGCGACGAGCCACAGCCACAGACCGCACGCGAGCGCGGGCACCGCGATGAACGTCATGAAGCGAAACAGCTTGCGCGCCATCAGCAGCAGGCGCGCGGTGGCTGCGGGGTCCGTCTCCATCGCGAGGTTCACGAAGATGCGTGGGAGATAGAAAAGCCCCGCGAACCACGAGGCGACCAGCACGATATGCAGCGATTTGATCCAGAGCATCGTTCTTCTTGCTTCTTCTCGTCCGATCGCGCTTATTGACGCACTTCGCCGCGCCCGAGCACCACATACTTGAGCGACGTCAGACCTTCCAGCCCGACCGGGCCGCGCGCGTGCAACTTGTCGTTCGAAATGCCGATTTCCGCGCCGAGCCCGAACTCGAAGCCATCGGCGAAGCGCGTCGAAGCGTTCACCATCACGCTCGCCGAATCCACTTCGCGCAGGAAGCGCATTGCGCGGTCGTGATCTTCGGTGACGATGGCATCGGTGTGATGCGATCCGTAGGTATTGATATGGTCGATGGCTTCATCGAGACCGCCGACGATCTTGATCGCGAGCACCGGCGCGAGGTATTCCGTGCTCCAGTCTTCCTCGGTCGCATCGACGAGCGCGCCGATGTTCGCCGCTTCGAGCACGCCGCGCGCTTGCCCATCGACGCGCAGTTCCACGTCTTTCGCCTGGTACGCGCGCGCGAGCATCGGCAGCGCTTCCTTCGCGATGCCGCGCGCGACGAGCAGCGTTTCCATCGTGTTGCAGGTGCCGTAACGATGCGTCTTCGCGTTGTCGCAAATGACCGCCGCCTTCGCGAGATCCGCGCGGTCGTCGACATAGACGTGGCAAATGCCGTCGAGATGCTTGATCATCGGCACGCGCGATTCTTCCATCAGGCGCGCGATCAGGCTCTTGCCACCACGCGGCACGATCACGTCGACGAACTCGGTCATCGTGATGAGCTTGCCGACCGCCGCGCGATCCGCCGTCTCGACGACCTGCACCGCGTCCTGCGGCAAGCCCGCGGCTTCCAGCCCGACGCCGATCAGCTTCGCGAGCGCCGTGTTGCATTCGAGCGCCTCGGAGCCGCCCCGCAGAATGGTCGCGTTGCCGGATTTGAGGCAGAGCGCGGCGGCGTCGATGGTCACGTTCGGCCGCGATTCGTAGATGATGCCGATCACGCCGAGCGGCACGCGCATCTGCCCGACCTGAATGCCGCTCGGCCGAAACTTGAGCCCGCTGATCTCGCCGATGGGATCGGCAAGTGCGGCCACCTGACGCAAGCCTTCGACCATCGTGTCCAGCGCCTTGTCGGAGAGCGTGAGACGGTCGATGAACGCAGCGTCGTGACCCTTTTCGCGTGCGCGGGCGAGGTCGCGCTCGTTCGCCTGCTTCAGCGCTTCGCGCTCGCGCTCGATGGCTTCCGCGACCGCGAAGAGCGCCGCGTTCTTCGCCGCCGTCGACGCCCGCGCCATGGCGCGCGACGCCGTGCGTGCGCGGCGGCCGAGGTCGGTCATGTATTGATCGATGTTCATCGTGAGTCTCTATGTGGCCGCATTCGCAAGGAGCCGAACGCTCAAACGATCATTCTAAGCTGTTGCACGGATTGCAACAGCGCGTAACAGAAGCGCCCTAGCGACGCGGTCGTGGCGCTGGCGCCGCCTGCGCCGGCTTGCCGCCGTGCGCGACCGCCATCGCCAGTTCGAACATGCCGGCCCACGGGTCCGGCGGCGGCTCGCTGCCGCGCTTGCCCGTGCTGCCCGAGAGCCCCTTCACCTGACGGTCGAGCCGCGCCGCGAGCGACAGCGCCTTCTCCAACGCTTCGTCCGTCACCCGCGAGAGCGCCGGGCCGATCAACCGCTCGCGCGGTCCCCACACGCGGTTCTCACGCATGAGCGTGGCGAGTGGCTTGCCCGCCGCGACACCGCGCTTGATGCGCAACAGCGTGCGCACTTCCTCGACGAGCGCCCACAGCACGAGCACGGCGGCTTCGCCTTCGCCCTTCAGACCGTCGAGCATGCGCGCGAGCCGCCCGACATCGCCGGTGAGCATCGCCTCGTTGAGCTTGAACACGTCATAGCGCGCGACGTTCAGCACGGCGTCGTGAATCTGCTCGAAAGTGAGCACGCCCTCGGGATACAACAGGCCGAGTTTCTGAATTTCCTGATGCGCGGCAAGCAGATTGCCTTCCACCCGTTCCGCGATGAACGACAGCGCGCGCCGCCCTTCCTCGCCGGGCGCGACGCGCTGGCCTTGCTGCGCGAGCCGCTGGCCGACCCACATCGGCAATTGCGCGCGCTCGATCGGATCGATCTTCAGCGCGACGCCCGCGCCGAGCAAGGCCGTGAACCAGGCAGACTTCTGCGTCGCGCTGTCGAGGCGCGGCAGCGTGACGAGCGTCACGACGTCGGGATTGTCGGCGCCGGCGAGAGCTTTCAGTGATTCCGCGCCTTCCTTGCCGGGCTTGCCGGTGGGAATGCGCAGCTCGATCAGTTGACGGTCGCCGAAGAGCGACATCGACTGCGTCGCGCCGATGAGCGCGCTCCAGTCGAAGCCGCGCTCGACCGTGAACACCGTTCGGTCGGTAAAGCCGCCCGCGCGTGCGGCGGCACGGATGCGGTCGCACGCCTCCTGCGCGAGCAGATGCTCGTCGCCGTAGACGACGTACAGACCTTTCAGGCCCTTCGCGAGATGCGCTTCGAGCGCGTCGAGCTTCAGTTGCATGATGCAGTGCGAGCGCGACCGGTCACAGCGGCGGCACGGGCAGCGGCGCGCGCGGCGTGACGCCCGGCGTCTGCTCGCCCGGCGCCGGATGCAGCGAGCGCACAGTCGCGAGTCGGCGCGTCAACTGATCGACGGCGTCGTTGCGCATGTCGTTGTAGAGCAGCGTCGATTCCTGGGCCTTCGCGAGCGTGTACTGATCGCTATAGGTCATCGAGCGGTTCAGCGCAATGACGCTCGGTGGAATCAACAAGGTGCCGTCCGCGCCGAGCAGCGAATAGTTCAGGCTGTAAACGAGCTCGTACTCCTGCACCACGCCCGCCGCGTTCAGGCTCAGCGTGCGCAAGCCAGTGCCCTCGGACAGATTGAGCGTCGCGTCCGGCTTCTCGAACGGCCTGACGATCACCGTATCGCTGCCGCCCTGAACCATGCGCTCGAGGCGCGCGACCATCTGCGGCGTGCCGCCCGTGACCGCGAGCCGCTTGAACGCGTAGTCCTGCTGGCCGCGCAGCTGAAAACCGCACGCCGACAGCGTCACCGCGCCGCCGAGGAGCGCGAGGAACGAACGCCTGCTTACGCCTTTTTCGACGGCTTTCCCGGTCACATCGACTCCTCTCGTTTTGCGCATCAGACGACCACGTTGACGAGACGCCCCGGCACCACGATCACCTTCTTCGGTGCGCGGCCTTCCGCAAACTTCTCGAACATCTCGTGCGCGACCGCGGCCTTTTCGATGGCTTCGCGCGATGCGTCCTTCGCGACCGTCAGCGCGCCGCGCACCTTGCCGTTCACCTGCAGCACGAGCTCGATTTCCGATTGCTCGAGCGCGGCTTCGTCGACCTTCGGCCAGGGCGCGTCGAGCAGCGGGCCGAACTCGCCTTCGTAGCCGAGTTCCGACCACAACTGGAACGCGATGTGCGGCACCACCGGGTAGAGCACGCGCAGCAGCACGCCGAACGTCTCGTTCAACACGCCGACGCCTGCGTTCTTCGCGCCGTCGAGCGCGTTGAGCATCTTCATCGCGGCGGAAACGACCGTGTTGTACTGCAGGCGGCCGTAGTCGAAATCCGCCTGCTTGAGCACGGTGTAGATCTCGCGGCGCAGCGTTTTGTCGGCGTCGTTGAGCGTCGATGCATCGAGCTTCGCGTGCTGGCGCAGCGCATCGGCGTTGTCGTGGGCGAAGTGCCACACGCGGCGCAGGAAACGGCTCGCGCCCTCCACGCCCGCGCCCGACCATTCGAGCGATTGCTCCGGCGGCGCCGCGAACATAACGAAGAGACGTGCGGTATCGGCACCGTATTGATCGATCAAGGTCTGAGGATCGACGCCGTTGTTCTTCGACTTCGACATCTTCTCGACGCCCCCGAGCACGACCGGCTGGCCGTCCGCGTTCAGCGTGGCGCCCGTGGGGCGGCCCTTGTCGTCGTGCGCGACGGTGACTTCGAGCGGGTTGTACCAGGTCTTCTTGCCCGATGCATCCTCGCGATAGAACGTTTCGTTGAGCACCATGCCCTGCGTGAGCAGGTTCTTCGCGGGCTCGCCGAACTTGATGAGGCCCATGTCGCGCATGACCTTGGTCCAGAAGCGCGAGTACAAGAGGTGCAGAATCGCGTGCTCGATGCCGCCGATGTACTGATCCATCGGCATCCAGTAATCGGTGCGCTCGTCGACCATCGTCGTCGCGTCCGGCGCGCTGTAGCGCGAGAAGTACCAGGACGAATCGACGAAGGTGTCCATCGTGTCGGTTTCGCGCTTTGCCGCCGCGCCGCACTTCGGGCACGTGCAATTCAGAAACGCCTCGGACTTCGCGAGCGGATTGCCCGAGCCGTCCGGCACGAGGTCTTCCGGCAGCACAACGGGCAGATCCTTCTCCGGCACCGGCACGTCGCCGCAGCTCGGGCAGTGGATGATCGGAATCGGCGTGCCCCAGTAGCGCTGACGCGAAATGCCCCAGTCGCGCAGACGCCACGTGACCTGCTTGTCGCCCAGGTCTTTCGCTTTCAGGTCGACGGCGATCGCGTCGATGGCCTGCTCGGTCGTCATGCCGTCGTACTTGCCACTGTTGACGAGCTTGCCCGCGGTCTTGTCGCCGTACCACTCTTCCCAGGCGTCGGTCGAATAGGTCTTGCCCTCGACGTCGATCACCTGGTTGATCGGCAAGCCGTATTTCTTCGCAAACGCGAAATCGCGTTCGTCGTGCGACGGCACGCCCATCACCGCGCCTTCGCCGTAGGACATCAGCACATAGTTGCCGATCCACACTTCGACCTGCGCGCCCGTCAGCGGATGCGTGATGAAGAAGCCCGTGGGCACGCCCTTCTTTTCCATCGTGGCGACATCGGCTTCCGCCACGCCGCCGCGCTTGCATTCGTCGATGAACGCCTGAAGTTCCGCGTTGTCGCGCGCGAGGCGCGTAGCCAGCGGATGCTCTGCCGCGACCGCCGCGAAAGTGACGCCCATGATCGTGTCGGCGCGCGTGGTGAACACGCGCAAGAGCTTCGCTTCGCCGTCGATCTCATACGGGAAGCCGAAGTTCACGCCGAAGCTCTTGCCGATCCAGTTCTGCTGCATGACCTTGACGCGTTCGGGCCAGCCGAGGCCTTCCAGATCGTCGAGCAACTGGTCCGCGTAATCGGTGATGCGCAGGTAGTACATCGGGATTTCGCGCTTTTCGACGAGCGCGCCCGAGCGCCAGCCGCGTCCGTCGATGACCTGCTCGTTCGCGAGCACCGTCTGGTCGACCGGATCCCAGTTCACGGTGCCGGTCTTTTTGTACGCGATGCCCTTTTCAAGCATCTTGAGGAACAGCCACTGGTTCCACTTGTAGTAGTCCGGCGAGCACGTGGCGACTTCGCGCGACCAGTCGATGGCGAGGCCCATCGACTGCATCTGCTTCTTCATGTACGCGATGTTCTCGTACGTCCACTTTGCCGGCGGCACGTTGTTCGCCATCGCCGCGTTCTCGGCGGGCATGCCGAACGCGTCCCAGCCCATCGGCATCAGCGTGTTGTGGCCGTTCATGCGCAGATAACGGTACATCACGTCGTTGATGGTGTAGTTACGCACGTGCCCCATGTGCAGCTTGCCCGACGGATACGGCAGCATCGAGACGCAGTAGAACTTGGGCTTGGCCGACGTCTCGGTCGTCCGGTAGACGTCGTTCGCGCGCCAGT
Source organism: Caballeronia calidae (assembly GCF_900044055.2). GTDB lineage: Bacteria > Pseudomonadota > Gammaproteobacteria > Burkholderiales > Burkholderiaceae > Caballeronia > Caballeronia calidae. The sequence continues at coordinate 54,050 of NZ_FCOX02000013.1, read as the reverse complement.
TGCTCTGCGCGGCGGATTCGACGTCGGCGGGTACGTATTTATCGTGCATGGTGTGGTTTGGCTTTCGGCAAATGCTGGGAACGGACCTCGGAACCTGCCGCTTTCGCTGTGAGCGGCGAGTCCTTGCGCGGCGCTAGTGTCATGACCCTGAGCGCTGACACGGCGCGGCGTCGGATTTCGGGTCTGCCTGGCTCGGGCAGGCCCGCCGAACGGGGAAATGGCGATTATACCGTCCCGTTTACCTGCGCTGTCGCGTGGTCCGGCCTTCAAAACGTAGTTTCCGCACGAACGCGAACATCGGCAATTCGGCCATTCGGCATAGGCCGAATCTGAGCGCAACGGGCGTCAGCGTGCCGGCTGCGCGCCTGCTGCCGGCTGCGTGACGAAGCCGATGCGCTCGAGCCCCGCCTGCTGGGCCACGGCCATCACCTGCGCGATGACGTCGTAGCGCGTGGCGCCCGACGCGCGCAGATGCAGCTCGGGCTTGCTGTTCGGATCGGCGACCTTGCCCGCGTCTGCGAAGCGCGCGCGCATCTGCTCGAAACTGACGGGCCTGTCGTTCCAGAAAAGCTTGCCGGCGTCGTCGATGGAAAGCGTGATGGTTTGCGGCGTCTCGCGCGCGGGCTGCGACGAGACCTTCGGCAAGTCCAGCCGGATCGCGTGGGTGAACAGCGGCGCCGTGATGATGAAGATGACGAGCAGCACGAGCATGACGTCGATCAGCGGCGTCATGTTGATGTCGGCCATGGGCGAGCCGTTGGGCTTCTTTTCGAGTCCGCCGAAGGCCATCGCCGCGCGCTCCTATTCGGCCGGGCCGCAGACGAACGTGTGCAGATCGTGCGCGAAGCCGTCGAGCTCCTCGGAAATCTGCCGCACGTAGCGGCCGAGAATGTTGTACGCGAGCACAGCCGGAATCGCGACGACGAGCCCGAACGCCGTCATGATGAGCGCCTCGCCGACGGGCCCGGCGACGTTTTCGATCATCGCCTGTCCGCTGGTCGCGATACTCGAAAGCGCGTGATAGATGCCCCACACGGTGCCGAGCAGCCCGACGAAAGGCGCCGTGCTGCCCACCGATGCGAGCAGAACCTGTCCGAATTCGAGTCGTCGTTGCGATCGGAGCAATGCCTGGCGCAGCGCGCGCAGGACACGCTCGCGATGTTCGACGCGCGCGAGCATCGCGCCGGGCATGTCGGCTTCGGACGCGCGCCACGCGGCTTCGGCGAGCGGCAGGAAAACGCGCTCGCGATCTTCGCGCTGCAAGGCGCCGATGCCGTCTTTCAAACTCGCCGCCTGCCAGAAACGCTGCAACGCCCGCGGCCCTTGCCACTTGGCGCGCGCGAGAATCCACGCCTTCACGAGCAGAAAGCACCAGCTCGCGAGCGACATCGCCAGCAGCAGGCCCGCGACCGCGTGCGTGACGGCGTCGCCGGATTGCAGGTAGTGGATGACGCCTGTTTCTGCCATCGTCGAAGAAACGATCAGCGCAGGCCGAGCACGTCCTGCATGTCGAAGAAGCCTTTGTCGTGCCCTTGCAGGAAGCGCGCGGCGCGCAGCGCGCCTTGTGCGTAGGACAGACGGCTCGCCGACTTGTGCGTGATCTCGACGCGCTCGCCGATGCCCGCGAACAGCACCGTGTGATCGCCGACGATATCGCCGCCGCGAATGGCGGAAAAGCCGATGGTCGACGGATCGCGCTCGCCCGTCACGCCTTCGCGCGCATACACGGCGCAATCCTTCAGATCGCGGCCGAGCGCCTTGGCGACCACTTCGCCCATCGCGAGCGCGGTGCCCGACGGCGCGTCGACCTTGTGCCGATGATGCGCCTCGATGACCTCGATGTCGTAACCCGTGGCGAAATGCTTCGCCGCGAATTCGAGCAGCTTCAACGTGACATTCACGCCGACGCTCATGTTCGGCGCGAACACGACGCCGATCTTCTCGCCGGCCTTGCGCAACTGCGCCTTCTGCTCGTCGGAGAAACCGGTCGTGCCGATGATCATCTTCACGTCGTGGCGCAGCGCCGCGTCGAGATGCATCATCGTGCCTTCGGGGCGCGTGAAGTCGATCAGATAGTCGGCGTCGGCGAACACGCGCTCGATGTCGTCGGTCAGGAGGACGCCCGTCGTCTTGCCGAGGAACGCGCCCGCGTCCTGCCCGAGTTGCGGCACGCCGGGCCGGTCGAGCGCGCCGACGAGCTGTGCGTCCGGATCGTTGAGAACGGTTTCGATCAGCATCCGGCCCATGCGGCCCGATGCCCCGGCGATGGCGATCTTCATGGCAGTCTCGTGTTGAACCGCGCGCCGAACGCGCGATGGAATGATACGGATGGCTGTGCGGCCGAAGCGGCGCCCGGTCGGGAAACCCGGCGCGGCTTCGGCCGCAAACGGCTGAACGGCTTACTGACTCTGCTGCGGCAGATAGAACTGCGCCTGACCGCCCGCGTTGGCCGGCGCCGGCGACGTGCCCGCCGGACCCACCGCGCTGCTGTCCGGAATGTTGATCGTCTGCGGCCGGCGCTTCAATTGAATCTGCGAATTGCCGCCGCTCTGCGCGCTCGACCCGGGCGCGCCGCCCGCGCTCTGCGGCACGTTCACGCGCACCGACGACTGACTGCGGCCCGTGGGCATCTCGACCTGCGCGGTTGCGCGGTTGGCGGCCTGCGCGGCTTCCTGATTGGCGTCGCCCGCGAATGCGGCTGCCGTGTTCGGCTGCGTCGACGGCTCGCCGACCGGCGCAGTCACCGCCGCCGTCGACGCCACCGGCGCCGATGCCGCCGCAGTCGCGACGGGCTTCGCGACCTTGACGCCCTTGTCGCCGTCGATTTCCGCGAGCAGTTCCAGGTTCGACGGCAGGTTCTCGCCGCCCGACCAGCTCACGACGCGATCGCTCGCGAAGTTCACGACGAAGTCACGCTGCTGCACGACGGAGGTCGATCCGCGCTTGAAATAGAACACGTAGTCCCAGCGTTCGGCGTGGAACATGTCGGTCAGAAGCGGCGTGCCCAGGAGTTGTTTCACCTGATCGCGCGACATGCCGACCTGCATCTGATTCGCCGCTTCCTGAGAAACGAAGTTGCCTTGCACGACCGTGATTCGATACGGTGTGATGCTTTGCGCGATCTTCTGCGTGACGCTGTCGTACGCCGTGCAGCCGGCGAGCAATGCGGCCAAGGTTGCTGCGATGACGGTTCCCCGCATACGACGGCTCTCCCTGCAATTCGATAAAGATTTTGAAAACATTTCACCTTTCACGCGAGGCGCTCCAAGGCCGCGCTTTGTTCGCCCGACTCGCCTCGAAACCGCCCGGGATGTCGGGAATCGTAAAAACGCATTACTATGAGAACCTTGAATTGTACTCTAGGGATGCCTAGCCATGACCAATCCCGCCGATCTCAAGAATATCGGGCTCAAGGCGACCCTGCCCCGCCTCAAGATTCTCGAAATTTTCCAGCACAGCACGGTGCGCCATCTGACCGCCGAAGACGTGTATCGAAGCCTGCTCAACGAAGAGCTGGATATCGGCCTCGCGACGGTGTATCGGGTGCTCACGCAGTTCGAGCAGGCCGGCCTGCTCACGCGTAGCAATTTCGAATCGGGCAAGGCCGTGTTCGAGCTCAACGAAGGGTCGCACCACGATCATCTCGTGTGTATCGACTGCGGCCGCGTCGAGGAGTTCTTCGACGCGGAGATCGAACGCCGCCAGCAGTCCATCGCGAAGGAACGCGGCTTCAAGCTCCACGAGCATGCGCTCGCGCTGTACGGCACGTGCACGAAGGAAAACTGTCCGCATCGCAAGCACTGAGCCGCGCGTGACCTCGCGCCGGCTTTGAGGCGCGCCGATGAAAAAAACCGCCGTCCATCGGCTTCGATGGACGGCGGTTTCGTTTCGCCTGCACATTTCGGGATTCGCTTCTGCGACCGGAACGCGGTCGCATGCCGATTCGCTTTTTACGCAGCGCGGGCGGACGGCCCGATCAGCGTATATCGTTCGGGCAGATCGATCTCGTCGCAATTCGGCAGATCGCCGCCGCGATCCACGACGATGAAATCGCCCGCCTTGTCGAGCACGATGAGCGGGTGATGCCACACGCCACGCGCATAGTTCACGCCCTGCCAGCCGCGTGCGAAAAACGCCCGCAGGCCGGCAGGATCGAACTCGCCCGCCGGCGCGACGACCACCAGATAGCGCACATCGCCGAGCGGCACGAACGCCTGAGACCCGAGCGGATGCCGCTCCATCATCGAGATCACGACCGGCTGCGGGCGCGGCTGGCCGCGAAACACGTTGATGAGCGGCCGCCCGCCGCTCTCGAAGCCGACCTCCACCGTCGCGAGATCGTGAAAGCGCTCAGTCGTGCCCGCGTTGATCGGGAAGTGGCGCGCGCCTTCGAGTTCGATGACATCGCCGAACGGGGCGAAGGCTTCGCGCGTCAGCGGTTCGAGTGTGAGCGTTTTCATTCGCGAGTTCATTCGATTTCCCCGAAGATGCGCAGCCGCGACACGCCGCCATCCGGATAGATGTTGAAGCGCACGTGCGTCACCGGCCCGAGCGCCGCGATCTCCTTCTCGAAGCGATGCACGTTGTCCATCGAGAGCTTCTGCTCGTCGAGCAGTACGGGCCAGAACATCGCCTGCGTGACGAGGGATTCATCCGTGCCGCCCTCCACGCGCGCCGCCTGCAGCGAGCAGCGGTCCGGATAGTTGCCCTTGAAGTGCGCAGTATCGACTTCGATCGCGCGGATCACGCCGGGATTCGCCAGCGCGACGATCGCCCAGTCGTTACCCGGCTCGCGACGCCGGCGCGTTTCCCAGCCGTCGCCCATGTTCACGCCGCGCCCGGGCATCAGCATTTGCGATGCCGGCCCGAAGTGCTGATTGTTCGCCGCGACGAGATACGCGCCGTTTTCGATCGCCGCGAGATCCAGCAGCGTGCCGCGCTCGACGCGCGAGAAATCCGTCTTCGGCTGGCCATAGACCCGCAGCCGCGCGATGCCGCCATCGGGATAAATGTTCACGCGCAGATGCGTGTAGGCGCGCGTGTCGGCGATCTCGAGATAGTGGTGATGATTCCCCTGGAGCGTCGTCGACGGCACGATCTCGCGCCAGTCGCCGTCTTGCTGCGGATTGGCGCTCTCGCTGTAGCACGCTTCGATCGACGCCGCCGGCGGAAAATTGCCGGTGAAGTGACTCGTGTCGATGTCGATGCCGTGAATCACGCCCGCGCGCGCCAGCTTGACGATGCAATAGTCATAGCCCGTCGTGCGCTTGCGGCGCGTCTCCCAGCCGTCCATCCACTTGCCGTGCTCGTCGTATTTGCCGGGGATGAACACCGCCGGCTGCGGCTCCAGCATGCGCTCCTTCGGCGCGAAGAATTCGTCGGTGGCGAAGAGCGCCTGCGCGCCGAGCCGCGGGTCCGCGAGGTTCATGTAGCGGCGGGCGAAAGCGGGAGCGTCTGCGTCGAGAATCGGGTTGGCCATTTCAGTTTCCTTCGGTTGAACGTGGTTCGATGCGTGGTTTGCTATGAATCAGAGTGCGTGCGCGCCTTCATGACCGTGCGAGTGCGACGGTTCCGGCGCGGCAGGCACGAAGCGGTATTCGGCGTCCTGGTCGAGCACGCGCTTGGCGCGCGCCCGGTCGATATCGTTCTCCCACACGGCCACGACCACCGTCGCCACGCAGTTGCCGATCAGATTCGTAACAGCGCGCGCGATGCCGACGAACCAGTCCACCGGCAGGATCAGCACGAGGCCGAGCACGGGAATCGCGGGAATGGCCGAGAGCGTCGCGGCGAGAATCACGATGGCCGAACCCGGGATGCCGTGCGCGCCCTTCGACGTCACCAGCGAAACGAGCACGACGACGATCAGGTCATGCATCGACAGCGGCGTGTTGGTCGCCTGCGCGATGAAGATCACCGCCAGCGTCAGATAGATCGAGAAGCCGTCGAGGTTGAACGAGTAGCCGGTCGGAATCACGAGACCGACGGTCGAATCCTTCACGCCCATCCATTCGAGCTTGCGCATGATCTGCGGCAGCACGGCGTCCGAAGAAGCGGTGCCGAGCACGATCGACAGTTCCTCGCGCAGATAGCGCACGAGCTTGAAGATCGAGAAGCCCGCGAGGCGCATCACGACCGCCAGCACGACGAATACGAACAGGAAGCAGCTCGCGTAGAACACCATCACGAGCAGACCCAGTTGCTTGAGCGACGCGACGCCGTACTGGCCGGTCGTGAACGCGATGGCGCCGAGCACGCCGAGCGGCGCGAGCTTGATGATGAACGCCATGATGCGGAAGAACACGTTCGACAGCTCTTCGATGAAGACCGTCACGCGCTGCGCCTTTTCACCGAGCATCGAGAGCGCCGCGCCGAACAGGATGGCGAACACGAGCACCTGCAGGATGTCGCCCTTCGCAAAGGCGTCGATCGCGGTGTCGGGGATGATCTTCAGCAGGAAGCCCGCGGTGTCCTTCAGGCTCTTCGCGTGCTCCGTGTAGGTGGAGAGCGAAGCGGCATTGAGCGTGTGCAGATCGATGTTCATGCCGACGCCCGGACGCGTGACCCACGCGAGAATCGCGCCGATCACGAGTGCGAGCGTCGTCATGATCTCGAAGTAGATGACAGCCTTCAGCCCGACGCGCCCCACTTTCTTCAGATCGCCCGCGCTCGCCATGCCGCTCACGACGACGCAGAACACGATCGGTCCTATCACCATCTTGATGAGCTTCAGGAAACCGTCGCCCAATGGCCGCAATGACTGGCCGAAATGCGGAAATAGCGCGCCCACCACAACACCGATGACCAGCGCAATCATCACCCTGCCGAACAGCGAATTCAGAAATCTCGACACGACCGTCTCCTCGTGTAATGTCTCAGGACCCGAGCAACTGTTCCGACTGGTCGGACCAGTGCTGTGATGGGGAATATTAGAAAGTCGATATACGCTCGTCAAGGAAGTGTTCGTACCGGTTTACCCTGTTCAGACCAGGCACGAAAATCGATGGAGAATGGTCGTTCACACGCGCGCGCGGCACGCGCATACAATGGCGGTCAGACCGGCCAATACTGTTTTCTTCCTATGAAAAACGTCCCGCACACCGTGACCGATGCCGCGATCGCGACGATTCGCGAGCGCATCGAATCGAGCATGTATCCGGTGGGGAGTCTGCTGCCGGCGCAGCGGCAACTATCGGAGGAACTGGCGATCAGCCGGGCGTCGCTGCGCGAGGCGTTGTCGACGCTCGAGGCGCTCGGCATGCTGCATATCCGGCCGGGCAAAGGCGTGTATGTCAGCAGCGCGCAGGCGAGCAACGCGCATCCGTGGCGTTTCGCGGATCAGGCTTCGTTGCCGGACACGTATCAGATGCGCTTCGCGCTGGAGGGCTTCGTCGCGCGGCTCGCGGCGCATTCGATCGGCGATGCGGATATCGACTGGCTCGACGACAACCTCGATTCATTGCACGGCGCGCTGATGGAATCCGCGCTCGAAGAAGCCGCGCAGCTCGACTTCGCGTTCCACATGCGCATCGTGAGTCTCGCGGGGAATGCCGCGATCGAATCGATCCTGCGCGGCAGCGCCGACATCATGAAGGAAAGTCAGCGCCTGCCGTTTTATCGGCGGGAGCTGGTGTTGTCGACGTATCACGAACACGCGGTGATCATCGAAGCGTTGAAAGCGCGCGACGGGGAAAAAGCCGGCAAGGCGATCGAAGGCCACATCGTCAACGCGGCACAGCGCGCGGGCGTGCATTTTCCGATTCCGCACAAGTAAAACCGGCACTTCCCGACGCATTCGCGGTCTCAGCAAGGGCCGTGAGTGCAGAAAATTTCTATCCGCTTGCGCTGCCCTGCATTTATCGAACATCAAGAGGAGCAGCGCCGATGGACATGCAACAACTCGTTTCGGAATTTCTCTCTTCGGAGCACGGCGCGCAAGCGACGCAAGCGCTGACCAACCAGGGCTTCAGTCCCGAAGACAGCCAGCAGATGCTCGGCACCGCCGCGCAAACCGCGCACGCGCACGCTGAAGAGCAAAACCAGGGCTTGCTCGGGGACCATCCCGGCAAGAGCTTCTTCGCCGCGTTCGCAGCAGGGCTCGTGCGAGGCGACGGTTTCCTGAAATCGATGGAGGAAGGCGGCGAAGGCATACTCACCGGGCGCGTCGCCGAATCGCTTGCGGTGCGCATGGGACTGGACCCGGCGACGGCATCGACAGTCGCGGCAGCCGCCACGCCTTACGTCGTGTCGTTCCTGCGCGAGAAGCTCGCGTAAGACAGCCGAGCACCAAAAAACAAAGCCGCTCCGAAGAGCGGCTTTGTTCATTTCGAGAGGCGTTGACGCTTACTTCGCGTTGGCGAGCGCCACTGCCGTATCCAGCATGCGGTTCGAGAAACCCCACTCGTTGTCGTACCAGCTCGACACCTTCACGAGACGGCCCGACACCTTGGTCAGCGTCGAGTCGAACGTCGACGAAGCCGGATTGTGGTTGTAGTCGATCGAGACCAGCGGCGCATCGTTGTAGCCGAGCACGCCCTTCAGCTCGCCTTCCGACGCTTCCTTCATGATCTTGTTGATTTCCTCGACCGTCGTGTCGCGCGCGGCGATGAACGACAGATCGACCACCGACACGTTGATCGTCGGGACGCGGATCGCGTACCCATCCAGCTTGCCGTTCAGTTCCGGCAGCACGAGGCCGACGGCCGATGCAGCGCCGGTCTTCGTCGGGATCTGGCTATGCGTGGCCGAGCGCGCGCGGCGCAGATCTTCGTGATAAACGTCCGTCAGAACCTGGTCGTTCGTGTACGCGTGGATCGTGGTCATCAGACCGTTCACCAGACCGATCTTGTCGTTCAGCGGCTTGACGAGCGGCGCGAGGCAGTTCGTCGTGCACGATGCGTTCGAGATGACCGTGTCCGAAGCCTTCAGCACGTTGTGGTTCACGCCGTACACGACGGTCGCGTCCACGTCCTTGCCGCCCGGCGCCGAGATGATGACCTTCTTCGCACCGCCCTTGATGTGCGCGCTCGCCTTCTCCTTCGTCGTGAAGAAGCCCGTGCACTCCATCACCACGTCGACCTTCAGCTCGCCCCACGGCAGTTCGGCCGGGTTGCGGTTCGCCAGCACGCGGATCTTGTCGCCGTTGACGACAAGGTAATCGCCGTCCACCGACACTTGCCCCGGGAACTTGCCATGCGCCGTGTCGTATTGCGTCAGGTGCGCGTTGGTCTTGGCATCGCCCAAGTCGTTGATGGCGACGATCTCGATGTCGTGCTTCTTGCCGTTCTCGTACAAGGCGCGCAGCGTGTTGCGGCCGATCCGGCCGTAGCCGTTGATTGCAACGCGAATCGTCATGGTCTATCTCCTGTGGCTAAAAAAAACCTTGCTTCGCTGACGTCAGTGCTTACGCGGCCAGAACGGACTTCGCCGTCTTGACGACGTTCTCCACCGTGAAGCCGAAATGCTTGAACAGCGCGCCCGCCGGGGCCGACTCGCCGAACGTGTCGATCCCGACCACGCCGCCTTCGAGGCCGACGTACTTGCGCCAGAAATCCGTCACGCCCGCCTCGATCGCCACGCGCGCGACGCCCTTCGGCAGCACGCGCTCGCGGTACTCGGCGTCCTGCTTGTCGAAGACGTTCGTGCAGGGCATCGACACGACGCGTGCGCCGATGCCTTCCTTCGCGAGCGCCTCGACCGCTTCCATCGCGAGCTGTACTTCCGAGCCGGTCGCGATGAGGATGATCTTGCGCGCGGGAATGTCGTCGTTCCAGTCGCGCAGCACGTAGCCGCCCTTCGCGATGTTGGCGATCTGGATGTCGTTGCGCGCCGAGAATTGCAGGTTCTGACGGCTGAAGATCAGCGTCGACGGGCCGTTGTGCGCGATGGAATGCGTCCACGCGACCGCCGTTTCGACGGTGTCCGCCGGGCGCCACGTCTGCAGATTCGGGATCAGTCGCAGGCTCGACACGTGCTCGATCGACTGGTGCGTCGGGCCGTCTTCGCCCAGGCCGATGGAATCGTGCGTGAACACGAAGATCGAGCGCGACTTCATCAGCGCGGCGACGCGGATTGCGTTGCGGCTGTAGTCCGAGAACGTCAGGAACGTGCCGCCGAACGGACGATAGCCGCCATGCAGCGCGATACCGTTGATGGCCGCGGACATGCCGAACTCGCGCACGCCGTAGTTGATGTGATTGCCCCACTGGATGCCCGCGTGATCCGGGTTCGCGTTCTCCGCGTCGCCGGCGGCGCGAACCGGTTTCGATGCCTTCCAGTTGGTGAGGTTCGAGCCCGTCAGATCAGCGGAACCGCCGAGCAGTTCCGGCAACGCGGCCGCGAGACCTTCGATGGTGTTCTGCGATGCCTTGCGCGTCGCGACGGTTTCGGCCTTTTGATTCGCGTCCTCGATGATCTTTGCTACCGCTTCCGTCCAGTTCGCGGGCAGTTCGCCGTTCATGCGGCGCGTGAATTCGGCGGCTTCCGTAGCGTACTTCGCCTTGTATGCGTCGAACGCCTTGTTCCATTCGCCTTCCACGTGCGTGCCTTGCTCCTTCGCACTCCACGCTGCATAGACTTCCTGCGGAATCTCGAACGGACCGTAGTTCCAGCCGATGGCCGCGCGCGTCGCCGCGATTTCCTTGTCGCCGAGCGGCGCGCCGTGCGCGTCGTGGCCACCCGCCTTGGTCGGCGCGCCCTTGCCGATGACCGTGCGGCAGCAGATCAGCGTCGGCTTGTTCGACTTCTTCGCTGCGGCGATGGCTGCATCGACCGCATCGACGTTGTGACCGTCCACGCCGCGGATGACGTTCCAGCCGTACGCTTCGAAGCGCTTCGGCGTGTCGTCGTGGAACCAGTGCTCGACGTGGCCGTCGATCGAAATGCCGTTGTCGTCCCACAGCGCGATCAGCTTGTTCAGCTTGAGCGTGCCCGCGAGCGAGCAGACTTCGTGCGAGATGCCTTCCATCAGGCAGCCATCGCCGAGGAACGCGTACGTGTAGTGATCGACGATCTTGGCGTCCGCCTTGTTGAATTCGGCGGCGAGCAGCGCTTCGGCGAGCGCCATGCCGACCGCATTGCCGATGCCTTGGCCGAGCGGGCCGGTGGTCGTCTCGACGCCCGCCGTGATGCCGTATTCCGGATGGCCCGGAGTCTTCGAATGCAACTGGCGGAAATTCTTGAGCTCGCTCATGGCCAAGTCGTAGCCGGTGAGGTGCAGGAGCGAGTACAGCAACATCGAGCCGTGACCGTTCGACAAAACGAAACGGTCGCGATCGAACCAGTGCGGATTCACCGGATTGTGCTTCAGATGGCGCGACCACAGCGCGACGCCGATTTCCGCCATGCCCATCGGCATGCCCGGATGACCGGAGTTGGCTTGTTGAACGGCGTCCATGGCAAGCGCGCGGATTGCGTTGGCCATGAGGGCGGTCTGGCTGGAGGTCGGGATCGTCATTGTCGAGTCTGGGGCAGGTCCTGAAATGATCCGCGATGCTTCTCATGCAGTACTTCTCACTCGAGCCGGACCCGCGGGACACAACGTTTTCAGGACCGGAACGACGAGAAACGACGAGGATCGGGAGGCCGTCATTCTAACAGACCGGTCCGATTGACACGTACCTGTAAGGCGCGCGTCCGGTGCGGCAGACAGTCCGGCGCGCGGGCATGTTCCGTGCAAAAGACGGGCGGCGATTCGCGGGAACATCGCGGCGCCGCGTGCGTCGCAAGCGTTACAGCAGTGTCACGACATCGTGACAACGCGTGACGTTACACGGGAATGCGCGCCGTCGACGGACGTTCATACGGCGAAATCCGACCGGCGCGCCGACTGATTTGCAAATTCCTTGCCGGTCCATTGATCGTACGGCTTCATGGCAAAATGTTCTTCAATCCGCAGCAGCAAGGTTTCAAGGAGTGCTTTCGATGACCGACCCTCGCCCCGCCAATGTGCCCTGGCTGACTCCGTATCTCACGGTGCGCGACGCGCGCGTGAGCATCGCGTTCTATGAAAAGGCGCTTGGCTTCGTGGTGCGCGACAGCGTGAACGACGACGGCACGATCATCCATGTCGAGATGACGTATCACGGGCAGTTGATCGTGATGTTCGCACCCGAAGGCGCGTACGGCTCACAGGCGCGCACGCCGAAGAGCGCCGGTCTGATGGCGCCGCAGTCGTTCTATTTGTATGTCGATGACGTCGATACGATCTTCCGGCAGGCGCTCGCCGTCGGTGCGAAGCCGCTCATCGAGCCGCAGGACCAGTTCTGGGGCGACCGTTTCGCACAGATCGAAGACCCGGACGGCTATCGCTGGGCGATCGCGCGGCATCTGAGCTGAAGCGCCGCACCGCCCGCGCCGCCGTTACGTTACGTTACGTTACGCATCACCACTATCCGCGGGCAGGACGTCCGCGATCGATCACTCATGCCACGTTTCTATGTCGACGGTCCGCTTTTCGTGGGCCAAACCCTCCCCCTCCCCGACGACGTCGTGCGCCACGTGCACGTCCTGCGCCTGCAAACCGGCGATTCGATCACGCTCTTCGATGGCCGCGGCGGTGAATATCGCGGCGAGCTCGTCGATATCGCGAAGCGCGCGGCGACGGCGCGCATCGACGAACACAGCGATCGCGAAGCGGAGCCGCCTTATCGCGTGACGCTCGCGCAAGGCGTCGCGGGCGGCGACAAAATGGACTGGCTGATCGAAAAGGCGGTGGAACTCGGTGTCGCGGGCATCGCGCCGATTACCGCCGAGCGCGGCGTCGTGCGTCTCGCCGGCGAGCGCGCACTGCGGCGTCAGGCGCATTGGCAGGCGCTCACGCGCGCCGCCTGCGAGCAGTGCGGACGCAATCGCGTGCCCGATGTCGCGCCGCCGCGCGATCTCCACGCCTGGCTCGCCGACCTCCCCGCCGCCACCGATGGCGAATTGCGCCTTCTGCTCTCGCCGCGCGCCGACGTGAGCTTCGCGTCGCTGCCCGCCGATGCGCCGCGCGGACCGGTCACGCTGCTGATCGGACCCGAGGCGGGCTTCTCGCCCGCCGAGGAAAACGCCATCATCGACGCGGGATTCGCCGCGCTCGGGGTCGGCCCGCGCGTGTTGCGCACGGAAACGGCGGGCATCGCGGTGCTCGCGGCGCTGGCCGCGCGCTGGGGCGGATGGTGATTCCCCGGACGCACCAACGAAAACAGCCCGATGGCCGCGCCTTTCGGCTACGCCCATCGGGCTGTTGCATGTTCTGACCGGCGCGCTCGCGCCGGCCGCGCTGATTCAGACGAACGAATAGAACACGCGGAACGCCACTTTCCGTTCGGCCCAGAATTCAGCCGCATCACGGAAAACGTCGAGCAGCACTTCGCGGCCTTCCTTGTCGAACTTCTGCGCGATCGGCAGTTGCTCGAGCACGATCACGAAACCCGGCTGCGAGCCGGCCTTGTGAACGAGATCGGTGAGCGAATCGTACAGCGCGTCGTAGTTCTTGCCGAAATGCTTGGGAAAAAGGAACGAGAGGGCGATCGTCTCGAGCACTTCCTGCTTGCTCTGCGCCTGTCCGAGATAGGCGTAGAGAAAATGCTGGCCGAGACGATTGGCCTCGTCCGCGAGATCCTGCACGCGGAACGCGCGGATCGACTGCACGATATTCGGCCGGACGGTGGCGAACAGCGCTTCGTCACCCTCTTGCGGATGGAACTCTTCAGGCCTGGTCTCGTCGTCGGGTCTGTTGTCGTGTTCTGTCATGCGTAGCCGCAATACTCGCTGGAACAGGTTGCCATCGCCGGTGGCGAAAAGATCACTCGCGACGCTGTGGTCGTGCGCGTAGATGTTGTCGCTCATGCCGTTAATCCCGTAGTTAATCCGCAATACGCTTGAAAGTGGTGTAGTGGTCGTCTGTGTAGTAGCAATCGCCGGTCTGCCTCTTCGGGCCGCCGCATACGATCCGGCGCGCGCCGCGGTTCCTCGCGCGAGGCGTGGGAACAGTGTATTCGTGGTAATAGCCGCGTGGATGCCGCGGAAGCAAACGCTCGCGATTGCCGAACACGACGCCGTCCTTCTCGAAAGGGAAAGGGCCGCCCGCCTCGATCAGCCGCAATGTCGCGACCGCCTGCCTGGGCAACTGGCCAATGTGGACGGTGGCCAGCCCGTCACGCTCCTGCGCGCTTGTCGCGTCCGGCTGCCGTGCCTGCGCCTCCCGAACCGCTTCCGCCGGCGAGACCGGTGCGGGACTCGCCGCAGCAACCGGTTCCTGCACGCCGCCACGAGGTTCATCCTTGCCGCACGCGCCCAGAAGTACGCCCAAGGCGACGAAAAAGGAAAGAACCCTCGCGCGCATCACCAAACGGTTAACCTCGCGGACACCAAAATCCGACCACCGTGAAAGATGTAAGGGTATCGCTAATGACAGGGCGAAGCAACGTTACGCGAAAATTCGGAAATTTTTTCTCAGTTTGATCGAACCGTGCAATTTCTGGCGGGCGTCCATCGTTAAATTTAGCCTAAATCTGAGAGATTTTTATCTCGAACAGGATAATACTTTGCCCGTGGAATCCCGAAGCCGCTGGACAGGCCGCCTCACCTGTCGCCAGCTTCACGGCAACGCGCTCTGCCGCCGATTCCGCGTTTGTAGGCAAAGGCGACCCTCTCTCGTTGCCTTTTTTCTCGGGCGTGCCGCTGAACCGCGGCACGCCATTTTTTTGCCTCGAATAAAAAACGCGGCGGAGAGCCGCCGCGTTTCCTGACGCCGGGAAGCTGCTGTCAGCGCGCCGCCGACGCATCCGCCACCAGCAAAGCCGTCATATTCACGATGCGCCGCACCGTCGCCGATGCGGTCAGCACGTGCACCGGCTGTGCCGCGCCGAGCAGGATCGGCCCGATCGCGATGTTGTTGCCCGCCGCCGTCTTCAGCAGGTTATACGAGATGTTCGCCGCGTCGATGTTCGGCAGGATCAGCAGGTTCGCGTCGCCCTCGAGCGTCGATTCGGGCAGCACGCCCTTGCGCAGACGCGCATCCAGCGCGACATCGCCGTGCATTTCGCCATCGACATCCAGATCCGGCGCGCGCTCTTTCAGGATCGCGAGCACATCGCGCATCTTCTGGGCGCTCGGCGCATTGCTCGTGCCGAAGTTCGAATGCGACAGGAGCGCGATCTTCGGCATGATGCCGAAGCGCTTCACCTCTTCCGCCGCCATGATCGTGATTTCGGCGAGCTGCTCGGGCGTCGGATCCACGTTGACGTGCGTATCGACCAGGAAAATCTGGCGGCCCGGCAGCACGAGCGCGTTCATCGCCGCGTACACCTTCGCGCCTTCCTTCTTGCCGATGACCTGATCGATGAAGTGCAGATGGCGATGCGTCGTGCTCACCGTGCCGCAGATCATGCCGTCGGCTTCGCCCTTCTTGACGAGCATCGAGCCGATCAGCGTCGTGCGGCGGCGCATTTCGAGCTTGGCCATCTGCTCGCTGATGCCCTTTCTCGCCATCATCTTGTAATAGGTCTGCCAGAAGTCGCGATAGCGTTCGTCGTGATCCGTGTCGACGACCGTGAAATCGGTGCCCGGATTGAGGCGCAGGCCGAACTTCTGGATGCGCTGCTCGATGACCGCCGGCCGGCCGATGAGAATCGGCTTCGCGATCTTCTCGTCGACGGCGATCTGCACCGCGCGCAGCACGCGCTCTTCCTCGCCCTCCGCGAACACGATGCGCTTCTTCTCCGGCTCCACGTTGCGCGCGAGCTGGAACACGGGCTTCATCGTCGTGCCGCTGTGATAGACGAATTGCTGCAAGTGCTGCTCGTACGCTTCCATGTCTTCGATCGGACGCGTGGCGACGCCGCACTCCATCGCCGCTTTCGCGACAGCCGGCGCGATCTTCACGATCAGGCGCGGATCGAAGGGCTTCGGAATCAGATATTCCGGACCGAAGGACAAGTCCTGAATGCCGTAAGCCGTCGCGACGATATCGCTCTGCTCCTGACGCGCCAGTTCGGCGATCGCGTTCACCGCCGCGATTTCCATTTCCTTCGTGATGACGGTCGCGCCGACATCGAGCGCGCCGCGGAAGATGAACGGAAAGCAGAGAACGTTGTTGACCTGGTTCGGGTAATCCGTGCGGCCGGTGGCGAGCACCGCGTCCGGACGCACTTCGAGCGCCAGTTCCGGCAGGATTTCCGGCGTCGGATTCGCGAGCGCGAGAATCAGCGGCTTCGCGGCCATCTGCTTGACCATGTCCTGCTTGAGCACGCCGCCCGCCGACAGGCCGAGGAACACGTCCGCGCCTTCGATCACTTCGGCGAGCGTGCGCGCGCTGGTTTCGCGGGCGAACAGTTCCTTGTCCGGATCCATCAGTTCCGTGCGGCCCTTGTACACCACGCCGGCCAGATCCGTCACATAGATGTTCTCGCGCTTCATGCCGAGATCGACCAGCAGATTCAGGCAGGCGAGCGCCGCCGCGCCCGCGCCCGACGCGACGAGCTTCACTTCGCCGATGTTCTTGCCGACGACCTTCAGACCATTGGTGACCGCCGCCGCGACGACGATGGCCGTGCCGTGCTGGTCATCGTGGAAGACCGGAATCTTCATGCGCTTGCGGCACTCGCGCTCGACGATGAAGCAGTCCGGCGCCTTGATGTCTTCCAGATTGATGCCGCCGAAAGTCGGCTCGAGTGCCGCGATCACATCGACGAGCTTGTGCGGATCGGTTTCGTTCAGCTCGATATCGAACACGTCGATGCCGGCGAACTTCTTGAACAGCACGGCCTTGCCTTCCATGACCGGCTTCGATGCGAGCGGCCCGATGTTGCCGAGGCCCAGCACGGCCGTGCCATTCGACACGACGCCCACCAGATTGCTGCGCGCGGTGAAGCGCGCGGCGTTCAGCGGGTCTTCAACGATCGCTTCACACGCGAACGCGACGCCCGGCGAGTACGCGAGCGCGAGGTCGCGCTGGTTGATCATCTGCTTCGTCGGCGCGATCTGGATCTTGCCGGGAACGGGGAATTCGTGATAGTCGAGCGCGGCTTCGCGCAGCTTGGCATTGGCGTCGGAGGTCGTCATAAGGCGGGCTAGCAGTGCGGGATTTAGAATGGATATTCGAACGCATTGTAGCGCCAATCAGTGTCAGTTTCGGACCGGTCTCCATGCATTTCGGCTACAGGTGCCGTGACTGGAAAACGTCTGATCGCCCGGCGGGGCAAGGCTCGCGGCGCGTCGTTCGTTATTTTTCGATACAGGATGCGGATGCTTTCGCGGCCCTTGCCGCGTGCAATACCGTTATCTTGCAGCGCACAAAACCACCACCATTGCCGACGATGCTCTCCGAGTTCTCCCTGATCGACCGCTTCTTCGCACGCCGCGCGACGGCGCCATCGCCACGTCACGACGACGAAGCCGCGACGCCGCTCGGCATCGGCGACGACTGCGCGCTCATCGCGCCGCCGCCGAAGCATCAGCTCGCCATTTCGACGGACATGCTGGTCGAAGGCCGGCACTTCTTTGCCGATGTCGATCCGCACGCGCTCGGGCACAAGGCGCTCGCGGTGAATCTGTCGGATCTCGCGGCGATGGGCGCGAAGCCGCACGCGTTCACGCTCGCGCTGGCGTTGCCGCGCGCCGACGAAGCGTGGCTCGAAGCCTTCAGCGACGGTCTTTTCGCGCTCGCCGAACGTCACGACTGCGCGCTCGTCGGCGGCGATACGACGAGCGGGCCGCTCAACATCTGCATTACGGTGTTCGGCGACGTGCCGCATGGTGCGGCATTGCGCCGCGACGCCGCGAAGCCCGGCGACGACATCTGGGTATCCGGCACCCTGGGCGATGCCCGCGCGGGTCTCGGCGCGCTGCGCGGCGAATGGCGCGCGCCGGACGATGCCGTCGCGGTCGCCTGGCGGCGCGCACTGGAGCGCCCCGAACCGCGCGTCGCGCTCGGTCTCGCGTTGCGCGGCGTCGCCCACGCGGCGCTCGATATCTCCGATGGCCTCGCGGGCGATCTCATGCACATCCTGAAGCGCTCGGGCGTGCGCGCCGTCGTCGATGCCGATGCCGTGCCGTGCTCGGACGCCGTGCGCGCGCTGCCCGGCGCCGCGCGCCGCCAGTGCACGCTCGCCGGCGGCGACGATTACGAACTCTGCTTCACCGCGCCTCAGTCGGCGCGCGCCGCGCTCGCGGATATCGCGACGAGCGTGAATGTGCCGCTGACACGCATCGGTACAATCGAATCATCCGGCGCGCCCGCGATCGCCTGGCGCGATGCCGCGGGCGCCCCGCTCTCCCTGACGTTGCAAGGCTTCGATCATTTTCATGCAGACTGACCCGACTCTCGCGGGCGATGCCAACGCGCCGCGCGCCAAGCCACGCAAGGCGAGCGCGCGCTTCATGCTCACGCATCCGCTCCATATTCTCTCGCTCGGCTGCGGCAGCGGGCTGTCGCCCATCGCGCCCGGCACGGTCGGCACCCTGTTCGCGTGGGTGTCGTTCGTCGTGTTCAACCAGCATCTGACGGTCGCGGAATGGGGCGCGCTGATCGTCGCCGGTTTCATCGCCGGATGCTGGTTCACCGGTTTCACCGCGAAGAAGATGGGCGTCGCGGACCCGTCGCCGGTGGTGTGGGATGAAATCGTCGCGTTCTGGCTCGTGCTGCTGCTCGTCACGCCCGCCACGTTCACGGGCCAGTTGTGGGCGTTCATCGTGTTCCGCTTCTTCGACATGGTGAAGCCGCCGCCGATCCGCTATTTCGATCGCCATTTGAAAGGCGGCTTCGGCATCATGTTCGACGATCTTGTCGCGGCATTCTTCACACTGTTCGTGATCGCGCTCTGGCGCATGACCATCTGAATTTCATCTCCATTCTTTCGAGAACACCGCCATGGCAACCGACAGCGTCGTTCACCAACTCGCAATTCGCGTCAGCAACAAGCTGCGCGACGAACGGCTGATGCTCGCGACCGCCGAATCGTGCACGGGCGGCATGGTCGCGACCGCGATCACGGATATTTCGGGCAGCAGCGCGTGGTTCGAACGCGGCTTCGTTACCTATTCGAATCTCGCGAAGACCGAGATGATCGGCGTGCCCGCCACGTTGATCGAACAGCACGGCGCGGTGAGCGAACCCGTCGCGAAGGCGATGGCCGAAGGCGCGCTGCGCAACAGCCGCGCGCAGGTCTCGATCGCGATCACGGGCGTCGCGGGACCGGCGGGCGGCAGCGAGGCGAAGCCGGTCGGCACGGTGTCGTTCGCGTGGAGCAACCGGCTGCATACCGGCGTCGAGACGCAGCATTTCAAAGGCGACCGCGAGCAGGTCCGCACGCAGGCGGCCGCGCACGCGCTGCGCAAGCTGCTGGAGTTTCTGGAACAGCGCGAGCGGTGAGCCCGCGGATTCATGAACAATCGACAAAACCGCGCACCCGATCGGACGTCGTTCAGCAAGGATCAGGTGGCACGCTGGATGGGCCCGAAAACATTCGACAAAGCCCACGACTACGTTCATGCCGTCCGCGATATCGGCTGGACGGGCGACGTCCTGCGCGCGCGCGTTGCAGGCACGCAGCCCGAGCCGTACTCGGTGGATATCTCTTTCAGAGCCGACGAGCCGCAGGGCTATTGCTCGTGCCCCGTCGGTTACGCGTGCAAGCATGTGGCCGCCACGCTGCTCGCTTATCTGGAGCATGAGGAGCAGGCCGACCGTACCGGCGTGAGTCTGGAAGTCTCACAGTGGCTTTCGCGATTTCGCGCCAGGGTGGAGGCAACGCGGCAAGCTCAGGCAAAAGCGGCCAGACCCGCGGCCGGCGTGAGTCACCGGATTCTCTACGTGCTCTCGCCTTCCGTGTACGAGACCTTGTCATTCGAAGTGACGATGCTCAAGGCCCGGCTCGGCGTCGACGGCGCGATCCGCGCGACCGAAGTCTGGTATCCGAACTACGCGGCCTGGAGCAACCCGCCCAAATTCGTCGACAAGGACGATGAGGCCATCGTTCGAACGCTCAGAACCGAGCGCGGCTTTTCAGGCGATCGCTTTGCATTGCGCGGCAAGAAGGGCGCAGCCGTCTGGCAAATGATGCTCGCGACGGGCCGTCTCTACTTCGAGACGAACCCGCGCGCCGTCGAACTCGTGCAGCCGTTGCGCGAAGGCGCGCCGCGCCGTGGAAACATCGAGTGGATTCCGCACGACGACGACATGCTCTTCGCGTCGCTCGAAACCGAGCCCGAAGCCAATGCCGTTCTGCCGACGGAGCCGCCCTGCTACATCGATCTGTCCACAAACGAAACCGGAACGATAGACGCGCCCATTCCCGACGATCTCCTCGCCGACTATCTGGCGATGCCCGTTCTCACGCTCGAAGAGGCGGACGCGGTGCGGGCGGCGCTCGGCGAATTCGCGCCCGGGCTGCCCGCGCCGCCCGCGAACGGCGACACAGGAGTACGCACGCTCGACGCCGCGCCGGTGCCCGTGCTCACGCTGGACACGCTTCAGATCGACACGCCCCGCAAGCTGAACGCGCCCGCGATGGAGCTCGACATCGCCCTGCTCGACTTCGACTACGGCGATATCACGATCGCGGCCACCAGCCCCCAAGGGCTCGTGCGCCTCGCGGATGGCCAGCTCGCCCGGATCGCGCGCCGCGGCGATCTGGAGGACGCATGCTTCGGGCGCCTGCTGGAGGCCGGGCTGAAATCGGTGTCCAGCGCGCCGGTGAGCCGTGACGAGTCGCCGTACGCGGGCGGTTTCATCATGCCCGGACGCGATGCGTGGCCGGCATTCATTGCCGCGCAGGTGCCGGCGCTGCGCGAAGCAGGCTGGCGCGTCGTCATCGCGCCCAATTCGCGTTTCGATGTCGTCGAAATCGATGAGATCGACGCCGCTGCGCACGCTGAGGGGAATGGCTGGTTCGACCTCGAACTCGGCATCGCGGTCGAACAGGAACGCGTGCGTCTCGAGCCGCTTCTCGCCGAACTCTTCGCGCGCGACCGCCGCTGGCTCAACGGCGCGATCGATACCATCGACGACGCCCATGCCGTCGAGTTCCGCACCCGCGAAGGCAGACGCTTCATCCTGCGCGCCGGGCGGATCAAGCCGCTCGTGCGCGCTCTGATCGATCTGTTCGACCGCACCGTCTGGGAACCCGATACTCCGTTGCGGCTGACGACGCTCGAAGCCGGCCGTCTCACGGCGTCGGACGAAAAGTTGCGCTGGCAGTTCCACGGCGATGCCTCCGTCATCGAGCTCGCACAGCGGCTACGCAACGCCGCCGCGCCGCTCAAGATCGTCCCGCCACGCGGCCTGAAAGCGATGTTGCGCGATTATCAGCGCGAGGGCGTCGACTGGATGCAGTTCCTGCGCGAACACGATCTCGCCGGCGTCCTCGCCGACGACATGGGCCTCGGCAAGACCGTGCAGACGCTCGCGCACATCCTTGTCGAAAAGGCGGCGGGCCGTCTCACGAACCCGGCGCTGATCGTCGTGCCGACGACGCTCGTCAACAACTGGCAGGAAGAAGCGCGGCGTTTTGCGCCGGAACTCAAGGTGCTCGATCTGCACGGACCGCTGCGTCGTGAGCGCTTTGCGCACATCGCCGAACATGATCTGATCGTCACGACCTATCCGCTCGTCTGGCGCGACCACGAAGCACTGGCCCGCCATGAATATCACCTGGTGATTCTCGATGAAGCGCAGCATGTGAAAAACGCGTCGAGCAAGGCCGCGGGCGCGATACGGGCGCTACGGGGACGGCATCGGCTGTGCCTCACCGGCACACCGCTGGAAAATCATCTCGGCGAGCTTTGGTCCCAATTCGACTTTCTGCTGCCCGGTTTCCTGGGCACGCAAAAGGAATTCGCCTCCCGCTGGCGCAAGCCGATCGAGAAGCAGAACGATCGCGCACGCCGCGATCTGCTCGCACGCCGCATTCGCCCATTCATGCTCCGTCGCCGCAAGGACGATGTCGCGACCGAATTGCCGCCGAAGACCACCATCGTACGCAGCGTGGAGCTTGCGGACGCACAGCGCGATCTCTACGAAACCGTGCGCGCGGCGATGCAGAAAAAGGTGCGCGACGCCATCGCGACGCAAGGCTTCGCGCGCAGCCACATTCTGGTGCTCGACGCACTCCTGAAGCTGCGGCAGGTCTGTTGCGATCCGTCGCTCGTCAAATTGACGGACGCGCGGAAGACGGAGGGTTCGGCGAAGCTCGCGCTTCTGCTCGATATGCTTCCGAACCTGATCGAAGAAGGACGGCGCGTGCTCGTGTTCTCACAGTTCACCGGAATGCTCGCGATCATCGCGGCCGCGCTGGACGACGCGGGTCTGGGGTATGTCACGCTGACCGGCGATACGGTCGATCGCAAGACGCCGGTCAAGCGCTTCCAGGCGGGCGAGGCGCCCATCTTCCTGATCAGCCTGAAAGCGGGCGGCGTCGGCCTGAATCTGACCGCCGCCGATACCGTCATTCACTACGACCCGTGGTGGAACCCGGCCGCCGAGAACCAGGCGACGGATCGCGCGCACCGCATCGGGCAGGAGAAGCCGGTGTTCGTGTACAAGCTCATCGCCACCGGCAGCATCGAAGAGAAGATTCTCGAGATGCAGGAGCGCAAGGCCGCGCTCGCGGCCGGCATCCTGTCGGCGGACGCGCGCGCCGTCGAGAAGTTTTCCGCCGAAGACCTCGACGCGCTGTTCGCGCCGCTTCCGCTCAATTGAGCGGCGCGCTTAACGATACTGATTGATCGAATCGCGCGTCTTCTTTGCCGCTTCCGCCGCGGCTTGCGCGTAGTCGTCGCCCTTGCCGGCGTAGATGATCGCGCGCGACGAGTTGATCAGCATGCCCGCGCCGTTCGCGGTACGGCCCGCGCGCACGGTCGCTTCGACATCGCCGCCTTGCGCGCCGATGCCCGGAATCAGCAGCGGCATATCGCCGACGATGCCACGCACCGTTTCGATTTCCTTCGGAAACGTGGCGCCGACGACGAGCCCGAGCTGTCCGCTCGCGTTCCACTTTTGCGCCGCGAGGGTGGCGACGACCTGATACAGCGGCTTGCCGTCGGTCGTGAGAAATTGCAGGTCGGAGCCGCCCGCGTTCGAGGTGCGGCACAGCACGATCACGCCCTTGCCTTCATGCGCGAGGTACGGCTCGATCGAATCGAAGCCCATGTACGGATTGACCGTCACGGCATCGGCTTGATAGCGCTCGAACGCTTCCTTCGCGTATTGCTCGGCCGTGCTGCCGATGTCGCCGCGCTTCGCATCGAGAATCACGGGAATGCCGGCGTGTTTGTCGTGGATATGCGCGATCAGCGCTTCGAGCTGATCTTCCGCGCGATGCGCCGCGAAGTACGCGATCTGCGGCTTGAACGACGATGCATACGGCGCGGTTGCATCGACGATGGTCTTGCAGAATTCGAAGATCGAATCGGCGCGGCCTTTCAATGCGCCGGGAAATTTGGACGGCTCGGGATCGAGGCCGACGCAGAGAAGCGATTGCGTGCGCGTCCACGCGGCGTTGAGAGATTCGATGAAGGACATGGCGGGGAGAGTCTGAGAACGTCGATGCCATGCATTTTAACGTGCACGGCATCGCTTCCCTTGCCGCATCAGCGCGATGCACTCCGTTCGCGCGCCCTCGCACCCGCCCGCGTGCGCGGCCTTGCGCGCCGCGCAGCCTCCCCCGTGCGCTCGACAGTGAATCGAAACTCGCGCGACAACCGCTCCCCCGGTTCGAGCACCGTCATCCCGTTCGCCTCGCCGCCGCCCGGCAGATTCACGGCGTTGATCGGATGATCGACCGGCTCGAAGCAGAAAAAGCCTTCGCCGGGCGGCGCATACAGCACGTAGTAGTCGGTATCGGCGGCGATCGTCAGCGACAGGCGCCGCTTCGGCCACAGCACGCTCGTGCGGCCGCTCCATCCCGTGAACGCGTTGTTCACCATCTCCGATGGCATCGGATACGCGACGCCGAACTGCCACGCGGGCGGCGTCGGCACGTGTCGCACCGGAAGCCAGTCGTCGCCGCAAAGCCAGACGCCGCCCGCCGCCGCCGACAATTCCGTATCCGCCTCGCGCATCAGAAACGGATGCAGCCCGAGGCCGAACGGCAGCGCTTCGTTGCCGGTGTTCTGCACGTCGAGGGTGACGATGAGCGTCGCGTCATCGAGCGCGTACGTCTGCGCGGCGCGGAACGAATACGGCTCGCCGCCGCTGCGGTCGAGCGTCAAACGGGCGCGCCCCGCTTCTTCCTCTTCGACTTCCCACACGCCGAGCCAGCCGTCGCCGTGCAGCGGGAGCGGTTCGCCCGGGCGGTTGCACGGCACGTCGATGGAACGTCCGGAGAACTGAAAACGCCCGTCGCCGATACGGTTCGAATACGGCAGGAGCGGATAGCACGCGAGCTGGTTCGGATCGGTGTCGGGGCCTGGCTCGACGCATGGCCGGAAGATCGGCACCAGCGTGCCTTCGTGACGCCAGTCGAAACGCGTGATGCCGCCGCCGAGCGACGGCGCGAGTTCGAGCCGCAGATGCGCGTTGGCGAGCGTGATGCAGCCTTCGACTTCCGGTCCGCCGATCGCGACGGCGGCCGTCGAAGGTCCTGGCCGGATGGGCGGCTCGGCCGCGGCGGCCAGCCTGGAGCGGCGGGCGTTCGCCTGCGCCGTGGACGTCGAAACAGGATTCGGTCTTTGCTCTGTGCGCGCGACTGCCATGACTCGTGCTCCATCGAGAGGCGAAAGACCCGGCGCGGCCGGGGCGTGTCGGGCGGTGCGTCGTTGCGCGCCGCCTCGGTGTTGTGTGCGTTACGCCTTGCCCGCGAATACGGCTTCCGCGATACCGCGCGCGCCGGGCGTCGCGGCGAACACGCCGCCTGCGTGCGCGTCGCACTTCAGCGTGTCATCGTCGAGGCCGATGCGCGCGCTCGTCACGTACAGCGTGCCGAAGTCCGCGCCGCCAAACGCGACGCAGCTCGGCTGCGCGGTGGGCACGTCGAGGCGCGCTGTCTCGCGGCCGTCGCGCCCGTAGCGCACCACGCGCGCGCCGCCCCACTGCGCATTCCACAGGCCGCCTTCGGCATCGACGATGGAGCCGTCGGGCACGCCGCTCGCATCCGTCAGCTCGACGAACACACGGTCATTCGCGAATGTCGGATAGTCGCACACGCGGATCTGGCGCGTCGGCGAATCGCAGTAATACATCGTGGCGCCGTCCGGCGTAAAGCCGATGCTGTTCGAAATTGCGCAGTTCCCGAGCGGCAGCCGTTCGAGCGACAGGTCACGGTTCAGCCGATAAAACCCGCCGATCGCCTCCGCATCGTCGACATCATGCTTCGTGCCGAACACGAAACGGCCTTCGCGGTCGCAGCGGCCGTCGTTGAGGCGCGTCGGCAGACCGGCTTCGACTTCCATGATCGTGTCGATGTTGCCCGTCGCGATCTCATAGAACGCGAGCCGCGACGCGAGACCGAGCAGCAGGAATCGCGCGTCGGCGCACGGCGTGAAGCAGGCGAGCCGCTCGGGCATCGGGAACGATTCGCTCTTTTGATCGCGCGAATCGTAGCGCCATAATTTCTCGCCTTCGATATCGGTCCACCAGAAGCGGCCGCTCGCGGCGCACCATGTGGCGCCTTCGCCGAGCGAGCATTGGCTGTCGATCAGAAGTTGCGCGCGAGTCGAGTTCATCAGGCCCATCCTCCATCGACGATCATGTCCTGCGCCGTGATCATGCTGCTGTCGTCCGAGGCGAGAAAGAGCGCCGCGCGCGCGAGATGCGCGGGCAGCAGTTCGCCGTCGATGCACTGGCCCTGCTTGATCGCTTCCTTTCCGGCATCGTCGAGCCACAGACGTTTTTGCTTCTCGGTCATGACCCAGCCGGGCACGAGCGTATTCACGCGGATGCCGAACTTGCCGAGGTCGCGCGCGAGGCCGCGCGTCATGCCCTGCACGGCCGATTTCGACGTCGTGTAGACGGGGAAATTGCCTTGCTTGAGCATCCAGCTGATCGAGCCCAGATTGATGATCGAGCCGCCGCCCAGTTGCTTCATGTCCGCGATCACGGCCTGCGCCGCGAAGAACTGATGGCGGATGTTGACCGCGATGCCCGCATCGTAGGACTCGGGCGTGACGTCTTCGATGGCGTGGCGCTTGTCGTTGGCCGCGTTGTTGACGAGCACGCCGATCGGGCCGAGCGCGGCTCTTACGTCTGCGATGCCTTTTCTCAATGCGTCGATGTCGGTGAGGTCGACATTGAGAAACATCGGGCGGGTCTGGTCCTGGCGCAACGCCGCGCCGAGGCGGTCGGCGAGGGATTCGCCAGCGTCGGTGTCGATGTCGAAGAAGGCGACTTTCGCGCCTTGATCGAAGAAATGTTCGACGAAACCCGCGCCGATGCCGGTTGCACCGCCGGTGATCAGGACGGTCTTTCTTGCGAGGCTGGGATATCTTGCGAGGTTCTTGTCGATGGTGGCCATGGTTTTTCGTCTCTGTGCTTTTGGGCTTTCGCCGGATCCCAATTTCGCGTCGGTTTATTAGCGTTGCCCCTGTGCGGGGCGGCAGTCACTTTCTTTGCTGCTGCAAAGAAAGTAACCAAAGAAACAGCTATCCCCATCCAAAGTACTTCACACCGGCCCCGGCACAGAAGCACTCTCGTGGACCGGCAGTAGCGAGTGCCCTCACAAAACTCTCCGGGCTTGGATCGCGCACGGTCTGTCACATCGCACCACTTGACTGACTGGTAAGGCGCCAAATAGCTCCGGCCCGCTTCGCGGCCGACCGGTCCATCGGGTCGGCACACACGTCCTTGCTAACGCTTCTATCTCACTGCATTGGCCGTAGCTTGGTTTCCCTTGCATACCCGTCGGCAGCGCGTAGCGCTGTGCCGGAGCTATTTGGTGCTGAACCAGCGCCCTTAATGGTCTAGCTTGTCAGACCGTGCGCGGTCCATGCCCGGTTAGGCCTATGAGGGCACTCGCTACTGCTGGACCACGTGCGAAGTTCTGTGCCGCGGCCGGCCTGAAGTGCTTAGGCTGGGGAAAGCTGTTTCTTTGGTTACTTTCTTTGCAGCAGCAAAGAAAGTGACTGCCGCCCCGCACAGGGGCAGTGCAAATAGACCGACGCGAAAGCGGGATTCCACGAAGGCCCAAGCGCACCACCCGAAACCGAAAACCTAATCCCGCGCTCCACGATTCTTCAACTGATCGAGCAAGACAGCAGCAAGCAAGATAGCGCCCCGCACGAGGTACTGATAGAACGCGTCGATATTGAGCAGGTTCATCACGTTCTCAACAGTACCCATGATCAAAACACCGATCACGACGCCGGAGATCGTGGCCCTGCCGCCGAGCAGCGAAACACCCCCCAACACGCAAGCCGAAATCACGTTCAACTCGAAGCCCTGCGCCGCGTTCGGCTGCCCCGACGTGATACGCGAAGCGAGAATGACCCCGGCCAGCGCAGTCACCGCGCCCTGGATCAGAAAGATCCACACCCGAGTGCGCTCGACATTGATCCCCGCAAGCCGCGATGCCTCCGGATTCCCACCGATCGCCAACGTGTTACGCCCATAAACCGTCTGGTTGAGCAATACGCCAAAAACGATGAAGCACGCAAGCGTGACCCAGATAGGCAGGGAAATCCCGAGCATCGACAAGCCGCCGAGCGCAATGAACGTATCCGACGACACGCCCACCGCCTGCCCGTGCGACACGATGAATCCGAGCCCGCGCACGATCTCCATCGTCGCGAGCGTGGTGATCAGCGCGTTGATGCGCAGATACGCGATCACCGCGCCGTTCACGAAGCCGATCACCGCGCCCGCCGCCACCGCCGCGATGATCGCGATGAACGTGTTGTCGGTCGCGTTCAGCACCATCGCGCACAGCACGCCGGCAAACGCGATCGTCGAGCCGACCGAAAGATCGAAGTCGCGCGATGCGAGGCAGAACATCATCGTGCACGCGACCATGCCGATCTGCGAGATCGACAGCGCAAGGCCGAGCATGTTCTCGATCGAGAAAAAGTGATCGACGGTCAGCGACATCGTCAGGAACATCACGATGAAGATCACGATCAGGCTGTATTCCGTGATCTGCTGCCACCACTTCTGCTTGTCGCCCTTTTGCGGGATCAGCACGTTCGCGACGGTTTCCGTCGCCTGCCCCACGATGTTTTCTCTTGCTTCCATGATTCGCTCCTCTTTTTTTACGCCGCCTGCGCGACGGTCTCCGCCTGCGGCAGCGCGAGACTCAGCACCGCCTGCTCGCTCGCCTTCTCGCGCGGCAACTCGCCCGCGATACGCCCCTGCCGCATCACGACGATCCGGTCGGACACGCCGAGCACCTCCGGCAACTCCGACGAAATCATCACGATCGCGCAGCCGCGCTCGGCAAGCTGATAGATCACGTTGTAAATCTCATGCTTCGCGCCCACGTCGATGCCGCGCGTCGGCTCATCCAGAATCACGACTTTCAGATCCGGCTCCGCGAGCCAGCGCGACAAAATCGCCTTCTGCTGATTGCCGCCCGACAGAAAGCGGATGCGCTGCCTGCGGCTCGGCGTCTTGATCTTCAGCAGCTGAATGAAGCGCTCGGCCGTCTGCGCCTCCTTCTTGCGATCGAGAAAAATTCCGCCGCGCAGATAGTGACGCCGGCACGAGATGTTGATGTTCTCCGCGACCGTCGCCATCGCGACGATGCCCTCTTCCTTGCGATCCTCCGGACACAGCACGATGCCGTAACGGATCGCCTCGCCGGTGCTGCGGATCTTGATCGGCTGGCCATCGAGCGTGATGTCGCCGCCCTTCTTCTTGTCCGCGCCGTAGACGAGATGCATCAGCTCGCTGCGGCCCGCGCCGACGAGCCCGAAAAACCCGACGATCTCGCCGCGCTTCACATCGAAGCTCGCGGGTGCGGAGAGCGCGTCGCCCTGCACGTTCCTGACCGAGAAGCGCACCTCGCCCAAAGGACGCGCGCGATAGTTGTAGATATCGCTGATCTCGCGGCCGACCATCTCCTGCACGAGCGTCTCGCGCGGCACGTCCGCGAGCGACAGATGCGACGCGATCTTGCGGCCATCGCGGAAGATCGTGCACGCATCGCACAACTCGTAGATCTCGTCCATGCGATGCGAGATGTAGATCAACGCGCGGTTATCGGCCTTCAGATCGCGCACGAGCTTGAAGAGCACTTCCGTCTCGCGGTGCGAAAGCGAGCTCGTCGGTTCGTCGAGCGCGATCACGCGCGCATTGCGCAACAGCGCCTTGCAAATCTCCACCATCTGCCGCTGCGCGATGGACAGCCTGCGCAACTTCGCGTTCGGATCGAGATCGACGCCCATCGCCGCGAGCCTTTCGCGCACGTGCTTCTTCGCCGCGCGCTTGTCGACCCAGCCGAGCCGGTTCGGCAGCGCGCCGAGCAGCAGGTTCTCGGACACGGTCAGGTCCGGCACGTACTGCAATTCCTGGTGAATCACCGCGATGCCCGCCGCGATCGACGCGCCCGCACTCGCGAAATGCACTTCCTTGTCGTCGATGAGCACGCGCCCCGAATCGGGCTGATACTCGCCGCCGAGAATCTTGAGCAAGGTCGATTTGCCGGCGCCGTTCTCGCCCATCAATCCGTGAACTTCGCCGGCGTTGACGTCGAACGACACGCCGTCGAGCGCGCGCACGCCTGGAAACACCTTGCCGATATTGTCAAAACGCAGCGTCGCTGACACATCGCCTCCTATTTCCGCGCGGGCCGCGCTTCGTCGGCACGGCCCGCCATTGCACTTTAGTTCGATGCCAGTCCCATCTGCTGACGCACCGACGCCACGTTGTCACGCGTGGCCAGCATGCCGGACGTGAGCGTGAGCGCCGGCGGCGCCTTGCCGTCCTTGATCCATGCGTACATCAGCTCGGCCGTCTCTTCGCCGTGGCGCTTCGGGCTGATGATGACGGTGCCGTAGAAGCCCGTCGGGTTCGGCTTCTTGAACTCGTTCAGCGCCGAATCCGATCCGCCGATGCCGATGCCGATCATGTTGTCGGCCTTGAAGCCGCGGCCTTCGGCGGCGCGCACCGCGCCGAGCACGGCTTCGTCGTTCAGGCCGTAGGCGACCCAGTGCTTGAACTGCGGATTCTTCGTGAGCGCGATGTTCGCGGCGTTAAACGCGTTCTCGGTGTCGGTCTTCGCCTGCGGCGCCGCGATGATGTTCGCCTTCGGGAAGCCCGCGGCGACGAGCGCGTCGGTGGCGCCCGCGGTGCGGTCATGCGCGGTCGGCAACTGCTCGTAGGTCACGTCGATCGCGCCGACGTCCTTCATGTCCCAGCCGCGCTTCTTGATCTCGGCGGCAATGCCGTCGCCCACCTGCTTGCCGATGTTGTACGCCGAAATGCCCATGTGCGGCACGGACTCGATGGGCTTGCCCGAGCCGTCGACGAGGCGGTCATCGACCGTCATCATCTTGAGCTTGTCGGCCTTCGCCTTCGCGACGATGCCCGGTCCGAGCTTCACGTCGGGCGTGCAGATGATGAAACCCTGCGCCTTCTGCGCGGCCAGATTGTCGATCGCGCTCATCACCTTCTCGCCCGACGGCGCGCCGATCTTCACGAGCGTGAAGCCCTTGTTCTTCGCGGCGATTTCGGCGAACTTCCATTCGTCCTGGAACCACGGCTCTTCGGGCTGCTTCACGAGGAAGCCGATCTTGACGTCGTCGGCGGCCTGCGCGACAGGCGCAGCGATCATGGACGCGCTCGTTGCCGTGGCGGCGGCGATCAGCGTGAGGAACAGTCTGCGTTTCATCTTTTGTCTCCCGACCTTATCCGTTGTCTCAAAATGCCCGCGCGCGGGCGATACGAAGGTGTGTGGCCGCTTTCTTGTCGATTGATGCCGCACAGCGGCCAGTGCGTCATTCTTCTGTGTTCAGTCGTGATAGAGCGCCGAGCGCCCGCCATCCACGGTGATGCAGCTCGCATTGATGAACGGCGCCTCGTCGGATGCGAGGAAGACCGCCGTCATCGCAACCTCCTCCGGCTGGCCGATGCGTTTCATCGGCTGGAGATCGAGCGTCGCCTGGCGCGCGGCCTTCGGGTCGGGCTGCGCGTTCCACCAGTCCAGCGTCAGTTGCGTTTCGATGTAACCCGGCGCGATCGCATTCACGCGCACATGGTTCGGCGCGTATTCGATGCCGAGCGCACGCGTGAGGCCGATCACGCCGTGCTTCGCCACCGGATACGGAAAGCAGCCGGGAATGATCTTGAACGCGTGCGTCGACGCGATGTTCACGATGCTTCCGCGCCCGCGCCCGACCATGCCCGGCAGCACCGCGCGGCAGCCGTTCCACACGCCGTCGAGATCGACGGCGAAGCAGCGCCGCCAGTCGTCGTCGGTCATCGTGAGCGGATCGCAGAATACGTTGATGCCCGCGTTGTTCACGAGGACGTCGAGCGGTCCGATGGAAGCTTCGATGTGCTCGACCGCCTGCTTCACCTGCGCGCTTTGCGTCACGTCCGTCGGCACCGCGATCACGCGCGCGCCGCTCACTTCCGACCTGATGCGCTCCGCCGTCGCGTTCGCGGTGTCGATGTCGAGCTCCGCCAGCGCCACCGCTGCGCCCTCGCGCGCGAACGCCAGCGCGATCGCCGCCCCGATGCCGCGTCCCGCGCCCGTGACCATCGCGACTTTGCCGGCGAGGCGGTTCATTGGCTTTCGCCTCGCGCGGCCGCGAGGCCGTCGATGAACGCCTTCGCGTGCGACGCCGTCACCTCCGCGCTCTGCCCCGGCTTGTACAACGCGGAGCCGAGGCCGAAGCCGTTCGCGCCCGCGGCGAGAAATGGCCCCATGTTGTCCGGCGCAATGCCGCCGACCGGCACGAGCGGCACGTCCTTCGCGATCACCGCGCGCCATGCCTTCGTGATCGTCGGGCCGAGCTGTTCGGCGGGGAACATCTTCAGCACGTCGGCGCCGTTCTTCAGCGCGAGAAACGCCTCGTTCGGCGTCGCGACCCCCGGCGCGCACGCGAGCCCTTGCGCCTTCGCGGCGCGCACGACATCGGCGTCGCTGTGCGGCATCACGATCAGCTCGCCGCCCGCGGCCTTCACGCTCTCGACGTAACTCGGATGCAGCACCGTTCCCGCCCCGACGATGGCATCGGCCGGCAGCGCCTGACGGATCGCCGCGATGCTGTCGAACGGCTGCGGCGAATTGAGCGGCACCTCGACGATGCGAAAGCCCGCTTCGTACAGCGCGCGGCCGTGATCGGCCGCTTCGGCCGGCGTGACGCCGCGCAGGATCGCGATCAGCGGACACGCGGCGAACGCCTTCGCAAGACCGGCGTGCATG
Source organism: Caballeronia calidae (assembly GCF_900044055.2). Classification (GTDB taxonomy): domain Bacteria; phylum Pseudomonadota; class Gammaproteobacteria; order Burkholderiales; family Burkholderiaceae; genus Caballeronia; species Caballeronia calidae. The sequence continues at coordinate 21,771 of NZ_FCOX02000013.1, read as the reverse complement.
CCGTACGGCGCGGGCAGATTAATGGGAGGCTGCATCGTTTTCGCTCCTGTTCAGGCGGCGCGCACGGGCGCGTGAGGTTGCGGGACGAGCCCGGCCTGTGCGGCGATTCGGTAAAGGCCGCGCTCGGTGGCATGAGCGACCGTCGCGGCATCGTGGCAGCCGAAGCGCGCGAGCGCGGCGCGATAGCGGTCGCAGAGCGCATCGTTGCCGATCAAGCGCAGCGTTCTGCCCGTGAGCGACGACTGCTGGCGCGCGAGCACTTCGTTCAGCCCGCGCAATTCATGGCCGATCAACAGCCCCGACAGATAATCCGCCTGCTGCTCCGCCGATAGCTGGCCGGTCAGGCCGAGCGTGCGCGTGCTGAAGATCGTCGCGAGCACGCCGGGATGACCGGCATCGCGCGCGGTATCGACGCCGCGCTGGAAGGCCGCCTCATCGTGCGTCGCGCTCGGGTGCATCGTGCGGCCGAGAATCGTGTGATCGCGCAGCGCGCCGAAGGCCTCGCCCGTCATGAAGGTGTAGAAGCGCTCGATGCGCGCATCGCTCACGAACGCCCATTTCGCATGCGTGCCCGGCAAACCGATCAGCGCGCCGCCTTGTCCCTGAAGCGATGCATCGCTCGCGAGCGCGCCGAAGATCTGCGTTTCCTCGCCGCGCATCACGTTGGGGAGCGCGCCGCGCTCCAGCACGCCCGGCACGACATGCACCGTGACGCCGCGCGCTGTCTTCACGTTGACGATGCCCGCGACGAGCGCTTCCGCGCCAGCGGGCGTTTCCACATACGGCGCTTCGATCCAGCCCTGCGCGCTGCCGACCATGCCCGCTGCAATGACGGGCAGTTGCGCATGCACATCGAGCCATGCGCCGCAGGTTTCCTCGAACGCCTGATCGAAGCCGCCCGTTGGCAGCTTCATGATGCCCGCCGACGAGGCCCGCGTATCGAGCGCGAGGCCGTCGGCGCCGAGCAGATAGGCGCGCAAAGAGGTCGTGCCCCAGTCGAGCGCGATCAGTGCCGGCGTGGATGCGGATGATGTCATCGCTTGATCCTGCGCGATGCCTGCGGCGCACGCCAGCCGAGTTCCTCGGAGATCGAGCGCGCCTCGCGCTGCACGACCGGAATCAGCTCTTCCATGCGCTCATGCGGCATATAGGGAATCGTGCTCGCCACCGATAACGCCGCGACGATCGCGCCCGACGCATCGCGCACGGGCGCCGCGACGCAGCGGATCGACGCTTCGTTCTCTTCGAGATCGAAGGTGAAGCCGCCTTGCGAGTAGCGTGTCATGCGCTGTTGAAAGGTGTCGAAATCGGGACGGTTGTCCGGCTTGAAGCTCGTCTTCGCGAGCGCGCGGTGCGACGCTTCGAGCAGCTTCTTCCACGCGTTCGCTTCGAGGTCGAGCATCATCGCCTTGCCGATGCCGGTGGACGCGAGCGGCATGCGGTGGCCTACGCGCGAGCGCATCTCCAGCCCGCGCGTGCCGGGAATCTTGTCGATGTAGAGGACGTCGTCGCCGTCGCGCACGCCGAGGTGGATGGTGTCGTGCGTGTGATCGGCGAGCGCCTGCAAGTGCGGGCGCGCGACTGCGGTGAGCGGCATCTGCTCCAGCGCGATCGTGCCCAGCTCGATCAGCTTCGGCCCGAGCAGATACCCGCCCTGCACCTGCCGCAGATAGCGCGCCTGCACGAGCGAACTGACCAGCCGATGCGTCGTGCTGCGCGTCGTGCCGAGCGCCGCGCCGAACGCTCGCAGGTCGCGCGCGCCGTTCGCGGCGGCTTCGAGAATCGCGAGGCCGCGCAGCAGCGTCTGCGTGCCCGCCTGCTGCGGCGTGATGTCGACGAGCGCGCTCGGCAAGGCGATCGCGTCGGGATCGGGCGTGTGCTTCGAAGCCGTCGCGCCGTTGCTTTTTGCGCGCGGGCCGGCCGCGCGCGCGGATTGCGCTTCGGCGGCGTCCGTTTCGGGATTCTGGAGTTTGCTCATGGCACGGGCCTCCGGGCGGTCACGATGCGCGCCGGGCAGCGCATGCGGGCGCTGCCGCGCCTGTTGTCGAACCAGCGTGCGAATCGTGCGAATCGTGCAATGAGGCCCGCGAGCGCGGGCGAGCGATCGAATGCATCACGTGTCTCCTTGTTCTGGTCGTGCGCGCCGGAGGCTCTCTCGGTCGACGCGCGCATGTCCCGTTTTCGGGCTTGGTCGGATTGTAGTTCCGCCTCTCAAAATTATTCAATATGTGATCGCACTGTTCAGATAATGGGAAGAAGCCTGACAGCCGAAAGCATTCTGAAAACAAAAAAGCCCTGATAAATCAGGGCTTTGCATTGTTTAGCTTCGCAAACTAAATTTCATTGCGGCAGTTCCGCCGCCCCCATCCGGCGCGCGATGACACCCGCTCGCTGCGACAGATACGGCACGTTGCGATGATCGTCGAAATACTTGGGCCGCGGCAGCATCACGGCGAGCCGCGCGCTCTGCCAGGCGGTCAGCTTCGCCGCCGACGTCTTGTAGTAATAATGCGCGGCCGCTTCCGCGCCATAGACGCCGTTGCCCCACTCCACCGAATTCAGATAGATCTCGAAGATGCGTTCCTTGTCCATCCAGAATTCGAGCATCGCCGTGATGACGAGCTCCTGCGCCTTGCGGATATAACTCTTTTCGCGCGACAGGAAGAGATTGCGCGCGAGCTGCTGCGTGATGGTCGAACCGCCTCCGACGATCTTCCCGCGCGCCTTGTTCTTTTCCCACGCCTGAAGAATGGCGTCGGTTTCGTAGCCGTTGTTGTTGACGAAGTTGGAATCCTCGGACGCGATGATCGCGCGCTTCAGGTTGCGCGAAATCTGGTCGTACGGCACCCACGTGCGCTGCAGCGTGACGCCGGGATGCGTCTTCGCGAGCGTCCACGCATCGGCGCGCATGAACGCGGTCGGGCCGGGATTCACAACCGTCCAGATGCCGATCTGCGCGAAGAAATAGAGCTGCGTCGCGATGAACGCGATGCCGAGCACCGACACGCCATACGCGATCCAGCGCGCCGGTCCGAGCCGCACCGCTTTGTGCACGCGCGGCGTGCGGCTCCCGATCGGCGCGGTGGTCATCAGGCTTTCGCCGCCAGCATCTCGCGCAATTCGCGCAGCACCGCGCCGCCGTCCGGACGCACGCCGCGCCAGATGAAGAACGATTCGGCGGCCTGCTCGACGAGCATGCCGAGACCGTCCGATGCGCGCGCGCCGAGCTTCGACGCATGCTGCATGAAGACGGTCGCCTGCGCGCCGTACATCATGTCGTAGGCGAGCGTGCCCGCGCCGAACGCGCTGTCGTCGCAATCGGGCAAGGCGGCGTCGAGGCTGCCGGCGGTCGCGTTGACGATGACGTCGTAACGGCCCGGCTCCACGCTGTCCGCGCCGCCGCCCGAGAGGCGCACGCCGCATTCGGTTGCGTTCTGCGCGAACTGGTCGACGAGCTGATGCGCCTTCGCCGCCGTGCGGTTGACGATGGTGAGCGCAGCCGGCGCGCGATCGAAGATCGGCAGCACGACGCCGCGCGCGGCACCGCCCGCGCCGAGCAGCAGAATGCGCGCGCCCTTCAGACTCACGCCGAGATTCACTTCGATGTCGCGCACGAGCCCGAAACCGTCGGTGTTGTCGCCGCGCACGCCATCGGGGCCGAAAGCCAGCGTGTTCACCGCGCCCGCCGCCGCCGCGCGCGGCGACAGCGAATCCGCGAGCGCGTGCGCTTCGAGCTTGAACGGCACGGTGACGTTCATGCCGCGTCCGCCCGACGCGATGAACTGCTTCACTTCGCGGTCGAAGCCATCGAGCGGCCCGAGAATGCGGCCGTACTCGATCGGCTCGCCGGTCTGCTCGGCGAACTTCGCGTGAATCCACGGCGATTTGCTGTGCTCGATCGGATTGCCGATCACCGCGTATTGGTCTTTCTGGCTCATGATCCGGTCGGCTCGGTGGATTGCTTCGCGTCGCCGGACTGCTCCGGCTGCGGTTCGGTGGATGCTTCGGCGGACGCTTCGGCTTGCGCTTCCGCTTCGCTTTCGGCGGAAAGATCGGTCGTCTCGATGATTTCCTCTTCCGCTTCGTCTTCCTCGGCCGGCGCGCTCGCGGAAGGCGCGTCGATCACATGCAGCAGCCGGCACGACGCTTCGACCGTCAGCTCGTCGATCGACACGACTTCGAGCATCAGGCGCGTGCCGCGCGCATGCACGCCCAAACCGGGCACGTGCAGGATCAGCGGAATTTCTTCCAGACGCACGAGATCGTCCTTGATGACCGACGCCGGAACCTGCTTCTTGTTCTCCTGCTTCAGCCAGCGCAGGCACCAGAAATATTCCATGCGGCGCTGATGATCGGCGTAGGCGGTGTACGTATCGTCGAAGCCCTGCACGACGGCGAAGAGATCCGCGTCCTTCGGCTTGAACGGCGCGGCGAGCTTGGCCGTCACGCCGTGCTGCACGCACGCGAGCAGTTGCCACTGATTGACGAGGTCGACATACCGGCGCAGCGGCGACGTGCTCCACGCATATTGCGCAACGCCCAGACCTTCGTGCGGCGCGGGCGTCGTCTGCATGCGCGTGCGCTTCGGGCCCGGGCCGCCGAAGCCGCGCTGCGAGCGATAGATGCCCGGCACGCCGTGATCGTTGAGGAACGCACCCCACGACGAATTCGCGAGAATCGCGAGCTCCGCGACGATCAGATCGAGCGGCGATCCGCGACGGCGCGGCGTGATCGTGATGTGCTCGCCATCGACATAAAAGTTGAAGTCGTTGTTGCGCTGCACTTCGCGCTTCAGGCCGTACGTGGCGCGCGCCTGCTGACGCTTCTCGAAAAGCGCCTGCGCGAGCGGCCACAGCACCGCGATGTCTTCCTTGTGCGGATACTCGCCCGTGCCGGCGGCGAGGCTTTCCTCGGTGACGTGCTCGTCGAGATGGTTGTGACGCAGGTTGCTCTTCACGAACACGCGCTCGGCGCGCGTCTCGGTCGCGACGATGTCCTGCGTCTCGCGATTCACGATGATGTACAGCGACAGCGCCGGGCGCAGCCCGCCTTCGCCGAGCGTGAACACCTCGACGACGTTGTCGGGCAGCATCGTGATCTTGTCGCCGGGCATATAGACGGTCGACAGACGCCCGCGGGCGATCGCGTCGATGGCGTCGCCGCGCGCGATGCCGAGCGCCGGCGCCGCGATGTGGATGCCGATGCGCACGCGGCCATCGGAAAGATGCTCGACGGAGAAGGCGTCGTCGATTTCGGTCGTGGTGACGTCGTCGATGGAGAAGGCTTCGACGTCGGCTTCGGGCAAATCATCGGGCAACGCTTCCGGCTGCACCGACGGAAAGCCGATCCCATGCGGAAAGTACTCCGACAGAAACTTCGCTTCATGCAACTGACGCGGCGACGCGATGCCGCCGCATTCGAGCATGAGCCGCGCCTGCGAGATGCCGCGCGCCGCCGCCGCCGCTTCGAGCGCCTTGTATTCGATGGAATTCTTGTCCGGCTTCGTGAGCAGGCCGATCGCCTTGCCCTTCAGCGCCTCGGGCAGTTTGCCCGCCTTCAGTTCCTCTTCCCAGCCCTGCTGCACGAGCGCCTGCTGGCGCTTGCGCTCCAGCGAAGCGAGCGCCATCTGCAACTGCTCCTGCGGCGCGCGCTGATACTGGCCGCGCCCCTTGCGGCGGAAGTAGACCGGCGCGCCGTGCATGCGCAGGACGAGCGCCGCGCGCTCGGTCGGGCCGAACTTGTCGCCGAAATAATCCGCGCCGAGCGCGGCGAACGGAAACTCATCGTCGGGCGCACATTCCCACAGGAAGTCGAGATCGATTTCCTGCGCGATGGCATCGGCTTCCTGCATCAGGTCGCCGGCGGCGGGCTTGTCGAACTCGATCAGCACGTCTTTCGCGCGCACCTTCGCGCGCCGCCCGCCCGGCAACTCGACCTGGAACGCGTCGCCCTGCTTGGACAGCACCGATCCGGCCTTGAAACTACCCGATTCCTCGAAGAAAACGTTCACTCAATACTCTCGTAAAACGGTGGACCGGATCGCGCTCGGTTGCAGCACGCGCGCCGGTGGTTGAATGGGCTCGACGCCGGACTCACGCGACGGCCGGCGCGACGAGCGCGGGCGGCGCCTGATCGCAGAACGCGATGACATCGGCAAGATAGGCCGGAAAATCGCTGATCGCGTGATCGCCGCCCTGGATCAGCGTGGTCCGCACGCCGGGATAGTGGTCGAGCATCGTGCGGTAGTCGAGCACTTCGTCGCCCGTCGCCGCGATCAGATAGTAGCGCTCGGGCCGTGTGATCGACTCGACCGCGAGTTCGCGCAGTTCATCCAGATGCCGCGGCAGCACGGTGATACTGCCGCCGCCATGCCATAAAGGCTGCTCGCCGAGAAAGTGGCTCAGATCGCGCTGCGGCACGACGGCGGGATTGAGCAGCACCGCGCGCCAGCCGTGCTTTTCCGCGAGATACGTGGCGTAGTAGCCGCCGAGCGAGCTGCCGACGACGGTGACATCGCTCTTCTTTTCACCGGCCGCGACCGATTCCGCCAACGCGACGGCTTCGCCGGGCGAAACCGGCAGCGTCGGGCACTGCCATTCGCCGAGCCGCCCCAGTTCCGCGAGCCGCGCGTGCATCACGCGCGCCTTGAACGATTGGGGAGACGAGCGAAAGCCGTGCAGATAGAGAATCACGAATGTCCTCCGGCGTCACGCGCCGAGAGCGCGTCGAGCAGTTTCTGGTGGACGCCGCCGAAGCCGCCGTTGCTCATCACGAGCACGTGGTCGCCGGGACGCGCGGCGGCCGTGACCGCCTTCACCAGGGGTTCGATCTCGTTGAATGCCCGCGCCTTGTCGCCGAGCGGGCACAGCGCCTCGGCGAGATCCCAGCCGAGCTTGTCGCGGCCATCGCGCGCGCCGTAACCGAATACCAGATCCGCGCCCGCAAGACTCGCGGGCAACTGCGCCTTCATCGTGCCGAGCTTCATCGTGTTGGAGCGCGGCTCCAGCACGGCGAGGATGCGCGCGTCGCCGATGCGCGTCCGCAGTCCGGCGACGGTCGTATCGATCGCGGTGGGATGATGTGCGAAGTCGTCGTAGACAGTGACGCCGTCGACGCTGCCCTTCACTTCCATGCGCCGCTTGACGTTGCGGAAACCCGCTAGCGATTTGACCGACTGCGCCGCCGGCACGCCGACCGAGCGCGCCGCCGCGATCGCCGCGAGCGCGTTCATGCGATTGTGCTCGCCCTGCACCTCCCAGCCGACGACGCCCTGACGCTCGCCTTCCCAGTACACGGCGAACTGCTCGTCGACGGTTGCGCCTGCCTCGACGGGCAGCGCCTGCCAGCCGCCCTCGACGCCGAAGCGCTCGACGCCCGACCAGCAGCCGCGCGTGAGCACGCGCTCGAGCGCCGCCTCGCGCCCGTTCGTGACGATGCGCCCGACACCGGGCACCGTGCGCACGAGGTGATGAAATTGCGTTTCGATGGCGGCGAGATCGGGGAAGATATCGGCGTGATCGAATTCGAGATTGTTGAGCACGGCCGTGCGCGGCCGATAGTGAACGAACTTCGAGCGCTTGTCGAAGAACGCGGTGTCGTACTCGTCGGCTTCGATGACGAAGAAGCTCGAATCGGTCAGGCGCGCCGAAATGCCGAAGTTGAGCGGCACGCCGCCGATCAGGAAGCCCGGGTTCATGCCGGCGTCCTCGAGCAGCCACGCGAGCATGGAGCTCGTCGTCGTCTTGCCGTGCGTGCCGGCGACCGCGAGCACCCATTTGCCGTTCAGCACGTGCTCGCCGAGCCATTGCGGACCGGACGTATACGGCAGGCCGCGATCGAGGATGGCCTCCATCAGCGGATTGCCGCGGCTCACCACGTTGCCGATGACGAACAGATCCGGCTCGAGCGCGAGCTGCTCGACGCCATAACCTTCGATCAGCTCGATGCCCTGCGCTTCGAGCTGCGTGCTCATCGGCGGGTAGACGCCCGCGTCGCAGCCGGTGACCTTGTGGCCCGCTTCGCGCGCGAGAACCGCGAGCCCGCCCATGAAAGTGCCGCAGATGCCGAGGATGTGGATGTGCATAAAACGTGTCGCGCCGCGCGGGCGATTGAGATGCGGAAAACAGGGAACGGCGCCGTACGGGAGACCTTAGGGCAAACCCGTGCAGAAAGGCGCCTGAAGGCGCATATTGTAACCGAGCAGGCTAAGCGTTCTTTCGCCCGTGCAAGCGTGCGGAGCGCTGCCCCGAAAAGGGCCGTCCGACGTTATCTAGTATCATTCCGGCATGGTTCGCAAATCACATTTCGATCCGCAGCGCGTGCGCGAGGAAATCGCGATTGCGGCTGCGCGGATGATCGCCGAGGATGGCCTCGACTACTCCACCGCCAAGCGCAAGGCCGCGAAGCAGGTGGTCGGCGAGGCGAAGATCGGCGGCGAGTTCCTGCCCGATAACGACCAGATCGAAGAGGAAATCCGCGAGTATCAGGCGATTTTCCAGAGTGACAGCCAGCCGGCGGTGCTACGCCGCATGCGCGAAGTTGCGCTCGAATGGATGGAGCGGCTCAAGGCGTTCGGTCCTTATCTCACGGGCGCGGTGCTCAATGGCACGGCGGGCGAGCATTCGGATATTCATCTGCAATGCTTCTGCGACAATCCGAAGGAAGTCGCGATTTATCTGCTGAACGCGAACGTGCAGTACGACGTATCGGAGACGCGGCATTTCGCCGGGCGCGGCTACGTCGAGACGTTGAGTTTTCTGCATCGGTTGCCCGGCGAGGAGCCCATCGGCGTGCATATCGCGCTCTACGGCACCGACGACCTTCGCGGCGCCGTGCGCGCGGATGGCCGCGGCCGCCTCGCCCGCGCGAACGCAGCAGCCGTTCGCTCGCTCCTCGATCATCCCGATGCCCCGCCGCTCGAAATCGGCGGCTGATCTTTCTTCTGGACGCTCATGAAAAGCACACGCATTCTGGCGGCCCTCGTGGTCGCGGTCGCTGCGACCGTCGGCGGCTTCTACGCGGGACACGTGTTCACCGGCAGCGATACCGTGGCCGCGACCCAGGCGAGCGGGAACGCCGTGGATCAACTCTGGAAGTCGACGCCGCCCGGCGCCTCCGGCACCGCGCAACCGCTCGCCGCGTTCAAGGGCAAGCCGGTCGTGGTGAACTTCTGGGCGTCGTGGTGCGGGCCGTGCGTCAAGGAAATGCCGACGCTCTCCGCCATGCAGCGCGACTACGAGAAGAAGGGCGTCACGTTCATCGGGCTGGGGGTCGATAGTGAAAAGAACGTCAACGACTTCCTGAAGAAGGTGCCGGTCGGCTATCCCGTCTATGTCACCGGATTCGGGGGCGCGGATCTTGCGCGCAGCTTCGGCAATAATGCGGGGGGCCTGCCGTTCACCGTCGTCATCGACGCGAAGGGCCAGGTTCGCTCGACAAAATTGGGCGAGGTCGATCCGGCCGAGCTGAAACACACGCTCGACAGCCTGTAATAATTCGATGTTCATAGACAGCGAATTGCGCTAAGTAAGCGGCGAGTTAGAGCGACAAACGCCGATCTTGCGGCAAGATCGGCTAACCGAACCGGGTAAGGCGGTAATTTGTCCCGCCATTTCAGATTGGTCCGCACGGTAAAACTAGACAAAATTCTCTAAATGGCGCTAAAGTGCGCCGAATTCCGCACAACCCGAAGCGACCCATGACTACTCTGCCGGTGCCACGAGGCTACCTTGCCGCCGAGACCGACATCCGGAAAACCGGTGTCGGCCTGGGCGGGGCATCCGCAGCAGTCAGGCGCGTGCAGTTCGGGCGCGCGCTTCAAAGCGACCACGCCGATGCGTTCGACATGAACGCCCGCGGCGTGCCGACCGATTCTGCCGCCGTAGTTGCCGCCGGCGCATGCACGGGCGCGGCAGTGCGCTGCGGGCGCGCGCGCGTCGGACGGCTGGCCGCGCCGGCTCGCGGCTGAGCAGTCAGAACACCCACAAATCAAGTCAAGTGCCGGGCCAATCCCGGTCTCCAAGTATTGAAAGGGGATTTTTCGATGGACCTTCGTAAACTGAAAACGCTGATCGACCTCGTCTCGGAATCCGGCATCTCGGAGCTGGAAGTGACGGAAGGCGAAGGCAAGGTTCGCATCGTCAAGAACGCAGCGCCGGTCTACATGCAGGCACCGCAGCAATACGCGCCGCAAATGCAGGCGCCGGCCGCGCCCGCCGGCGCCGCCTTGCCGCAAGGTCACATCGTGACCTCGCCGATGGTCGGCTCGTTCTACCGCGCGCCGTCGCCGGGCGCGGACCCCTTCATCCAGGTCGGCGATACGGTCAAGGAAGGCCAGACGCTCTGCATCATCGAAGCGATGAAGCTCTTGAACGAAATCGAATCGGACAAGGCCGGCGTCGTGAAGGAAATCCTCGTCGAGAACGGCCAGGCGGTCGAGTACGGCCAGCCGCTCTTCGTGATCGGCGACTAAAGGCGCATCGGACCGTGCCGCGGATGCGCCTCGCCGCCGCCGCCCGGCTTCACGCGCTGGCGCGCTTCGTGCGGCATCGATCCGTCGAAGCGCGCCGCCGATTGGATCCCCGAGGGCCGCTCGCGCGAGCCCGTTGATGAGCCGACCCACTATGTTTGAAAAAATTCTCATTGCGAACCGCGGCGAAATCGCGCTTCGCATCCAGCGCGCGTGCCGCGAACTGGGCGTCAAGACAGTCGTCGTCTATTCGGAAGCCGACAAGGAAGCGAAGTACGTCAGGCTGGCCGACGAAGCCGTGTGCATCGGACCGGCGCCTTCGAATCTCTCGTACCTGAACATGCCGGCGCTCATCAGCGCGGCCGAAGTCACCGATGCCGAAGCCATCCACCCCGGCTACGGCTTCCTCTCCGAGAACGCGGATTTCGCCGAGCGCGTCGAGCAATCGGGCTTCACGTTCATCGGCCCGCGTCCCGAAACGATTCGCCTGATGGGCGACAAGGTCACCGCGAAGCAGACGATGATCAAGACCGGCGTGCCGTGCGTGCCGGGCTCGGAAGGCGCGTTGCCGGACGATCCGCGCGAGATCGTGAAGATTGCGCGCACGATCGGCTACCCGGTCATCATCAAGGCGGCGGGCGGCGGCGGCGGCCGCGGCATGCGCGTGGTGCACACGGAAGCGGCGCTCGTCAACGCGGTCAACATGACGCGCGAAGAAGCGGGCCGCGCCTTCGGCAACCCGCAGGTCTACATGGAGAAGTTTCTCGAGAACCCGCGTCACATCGAGATCCAGGTGTTGTCGGATTCGTTCCGCAACGCGATTTGGCTCGGTGAGCGCGACTGCTCGATGCAGCGCCGTCACCAGAAGGTGATCGAGGAAGCGCCGGCGCCGGGCATTGCGCGGCGGCTGATCGAGCGCATCGGCGACCGCTGCGCCGACGCGTGCAAGAAGATGGGCTATCTCGGCGCGGGCACCTTCGAGTTCCTGTACGAGAACGGCGAGTTCTACTTCATCGAGATGAACACGCGCGTGCAGGTGGAGCATCCGGTGACGGAGCTCATCACGGGCGTCGATATCGTGCAGGAGCAGATCCGCATCGCGGCCGGCGAGAAGCTTTCGATCCGCCAGAAGGACATCGTGTTCCGCGGCCACGCGATCGAATGCCGTATCAACGCGGAAGATCCGTTCAAGTTCACGCCGTCGCCGGGACGCATCACGTCGTGGCACACGCCGGGCGGTCCGGGCATCCGCGTCGATTCGCACGCTTACGCCAGCTACTTCGTCCCGCCGAACTACGATTCGATGATCGGCAAGCTGATCGCCTACGGCGAAACGCGCGACCAGGCCATCAACCGCATGCGCATCGCGCTGTCGGAAATGGTCGTGGAAGGCATCTCGACCAACATCCCGCTGCATCGCGAGATGATGATCGACGCGAAGTTCGTCGAAGGCGGCACGAGCATCCACTATCTCGAGAACAAGCTCGCCGCGCGTCAGGCGGCTGTTGCCGAAGAGTCCTGAAGCACGCTTCAAGTTGCATTGAGCAGGGAAAGAGCATGAGTTACCGGGAACTGATCGCCGAACTGGATCGCGAGCACGCGGAAGCGCTGTCGGACGCGCTGCTTGAAGTCGGCGCATTGTCGGTGTCCGTCGAGGACGCCGACGCCGACACGCCCGACGAGCAGCCGCTCTTCGGCGAGCCGGGGCTCGTGCCCGAAAAGAGCGCGTGGAATCGCTCGCGCGTCGTCGCGCTGCTCGCCGAGGATGCCGACGCGGCCGTGTTGCTCACGGCCGCGGCGAACGAAATCGGCTTGCAGCACGCGCCGTCGTTCACGGTGCGCGAAGTCGAGGAGCAGGATTGGGTGCGCCTCACGCAGGCGCAGTTCGATCCGATTTCCATCGGCGAGCGCATCTGGGTCGTGCCCTCGTGGCACGACGCCCCCGATCCGGACGCGCTCGTGCTCGAACTCGATCCGGGCCTCGCATTCGGCACCGGCAGCCATCCGACCACGCGTCTGTGCATGGAGTGGCTTGAGCAATCGGTGAAACCGGGGCAATCGTTGCTCGATTACGGCTGCGGCTCGGGCATCCTCGCGATTCTCGCGAAGAAGTGCGGCGCGGATCCGGTCGTCGGCATCGACATCGATCCGCAGGCGGTCGAGTCGGCGCGTCAGAACAGCGAGCGCAATCGCGCGGACGTGACCTACGGTTTGCCCGACGCGTGTCCCGCCGGCGAGTTCGATATCGTCGTCGCGAACATCCTCTCGAATCCGCTCAAGCTGATGGCGTCGATGCTCGCCGCAAAGGTGAAACCGGGCGGCAGAATCGCGCTGTCGGGCGTGCTCGCGCGGCAGGCGGACGAGGTCGCGGCGGTCTATGCCAAGTGGATCGACATCAGCGTCTGGCGCGAGCACGAAGGCTGGGTGTGCCTTGCGGGAACCCGGCGCGAAAGCCTTTAGAATAGCGCCATCCTCCACGATCAGGCCGTCAGGCCAACGGCACTTCTTATATGGCGCTGGCAACCCGCTGCCCCCACTGCGAAACCGTATTCAAACTCGACCCGCATCTGCTCGCGCCGCATGACGGCCGCGTGCGCTGCGGACACTGCCAGGAAGTTTTCGACGCCGCGCATCATCGCTTCGAGCTGCCCGATGAACCGGCCGCGGCTGGCATCGCCCAGCATGCCGCAATCATCGACGATGAAGCCGCCGTCGGTCCCTCGACCGGTTCGGGCGCGGGTGCCCCGCCCTCCGCCGATGTTCCCGCCCCGCCCGACGCACCGTTGAAGCCGCGGCCGTTCGCGCCGCGCAATCTCGATCTCGGCGCGACGGGTCCGGCAAGACTTGCGGATGCGCCTTCGCCCGCCGCGAGCACGAGTCCGGGCGAAGACAGCGAACGCACGGTCTACGCCGACTCTCCCGCATTCGCGAGCCCGTCGGCGCCACCGCGCTCAGCGCCGCCGCGCGCCGAAGCATCGCAGGCAGCGCCGTCCGATGCGGCGAACGAGCCCTCCGCGCTGCCCTCCGAACCGGCTCGCCTGAAGCAGTTCATCCGCGTGGGCGCGCCGCACGCCGATGCCGCGAATTCCGCGCAAGGCGGCGCCCATATGCCGCTCGGCGAACCGCCCCCGCCGCCGTTCATCGGCCCTGTCGACGATCGCGCCGAGCCGTTCATCGGACCGCTTCGTGATCCGGACGCGCCGCCCCCGCGCCCCGTGCCGCCGCCGGCCGCATCCGCATGGCGCGACGACGACGAACCCGGCTTCAGCGGCAAACCGCCCCCCGGCGCCCATGCCGGCCCTCGTCGCACGAGCGCGAACGAAGCGTTTCCGGTCATCCGCGAATCGCGCGCGCCTGCGCGTGCCGCTGCTTCTGCGGGTGTCGGTGCCGGTGCGTTTGCCGGTGCCAGCAAGGGCAAGCGCATCGTAGGCATTGTCGTCGCCGTGCTGCTGGCGTTGCTGTTGCTCGTGCAGCTCGCATGGTGGCAACGCGAAACCGTGATGGTCATCGTGCCCGGCTCGCATGCGCTCTATTCGCAAGCCTGCGAGCAGATCGGCTGCACGATCTCGCCGCCGCGCGACATCGACGGATTGCAGATCGAGAGCTCCGGCCTGCGTCAGGTGGACGGCCCTCACAAGCTCGAATTGAAGCTGCAGCTGCGCAATCGGCTGGATGTCGCGCTCGCGTATCCGGCGCTCGAACTCACGCTGCTCGACGACAAGAACAACGTCGCCATTCGGCGCGTGCTCTGGCCGCAGGATTACGCGCGACCGGGTACGATATTCGCCATCGGCCTGCCGCCGCAGAGCGCGCAGCCGGTCGTCGTCCGGCTGGATACCGGCGACGCGGTCGCCGCGAATTACCGGGTTCAGGTCTTTTACCCGTGATGACGGACGGGCGCGCGAACGCCGCCTGTCCCTATTCCATACGACGCGCGTAACGGCCCTCGCGGCTCAGGCACGCGCGATTTTCCCGTCAGCATCTGACAATTCTCTGGAGCGCAACATGAGTCAAGTTACCCTCGGCGGCAATCCCATCGACGTCAGCGGCACCTTTCCGGGCGCAGGGCAGCAGGCACCCGAATTCACGCTCGTCGGCACGGATCTCGGCGACGTCAAGCTCGCGAACTTCGCGGGCAAGCGCAAGGTGCTGAACATCGTGCCGAGCCTCGACACGCCGACCTGCGCCACCTCGACGCGCAAGTTCAACGAAGCCGCCGGCAAGCTGGACAACACCGTGGTCGTGGTCGTCTCGGGCGATCTGCCGTTCGCGATGAAGCGCTTCTGCTCGACTGAAGGCATCGAGAACGTGACGTCGGCATCGACCTTCCGCGGCCATGAATTCGCGCAGGCCTATGGCGTCGACATCACCAGCGGCCCGCTGCGCGGTCTGACGGCGCGCGCCGTCGTCGTGCTGGACGAGAACAACAAGGTGCTGCATTCGGAACTGGTGTCGGAAATCAAGCAGGAACCGAACTACGACGCAGCGCTCGCCGCACTGAAGTAATTCCTCGCGCGGACCGCTGTTTCGCGAAAGCGGTCCGCGCATACGAGGCGCGGTGAATCGCTCGCCGCGCGCCGTATGCGCATTCTCTTATCCCGGATCCCCACGTAAAGGACGTTCGCCTTGGCTACGCTCATCTGCGGCTCGCTCGCCTACGACAACATCATGACTTTCCAGGGCCGCTTCGGCGACCACATCCTGCCGGACCAGGTGCATATGCTGAACATCAGCTTCCTGGTGCCGACGATGCGGCGCAACTTCGGCGGCTGCGCGGGCAACATCGCCTATGCGCTCAAGCTGCTCGGCGGCGATCCGAAGATCATGGCGACGCTCGGCGCGGCCGATTCGCAACTCTACGTCGACCGTCTCGATGCGCTGGGTTTGTCGAAGGAATACGTGCGCGTGCTACCGGACCAGCACTCCGCGCAGTGTTTCATCACGACCGACCTCTCGAACAATCAGATCACCGCGTTCCATCCCGGCGCGATGATGGAATCGCACCTGAACCGCGCCGATGAAGCGCAAGGCATCTCGCTCGGTATCGTCGCGCCGGACGGTGCTCAGGGCATGCGCGAACACGCCGAAGGCCTGGCTCGCGCGGGCGTGCCTTTCGTGTTCGATCCGGGCCAGGGCTTGCCTATTTTGGAAAGCGTGGAACTTCGTCGCATGATTGAACTCGCCACCTACGTGGCGGTCAACGATTACGAAGCCAAGTTGTTGAGCAACAAGACCGGCTGGTCGATCGAAGACATCAAGAGCCGCGTCGATGCCCTCGTGGTGACGCGTGGCGAACACGGCGCGCAGATCTATCATGAAGATGGCGTGCTCGAAGTGCCCTCCGTGAAAGCGCGTCAGGTGGTCGACCCGACCGGCTGCGGGGACGCATTCCGCGGCGGCCTGCTGTACGGCATCGAAAACAAGCTTGGCTGGGAGAAAACGGGTCGTCTCGCGAGTCTGATGGGTTCGCTGAAAATCGAACATCAGGGGCCGCAAACCTACGCGCCGACGCGCGCCGAAATCGAAGAGCGTTTCAAGCAGGCTTTCGGAACCAGCCTGTTCTGAGTGACTGGAGTAAAGGAATGAAAACGGTAAGTCGTATCGCGCTGGCCATGGCGCTCGTCGGCTCGGTGGCGCTGACGGGCTGCGCGTACAACAGCAGCTCTTCGGACGTCTACACGGCGTCGCAGGCGCAGCGCGAGGAAACGGTGCGCATGGCAACCGTCGAAAGCGTGCGCGGCGTGAAGATCAGTTCGAACAACGGCCAGCCGACGGGCCTCGGCACCATCGGCGGCGGCGCACTGGGCGGCGTCGCGGCGGCGAGCGCGATCGGCGGCGGCAATGGCTCGATCATCGCGGGCATCATCGGCGGTCTTGCCGGTGCAGTCGCGGGCAATGCGGTCGAGAACAGCGTCGCGATGAAGAACGGGCTCGAGATCACGGTCCGCCTCGAAAACGGCGACCTGCGCGCCATCACGCAAACTGCGAACGGCGAAGTGTTTCAGGCGGGCGAGCGAGTCCGTCTGTTGTCGAGCGGCGGCGTCACGCGCGTTACTCACTGACCGATTCAACTGAGGATTAGGCGTAGCGTCTCAACGCGAGCGTCGTTCCGACAAAAGCGCATGTATCGAAAGATGCATGCGCTTTTTCATTGGCGCACGGATTCGAGTGACACACGCTCGATGAAATTCGTTGGCCGAAACGAAAAACCCGCCGCCAGGTTGCCCCGGCGACGGGTTCAGGCCGGGTAGGATTACCCGGACTAAGGGCACAGCGCACTGTGCCTGGATGCTGCGTACTGCGAGCGCTTACGGACGGCTGCCCGTCGGGAACGGCCATGCTGCAGCCGGGTTCAACGCCGTCTTGACCGCAGCGGCCGGAGCCGGAGCAGGCGCCGAAACGGTCGTTGCCGTCGTTGCGGGAGCGGCGGCCGTGGTCTTCTTCGCAGCAGCGGCCTTCTTGGCCGGAGCTTTCTTCGCGGGGGCCTTTTTCGCAGCGGGAGCAGGCGCAGCGGCTGCGGTCTTCGCAGCAGCCTTTTTCGCGGGAGCCTTTTTCGCAGCGGCCTTCTTCGCAGGCGCCTTCTTCGCGGCGGCCTTCTTCGCAGGCGCCTTCTTCGCGGCGGCCTTCTTCGCAGGCGCCTTCTTGGCAGCAACCTTCTTCGCCGCTACCTTCTTGGCTGCGACTTTCTTCGCCGCTGCTTTCTTCGCAGGCGCCTTCTTCGCCGCGACCTTCTTTGCTGCTACTTTCTTCGCGGCCACTTTCTTTGCAGCGACCTTCTTCGCCGCTACCTTCTTCGCCGCGACTTTCTTGGTTGCCACTTTCTTCGCTGCAACCTTCTTCGCTGCGACCTTCTTCGCTGCTACTTTCTTCGCTGCAACCTTCTTCACAGCGACCTTCTTGGCGGCAACCTTCTTCGCCGGAGCGGCCTTCTTGGCGGTGACTTTCTTCGCTGCAGCCTTCTTCGCCGCGGGTTTTTTCTTGGCAACTGCCATGGTTTTTCTCCTTCAGGTTTTCAGATGAGAGTCAGTTCAAACAACACCCTTCGTCAAAACCCGCTTCCCACGCGTCGCCTCTCACAGCGCACGCTACGAAGCGGATTATTCATCGGCGTACGCTGATCCCACCTGCTTACGCTAATGAATACGGCAAGGCGCGCCGTGCCCCGAGGCACCGCGCGCCAAATTGAGTCAGCACCACGTATTCGCGGCGCCGGCCATCGCTTGATCGAGCCAGCGAGCTTGCCGCTGGCATTTTCCGGGGGGAAGTTTGCCCATCCCTTTTCAGGGATCGCAAAACGCCTGTCTTCTATTCGAGCCACTTGGCCCGCCAAGTCAGTAGGCGCACTTTGCATCAGGCGACCGTTCTCCTAAACCTTGTCGGTCAGGCGCGCGTGAGCGACACGCTGCTGCCTGATCGTCCCATCGATTTCGTCTGCAACACGTCCTGGATTTTTATTATTCCCAGGTCAGCGCGCCGCCGGTTTGATACTCAATCACGCGTGTCTCGAAGAAGTTGCGTTCCTTCTTCAAGTCGATCATTTCGCTCATCCACGGGAACGGGTTTTCCTCGTTCGGGAAGAGCGGGTCAAGTCCGATCTGCTGGCAACGCCGGTTGCAGATGAACCGCAAGTAGCTCTTGAACATCGACGCATTCAGGCCGAGAACCCCGCGCGGCATGGTGTCTTCAGCGTAACGATACTCAAGATCGACAGCCTGCTTGAAGAGCTCGCGGATCTCGGCCTTGAACTCGGCGGTCCACAGTTGCGGCTCTTCCAGCTTGATCTGGTTGATGAGGTCGATGCCGAAGTTGCAGTGCATCGATTCATCGCGGAGGATGTACTGGTACTGCTCCGCCGCGCCCGTCATCTTGTTCTGGCGACCCAGCGCCAGAATCTGCGTGAAGCCTACATAGAAGAACAGGCCTTCCATGATGCAGGCGAACACGATCAACGACTTCAGCAATTTCTGGTCCGCTTCCAGCGTGCCGGTAGTGAAGGCCGGGTCCGTCAGCGTATTGATGAACGGGATGAGGAACTCGTCCTTGTCACGGATCGACTTGACTTCGTGATACGCGTTGAAGATCTCGCTTTCATCGAGACCCAGCGATTCGACGATGTACTGGTACGCGTGCGTGTGGATCGCCTCTTCGAACGCCTGGCGCAGCAGGAACTGGCGGCACTCCGGAGCGGTGATGTGACGGTACGTGCCGAGCACGATGTTGTTCGCGGCGAGCGAGTCCGCCGTGACGAAGAAGCCGAGGTTGCGCTTGACGATGCGGCGCTCGTCGTCCGACAGACCGTTCGGGTCTTTCCACAGGGCGATGTCGCGCGACATGTTCACTTCCTGCGGCATCCAGTGGTTCGCGCAGCCGGCGAGGTACTTCTCCCACGCCCACTTGTACTTGAACGGGACGAGCTGATTGACGTCCGTCTTGCCGTTGATGATGCGCTTGTCGGCGACATTGACACGCGCTTCGCTCTGCGCGGCGATCGCGCCGGCCGATGGCGTCGCGGCTGCGGGCGGAACGAAACCATCGGAGAAGATGTTCGTCGTGTTCGCCTGAGCGGTCTGATGGGCAGCTTGATGAGCGTGCGCAACTTGCGTTGCACTCTGCGTACCGAAAGTCGTGCCTTGAGCGTGACGCAACGCGTTCTGTTGCGAAGCGCTCGAGGGAGCTACGGCAGTGGTCTCGTCATCCCAGTTGAGCATAAATTCTCACCATCAATTTAGATCGGTTTGTACCATCTTTTCATGAGCGATAAAAGAGTTTGCTCATGAAAATTCTCGTTTTCATGCGATTTAGATTCGACGTTGCTACCTGCATACAACACTTGGCTCGCTGCTGTGTGCGTGAAGCGCGATGCGAGAGCTGTTGAATCGTGTGTGAAGCGGTCCTGATCGTGTGACTCCGAAGGCATCGCAACGTGCTTGCGACTGACTTCATCGATGCCTTGGAAGCCTTGCCGCATAAGGCTTGGCGGCCGACGCACGATGCATGATGCGAAGCGCGGCGCGCTTCACCGCAAGCATCGACTCGACGATCAGCGTGCGATCTCGAACATATCGAAGCGTGACTCGCTTCGGTCATCGATCGCTGTCTCTCGATGACACTCGATGCGATGCGAAACATGCGTCGTGAAGCGATGGACTTGCTACCTTCGCTCGCTCTCTTCGATGACCTTCGATGCGTGTCATCGAACACATGCCGCGCCACTCGAAGACCAAGCGCGCGGACATGCTGAACCGCGCTCTACTGCCTGCTGCATGCTTCGAATTCGTTGCCGAAGTTTAGCATTTGATGTCTCGCATTTCCACAATATCTTGTGCACTCGAATCTTGTCGATACAACCTATAGCGTGTAAACGCAACGGCTCGTTTTAGGGCGAAACGCGCTTCCGCGGCCTCATCGGCCGCGCAAAGGATCGAGCAGCGAGCGCAGGTTGTTGTGATCGATCTCGTGCATCAACGCGAGCAGCTTGCCGAGCTTGCCCTCTGGAAAACCCTCACGCGCGAACCACGCGAGATAGTGACCAGGCAGATCGGCGATGAGCCTGTCCTTGTACTTGCCATAGGGCATCGTCTGCGTGACGAGACGTTGCAGGTCCTGCGGATCCATCGCTTCTTCACTCCTCGTTCAATGTTCATCGCACCACGCAATGCGCGTCGATCACTCAGCGACTGCTCCATATCGATGCCATAATCGCCGCTCTTGCCGCCAAGAGTTGATCGCGATTCACCATGCCGCTTGCCGTCAAAGCTTTCATTGCCCCTCTCATCGTCGCGTGTGCGATGTTCATGGAAAGCGTCGACGCCAATGTCATCGTCACCGCGATTCCCGAAATGGCGCGCGCCTTTGGACGCGATCCCGTCACGTTGAAGGTCGCCGTCACGAGCTATGTGCTCGGGCTCGGCGTCTTCATTCCGATCTGCGGCTGGGTCGCCGACCGCTTCGGCGCACGCGCCGTGTTCCGCACGGCCATCGGCGTGTTCGTCGTCGGCTCGCTGCTCTGCGCGGCCTCCACGTCGCTCGGCCCTTTCACCGTCGCGCGCTTCATCCAGGGCGTCGGCGGCGCGATGATGGTGCCCGTCGGCCGCATCATCATCTTCCGCTCGGTGCGTCGCTCGGAGTTCATTCGCGCGATGAACTATCTCTCGGTGCCCGCAATGCTCGGACCAGCGGTCGGACCGCTGCTCGGCGGCTTCATCACCACCTACCTGCACTGGCGCCTGATCTTCTTCATCAACATCCCGATCGGCATCGCCGGTATCTGGCTGACCAACCGCTACATCGCCAACTCGCACGAGGAGCATCCGGGCCGGCTCGACTGGTTTGGCTTCTTCCTCTCGGCGAGCGCCGGCGTGTTGCTGATGCTCGGTCTCTCGCTCGTCGGCGGTGAACTGATTCCTCAGGGCACGGCCTACGCGATGTGCGCAGCCGGCGCGCTGCTGGTCATGCTGTACTGCGTCCACGCGCGCCGCGCGGAGAAGCCGCTGCTCGACCTGCGCTTCTTCCGCGTGCCGACGTTTCAGGCGAGCGTGCTCGGCGGCTCGATGTTTCGCATCGGGCTCGGCGCCGTGCCGTTCCTTCTGCCGCTCGCGCTGCAGGAAGGTCTCGGCATGACTGCGTTCAAGTCCGGCGCGATCACCTGCGCGTCCGCGTTCGGCGGCATGTTCATGCGCTCGCTCGCATCGCGCGTGCTGCATCGCTTCGGCTTCCGTCAGACGCTCTTCTACAACGCGGCGCTGTCGGGCATCGCTATCGCGGCATGCGGCGCGTTCTTTCCCGGCACCCCGACGTGGGTGATCTGGGCCGTCGTGCTGCTCGGCGGCTTCTTTCCCGCGTTGCAGTTCACGAGTCTCAACTCGCTTGCGTATGCGGAGATCGAAACACGCGATGTCGGCCGCGCGACGAGTCTCGCGAGCTTCGTGCAGCAGGTGTCGCTTGGTCTCGGCGTGACCGTCGCGGGGATTACGCTCGAGCTCTCGCAATATCTGAACGGTCATGCGAGCGTGCAATGGTCCGACTTCTGGCCCGCGTTCGTCGTCGTTGGGTTGTTCTCGTTTCTTTCGATGCCGATTACTGCGCGGCTTGCGCATGATGCTGGAACCGAGATTTCGCGTGGCACGCGGGGGTGAGGTTTGATGCTGCCTCTGGGGCGGGTGTCCCTGCGTGCGCTTTCATGAAATCCTGTTTTCTTAGTGGTCTATTAGCGTTGCCCCTGTGCGTGGCGGCAGTCACTTTCTTTGCTGCTGCAAAGAAAGTAACCAAAGAAACAGCTATCCCCATCCAAAGTACTTCACACC
>NZ_FCOX02000012.1 GCF_900044055.2 Caballeronia calidae | reverse complement strand
GAAGTACTTTGGATGGGGATAGCTGTTTCTTTGGTTACTTTCTTTGCAGCAGCAAAGAAAGTGACTGCCGCCCCGCACAGGGGCAACGCTAATAGACCACTAAGAAAACGGGATCCGGCGAAACGAAACGAAACGAAACGAAACGAAACGAAGCGAAGCGAAACGAAACAAATCGAAAAGCCCCCACGGGCGAGGCCCGAAAAAACCAACCTCACCCGCAGGAAGCAACGAAAACCTCAAGCCGCCTTCAACAACCCGTGCGGGTCGAGCACAAACTTCCTCGGTGCTCCACCATCAAACGCCCGATACCCTTCCGGCGCCTCGTCGAGCGAAACGACCGTCACATTCACGATATCCGCGATCGGCAACCGATCCCACAAAATCGCCTGCATCAAATTGCGGTTGTACTTCATGACAGGTGTCTGCCCGGTATGGAACGAATGCGACTTCGCCCAGCCGAGGCCAAACCGGATGCTCAAACTACCCTTCCTCGCCGCAGCATCGGCCGCCCCCGGATCATCCGTCACATAAAGACCCGGAATACCGATCGCGCCCGCAGCCTTGGTGATCTCCATCAACGAGTTGAGCACCGTCGCGGGCGCTTCGTGACCGCTGTCCGTGCCGTGGCCGTGCGCCTCGAATCCCACGCAATCGACCGCGCAGTCCACTTCGGGCTTGCCAAGAATCTGCTCGATCTGCTCGCCGAGCGTCGCGTCCTTCGACAGGTTGATCGTCTCGAAGCCCATCGCGCGCGCGTGCGCAAGGCGCGCCTCGTTCATGTCGCCGACGATCGTGCACGCCGCGCCCAGCAGCCGCGCCGATGCCGCCGCCGCCATGCCCACCGGCCCCGCGCCCGCGATATACACCGTCGAGCCCGGTCCCACACCTGCCATCACCGCGCCGTGATAACCCGTCGGAAGAATGTCGGAGAGACAGGTGAGATCGCGGATCTTCGACATTGCCTGCGCCTTGTCGGGAAACTTCAGCAGATTGAAGTCGGCGTACGGCACCATCACATACTCAGCCTGGCCGCCGATCCAACCGCCCATATCCACATAGCCGTACGCGCCGCCCGCGCGCGACGGGTTCACGTTCAGGCACACGCCCGTATGCTGCGACTTGCACGTCGGACAACGCCCGCACGCGACGTTGAACGGCACCGAGACGAGATCGCCGATAGACAGCGTCTCGACATCGCGGCCCACTTCGATCACCTCGCCCGTGATCTCATGGCCGAGCACGAGGCCGACCTCCGCAGTCGTGCGGCCACGCACCATGTGCTGGTCCGAACCGCAAATGTTGGTGCTGACTACTTTCAAAATGACGCCATGGCCGATCGCGCGGCCGCGTGGATCGACCATCTTCGGATAGTCGATGGATTGCACTTCGACCTTGCCCTGCCCCAGATAAACGACGCCGCGATTGCTGCTCATTGATCGTCTCCTTGTTTCGTGGACGGCACGCGCGACAAACCCGCCGCACTCGTTTGGGTCATCGCGCCCGTGCAACGAGGGTAGCGCCGCCGCGAGCCTGTGACCGTGACTCAATGCGACGCGCGTTTGACTGAAACCGACATCGCGACCCGAAAGCCTTTCGACCCGGTTTTTATTGATTGACCGTTCAAAATAAAAAACCTAGTATCGGCTCGATCCAAGATACGCAAAGTTCAAGACAGAGCCGCCATGCCCAAGCTCGGAATGCGCGAAATCCGCCGCGCGCAACTCATCGACGCCACGCTGCACACCATCGACCAGTCCGGACTCGCGGGCGCGACGCTCGCTTCGGTCGCGCAGCGCGCGAGCACGTCGACGGGTATCGTGAGCCATTACTTCGGCGACAAGGACGGCCTGCTCGAAGCCACGATGCGGCACGTGCTGCGCTCGCTGTGGCAAGGCACGTCGCGCCGCCGCAAGGCCGCGAAAGCGGACCCGCGCGCGAAACTGCGCGCGGTCGTCGCCGCGAATTTCGACGTCGAACAGGTGAACGGGCCCGTGATGAAGACGTGGCTCGCGTTCTGGTCGGAAAGCATGCACAAGCCCGAGTTGCGGCGGCTGCAGCGCGTGAATACGCGGCGTCTGCATTCCAACCTGTGCGCCGATTTCTCCAGAGCATTGACGAAGCCCGCCGCGCGCCGTGCCGCAAGCGGCCTCGCCGCGCTGATCGACGGCCTCTGGCTGCGCGGCGCGCTCGCGGGCGAACCGTTCGACACGAAGGGCGCGCTGCGCCTCGCTTATGAATACATCGACCTCGTGCTGGACGCGCGCGGCTGATCGCACACATTTAAAGGAGCGCAACATGTCCGCATTCGGAGAACAACGGCTTTATATCGGCGGCGAATACGTCGATGCGACGAGCGGCGAAACCTTCGACACGCTCGATCCCGCCACGGGCGAAACGCTCGCGCGCGTGCAGCAGGCGTCGCAGGCGGATATCGATCGCGCGGTGCGATCGGCGCGCGAAGGGCAGCGCGAATGGGCCGCGATGACCGCGATGCAGCGCTCGCGCATCCTGCGGCGCGCGGTCGATCTGCTTCGCGCGCGCAACGACGAACTCGCCGCGATGGAAACGCGCGATACCGGCAAGCCGATCGCGGAGACGCGCGCCGTCGATATCGTCACGGGCGCGGATGTCATCGAGTATTACGCCGGGCTCGCGACCGCCATCGAAGGCGGTCAGATTCCGCTGCGCGAATCGTCGTTCGTTTATACGCGGCGCGAGCCGCTCGGCGTGTGCGCGGGCATCGGCGCGTGGAACTACCCGATTCAGATCGCATGCTGGAAGTCCGCGCCCGCGCTCGCGGCGGGCAACGCGATGATCTTCAAGCCGAGCGAAGTCACGCCCCTGACCGCGCTGAAGCTCGCGGAGATCTATAGCGAAGCGGGCGTGCCCGCCGGCGTCTTCAACGTCGTGCAGGGCGACGGACGCGTCGGCGCGATGCTCGCCGATCATGCGGGCATCGAGAAGATATCGTTCACGGGCGGCGTCGAGACCGGCAAGAAAGTGATGGCGCGCGCGGGCGGATCGACGCTCAAGGAAGTGACGATGGAGCTCGGTGGCAAGTCGCCGCTCATCGTGTTCGACGATGCCAACCTCGAACGCGCCGCCGATATCGCCATGAGCGCGAACTTCTTCAGTTCCGGGCAAGTGTGCACGAACGGCACGCGCGTATTCGTCGAGCGCGGCGTCATCGACAAGTTCGAAGCGTTGGTGATGGAACGTGTGAAGCGCGTACGCATCGGCGCACCCGACGATCCGCGAACCAACTTCGGGCCGCTCGTGAGCGCGGCGCAGTTGCAGAAAGTGCTCGGCTTCATCGAAAGCGGCAAGCGCGAAGGCGCGCGGCTCGTGGCGGGCGGCGCGCGCATCACCGATGGCGCATTCGCGCGCGGCCAGTATGTCGAGCCGACGGTGTTCGCCGATTGCCGCGACGACATGCGCATCGTGCGTGAAGAGATATTCGGTCCGGTCATGAGCATTCTCGCGTTCGATGACGAAGACGAAGTCATCGCGCGCGCCAACGATACCGACTATGGCCTCGCTGCGGGCGTCGTGACGGAGAACCTGTCGCGCGCGCATCGCGTGATTCATCGGCTCGAAGCGGGCATTTGCTGGATCAATACGTGGGGCGAATCGCCGGCAGAAATGCCCGTGGGCGGCTACAAGCAATCGGGCATCGGGCGCGAGAACGGCATCGTCACGCTGAACGCTTACACGCGCATCAAGTCCGTGCAGGTCGAGCTCGGCCCCTATCAGCCCGTGTTTTGAGGAGCATTGCGATGAGCGCGAACGAATACGACTACATCATCGTCGGCGCGGGATCGGCGGGCAACGTGCTCGCGTCGCGCCTCACGGAGGACGAAGACATCACGGTGCTGCTGCTCGAAGCGGGCGGGCCGGATTATCGCTTCGACTTTCGCACGCAGATGCCCGCGGCGCTGGCTTTCCCGCTGCAGGGGCGGCGCTATAACTGGGCGTATGAAACCGAGCCCGAGCCGCATATGAACAACCGGCGCATGGAATGCGGGCGCGGCAAGGGGCTCGGCGGTTCGTCGCTGATCAACGGCATGTGCTATATCCGCGGCAATGCGCTCGATTACGACAACTGGGCGTCGATGCAGGGTCTCGATAACTGGAGCTATCGCGACTGTCTGCCGTATTTTCGCAAGGCGGAGACGCGCGATATTGGCGCGAACGCGTATCACGGCGGCGACGGTCCCGTGCATGTGACGACGAGCAAGCCGGGCAACAATCCGCTCTTCGCGGCGATGGTCGAGGCCGGCGTGCAGGCGGGCTATCCGCGCACCGAAGATTTGAACGGCTATCAGCAGGAAGGCTTCGGCCCGATGGATCGCACCGTCACGGCGAAGGGACGGCGCGCAAGCACCGCGCGTGGCTATCTCGATCGCGCGAAGCATCGCGGCAATCTCACGATAGTCACGCATGCAACTACCGACCGCGTGTTGTTCTCGGGCAAGCGTGCGATTGGCGTGGCGTATCTGCATGGCGGGCAACGCGTCATCGCGCATGTGCGGCGCGAGGTGCTCGTGTGCAGCGGCGCGATTGCGTCGCCGCAATTGCTGCAGCGTTCGGGCGTGGGGCGGCCGGACTGGCTGAAGGCGCTGGAGATTCCCGTCGTTCACGATCTGCCGGGCGTCGGTGAGAATTTACAGGATCACCTCGAGATGTACATGCAGTACGAATGCAAGGAGCCGGTGTCGCTGTATCCGGCGTTGCAATGGTGGAATCAGCCTGCAATCGGGCTCGAATGGATGTTGAACGGGACGGGCATCGGCGCGAGCAATCAGTTCGAAGCGGGCGGCTTCATCCGCACGCGCGACGACGATCTCTGGCCGAACATCCAGTATCACTTCCTGCCGGTCGCGATCAATTACAACGGATCGAACCCGATCAGGATGCATGGGTTCCAGGCGCATGTCGGCTCGATGCGTTCGCCGAGCCGCGGGCGCGTGAAGCTCAAGTCACGCGATCCGAACGCGCATCCGAGCATTCTTTTCAACTACATGGCCGATCCGCTCGACTGGCGCGAGTTTCGCGACGCGATCCGCATCACGCGGGAGATCATGCGGCAGCCTGCTTTGGAGCGGTATCGCGGACGCGAGCTTCATCCTTCCGATGATCTGACGAGCGATGCTGAACTCGATGCGTTCGTGAGAGCGAAGGCGGAGACGGCTTTTCATCCTTCGTGTTCCTGCAAGATGGGCTATGACGATATGGCTGTCGTCGATGGCGAAGGGCGCGTGCATGGGATGGAAGGCTTGCGCGTCGTCGATGCCTCGATCATGCCGCAGATCACGACCGGCAATCTCAATGCGCCGACGATCATGCTGGCGGAGAAGATCGCGGATCGGATTCGCGGGCGGGAGGCGTTGGGGCGGGTCGATACGCCTTACTTTGTGGCGGGGGGGAAGCGGGCGCGAGAGTCGGCCTGGAAGTTAGGCGAGTCGTTGCAGACCGTCAGGAAGGAGGTTTTGAATTTGCGTTGAGGCGTGAAGACGGAGGAAGCGCGAGGGTGGCAATCACCCTCGCTCCGAACAAAAAAAAACCGCGCAAAGCGCGGCTTTAAAATCGCCCTACTCATACCACCTGCAAACTCACTCCCTGGCCAAAGCCAGCACTACACTCCCTTCCTGCTCTGTTCCCTGCCCTTCCACTATCGCGCCCGCGTCACGCATCGAAGCGCGAGCGCGCTGCAGCCGCGATGCGCATCAACGCGTCCACGCTCAATCGCGCCGCAATAGCCTTCACATAATCGTGATGCCGCGCTTCGAGCGGCGCATCGAGATACTGCGCGTGCAAATAGCGAATCAGCGCGATGCGGCGATGCTTCAACGCAATGCTCCGGTCGAGCAGCGCGAGCGCCGCGCCCGCATCGTGCTTCTTGAATGCTCGTTCGGAAAGCTGCGCGGCAACGTCGCGTGACGCGTTCATCGCTCAGTCGCGTGAAGCGCCGTGGCCTTCAAACGCCACGCATCGTAATCCGCGCGTCGCCAGTCGAGCTCGAGCCCAAGACGCCGCGTGCCCTCGCGGATCTTCGGCTTGTGCAGCGTCAGCGTGAGCGCATCGAGCGCGGGCCATTCGTCGAACGACAGCGCCGCGATTTCGATCGCGAGCGTTTCGAGCAGACGCGTGTGCGGCTTCGTTTCGAGAAACGCACTCACGCGATTGCACCACGCTTCGTAATCGATCAGGCCATCGCTCGATTCATGCGGCATCTCGCGATAGCGCAGGCTCGCATCGATGCAAACCGGCTGCGGCCCCTCATGCTCATGCTCGTACAGGCCGACGCGCGTCTTCACGATGAGTTCATCGACGACGACACGCCAGCCCTGCCCGCCCGCATTGAACACGCCAAGCGGCTCGAACGGCTTCATGACAGCAGCGGCTCGGCGGCGTCGAGCATCATCTTCACGAAGTAATCGGCGAAGCTGCGGCGAATGACGAGCTCATAGCGATCGCCGCCCAGCGGCACGATGGTCATCGATGCCTTGAAGAAGTGGCTCTGCGCGCACTGGCCTTCGCCGAAGAGCTTCGGATGCAGATCGAGCGGACAGCCGCGCGAGAGCACTTCGCGCGTCTTCGGGCCGTCGATGTCGAGCACCGTGTAGCCGCTGCCGATATCCACCGCCGCCGAGAACTGGCCGACGAACGCATCGCGCAGCTTCGCTTCGAGCGGCGCGGGACGCGCTGCGTCGTGTGCCGTGTCGGACTGCACGAGCCATTCATCGGGACCGAGCCACAGCATCGTGTAGCCGTTGCCGCGCGCGATGGTGTTCGCCTTCTCGGGCGGCGCGCAGCCGATCACGCTCTGAATCGACTTCACGAAAGCGGGATCGCGCGTATCGCCGCGCACGTTCACGAGTTCGAGGAACGGACGCTCGATGAGACGAAACGCCTTCGGCGAACCGCTCTGATGCACTTTCATCAATGCATCGGTGCCTACGAGGGGCGACTCCTGCCAGGTGCCACTGAGGCCTTGTCCGCTGATGGCACGGTCGACGACCGTCGCGGATGCCCTGATCTCATTCAACATGCTGACGTGCTCCTTCGCTATCGTAGAACACCGAACTGGTGATTTTTGCAGTGATGCGCTTGCCGTTCGCAAGCGGAATCAGAACCGATTCGCCCATCTTGTCGAGACCGCCCTTCACGACGGCCAGCGCGATCGAGCGCTTCAAAATAGGGCTGTAATAGCTTGACGTAACGTGACCGAGCATCGGCGCGGTATCGCCCTGGAACGGACCCGCGACGATCTGCGAGCCTTCCGGCAGCACGTACTGCGGATCGTCCGTCAGCAGGCCGACGAACTGCTTGCGCCCCTGCTTGGCCGTATCCGAGCGCGTGAGCGACCGCTTGCCGATGAAGTCCTTCGACTTCGCGATGAGTCCGCCCATGCCGAGGTCGTAAGGCGTCATCGAGCCGTCCGTATCCTGGCCGACGATGATGTAGCCCTTCTCCGCGCGCAGCACGTGCATCGTTTCCGTGCCGTACGGCGTGATGTCGAACTCCGCGCCCGCTTCCATCAGCGCTTCCCACACCGCGCGGCCTACGTTGGCCGGCACGTTCACTTCATACGCGAGCTCGCCCGAGAAGCTGATGCGCATCACACGCGCCGCTGCGCCCGCTACCGTGCCGTCGCGATAGCTCATGAACGGGAACGCCGCGTTAGCGAAGTCGATGTCCTGACATACCTTCTGCAGCACCTTGCGGCTGTTCGGGCCGACGACCGCGAAGGTCGCCCAATGGTCCGTCACCGATGCGAGACGCACGCGCATGTCGGGCCATTCGGTTTGCAGCCAGCGCTCGAGCCACGTCAGCACGCGCGCCGCGCCGCCGGTGGTCGTCGTCATCATGTAGTGCTGTTCGCCGAGGCGCACCGTTACGCCGTCGTCGAAGATCATGCCGTTTTCGTCGAGCATCAGGCCATAGCGGCACTTGCCGACTTCGAGCTTGCTCCACGGATTCGTGTACATCCAGTTGAGCAGCTTCGCCGAATCCGGGCCTTGAATGTCGATCTTGCCGAGCGTCGATGCATCGAGAATGCCGACGCTCTGACGCACCGCGAGCGACTCGCGCGCAACGGCCGCGTGCATGTCCTCGCCCGGCTTCGGGAAGTACCAAGGACGCTTCCAGTTGCCGACGTCCTCGAACAGCGCGCCGTTCTCGACGTGCCATTCGTGAACCGCGGTCTTGCGCACCGGATCGAGGAACTCGCCGAGTTCGCGGCCCGCGAACGTGCCGAACGTGACAGGGGTGTAATTCGGGCGGAACGTCGTCGTGCCGGTCTCGGGGATCGTCTTGCCCAGCGCGCCCGCGAGAATCGCCATGCCGTTGATGTTGCCGAGCTTGCCCTGATCCGTGCCGAAGCCCATCGCCGTATAGCGCTTCACGTGCTCGACGGATTCGAAGCCTTCACGCGCCGCCAGATAAATATCCGCCGCCGACACATCGTTCTGGAAATCGACGAACTGCTTCGGACCGCGCGTCGCCATGTCCTTGTTGCCGACGATCCACAGCGGCATCATCGGCGCTTCGACGATTTCCGCCACTTTCAGCGCAGCCGGCTTCACGACGATATGACCCGCCGCGCGCGCCGCTTCCGCGCCCGCTTCTGCTCCGAAGCGAAGGCCGCGCGCCAGCGAGAACTCGCCTGCGCACGCGCCGACGCTGCTCTCGAGTTGCAGCGCCTTGCCGGGAACGAAGCACGCTTTCTCGTCGTGCCAGTGCGCCTTGCCGCCCGACTGTGCGAACAGGTGCAGCACCGGGCTCCAGCCGCCCGACAACGCGACCAGATCGCACGGCAGTTCCGACTGCTTCTGGCCGACCTGGCCCTTCGCATACGATGCGACTTCCACCGACGCGACGCGCAGCTTGCCGCGCGCAACGGTGACCACCGCGTTGTTCATCACGCGCACGCCCTGGCGGCGCGCCGCTGCGGGCAATGCGCCTTTCGATTCGGCCGGACGCGGATCGACGACGGTCACTTCGGCGCCTGCCGCCTTCAGATCGAGCGCGCACTGGTACGCGTCGTCGTTGTTCGTGAACACGACGGCGTTGCGGCCCGGCAGCACCGCATAGCGATGCAGATACGTCGACACCGCCGACGCCAGCATGATGCCCGGCAGATCGTTGTTGCCGAACACGATCGGACGCTCGTGCGCGCCGGTCGCGAGAATCACGCGCTTCGCGCGCACTTTCCACATCAGTTCGCGCGTGCCGCTGCGGCGCGAAACCGGCAGATGTTCCGTCAGACGCTGCGTGATCGTGACGAGGTTGTGATCCTGATAGCCGAACGCCGTGCTGCGCGAAAGAATCTTCACGTCGGGCATCTTGCGCAGTTCGGCTTCGACCTTCTGCACCCATTCCAGCGCGGGCTTGCCGTCGATGTCCGCGCGGCACGACAGCAACGAGCCGCCGAGTTCGCGCTGATCGTCGACGAGAATCACGCGCGCACCCGACAGGCCGGCCGCATGCGCCGCCGCGAGACCCGAAGGTCCGCCGCCGACCACGAGCACGTCGCAATGCGCGAAGCACTTGTCGTAGCGGTCCGCATCGAGATGCTTCGGCGCTTCGCCGAGGCCCGCCGCATCGCGGATGACTTCTTCGTACTTCGGCCACAGCTTGCGCGGCCACATGAACGTCTTGTAGTAGAAGCCCGCGGGAATGAAGCGCGCGATCTTCTGGTTGACCGCCATGCGATCGTTCTCGATGTTCGGCTTCGCGTTCACGCTCTTCGCGACGAGGCCCTGATACAGCTCGACTTCCGTCGCGCGTGCATTCGGCACGGTGTATGCGCCGGTTTCGAGCTGCACGACTGCGTTCGGCTCTTCGACGCCCGCCGTGATGATGCCGCGCGGACGGTGATACTTCCAGCTACGCGCGACGAAGCGCTCGCCGTTGGCCAGCAGAGCGGACGCGAGCGTGTCGCCTTCGAAGCCCTGATAGGTCTTGCCGTTGAACGTGAAGGTCACGGGAATCGCGCGATTGATGCGCCCGCCCATGCCGAGTCGGTCTTTCTGGCTCATTTCGACGTGCCTCCGTTGTTGTCCATCACAGCCAGCGGACGGTCGAACGTCTCGTAGCCTTGAATCTCATAGGTCACCGTATCGCGCTGCACCTTGAACCAGCGGCGGCAGCCTTGCGTGTGCATCCATTGCTCGCGATGCACGCCGCGTGGGTTCTTGCGCATGAAGAGGTATTCGCCCCACTCGCGGTCGGAGAGCTTTTCGGTTTCGAGCGGGCGCGCGATATCCGCTTCGCCGCCGCAAGAGAATTCGGTTTCGGCGCGCGGCCCGCACCAGGGGCATTCGATCAGCAGCATGTTTCTTTCCTTGTGCGAGTGCGTATTAGTGAGCCACGGCAGCAGCGCCGTGTTCGTCGATCAGATGACCGGTATAGAAGCGATCCAGCGAGAAAGGCGCATTCAACGGATGCGGCTCGTCCTTCGCGATCGTATGTGCGTAGGCGAAGCCCGAACCCGGCGTCGCCTTGAAGCCGCCCGTGCCCCAGCCGCAATTGAAGTAGAGACCCTTCACGTCGGTCTTGGAGATGATCGGGCATGCGTCCGGCGAGACATCGACGATACCGCCCCACTGACGATTCATACGCACGCGCGAGAACACCGGGAACATCTCGACGATCGCTTCCAGCGTGCCTTCGATGATGTGGAAGCTGCCGCGCTGCCCGAAGCCCGTGTATTGATCGACGCCCGCGCCGATCACGAGATCGCCCTTGTCGGACTGGCTGATGTACGCGTGCACCGCGTTCGACATGATCACCGTGTTCACGACCGGCTTGATCGGCTCGGACACGAGCGCCTGCAGCGGATGGCTTTCGATCGGCAGGCTGATGCCGGCCATGTCGGCGAGCGTCGTCGTGTTGCCCGCCGCGACGATCGCGACCTTCTTCGCCTTGATGAAGCCCTTGGTCGTATCGACGCCCGTCACCTGGTTGCCATCGCGTCGAATGCCGACGACCTGGCAGTTCTGGATGATGTCCACGCCCGCGCGATCCGCGCCGCGCGCGAAGCCCCAGGCCACCGCATCGTGACGCGCCACGCCGCCGCGACGCTGAATCGACGCGCCCAGCACCGGATAGCGGCTGTTGAGGTTGATCGTCGGCTCGATTTCCTTGATCTGCTGCGGCGTGAGGAACTCGGCATCGACGCCATTGAGACGGTTCGCGTTCACGCGACGTTCCGTATCACGCACGTCCTGCAGATTGTGCGCGAGGTTCATCACGCCGCGCTGCGAGAACATCACGTTGTAGTTGAGATCTTGCGAGAGCCCTTCCCACAGCTTCATCGCCTTCTCGTACAGCGCGGCCGATTCGTCCCACAGATAGTTCGAACGCACGATCGTCGTGTTGCGCGCGGTGTTGCCGCCGCCGATCCATCCCTTCTCGAGGATCGCGACGTTCGTGATGCCGTGTTCTTTCGCGAGGTAGTAAGCGGTCGCGAGACCATGGCCGCCGCCGCCGACGATCACCACGTCGTACTCGCGCTTCGGCTCGGGACTTCGCCACTGGCGTTCCCAGTTCTCGTGATACGACATGCCGTTGCGCAGCAGGCTGAATATCGAGTAGCGGCTCATGGGTGTTTCCTTTGGTGCAGGGTTTATGCGTTGGGCTGATCAGCATTCGATGACGTTGACGGCGAGACCACCGCGCGACGTCTCCTTGTATTTCGTCTTCATATCGGCGCCGGTTTCGCGCATCGTCTTGATGACCGAATCGAGCGACACGTAGTGCGTGCCATCGCCCTTCATCGCCATGCGCGCCGCGTTGATCGCCTTGATCGCGCCCATCGCGTTGCGCTCGATGCACGGAATCTGCACGAGCCCGCCGACGGGGTCGCAGGTCATGCCGAGGTTGTGCTCCATGCCGATTTCCGCGGCGTTTTCCACTTGCGCGGGCGTGCCGCCCATCACCGCGGCGAGCGCGGCGGCGGCCATCGAGCACGCGACGCCCACTTCGCCCTGGCAGCCGACTTCAGCGCCGGAAATCGAAGCGGTTTCCTTGTAGATGATGCCGATGGCCGCGGCCGTCAGCATGAAGCGCACGATGCCTTCGTCGTTCGCGCCGTGCATGAACTTCACGTAGTAGTGCAGCACGGCGGGGATCACGCCGGCGGCGCCGTTGGTCGGCGCGGTGACGACGCGGCCGCCCGCGGCGTTTTCTTCGTTGACGGCCATCGCGTAGAGATTGACCCAGTCGAGCATCGACAGCGGATCGCGCAGCGACTCTTCGGAACGCGAACGCAGTTGCAGAGCCAGATCGGCTGCGCGGCGTTTCACGTGCATCGGGCCGGGGAGTTCGCCGCGTTCCTTGCAGCCGCGCTCGACACATGCGGCCATCACACGCCACACCGCCAGCATGCCTTCGCGCACTTCGGCTTCGCTGCGACTCGCGCATTCGTTCTGCATCGTCACTTCGGCGATAGACAGACCTGTCTCCTTGCAGACGCGCATCAGGTCGTCGCCGGTGCGAAACGGATGCGGCACGGTGCCCCCCGCGCGCAGGCCGTTCACGCGATCGCCTTCGCGATTCACGACGAAACCGCCGCCGATCGAGTAATACTCCTTCTCGACGAGCAACTGGCCGTTTTCGTCGAACGCCTGAAAGCGCATGCCGTTCGGATGCACGATGCTCGATCCCGGCGCGCCGGGCATCAGCTTGCGATAGAAGCCGATATGCTCGCGCTCCTCGAACACGACTTCGTGCTTGCCGAGCAGCTTCAGGCGCTTGCTCGCGCGGATTTCCGCGAGACGCGGCGCGATCACGTCCGGATCGATGAGGTCGGGCAGATTGCCTTCGAGGCCGAGCAGCACGGCCTTGTCGGTGCCGTGACCCTTGCCGGTTGCGCCGAGCGAGCCGAACAGTTCGGCGCGCACGCGGGTGACGAAGGCGAGCAGATTGGCGTCCTCGATATGCGACGCAAAACGGCACGCCGCGATCATCGGCCCGACGGTGTGCGAGCTGGAGGGTCCGATGCCGATCTTGAACAGATCGAAGACGCTGACGTTCATTGGCGTGTCCTTGGGTTAAGCGAGCGATTTCGGTATGGCGCTCATTGCACCAAACCCTAAAAAGACTCGATAGAACAAAAACGCCGTCGAAATGGGATAGCGGCGCCAGCGGCCTTTTTCGCGTGACGCGGGCGGCGCTTTTACGAGGTTTTCGACGTCCGGAAGCAAGTCGGCAGACGATTCGAGGTCCGCGAGATGACGCGCACGCGCGTAACAGGCCATTTCGCATTCGGCGCGTTCTTGCGCATCTTCGTTGCACTTCCCCGGTTTTTGAGACTGGTCCGAAGCGTCGGAAGAACCCGCATCGGTATATTCCCTAGGTCTCCAAATGCGCCGGGCCTAAGGGTTTCGGAGCACGCCTTTCTCTTCCGGTTCGAATCAATGGAATCTCACGCCTTAACCGACCAGTTCTTCAAATCCTGGGTGCTCTCTTTCCTCATCGCCGCCGCTGTGGTCGGCGCGCTCGAGGCCATGGATCTGCTCGCGATCGACCGCGTGCTGACACGTCAGGCGCCGGTCTGGGCCGCGCTGATGCTGCTCTGCTCGATCGGTCCCGTGCTGCGCTACTTCGGCGTGTTGAAGGCCGAAGTCGAACAGCGCTGGGGCGATTACACCATCGCGAGCGTGCTCGGCCGCTCGACGGGCGCCCTCATCGGCAGCGCGTTCGCGTGGGCGTTCGCCGTGCTCGGCGGCTGAAGCGCTTCCTGCTTCATCCGTTCGGCATTCACGCGGCCGGCGTCACGCGACGCCGGCCGCGTTCTTTCTGATGCACGCCCGAGGCGCACGGCCGAGTGTTATGCTCGATGGATAACATCCAGCCGCATGTCGCCCGCATGAACGCCGCCGAGTCCCTTCCTCCGTCTTCCGTCGACGGTCAATCGAAATCACGCATCCGCTTCGGCATCGTCCTGCTGCCGAACTTCACGCTGACCGCGTTCTCCGGTTTTGTCGATCTCTTGCGCCTGTCCGCCGACGAAGGCGACTACAGCCGCCCGGTGCGCTGCTCATGGAGCGTGATCGGCGAGACGCTCGCGCCGGTGCGCGCGAGCTGCGGCATCCAGATCACGCCGTGGGAAACCTTCGATCAGGCCGAGCCGTTCGATTACGTCGTGGTAGTCGGCGGCCTGCTGCATTCCGGCGCCGCCGCCAGCGACGCGACGCTGCAGTTCATCCGCCGCGCCGCCGCATCGAACGCGACGATCGTCGGCATGTGCACGGGCGTGTTCTCGCTGATGCGCGCGGGCGTGCTCGAAGGGCATCGCATCTGCGTGAGCTGGTTCCACTACTGGGATTTCGTGGAGCGCTTCCCGCATGCCGATGAACAGTCGCTCGTCGCGGACCGGCTCTTCGTGATCGACAGAAGGCGCATCACGTGTTCGGGCGGGCGCGCATCGATCGACGTCGCCGCCGCCATTCTTCTGCGTCACTTCGAAACCGCGACGGTGCAAAAGGCGCTGCGCATCCTGCTCGTCGACGACATGCAGAAGGGCAACGCGCCGCAGCCGCATCCGCCGGGTCTCGCGCCCGCGACGCATCCGAAGGTGAAACGGGCGATCCTGCTGATGGAGCAGCACGTCGGGCGCTCGCTCACGCTCGATGAGCTCGCGCACAAGCTCGATCTGTCGACACGGCAGCTCGAACGTCTTTTCAAGGCGGAAACCGGCAAGGCGCCGCAGGCATACGCGAAGCAGGTGCGTCTGCGCACGGCCGCGTGGCTTTTGACGAGCTCGGACAAGACCGTGGCGGATATCGCGTCGAGCTGCGGCTTCTCCGATGCATCGCATCTGGGCCGCGAGTTCCGCAAGCAGTTCGGTGTGCCGCCGATGATGTATCGCGAGCAGGGCGGCGCGCAGGATGCGCAGGAAGCGAATCAGGCAATGGACTACGACGAAGTATTTCCGGGCCGCGCCCAGGCGATCTAGTTTTTATCCGCTCCACGTTTTCCGCGGCTCATCAAACCAAGGAGGAACGGCATGCAGACTCACGGGTATTCGCAGGACGAATGGAAGGTGCGTTGCGATCTGGCGGCGCTTTATCGCGTGATCGGGCATTTCCGCTGGACGGACATGATCTTCACGCACATCAGCGCGCGCGTGCCGGGAGCGGAACATCACTTCCTGATCAACCGCTACGGCGTGCTGTTCGATGAAATGCGCGCGTCGGATCTCGTGCTCATCGATCAGGAGGGACGTCCGGTCGCGGCGGGTGCAAGCGACGATCCGGAGCGGTATCGCGTCAATCCGGCGGGCTTCACGATTCACTCGGCCGTGCATATGGCGCGTCCCGACGTGATGTGCGTCGTGCATACGCATACGGCGGCGGGCGCGGCGGTATCGGCGCAGAAGCAGGGCTTGTTGCCGATCAGCCAGCATGCGTTGAAGTACTACGGGCATCTCGCGTATCACGATTATGAAGGGATCGCGCTCGATCTTGCGGAGCGGGATCGGCTCGTCAATGACCTCGGATCGCATAACGCGATGATCTTGAAAAATCACGGTCTGCTGACTTGCGGAAAATCGATTCCCGAGGCGTTTCAGGAAATGTATTTTCTGGAAAGAGCGTGCGAGATTCAGCTTCGCGCGTTGGCGGGGAATGCGGAATTGAATCTGCCGTCGCGGAAAGTTTGTGAATTGACCGCGGAGCAATATCGGCGGGATGAAATGGACGGGATTATGGCGTTGCAGTGGGAAGCAGCGTTGAGGATGATCGAGGGCGGCGCGAGAACGGATTATCGGAGTTAGGGGCGGGTTACCGCCGTTGATACGTCGGAACACGTAGTTTTGTCAGGCAATGCCTTCAAGTATTTGATTGAAGGCATTGTTGTTTTACAGAAAGCCATCCACATCAAAACCGGTTGCGGCTAATGTTGCGTTCTTGACTTTCAGGTCATGCTCACGGACATTTCCAATGCCGATACGCTGCGAATTCACCTTGAATGGCAGAGAAACATCGACGCTCGTATGTTCTGGATACGGTACAGTCGAGGCTTTCTCCGGACATATGCGCGGTCGCGATAATCCTGATGCGGTGGCGTCGAAGGGAATCGGGCCGATCCCGAAAGGCACGTATTACATCGTAGACCGTCAGTCGGGCGGCATGCTCGGAGCGGTGTATGACGCGCTCGCGCCTCACCTTGGGTCGACTGACATGACGAAGTGGTTCACGCTCTGGAATCCCAATACCGGAGACGTCACTAACATACAGGGCGTCACGCGCGGTAACTTCCGACTGCATCCTGTCGGTGATCGAGAGCGGAGTGAGGGGTGTATTACCCTTGTGAATCCCGCCGAGTTCGAGTTTTTGCAGCGCTTCATTCGCCGCTCTCCGCCGGCGCTCCCACTGCCCGGTACGACGCTGCTCAGAGCCTATGGAACGGTTATCGTGAAATGAAGCGCAATAAGCTACCGACGGTCGTTCGCGCCTCTTCTTTGGTCATCGCGTCAATTCTGATCGGTGCCGCGATGACGCGCTTTATCCTGCTTGAATCAGGCATGATGTCTTACTGGACGGCCTCACTCCTTCGCTCCGTGCTCGAAGCGCTCCGCGTCGAGGAACCTATTGGCATAGAGGTTCTCATGAACGCCGATCTCCTCGTTACGCTGTTGATCTGCTGGCTCGTCGCTGCGCTCATCATGTTTGCTGCTGCCCGTTTCACTCGAAACGTCGTCACCTCTGCATGGTCATTTCCAACCTTGATCGTATGCACCTTTTCCGGTGCCTACATCGTGGCAGGATGGCTCAAGACCGCCCTGCTTGCACCTGCGTCGTACATCGAACCGGATGACTTCAGAGTGCCGTACCACGCGACCATGATCCTGTCTTGCTGGGCCGGCATGCTGGCCGCTGCGCTTGCTTTGCTCTTTATCATTCGACGGCTTCATGCGCGCTGGTGCAGTGATGCCGATAACGTTTGAAGGCACGCGCGCACGAGACACGCGAAACACGCGCGCCCACGCACTCAATTCGCCCCCGCCACATAAGCCTTCACCGCCGGCAACCCATCCTTCCCATCGAACGTTTTCACGCCCGCGAGCCATTTATCCAGCACGGCCGGATTCTGCTTCAGCCACTCGCGCGCCGCCTTGTTCGCGTCGGTCTTGTTCATGATCGGCAGCATCACGTGGTTCTCGATATCCGTCGTGAACTGCAAGTTCGACACGAGCTTCGCGACATTCGGGCAGCGCGTGTCGTAGTCGGTCGGCGTGACCGTCAACACTTTCGCTTCGCCGTAGTTGGGCCCGAACACGTCATCGCCGCCGGCGAGATAGTCGATCTTCATCTGCACGTTCATCGGATGCGGTTCCCAGCCGAGGAACACGATAGGCTTCTTCTCGCGAATCGCGCGATTCACCTCCACGAGCATGCCCGCCTCGCTCGATTCCACCAGCTTGAACTTGCCGAGCCCATACATATTGCTGTCGATCATCTTCTTGATGAGCGCATTGCCGTCATTGCCCGGCTCGATGCCGTAGATCTTGCCGTCTAGCTTGTCGTAGTTCTTCGCGATGTCGTTGAAAGTCTTGATCCCCGCCTGATACGCATAGTCCGGCACCGCGAGCGTGTACTTCGCGCCCGTCAGGTTCGGCGTCGGCAGGATTTTCACCTGATTCGCCTTCCTGAACGAATCGATCATCGGGTCCATCGTCGGCGACCAGTAGCCGAGGAACACGTCGATCTGCTTGCTCTTCACGCCCGCGAACGTGATCGGCACCGAAGCGATCGTCTTCGTCGGGTTGTAGCCTAGACCCTGAAGAACGGTCGATGCCAGTCCGGTCGTCGCGGCGATATCCGTCCAGCCGACATCCGCGAAGCGCACGTTTTTGCACGCAGCCGGCTCGGCGGCATTCGCCACGCATACACCCGACAGCATCGCCGCAGCCATCGACGCGATCCACAAGCGTTTCATGTATCTCTCTCCCAGGTTCTTTTAAGCACGGCACGGCCCGCGCGCGCGGCTCATGAAAGCCGGCGCGGACCAGAAAAAAGATGAGTAACGCGCTAAGCGGACAAACGCCGCTCCACGCTCGGTGCATGCCCGAACTGCGCGCGATACGCCTTGCTGAAATGGCAAGGCGAGTGGAAACCGCAGATGCTCGTCACACGCGCGATCGATGCATCGGTATTGCGCAGGAGCTCGCGTGCGCGCCGCAGACGCAGCGTCAGGTAGTAATGCGTCGGCGACACGTTGAGGAACATCTTGAACATGCGCTGCAGATGCCGCTGCGACAGATGCACGAGCCGCGCGAGCTCGTCGAGCGACAAGGGCTCTTCGATGTTCGCCTCCATCAGCCGCACCACTTCGACGAGTTCCGCGCGCGAGAAACCGACACGCGCATCGACGGGAATGTGCTGATAATCCGTCGATCCGCGTATGCGCTCGACGATGAACTGCTCTGACACCTGCGCCGCATGCGCCTGCCCGAGCCGCATGCCGACGAGATTGAGCATCA
The DNA here is from genome assembly GCF_900044055.2 of Caballeronia calidae. Lineage (GTDB taxonomy): Bacteria > Pseudomonadota > Gammaproteobacteria > Burkholderiales > Burkholderiaceae > Caballeronia > Caballeronia calidae. The sequence goes on along the minus strand of NZ_FCOX02000012.1, from coordinate 151,105 downwards.
GGTCGAGCGGCGCGGTGCCGCCGGTGCAAGTCATGCGGTCGCGATCGATCACGAAGAGCTCGTCCGCGAAACGCACATGCGGAAAGCGCTTGTTGACCGGCGACATATCCTCCCAGTGCAGCGTGCAGCGATAACCGTCCAGCAGCTTCGCCGCGAGCAGGGCATACGGCCCGGTGCAGATGCCGCCCAGCGGAATGCCCGCCTCGTGCGCGCGCTGCAGCAGCGCGATCACCTTGTCGTCGACAAAATCGGCGACATGCCAGCCCGCGCACACGATCAGCACGTCCGGCATGCCCGCTTCGTCGAGCGTCACCGTCGGCTTCACGGTGATGCCGTTGCTCGCTCGCGCGGGCTCGCCGTCCGGCGTGATGATCGACCACCGGTAGTGCTGCGCGCGGCCCACGTAATTGGCCATGCGCAGCACCTCGACCGCGCTCGTGAACGCGATCATCGAGAAGTTCGGCAGCGTGAGGAAGCCGAAGTGCGCGAGATTGGACAACGGTGAATCCGTAACCGCCGGGACGATCGCGTCGCGCTTCATGCCTGAGCCTCTTTTAGCCTTGTTGCGCCGCCGGTGCGCGGCGTACCTTCATCACGCTCTTGAGACCCGAGAACAGCGGGGCGCGAGCCATGCCGGGCGAACGTCCGAAGCTTTCGGTGATGCGGTCCAGAATGATCGCCAGCAACACCACCGACAAGCCGCTCTCGAAGCCGAGGCCGATATCCAGACGCTGAATCGATGCGAGCACGTCGTTGCCGAGACCGCCCGCGCCGACCATCGACGCGATGATGACCATCGACAGCGCCATCATGATCGTCTGGTTCACGCCGGTCATGATCGAAGGCAGCGCGTTCGGAATCTGCACCTTGTAGAGCAACTGGAACGGCGTGCAGCCGAATGCCTGGCCCGCTTCCACGATCTCGCGGTTCACCTGCTTGATGCCGAGCGCGGTGAGACGCACGGCGGGCGGCATCGCGAAGATGACGGTGGCCAGGATCCCCGGCACGCGGCCCAGACCGAACAGCATCGCGGCAGGAATCAGGTAGACGAAGGCGGGCATCGTCTGCATCAGGTCGAGCACGGGGCGCACGGCCATCTCGACATACTTGCTCTTCGACGTCCAGATGCCGAGCGGGATGCCGAGCAACAGGCTGATGATCGTCGACGACAACGTGAGGCCCAGCGTGATGACCATCTGATCCCAGAAGTTCGTCGCGTAGATCAGCAATAGCGAAGCCAGCACGAACGCCGCGAATCGCCAGCCGACGCGCCATAAGCCGATACCGACGAAGATCGCGATCAGCGCCCACATCGGGATGGCCTGCAGGCCGTGCTCGACCGCCGCGGCGAAGGTTTCGATGACCTTGCCGATCGAGTCGAAGGTTTTCGCGTCGTGATCGAGGAGATAGTGGACGCCGTGGTCCACCCAACTGCCAAGCGGAATGATTTCAGACATGGGAACCTCGATGGTGCGTAAGAACCTTCAGGACATTGGCCTTGTTGATCGAGCCGCAGTACGAACCGTCAGCATCGACGACGGGCAGCGGCGCCGGACTCGCCACCACGCGATTCACGACGTCGTCGAGCGCCATGCTGCGCTGGATGCATTCGATGGGATTGATCTGCGGCACCGCGTTGCCGCTCACATCGCGTCCGACGAAGCCGCGGATGCGGCGCTGGCCGTCGAGCACGAACGCGTAGTCGGCGCTGCCGTTGAGTGTCGCCGCGACGCTCGAGGCGTCGATCTGCGGCGAGTGCTTGATGAGCGGCACGTCGTCCGTCTGCATGAGATCGCCGGCCGTCAGATAGCGGCTCGTGTCGATGCCTTCGAAGAAAGCTTCCACGTAGTCGTCGGCCGGATTCGTGATGATTTCCTGCGGCGTGCCGATCTGCACGACGCGGCCGCCTTCCATGATCGCGATGCGCGTGCCGATGCGCATCGCTTCTTCCAGATCGTGCGACACGAAGAGAATCGTGCGGCGCTGCTCGCGCTGGAGATCGAGCAGCACGTTCTGCATTTCCTTGCGCTTCAGCGGATCGAGCGCGGAGAACGCTTCGTCCATGATCATCAGCGAAGGATTGACCGCGAGTGCCCGCGCGAGACCCACGCGCTGCTGCATGCCGCCCGATAGTTGCGAAGGCAACTTTTGGGCGAACGGCGCGAGGCCGACCTGTTCGAGCACGGTCATCGCGCGCGCTTCGCGCTCCTTCTTGCCGACGCCCGCGACCTCGAGGCCGAATGCGGCGTTGGAAAGAACCGTGCGCTGCGGCATCAGCGCGAAAGACTGAAACACCATGCTCATGTCTTTGCGGCGCAGCGCCGTCAGTTCCGAGCGCCGCACGGCGGCCACGTCGCGGCCGTCGATCAGCACCTTGCCGGCGGTCGGTTCGACCAGCCGGTTGATGAGCCGGATCAGCGTGGATTTGCCCGAGCCCGACAGGCCCATGAGCACGAAAATCTCGCCTTCCTTGACATCGAAGGAGACGTTATGTACGCCGACAATCTGTCCGGTGCGCTTGAAGACTTCTTCCTTCGTCGCGCCGCCGGCCAACATGTCCAACGCCTGTTTGGGACTGTTGCCGAACACCTTGCACAGTCCTTCGACTACCACCTTGGGGGAATTCATCGAATATCTCCTTGCGTGGGCGGAACGTGCGTCCGCGCTGTGCATACATAGTTGCTAGAAAAAAGTCCTGTCAGCCGACTATTTGCGACAACCACATGTGGAAATACGACACTGGAATAAGGGCCTTTGCGCGCGTCCATAGCCGGAGCCTTGCTGGATAAGGCTTTGCGGCCGGCAGAAATGGAAAACCCGAGGTTTTTGGCGTGTCGCCTGAGTACAAGTCCGAATGCTTTTTTCGATGCAGGCGGCTTGCGAAAAAGGTGTCAGAAAGACGAAAGGAAGAGGTACTGCGTCGCGCGCGCGAAGCGCGGAGGGATGATATGTCTGATTCGATGCCGAATCGAGATCAAGAACCGCTAGAAAAACTACAGAACAACGAGAAACTGGCGGGCGGGTCGTACGGCGTTTGCCGTCGTGTGTTGCTGGTATTGTGTTTCCCGCGCCGCCGTCAGCCGCGCATTACAGGCGGAAGCCGAAAGCCGTGCCGCGGGCCTTGCGCTGACGCTCGGATTCGCGGAAACGCGCTTGATACGAGTAATCGCTGTCCATCGGCAGGTGCGGCGACTCGAACAGCGAGGCAAATTTTTGCAGCAGGGCGAAGAGGTAGCTCATGACTGACTCCGGTAAGTGATAGAGGGTTTTCCCTTAGAACGAATTATAGGGTTAGCCCTGAGCGATTTCTAGTGCAATGCAACATTTCTCGCGAAGAAATTTGGTAGTTTTTCTACATTTTACCGATCTGCGTTGCTCCCGGAAAATGGTGACGGGTCGAAGAAGGCCGTGCGACGGGCCTGCGGCGCGAGAACGCGCGAAAGCGCGACACGCCGCCACATGGCGGAGCGTCGTAGCAAAGTAACAGCGCGGATCAGTGCGTGGAGGACCTGGCGCGATGGTGCGCGTGACGCACGTGCTGTCTCGGCGCGGAACCGGGGCTGACTGCGCTCACGGGTTGTATCGGCGAGGCATCGTCGAAATCGCGCGGCGTGCCGGGCGCGGGGCGCACGCTCACCGTCGCGGAATCGGTGTCGAAGAGCGAGGCGAGCGTCGCCTGCTGGTTGAGCATCAACTGCTCGGTGCGATCCTGCTGCAGCTTGCTGTCGTGGCTCATGCGCAGCAGCACCGCCGTTTGTGCGATGCCGGTCGCCACCGTGACGAGCATCGCGCAGACGATGACCGTCAGCATCGTCTTCATGCGGCGCGCGTGGGCCGTGGCCGACGTGCGCTGCTCGGCCATCACGGCGTAGAGCGCATCGATGGTGTCCGCGAACGCCGTGGCGCGCGCGCGGTCGAGTTCGGGCGCGTTCGCCTTCGCGAGCGGCCCGGCTTCGCTGCGTTCCGTGCGATCATCGCGATCGCCGGCGATCAGCGCAGAGGTAAGCGCCGCCGGCGACAGCGTCGCGTCATCCGGCGCGACGGACGTGCTGATGCTTGCCGATCGAACCGCGACCGCGGCGATCGCGCCGTACTTGCCTGCTGCCTTCCCCGCGTCCGCCTGCGGCGCGTCGACGTGAGGCGGATCGTCCTGGAACAGGCCCTGCACCGGCACAACCGAGACCACGCTCCCGCGCGCGGCGCGCTTCGAGGCGGCGGATTCGGTTGCATTCGCGCCCGTCGATGCTGTCCCGCAATTCGATTGCACCGCCGCGAGAAACACCTCCGGCAACTCGAAGCCTTCGAACGTGCCCTGGCGGATATCGGTGCTCATCGCCTGAAGGCGCGCGCGCTCGGCGTCCTCGGCGAACAGGTCGAGCGTCTCGCCGCCGCGCGCGCCTTCGCTCAGTTGCGCGAGACGCTGCGCCGAGCGGGCGGCGCGGGCGAGCTTCTTTTCGGCGTCGGCGCGGGCCTGGGTCGCGGGAACGTCGCGCACGGCTTCCGCTCGTCGGCGGCGGGGTCTTGCGGCGGGATCGCCTCGGGGCGTGTCGGAATCTCTCTTTACTGCGGAATCGGGCATAGGTTCGAAAAGCGGCGGCCTCCGCGGCCGGAGCGCACGTCACACCGGGGCTTTGGCAAATATTTCGAGAGGCCGCATTGTCGCATGGCGAGGGCGTCGAACCCGCATCGGCGAGGCAAATTCAAATCGCGTCGTCCTCACGGAACTCACGCACGACGTCCAGTTGCCGCAACCGTTCGCAGATCGCCTGATATTCCAGCGACGATGCCCGCGACAGTTCCACCCGCACCTCGTCCAGATCGGGCGAATCGTCGCTCTGCTGAACGACGAACTGCTTCACGCGCACGCTGCCCGGCCCGAGCACCTCGTGCAGCGCGTGAAAGCTGAGCGAGCCGCGCTCGACGAGCATCGTCAGTTGCCGGCGCTGCTTCACGCTGATGAAGCGGCGCTCCAGCGGCTTGATGCCCGCGAGGATGATGAGGATGATTGCCGTCGCCGCAATCGACGCCGTGTAGAGACCGCCGCCGACCGCGAGCCCGATCGCCGCGACCGACCAGAGGCTCGCGGCCGTCGTCAGCCCGCGGACGATTTCGCCGCGCAGCAGAATCGAGCCCGCGCCGAGAAAGCCGATGCCCGACACGACCTGCGCCGCGATCCGCGATGGGTCGAGCACGACGTGATCGTTCCTCAGCACGTCCGCGAATCCGTACGCCGACACGATCATGATCAGCGCCGAGCCGACGCACACCAGCATATGCGTGCGCAGTCCCGCCGCCCACGAAAGCCGCTCGCGTTCGAAGCCGATCACGCTGCCGAGCGCCGCGGCCATGACGAGCCGCGACACGAGTTCCAGGTTTCCCAACATATTTTTACCCTCCCCGCGATGAGAAGCTCAAAGACGCGGTGCACGCCGTGCTGGTTTTGCTATTCTTTCCTGTTGCGTAGTCCTCGCACGGCTGCGCGTTTCTCGGACCAATAAGAGTCTTCGTATGCAGGATCAACGATCAAACGCTTCGTCGCCGATGCAATCGATGCAGTCGGTGCAATCGACGAGCCCGGATTCCGCCGCGCCATTGCGCGAGCATTACACGAACATCGTGCTGCCCATATGGCGCGGGCCGGGCTTCAACACGTCGCTCGGTCTCGCCTACGAGGCCGTCGCACCGGGCGATCAGGCGCCGCTGCCGCCCAAGCGCTATCGCGCGATGGCCTGCGCGCGGCAACTGTTCGTGTTCTCCGAAGCCGGCGACCTCGCGCACGCCGCGACGCTCTTCGAATCGCTGCGTCACTATTTTCAGGACAAACGCAACGGCGGATGGTTCTATAGCGTCGACGCAAGCGGCGCGCCGCTCGAGCGTCAGAAGGATTTGTACACGCACGCGTTCGTGGTTTTTGCATCCGCGCACTACGCGAAGAAAAGCGGCTCGGCGGAGGCTTTCGCGCTGCTCGACGAGACTTCGCGGCTCATCGAGGCGCGCTTTTCGACCGGCGGCGATCTGCTGAACGCGGTGCTGGCCGAGGATTTCGGCGCGACGCTCGAAACCCCGCTGCAGAATCCGCTGATGCATCTGGCCGAAGCATGGCTCGCCGCGCGGGAAGCAACCGGCGACCCGGCTTACGACAAGCGCCTCGCGCAGCTTGCGCAGTCCGTCGCGGATGCGTTCGTGCACCAGCCGAGCGGCGCGATCGCCGAATTGCCGATGGGCGCGGCGGGCAACCGGCTGGAGCCGGGCCATCAGTTCGAATGGTATTTTCTGGCGCTGGGCAGCGGGCACGCGGCGTTCGAAGCGGCGGGCCTCAATGACAGGCTCGTGCGCGCCTTCGATTTCGCGCAGCAGCACGGCGTCGATCAGGAAACGGGCGGTGTGTACGCCGCGCTCGACGAAACCGGCCGCGTGATCGACGGCACGCAGCGCATCTGGGCACAGACCGAGTATCTGCGGGCGCTGGCCACGCGCGGCGATGCCGTCGGTGAGCAGATCGCGCGTTTTCGCGCGCGCTTCCTGCATGAAACCGGCTGGGTCGAATGCCGCTCGGCGGAGGGCGAAATCACCCGCGCCGAGATGCCGTCGACGACGCCGTATCACCTCGCGACGTCGTACGCGGCCTTGCCGGTCTGAGCGAGCTCAGGCGAGCTGAAACACGGAAACGGCCGCCTTCAGTTGCCGCGTCTGCTCGTGCAGCGACGACGCGGCCGCCGCCGCCTGCTCGACGAGCGCCGCGTTCTGCTGCGTCATCTCGTCCATCTGCGTGACGGCCTGATTGACCTGCTCGATGCCCACGCTCTGCTCGAGCGACGACGCGCTGATCTCCGCCATCATCTGCGTGACGCGTGAAATCGACGCCGACACTTCGCGCATCGCCGCTCCCGCGCGCTCGACGAGCACGGAACCGTCGCCCACCTGCGCGACCGATTCGCCGATCAGCTCCTTGATTTCCTTCGCCGATTGCGCCGAGCGCTGCGCGAGGCCGCGCACTTCGCCCGCCACGACCGCGAAGCCGCGGCCCTGCTCGCCCGCGCGCGCCGCCTCGACGGCCGCGTTGAGCGCGAGGATGTTGGTCTGGAACGCGATGCCGTCGATGACGGAAATGATTTCCGCGATTTTGTCCGAGCTCGACGCGATGCCGCGCATTTTCTCGACGACATCGTCGACGACGCTCGCGCCGCGTGACGTCGCGTCGAGCGCCTCGCCTGCCAGCGTGTTCGCCTCGCGCGCGTGCTCGGCGTTCTGGCGCACGGTCGCGGTCAGCTCTTCCATGCTCGACGCGGTTTCCTCCAGCGAAGCCGCCTGATTTTCCGTGCGCGCGGAGAGATCGGCGTTGCCGCTCGCGATTTCATCGGCGCCGAAGTTGATCGAATCGGAGGTCTCGCGCACCGTCTTCACCGTGCTCGCGACGCTCGCCTGCATCGCCGCGAGGCCCGCGTAGAGCCGGCCGATCTCGTTCGTGCCGCGATCCTCGATGCGCTCGTCGAGACGCCCGTTCGCGATGCGCTCGAAATGGCGTCCCGCTTCTTCCAGCGGCTCGATCACGCCACGGCGCAGTGCCATGTGCACGAGCACGATGCCCGCGATCAGCGCCACCAGAATCGCGATGCCCACCGCCCGGAACCACGCGTAGCGCGTATCGATCGACGCGAGATAGCCGCGGCCCGCCTCATCGCCGAAATTCACGAAGTTCTGCTGCTCCGCGAGATAGCGGTCCTGGAAACCTTGCGTCGGCTGATCGAGAAACGCCTGGAGATTGCCGGCGTCGAGATACTGGACGAGCTCGCTCAAAGCCTTCGAATACTCCGCGTATTTCGCCTGCAACGCGGTCATGCGCGCCGCGTTCTCGTCGCCGGTTTTCGGCGCGCCCAGGAACGCCGCGAACGATTTGTCCGCCGCCGCGATCTGCTCGCGGGCGTGCTGCACGATCTCCGTCGGCTCGGTGCCGCCGCGCACCATGCGCGTGCCGGCGCGGGAGAGGTTGATGCGCGCATCCATCAGATGCTGCGTGGTCTTGTTGACCGCGTTGACCTGCTTCAGCGCGATGTCGGACAGGCTGCCGACATCGTCATGCGTGCGCGACAGGGACCAGAAACCGAGCCCTTCGGTCACCAGTTGAAAGAGACAGAACACCACCAGAACCGCGAGCAAACCGGATGAAACCTTGATCTTTCCGAACATCACTTGCACCCACACTTTCCGAATTAAGGCCCGCCGATGCGGGGACAGTGCGGGTTTACGGCAGTCACGCCCGAAAGCTTGAATCGTTTGCCGCAACGGTTTGTCTACGCGAATGCAGGGAATGCGCCGCTTCGGAGAACGTCGCCGAAGCGGCGCGCATGCCGCCGGAAACGCACCGTTGCACAATTTTTGCATCCCTTCCTTGCAGTGCGCGCGAACGCTTCCTATTGTCTTTGCAGGACGGCACCGAACCCACCCAAGGAGTGTCCGCATGACCGAAATAGTCGATATCGCGCGCGGTGCGCTGAATGCGCAACCGTTCAGCGCCTTGCTCGGAACCAAACTGATGCAGGTCGATTCAGCGAGTCTCACGCTGTGTCTGACGATCAGGGACGAGCTCAGGCAACAACACGGGTTCGTGCACGGCGGGGTGGTGAGCTATCTCGTGGACAACGCGCTGACCTTCGCCGGCGCGCTGCGTCTCGGGCCGAAGGTCGTCACGGGCGAATACAAGATCAACTATCTGCGCCCGGCCGTATCCGGCACGCTGATGGCGCGGGCGCGCGTCGTGCATGCCGGCATGACGCAGGCGACTTGTCAGTGCGACGTGTTCGTCACCGATGGCGGCGCCGAGCGGCTCGTCGCGGTCGCGCAGGGCACGATCACGCGCATCAGCGAAGGCGTCGCAAGCGAGCCGGTCTTCCACGCATAAGCCATCCATCACCGTCCTTTGAAGCAAAAAACCTCGCTTTTCAGCGAGGTTTTTCGTTTGTGCGACGGCTTTCGTTACTTCGCCGCGACGGTCTTCTGCGTCTGCTCGCCGAGGCCCTGAATGCCGAGCTTCATCGTCTGGCCGGCCTTCAGATACACGGCTTCGGGCTTCACGCCCATGCCGACGCCCGGCGGCGTGCCCGTCGAGATGACGTCGCCCGGCTGCAGGCTCATCACCTTCGACAGATATGCGACCAGTTGCGCGACCGTGAAGACCATCGTCTTCGTGTTGCCGTTCTGATAGCGCTTGCCGTCGACTTCGAGCCACAGATCGAGCTTCTGCGGATCGGCGACTTCGTCCTTCGTCACCATCCACGGACCGATCGGGCCGAACGTGTCGAAGCCCTTGCCCTTGTCCCATTGCGTGCCGTGCTCGAGCTGCCACTCGCGCTCGGAGACGTCGTTGATCACGCAGTAGCCCGCGACGTAATCGAGCGCGTTGGCTTCATCGATATATTTGGCTTCCTTGCCGATCACCACGCCCAGCTCGACTTCCCAGTCGGTCTTCACCGAGTTGCGCGGGATTTCGACGTCGTCGTTCGGGCCGGAGATCGCGCTCGTCCACTTGTTGAAAATGACCGGCTCGGTCGGCACGGGCAGGTTCGACTCGGCGGCGTGATCCGCGTAGTTCAGGCCGATGCACACGAACTTGCCGATACGGCCGACGCACGGCCCGATACGCGGATTGCCGTCGACCACCGGCAGCGCCGCGACATCGACCGCGCGCAGTTTCGCCAGGCCCGCTTCGGTCAGCGTCGCGCCGGCGATGTCATCGACGACCTTCGACAGGTCGCGGATCTGGCCCTCGGCGTCCAGCAGACCCGGTTTTTCCTGACCCTTGGGGCCGTAACGAAGCAGCTTCATCTGATTTGATCCTCCTGGTTCCGAAAAAGAATGAGGGCTTGGTCAGTTCGACCAGCCGCCATCGATGATGTGAATCTGGCCCGTCGTGAACGACGATTCGTCCGAGCCGAGATAGAGCGCGAGCGCCGCGATCTCTTCGGCGCGGCCGACGCGTCCCATCGGCTGACGGGAGACGAACGCCGCCTGAATCTGATCGACGCTCGCGCCCTGCGCTTTCGCCTGCTCCGCGATGCGGTCCTTCAGCGACGGCGACTCCACCGTGCCCGGGCAGATTGCGTTGCAGCGGATGCCGCGCGTGACGAAATCGGCGGCGACGGATTTCGTCAGGCCGATCACGGCCGCCTTCGACGCGCCGTACACGAAGCGGTTCGGCACGCCCTTCACGCTCGACGCCGCCGACGACATGTTGATGATCGAGCCGCAGCCCTTTTCGAGCATCTTCGGCAGAAACGCGCGAATCGTACGATACATCGCCTTCGCGTTGAGGTCGAAGGCGAAATCCCAGTCCTCTTCGCTCGCTTCGAGAATCGAGCCGGCGTGCACGAAGCCTGCGCAGTTGAAGAGCACGTCGATCGCGCCGATTTCGTCCGCGAGCGCGTTGATCGCCTGCGGGTCGCGCACGTCGAGCTTGCGCACTTCGAAGGGCTTGCCTTCGAGCGATTCGGTGCGAATGTCGGTGGCGATCACGCGAGCGCCCTGCGCGGCGAACATGTCGGCCGTCGCGAGCCCGATGCCTTGCCCCGCCGCCGTGATCAGCGCCGTCTTGCCTGCCAGTCTTTGTACCATCCACTGCTCCAGTCTGAAGTGTTTTTGAGACATGCCGGGTATATCAGCCGATTCAGAGGCGATAGAACGCACGGGCGTTCGCGCCGAAAATCGCGTCCTGCTCAGCTTTTTCGAGATGCGACGTGAGGTTTCGGGCGGTGCTGTGCCACGCAGTGTAACTGCCGTTGAGGTTGAGCACCGGCCAGTCGCTGCCCCACATCAGACGCTCGGGGCCGAAATGGTCGAGAAGATGTGCGACGTAGGGTTTCAGCGTTGCTTCGGTCCAGTTCGGATTTGCTTCCGTTGCAAGGCCGGAAAGTTTGCAATGAAGTCTTTGCGGTAATGCCGCGAGTTGCGCGATGCCATCGGCCCAGGGTTGCCAGCCGGCGTCGATACCATCGCGGATCGGCGGCTTCGCGCCATGATCGACGACGATCCTGAGCGTCGGATAGCGCTCCACGAACCTCATCAGCGAAGGCACGTGCCGCGCGAAGATCAGCGCGTCGAAGGCGAGATCGAGATCGATCAGGCGCTCGATCGCTTCCTTGCGCGGCGCGTGTTCGATCCACGTATCGTCGGGCAGGTCCTGAAGCATCGGGCGCACGGCCTTCAGCTTCGGGTCGCGCGCGAGTTCGTCGATGATCTTCACTGCATCGGGCGAATCGAGCGGAACCCAGCCGACGACGCCCGCGATCGAATCGTCGCCGCGCGCGAGATCGAGCAGATAGCGCGTTTCGTCGACGGTCGGCGCGGCCTGCACGACGACCGTTTTTTGAACATCGACGGACTTGCGAAGCGGCGCGAGATCATCGGAACCGAATACGCGAAAGAGCGACTTCATGTCGGGCGTGAGCCAGCCATAGTCGCCGCGCGCGGGGTCCCAGTAGTGTTGATGTGCATCGATATTCATCGCGGCACCGGCGCATTCGCGTGAAGCAGTCCTTCGGCGCGCAACGCATCCCACAGTGCGGACGGAACCGGCGTCGCGAACGACGCCGCGTTCTCGCGCACTTCATCGGGCGTGCGCGCGCCCATCAGCACCGTCGCCACAACTTTATGCGCATAAGGAAACTGGATGGCCGCGGTCGAGAGCGCGACGCCATGCGCACGGCACACGCGCTCCAGCTTGCCGACGCGCTCGACGATGTCCTTCGGCGCATCGCCGTAATTGAACTTGAGATCGCCGTGCGCGTTCGCATCGAGACCGCGCGCGAGAATGCCCGAGTTGAACGCGCCGCCGAGCAGAATGCTCACGCCGCGCTTCTCGCATTCGGGCAGGAGATCGTCGAGCGTGTTCTGTTCGAGCAGCGTGTAGCGGCCCGCAAGCAGCGCGCAGTCGATGTCGAATTCGGCCATCGCTTCCATCACGGCCGCGCCTTCGTTCACGCCGAGACCTACCGCTTTCACGCCGCGCGATTGCTTCAACTCTTCGAGCGCGCGAAAGCCGCCTTCGTCGGTCAGCTGCTTCCAGTAATGCGCGTTCTTTTCGCCGTGCGTGAGCCGGCCGATATCGTGAATCAGCACGATATCGATATCCGTCATGCCGAGCCGCATCTGGCTGTCTTCGAACGAGCGCAGGATTCCGTCGTAGCTGTAGTCGTAGATCGCCTGGAACGGCAGCGGCGCGGCCCAGCCTTCACTGCCGTCGTAGGGCGCCGTGCGCGGAACGAAGCGTCGGCCGACCTTCGTCGAGAGCGCGAAGTCGCCGCGCGGATATCGGCGCAGCGCATCGCCGAGACGATGCTCCGCCTTCGTGTGCCCGTAATGCGGCGCGGTATCGAAGAAGCGGATGCCCGCCTGCCACGCGGCCTCGACGGTCGCGCGCGCCTCCTCTTCCGTCAGCTCGTGATACAGCCCGCCGAGCGGCGCGGTGCCGAGCGACAGCGCGGTGACATCGAGCGACGTGCGGCCAATCTTGCGCCGGCGCGAAACGGCTTCTTGCGCTTCTGCGGTCATGTGCAAACCCCGGTCAGTTTGTTTCGATTTCCGCGACGGATTGGCAAACTCAAGCCGCCACAGTAACGCGTACCGCGCCGCCGGGCAAACACGCGGGGCCGACGGGTTCGAAGGTCTTGTAAGTCAGAATGAATTCCTGATGCCCGAGCCCTTCCGACTTCGACGCCGCGCCCGACGCCACCGCGATGGTCACATCGACGATTTCGCGGCCCACTTCGTCGAGCGTCGCGCGGCCTTCGAGGATGCGGCCCGCGTCGACATCCATGTCGCCGGACAGGTTGCGATACGTCGACGGATTCGCGCACACCTTGATCACCGGCGATATCGCCGAGCCGACCACCGAGCCGCGTCCCGTCGTGAAGAGAATTACGTGGCAGCCGCACGCGATCAGCTCGCCGATCTCCGCGTTGTCGCTGATATTGGGAAAGCCGAAGCGCGGCTCGCCATCGGGCACGACATCGAGCAGATAGAGGCCGCCGGTCGGCGGCACGTCGCCCGGCTTGATGATGCCGACGATCGGCGACGCGCCGCTTTTCGCGTAGGCGCCGAGCGATTTTTCCTCCTGCGTCGTGAGGCCGCCGTCCGCGTTGCCGACGGAAAACGAGCCGTGGCCCATCGCCGTGTAGTAGCGTGCGGCCTTCTGCACGCAGTCGACGATCGCATCGCCGAGTTCGGGCCGCGCCGCGCGCCGCTTCATGTGGAACTCGCAGCCGACCAGTTCGCCCGTTTCCTCGAAGATGCACGACGCGCCCGCGCCGATGAACGCATCGAATGCGCGGCCCACCGCCGGATTCGCCGTGATGCCGCTCGTGCCGTCCGAGCCGCCGCAGATCGTGCCGACGACCAGTTCATCGAGCGCCATCGGCACTTTCTCCTGCGCGGCGAGCGTCGCGCGCGCCTCGCGCACCCAATCGAGACCGTTCTGGATCGTGCTGCGCGTGCCGCCCGTTTCCTGGATCGTCAGCACGGCGGCGGGGCGGCCGCTCGCGCGCACGACATCGGCGAGATAGTGCTTGTTCATGCTCTCGCAGCCGAGCGACACGAACAGCACCGCGCCGACATTCGGATGCGTGCTGATGCGCTCCAGCATCTTTTCCGCGTAGCTGTTCGGGTAGCAGCCCGGAAAGCCGATCAGATGCACGGGCGGTTCGGCCTGCGGATCGAAGGAATCGAACGCATCGATCGATGGACGGAAATGCGCGACGATCTCGCGCGCGACGTGATGCGCGCATTCGACGAGATACGCCACCGCGACGACATTGCGGATGCCTTTGCGGCCATCGGCGCGCAAATAGCCCTGGAGTGCGGGAGTGTTCATAGGCGTGCTCTAGTGCTGTACGTAAGTGTGACCAGCGTCGTGCGTATAGGTGGGGATGTAGTCGCTTTCCAGATTGTGCGTATGCAGATGCTCGCCGCGCGCGACATCGACATTCACATGGCCGATGATTGCGCCGTAGCGCAGCACCTTGTCATCCTTCGACAGCGCGTGCCGCGCGAGCTTGTGCGCGAGATCGACGGTCGTCGCGAGCGTGACCGCCTCGCCTTCGATCATCAGCGTTTCGCCTGCGGCCAAGCGCGCCGCGGCGATCAGGCAGTTGTCTTCCGGACTCAGCAGGATGAGGCGCGGGTCGGTTGTTGGTTGCATCGTCGATATCTCAAGTTTGTGCTTCGCCACCCGCGAGCCGCGCCACCATCAGCGAGCCGAGGATGATCGCGCCGTAGATCGCCTGAATCCAGAACGACGGAACTTGCGCAAGTGTCAGCAGGTTTTGCACGACGCCCAACAGCAAAACGCCTGACAGTGCGCCGAGCATCGTGCCCTTGCCGCCGTCGAGCGAGATACCGCCGATGACCGCAGCGGCGAACACCGTGAAAATCATGCCATTGCCCTGGTTCGCGTTGATCGCGCCGACATAGCCTGTAACAATCAAGCCGCCGATCGACGCGAGCACGCTGCCCAGAACGAACACGCCCCAGGTGATGCGCTCGACGCGGATGCCCGCCGCGCGCGCCGCTTCCGGATTGCCGCCGATGGCATAGAGCGCGCGGCCGAGACGGTGATAGCGCAGCATGAACGCGGCGATCGCGAAGGCCGCGGCCGCGAGCCAGACCGACACGGGCAGACCGAGCACGAGCGTGGTCGCGAGCGTGAAGAACGACGGCGGCATGTCGAAGAGCGTGCCGCCCTTGGTCGCGCCGACGAGCATCCCGCGCAGCACGATCAGCATCGCGAGCGTGACGATGAACGCGTTCAGCCGCAGACGCACGACCAGAAAGCCGTTGACGAACCCGACCGCCGCGCCCACGACGAGAATTGCCGCGAGCCCCGCCGCAGCCGGCCATTCGAGCCCGAATCCCGACGATGCCGCGGGCATCACGAGCATCGCGCCGACTGCGGGCGCGATGCCGACCGTCGATTCGAGCGACAAATCGAACTTGCCCGTCAGCACGATCAGCGATTCGGCGAGCACGACGAGCGCGAGCGCCGCCGATGCGCCGAGAATGCTGATCAGGTTCGCCTGGGTCAGAAAGCTCGGGCTGACGAACGCGCCGATCGCGAGCAGCAGCGCGAGCGCGGGCACAAGCGCTAGATCGCGAAAGCGCGCGAGCTCGATGCGCGGGCGCTGCCGTTGCATCGGCACGCCGGCGATCGCGGGACTGGAAACGTCATGCTTCATGGAGACTCACTCCTTCGACGGATGCGATGAGTTCATGGTCCTGCCATCCGGCAGGGAATTCGGCGGCAATCGCGCCACGGAACATCACGAGGACGCGGTCGCAGGTGCGCAGATCGTCGAGCTCGCCGGAGACGACGAGCACGGCCTTGCCTTCCTCGCGTACGCGCTCGACGACGCCGAGCAGCGCCTCTTTCGATTTCACGTCGACGCCCGCGGTCGGATCGATGAGCACGAGCACGTTCGGATCGGTGGCGAGCGCGCGCGCCATCACGACTTTCTGCTGATTGCCGCCCGACAGGCCTGACACTTCGTGCTCGGGTCCAAGTGTCTTGATGCCGAGCGCAGCGATCATGCGTCGACCGAAGGCGTTTTTCTTCGCGGGCGTCGCGATTCCGAAGCGGCCAAGTGTTCGCGCGATGGTCATCGATGCGTTTTCCGCGACGGACTGCGACAGCACCAGCCCTTCGCGATGCCGGTCCTTCGGCACGCAGCCGACACCGTGGGCCAGCGCAGCGGGCACGTCGCCGGGAGGAAGCGCGCGGCCATCGACCGCGATCGTGCCGCTGCGTTGCGCCTTCAATCCGGCGATGGCCTCCGCGACGCTCGTGCGCCCGCTCGTCGTCGCGCCCGTCAGGCCGATGACTTCGCCGCGTCGCACGCTGAAGCTGACGTCGCCGTAGTCATCGCCGTGCAGTTTCGACACCGAAAGCGCGACCGATGCATCGGCGGCCAAAGGTGGACGCGCTGCCGCATCCGCGACGTTGAGACCGCCCTGCTCGCCCGTCATCGCTTCGATCAGCTTGTCGCGCGGCAACGCCGAAACCGGCGCGCTGACGATGTGACGCGCATCGCGCAGCACGGTCACTGCCTGACAGATTTCGTACACTTCCTGCAAGTGATGGGAAATGAACAGGAAAGTGACACCTTCGCGCTGCAACTCTTCGATACGCCTGAAGAGACGCTTGATCTCCTCGCCGTCCAACTGTGCAGTCGGCTCGTCGAGGATGATGAAGCGCGCGCCGTACGACAGCGCCCGCGCGATCTCCACGAGCTGCCGCGCCTCGACGGTCAGGTCGCCCGCGCGCGCGTCCTCGCGCACGTCGATCTTCCAGTGATCGAGCAGCGCGCGGGCATCGCGGCGCATCGCGCGCCAGTCGATCACGCCGCCACGCCGGTGCTGCCGGTTGATGAACAGATTCTCGGCGACGGACAACTCGCGGATGATCGTCGAGTGCTGATAAACGCACGCGACGCGCTCGCGCCATGCGTCGCGGTCCGCGAGCGGCGGCGCGGGTTCGCCGCCGAAGCGGATCTCGCCGGCGTCGGGTTTGCGCAGGCCGGTGATCATCGAGACGAGCGTCGACTTGCCCGCGCCGTTGCGCCCGACGAGCGCGTGGGATTCGCCGGGCAGCACGCGCATCGTGACGTCGGCGAGTGCTGCCGTCGAACCGTAGCGCTTCGTCAAGCCCAATGCCTCTACGACGGGCGCGCTCATTTGATTGCTCATTTGATCGTATTGCCCCAGAGGGACTTGTCGTCGACGTTGGACTTCGTCACGAGCGGCGCGGGCAACTGATCTTCCAGAATGCCGGGCCCACGTTGGACGATCGTGCTGCCGTGATCCGTCGGGCCGGGCTTGAAAGTCTGTCCGGCGAGCGCCGCCTTGATATAGAAGAGGCCGTACTTCGCGTACAGATCGGCGGGCTGCGAGATGGTCGCGTCGATATCGCCGCGGCGGATCGCATCGAATTCCTGCGGGATGCCGTCATTGCTCACGATCACGATGTGCTTCGGATCGCCCGCCTTGACGAGCAGTTGCTTGCGGCGCAGCGTCTGCAGCGTCGGCGACAGATAGACGCCGCCCGCCTGCATGTAGATCGCCTTCACATCGGGATTCGCGGTCAGGAGGCTGTCGAGCGCGGTCGCGGCGGCGTCGCCCTTCCAGGCCGCCGGAATCTCGAGCAGGCTCAGCGACGGATATTTCTTCAGGCACGCGCGGAACGCCTCCGAGCGGTCGCGGCCGTTCACCGACGCCAGATCGCCCATGATCTGCACGACCTTGCCCGACTTCACATGCTCGCCGATGTACTCGCACGACTTCGTGCCGTACGCGCGGTTGTCGGCGCGCACGACCATCGCGACCTTGCCTTGCGTCGGCGCGACATCGACCGCGACGACCGGCACGCTCTTCGCCGACGACGCATCGAGCGCGCGGCTGATCGCCGCCGAATCCAGCGGTCCGACGAGGATGCCCTTCGCACCGAGGTTCAGCAGATTGTTCATGTCGGTGATCTGCTGCGCCGGATCGCCGTTCGAGTTGACGGGCGCGAGGATGTCGATGCCCATTTCCTTCGCGTATTTCGGCAAGTAGTTGTTGTACGACTGCCAGAACGGCGATGTGAGCATCGGCAGTCCGAGACCGACCTTGCCGCTCTCGGCGGCATGCGCGAGCCCGATCGTACCGACCGCCGCGATAGCAACGGCAACCGCGAGTTTCCTGGTGAACTTCATCTGCGTGTCTCCTGATGTGCTGTTCTTCGTGACTGCAACGTGGGGTGCTGCGAGAAACTGTCGGTGGCATCGATTCATCAGTGAACGTATTATTCATATACGCACAATTCGAAGTCAAGAACGGCGCGCATCGAGACAGATCGGTAATTTCCCTAGCGGGTTTTTCATCGACGGAAACGGCGTTCGCTGACAAAAGGCTTAAACTCGGCGCGAATTCATGAACCGACCCAGACTGCACATGGACGTGGAAGACAACGACGCCGACCGCTATCGCGCGCCCGCGCTCGACAAGGGGCTCGACATCCTCGAATTGCTGTCCGAGCAGAAATCGGGGCTCACGCGCGCGGAAATCACGAAGATGCTCGGGCGCAACGCGAGCGAGATGTATCGGATGCTGGAGCGGCTCGTCGCGCGCCAATACGTGGTGCGCTCGCCCGAGGGCGACCGCTATTCGCTGAGCCTGAAGTTGTATGCGCTTGCGCATCGGCATCCGCCGATGAACCGGCTGATCGCCGAAGCGCTGCCCGTCATGCAGCGTTTCGCGGATGCCGCCGAGCAGTCGGTGCATCTCGTGGTCTACGATCGCGGCAATCTGCTTGTCATCGCACAAGTGGACGGGCCCGGCACGTGGGGCATTTCGGTGCGGCTGGGGTCGCGCGTCGGGCTGATCGATACCGGCTCGGGCCGCGTGATGCTCGCCTTCCAGACGGACGAGCAGCGCGAGCACATGCTCGCGGAGCATACGAAGGTCAAGGGCGAACTCGCGCTCGATCGCGCGGTGCTCGACGCCGACTACCGGCAGATTCGCGACACCGGTTATTCGAAGAAGGACAGTCAGCAGACATTCGGCGTCACCGATGTGACGTTTCCGCTGCTCGGACCGTCGGGGCAGGCGATCGCCGCGCTCACCTGTCCTTACATGCGGCGTATCGACGAGTATGTGGCGCCATCGATCGAAGACGTGACGGCGTTACTGAAAGACGCGACGGCATCGCTTTCGATGATGCACGACTGAACGGCACATGCTTCGCGCGTTAGAATGACGACCCTCTCAAAATGACGGCGCGCCATGCCGGCGCGCCGCCGTGTTCATTCCGACGCATTCCCGATGGCGAAACTTCTCTCCGACAACGAATTCCTCCGCTTCACCGAACTTCAGCAAAAGCAGGCGAACTTCACGATCACGGCCGACGAAGCCGACGAACTGCGCGACATCGTCGCGCGCGCGCAGAAGAAGCGCGACGATCGCTCGGCCGCGATGCAGGCGATCGAAACGTACATCGCGCAATTCGACATCACGCCGGACGAGCTTTTTTCGGCCGAGCAGATCGGCGATGCGGCGCGCACCTTCGGCCTGATTCCGGCCGCAAAGAAGGAGCGCACGCTGCCGCCGCAACTGACGCACAACGGCAAGCCGTATCAGTGGACGTCGCGCGCGCTGCCCGACGACATCCGCGTGCCGCTCTTCGAGGCGTTCACGTCGGGGCAATCGGTCAAGTCGTTCATCGCGACGCTGAAGGACACGTCCCGCTGCGCATTGACGATCGCGCGGCTCGAAAAGGAAACGGGCAATACGTACGACGAAGCATTGCTGGGCGAGCTCTCGCTATCGCGCGCCCAAGTCGACGAAGCGCTCGCCAGACTCGCGGCCTAATCCGCGCGCGGCTGTGACGGCGAATCGCACAGCCGCATCCTGAATCCGACGACGCCCGGGTCGTCGGTCTTCGTCACTTCGAAGCCCATATTGCGCGCCAGCGCGATCATGCCTGAATTCTCGCGCAATGCTTCGCCGATCATCCAGCGCGTGCCGCGCTTCTTCGCATAGTCGATGATGCGCGACAGCAGCAGCGATCCCAATCCCCTCCCCTTCATGTCCGAGCGCGCCGCGACCGCGAATTCCGCAGTCTCGTTGTCGGGATCCGCGACCGCGCGCGCGACGCCGAGCGTTTCGCCCGCACCTTCGCCATTCGCCCGCGTGACGATCAGCGCCATCTCGCGGTCGTAGTCGATCTGCGTCATGCGCGCGAGTTGCGAATGATCGAAGCTGCGCACGGCGCCGAAGAAGCGCAGGCGCAAGTCCTCGGCAGTGTTGGCTGCGACGAACGCCGCATGCGCATCTTCGTCCTCGGGACGAATCGGTCGCACGGTGACGCGCATCCCGCGCCAGTCGAGCGTCTCTTCGAGACTGCGCGGATACGGCACGACCGCAAGCGGCTTGCGATGCGCGCCCAACGTGAGTTGCGGCTCGTGAACGGCAACCGAATCGCGCGTCACGCGCAGCACGAGCCGCAGCGCGACGATCTCTTCGATATAGCAAACCAACTGCGACAACGCGGTCAATGCATTGAGCAGCATCTCGGCGGGCAGTTCGCGTGCGCGCGGCGAGCGCGTGACGAGATCGCGCGCGAGCACCGAATTGAGCGGCGGCAGCGCGAACTCGTGAAGCGCATCCGCGAGGCCCAGCCCGCCTTCGGCCCTGAACTCGAACACCGGCCCGAACACGCGATGATTGAGCAGACGCGTCTGAATCTCGATGGCATCGCTCGTCGGCGAATCCGGCGGGCCCGGCTTGACCGTGATGCCGAAGCGGTCGAGCACGCGCGCCGCGCATTCGCCGTTCAATTCGGCGATGCCGTTTGCGAGCGCGTTGCGAATCTCGCCTTGTGCGGCATCGATGTCGTCGGGGATATCAGCGGGGAGACCGTCGGGCGTTTGCATCAGCAATTCGCGGCCTTGCCTGAAATCGACGAGACGCGCGAAGCCGCGAGCCAGCCGATGCGGGGTCGTGTGCACGGGAATGCCGTTCGCGTGGAGTTCGTCGCGCGTGGCCGCATCGACGCAGCCGAAGAAGCACGCGAGCAATCCGCGATACGCATGACGCCGCTCGGCGATCAGCGTCCGCGCGACTTCAGAGACCGGCGCGCTGTGCGTTGGCGCATGCACGACGAACACGGTGCCAGTCTCGCGATGCGCCGCAAGCGCTTCGAGCGCGGCGCCGAAATCGGCGGGCGTGGCGTCATCGCCGAGCAGAAGCGGGTTGCCCGTGCGGGCACGAGGCAGCGCGGCGGCCACGGCATCGCGCGCAGCGGTGGGCCACTGGGCGAGATCGTCGCCGGCGGAGGCGAATGCGTCTTGCGCGAGCGCCGCGACACCGCGCCCGCTCGTGATGACCGTCGCGACATCGCTTGCCGCAACACGGCCAATGCCGAGCGTTTCGATTTCGTCGAGTAGGTCGTCGAGCGAATCAACGCGGACGAGCCCCGCGCGTCGAAACGCGGCGCCATACAGGCGATCGAACGGATCGTCGCGGCCCGTGCGAAGCACGAGCACCGGTTTGTTTCGCGCGGCAGCGCGTGCGGCCGACATGAACTTGCGGGCCGATCGAACATTTTCGATGGCCAGCAGGATCGCGCGTGTCGACGCGTCGCTCGCAAGGAAATCGAGAATGTCGCCGGAATCGACATCGGCTTCATCGCCGAGCGCGACGATGCGCGAAAAGCCGAGACCACGCGCGCGCGCCCAGCCGAGCACGCCGTTCGTCAACGCATTCGATCCGGATACCCACGCGACCCCGCCCGACTTGATGTTGCACGCGGGCGCACCGAGACATGCACCGATTGCCGGCGTCACCACCCCGAGACTGGCCGGCCCGACAACGCGCACGAGGAATGGTCGCGCGGCGGCAAGCGTTCGAACGGTCCATTCATCCGCGTTGGCCGCCGACGACTGAAGCGTGTCGTGTGGCGACTTCGACGCATAGCCACGCTCCTTCGCCTCGCCGACGATCACCACTGCTTTCGTTCCGCGTCGGCCAAGGCGTTCGACGAGACCTGGCCATGTGTGCGGTCGTGTGCAGAGCACGGCCACGTTCGGCGCTTCGGGCAGAGCGTCGATGTCCGCATACACCGCTTCCCCACCCAGCGTTTTGTGCTTCGGATTGACGGGCCAGAGGCGCCCTTCGAAGCCTGCGCACAAGGTGCGCGTCCACACCATCTCGCCGATGCTGCCCGCGCGCGACGATGCGCCCACGACAGCGATCGACTTCGGCGCAAACAGGATGTCCAGGTTGCGAACGGTCATGGAGACTCCGGCATAAGCGGCGGTTGAGACAGCGCTTAGCATAGGCGATTTTGTTCGGCCGGTGATGACGCGGATCGGCGGGTCGAGAGCCAAGCCGTGGCCGCGACTTTATGCGCATAAAGGTCCGAAGGACGGCGGGGCAGGCGCTTCGAAGTCGCGCTACCGGAGGCGCGTATTGAATCGGATCAAGGACGTCGCGACGGGAAAGTTCGCCTGGACATCGGCTTCGTGATGGCCTCGCGATCCAGTGGGTGGACTTTATGCGCATAAAGTCGCGCAGCGCTGCTTCATGGCCGTGTTCATGTTTGGCCCTGGTTTTCGTCAACCGTGACGCGATCGAACTTTATGCGCATAAACCTCGGCCAAACGGCCAACGAAGGTCATTTCTTGTTAGTTATTACTGGAAAAATAACTACGCCAATGTAGAATTCAACGGACTTCAAATTTCGGAGCAAAACGTGGCGGCGGAAATCATAGCGATCACGCAACAGAAGGGCGGCGTCGGCAAAAGCACGATTGCGATGCACCTCGGTGCGGCCTTTCACGAAAAGAAGAAGCGTGTGCTGGTAGTCGACGCGGATGGTCAGAACACACTCGTTCATTGGTCAAGCGCCGCATCGGATGGCGCGAGCGGCATTCCATTTCCCGTCGTGAATCTCTCCGAGGCAGGAGGGCAGATTCACCGTGAGATCAAGAAGTTCGTGAACGACTACGACATCATCGTCGTGGACTGCCCGCCGTCGATCACCGAGAAGGTCTCCGGTGTCGTACTGCTCGCGGCGAGCGTCGCGGTGATTCCGACGTCATCATCGCCAGCGGATTATTGGTCGAGCGTCGGCCTCGTCAAGCTCGTTCAGCAAGCGCAGGTGATGAACGAAGACTTGCGCGCCGTCTTCCTTCTCAACAAGACGGAAGAGAAGCGCATGCTCACGCGCGAACTCAAGGTCGCGCTTGAAGAGCTCGGCTTCCCCTTGCTCAAAACCCAGATCCCAACGCGCGAGTGCTACAAGCAGGCGATGGCGCTCGGACAGACCGTACTTCAGATGACCGATCGCGGCGCTCGACTCGCGGCGGCGGAAATCCGCGCCGTGGCCGATGAGATCCTCGACATGCTCCCCTGACTTTATGCGCATAAAGGACCCTGAATGAAACCGTCCCAGTTTGCAAAGGGCTTCAAGGCCCGGCCCGACTCGACGAGCAGCGAGAAGCGCACCGCGCTGGATCGTCTCAACGCGATCGATGGCATCGTCGATATTCAGCACGTGGGGCAGGCTGCGGCCAACGGCCGATCGAGCGCCTTTGTCACCGATGAAGCCGCCGACATCAACGCCGGCCCCGAGTCCGATGAATATCGCGCATGGAGACGCGCGAGTCGTTATACGGCGGGACAAGTGATCGAGCTGCCGCTGAAGTCGATCAAGCCTAGCCCGTTCAATCCGCGTCATTTCTATCTCAAGACTTCGATTGCGGAATTGGCCGTCAATCTCGCGAAGCAGGGGCAGCAGCAAGCGATCCACGTGATTCCCGATTATGAGAATCCGGGGATGTTCTTCGTCAGCGACGGCGGTCGCCGTGTGAGGGCACTGAAAGAAGCGAACAAGGAAGCCGTGAAGGCTGTGGTCGTCGATCTGCCGATCGGCATTCAGAGCTACAAGCTGGGCTACGACCTCAACGTTCAGCGCGACTCGCAGACGGTCTTCGACAATGCCGTGGTCTGGCGACGCTTCCTCGACGAGCAGCATTTCCAGAGCCAGCGCGAACTGGCGGACCATCTCGGGCTCGATGAATCGACGATCGCCGTGGCGTTGTCCATCGCGAAACTTCCTGAGAGCGTCATGCACGAGATGGTCGCGCGCCCTGACCGGTTCGGCTCGAACATGGCTTATCAGATCGCGCGGTATCACGCCGCGCGCGGCAGCGATGCCACGCTGCGCCTCATCAACAAAATCGCATCGGACGATCTGAGCACGCGCCAGGTCGCCGATATCGTGAAAGGTCGCGCGAGCGCTCAGGAAGCACCGAAGCCGCAGAGCCGGCAGCGCTATGCGCAGCGGCTCGAGATCAAGCTGGATGGCGTCGCGGTCGGCGATCTGAAGTCTTATGGCGAAGACCGTCTCGAATTGCGTCTGCGTGGCTTGTCGCGCGAAAAGCGGGACGAGTTGCTGCGTCAAATCGAATTGATGCTTCAGCCTGACGAAACGAAGAAGTGAAGAAGTAATACGAGGACTGGCCGCCGGCTGATGCTTTGGCGGTCAGTTTGAACTGGTTTATCGGTCTGAAATTTCTGTGTGTGGGTGCTGTATCAGCCAGCGCGCGACTGACTCAGGGTGAAAGCCAACAGGTCGCCGTCCGTGGGGTCGCCCCAGGTCTTCCGTGCAAGCCAGTCGAAGAAGGATGTTTCGGCGAGCTTCGAATCCAATCCACGCTTGCGCCAATCGTCGCGCATATGCGTACCCAGTCCCGGCAACACGTCTTCCTCGAATGACTGACGCGCGAGCTCCCGTTCTTCCTCACCTTGCTCGTCGTAGAGCACACGTGCTTCCTTGCGACGGTATGCCGAGAATTCGCTGAGGAGCCGCGCCTTGAGATCGTCAGCGGCTGAGACGGCGGACGCCGGGGACCGCGCGGCCGTGCCGCTCGTCGCGGGCGGCAACGCATCCACTGGCGGCGCATAGCCTTTCTTGAGCGCGTCCTTGAAGAGGGCTGCTGCGCTGCGGACCGGCGGCAACGACGTGCTGCGCATACGCTGCTCCGTCATCTGCAACGCGGCCCGGATGCGATTTTCCTCGCTGTCCGCGTAGAGCGTCTGGGCATCCTTCAGCGGAATGCCGATCTTCACCATCCGGTCCACGAGCGTGCTGTCGAACACATTCGGATGTTCATCGAGCGCGAGCATCGGCTGTTTGCGTTCGGTCACGCGGAACTGGATTTCCGCGACACGCCGTCCCTCGCGATGCTCGACGAGCTCGACGAAGATGTTCGTCACCGCGTTCACCTCGGCGATCGCCGGACGCAGATAATCGCGCTTGAAGTACTTGTATTCGCGCTTGGCCTCATCTCCGGCTTCGGTATCGGGCGTGCCGGAGAGGATCGGGCGCCACCATTCCCACGTTTCGCGCATCGTCAGATGGCTGGGATTGGTCAAGTAACGGACGCATATCTCGTACAGCGCGAGACCGGCGCTGCTGCGCAACTGGCTTTGGAACTGGAGGCTCAGACGCGCGTACTGCACGGGATCGAGCAACTTCTTCTTGATCTTGGGAGCGAACGAGAATTCGACCCATACGCGGCGCGTCGTCGGATCTTCGAGAATTTCGGCGTCGGCGATCAGGGTCGAGATGCCCCACTTTCGGCCGGGTTTCTGGCTCGACGTGCCGGTGCTCCACTCTACCTGCACCGACACCATGCGGCGCAAATGCTCTTTGACGAGCGCGGTATCGTTCGAGTCGAAGGCGGAATTTGCGACGATGTCCGAGAGCAGCGCGCGATACGTGTCACCCGACTCGTCGGCTTGCTGAGCAACGGCGAGCAGAACGTTGAACAGCTTTCTCGTCAGAAGCGTGATCTTGCCGCTCTTCGGCTGAATGGCAATGGCCTCGACCGCCTTGCGCAACTCCGCCGAACTCGGGCTGACTACGTCGGTTTTCTTTGCGCGCTTGGTGGCCATGCGATGGTCAGGATCGATATTGCGAGCAAGGATACCGACTGGGGTGAACCGCGTCTATAGGCAGCCCTTCACCGTATTGGGGTGATTCGGCGCCAACTGATCCGACTCACTGCGGTGCGCTCCCGTAAACGCTCACCGCTCACCGATCGGCCGCATCTCATATATGCAGTGCCCGCGCGGGTAAACGGATTGCGGCAGTTTTCCCGCACAATCCCGGTACGGTGGCGAGGTCCCGAAAGTACTCACCGTAAAATTTTTCTGACTCGCTGGCGTGGTGTGGCGCGTCCGATACAGCGCATTGTCGAACGCATTTCAACCGGAAACTGCAGCCCTGCGGTGCAAACTGGGCGGTGGCGCCTCTCACTCATGGTGCAAGCTTAGGGTTGCTCCCGAAAATCCTCACCTTAAACAAGCACTCACGTCTCGAAAGCGTCTGATGCAGGCCCGCAGGCAAGGGCGATCAACGATTCAAGTCCCGCAAAGACTCACCTTTGCTTCTCGTCTCACTCCACATCCGCCCCCGAAAATGCTCACCATTACCTCCTGCGAAGGCTCATTTTGCCGAGTCGCAGTCGTGAAAACGCATTCTTGCAGGCACTTATCTCGCTTCCTTCGCGCGGATCCGACCGAATAGCCTCCCGAATGTCCTCACCGTTGAACCGCGCGTCATGCGGTGCCTCGCGAGCATGGCAGTCCCGAAAATGCTCACCGTTGGCAGCTTCAAAGCCGGTTCACTCACTGTATCTATTTGTTTTATATCGACAATTTGTTCTTTCGAAAGCGCGATTAGGTGACTTTCTCATCCGCCTGCTCAAGATCCAGTCCCGCATATGCTCACCTTTTCTCTACCTCATGCAGGCTCGAACCAGCGTACTCCGCCCCCGTCTGACTCCTGAAAAATCTCACCTTGGGCCGTGAAGCAGGCGGAATTAGCATCGACGCGGGGCGTTCGTATCAGCAAATCGCCACATTGATCTCCCGAAAAGTCTCACCTTGGGCCAAAATCCCCGTGAATTCGGCCTTTTGAGCTGCGGTGTGCCCGAAAAAGCTCACCCTCATCACCATTTCTGCCCCGAAAAGCCTCACCTATCGGTAAAACTGACCTGGTTTCCGTCACAAATCGACGTTTTCACGCCCTCCCGATAACGCTCACCTTTCGATAGCAACAGACGCCAGCCGGATTACGAAGTATCAATGCTTACACGGCGGAATGGCCCCGAATTCGCTCACCTTCACGTTTTCGCCCTCTCCTGAATCCGCTCACGATCCTTCCCGCGGGTGCTCACCGAGCGCCCTGAAGCTCATCACCGCACTATCCCGAAGGCCTTCACCATTCCTCCCGAACAAGCTCACCTGACATCCCGCAAACCCTTATGCCACAAGGCTTCCAGCAGGCGTTAACTGGTTTTAACAAGGTTCAACGGTGTTTACTTCTAATACTCTCAAGACGAGTCGTGTCTCGCAGAGGAAACCTCAAACCACAACCGAAGCACGTGAAACAGCACCGAGCGACGCAAAGCGCATTAAAATCCTCGCTAAATCATGTGTTTGCGCTCACTACCTAAGAGTGTTTCACGAAAATTTCTAAGCGGACTCGATGGAATTGCCGATCGTGCTCTTCAAAGCAGAAATTTGATTCAACTCTAGAGCAATATGCGATTTTCGTAACGTTCAACACGTAAAACGTTATGATCTGCATCTCGACATGCTCCGTTTTTGCCATGGACTCAATTACCCGCGAAACCCTACGCCACGAAATCGAAGCAATGCGGACTGCCGGCGCGCGACGACAAGAGCTCTCTCAGCACGCATGCAAGCGTCTTTTCTTCGATCTGGGCATCCGTCCTTCCGTGACGACCGTGCGGGAGCTCACGCAAACGGGCAGCGCGAGCGACATCCCGAAAGACATCGAAGCATTCTGGACCAGCCTGCGTTCAGCCCTGCGCGTGCGCATCAACGCTGGCGCGATGCCGGAGTCCTTGCAAGAGCGAGCGGGCGAGCTTCTCGCGGCGCTGTATGACGAAGCGCAAAAGCACGCACATTCCGCCCTGAACGACGAAAAATCCCGTATCGATGCCGTTGTTCAGGCAACCGAAGCTCAGGTTCGTGACGCCGATATTCGCCGTGAGGCAATAGAAGAGGCGCATCGACGCGCTGAAGCGCGCGCCGAAGCCGGTGCGGCCCAGATTGCGGCATTGGAGGCCGAGCTCAAGGCGCTGCGCAACCAGGGATCGGAAGCTCAATCCGGCTTGCGCGAGGTCATCGTTCGCTGGGAGAAGGAAAACGAGGCGCTGGCAGAGCGTCTCCAGCAGGAACAGGCCTCATCGGCGCGGCTTCGTGACCGCATCGACGAACTCCAGAGCGAATTGCGCCACAACACGGAGCATTACGCCCAGCAGATCAAGGATGCCGTGAAAGAGGCTGAGCGGCGCGTTCGCCCGATGTTGGTCGAGCTCGATGCCTTGCGCGGAATGGCCGCAACCCATCAGGCGAGCGTTCGAGAGGCCGGCCAGAAAGAATTCGATTTTATTCAACAGCTTAGCGCGGCACGAAGCCGTGCGGACCGGCTCGAATCCCAAGTGCGCTCGCAGTCCGATGAAATCGACGCCCTCGTTCGCGAACGCGACGCGCAGCGTGTTCAGTCCGGCGCCAGCGCCGAGATCGGTGCTTTGATCGCCTCTCTCGCGGCGGAAGGGCGTCTGAGCGCCGCCGAAATTGCCGCTTTGGGAACGCAACTCGACGCGCACGTCGTCGCGCCGGGCGCCTGTCCGGCATGTGCGGCCGGCGAACCGGAATTGCAGCGTCACGAAGACGAATACGAACTGTCCTGTCCGAACTGCGAGCGCACGTCGGGCGCGGTGTCATCGAAGCTCGCCGCCGTCGACGGATTCATCCGGTCCGCTCGCGTCAGCGCATCCTGACCGGCTGCGAGGGCCGGCTAGGATCAAAGGTGAGGCTTTTCGGGATCGTCGGAGAGTCCGTGCGGATCGACGTCGGGAGCCTCGCCGGCGCGCGCCTGCGCCATATCCCGCTCCCGTATTTGCTCACCCATCCATTCCTGCCACGCCCGATGCAGCCGGTTAGCAGAGATCGTCTGCTGAAATCCGAGCCATTGCCCGACGCGATCGGGGTCCGTTCCGTCCTCGAACAGCTCGGCCGCGTAGGTGTTGCGCAAGGTCTGCGGACTGGCCCGCGCCACACGCGACGCGGCGATCCCCGACGCGGCCACGACCGCGTCGATCGCGCGCAGCATCGTCGCCTTGTGCATGGGGCGGCCTGACGGCGCCGCAGGAAACAGCAGCTCGCCCGAGAGACCGGCCGTCTTGCGCTCGCTGATCCAGTTGTCGATCAATTCGGTGGCGAACGGCGCGAGCCGCGCCTGGCGAATCAGCAAGGGATTCGATGCATCGACGGTCACGTAAGGCGCGCCCGCCGCATAGCACTCGATCGTCAATTGCGCGGCTTCGCCTGTTTTCACGCCGCCGCCGAGAAATACGGCGACGAGCGCCCGGTCGCGCCGCTCGCGCCAGCGCTGTCCGGCTGGCAACGTTCCGATCGGCGAAAACAGATGCGCGACCAGCAGCGCACGCTCGTCGTGAGTGAGAAAGCCCGTCGGCTCGTTGTCACGCGCCTTGCGCCACGCGGCATTGCCGTCCTGAGCGATGAACCGCGCCGGATTCGTCGCCGCCGACTCCACTTCCCGCACATGATCGAGCACGCGCTCGATCAGCCTCAGATAACGCATGCGCTGCGGCCGGCGGATGTCCAGTTGCGCGACGAACTGCTCGATGACGGGACGTTGCACCGTATGCAGCGTCGCGCGCTTCGTGGCCAGCCACTCGAGAAAGTTGCCCCATTGCGCGCGATAAACATCGGCCGATGACGCCCGGAACGCCTGTTGGGTGAGCCATGCATCGAATGCGGCGTGCGGATCCGCCTGCCAGTCGGTGGACTGTTGGTCGAAGAGATCGGAAGTGTTCGGCATGGTGTCGGAAGGCGCGTAGCCGCAGTGTATTGCACTGCGCACAGGGTCAGGCTTCGAGCGGCGAACGTCAAGCACAGCTGTCGATCGAAGTGTCGATAACTGTCTTGCCGGGCGTGCATGTCGTCGATTACTGTCGTCTCTACGGCTTTCTTCCATCCGCACGCACAAGAGCAAGAAAGGAGTGATCGATGGCCCAGCAGTCCTGGCAGCAACGCCGCGCGAACGGACGCGCCGCGCGCGAGCGCACGCCGCGGGGCGCGCACGAGGCAATCGGCGATATCGATCGCGATCCCATCGAACTGTTGCGGATGAGTAGCAAAGGCCGTGTCGAGGCGCTGATTCCACTGCGCTACGGTCGCATGCTGGTGTCGCCGTTCACGTTTTATCGCGGCAGCGCGATCCTTCAAGCGCACGATCTGGCCATCACGCCCGCCAGCGGCATCGACATCCAGATTTGCGGCGACTGCCATTTATCCAATTTCGGCGGCTTCGCGACGCCGGAGCGCGCGCTCATCTTCGATCTCAACGATTTCGACGAGACCGCGCCGGGGCCCTGGGAATGGGATCTGAAGCGGCTCGTCGCGAGTTTCACGATTGCCGGCCGCCATCTCGGCCACGGCGGTCTCGCGGCCGACGAGTTCGCGTTCCTCGCCGCGCGCAGCTATCAGACGCACATGCGCGAGTACGCCGAAATGAGCGTGCTCGATCTCTGGTACGAACGCATCACGTTCGACCGCATGCATGACACCGTGCAGAACGATGATGCGCGGCGGCGGATCAAGCGCGGCATCGAGCGCGCTTCGCGCCGGACGCACGAGACGATGTTGCCGAAGCTCGCGGATCGGACGGGCGATAAGTGGCGCATCCGCGATGCGCCGCCCGCCGTGTTCCACATTCGCGGCAAGAGTTCGCTGATCGACAGGAGCGACGGCTGGATGACGCTGAAAGGCAGCCGCGAGGAGATTTTCGCCGCGCTCACGCGCAACTATGTCGCGACGCTGACGCCGGAACGCGCGAGACTGCTGTCGCAGTTCACGTTACAGGACGTCGCGTTCAAGGTGGTCGGCGTGGGCAGTGTCGGCACCCGCTGCCTCGTTTTGCTGCTCACGGATCACCACGACAAGCCGCTCTTCCTGCAGATGAAGGAGGCATCGACGTCGGTCGTCGCGAGATATGCGAAGCAGGCGAAAGATGCGCAAGCCATCGAACACGATGGCCACCGCGTGGTGCATGGACAACGGTTGATGCAGGCGGCCACGGACCCGTTCCTCGGCTGGGCGACGGGTCCGCTCGGCCGCATGCTCTACATTCGCCAACTGCGCGACATGAAGATTTCGCCGGAACTGGAAACCTTCAGTGACGACGCTTTCCGTGAGTACGCCGCACTGTGCGGCTGGGCGCTTGCTCGCGCGCATGCGAAGTCCGGCGGATGCGCGCCGGAGATCTCGGGTTATCTCGGCAACGGCGATCGCATGGCCGAAATGCTCGTGCGCTATGGCCGCGGCTATGCGGATCAGGTCGAAAAGGACTACGAGGTGTTTCGCGCCGCGTGTCGGGACGGCAAGCTCGAAGCGCGTTCCGATGCGGACATGGCGGCAGATTTCGCGGCGTGAGCGGCGATGAACCGGGGCACGCGGATCCTGCCGCGTGCCGGGCGCGGGCGTTAGTGCGCGGCGATGGCGAGTTGCGGTCGGTGTCGTGCGGCGCGCTCGTAGGCGTCCACGGCGAAGGCGAAAACGGCGGGCAAGGCCTCGGAGGCCGCGACGTCGACTACATCGTCGGTTTCGGGAAAATGAAAGGTATCGGGACGCGCGAACAGCTCGCGCAGCGCGGCTTCGTGCCGTCCGGCGAAGCCTAGATCCGCAACGGCTTCGGCTTCGATCGCATGCAACAGCCGCCAGGTCAGCGGCACGCCTTTGTCGATATAACGTCCCGCAATTTGACGCGTGATGCGCTCGAGGTCACGCACAGCGCGGGAGAACTGCCTTTTGCTTAGATTTTCGCCGTTCGACTCCATGACTCACCCCTTCCCAACTGGTCTTATAGTACTGTACAAACATACAGTACTTGTTGCAATGAAAATAGCGTCGCGCTAGTCGAACCGGGTGTATGTGCGATTCCGCCTACGTGCGTATCAGACATGCGCCGCTATGCGCGCCGGACAACGAAGCGCATCGTTGAACCGTGCTTGGGAGATCTCCTGAGCTGAACGCGCAGTCGCTTTTCTGCGTTCGTTCGACGGCACTGCGCGGCCAATAGCGCTGCAAACCACGGGAGAACTGAGATGAACAAGGATCAAGTCGAAGGCGTCGGCAAGCAGGTCAAGGGGAAGATCAACGAAGGCGTCGGCAAGATGACCGGCGACAAAGCCCAGGAAGCCAAGGGCGACATGCAACAGGCGGCGGGCAAGGTTCAAAAGGGCGTGGGGGATGCGCGCGAGGATCTGAAGGACAGCGTGAAGAAGAACCCGTAATGCGGGGCATGACGGCGCCGCGAAGTCGGCGCCGCTTCGAGCGGGACGCGCCCAGGCGCGTCCCGTTTTTCGCTTGGCCGCGAGTGTCAGCGGGCCGAAACTTGATGCGCATAAAGTCCGCCGCGCCTCCCGCCCGGCTGGGTCAGCCGTGAATCACCACCAGCAGCGCCCTGGCATCGGCGCGCCCCACGTTGCGGATCGCATGCGCTTCGTCCGCCGCGTAACGTGCGGTTTCGCCGGCCTTGAGCCGACGCGTTGCGCCCGACGCATCCACTTCGATCGATCCGTTCAGCACCGTGAGATGTTCACGCGTGCCCGGCTCATGCGCGTTCGACGTGAGCGCGGCACCCGACTGCAAGGTGAGCTCGTACCATTCGAACTTGCCGGCAAGCTCTATCGGCCCCCACACGCGCAACTGATAACCGCCGTTGTCCCCGCTCAAGGTCGGTATTTCGTGCGGCCCGGCGACCCGAATCGCCTCGACGGGTTTCTGCTGCGCAAACAGCTGATCCAGGCTGATGCCGAGCGCGTTCGTCAATCGCCAGGCGACCGCGATCGTCGGATTGGCCTTGTCGCGCTCGATTTCCGACAGCATCGATTTCGATACCCCGGCGGCCCGCGATAGATCGTCGAGCGTCAGCTTTCGCTCGTTGCGCAATCGCTGAATGGTTTCTCCGACGCGCGGCGGCGCCGCGCCGGCTCCCGCGAAATCGCCCGCTTTTCCCTCTGAACCCGTGCTTGCCATCAAACGATCAATCCCTTAAAGTGTTCGGCATATCGGAAATGTGTTCGAAATATCGAACGTGTCCGATGCGATGGATGCACTATAACAGGGCTAAGGGCGCGTGCGTTAGCAGCGCCGCCGGACTCCAGCAGCAGGCCACGAAAAGGATTGCGATGAAAGATCGATATCTCACCCATCTACGCGCCACGATCGACGAAATTCGCGCCGCGGGTTTCTACAAGACGGAGCGCGTGATCGCGAGTCCGCAGTCATCCGGCATTCGTCTCGCCAACGGAAGCGACGTGCTCAACTTCTGCGCGAACAATTACCTCGGGCTCGCGGACGATCGCCGCCTCATCGATGCCGCGAAGGCCGGTCTCGATGCCGACGGCTTCGGCATGGCGTCGGTGCGCTTCATTTGCGGCACGCAGACCGTGCACAAGGAACTGGAGCAGGCGATCGCGCAATTTCTCGGGACCGACGACGCAATTCTTTATTCGAGCTGCTTCGACGCGAACGGCGGTCTTTTCGAGACCTTGCTGACCGAAGAAGACGCGATCATCAGCGATGAACTGAATCACGCCAGCATCATCGACGGCGTGCGTCTGTCGAAGGCGCGGCGCCTGCGCTACAAGAACAACGACCTCGCCGATCTCGAAGCGCGCCTTCAGGAAGCCGACGCGGCGGGCGCGCGCTTCAAGCTGATCGCGACCGACGGCGTTTTCTCGATGGACGGCATCATCGCCAACCTCGCCGGCATCTGCGATCTCGCCGACCGCTACGGCGCACTGGTGATGGTCGATGATTCGCACGCCGTGGGCTTTATCGGCGAGAACGGACGCGGAACGCCGGAGCACTGCGGCGTGCTGGATCGCGTCGACATCATCACCGGAACGCTCGGCAAGGCGCTCGGTGGCGCGTCGGGCGGATACGTCGCGGCGCACAAGGAAGTGATCGAATTGCTGCGCCAGCGCAGCCGGCCGTATCTCTTCTCGAATACGTTGGCGCCGAGTATCGCGGCAGCTTCGCTGAAGGTGCTCGAATTGCTCGCAAGCGATGAAGGCGCGGCATTGCGCCAGCGCGTCCGCGAAAACGGCGCGCACTTCCGCCGCGCGATGTCCGCACTCGGCTTCGATCTCGTCCCCGGGGAACATCCGATCATTCCGGTCATGCTCGGCGACGCTCAACTCGCATCCAAGATGGCCGATGCACTGCTCGAGGAAGGCGTCTACGTGATCGGCTTCTCCTACCCCGTCGTGCCCAAGGGACGCGCGCGTATCCGCACGCAGATGAGCGCCGCGCATACGCCGGAACAGATCGATCGCGCGGTCGATGCGTTCGCGCGCGTCGGCCGATCGCTCGGCGTCATCCGCTGAGCATGACCGCCGACCTTTATGCGCATAAAGCAAGGGACCGGGCCACAAGCCCGCGACCTTGGAAGCAGAACCATCAGGACCAAACGTCAGGATCAAACGCAATGAAAGCCCTCGCCAAACTCGAACGCGCACCCGGCCTCACCTTGACGCGCGTGAAGCGGCCGGAAGTCGGCCATAACGACGTCCTCATCCGCATTCGGAAGGCTGCTATCTGCGGCACCGATATTCACATCTGGAAATGGGATGAGTGGGCGCAGAAGACGATTCCCGTGCCGATGCACGTCGGTCATGAATACGTCGGCGAGATCGTGGAGATGGGCCAGGAGGTGCGCGGTTTCGCCATCGGCGATCGCGTGTCGGGCGAAGGACATATCACGTGCGGATTCTGTCGCAACTGTCGTGCCGGGCGCCGTCATCTATGCCGCAATACGGTCGGCGTCGGCGTGAACCGCGAAGGCGCCTTCGCCGAATATCTCGTGATTCCCGCGTTCAACGCGTTCAAGATTCCGCCCGACATTTCCGACGACCTCGCAGCGATCTTCGATCCATTCGGCAACGCGACGCACACTGCCCTCTCGTTCAACCTGGTCGGCGAGGATGTGCTGATCACCGGCGCGGGACCGATCGGTGTGATGGCCGCGGCAATCGCGCGGCATGTCGGCGCGCGCAACGTCGTCATCACCGATGTGAACGAGTACCGTCTTGAGCTCGCCCGCAAGATGGGCGCGACGCGTGCCGTCAACGTCGCGAATGAGGATCTGCGCGATGTGATGAGTGAACTCGGCATGACCGAAGGCTTCGACGTCGGTCTGGAAATGTCCGGCGTGCCCAGTGCATTCACGGCAATGCTCGAATCGATGAACCACGGCGGCAAGGTTGCGCTGCTCGGCATTCCACCGGCGCAAACCGCGATCGACTGGAATCAGGTGATCTTCAAGGGCCTCGAAATCAAAGGCATCTATGGGCGCGAGATGTTCGAGACCTGGTACAAGATGGTCGCGATGCTGCAAAGCGGCCTCGATCTCTCGCCGATCCTCACGCATACCTTCCCCGTCGACGACTACGAGCGCGCGTTCGATACGATGCTCTCCGGCAACAGCGGAAAGGTCGTGCTCGACTGGACCGAGGCCTGAGCGGCTCGGTGTTCACTGCGAGGCGTCTGCCGGCGCCTTCGAGAATTCGG
Organism: Caballeronia calidae; assembly: GCF_900044055.2. Classification (GTDB taxonomy): domain Bacteria; phylum Pseudomonadota; class Gammaproteobacteria; order Burkholderiales; family Burkholderiaceae; genus Caballeronia; species Caballeronia calidae. The sequence goes on along the minus strand of NZ_FCOX02000012.1, from coordinate 115,885 downwards.
CCTGAATGGCGACGTGCACATCGTCGCCGACGGCCGGATACCACGTCGTCAATCCGAACTGCGCGCGGCTGAAATGCCCATCGGCTGAAAAGCCCAGCGTTTGCTGCTTCGTGAGCGGATTGACCGCGTGCCCGTTGAACGTGACGTTCAGCGACACCGGCCGGGTCGTGCCGCGTATCGTCAGATCCCCCTTCAACACGCCTTTGTCGTCGCCCGTGCGCTCGAAACCCGTGCTCACGAAGACGATGTCGGGATAGCGCGCGACGTCGAACATGTCCGGGCCCTTCAGCATGCGGTCGAGCAGCGGCACGTTCGTGTTGACGCTCGATGCATCGAGCGTCGCGCGCACCGAGCTCGCGGACATTCCGTCCGCATTCCAGTCGAGTTGCGCCGTTGTCTTGTCGAATCGAATGACGAAGCGCGAATAGTGGAAATGGTCCACATCGAAGCTCACGTTCCAGTGATGCGGATCGAGCTGGTAGCGCCCCGGCGGCACGCTCGCTTCATTCGACGACACGCGATGCGTGACCACTTGCAGCGGCGTGCATGCAATCAACGCGGCAGCCGCCAGCGACGGAACGAGATACTGATAAAACTTCATCGCGCTTTGCCTCGAATACGGAAACGAACTTCGACAAGTTTCGCCGAGATCGAAACAACGCGCGCGCACATCGTCATGTTCTTTTCGCTCGCTCACACGAAAATGGCGCGATCGGGTAGAGTTCGCCTCGACCTCCATCTCAAAAAAAGGCGCCATGGCGTACGCGCGATGGCGGAGAAGACATGCGCTCATGGCTGTCCCGCTTCCGAAACTTCCACGCTTTCTTACTGACGGCTGCCGCCTTGACCGCATCGGTGTGGACGCCGGCCGCGCATGCGGAGTGGTGCGGCGACGGCCTCTGGATCGATGCGATGATCGCCTCGCATCACGTTCACCCGGAGAAGGATTTCGAGGAGTTCAATCCCGGCATCGGCGTGGAATGCTGGGTCGCGCCGCAATGGGCCGTGACGGGCGGCTACTTTCGCAACTCGCTGTCGAAGCCATCGTTCTATGGCGGCGGCGTGTGGGGGCCGGACTTCCTGCACTGGAACTACATCCGGCTCGCCGTGATGGCGGGTCTCATCTCCGGTTACGACTATGGCAGCTATGGCATCGGTCATAACCATACGATCGGACCCGTGGCCGCGCCGCTCATCATGCTCGATTACAAACGCGTCGGTGCCAACATCATTCTGATTCCGCCGATTCCATCGAGCGATCTGCCATTCACGATCGGGTTCATGCTCAGAGTGAAGTTCTGAGCATTCCCGAATATTCTCACCCGAAGCAAAACAAGCGCGCCTATCTCACTTCGATCGCGCCGCATGCTGCAAACATTCCAGCAACACGGTAGCGGCGGGCGTCAGCGGACTGTCCCGCCGGGTTATCACACGTACCGACACCGCAGGCAACGGATCGGCGATAGGAAAGATCGCGAGCCCGTCGCCGACCCACGGATGTTCGAGCAGCGCCGCAGGCATCGCGGCCAATGCATCCGAGCCGCGCAACAACCCATGCGCAATGATGAAGCTCGGACACTCGATCACGCGCCCCGGCACCGCGAGCCCGCGCTCGGCATAGGAATCGAGCAAGGCCTGCGTCGAACTCTCGGGCGACGGATTCAGCAGCCACTCCGCGTCCGACAACTGCGCGAGCGACGTGCAATGCCGCAACGGATGATCCGCGCGCCCGACGATCGCCGAGCGGCTTTCATACAGCTCGATGTGATCGAACTCCGGCGCGAGATGCTCGGGCACGACGACCGCGACCACGAAGTCGAGCGAGCCGTCACGCAATCGCGGCATCGCGACGCCGGGAAAGCCTTCGATGAAACTCACGCGTGCGTTCGGCATCTGCCGTCGAAACGCGCGATAAGCCTGCGGCAGGATCGATAGCGCCGCAGTCGGCGTGACGGCCGCGCTCACGCTCCCCGCGCCCGCGCCTTTCATCTGCGCGATGTCGTCTTCGGCGCGGCGCATCTCGCTCACGATCAGATGCGCGCGCACGCGTAACTGCTGGCCGAACGCGGTCAACTGCACGCCGCGCGCGGTGCGCAACACGAGCGGCACGCCGAGATCCTGCTCCAGTTCCTTGATCGCTTTCGTGAGTGCGGCTTGCGACAGATGCAGGCTGCGCGCGGCCGCGCGGATGCTGCCTTGCTCGGCGGTCGTCAGGAATGCGCGCAGCTGGTGATACTTCATGCTCATGACCGACATCCTAGGGTTAGCACCGACAACTCTCGGTAATCACGCAATAAATTTACCGTCTTTTGGTTTGCTTTTCGGCTTTATATCCTTGGTGCACGTTGAAACGCATCGAGCAAGGAGTGTCACATGCTGTCAGTCGAGCCCGTCATCCCCGGCATTGCCGCTATCGCACCGGAATTCGTCGATGTACGCCGGCGCATTCACGCGCATCCCGAGCTTGCGTATGAAGAAACGCAGACGAGCGATCTCGTCGCCGCATCGCTCGCGCAATGGGGCTACGAAGTGCATCGCGGGCTCGGCGAGACGGGCGTCGTCGGTGTGCTGAAAGAGGGCGATGGCGGCAAGCGCATCGCCCTGCGCGCGGACATGGACGCCTTGCCGATCGAGGAAACGACCGGCCTCCCGTACGCCAGCAAGCATGCCCGCACGATGCACGCATGCGGCCACGACGGCCACACCGCGATGCTCCTGTGCGCGGCGCGCTATCTCGCCGAGAGCCGTCAATTCTCGGGCACGCTGATCGTGATCTTCCAGCCTGCCGAGGAAGGCGAGGCGGGCGCGCGCGCGATGATCGAAGACGGCCTCTTCGAGAAGTTTCCGTGCGATGCCGTGTTCGGCCTGCACAACATGCCCGGCCTGCCCGCGGGCGACATGTTCTTCACGCCGGGTCCGGGCATGGCTTCGTCGGACCGCGTGAACATCACGGTGCGCGGCGTCGGCGGCCACGGCGCGATGCCGCACGTCGCGCGCGATCCGATGCCCGCCGTCGCATCGATCATGCTCGGCCTGAACAGCATCGTCGCGCGCGAAGTGGATGCGCAAAAACCCGCGGTCGTCACGGTCGGCAGCGTGCAGGCGGGCGAGGCGTGCAACGTGATTCCCGAGACCGCGCTGATGAAGCTCTCCGTGCGCGCGCTCGACGCGGGCGTGCGCAAGCAGCTTCAGCACCGCATCACCGCGCTCGTCGATGCGCAGGCGCTCGCCTACGGATGCACGGCCGAGATCGATTACGAACTCGGTTATCCGGTGCTCGTGAATCACGCCGAGCCGACCGCCTTCGCCACCGATGTCGCCGTGAAGATGCTCGGCGCGCAACGCGTCGAACCGGCCGCGAAGCCGCTGATGGGCAGCGAGGACTTCGCGTTCATGCTCGAAGCATGCCCGGGCTCGTATGCGTGGATCGGCAACGGCATCGGCTCGAAGGGCGGCTGCATGGTGCACAACCCCGGCTACGACTTCAACGACGACATCCTCGCGATCGGCGCGAGCTACTGGGTGCGCCTGGCCGAAGCCTGGCTCGCCGACTGATCCTGCCTGATCCTTTTCGCCCGACGCCCCGGAGCACACGATGAATACATCCACGTTAGCCAGCGCCAGCACTTCAGCCGCGAGTCCCGCGCCGACCACGCGAACCTCACGCACGCGTCTCGTCGCGGCAGCTGCCGTCGGCAACGCGCTCGAGTTCTACGACTTCACCGTCTACGCCTTTTTCGCGCTCGTCATCGGCAAGCTGTTCTTTCCGGTGCACGATCCGGTCGGCCAGTTGCTGCTCGCGGTGGCGAGCTTCGGCGTCGGGTTTTTCACGCGGCCCATCGGCGGCTTGCTGATCGGCATGTACGCCGACCGCGCCGGCCGCAAGAAGGCGATGCTGCTCACGCTCGGCCTGATGGCGCTCGGCACCGCGATGATCGCCGTCGCGCCGACGTATGCGCAGGCGGGCATCGCCGCGCCCATCATCCTCGTGATTGCGCGGCTCATTCAAGGCTTCTCGGCGGGCGGCGAAGTGGGCGCATCGACCACGCTGCTGCTCGAACAGGCGCCGTCGAATCGCCGCGGCTTCTACGCATCGTGGCAGTTCGCGAGCCAGGGTCTTTCGGCGCTCGCGGGCGCATTGACGGGCGTCGCGCTCACGGCATCGCTCACGTCGGCGCAACTCGAAAGCTGGGGATGGCGCGTGCCGTTCATCATCGGCACCGCGATCGTGCCGGTCGGCTGGTGGCTGCGCCGCACGATGGAAGAAGCGCCGCGCGAAAGCGCGGAAGCGGCTCCGAAGGCGCCGAAGATTCCGCTCGTAACCGTGCTGCGCGAACATGGCCGCGCGGTGCTCAATGGCCTCGGTCTGACGATCGGCGGCACGTCGGCGCACTTCATCATCGTGTTCTATCTGTCGATCTACGGCGTGAAGACGCTCGGCCTGCCGGGCTGGACGTCGATGCTCTCGGGCTGCGTGTCGGGCGCGATTCTCTTCGTCGTCGCGCCGATCGGCGGCTATCTGTCTGACCGCATCGGCCGCAACCGGCTCGCGCAGACGACGCGCATCCTGCTCATGCTCGCGATCTGGCCCGCCTTCGCGCTCCTGAATCAATCGCCGACCACGGCGACCTTGCTCGCGGTCGTCACGGTGTTGTCGATCGTGCATTCGCTCAACGTCGGCCCGACCGGCGCGATGCTCGGCGAACTCTTCCCGCGTCCGGTGCGCGCGACGGGGGCCGCGATCGTCTATAGCCTGGGCGTCGCGATCTTCGGCGGCTTCGCGCAGTTCTTCGTGACGTCGCTCATCGTCATCACGAAGAGCGTGATGGCGCCCGCGTGGTATGTGATCGGCTGCGGCGTGCTGTCCGTGATCGCCGTGGCGTGCATGCGCGAGCGTTCACAGGAGACGCTCGACTGATCGTGTATAACGAGACGTGTTTGGGTTGCGCAAAGGCCGCCTCGTGCGGCCTTTTTCGCTGGAGATTGAGCGGAGACATCGATGTCCGACTATCAAACGCCGCCGACCGGCATGTGGCCGGTGCTCTACACCTATTTCGACGCGCTGAACCGCCTCGACCGCGACGCCACGCGCAAGCAGATCGATGCGGCCATCGCGGCGGGCGCGCCCGCGATCGTTACGCTCGGTCTCGCGACGGAAGTGCATCGGCTGTCGACGGACGAGAAGCGCACGATGATCGACGATTGCGCCGCGCATATCGCGAATCGCGTGCCGCTCGCCGTCACCATCACGGGCGATAGCGTCGAGGCCCAGATCGGGCTTGCCGGATACGCGCTCGAACGCGGCGCGTCGTGGCTCATTCTTCAACCGCCATCGATACGTGGCGAATCCGAGGCGTTCTATCACGACTTCTTCGCTTCGGTGCTCGAACGAACCGGCGCGAGCGCGGGCATCCAGAACGCGCCGGACTATCTCGGCGTGGGATTGTCGGCGGAATCGATCGCCGCACTCGCGGCCGAGCGGCCTAACTTCCGGCTGCTGAAGGGCGAAGGCCCGGCCGTGACGATACGCGCGACCATCGAGCGGCTGCGCGCGCTCGAACAGACGCTCGCAGTGTTCAACGGGCGCGGCGGTCAGGAGCTTCTCGACAACCTGCGCGCGGGTTGCGACGGGTTGATCGTCGCGACCGATGCCTTCGATCATCAGGTCGCCATTCACGATGCCTTTGCCGAAGGGCGCGAGCACGACGCCGAATCGCTCTATGCAAACGCGCTGCCCGAAATCGTGTTCGTGATGCAGTCCCTGGAAACGCTCACCTGTTACGGCAAGCGGATCGCTGCGTGGCGCATGGGCTTCGATGTCGCGCACGATCGCGGCGTGCGTCCGACGCAGTTCGGCATCGAATGCGCGCGCCGTTTCGCGCAACGTCTCGGACCGACTTCGCGCGTCGTGCGTAAATGAATCATCGCACCGGGCGACGCGTGAAGCGCTGCTCGATCACCGTCGCGCCCCATTGCGTGCCTTCGGCTTCATCGCTCAGGACGAAGCCGGACGACTCGTACAAGTGACGCGCGGCATCGAGGCTCTTGAAGGTGCAGAGATACGTCTCGTCGTAATGCGCGTCGACGAAAGCCGTCGCGCGCTCCATCAACTGCCTGCCCATGCCGCTGCCGCGCAATGCATCGTCGATGATGAACCAGCGCAGATGCGCGACGCGCGTCGACGTATCGCCGTCGATCGCAAGCGAGCCGAGCGTGCGTTCGCCTTCCATCACGAGCCACAGCGCCTTGCCTTGCGCGGGCAAACCTTCCGCGAACGCGGCGAGCTCCGTCGCGACCCTGCGCTCGAAGAACACGCCGAAGCGCGCATGATGCGCATAGAAGCGCGCGTGCAGACTCGCGATATCGCCGATACATCCCGGCCGATAGCCCTCGACGATGCGCGCGCTTTCCGTACGCGCGGCGTGCGGCGTCTTGTGTTCGTGATCGTGACCGTGCGCGAGCGCATCGGCGTAGAGCGCGAGCGAGCGCACGAGCGTCTGCTGATCTTCCGGAACCATGCGGCGCAATGCATCGGAGACTTGATCGGTCGCGAACTTGTCGATCTTTCTGCGCAGCTTTTGCCCTGCCGTCGTCAGATAAAGCTCGGACGAGCGCGCGTCCTCGCTCGATGTCTGACGCGTGACGAGCCCCGCCGCTTCGAGCCGCGCGATTTGCCGGCTCGCGTTCGATTTGTCGAGCCGCAGGATCGTGGCGATATCGCGCGCCTGAATGCCGGGCGTCGCGCCGATCTCGATGATCGCATGCACCGCCGAAGGCGCGAGCCCGCTGTCCGCGAGCGTGTTGCGCATGAAGCCGAGTTCGCGCACGAGCTTGCGCGAGAAGTCGCGCAGTTCGAGGATGGTTTTGTCGCGGGATTGAACGGGTGTGTCGATGATGTCCATGATGTCTCCATTGGTTGCGACGCGCAACCAATTGCCTTGCACTTTAGTTGCGAAATGCAACTTTTGCAAGGGATGAACTCATGCTCCCGAATATCCTCACCTTAGCCGCGGTCGCGTGCGAATTCGCAAGTGCGCTTCGGCTCCGCCACACGCAACAGCACGAGCGCGATGCCGCCCCAAGCGAACTCGCGCATGCGCCGCAGCAACGCGAACGACAGCGCCGCTTGCCGATCGACACCGAACGCCGCCGCGATCGCGATGATCGTCGCTTCCTGCACGCCGAGGCCCGCGGGCGCGATGAACACCGCGTTGCGCACGGCCTGCGTGAGCGTTTCGATGGCGACGGCGCCCGCGATCGACACCGGATGGCCGAGCATGTCGAGCGCCGTATACACTTCGGCCGCGCCGAGCACGTAGCCCGCGAATTGCCACGCGAATGAACGCGCGAGCAGCGGCACGCGCTGCAGCAGCACGCGGATATCGTGATCGAGGCGCTTGCCGTCGAGCCGCGCGGCGAGCGCGTGAGCGGGATCGAGCCAGCGCCGCGCCATCGCTTCGAGACGATGGAACGGCGCGCCCCGGTGCGCGACCACGAACGCCGCGACGCAAACCGGCAGCGACGCGATCAAACCCGCCGCGATCACGTTGCCGATGACGTTCCCATCGCTCGCATGAAAGCGCAGCAGCGCGAGACCGAGCATCGCGAGCGCGTATTGCACGACGATCGTCACGAGCATCTCCACGATCACCGATGCGCTCACGAGGCTCACATTCGGCAGATAGCGCGTGCCGAGGCGGATGCCCGCGAGCTCGCCGCCGATGCCGAGCACGGGCAAGAGACGCCCGACCGCCTCGCGCACGACCGCAATCCACCATAGCGCGGCAAGGCCGACGCGCTTGTCGAGCAGAAGCTGCCATGCGCGCGCATCGAGCAGCAGCGGCAGCGCGTGCAGCGGCACGAGCCACAGCAGCACCGGCCCCGTGTGCGCGATGAGCGCGAACGCATCCGCGATGCCTTCGTGCACCGCGAGCGCAATCAGCAACGCGATGGCCGCGGGCCAGCGCAGCCACGCGACGCGTTTCAATGCGCCCGTCATGCAATCGGCTCCGGCGTGGTCGCGAAGTTGAACACATCCGCGAAGCCGCCCCGCATCGCGCCGGTCGCTTCGATGGCGCGCCTGACGCGCGGCGAGCACAGCGCGGCCAGTTCGTCCGCGTGCCGATAGTCGCGCATCGATGGCGTGATGGGCGCGGCGCCTTCCGTCGCGGGGTGACTGTAGATTTCGAGCACGCCTTCGGGCGCCCGTGCAAGCAACGCGAGCAGCGCGGCTTCATCCATGCGGCCCGTCGACGAGATGCCCGCGACCCAGTCGTTATATGTGATGCCCGCGCCATCGAGCCGCTTCTTCACCAGTGCGACCCACGGCGCGAGCAGGCGCGAGCCGTGCCTCTCGCGCGGCAGGCGCACCGCGCGCATGCCGAACTGCGGCCCGATTTCGAGGATCAGCGCAAGGACCGTCGGATGCAGATGAAAATGCTTGTGCACATTGACGTGATCGAGCTCGAGGCCGGTCGCGGCGAATGCCTTGAATTGCGCGCCGATTTCGAGGGCGAGCTGCCGCCGCACGTCATGCAGAAAGAAGAAGCGCAAGCCGTTCTCGAACATCGTGCCTTCGAAGTTGCCCCGCGCATCGACGAGATCCGGTATCGACCAGTGCGGCAGCGAGGCGACGCCATCGTTCAGGACGAGATGCAGCCCCACGCGCAGCTCCGGCAAATCGCGCGCGATCTTCACGGCATCGTAGGCAGCGGCCGCACCGACCATCAGGCTCGCGCACGTCAGCACGCCTTCACGATGCGCGCGCGCGACCGCCGCGTTCACGCGTTCGTGCAAGCCGAAATCGTCGGCGGTGACGATCAGTCCGCGCACGGCATCACGCCTCGTGCGCGCGCAGGAAGCGGAAGAACTCGACGCCTTCGCGCAGGCGGCGCTTCATCATCTCCCAGCTCGTGAGCATCTCGCGCACGATCTCCCAGATCTTCGACGGCCGGAAATAAAAGCGCTTGTAGAAGCGTTCGAGATCGTGATAAATCTCCTCGCGCGACAGATGCGGATAGCCGATCGCGGCAAGCTGCACGCCTTCCCTGCTGACGAGATGGATCGTCTTGTTCTCTTCCATCCAGCCGTTATCGACCGCCTGCCGGTATAGCGTCGTGCCCGGATAAGGCGCCGCGAGCGAGACCTGGATCGTATGCGGATTGATTTCCTTCGCATATCGAATGGTCTTCTCGATCGTCTCCTTCGTTTCGCCGGGCAGGCCGAGAATGAACGTGCCGTGCACCTTGATGCCGAGCGTGCGGCAGTCGTCGGCGAAGCGCCGCGCGATATCCGTGCGCAGGCCCTTCTTGATGTTCAGGAGAATCTGATCATCGCCGGATTCAAAGCCCACGAGCAGAAGCCGCAAGCCATTCTCCTTCATGATCTTGAGCGTCGAGTAAGGCACGTTCGCCTTCGCATTGCACGACCACGTGACGCCGAGCCTGCCGAGCCCGCGCGCGATCTCTTCGACGCGCGGCTTGAAGTCGGTGAAGGTGTCGTCGTCGAACATGATCTCCTTCACTTCGGGCATGTTGTCGCGAATCCACTTCACTTCCTCGAGCACGTTCTCGACCGAGCGCACGCGATAGCGATGCCCGCCCACCGTTTGCGGCCACAGGCAGAACGTGCAGCGCGAGCGGCAGCCGCGTCCCGTGTAGATCGACACATACGGATGCTTCAGATAGCCGATGAAATAGTTGTCGATGGTGAGATCGCGCTTGTAGACCGGCGCGACGAACGGCAGCTCGTCCATGTTCTCGAGGATCGGACGGGCCTCGTTGTGCTCGATCGAGCCATCGGGCAAACGGTAGCTCAGCCCCTTGATATCGGCGAACGCGCGGCCCTCCGCGATCTCCCTGCACGTGAAGTCGAATTCCTCGCGGCATACGAAGTCGATCGCGTCGCTCGCGGCGAGCGAGTTATGCGGATCGACGGCCACTTTCGCGCCGACCATGCCGATCGAAACGCCGGGCGCGCGCGCCTTCAGCTTTTCGGCGAACAGGGCATCGGTGGGAAACGAAGGCGTGCTCGTATGAATGATAACGAGTTCGTAGCGCGCCGCGATATCGAGCGTCGCTTCGACGGAAAGGCCGTCGGCGGGCGCATCGAGCACGCGCGAGCCGGGCACGAGCGCGGCGGGTTGCGCGAGCCAGGTCGGATACCAGAACGAGCGTATTTCGCGCTTCGCCTGATAGCGTGAACCGGCGCCGCCGTCGAAGCCGTCGAACGAGGGCGCCTGGAGAAAGAGCGTGTGCTTCATGATGCGAGGTTCCGTTGAGTTTCCGATTGACCGATGCTCATCGACTGTCGGATGCGTTGGCGTCGTAGCGTGCGCGGGCGCCGTCGAGCGGAACGCGCACGCCGCGCCACACGACGCTCGAGCCGAACAGGGCGGCGAGCCATTGCAGCCACATCAGCACATCGCGCAGCGGTATGAGCGGCAGATCGCGCCAGAACGCGCGCCACGAGCGCGCGCTGCGCCAGTGCAGCACGAGCCGGGCGCTCAGGCCGAGCGACGTGCTCATATCGACGATGGTGTCGGCGACGATTTCCGCGACATTCGTGCCGTGCTCGAAGCCGAGCCCGAGCAGTGCGCTCGTCAGCAGCCACGGCGTGGTGAACGACAGGCACATGAACAGGAAGCCGAGCGGGTTGACCGAGCGGATCGTGCGCAGCCAGCGTGTTTCGCGGCTCCAGAGCGAGGCGAGATCGTGTTCGATCACATCGGTCGCGACGATCACATCCGACAGCACGGTGCGCAAGCCGAGCGCGCGTGCATGTTCGGCGAGCCAGTAGTCGTCCGCGAGACAGTCGCGCAGCGCTTCGAAGCCGCCGCTTCTCACGAGCGTATCGCGCGTGAGCGCGAGCGTCGCGCCGAAGCCGAAGCTTCTGTGACCGAATGCATCGGCGACGTGCACCGAAGGCGCGAACCATTCGTCGATGAACAGCGCGCCGATGCGCGACCAGAAGCCGCCGATGCGCCGCGCACGATACAGGCAGGTGACGACGCCCACGGTCGCATCGGCGAGCGGCGCGGTCACGCGTTCGAGATAGTCCGGCTCGACGGCGATGTCGCTATCCGCGATCACGATGAGATCGTGCTTCGCGTGCGCGGCGAGATTGATCAGATTGCCCACCTTGCGGTTGCTGCCGTGCGCGGTGCCGTCGACCACGAGCTCGATGTCGCGTCCGCGATGGGCGCGTGCGAGCCGCGCGACGACGCCCGCCGCGGGATCGGACGCACTCGCCACGCCGAACAGCAATTGATACGACGGATGCGTCTGCGTGCAGAAGGTTTCGAGATTCGAGTAAAGACGCGGCTCGATGCCGCAAAGCGGCTTCAGCACGCTGACGGGGCCGGGTATTCCGCCGCCGCGCCGTGCGCCCGCCGTGCCGCGCGAGCCGTGATGCACGAATGCCGCGAGCGTGGCGTGGCAGGTGGCCGCGCAGCATAGCGCGATGACGAGCCAGACGAGCAACGGAACCGAATGCGCCGTCATGATCGTTTCGCGTGAATGCAGCAAATGAACGACGGCATGTCGATCCCCACAGTTAGCTTGCACATCGCAGCGATTGGAATGCGTGTCGAGAGTCCGAAGCCTGCATCGCCGATCCTTAAGCGATGCTTAGAGAAGCGAACGAATGCACGCTGAAATATGGGTGAAAGCGCGCCGTAGCGGTGCGGCAAGGAAACCGTCGCGCGAAAAAAAACCCGGCAACGAGGCCGGGTTAAAGGGGATCGGGCGCGTTCCGAGGTCACGCCCGACCGCGTGGCACTCCGCGGCACGTCACGCCGGTTTCGGCGTGGCGAAGCACAATCATCGGCGCCGGATTCGCGCGCGGCCGGCGGCAGCGGATGCCCGCATGGCATTCCAGGTCCGCGCGGCCGCGAATCGGCGCGCACGACGGTATAGTGCGTGGACGAACCTTATGCGAAGCTTAAGCTGCGAGCGCGGTAGTCCGGGTAACGGGGACATAATGTGCTGTCACCCGCAAAGCTTAAGGGGCGCTTAAGCATGCGGGCCGGAGAATCGGGTGCGACGTGTTGCGAGCCTGGAGGAAGTGGATGCGCCTGTTATTGGTGGAGGACGACGAGATGATCGCGGAGACCGTGCTCGCCGCGTTGCGCCGCGCAAACTATACCGTCGACTGGGCGCAGGACGGCCGGGCGGCCGAGCTTTCGCTGGGCAACGGCGTGTACGACCTCGTCTTACTGGACCTGAATCTGCCGAAGCGCGACGGCCTCGATGTGCTCGGCGGCTATCGCAGGAACGGCGGCGATGCCCCGGTGATGATCATCACCGCGCGCGATGCCGTCGATGACCGCATCCGCGGCCTCGACGCCGGCGCCGACGATTACCTGATGAAGCCCTTCGATCTCGACGAGCTCGCCGCCCGCGTGCGCGCGCTCCTGAGACGCCGCACCGGCCAGAAGCATCCGGTGTATTCGCACGGCGAACTCTCGCTCGATCCCGCCGCGCACGAAGCGACCAAGGGCGGCGTCGTGCTCAATCTCGTGCCGCGCGAGTTCGCGTTGCTGCAGGCGCTGATCGAGGAGCCGTCGCGCGTGTTCCGCCGCTCGGAGCTCGAAGAAAAGCTGTACGGCTGGGGCGAGGAAGTGGGCAGCAATGCGATCGAGGTCCATGTGCACAGCCTGCGGCGCAAGATCGGCGCGGAGGAGATCGTGACAGTGCGCGGCGTGGGTTATCGGCTGAAGAGGATCGGATGACATCGATACGCAGATGGCTGCTCGGCTGGCTCATCTGCGGGCTCGGCATCGCATGCCTGATCGCGGGCATCGGCATATTCAGCGCGGCGCGCCTCGAAGCGGGCGAGCTCTTCGATTATGAATTGCGCACCGTCGCGCTTTCGCTGCCCCACAACATCGGCGCCGACGACGTCGCGCTGGGACGCAGTCACGAACTTCACGGCATCATGGATGACCGGCTCGTCATCGACATATGGGACCGGACGGGCCGCCTCATTTATCACTCGCCGCACGAACCTGCTCTGCCGCGCTTCGGCGATGGCTTCGAATCCGCCGAGCGCGAGGGGTATCGCTGGCGCGCGTTCGGCGTCGCGCAGGCTGACCGCTTCGTGCAGGTGGCGCAGCCTTATTTCATTCGCGACGATCTCGCCGTCTCGCTCGCGCTGCGCACGATCTGGCCGCTCGCGCTGCTCATTCCGGTGATCGTCGCGATCGTGCTCATCGTCGTCGCGCGTGGGCTCGCGCCGGTGCGCTGGCTGTCGCAATCGCTCGCCATGCGTTCGCCGGAATCGCTCGACCCCATCGCGTTCGACAAGCCGATGCCCGTCGAATTGCGCCCGCTCGTGCATGCGTTGAATGACCTGCTCGCGCGCCTGAACGAATCGTCGCAGGCGCAGCGCACGTTCGTCGCCGATGCGGCCCACGAGCTGCGCACGCCGCTCGCCGCGCTCAAGCTGCAAATCCAGGCCGCCATCGGCGACGGCTCGCTCAAAGTCGATGCCGTGACGCTCGCGAAGATCGATGGCCGTCTGAACCGCCTCATCCATCTCGCGCAGCAATTGCTCAGCATGGCGCGCGAAGATGCCGCGCGCGAAGCGGCCATCGGACCGATGAGCCTGCGCACGCTCTGCGAGATTCGCGTGAGCGACTTTTCGTTGCTGGCCGAAGCCCGGTCGATCGATCTCGGCCTGGAGCTCGAAGAGGCGCTCGACGATCACGACGCGTTCACCATCATGGGCGACATGCACGCGCTCGCCGTGCTGGTCAACAATCTGCTCGAGAACGCGATTCGCCATACGCCGCCCGGCGGCCGCGTCGACGTGATGCTGCGGCGCGAAACGGACGGCATTGCGCTGACCGTGCTCGATTCGGGAACGGGCATTCCGGAAAGCGAGATCGATCGCGTATGCGACCGCTTTTATCGCTGCGTCGGCACGACGGGGCATGGCAGCGGCCTCGGGCTCGCGATCGCGCTGCGCGTCGCGCAGCGTCATCACGCGACGCTCGATATTCGCAATCGCGCGGGGGCGAGCGGGCTCAGCGTATCGGTGCACGGCCTGCGCGCGCTTGCATCGCCGGCGCGCACGCGGGATATCGTCAGCGGAATGCATGCGTGAATGAAAGCGCAAGAAGCGGGGCGTGCCGCGCTGCTTGCGGGACGAAGCTTGCAGTTTTCATTCCTTCATGCCGAGCCGATCATGAAGAAGCTGTTTCTTTCATGCGCATGCCTTGCGTGGATTTGCACCGCGCATGCGACAGACGCAGCCGCATCCGACGCGGCATCCGAACCGAAGACCTTGAAAGAACGACTCGGCGACAAGGCGAGCGATGAACAACGCGTAGACAACTGCCACGTTCCCGCCGATCAGCGCGGCACGAAGGTTCGTCCCGACACGTGCGCGCCCTGAAGCGCGCGCGATTGTGGTACCTTTAGCGGGTGAACCATTTGGTACAAATTCAAGGAGCCTGCCTTGTCTTCCATTCAAGCTTCATCCGTCCTGCGCCTCGGCATTCTCGGCGGCGCGAACATCGCAAGACAATTCACGCGTGATGTGAGGCCGAGCGAGCGCGTGCGCGTCGTCGCGGTTGCGAGCCGCAGCGACGAGAACGCGAAAGCGTTCGCCGAGGCCAACGGCATCGAAACGTGGTTCGGCAGCTATGACGCGCTGCTCGCGAGCCCGGATATCGACGCCGTCTATATTCCGCTGCCCAACAGCCTGCACGCCGAGTGGGCCATCAAGGCCGCCGAGCACGGCAAGCACATCCTGTGCGAAAAGCCGCTCGCGCTCGATCGCGATGAAGCCGCGCGCATGTTCGAAGCCGCCGACCGCCACGGCGTGATGCTGCTCGAGTCGTTCCCGTATTACTTCCAGCCGCAGACCGCCGCGATGATGTCGCTGATCGGCGAAGGCGCGATCGGCGACGTGCGCGCGATTCAGGCGAACTTCGGCTTCACGGTGGGCAATCCCGGCGCGAACATCCGCATGAAGCCCGAGCTCGGCGGCGGCGCGCTGCTCGACGCGGGCAGCTACCCGCTGAGCCTCATTCGCCTCGTGATGGGATGCGCGCCGCAACGCGTCGATGCGATCGCGACCTGGGCCGGCAGCCAGGTCGATATCAGCCTCATGGCGACGCTCATCTACGCCGATGGCCGCCGCGCGCAGGTCTCGTGTTCGATGGACGCGGCCAATCACCGGCACGCGACGATCATCGGCACGCAGGGGACCATCGACACCGAGTATCTCAATCACACGAGCGCGCAGGCAGCGGGCGACCCGTACGGCTATCTGCCGAGCCAGTTGCGCGTGCGGCGCGGCATTCCCAATTCGGTGCCGTTCGAGCCGGTCGCGTCGGAGGCGGGCAGCGGCTTCTTCTTCGCGGCGGAAAGCTTCGCGCGCATGGTCGCGGCGCGCGATGACGCCGCGATCGAGTACTACGCGCAAGTGAGTCTCGACAATGCCGCGACGCTCGCGGCGATCATCGAGAGCGCGCGCAGCGAAAAGCCCGTCACGCTCTGATCGTCGTAAGCGATTCACGCGCCGCATGTGGCGCGTGAATCGCCGGTCATGCGCCGGACTTCAACGCTTGACGATCACCACTTCCAGATACTCGCTCGGCACGACGAGCGACGACGTTCCCGCGATATTGCAGCGTTCCAGCAACGCCGTGATATCGCGTTCGAGATCCGCCTGTTTCGCGGCATCGAGCGCGGCGAACGCGCGATGCGTCGGCCCGTAGAAATCACGGAACACCTGGATCCAGTGCGCGCTCGATTCATAGCGGAAGTTGAAGTGCTTGCGCACGCAACGAATGTCCGCCGCCGCCGAACCGAAGAGCGCGACGACATGCGGCTCCGTGCCCCATAGCGCAGGCGATTGCAGTCCGGCGGGCGGCGGCACGTAAGCGCCGATCACCTTGAAGAGCTGACCGATGAACCCCTCGGGCGTCCAGTTCGCCATGCCGATGCGTCCGCCGCTCTTCGTCACGCGCAGCATCTCGCCCGCGGGGCGCCTGTGGTCCGGCGTGAACATCGCGCCGAAGGTGGACAACACGACATCGAAGCTGCCGTCATCGAACGGCAGGTCTTCCGCATCGGCCACCTTGAACTCGACCATGAGCCCTTCGGCTTGCGCGCGCGCCCGGCCTTTTTCCAGCAGCGCGGGAACGTAGTCGGTCGAGGTCACGTGAGCGAAGCGGTGTGCAGCGGCGAGCGTCGCGTTGCCGTTGCCGGCGGCGACATCGAGCACGTGCTCGCCGGCGCGCACGTCGATGGCCTCGGCGAGTGTTTCGCCGACGATCTGCAAGGTCGTGCCGATCACCGCAAAATCTCCGCTGGCCCAGGTCGCCTGCTGCCTGGCCTTGATCGCGGCGAAGTCGGGTTGTGCTTGGGTCGGCTCGTCGCGAACCGCGGATGTATTCAACGCATGCATGGTTCCTTCTCCAGATTCCAGATGATGTGTCGAGCATCGCCCTGATGGCGGGCAAGTGCAGTATCCCGTTACCATCGCATCGACGCCTGCCCGCGCGTCGCCGCGAATTGCCCGTTCGTCCGCTTTGCGCCCGCTTCACGTTCGCCGCGCTGGCGCCGCCTCCGATCATCGGGAGCCGACATGAGCCACGACATCCTGTCCGATGTGCTGCGCACGGTGCGCCTGCGAGGCGCGCTCTTCTTTCACGTGAGCGGCAACCGCAACTGGGCGGCGGAGGCGCCGCCCGCGCGCGATATCGCGAGCATCGTCATGCCGGATTGCGAGCACGTGATGGAGTATCACGTCGTGACGCACGGCAACTGCTGGGGCGCGATCGTCGGCGAAGCGCCGGTGCGCCTCGCGAGCGGCGACATCATCGTGTTTCCGCACGGCGACGCGCATGTGATTTCGAGCGCGCCCGGCATTCGCGCGGAGGTCGATATGACCGCGCTGTCGGCGAAGATCGATCAGTTGCCCTTCACACTGACCTACGACGCGGTAGAAGCGCGCAACAATCCGTGCCCGAACGACGCCTACGAAACCATGCTGGTGTGCGGCTTTCTCGGCTGCGATCTGCGTCCGTTCAATCCGCTCATCGCTACGTTGCCGCGGCTGCTGCATCTCACGGAGACCGGCAGCCAGGGCTGGATTAATCACTTCATGCAGCAGGCCGTGATCGAGTCGCGTCACAAACGGCCGGGCGGCGAGGCGATGCTCGAGCGCATGAGCGAAATGATGTTCGTCGATGCGGTGCGACGTTATGTCGATGTGCTGCCCGATGAAAGCCGCGGCTGGCTCGCGGGCTTGCGCGACCGGTTCGTCGGCCGCGCGCTCGCGGTGATGCATGACGCGCCCGCACACGAGTGGACGGTCGAAGAGCTGGGCGAGCGTGTCGGACTCTCGCGTTCGGCGCTGCATGAGCGCTTCGTCGAGATGATCGGCTTGCCGCCGATGCAATATCTCGTCAACTGGCGCATGCAGGTCGCGGCCGGGCTTCTGCGCAATACGAATTCGACGATCGCATCCGTGGCGCTGGACGTCGGCTATGCATCGGAAGCGGCATTCATTCGCGCATTCAAGCGCCTCGTCGGCAAGCCGCCGGCCACGTGGCGCCGCGAAAAGAGCCGCGCGGAAGCCGAGATGCACGCGCACTAGGCGAAATCGGATTGACTCTCGCCGATTCTCTGACTAATGTCAGAGATGTTAAAACACGCCTCGGTGACAGAGATGAACCCGGCCGATATCACCCAGATTCGCAGCTTCAATCGCACTGTCGCCGAGGGCATCGGCGCGCTCAACGATCACTTTCTCGGACGCGGCCGGCCCATGGGCGAGTCGCGGCTCTTGTGGGAGATCGGTCCGCAAGGCGTCGATCTTCGCGTGCTGCGCGAGCGTCTCGGTCTCGACTCGGGTTATCTGAGCCGCACGCTCGCATCGCTGGAACGGCAGGGCCTGGTGCAGGTCGATGCACACCCCGACGACCGCAGGGTGCGTCGAGCCTCTTTGACCGAAGCGGGCAGCGATGAGCGCGCCGAACTCGAACGCCTCTCGGATGCCGTCGCGGGCGGCATGCTGGCGCCATTGAGCGAAGCGCAGCGGCGTCGGCTCATCGGGGCGATGGCGGAAGTCGAGCGTCTGCTGCAACCCTCGCTGATGCGCTTCGCGATCGAAGATCCTGCGGGCGAAGAGGCGCAATGGTGCATCGGTCAATACTTCGCGGAGTTGAACACGCGTTTCGCCGCGGGCTTCGATCCGTCGCTCAGCCTGTCCGCCGATGCGCGCGAACTGACCGCTCCGCATGGCGCGCTGATCGTGGCGAGGCTTCATGGCGCGGCGATGAGCTGCGTCGCGCTCAAGTTTCACGGCAAGGCCGCGGCCGAGCTGAAAAGAATGTGGGTGAGTGCGTCCGCTCGCGGCCTTGGCGTCGGGCGGCGCCTGCTCGCGGAAGCGGAAAGGCACGCGCTTGAAAGCGGAGCGAAGGCCGTGCGGCTCGAGACCAACGACGCGCTGAAAGAAGCGATCGCGCTGTATCGGCAAGCGGGGTATATCGAGGTCGCGCCGTTCAGCGACGAGCCTTACGCGGATCACTGGTTCGAGAAAGCGCTGCGTTGACGCCTCCGGTCAGCGCGATGACGAGATCGAGAAACGCGCGCGTCTTCGCCGGCGGATGATGCCGCGACGGATAGAACGCATAGAGCGGAAAGCGCTCGTCGGGCCAGTCGGGGAAGAGATCGATCAGCTTGCCATCGGCGAGCAGATGTTCATGGCCGAGCGCGAGAATCTGCGCGACGCCATAGCCTGACAGAAGCGTGCTCAGCATCGTGCCGGGATCGTTGAGCGTGAGACGGCCGCGGGTTTCCACGGTGATGCGCTTCTTCTTCCGATGAAACTCCCACACGAACGGCCGCCCCGTTTCGGGATCGCGAAACTCGATGCACGTGTGCGACTCTTCGGCGAGCGCTTGCGGCGTCGCGGGCTTGCCGCATCGCTTGATATACGAAGGCGCGGCGACGGTGCGCACCGGCGTATCGAGCAGCTTGCGCGCGACGAGACTCGAATCGCGCGGCTCGCCGAAGCGGATCGCGAGATCGAAGCCGTCCGCGATCATGTCGCCGAGCCGGTCGCTCGTGATGAGATCGAGCTGCAGCTCGGGATGCGCCTTCAGAAAGGCGTCGAGCTTCGGGCCGAGCAGCAGCCGCGAGAAGATCGGATCGACATTCACGCGCAAGCGCCCGCGCACCGCAGTCGCGCTGCCCGATGCCGTGGCGGCCGCTTCCTCCAGGCCCGCGAGATGCGGCATGACGTGCTCGAAGAAGCGCCGGCCATCGTCGGTGAGCGATACGCTGCGTGTCGTGCGATCGAAGAGACGAATCTTGAGACGCGCTTCCAGACGTGCGATCGCACGGCTCACGCCGGGCTGCGACATGCCGAGCCGATCGCCCGCCGCGGCGAACGTGCCCGCATCGACGATCGCGGCGAACACGCTGATGCCGTTGAGGATGCGTTCGTTGAAGCCCGCCATTCATGCCTCCGCGTCATGGATGAAATGGCATTCATGTTATCGCGAAGCGAAGCGCGCACGCGCAGAATGGGCATCGTTCAATCGGCTAACACGTAAGGGAGCTATACATGGCGCGTGTTTTCATCACAGGTTCGACGGACGGGCTCGGCGCGATGGCGGCGCGCCTTTTGATCGACGAAGGGCATCGCGTGGTGCTGCATGCGCGCAACGCCGCGCGTGCCCACGACGCGCGCAACGCATTGCCCGAGGCGGAGGCGGTCGTCATCGGCGATCTGTCGCGCATCGAAGCGATGCGCGATGTCGCGGAGCAGGCGAACACGCTCGGGCGTTTCGATGCGGTGATTCATAACGCGGGCATCGGGTATCGCGAGCCGCAACGTATCGAGACTGTCGATGGCCTGCCGCAGGTGTTCGCGATCAACGTGCTCGCGCCTTATGTGCTGACGGCGCTGATCGAAAAGCCGCGGCGGCTCGTGTATCTCAGCTCGGGCATGCATCGCGGATCGCGCGCCAATCTCGACGATATCGAGTGGAAAGCGCGTCACTGGAACGGCGCGCAGGCGTATGCGGAGAGCAAGTTCATGGACGTGCTGCTCGCGCTGGCCGTCGCGCGTTACTGGCCGGACGTGCTGTCGAACGCGCTGGAACCCGGCTGGGTGCCGACGAAGATGGGCGGGTCATCGGCGCCCGACGATCTCGACAAGGCGCATCGCACGCAAGCATGGCTCGCCACGAGCGAAGATGAAGACGCGCGCGTGACGGGACGCTACTTCTTTCACATGCGCGAGCGCGCCTGCGATCCGGCGGCGCGCGACGAAGCGTTGCAGGATGCGTTGATCGCGTTGTGCGAGCGCCTCTCGCGCGTGAAGCTCGAACGCTGAGCGCGTGCAAAAAAAACGGGCCCCGAAGGGCCCGCCAAATCACTCCAACACGGTCATCTTCATGCGTGGTGCGCCTTGGCGACCTTGTCCACGGACATCGAATCGGCGCGCAGACGCTCGTACTCCTGCTCGCTCATCGGCACGGCGTCCTTCTTGCCCAGATCGTTCAGGCGGACGCGGTACGTTTCACGTGCGGTGTACGCTGCGATCGCCGCGATGATCGTCACGCTGAACGCGATGGCGCCGACCGTCAGCGGGATATTGTTCGATCCCGGGGGCGCAACCGCTGCGAACAGCGCGGGCAGCAGCGCAGTGATCGTCGTGCCAACATTCTGCGAGATCGCCATGGCGGAGACACGCGTGCGGGTCGGGAACAGTTCCGGATAGAAGCTCGGGAAGATCGCGTTGTAGCCTTGATACACCACGCCCCACATCAGCAACGACATCAGGAATGCGAGCGGAATGCTGTGGATGCTGATCGCATAGAGATAAGCGAACGCGAGCACACCCGAGATCAGCGAGCCGCCGATCATCATCGGGCGACGGCCGATCTTGTCCGACAGATTGCCGACGAACGGAATCACCAGCACCGCGACGATGTTGCCGACCACCGGAATCCACAGATACACGCTCTTGTGGAAGCCGATGCCATACGAAGACTGCACCGCATACGCCGCACCGAAGATCGTCGCGACGACGGGAATCACGTTCATCAGCGCCATGCAGACGACGCGGATCATGTCGGGCGTGCTGTTGGCGAACGCTTCCTTGATCGGCGACTTCGGCAGATCGCCGTGTGCGCCTTCGGACGTGAAGGCCGGCGTCTCATGCACTTCCTTACGGATGATGTAGCCCGCGACCAGCACGAAAGCCGACAGCAGGAACGGAATGCGCCAGCCCCACGAGTTGAACATGTCTTCCGGCATGAACGTGGCGAGCGGCAGGAACACGGCGGCGGCGAGAATCTGGCCGGCCTGCACGCCCTGCAGCGTGAAGCTCGCGTAGTAGCCGCGGCGTCCGAACGGCGCGTGCTCCAGAATCATCGAGCTCGCACCGGAGATTTCACCGGCCACCGCGAAGCCCTGGATCAGACGCAACACGACGAGCAGCGCGGGCGCGGCCATGCCGATCTGGTGATACGTCGGCAGGAGACCGACCGCCATCGTCGAGATGCCCATCAGGAACATGCAGATGAGCAGCACGTTCTTGCGGCCGTGCGTGTCGCCCAGATGGCCGAGCACGAATGCGCCGATAGGACGGGCCACGTAGCCCACGCCGTACGTCGCGAGCGAAGCAATGATCGCCACCTTCGGATTGCCCGACGGGAAGAACAACTGCGGGAAAATGAGTGCTGCTGCCTGGGCGTAAATGAAGAAGTCGTAATACTCGAGCGCCGAGCCGATCCAGCCGCTCGCCGTCGCTTTTTTGGCCTGGCGGCCGCCGTGCGCGTCTTCCTTAGGGCTAGCCATAGAGATGTCTCCGAACAATGGGTTTATGGAGTTGAGCCTGGAACTGGGCCGAGCGGCGGGGCATTCGAAACACCTGAATTGCGCGTCGCTCTGAAAGTGATTGGAGAATAAAAGCGCAACCCCTTCGGATCAACATATCGTGATAAATTTTGCGCGATTATCGCACGCGTGTGTCCGATAATCGATCACTTTGGGGGTTAGCACTAGCCATTGGCCCCGGTTGAGCGCCGAAACATCCGGTGATCCATAACTAAACAAGCATGTCAGCATGACTAAACCCGAACTCGACAAGCGAGACTGGATCGCCGGGCTGGAAAAGGGCCTCGCCGTCCTCGAAGCCTTCGACGATCAGCACGCGCGCATGACCCCGACGCAGGCCGCGATGCGCACCGGCCTCACGCGCACCGCCGCGCGCCGCTATCTGCTGACGCTCGCGCATCTCGGCTATGTGCAGACCGACGGCAAGCTCTTCAATCTCACGCCGCGCGTGCTGCGCATGGGCTGGTCGTATTTCGAATCGGCGCGCTTGCCGCGCATCGTGCAGCCTTACTTGCAGCAGTTGAGCGCGCTGATCCACGAATCGGTGTACGTGAGCGTGCTCGATGACTGGGACCTCGTGATCATCGCGCGCAACGGCTCCACGCGCGTGATGACGACGGGCTTCGTGCTCGGCGCGCGCGTGCCGGCCGCGCTGATGTCGGGCGGCATCGCGATGCTCGCGTACAAGGACGAGGTATCGGTGCGCGAATGGCTCGACGCGACCGAGTTCAAGCCCTTCACGCCGCTCACCATCACCAACAAGGAAAAGCTCTACGAGAAGATCCGGCAGGCGCGCGTGGACGGCTACGTCGCGATCGAGCAGCAATTGCAGACGGGCGTGCGCGGCGTCGCGGTGCCGATGAAGAACCGGCACGGCGAAGTGGTGGCGGCGCTGTCGGTGAACATGCCGATCGGGAAGGAAACGGGCGAGGCGGCGCTCGTCCGTGTGCTGCAGCCGTTGCAGGAAACGGCGCTGTCGATGTTGAACGTGATCTGAGCTTTATCGTTGCGACCAGAACGCGCGCTGCACGCGCAGCACTTCATCCTCGACTTCCTCGACCGGACCGATCAGTTCGACCGGCTTCTGGCAATGATCGAAGACATAGCGCGATGAGACGCTCATCGTCGGATTCTCGGCGTGATTGCCGGTGGCTTCGAGGAGGCGCGCCTCGGTGAGTCCATACACCACGCGGCCGATATTGGCCCAGTACGCTGTGCCCGCGCACATGCAGCACGGCTCGACGGACGTGTAGAGCGTGCATCCCCACAGATACGCCGGCGTGAAGTTGAGCGCCGCGACACGCGCGAGCACCGACTCGGCGTGATTCACCGTATCGACATTGCCTTGCTCCATCAGCACCGTCTCCTGATCCGGGCCAACGAGAATCGCGCCGAACGGATGATGGCCCAGCAGCGTCGCGCGCTCGGCGACGGCGCTCGCGTGCTGCAGATGCCGCACGATCTGCTCGCGCGTAGGCGTGAGACCTTGCGGCGGAAGATCGTCGCGTGAAGGGGCGGGTGCGGTGATGGGCATGGAGGCGTCTCCTTCGCATGTCGATGTCGTATGGAAGGGCAGGATAGCGCAGCAAAAACGTGCGTGGTCATGCGTATGACGATGGCGAGATTAAGCGGAAAGGTGAGCGTATTCGGGAAGGGGCATTTCGGATGCCGCTCGACGCCCTTGATTCAAGGCGCTTCGAGCGGCACGCGCATGGTTAAGGTGAGGTTTTTCGGGATCTTCACGATCAGCAGATGACCACGTTCAGCGATGCGATGCGGCCGCGGTTCGACCGCACACCGACGCAATCTCCCTCAAACCCCGCCCGTGAAGATCGGACCTTGCCCTCCCGGCACGAACGCGCGAGGCGCATGATCGCCGTGCGCGCCCGACTGATCGCGCGCAGCCGATGCCGTCGCCGGATCGCGCAACGTGACCGCGCTATCGGCCGTGATCGGCACGCTCGGCTGCGCGAGCAGTTCGGTCTTGCGCATCGAACCCGCCGACGTCCCGAAGTAATACCCGATGATGCTGATCCACGCCGTCCCGAGCGCGCCCACCACGACGTTCACCAGATCGCGATTCGCCTCGGGCAGCGCGCGCAGTGCCATCAACAGCAGGATGCCGAAGAAGCCCGCGGTCACGCTCATCGCGAGCACTCTGGGCACCCAGTCCTTGTTGGCGATGCCCATCGCGCGCGCATCGGCGCGATCGCCCGCCGCGATGCGCGCCATGTCCGCTTCGAACGACAGCCGCGCCTGCGCCGCCGCCACGACGAGTTGCTGCAACTGCAGCGAGTTCGCGCTTTCGGCCTGAACGATTTTTTCGAGCGCGGCGGGATCGTTGAGCGCGGTCTCGACGACATCCGGATCGTTCGGGGTGCCGAGCGCATGCGAGATGATCGCGGCTGCCGTCGTCACGCCGAGCCCGACCGGGCCGCCGATGAGACCCGCCAGAAGAGGCGCCTTCGCGCCGATCGTTGCCGCCACTTTCGACCAGTCCATCATGCTGCTCCCAGAAGAAGATTCGTCGCCATGCGCTCGGTCCAGCCGCGGCTGAACGTCGGCCATGCGTGCAGGCCCTTCAGATATCGCAATCGATACGCAACGAAGCGCAATACGAAGCGCATCGGATCGGCGGCCTTCACGGCATCGACGGTATCGGGGCCGAACTTGCCGTCTTCCGTCGCGCCGGATGCCTTCTGCATCCACAGCACGACGAGTCCGCCGTTGTAGTTCGCATCGAAGATCTGGAAGGCGACGCGCGGATCGAATTCGTCGAGATGCAGCGGGTCCCAGTACTTCTGCTTGGCGATGCGCTTCGCCAGTTCGAGCGGCAGGTCCTTCATCGCGCCCGCATAACCGTAGCCGCGCGCGACGCGCGCGGTCACGCCCCACATCGTTTCACCGCCCGGGTCCGCCGGATGGAACGAGTAGCCGCCTTCGCTGCCGATCAGCGCGTCGAAGGCGTCTTCGAAGCTGTTCATGGTGATCTCCCTGGCGCCTGCGCGTGCCGCCGGAACCGCGTCATCGCGGCGCCGGAAGAAACGGGCCGGCGCGCATGGCGGCCGGCCCGGTCGCATCAAGTCAGTGGCAGGCAGTCATGATGCGACGGCAACACCTTATGCATCGGCCGTGCCAGTGAGCGCAAGATTGCCTGCGAGCCTTGTGGGACAAGGTTCGCAGGCGCTGGGGAGAAGGAAGCGGAAAAGCGAACTGTCGTGCGTCGGCCAACGCTTTCTCAGCGCGGCTGTTCGGGCGACGCAGACATCGATCAGTGCGCGGCTGTCGCGAGAGAGGTGCCGGCTTCGGGCTCGTTCGTGCGAATCGCGATGACCGCAAGGAGCGCCGCCGCGAGCGGCACGGCGAGCGTCAGATAGAAGCCGCCTGGCCCGCCCATGTTCAGGAACGTCCCGCCGACAGCCGATCCCGCGATGGCGCCGACGCGCCCCATGCCAATGGCCCAGCCGGTAGCGGTCGCGCGCAGCGTCGTCGGATAGGCGCCGACGACGAGATAGTTGAGCGCGATCTGTTGTCCGCCGATGCCGAGCCCCGCCGCGCCCGCGAGCGTGAACACGAGTCCCCACGACGTCTCCGCATACGCGAGGCCGATGGCGATCGCGATACCGAGCGCAAGCAACGCGATCAGAAGACGCCGCGTGCTGATCCTCGGCAAGGCG
Source organism: Caballeronia calidae (assembly GCF_900044055.2). Classification (GTDB taxonomy): domain Bacteria; phylum Pseudomonadota; class Gammaproteobacteria; order Burkholderiales; family Burkholderiaceae; genus Caballeronia; species Caballeronia calidae. Next base: position 90,339 of record NZ_FCOX02000012.1, on the reverse strand, counting down.
ATGGAAAGCGGAATCGCGCACACGATGAACACTGCGTTCACGACCACCGTGCCGAGCGGCGCCTGCGCGGCGGGCAGGCCCGAGGCCTTCAGCACCGTCGGCAGCCACGAGAGGAACATGAACCACGCGATCCAGTTGAAGAAGTAGACGGCCCAGATCGCGACGGTGTTGCGCGCATTGCCTTCGCGAAAGAGCGCGGCGACGCTCGCGCGTGCGGCGGCTTCGTGCACGGCGAAGCGCGCGTCATCGGCCAGCGGCCACGTCACGATGCGCGCGAGCACATGGCGCACGGCGTGCTGATCGTTGCCCGCGCGCGTGACGAGGAAATGCAGCGATTCGGGCAGCGCGAACCAGAGCAGCACGAGCAACGCGAGCGGCGCCGCCCCGCCGATGACGAACACACCTTCCCAGCCGATCACGGGCATCATGCGCGCGGCGAGCAGGCCGCCGAGCATGGCGCCGGCGGGCAGGCCGAGCAGCACGCCCGTCATGATCGCGCCGCGATGCCGCGCCGGTCCGTACTCGGCGGCAAGCGCGAGCAGGACCGGCGTGCAGCCGCCCATGCCCAGTCCCGCGATGAAGCGCAGTACGAGAATCTGGCTCGTGCCGCTCGCGAAGGCGGTAGCGAGCGATGCGATGCTGAACAGCGCGACCCCGCCGAGCAGCGCGGGACGTCTTCCCACGCGATCGCCGACGAGCCCGAGCGTCATCGCGCCGATGGTCATGCCGAGCGTGCCCGCGATCAGGATCGGCGCGAGATCGCCGGGCGCGAGATTGAAGGCCGCGACGATCGCCGGGCCTGTATACGCGATGGCTTGCGTGTCGAAGCCGTCGAAGAGCGTGGTCGCGAAGCAAAGCAGAAAGATCGTCCATTGGAAAGGACGGATGCGTTCCCTGTCGATCAGCGACGCGATATCGAGAGGCGTGCTCATGGTGTCTCCTTTTTTTGTGTCCGTCGGAGAGTACGAGAGCCCTGCACGCCGCGTCCAATACCGTTGCGGACTGACGCCATACCGTGCGGGTATGGCCCGCTCATTCGATGCTCATTCTTCGCCCCTACGATGCGAAGCATTCAGGGCGGCGCGGTCTCATCGAAACATTCGCGCAGCCTTTCGTTGACGAGGTTTCATCGAGGAGAAAAGCCATGCGCCACTATCCATTGGACAGTCCACGCGCGGCGGCGCGCATCGTCGTGATGTCGCTGATCGCGGACGGGCATATCGGCAGCGCCGAAATCGAGCAGCTCGAGCGGCGCGGATTCTATGCGCGGCTCGGACTTCGCGCGGGTGAGCTGCATGAAGTCGTGCGCGAGGTGTGCGAAGACCTCACGCGATGTTCGTATCTCACCTGGGACGACGCGTGCCGTGTCGACGCGCGCGTCGTGCAGGCGCTCGCGGACGAAGTGCGCGACGAGCGCATGAGACGCGACGTGCTCATGCTCTGCGAATCGGCGGTCGTCGCCGATGACGGCGTCATGACCTGCACCGAAGCCGCCGTGATCGATGCGGTGAAGCGCGCATGGCGCATGCACTGAAAACGCGTGATACATCAACTGGAGACGACATCATGCAAAAGCACATTCTCGTAGCGGTGGGACCGGAATTCAGCCATGCCGCGCTCACGCTCGGCATCGCGCGGGCCCGCGAATGCAATGCGCGCCTCACGGCGCTTCATGTGGTGGACCGCATGCCGTTCTGGGCGGTATCGTCGGTGCCGTATGACTGCGGCGCGGCGCTTCAGTATCTCGAAGAGCAGGCGCGCCAGGTCGAAAAGCGCACGCTGCAGGCGATACGCGCATCGAGCGTCGACGGCGCCTGCGTGACGATGGACCTGCCGAACGGCATGACGCTCGCGCGCGTGATCGCACAGGCGGCGCGCGAGTTCGATGCGGACCTCATCGTGGTCGGCCGCAGGAAGGCCGCGAACTGGCGCTTCTGGGAAGCGCGCGTCTCGGATGCGGTGAGCCGTCACAGCAATCGCCGCGTGCTGATCGCATCGAATCATGCGGGCAATGAAGCGGCCGTTGAAACAAAAGCGACACCGTTGCGCTTTACCATCGTCGATTCCACGCAGCGCACACCTGCGCCGCCGTATAGCTCTAGAGGAAGCCCGCCATGCCGGACCGCATCGTCAAACCGTCCCGTCGCACGTTGTTGAAGGGGCTCGTCTCCGGCACGGGGCTCGCGCTCACGGGCGCGGGTCTCGCCGATGCACTCGCGCAAGGGGTCGCGCCCGCCGTCGTCACCGCCGACAAGTTGCGTCCGCAACTACCCGGCGGCGTGATGAGCGGCGATGTCACCGCGACGAGCGGCATCGTCTGGAGCCGCACGGACCGGCCCGCGCGCATGATCGTCGAGTACTCGGCGAGCGAGGGCTTCAAGACGTTTCAGCGGCGCATCGGGCCGGCCGCGCTCGAGAGCAGCGGCTTCACGGCGCGCGTCGATCTGACCGGTTTGCCGCCCGGCGCGGACGTGTTCTATCGTGTGCGCTTTCAGGATCTCGTCGATGGCAAGGCGTATAGCGAGCCTGTGACGGGACGCCTGCGCACCGCATCGCTCGATGCGGACAAGCCGGTCTGCTTCGTCTTTTCCGGCGACGAAGCGGGGCAGGGCTGGGGCATCAACGAGCGCTTCGGCGGCTATCGCATCTATGAAGCGATGCGCCGCGAGTCGCCGGACTTCTTCATCCATCAGGGCGATCAGATCTACGCGGACAGCGTGATCGAACCGGAAGTGCGTCTGCCCGACGGCACGATGTGGACCAACATCGTCACCGAAGGCAAGTCGCATGTCGCGCAGACGCTCGACGATTACCGTGCGGCATTCGCGTACAACCAGCTCGACAAGAACAAGCGCCGTTTCGCCGCCGAAGTGCCGTTCCTCGTGCAATGGGACGATCACGAAGTGCGCAACAACTGGTATCCGGGCGAGATCATCGGCGAGGCGGAGAAGCGTTATCAGACGCGTTCGATCAACCTGCTCGAAGCACGCGCCAAGCAGGCGATGTTCGAATACAACCCGTATCGCATCAATCAGCTCGATCCGGAGCAGGTTTATCGCGGCTTCCAGTTCGGGCCGCTGCTCGATGTGTTCATGCTCGACGAGCGTTCATATCGCGGCGCGAACTCGCCGAACAGACAGACGCGTCTCGATGCGGATTCGGCCTTTCTCGGCTCGCAGCAGACGGCGTGGCTGAAGGCATCGTTGAAGGCGTCGCGCGCGACGTGGAAGGTCATCGCGAGCGACATGCCGATCTCGCTCGTCGTCCCCGATGCGAACCCCGATGTGCCGAAGGGCACCTTCGAAGCCTGGGCCAACGCGGACAACGGCGCGCCCTCGGGCCGCGAACTGGAGCTCGCGGAGATCCTGCGCTTCATCAAGCGGGAGGACATCAGGAACGTCATGTGGATCACGGCGGACGTGCACTACGCGCAGGCGACGCATTACGATCCGTCGCGCGCGAAGTTCACCGAGTTCAAGCCGTTCTGGGAATTCGTCGGCGGGCCGATCAACGCGGGCACGTTCGGCCCGAACGATCTCGACATGACCTTCGGCCCCGAATTGCGCTACGTGAGTGTGCCGAAGGACAATCCGCAGAACCGCTCGCCGGCTTCGCTGCAACAGTACTATGGCCGCGCGAAGATCGATCCCGCGAGCCGCGCGTTGACCGTTTCACTGCATGACCTCGACGGCAAGTCGCTCTACGAAGTGAAGCTCGACGTCGAGGCGTGAGCGGGCGGATCTATCCCGCGAGCTTCGCCGCCAGTCCGGCGACGTGCTTGCCCTGATAGCGCGCGATATCGAGCTCGTTCTGCGAGGGCTGACGGCTGCCGTCGGTGCTCGCGAGCGTGGTCGCGCCGTAAGGCGTGCCGCCCGAGATTTCGCTCATGTTCGTGAGTCCCGCGCACGCATACGGCACGCCGACGATCACCATGCCGTGATGCAGCAGCGTGCTGTGAAACGACGTGATGGTGGTTTCCTGTCCGCCGTGCTGCGAAGCCGTCGATGAAAACACGCTGCCGATCTTGCCGACGAGCGCGCCTTTCACCCACAGGCCGCCCGTCTGATCGAGGAAGGTGCGCATCTGCCCGGCCATGTTGCCGAAGCGCGTGGGCGTGCCGAAGATGATGGCGTCGTAATCCGCGAGTTCGTCGATGGTGGCGACGGGCGCCTGCTGGTCCTGCTTCACGCCGATCTTCGCGGCCTGGTCGGCGGGAATCGTCTCGGGCACGCGCTTGAGCGTCACCTCGGCACCCGCTACGCCACGCGCGCCTTCGGCAACGGCCTGCGCCATGGTTTCGACGTGGCCGTACATCGAATAATAGAGAACCAGTACTTTCGCCATGATGTGTCCTTGTGTGAGGGTGCATCCGATGGAGATGCGCGGTTCCTTGCGCGCATTCAAAGATAGCACTGGCGAAGCGATGCGCAAGGAACTGGCCTGCCCGAGCCAATGCGAAGCGTTCATGGACGCATGCGCGTCGCGTGCACGACAATGCCGAAAATCCAGAAAGGAGACGCCATCGCCATGAACGGCCACGCCTTGCTCAGCGCGAATCTGCTCATCGCCTATTCGGCTTATTTCGTCGGCACCGCGAGTCCCGGGCCGAGCAATCTCGCGATCATGTCGATCGCGAGCACGTCGGGCCGGCGCGCGGCGTTCGCGTTCGCGGCGGGCGTGATGTCCGGCTCGTTCTTCTGGGCGATGCTCGCCGCGCTCGGCCTCTCCGCCGCGCTGACGGCGTACTCGGGCTTTCTCATCGGCGTGAAGATCTGCGGCGGGCTGTATCTGCTGTGGCTCGCGTTCAAATCGGGGCGCGCGGCATTGAAGCCGCCGATGCGCGCGTCGGCGACGGATGCGCAAGGGCAGAGCGGCCGCAAGCTCTATGCGCGCGGCGCGCTGTTGCATCTCACCAATCCGAAGGCGATTCTCGTGTGGATGTCGGTGGCGGCGCTCGGATCGTCGGCGGGCGAGGGGCCGGGGCATATGCTCGTGGTCGTCGCGGGGTGTCTCTGCATCGGCGCATGCGTGTTCGGCGGCTATGCGGCGCTCTTCTCGATGGCCTCGGCGCGGCGCATCTACAGGCGCATCCAGCGCGGCCTCGATGCGTGCCTCGCGCTCGCGTTCGGCGCGGCGGGCCTTCGGCTGCTCACGTCGCGCGTGTAGCGGATTTGCCGCACCTCGCGCGGTTCGGCTTTGCTTCTCGCCGATCGGCGGCTACGCTCAAGCCAGACGCCCGATCAATCGCCAGAAGATGCCCACCGACGATCCTCCCCGAAGCGCCTCACCGATTCCGCAGCACAGCGCCGCAATCCTGGGCGCGCTCGTCCATATCGTCCGCGATGCATTCGTCTCGCTCGGGCGCGAACTGATCGCGATCAGACCGACGCCCGCCCGCGCACTCTTCGCGACCCAGGCGATGCTCTCCGTCGGGCTCGCCGTGGCGCTCGCCTATGCGTTCCACCTGAGCAACATCTGGTGGGCCGCGATCAGTGGCTTCGCGGTGATGCAGTCGAAGTTCTCCGCATGCGCGCAACGCGGCGTGCAGCGCGTGGTCGGCACGATCGCGGGCGCGATCATCGGCGCGGTGGCCGGGCCCGTCATCGGCGACGTGCCGTGGATCTTCGTGCCGCTCCTCGGCGCGATAACCGGCGTGGCGGTGTATCGCGCGCTCGTCTCGGATGCGGGCTATGCGTGGGTCCTGGGCGCGGTGACGTCGCTGATGGTGATCTTCGAGGCGCATCGGCTCGTGTCGGCGGCGGCGACGGCGTCGTTCGCGCTCTTGCGCGTCGCGGAAGTGGTCGTCGGAACGGTGGCGTGCGTGGCCGTGTCGGCGCTGTTTCATGCGGCTCTGCAGCACTATCGCAAGTCGCGCGGGGCGGCGCCGGTGCCGCGTGCGCAGGCGGCATCGACGGTCGATCGCGTCGATGGCGCCAACGCGCCGGTCATCACCGTCATGCCGTCCGATGCGGCCCGGGCCGTGCAGGCGCTGGACGCGTCTCATGTCGCGCGCGCGGAGCAGATCGCGCTCGCGATGCGCAAGCGTCTCGGGTGGCAAAGCGCGTGGTCGGTGATGATCCTGGCATCGCTCGCGTATGCGTGGAACCTGCCCGGCTTCGCGCAGGCGATGGTGACGGCGGTCGCCGTGCTGATCCTGCCCGCGTCGGCGCTCGGCAAGCCGACGCACATGCCGGTCGCCGAACGCATGATTCAGCGCTTCCTCGGCTGCCTGCTCGCGGGCGCGGTGAGTCTCGCGCTCTTGCCCGTACTCGGCGACAACCCGTTCGCCTGCATGATCGCGCTATGCGCGGGCGTGTGGATCGGCTGTCATGTGCAGACGGGGACGCAAGGCGCGAGCTATGTCGGTCGGCAGTTCAGCATCGCGTTCATCATGGTGTTCGTGCAGGATCACCATTGGTCGTCGGACCCGATGCCCGCGCTGATGCGGCTCGTGGGAATTCTCGGCGGGATCGTGGTGCTGTCGGGGGTGATGGTGGCGGGCGCGGCGTGGGCTTCGAAACGAGCGCCCCACGCCGCGATGCGGTGATATCGGCTCAGCGCATCAAGCCTCTTCCGCCCAGGCCAGATTCTCGCGCGCCATCAACGCGCTCGACGCCGCCGGACCGAACGTGCCTGCCGTGTAGCCACGCGGCCGGTCGCCCAGTTCCTTCCATCCGTTGAGGATCGGCTCGACCCACGTCCACGCCGCTTCCAACTCGTCGCGACGCATGAAGTGCGTGAGCCTGCCGCGAATCACATCGATCAGCAAGCGCTCATACGCCTCCGCGCGCCGCTGCGTCATGGCCTGCTGCAGATCCAGATTGAGCGTCACCGGCTGCATGTGCATGCCGCTGCCCGGCTCCTTCGCCATCATCTGCAACTGGATGGATTCTTCGGGCTGCAATGTGATGGTGAGCCGGTTGCCGTAGTGACGCGGCCCATCGGGGATGATCGAGAACGGCAGATCCGCGAAGTCGATGACGATCTCCGAGCGGCGATTCTGCATGCGCTTGCCCGTGCGCAGGAAGAACGGCACATTGGCCCAGCGCCAGTTGTTGATATGCGCGCGCAACGCGACGAAGGTTTCCGCGCGGCTGTCGGCCGGCACGTTCTGTTCCTCCAGATAACCCTTCACCGCCTCGCCGCCGACCGCGCCCGCCGTGTACTGGCCGCGCACGGTATCGCGCGCGATATCAGCGACCGTCATCGGCCGAAGCGATTTCAGCACCTTCAGCTTCTCGTCGCGCACGGCGTCGGGATCGAGCGACACGGGCGGCTCCATCGCGACGATGCACAGCAGTTGCAGCAAGTGGTTCTGCACCATGTCGCGCAGCGCGCCGGTGTGATCGTAAAAGCCCGCGCGGCTGCCGACGCCCACCGTCTCCGACACCGTGATCTGCACGCTCTTGATATACGGCGCCTGCCATAGCGGCCCGAAGATCGCATTGCCGAAGCGCAGCACCATCAGGTTCTGCACGGTTTCCTTGCCGAGATAATGGTCGATGCGATAGATCTGCTCTTCCTTGAAGTGCTTGCCGACCGCATTGTTGATCGCCACCGCGGAGGCGAGATCGTGGCCCAGCGGCTTTTCCAGCACGACGCGCGCGTGCTCGTCGAGGATGCCGGCGTTGTCGAGGTTGTCGCAGATGGTCACGAAGAGCTCGGGCGACGTCGACAGATAGATCACGCGCTGCGAGCCCGGACGCACGGCTTGCGCGAGACGTTGAAAGTCGCCCGGGTTTTCGACATCGACGCGCACGTAATCGAAGAGCGCAAGGAATTTGTCCCACGACTGCGCATCGAAGGCCTTCGCGTCGATGAACGGACGCGACTGCTCTTCCATGAAGTTCTTCAGGTAATCCTCGCGCGTCCAGTCCTTGCGGCCGATGGCGAGAATGCGCGTGTCGGCGGGCAGGTTGCAGTGCGTGTGCGCCATGTAGAGCGCCGGCAGCAGCTTGCGCGCCGCCAGGTCTCCGCCGCCGCCGAAGATGATCATGTCGAGCGGGCGGTCGTTCACGGGAGAAGTTGGATTCGTCATGGTGCGTGAGCCGGTAAAGGTTCAGAAAAGCCGAAAGCGCGGCGATCGGAGCGATCGTTCGAGACAGCTATGTTGCATGTTTTGCCGGCATTTTGCACGGCGGACGTGTCAAGCGGGCGTTCGATTCGGCCTCCGATCGACGGATTTTCCCCGGCGGCGCGCGTGTTTAGCGCGATCAGCGCAACGATTCGTCGGCGCGCAGTGTCGACACGGCGAGATCGAGAAACGCGCGCACCTTCTGCGTCACATGACGGCCTTCGCGATGCACGAGATGAATCGGCAAGGGCGGCGGCTCGAATTCGCGCAACACCACGACGAGGCGGCCTTCGCTCACATGCTGCGCGGCCTGATAGGACATGAGCCGCGCGATGCCGAAATCCGCGAGCGCGGCGGCGATGGCCGAATCGTTGGTGGTCGTCGTGAAGCGCGGATGCGTGCGCACGAGAAATTGCCGCTCGCCGTCGTGCAGACGCCATTCCGGCGGCGACGACGAGCCCGTCGACGCGATGATCACATGCGCCGCGAGCTCGTCCGGATGGCGCGGCGTGCCGTGCTTCGCCAGATACGCGGGCGATGCGCACAGCACGCGCCGCACGCGTCCGACGTTGATCGCCTGCAACGACGAGTCCGGCAATTGCGCGATGCGCACCGCCACGTCGATGCCTTCATCGACGAGATTCACGACGCGGTCGACGAACCAGCAGCTTGCATCGGCTTCGGGATAGCGGTGCAGATAGTCGAGCACGATGGGCGTGACGTGCAGCCGGCCGAACATCACCGGCGCGGTGATCGACAGCAGGCCGCGCGGCGATGAATGCGTGCCCGTCGCGGAGAGCTCGGCGGTCTCGACTTCGCCGAGGATGCGGCGGCAGTCCTCGAAATAACCGCTGCCCGCGTCGGTGAGACGCACGACGCGCGTCGTGCGCGTGAGGAGGCGCACGCCGAGGTGCTCCTCGAGTTCCGTCACGACGCGGCTCACGACGGAAGGCGAGACATCGAGCTTGCGCGCGGCGGACGCGAAGCCGCCGGTTTCGACCACCGTGACGAAGGTCGTCATTGCCTGTAAACGGTCCATGGGAAAGCACGAGGCATGCAAGCTTGAAAGATGCCGTGCATTCTCGGGGATATGCGCGCCACGCACAATCCGCAACCGCTTCAACGGGACATCACAACTCCAGTTCGAGCCTGCCGCTTTCGTCCGCGGCGGGCATCGCGCAGCAGATCAGCGCTTCGTCGTCGGCTACGTGGAACGCCGGCTCGCTTTCATACGACACCGCGCCCTGCACGATGCGCGTCCTGCAAGTCCCGCACGTGCCACCTCGGCAGTTGAATTCCGGCGAAAGGCCGCTCGCTTCTGCCAGTTCGAGCAACGTGCCGCTGCCCGGCTTCCACTGCGCATTCGCGCCCGACTTCAGGAATTCGATCTTCACCGGTTCCGTCGCGGCGGGGCGCATCGGCTTCACGTCCGCGCCGCGATCGGCTGTGCGCTTCAGCGCCGATGGACCGAACGCCTCCGCGTGGATGCGCGCATCAGAAACGTTGAGCGCGCGCAGGCCGTCGTAGATGGTCTGCATGAACGCGCCCGGCCCGCACAGATAGAAATCGTAGTCGTTGAAGGGCAGACGGCTCGTCAGCAGATCGATATCGATGCGCCCCGATGCGTCGTAGTCGCGCGCGAGCCGCGCGCCGTTCGTGTCGCTCAGCACGCGGATCACGTTCACCGCGCCGCCCGCGCTTTGCGCGAGCGCATCGATTTCCTGCGCGAACGCGCGGCTCGCGAGCGAATGCGCCGACACGATCATCCATACCGGACGCACGCGGCGCTTGCGCAAGCCTTCATAGACGACGTGCCGCAGCATCGCGAGCATCGGCGTGATGCCGACCCCCGCCGCCATCAGCACGGCGGGACGGCGCTCGAACGGATCGATCGTGAAATCGCCCGCGGGCGCGCGCGCTTCGATCGCGTCGCCTGCCTTCAGCGTGTCGTGCAAATGCGCGGACACGCGGCCATCGCGCTTCACGCTGATGCGATACACGCCATCCGATGGCGCCGCCGACAGCGTGTACGTGCGGATCTGCGGCTTCGTCTCGCCCGGCAGCGTGACGCGAATCGGCAGATGCTGTCCGGCCTTGTGCGGCACGATGCCCGCGCCATCGGCGGGTTCGAGATGGAACGAGCGGATCGCATCGCTTTCGTCGACGATCCGGCTCACGCGGAACGTGCGCCATGCGTTCGCGAGCGCGGCGGCCTTCATGCGCTCGGCGGCTTCGTGCCAGTCGCCGGTCATCAGCGAGTTCGGCGATGCGCCGTCGCTGCGCGCCTTCCATCGCAAGGGCAGCGCATCGGCGCGATACACGATGCGGCGCGGCGTGAAGCGCCACAGACGTTCCGCGCCCTGGAACGCGGCGGTTTCGGGCGAATCGAGCAGCACTTCGGCCTCGCCCGCGAGCTGCAGCATATCGCCCGTTTCGAAGTCCGCGAACACGAGTCCCGCGCGGCCGTTCACGAGGATGTTGCCGAGCGTGTTGAAGAAGAGATTGCCCGCGAAATCGGGAATGGTGAGCGAGCCGTCGTCCGACTGCCGCACGAAGCCCGGCTTGCCGCCGCGATGCGACACGTCCACTTGCCGATGCCCGTCCTCGCCATCGAAATACGACGCGACGAAGAAGGCGTCCGCGGCCGCGATCATCGCCTTCGCGCGCGGCGAAAGCGCGCCGGGCGTGACCGGCGAAACGGGCGAGGGCGCGGCCGGATCGCGCACGAACTCGAAATCGCGCAACTGGATGTACTGCGGGCAATTGCCGTAGCTCTGCTCGACGGCCACGTCGAATTCCACGCTCGCGCCATCGCGACGGATCACGCCGTTCATGCGATTGCGCCGCCGCGTGTGCAGCTCGATGCCGAGCAGTCCGATCGACGCGCCGTCGTGCATGCCGGCGTCGGCGGGATCGAGCGGATCGCGCGCGCGGCGCATCGACAGCGTCTTCGCATCGGGCGTATGCATGAAGCCGGGATGCCCGGCGAAGAGCGTCGCCCACGGATCGCCGTGTTCGTCGACCGCGCCCGCCACGATGAACGGCAGTTGCGCGAAGAACTGGCGATGCTGATCCGGCATGTAATCGCGCACGACGCGCCGCCCGACGCCGTCCATGCGCTCATCGACGCCGAAGGCCTTTTGAATGGCGATTTCGCCGCGATGCCACGGCGCGGGCGCGGCGACGGGCGGAACAGTGGAAAGCGCGGAAGCGGACATGATCGATGCCTCTTCGGTTCAGGCGCGGCGGCAGGGCGCAAGGTGAAAAGCGCGCAGCCGCCGCGCTCACTTTACGCCGCGAGACCCGCGGCCGTCTTTTGGAACGGAACGAAGCCGGGCAGCGCTTCGACGCGCTTCAGCCACGCATTCACGTTCGCGTAAGCGGAGAGATCGACGTTGCCTTCGGGCGCGCTCGCGATGTAGCTGTAGAGCGCGATATCCGCGATGGTCGGATGCGTGCTGCCGATATCGGCGATCCAGTCGCGGTTCGCGAGTTCCGAATCGATCACCTTGAGCACGTTGTGCGCGCGGGCGATGACTTCCTCCGCATTGAACTTCGCGCCGAACACGGTGATGAGACGCGCGGCCGCCGGGCCGAACGCGATCTGGCCCGCCGCGACCGACAGCCAGCGCTGCACCGCGGCGGCTTCGGCGGGCGTTTCGGGCAGCCATGTCGTATCGCCGGATTTTTTGGCGAGATAGACAAGAATCGCGTTCGAATCGGCGATCACGGTGTCGCCATCGACGAGCACGGGAACCTGCCCGAAGCAGTTCAGCTTGAGGTACTCGGGCGTCTTGTGCTCGGCCGCCGCGAGATCGACGAATGCTTCTTCATGGTCGATCGCAAGCACATTGAGGAACAGAAGTGCGCGGTGCGCATGGCCGGACAGCGGATGGTAGTAAAGCTTCATGGCAAGTTCCCTTGGTTGATCGTGTCGGCGGGAGAGGTTCCCGTCGTGTGAATCAAGTATGGGTTCTTGCGCGAAAAAGCGGAATGGCAGGGAATTTAAATTAACTGTTCTCGAAACGAGAACGGTGAGCGCGATTATGGGCCTTTATCTCACGTTGTCTTCATTCGCCGCGAGGCACATTCGCCTTGTTGCCCGCGAGCGGCGAGCCGTAGCCGCCGCTGTTCGCGTTGTTCGGCAGGCCGTTGACGAGTTGAGCGCGCGGATCGCTCGGATTGAGATTGAGTTCGCCGGCTTGCGCGTTGCCGTGCGTCGGATACTGACTGCCGAGCGGTGCGTTCGGCATGAGCTTCGTGCTGTTTTGCGGCGCGTACATGTCAGTTTCGACGCTCGGATGCAATTGCGCGAAAGCGGACGTCGAAACGAAGGCCGATGCCAAAACCAATGCGGTCACTTTCATGGCTGAACTCCCTGCAAAGCCCAATTCAGTGTAGTCCGCGCGCGGCGTGGGAGGCGCATCACCCTGACGCCGACCAGTCCAGCATTTGTCCTTTCGCGATGCCTACTTCCCGTGCTTCCTGAGTTTCGCCTTGCGCTTCGGCCTTTCATCGATGATGCGAACGCGATGCTTGTCCTTCATCTTCTTCCATTGCTTGCACTCGTCCCTGGTGCGCAGGCAGCCGATGCAGAAGCCGGTCTTCTCGTCGAACTTGCAGATGTTGATGCAGGGTGACTCCACTCCCATGATGTTTTTCCGTGAACGGCTGCGGTGTGAGCCTTTGATGCGGGATCGACAATTTCGCACGCGCCGTGCCCGCGCATCCAACTGATTGTCTCGATGACGCCCATAGACCACCGATCGCGCTGCGCAATCATCGCTCCCGAATCTCCTCACCGTTGTGGCGATGAAGTAGAATTCGGCTCCCGAATAGCCTCACCCCAGGCGCGATCCGCACGTTCGCGACGGCACGTGCCTTGCTTGATCGTTCCTTGCTCCCGCAATCAAGCCGGCCGTGCCACGGCATGCCGTGCGCCGCGCGACTTCATCCTGAAAGCGAGCCGTTACCCATGCCGCAAGCACCCGGGCCGCGCCGGCCACCCGCAAAGATCCTGCCGCCCGAAACGCCCGGCGTGCGCGCGCTGGCGTCGCTGGTGACGGGCGTCGTCGTCATATGCGCGCTGTACTTCGGGCGCGCGGTGATGATTCCGATCATCCTCGCGATTCTGTTGAGCTTTTTGCTCGCGCCTTTCGTCGACTTTCTGCGCCGCTTGCGCTTCGGACAGGTGCCGTCGGTGATCGTCGCGGTGGTGATCGCGCTTTCCGTGCTGACGGCCGTCGGCGCGCTGATCGGCGCGCAGGTCGCGCAGCTCGCGGGCGATCTGCCGAAATATCAGGTCGCGGTCGAGCGCAAGATCGACACCGTGCAGAAGATGACCGTCGGCCGCGCCGACGAGTTTCTGGGCCGCGCATCGCGTGCGCTGAAGCGCCTGTCGCCCGCGCGCGAGCAGGAGCCGAAGAACGAGGACAACCCGGCGGCATCGCCGATCGATCAGCCGATGCCCGTCGAAGTGCACCAGCCCACGCCGACGCCGCTGGAGCTCGCGCAGCGCTTTCTGTCGCCGGTCATCAGCCCGCTGGAAACCACGGGCATCGTGCTCGTGGTCGCGGTGTTCATCCTTTTGCAGCGCGAGGATTTGCGCGACCGGCTGATCCGCCTCTTCGGCTCGCGCGATCTGCATCGCGCGACCACCGCGATGGACGAGGCCGCGCGGCGCCTGTCGCGCTACTTTCTCGCGCAACTCGGCATCAACGTGGGCGTGGGCATCGTCATTTCGATCGGGCTCGTGATCATCGGCGTGCCGGGCGCGTTGCTGTTCGGCGTGATGACCGCGCTGCTGCGCTTCGTGCCCTATGTCGGGACGTGGATCGCGGCGATCATCGCGGTCGTGTTCGCGGCGGCGGTCGGGCCGGGCTGGGCGATGCTCGTGTGGACCATCGTGCTCTTCGGCGTGACGGATATCGTGGCCGGTCAGGTCGTCGAGCCGCTGCTCTATGGACACAGCACGGGGCTGTCGCCGTTCGCGGTGATCGTCGCGGCGATCTTCTGGAGCTGGATCTGGGGGCCGATCGGCCTCGTGCTTTCGACGCCGCTCACGCTGTGCCTCGTGATTCTCGGCCGTCACGTCGACCGCCTCGAATTTCTCGACGTGCTGTTCGGCGACAGGCCCGCGCTCACGCCCGCCGAAAACTTCTATCAGCGCCTGCTCGCCAACGATCCCGACGAAGCGCTCGTGCAGGCCGAGACACTGCTGAAGGAGCGCTCGCTGATCGCCTACTACGACGAAGTCGCGCTCGAAGGCCTGCGCTACGCCCACAACGACGTGCTGCGCGGCGTCGTGACGGCGGACCAGTTGCGGCGCATCAACGAGTCGGCGCTCGACATCATCGAAGGGCTGGAGGATGCGGAAGACACGGCCGTCACCGTCACGCCGAAGGAAGAATTGCCCGCGAGCTTCGAGTCGTCGGACGAAGCATCGAAGCTCGCGCCCGAGATGCCGCCCGCGCGCTTCGATGCCGAGAAGGAAGGGCATACCGCATCGGTGCTGTGCATCGCGGGGCGAAGCGAGCTGGACGATCTCGCCGCGACCATCGCCGTTCAGCTCTTTCGCAAGCACGGCCTTCACGCGGACTTCGCGGGCTATGAGCGCTTCTCGCGCGGGCGCTTCGGCGAAGTCGATCTCGCGGGCGTGTCGATCATCTGCGTGGTGTCGTTCGATGCGGCCGAGTCGCCGCCGTATCTGCGCAATCTGCTGCGGCGTCTGCATCAGCGGGCGCCATCGGCGGAACTGATCGTCGGACTGGTGTTTCCCGAAAGCCCGCTGCAAGGTGAAGTGCTCGTGCGCACGAGTTCGGCGGCGGTGTCGTTCAAGGAACTGGTGGAGGCGTGCGTGGCCGCCGCGCGCCGTCAATCCACCGACGGCGTGCCGTGGGCGGGCCTGACCGACACGGGCAGCGAAGCCGCGCTGAGCGGCCCGCAGGAAGACGTGCCCGAGCTGCGCAATGCGTGAAGCCGGCGTGATGCCGGACGCGGCGCGTCAGCGGTTGCCGTCGAACAGATCGTTGAGCATGGTGTCGAAGGCCGCCTGCGCGTCTTCGAGTTCCTGAAGCGCGGCGTCGAAGGTCTGCAGCGCCATCTGCGACGGGCGGCCGTCGCCTTCGGGCGGAAACTGCTTCTGCAGCGCGAGAAAGGCGGACTGAACCTGGCGCGTCGCGTTGACGATACGTTCCATCGCTCGCGCTTCTTCCGCGCGATTGTTCTCAGCGGTCATCGGAGACACTCCTCGTTGGCAATGCTCCGATAGTACCAAGCGATGCGCGCTTTCCTAAGCCTTCGCCACGGTAAAGAGGCGCACGGCTTCGTCGAGCACCACGGCGCGTTCCGCGAGGCGCTGCGCGGTGGCCGCCGCCTGCTCGACGAGCGCGGCGTTCTGCTGGGTCGAGTCGTCGAGATGCGCGACCGCCTGATTCACCTGCGCGATGCCGTCGGCCTGCTCGCCGCTCGCCTTCGCGACCTCCATGATGATCGTCGATACGCGGTTCACGGCTTCGTCGATCGCGCGCATCTGGCTCGTCGTGCGCGAGACGAGGTTCGTGCCTTCCGCGATCTGCGCGACGCTCGTCGCCACCACGCCTTCGATTTCCTTCGCCGATGCCGCGCAGCGCTGCGCCAGGTTGCGCACTTCGGTCGCGACGACCGCGAACGAGCGGCCGGCCTCGCCCGCGCGCGCCGCTTCGACCGCCGCGTTCAGCGCGAGAATATTGGTCTGGAATGCGATGCCGTCGATGACATCGGTGATGTCCGCGATGCGCCGCGACGCCGCCGTGATGCCCGCCATCGTCTGCTCGACCTGGCTCGCGATGCGCCCGCCGTCGTCGGCCGCGGCCTGCGCTTCCTTCACGAGCTCCAGCGCGCGCACGGTGGCGTCGGCGTTGCCCTGGACGGTCGTGGTCAGCTGGTCCATCGTCGCGGCGGTCTGTTCGAGCGAGGCCGCCTGCATCTCCGTGCGGCGCGACAGGTCCGTGTTGCCGCTCGAAATCTCGTTTGCGGCGTCGAGCATGCCGCCGATCTGGCCGCGCACGTCGAACACGATCGCCGCGAGATTCGCCTTCAACTGGCCGAGCGCGCGCTGCACGTCGCCGAGATCGTCGCGGCGGGCGATATCGGGCATCTCGACGGTCAGATCGCCCGCGGCCATGCGCGCCGCGAAGCCGGACATCGTGCGCACGGGGGCATCCACCTGACGCGACAGCGCGAGCCACGCCGCGAAGCTCACTGCCGCGCTCGCGCCGAACGCGCACCAGAAGGAAAGCGGCGGCGCGCCGCGCCAGCCGACGAGGCCCGCGATCAGCGTCGCGACGGGCACGGCGGCGAAGGCTGCGCCGCAGCGCGCGCTCACCGGCATGTGCGCAAGCGCGGCGAGCCGGCCCGCGAGACCGCCCTTCACGAGCGCGCCGCGCACGAGCCTGTGCGGCGCGTTGCCCGCCTTCATCTGCGCATACAGCGCGCTCGCTTCGCGCACTTCCTCGCGCGTCGGTTTCACGCGCACGGAGAGATAGCCGACGACCTTGCCGTGCTCCATCACGGGCGTCACGTTCGCGCGCACCCAGTAATGGTCGCCGTTCTTGCGGCGGTTTTTCACGAGCGCGGTCCACGAGCGGCCGGCGCGGACCGTCGACCAGAGATCGGCGAAGGCTTCGCGCGGCATGTCGGGATGACGGATGACGTTGTGCGGCTGCCCAATCAGCGCCTCGCGCGAGAAGCCGGACACTGAGACGAACGCCGGATTGCAGTACTGGATGTTGCCGGAGAGATCGGTCGCGGAGACGAGCATCTCCGAGGCGGGGTAATCGAACTCTTGCTGGGTGACGGGCTGGTTGTTGCGCATGATGTCCTTGTTCTCTTCCGATGCGCGCGCCGCCCGGACGACGGGCGGCGCGCTTCGAATTACAAGGACATAACGGCCTTTGTCCCCACGATCTTTAGGGGAATGCGAATGAAACGCTCAAGTGCGGCGGAATGTCGCCGATAGGGCGCTTTGCTTACTGCGCGCTCCATCCGCCGTCGATCTGCAGCGCCGAGCCGCGCATTTCGCTTGCGGCGTCGGAGCAGAGGAAGACGGCCATGTCGCCGATCTGCTGCGCCGTCACGAACTGCGCGGACGGCTGCTTGTCGCCGAGCAGTTTGGCGCGTGCGGCGTCGGGCGAGAGCGAATCGCGGGCGGCGAGGTCTTCGATCTGTTTCTGCACGAGCGGCGTGAGCACGAAGCCCGGGCAGATCGCGTTGATGGTCACGCCGGTGCGGGCGTTTTCGAGCGCCGCGACCTTCGTCAGGCCGAGGATGCCGTGCTTCGCGGCGACATAGGCCGATTTGCCCGCCGAGCCGACGAGCCCGTGCACCGATGCGATGTTGATCACGCGGCCCCAGTTGCGCCCGCGCATCTGCGGCAGCGCGACACGCATCGTGTGGAACGCCGAGCTCAGATTGATCGCGATGATCGCGTCCCAGCGATCGACCGGGAATTCGTCGATGGTCGCGACGTGCTGGATGCCTGCGTTGTTCACGAGGATATCGACGGCGCCGAAGGTGTCGTTCGCGAACGAGATCATCGCTTCGATTTCTTCGGGCTTGGTCATGTCGGCGGGATGATGCGCGGCTTTCACGCCGGTGGCCTCGATTTGCTTCAACGCGCCGTCGATGTCGCCGAAGCCGTTTAGCACGAGGTTCGCGCCGGCGTGGGCCAGCGAGGTGGCGATCGCTAAACCGATTCCGCTCGTCGAGCCGGTTACTAGCGCCGTTTTCCCGGCGAGGGATTTGTTCAATGCGGTTTGAGTCATGGGCGGGTTTTTTTCCTTCAGGTTTTGTTGGCGTTCTGCGGAGTTTGGAAGGGCGGGTTGTTGTGCGTAAATTAGGGTTTGTTTTGCTTTCGCTTCTATGGACTTCCTGATTTCGCGTCGGTCTATTTGCGTTGCCCCTGTGCGGGGCGGTAGCCGCCTGGTTTATTCTCGGGCGCGTGCGTGCGTGAAATCCTGTTTTCGTGTCGGTCTATTAGCACTGCCCCTGTGCGGGGCGGCAGTCACTTTCTTTGCTGCTGCAAAGAAAGTAACCAAAGAAACAGCTATCCCCATCCAAAGTACTTCATGCCGGCCCCGGCACAGAAGAACGGCTGTGGTCCGGCAGTAGCGAGTGCCCTCACAAAACTCACGGGGCTTGGATCGCGCACGGTCTGCCACATCGCACCACTCAACTGATTGGTAAGGCGCCAAATAGCTCCGGCCCGCTTCGCGGCCGACCGGTCCATCGGGGATGCGCGTGCATCTTTACTAACGCTTCCATCTCACTGCATTTGCCTTCCGTTGGTTTCCCTTGCAGACCCAACGGCAGCGCGTAGCGCTGTGCCGGAGCTATTTGGTGCTGAACCAGCGCGCTATAACTTCTAGCTTGTCAGACCGTGCGCGATCCAAGCCCGGTTAGGCCTATGAGGGCACTCGCTACTGCTGGACCACGTGCAATCTTCTGTGCCGCGGCCGGCCTGAAGTGCTTAGGCTGGGGAAAGCTGTTTCTTTGGTTACTTTCTTTGCAGCAGCAAAGAAAGTGACTGCCGCCCCGCACAGGGGCAGTGCTAATAGACCGACACGAAAACAGGATTCCACGCCGGCCGGCGGAAGCAAAAAGGAAGAGACCGACACGAAAACAGGATTCCACGCCGGCCGGCGCAAGCAAAAAGGAAGAGACCGACGCGAAACCGGAATTCCACGTCGGCGAGGAAAGAACCCTCAAACAATCCCAGTCAAGTAATACACGGCGATAACAAAGAACACGGCCAACGTCTTAATGACGGTAACAGCGAAGATATCGCGATAAGACTCCCGATGAGTAAGCCCCGTCACCGCGAGCAGCGTGATGACCGCGCCGTTATGCGGCAACGTATCCATGCCGCCGGAGGCCATAGCCACAACCCGATGCAGCACTTCGAGCGGAATATGCGCCGCCTGCGCCCCGGCGATAAAAGTATCGGACATCGCGGCGAGCGCGATACTCATACCCCCCGACGCAGAACCCGTAATCCCCGCCAGCGAACTCACCGAAATAGCCGCATTGACGAGCGGATTCGGAATGCTCTTCAGCGCATCGCTGACCACGAGAAACCCCGGCAAAGCCGCGATCACACCGCCGAAGCCATACTCGGACGCGGTGTTCATCGCCGCGAGCAACGCGCCCGCGACGGCCGCACGCGTGCCGACCGCAAACCGCTCCTTCACACGCGAGAACGCCGTCAGCAAAACGAGCACGATGCCGAGCAGCAGCGCCCCTTCGACGGCCCAGATCGCGACGACGGTCTTCACCGCCGTCGTAACCGGCGCATGCACGCCCGGCAGCACTTCCGGCGGCACCGTGTAGCTCGCGCCGTACCACGTCGGAATCCACTTCGTCAGCACGAAGTTCGCAACGCCGACGAGAATCAGCGGCGCAATCGCGAGCACCGGGTTCGGCAGCGACGTCGATTCCACACGCTCCGGCTCGTTCACGAGCGACGTGCCGTAGCCTTCGCCCTTGGCCATCGTCGAGCGGCGGCGCCATTCGAGGAACGTCAGACCCACCGCGATGATGAACAACGACCCGATCACGCCGAGCCACGGCGCGGCCCAGCCGGTCGTCTTGAAGAACGTCGTCGGAATGATGTTCTGGATCTGCGGCGTGCCCGGCAGCGAATCCATCGTGAACGAGAACGCGCCCAGCGCAATCGCGCCCGGCATCAGGCGCTTCGGAATATTGCTCTGGCGATACATCTCCGCCGCGAACGGATACACCGCGAACACGACCACGAACAGCGACACGCCGCCATAGGTGAGCAACGCGCACACCGCGACGATCACCGCATTCACGCGCGACTTGCCGATGTACCGGATCGCCGCGGCGACGATCGACTCGGAGAAGCCCGACAGCTCGATCACCTTGCCGAACACCGCGCCGAGCAGAAACACAGGGAAGTAAAGCTTCACGAAGCCGACCATCTTCTCCATGAAGATGCCGGAGAACACCGGCGCGACGGCGGCGGGGTCGGTGAGCAGGACCGCCGCCAGCGCCGCGATCGGCGCGAAAAGAATGACGCTGTAGCCGCGGTAGGCGGCGAGCATCAGGAACGCCAGGGCGGCGAGCACGATGATGAACGACATTGAGTCTCCGTGAGTGGTTTGTTCTTTGAAACGTAGTGCGCGCTTCTTCTGGAAGCGCATCCGATGCGCGGGTACGCGCCGCGCGGCGAAACGCAGCTTTCATGCCAGGACGCTGAAACCAAGGCGGGGCGGGCATCGGGCAAGCATGACATCGTAACGTTTCAGCCTGATGTCTCGAAATCGAGACGCGCGGATGCGCCGCGCAGCGCCAATCGCCGTCTGAAAATCAGTGCAGATGCGGATAGCCGGCGTGTCTCAAAATTGAGATAGTCCGTCTCGAATAAGAGATATCGGAGACACAGGGCGCCATGCGCAACGACTGGATCAACGTCCCCGCGGACTACAGCGACGTGATGCGCCGCGCGATGGAATCGCTTTTCAAGACCTTCGAGAATCTGAGCGAAGGCACGTTCATCGTCGATGCGGACGCACGCGTCGTGTGGATCAACAAGCGCTACGCGGCGCGCTTCGGCTTCTCCGATCCGCTCGACGCGATCGGGCTCGACTGCGAAGCGGTGATTCCGAACAGCCTGATGCGCGAAGTCGTCGCGACGGGCAAGCCGATCCTGCTCGACGTGCTGGAAACCGGCCGCGAACCCCTCGTGGTCACGCGTCTGCCGCTCAAGGACGAGTCGGGCGCGACCATCGGCGCGATCGGCTTCGCGCTCTTCGACGAGATGAAGGCGCTCACGCCGCTCTTCGCGCATTACTCGCGCGTGCAGCAGGAGCTGATCGCGACGCGCCAGTCGCTCGCGCAGGCGCGGCGCGCGAAGTACACGTTTTCGAGCTTCGTCGGCACGAGTCCGGTCAGTCTCGAAGCGAAACGCCAGGCGCGGCGCGCGGCGCTCGTCGATTCGCCCGTGCTGCTGCTCGGCGAAACCGGCACCGGCAAGGAGCTGCTCGCGCACGCGATCCACGGCGCATCGACGCGCGCGGGCAAGCCGCTCGTGACCGTCAACGTCGCCGCGATTCCGGACACGCTGCTCGAAGTCGAATTCTTCGGCGCGGCGCCGGGCGCGTACACCGGCGCGGAGCGCAAAGGTCGCGTCGGCAAGTTCGAGCTGGCCGACGGCGGCACGCTCTTCCTCGACGAAATCGGCGACATGCCGCTGCCGCTGCAGGGCAAGCTGCTGCGCGTGTTGCAGGACAAGGAGTTCGAGCCGCTCGGCTCGAACCGCATCGTGCGCGCGGATGTGCGGATCATCGCCGCGACGTCCGCCGATCTGCCCGCGCTCGTCGCGGCGGGACGCTTTCGCGCGGACCTGTTCTATCGCCTGAATGTGCTGACGATCCACGCGCCGCCGCTGCGCGAGCGTCTCGCCGATATCGAGGCGCTCGCGTATTCGATTCTGGAAGACCTGTCGGGCGACGCGCGTCCGGGGCACGTGAGCCATTTCGTGCTGCACAAGGATGCGCTGCGGCTGCTCATGGCCTATTCGTGGCCGGGCAACGTGCGCGAGTTGCGCAACACGCTCGAGCGCGCGCTGATGCTCTCGGAAAGCGAGCATATCGATGCCCGCGCGCTGAGCGCGTTCATCGACGCGGGGCGTGTCGCGCTCGCGGCGCAGGCGGAGCCGGCCGCGCAGGAAGCCGGCGGTCCTACGAACCTGTCGTATGCCGACGCGATGGCCGATTTCGAACGACGCTTTCTCTCCGACGCACTGCGCGCGAGCGGCGGACGCGTCGCCGATGCGGCGGAGAAGATCGGCATCGGGCGGGCGACGCTGTACAAGAAAATCGCCGCGCTGGGGATTGCCGTCTGACGCCCTTTCGCGAACAGGCCAAACCGGCGCGAAAGCTTCGCGTGGCATACTCCCGACATCGAAAATAACGACCAAGAATCAAAGGGGTATCGGATGAAACGCGGGATGAAACTCGGCCGGGCGATCGGCCTTTCGGTCATGTTCGCGGGCTGCGCGTGGGCGCTTGCCGGATGCAGCAGCGCGCCGCCGCTTTTCTCCGCCGATGGACGTCCCACGCAGCAGGTCCAGTGCCCCGCGTATGGCGGCTGGCGCAACTGCACCGATAACGCGAAAGTGCTTTGTCCGAGCGGCTATGACGTGCTCGGGCAGTCGACCGAGAACAACCAGAATTCGCTGCTCATCGCGTGCAAGGGGTAGCAAGGCGCGAGATCAGCCTTGCTGCGTCTCCCGCAGCATCGTGACGTCGTAACCGAGCGCCCGCGTGCGCTCGATCAGTGAACGGCGCAGCTCGGAAGAAGGCTTCGCCTCGCGCGTCAGAATCCACAGATAACGCCCGCTCGGCTCGCCGACAATGGACCACGTGTAATCGTCGGCGTGATCGAGGATCCAGTAGTCGCCGACATAGAACGGACCGAAGAACGACACCTTCAGCTTCGTCCCGTTCGATCCCGGAACGATCTTCGCGCGTCCTTCCGCCGAACGATACGGCCCGGTCAGCCCGCCTTGCCTGCACGCATTGACCACGGAGACGAGCCCGTCCTCGCGGCGCGCATAGTTCGCGGTCACGGCTTCGCAGTTGCGCTCGAAGCGGTTCTCGTAGCGCGCGAACTCATGCCAGTGGCCGAGATAGCGATCGAGATCGACGGCCTTCGACGGTTCGGGCACGTTGTCGTTGCCGCTCTTGCGCGCTCCGTTCGATGCATAAGCGACCAGCGAGGCGACGCCGCCGAGCAACGCGAGTGTCGCGGCGCCATATGCCCAAGGTCTTCTGATTTTCATGTTGCCTGAGTGTTCGAGTAGTGCGAGGGAAGACGGAGCAGCAAGTGTCGTTCCGGCCTGAATCGGCTCCCGAACTTTCTCACCTCAAGGTGCGGGCGACGGCGCGTGCAAAATGCGGTGAGACGCGCAAGTGCCTGTCCCGACTGAGTTTTGTTCCGGGAAAACCGCTCGTCGATGCGTCCGCCTTCCAACTCCCGTATCGCCTCACCTTTTGCTGGAGCGCATCAACGCGCCGTCGTGCGGACGTGCGCGGCTCACCGTTCGAACGCACGCTCGACTGTTGCAGCGCAATAATCCGATGAATAGCAAATACGTTGCGGAACAAAGGGTTGCATCGGCCACTTAACGGTCTGATCGAGATCGCTGCATTGCTTCGCGATCCCGATGAACCGACGAAGAGTGAGCGGTGCGCGCATGGCGCCGCTCACCGTCGAGCCGCTCCCGAATCGCCTCACCTTTTTCGACTGCGAGTATCCTCTCGCTCTTTCCCTCTCACGCTCCAAGCAGCTGCATCATGCCTTCGCCGGTCTTTCTGCCTCACGCATTCGCGTCTCTGCCTTCGCTGCTCACTCCGCTCTTCACGATCATCCTGCCGGTCTTCGGCCTCATCTTCGCGGGCTACGCATGCCGCAAGCTGAACAAGCTGGGGCCGGCCGCCGTATCCGAGCTGAATCGGTTCGTCGTCTATCTCGCGCTGCCCGCGCTGCTCTTCGACATCATGGCGAAGACGCCGTGGAGCATGCTCGATCAACCCGCGTTCATCGCTGCTTTCGGCATCGGCTCGGCGGTGATTTTTCTGCTGACGCTCATCGTGCGTCTGATGCAGTCGCGTCATCTCGCGGACGCGAGCATCGACGGACTCAACGCCGCTTATCCGAACACGGGCTTCGTCGGGATACCGCTCTGTCTGCTGGCATTCGGCAAGGAAAGTCTCGCGCCCGCCGTGATCGCGACGATCATCACCGTGTGCGTGCTGTTCGCCGTTGCGATCGTGTTGATCGAGCTCGGGCTGCAGACCGAGAAGCACATCGCGGCGACGCTCGGGCATGTGGCCAAATCGCTCGTAAAGAATCCGCTGCTGATCGCGCCGCTTGCGGGCGCGCTGTTGAGCGGCTCGGGCGCGCATGTGCCGGAGGGCGCACAGGCGCTGCTCAAGCTGCTGGGCGGTGCGGCGAGCCCATGCGCGCTCGTCGCGCTCGTCGCGCTCGTCGCGCTCGGGCTCTTTCTCGGCGCGAAGGGCGAGGCACACGACATGAGGACGACGAGCGCGCTCGTGAGTCTCAAGCTGCTCGCGCAGCCGTTGCTGACCTGGTGGCTCGCGTTCCACGTATTCGGCCTGCCGCCGCTCTGGGCGAAATCCGCGGTGATCCTGAGCGCGCTGCCGACCGGCACCGGCCCGTTCATGCTCGCGGAGTTTTATCGGCGCGACGGCGGCGTGACGTCGAGCACGATTCTCTTCTCGACGGTGGTATCGCTCGTCACGGTCACGTTCTGCCTGACCGTGATGCTTTGAGCGCGCAAAAAAACGCCCGGCGCGGGCGCGTCGGGCGAAACCACCTTCTGTTCGACGGTGGAGGAGGGCCAGTTCAGACTGCTGCCTCTGATTCTTCGGGAATGCTGCTGATTACCGGGCGCTGCCGCCGTCGCGCATGTCGGCGGCGTGCATTTGCGCGTGGCGTTCCTGATACGGGCGCAGTTGCGGATAGCTCAGCGAATTGATGGCATCGAGATCGCCCGCGCGACGGGCGCTCGCGAGTTCCGCCTTGACTTCAGCGCGCGATTTGCCCTCGAACGTCGATTGAGCGAAGGCGGGCGCGGTGGCGAGAAGCGCGGACAGAACCAGACCGCCGATCAGCGTGTTTTTCATGGGACACCTCCTGGATGCGTTTTGCGTCAGGCCGACGCTCGAGGAGCAGTCTAGAAGGAAACCTATTGGCCAAAAATACCGATTGAACCAACACATTGTTGTCGAGAGTGGTGGAATACGGGCGCGCGGCTGACAAGTAAGAGCTGGTTTAACAGCGATATTATTACGATATTCGCAATAACGTCTTGCCATCGCCCTGCTTTTTATGCGAATCCTCCATAGTTACAGTTGAATCATCGATCGAACGCGATCGGGCAAATAAATCGAACGGGAGGATCTCATGAAGCGCATTCTCGCGACTTTGATTGCATCGTTGGTGCTGTCCGCCAGTATCGGCGGGGCTCAGGCGGCTGAAACGCAGCCATCGACCTGCCAGGGTCCGGCTTCGCAATGCAACGTGTTCTTCGGCCAGTAAAATCGCCCCTTAACGACGCAAGGCGCCCACTTCGCGGGCGTCTTGTTTCGTATACGAATCAAAAACTAAACAGAATTGCGCTTACCCAAGAGTTATCCACAGATTCTGTGGATAAACATGGGGATAGCCGGCCGGAAACCCCATGGCGTCGCGGCTGGAAGTAGATTGCTCAATTCATCGCAAAAATAGGCGCGTTGATATCGCCGGAATGGAAGACGATTTCCCCTCGATGCCTCTATCATGTGCACGCGCGTCGTCTCATGGACGGCGCTCCGGACCGGGTTCATCGTCCGGGTCATCCACCTTTTCATCCTTGCACGGGGGAAGTTGTCATGGCCTTAAAGATCGCGGTTGTCGTCGGAAGCCTGCGGCGCGATTCGTTCAACAAGCAGCTCGCGCATGCGCTCGTGTCGCTTGCGCCGAGCGATTTTTCCTTCGAGTTTCTCGACATCGGCAGCCTGCCGCTCTATAGCCAGGATTACGACAGCGACTTTCCCGAAGCCGCGCGCACGTTGAAGCAGAAGATCGCCGATGCGAACGGCCTGCTGATCGTCACGCCGGAATACAACCGCTCGATCCCGGGCGTGCTGAAAAACGCGCTCGACTGGGGCTCGCGGCCGTGGGGGCACAGCGCGTGGGGCGGCAAGCCGGGCGCGATCATCGGTACGTCGGTGGGCGCGATCGGCACGGCGATCGCGCAATCGCATCTGCGCGGCGTGTGCGCGTATCTGGATATCGTGCTGATGAACCAGCCCGAGATGTATATCAAGCACGACGAAAAGCGGATCGACGCGAACGGGAACATCGTGAGCGAGGACACGCGCAAGTACCTGCAGACCTTCATGGACAAATACGTCGCCTGGGTGCGCGACCGGGCGGCATAAGCGCTCACCTTTCGCACATAAAAACGGCCCGCGCGAGCGGGCCGTATGCGTTGCGTGCTGCTGTTTTGTGAATCAGACGTGATGATGTCCCGTCACGCGATCCCAGCCGTGACGGATCGCGGCCTTGAAGCGCTCCCACGTATCGCCTTCCGGATGCCTGCTTTCCCAGTCGCGGCGCGTCTCGTACTCCATCTGATCGTCCCACGCGCGGCTGCGGAAACGGTCGTCGTTGCCGAGCGTCGCGCCGTAGCGATACGCGCCCTGATAGTCCTCGTAGGGCGCGCCCGTCGCCGAATATTTCGATTCATAATCGGCGCGGAAGTCCTCTTCGTACACCATGGATTCGTTGGGCACGGTTTGCGGACCCGTCGTGGCCGCAGGTCCGACCGGTCCCGTCGCCTGCGTCCCGGCGGAAGCCGCGACCGGATCGGGCGATGATCCCGCCGCGCGCGCCGCGCCCGCCTGATACGGCGCCGCCGGTTCGTCGAGCGGGCTGAGCGGCTCGACCGAGCGCCATTCGGAAGCCGTGTCGGTGCGCACGCCCGGCAGCGGATCTCTCGGCGGCTCGTTCATCGCGGCGCGTTCCGGCGGGACGGCGCCCGTCGTGCGCAACGGATCGCGGCCCGCGAGCGCATCGCGTTCGGAGATCGATTCGCCGGCGAGCTCGGTGCGCGCCGCGAGCGGATCGATGCCGGTGGTCGCCATTGGATCGCGGCCCGTCACGGGATCGCGTCCGGCGAGCGGGTCGCGCGATGCGCGCTCGTTTTCGCTCATCATCGACTGGGATTGAGACTGTCCCCACGACTGCGATTGCGACTGCATTCCGCCCTGCGGCATCAACGGATCGTCGGCGGGATCGCTGACGTAATCGCGCGGCGTGAGCGTCGCAGGGTCGTTCCGCGAGTACGGATCGCCGAGCGGCACTTCGGCGGGATCGCCGACATCGGCGCGCGGATAAGCCCGCGCGCGCGATGACGTCAGATCCGGTTCGTTCACCGCATCGCGTCCCGGCACCGCGCTGCCGCGTCCGAGACCGAGTTCGTCCAGTATCGAATGATCGCGGTCGTCCGCAGCGGCGTGCGTTGCGGGCGTGCCGTGCCCGAGCGTCGACCAGCTTGCCGCGCGTTCGTCGATATCGATCGCGCCCCGGTCGGTCAGCGTCGCGCGCGCGATGTCCGCCTGCTCGACGCTAGGCGTATCGACCGCGACGAGCACCGCGCCGCGCCGCACGGCCTCGGAATAGTGCGCGACTTCGGGCGGCTGATCGCGTCCGCCAAAAAGCATGCTGAAAAAGCGCTCGATGTTCGCGAGCACGCCCGGCTCCCGATGCGTCTCGGCATCGGACAGGTCGGAAGGCTCGGCGGCATCGTCGCGCCTGGGGTTCGCTTGCAGTTCGATATCCCCGCGCGGGAAGCCTGCGGCGATCAAGGCCGAGCGCGCGTCCTCGGCTTGCGCGAAAGTGTCGAAAACTCCGATGACGGTGTGTCGCATTTACGCCTCCTGCGATGGGCGGTATTCCGGGATCGGCAACGTTCGATTGCCGCACGTACCGCTCCGTCACGCAACTCGCGTGCCGGATGGGCGCGCGTCGCGAAGGGCTCGCGCGGGCACGACAGCCTGCGGAAATCGGACGGCGCTTTTACAACCGCGCGTACAAAAATCGACAGGCTCAACGCTCGACGGAGCGGGCCGTGCGCGTGTCCTGCCGGCGCTCGCGGATCGCGCGCAGCAGCGAATCGAGCAGCGCGATGTCGAACGGCTTCGAGAGCACGCGCGCACCGACCTGCCGCGCGCGGTCGAGTTCTTCCGCGTAGCCCGTGACGAGAATCACCGGAAGATGCGGCTCGAAGCGCTGCAGCATCTCGGCGAGATCGATGCCGTTCATCTGCCCGGGCATGTGGATGTCGGACAGCACGACGTCGAAGGGGAAGTCGGCGGCGGCGTCGGCGCGCGCGGTTTCGAGCACGCTGGCGGCGGCGTCGGCGTTGAAGACGTAAGTGACGTGGTGGCCCATCATCGTGAGCAGCGCCTCGGTGCCGGCGGCGACTTCTTCGTTGTCCTCGACGAGCAGCACGCGCAGGCCGTCCGCTTCCTGCGCCACCACCTCTTCCTGCGCGACGTCGGCGCCCGGCGCGCCCGCCGCCGCCGCGCGCGGCAGATACAGACGCACGGCGGTGCCCGCGCCGATCGCGCTGTCGATGGTCGCGAGCCCGCCCGCGCGTTCGCAGAACGCGAACACCTGCGGCAGGCCGAGGCCGGTGCCCATGCCCTTCGGCTTGGTCGTGAAAAGCGGCTCGAACGCGCGCCCGAGCACGTCCGAACTCATGCCGGAGCCGTTGTCCTCCAGCGTGATCTGCACGAATTCGCCGGTGATCGGAAAGCCGTCCTCATGGCGAAAGCGCACGTTGTCGGCGCGCACGGTGAATGTGCCGCCGTTGGGCATCGCGTCGCGCGCGTTCACCGCGACGTTGATGAGCGCGAGCTCCAGCTCGGCCGGATCGACGCGGATCGACCACACGTCCGGCGCGACCTCGACGTTGAGCGCGACCTTCGCCCCGAGCGATGCGCGCAGCAGCTCGCGTCCCGCCGGCACCCATTTGCCGATGGCGATGATCTCGCTGCGCAACGGCTGCTTGCGCGCGACGCCGAGCAACTGGCGCGTGAGCGACTGGCCGCCCTTCAGCGCGCGCTCCATCGCGGCCAGTTCGCGGTCGAGGCCGGGCGCGCCGCGCCGCCGCGCGATCTGCACGTTGGTCGAAAGGATCATCAGCAGGTTGTTGAAGTCGTGCGCGACGCTGCCGACGAGATTGCCGAGCGCCTCCATCTTGCGCGCCTGCCGATACGCGGATTCGATCGAGCGGCGCATCGACGCTTCGGCCTGCCAGCGTTCCCACGCTTCCTCTTCCGTCGCGAGCCGCCGCAGCGATTGGCCGATGACGCCCCACAGCACGACGCACGGCGCGAAGACCGACAGCGCGAGCACGCTCAGATGCCGGTACCAGGCGTCCCAGATCGTCGCGATCGGATAGCCGCTCGACACGTAGACCGGATACGTGCCGACGCGGCGAAACGCGACGATCTTCAACTGATTGTCGAGCCCGGAGACGATCCTCACGACGCCGCTCCTGCGTCCCGTGCCGAACGCCTCGCGCAGCGGCGAGCCGGGCGCGAGCGTCATGCGCCCGGGCGGGCGCGGCGGATACCACGCGAGCACTTCGCCGTCCGAGCGCGAAAGGCCGAGCGAGACGCTCGGGTTGTCGCCGATCAGCTCGCGATAGAACGCGGCGAAGTACGACGGCCTTAGCGCGATGGACACCATGCCGTCGAACTTGCCCCTGGGCGTGAGGCGCGCTGTCGTCGTGTTGAACACCTGCTCGCCGGCGACGCGGCCGGTCGTCACGCGCGAAATCTGCTCGATCTGCCGGCCCGCGCGCAGGCCGCCGAAGTCGTCGCGGTCCGCGACGGAGACGTCGGGCGTCGGATACGTGCGGCTCGTCGCGAGCAGCTTGCCGTCCGGGCCGAACACCGACGCCGCCGCGACCTGCTGATAGTTGACGCTGATCGCCCGGAGGCGCTGGTGGATCGTCGCGCTATCGCGACGGATCGCGTCGGCGTCGAGGCCGCCGAGCAGATCGACGATGCGCTCGTTCAGGGTCACGTTCAGATCGAAGACCTTGAGCGCGTGCTCCTCGGCGACGCGGGCATTGCGCGCGACGAACTCGGTGGCATCGGTGACGCGCGCGCGGTAATCCGTGAAGGCGGTGACGGCGACGTACACGCACGGCAGCACGATCGCGGCGACGAGCAGCGCGTACAGCGTCATGCGCTGCGCGGCGAAGTTGCGCTCCGGAACCACCGGAAAAGGCGGTTCCTCCTGCCATGACTGCGCGGCGGGATGGGCGTCGGACTCCTCACGTTGCGGCGTCATTTTTGGCAGCGAATTGGAAAAACTTACCCTGAGCCCACGCTTTTCGTACGTCGGGACGGGCGTGCGCGTGAGCGCGCGGTGCAACCGCAACGGGCACGCACGAAGCGTGCCGATGCGACGGTCATGCTGCGTGAGGCGATCGGGTGAAACCTCGGGCATGGCGCGCAGTTAGCGAGATTATCGGAAGCGCAAACGTACACAAAAGCATAAAAAGTGCTTTCGCTAGAGTCTTGTGAGTGAATTAATCCCAATTAAGCGCATCTTTAGTTGGATTGATTCCGGCTAGTGGCTCTGTCGAGTTGCTTTGACATTCTGATAGTCAGACAATGGAATCGTCCGACATATACGCCGCCAGAGCGTTTTCGGAAAACAAAGCAGCCTCGCGGCGCGCGCCGGGGAGCAGTCACGCTTGCGGCGAAAACGCCGCCACGCAGCGCGACCGAGCGAGGAGAAAAGGCCACGGTCCGGCACGTCCGGATCACGCACGGGGCAGTCACCATGACGCCGATCGGGATTCCACATGCACCGCGCGCCGCGGGCACGCTGGTTGCACAGCGTACGCCCGCCGCATGGCGCGCCTACGTCCACAAGCGCCGCGCGTGGCTCATCGCGGCCGAGCTGAATCTCCGACAGCGCCCGCATTCGCGCCGGGCGAAGGGACTCGCGCCGATAGCGCCGTGAATATCGCCTAAAGATCGCCGCGCGGATGCCGTAATCACATGCGAGAGCATGCCGTGCGTGCCGACAACACCGTCCCAGCCCGAAAAACCGCTCAAGAGATCCTGCCGACCATGCCGTTGCCGATTGTCATTGCCGATGATTCCCTGCTTGCGCGCAAGGTGCTGACGCGCTCGCTGCCGCCGGACTGGGACGTCGAGATCTCATACGCGACGAACGGGCGCGAGGCGCTGGAGCACTATCGGGCGGGCCGCGCCTCGGTCATGTTCCTCGATCTCACGATGCCCGACATGACGGGCTATCAGGTGCTCGACGCCCTGCAGCACGAGGACCTGAACACCTTCGTGATCGTCGTGTCCGCCGATGTGCAGCCGTTGGCCCAGGAGCGGGTGCGCGCGCTCGGCGCGATCGCCTTCCTGCCGAAGCCGGTGACGCCCGAAGCGCTGCGTCCCGTTTTGAAGGAGTACGGACTCCATGGTTGAACCCGCCCTGAACGAAGACCAGCGCGACGCGCTGCAGGAAGTCGCCAACATGGCGATGGGCCAGGCCGCGACGCGCCTCTCGACGCTGCTCGGCACGTTCATCGAGCTTTCGGTGCCGCGTGTGCGCGTGGTGAGCGTCGCCGAGGCGTCCGCCGCGCTCGCGGAGATGACCGGCATCACCGATACCGTCACGGCCGTGCGGCAGGGGTTTCGCTCGGACATCAAGGGCGAGGCGATCGTGCTGTGCAAGAGCGGCAGCGTCGATCAGCTGTGCGCGCTCGTCGACGATCCGTACACGAAATCCACCTACGAAGCGACGACGCGCACCGAGCTCATCTTCGACGTCGCCACCGTGCTGATGGGCGCGTGCGTGTCGTGCATCCTCGACCGCCTCGGCCGCTCGCCGATCTTTTCGCCGCCGGGCATGCTCGGCTCGGAAATCGGGCTCGACGATGTCTTCCAGCCCGCGATGCTCGCGTGGAAGACGGCGCTTCTGCTCGAAGTGAATTTCGCGCTCGAGGACCACAGCTTCCGCGCGCATCTGGTGATGCTGATGGCCGAGGACGCCATCGCGCATCTGAACGAAGCGCTCGACGCGCTTCTCTCGAGCCTCTGAAAGGGACGCCATCGTGAGCATGGACGAACTGCGGCACGCGCTCTCCGAACTCGTGATCGAGCGCGTGGGCTTCGGCATCTTCGTGCTCGACCGCGACCTGAACGTGCTGATGTGGAACCGCTTCATGCAGGACCACAGCGGCAGGACGTCCGAGCAGGTCATCGGCAAATCGATCTTCGCGAGTTTTCCGGAGCTGCCGCGCGTGTGGTTCACGCGCAAGGTCGAGAGCGTGTTCCAGCTCGGCAGCTTCGCGTTCAGCTCGTGGGAACAGCGCCCGTATCTCTTCAAGTTCGATCACGACCGGCCGATCACCGGCGGCGTCGATTTCATGCAGCAGGACTGCACCTTCATGCCGCTCACGCTCGATCGCGAGGTGCGCGCCGTGTGCGTGACGATTTCCGATGCGACGCACGCGAGCATGATGCAGCGCGCCCGCGACGAAGCCGTTGCCAAGCTGCAGGAATTCGCGGACCGCGACGGCCTGACCGGCATCGCGAACCGGCGCTATTTCGAGCTGCGCCTCGCCGATGAATTCGCGCGCTGGCAGCGCTACGGCGGCGAACTGTCGATGCTGCTCTTCGATCTCGACCACTTCAAGCGCATCAACGACGACCTCGGCCACCTCGTCGGCGATACGGTTTTGCGCGTGATGGCGGAACGTGTCGCGAAGAGCGTGCGCGTGCAGGACGTGTTCGGGCGCTTCGGCGGCGAGGAATTCGCACTGCTCCTGCCGTGCACGAACTTCGAGGACGCGATGATCGTCGCGGAGAAAGTGCGCCGCGAAATCTGCGAGACGCCCGTCGACGTGCAGGGCGCGCGCGTGCCGGTCACGGCGAGCGTCGGGGCGGCGCGGGCGCGCACCGGCGCGACGTCGTCGTACGAGGCGCTCATCAACGAGGCCGATGCGGCGCTTTATACGGCCAAGCGCGAAGGGCGCAACCGGGCGGTGGGCTTCGCCTGACGGTCTTTTCGGGCGGCCCGGGCCGCGCCCCGCACCGGCGCAATTGCGCAAAGTATTGATATACTCTTTGCCGCTTCCGGCGCAGTCGCAGCCGGCTCGCGCCGGCTTTTCCCCTCGATCATTCCTACACAGCGCCAAGGTGGTTCCGCGCGCATCGGGCTGCATCGAGACCGGCGCCTGATCTCTTAATTTGCCCGTGGGGGCGCCACAGCGGAGTTCGTCTTGGCCGTTTCCAACATCATCGCCGACGATCCTGCTCCCGACGCCGCGAAAACGTCGTCGGGAAGCTCGTTCTATCTCGCGATGCGCATCCTTCCCGCCGCGCAGCGCGACGCGATGTACCAGATTTACGCGTTCTGCCGCGCGGTCGACGATATCGCCGACGAAGGCACGCTGCCGCGCCGTGAGCGCGCGCTCGCGCTCGACCAGTGGCGCGAGGACATCGACGCGTGCTACGCCGGCACGCCGAAGAAATCGCTCGAGGCGCTCGCGCGACACATCCAGACCTTCCGCCTTTCCCGCGACGACTTCCAGGCCGTGATCGACGGCATGGCGATGGACGCCGCCGGCGATATCGTCGCGCCCGACGAAGCCACGCTCGACCTTTACTGCGATCGCGTGGCGAGCGCCGTCGGACGGCTATCGGTGAGGATTTTCGGGATGCACGAGGACGCCGGACGGCGGCTCGCGCACCACCTCGGGCGCGCGCTGCAACTGACCAACATCCTGCGCGATATCGACGAAGACGCGGAAATCGGCCGGGTGTATCTGCCGCGCGAACTGCTCGCGCGCGAAGGCATTTCCACCAGCGATCCGGCCAGCATCGTCGCCGATGCGCGTCTGCCGCGCGTGTGCGCCGTGCTCGCCGAGCGCGCGAAGGGCCACTACGCCCAGTCCGGCGCGATCATGGCCGCGTCGCCGCGCGCTCAGGTGCGCGCGCCGCGCATCATGTCGGCGGCGTATTGCACCGTGCTCGACGCCAATCTCAAACGCGGCTTCGACCTGCCGCGCACGCGCGTACGCACGCCGCGTTCGCGCCTGCTGTGGATCGTGGCGCGCAATCTGATCTGATGTCCCGGCGGGTCTTCGTCGTCGGAGCGGGCATGGCCGGCCTCGCCGCCGCGGTGGAAGCGCAACGGCGCGGCGCGCGCGTCGTGCTGCACGAGGCGGCGCCTCACGCGGGCGGCCGCTGCCGCGCTTACTTCGATGCCAGACTCGGCGCTACGCTCGACAACGGCAATCATCTGCTGCTGTCGGGCAATCAATCGGCGACGGCCTATCTGCGCACGATCGGCGCGGCGGGCACGCTGATCGGTCCGACACTGCCCGAGTATCCCTTCTTCGATCTCGCGACCGCCGATACATGGACGATCCGCATGTCGTCCGGACGCCTGCCGCGCTGGATCTTTGACGCCGCCGCGCGCGTGCCCGGCACGCAGCCCGCCGATTACCTGCCGTTCCTGCCGCTCTTCTTCGCGAAGCCGGGCCGCACGGTGGAGGAATCGGTGCAGCGGAAGGATCGCGTGTGGAATGTGCTCGTGCGCCCGCTGTTGCGCGCGATGCTCAACGCCGATCCCGCCGAGGCGAGCGCGGCGCTCGCCGCCGGCCTGCTGCGCGAGACCGTGGCGCAGGGCGGTCAGGCGTGCCGTCCGCTCGTCGCGAAAAGCGGGCTGTCGCATGCGTTCGTCGAGCCGGCGCTGCGGCTTCTGCAGTACGGCGGCGCGGAAATCCGGCTCGGCTCGCGCGTCGCGGGCATCGGGGTTTCGGGCACGGATTCGAACGAGCGTGTAAGCTCGCTGGCTTTCGAGGGCGCGGAGCCGGTCGCGCTCGCACCGGGCGATGGCGTCGTACTCGCCGTGCCGCCCGATGCGGCCCGCGGTCTGGTGCCGGACCTGAGCGCGCCGGAGGAATGGCGCGCGATCATGACGGTGCATTTCGCCGTGGACGCGCCGGGCGCACTTGCCCCGCTGACGTGGCTCGTCAACGGCATGTCGGACCGGATTTTCGCGGTCGATGGGCGCTTGTCCGTCACGCTCGCGAATGCCGGCGCCTGGCTCGCGACGCCGCATGAGGAACTCGCGGCGCTGGTGTGGCAGGAAGCGGCGAAGGCCGTGCGCCTGCCCGCCATGCCGATGCCGCCCTGGCAAGTCGTCGCGGAGCCTCGCGCGACGTTTGCCGCCGTGCCCGCGCAGGAAGGCTTGCGGGCCGCCACGCGCACGCGCTGGCACAATCTCACGCTCGCGGGCGACTGGACGGCGACCGGTCTGCCCGCGACGATCGAAGGCGCGATCCGCTCAGGCCATAAGGCCGCGGACGTGCTGTTGAACCCATCGATGGAACGCTGATGAACGATTTATCCCTGTCGGCCGTGGGCGCGCAGGTGTCGGGCGCCTCGCTCGATTCCTCTGTCAACCGGGCCACCGACGCGCTGCTCGCGGCGCAGCATCCCGACGGCTACTGGCTTTACGAACTCGAAGCGGACGCAACCATTCCCGCTGAATACGTGCTGCTCGTCCACTATCTCGGCGAGACTGCCGATGAGAAGCTCGAAGCGAAGATCGGCCGCTATCTGCGGCGCATTCAACGCGAGGACGGCGGCTGGCCGCTCTTCGCCGACGGCGCGATGGACGTCTCAGCGACCGTGAAGGCGTACTTCGCGCTGAAGATGATCGGCGATTCGCCCGACGCCGAGCACATGCAGCGCGCCCGCCGCGCGATTCTCGCCGCGGGCGGCGCGGAGAAGGTGAACGTGTTCACGCGCATCCTGCTCGCGCTGTTCGGCGTGGTGTCGTGGCGCGCGGTGCCGATGATGCCCGTCGAGATCATGCGTCTGCCGATGTGGTTCCCGTTCCACCTGTCGAAGGTGTCGTACTGGGCGCGCACGGTGATCGTGCCGATGCTCGTGCTCAACGCGAAGCGCCCGCGCGCGCGCAATCCGCGCGGCGTGCGCATCGACGAAGTGTTCACGAATCCGCCGGTCAATACGGGCATGCCGTCGCGCTCGGGGCATCAGAGCCGCGGCTGGTTCGCGTTCTTCCGCGTGGTCGATGCGATCCTCCGCGTCGCCGATCCCTTGCTGCCGAACGCCGGCCGCGAGCGCGCGATCGACGAAGCCGTGCGCTTCGTCGACGAGCGTCTGAACGGCGAGGACGGCCTCGGCGCGATTTTCCCGGCGATGGCCAACTCGGTGATGATGTACGACGTGCTCGGCTATCCGCCCGAGCATCCGAACCGCGCGATCGCGCGCAAGTCGCTCGACAAGCTGCTCATCGTCGATGAAGCGGACGACGGCGAAGCGTATTGCCAGCCGTGTCTGTCGCCGGTGTGGGACACCTCGCTCGCGGCCCACGCGCTGCTCGAAACCGGCATGCCGAAGGCGCGTTCGGCGGTGACGCGCGGCCTCGAATGGCTGCTGCCGCTGCAGATTCTCGACGTGCGCGGCGACTGGATCTCGCGTCGCCCGAACGTGCGGCCGGGCGGCTGGGCGTTCCAGTTCGCGAATCCGCATTATCCCGACGTCGACGACACCGCCGTCGTCGCGATGGCGATGGAGCGCGCCGACCGCGAGAACGGCACCGCGATGTACGGCGAGTCGATCGCGCGGGCGCGCGAATGGGTCGTCGGCATGCAGAGCAGCGACGGCGGCTGGGGCGCGTTCGAGCCGGAGAACACGCAGTACTACCTCAACAACATTCCGTTCTCGGATCACGGCGCGCTGCTCGATCCGCCGACCGTCGATGTGTCCGCGCGCTGCCTGTCGATGCTCGCGCAGCTCGGCGAGACGTCGCTCAACAGCGAGCCGGCGCGCCGCGCGTTCGATTACATCGTGAAGGGCCAGGAACGCGACGGAAGCTGGTACGGCCGCTGGGGCATGAACTTCATCTACGGCACCTGGTCGGCGATGTCCGCGCTGAACGCGGCCGGCGTCGCGCCGACCGATCCGCGCATGCAGCGCGCGGCGGACTGGCTCGTCGGCATTCAGAACGCGGACGGCGGCTGGGGCGAGGACGGCGACAGCTAC
This sequence comes from Caballeronia calidae, assembly GCF_900044055.2. Lineage (GTDB taxonomy): Bacteria > Pseudomonadota > Gammaproteobacteria > Burkholderiales > Burkholderiaceae > Caballeronia > Caballeronia calidae. Next base: position 53,568 of record NZ_FCOX02000012.1, on the reverse strand, counting down.
AAGCTCGACTATCGCGGTTACGAGCAGGCGCCGAGCACGTCGTCGCAGACCGCGTGGGCGCTGCTCGGGCTGATGGCGGCGGGGCTCGTCGAGCATCCGGCGGTCGCGCGCGGGGTCGATTATCTGATTCGCACGCAGCAGAAGCACGGCCTGTGGGACGAAACGCGTTTCACCGCCACCGGTTTTCCGCGCGTGTTCTATCTGCGTTACCACGGATACCGCAAGTTCTTCCCGCTGTGGGCGCTCGCGCGCTACCGCAATCTGACGCGCGACGGTCTTACGCGCGTGACGGCGGCGATGTGAACGCGCCCGTCGTCGCCGTGACCGGCATGGCGTTCGAGGCGAAGATCGTGCGCGGGCGCGGCGTCGATGTCGTGTTCGCGGCGCGCGCCGACTGGCTCGAGCGCGCGCTGTCCGACGCGATCGCGCGCGGCTGCTCGGGCATCGTCAGCTTCGGCACCGCGGGTGGGCTGGCGCCGGATCTCGCGCCGGGCGCGTTGATCGTTGCCGAGAGTGTGTGCGGGCCGTTCGGCGAGCTGCGCACCGATGCGGCGTGGTCGGCGCGCATCGTCGATGCGTTCGCGGGCACGCCCGTCGAGCGCGTGACGCGGCGCGGCAAGATGGCGGGCGTCACGGCGCCCGTCAAGAGCGAGGCGGAAAAGCGCTCGCTGCATTCGTCGACGGGCGCGCTCGCCGTCGATATGGAATCGCATATCGCCGGCGCTATCGCGACTGCGCGCGGCTTGCCGTTCGCGGTGTGCCGCGCCGTGGTGGATCCGGCGTGGCGGACCTTGCCGCCTGCCGCGACGGCGGGCCTGCGCGACGACGGCACGACCGCGATCGGTCCGATCCTGCGCGAATTGCTGCGCGATCCGGCGCAACTGGGCGCGCTGCTGCGACTCGCATCCGACGCCCGTGAGGCGCGAGCGACGCTCGTGCAGGCGCGGCATGCGATGGAAACGGCGCGGGCGTTGGTAGTTGGTTGAACTGCCTTCGGGTCTTGCTTTCTGCGGGTTAACCCTCACATCAGTATAATCAGGGAAAACCCTAATCAAACGCGCGTGTCCTGGCAGGTCTCAGGACGCCCGCAGCAAGGAAAGTGAGGTACCGCAAATGAATTTTCACACCCGCAAGTGGGTCAAGCCGGAAGATCTGAATCCGAACGGCACTTTGTTCGGCGGCAGCCTGCTGCGCTGGATCGACGAGGAAGCCGCGATCTACGCAATTTCGCAATTGGGCAACCAGCGCGTGGTCACCAAGTTCATGTCCGAGATCAACTTCGTGAGTTCGGCGCGTCAGGGCGACATCATCGAACTCGGCATCACCGCGACGCATTTCGGCCGTACATCGATCACGTTGCGCGCGGAAGTGCGGAACAAGATCACACGCAAGAGCATTCTGACCGTCGAGAAGATGGTGTTCGTGAACCTGAACGAGCAGGGCGAGCCCGAAGCGCATGGCCGCACGCAGATCCGCTACGCCGATGAGCTGTTCGAAGCGTATCGCCGCGATCAGCGCGCGGTGGAGGCGCCGAAGTGGTCGGAGGATGATCTCGTCGAGGAAGAGGTCGAGGAAGCGGCACACTAAAAACAAAACGGGCGCCGAGGCGCCCGTTTTCATTTGGAGACGTTCACTTCCCCGCAGGCTGCGCCGCGGGATCGTCATACTGCGGCAAGCCTTGCCCCTTGCTCGAACTCGGCGACGGCTGGCCCTTCGGCGCCTTCTCTTCGGGCGCGGGCGATTTCCCACCGACACCGCCCGCAGGCGATGCCGCCGCACCCGGATCGACATACGTCGGCAGGCCTTGCTCCTTGCTGCCGCCGCCGCTTTCGCCCGGCGCGCTCGCACCCTCCGGTGCACTCGCACCTTCGGGTGCCGTCGCGCCCTCGTCGCCGTAATCGGGCAGCGAGTCCGCGCCTCCGCCCGTCAGCAGATACTGACGACGCTGCGTGTACGCATCGCGCACGAACGCGTACTTGTCGAGCGCGGCGGCCGACAGCAGATCGGTGGCGCCGATGAGATCGGCGCGCGCGCTCACGAAGTTCAGGCCGAACAGCGGCCAGCGAATCTCCGCACCCGAATAGCTCAACGGATTCACGCGCCAGTCGACGAGCCAGGTCGTCGAATCGCGGAACGAGCTCGGCCCGAGCAGCGGCAGCACCAGATACGGTCCAGACGGCATGCCATAGTGCCCGAGCGTCAGGCCGAAATCCTGATGATGCTTCGGCAGGCCCGCCGGCGATGCGATATCGATCAGACCGCCGATGCCGAAAAACGAGTTCATCGCGATCCGCATCAAGTCCTGCGTCGCGTCGGTGATCTTCAGCTGCAGCAGGTTGTTGGCGAAGTTGGAGAAATCGCCGAGGTTCGAGAAGAAGTTGCTGACGGCCGTGCGGAACGGGCTCGGCGTGTAATCGACGTAAAACTGCGCGACCGGCTTCGCGATATACGTATCGAGCGTGTCGTTGAACGTGAAGATCTTGCGGTTCATCGGCTCGAGCGGGTCTTTCGGATTTCGGTCCGGGCCGGTCGCGCAGCCCGCGGTCGCGAGCGCGCCCGCGATCGCCAGACTCAATCCCAGGTTGCGCACTGCACGAGCGGTCATGCCCGTCGATCCCCACTTCATTCTTCAATTCCTCTTAGGTTGTCATGGCGTTGCGCCGCCCGCATCTTCGCCCGGTCGGCCGCGCGCACCTTGCGCGGCTTGCCCATCAGAACCGGCTGGAAGACCACCGCGCCGATCAGCGTGCAGAAGAGCGACAGCGCCAGCAGCCGTCCCATGCTGGACGTGCCCGGATGATGCGAGAACCACAGGCTGCCGAATGCCGTCGCGGTGGTGGCCGCGCTGAACATGACGGCGTGCGTGAGGCTCGACTGCAGGAGCCGCGTCTGGCCCGAGCGCCACGCCATCACGAAATAGATCTTGAACGCGACGCCGACGCCCAGCATGAGCGGCAGCGCGATGATGTTCGCGAAGTTGAGCGGCATTCTGAAGACGACGCACAACTCGAGCGTGACGATCGCGGAAACGAGCAACGGTACCAAAGTTCTCAGGACATCGCCAAAACGGCGCAGCGCGATCCACAGCAGCACCGCGATCGCGATGAGCGAATAGAGCGCGGCCTGCTCGAACGCCTTGATGATGGTCTCCGCCGAATGGCGCACGGAGATCGGCCCGCCGATCGCATCGGGCTCGGCCTTCTGCACGGCATCGGCGAAACGGGCGAGCAGCGTGTCGTCGTTCGGATCGACGCCCGGCGGCGTCTTCGGCGATACGTCGACGAGCGCCTGGCCCTGCGGCGTCACGAACGACGCGACCATCTGCGGCGGCAGCGTCGCGCGCGTGATCTCGGCCGGCGTGAGGAGCGCGCGCAGTTGCGCGAGCGCGAGGCGCAGCGGCTCGGCCATCGCGTGCTCGGCGCGGTCGCGCGCGGCGGCGTCGGCTTGCGCCAGCTTCGCGAGCGTCTGCGACAGATGCTTCGCTTCCTTCTCGCCCGGGCCGGGATGCTCGTCGGCGGCGAGCGAAAGCTGGCTCGACACGCGCTTCAACGCCGCGACGCGCACCGCGTCCGTCACGGGCGATGCCGTCGGCTGATCGAGCGCGGGCAGCAGTTGATCGGCGGCGGCCTTGATGAGCTCGAGCTTCTTCGGCTGATCGGCGGGAATGAGCGAGGAGAGCGTCGTCGCGCTTTCGACTTCCGGCAGCTTCGCAAGCTTCGCGGCGATGCGGTCCGCTTCCTCGAGCGAGGGCGCGAGCACGGCGACGTCGTTCACCGCGCCTTGCGGCGTATCCTTGAGCGCGAGGAGCGTGGCCATCGACTCGGTATGCGGGTCCTTCAGATGCAGCGGATTGAAGTCGAAGCGCAGATCGAAGAGCAGCGGCAGCGCGCCGATCACGACGACGAGCGTGCCGATCAGCACCGGCTTGCGATGTCTGTCGAGGAATTCATCGACGGGCGCGAGCACCGGAAAGCCCGGCGAATGCGCCTCGCCCGGCGGCGCGAACACCTTGATGAGCGCGGGCAGCAGCGTCATGTTGGTCAAGTAGGCGACGAACATGCCGACGCCCGCGATCAGCCCGAGCTCCGAGACGCCGCGATAAGCGGTCGGCAGGAACGAGAAGAAGCTCGCGGCGGTCGCGGCGGCGGCGAGCGTGAGCGGCACGGCGACATGGCGCGCGGTTTCCGCGAGCGACACATCGAGGCGCCTGTGCCGGTAGCGCTCCTCGCGATACTTCACGCCGAACTGAATGCCGAAGTCCACCCCGAGGCCGACGAACAGCACCATGAACGCGACCGAGATCATGTTGAGCGCGTGGACCATCATGAGGCCGAGCGCCGCGGTGATCGCGAGCCCGACGAACAGCGTGATGAACACCGCGAGGATCATGCGCTTCGAGCGCAGCGCGACCCAGAGGATCATCAGCACGACGAGGAAGGTCAGCACGCCGTTGAGCACGGCGCCGTCCTGGACGGACGCGAATTCTTCGTCGGCGAGCGGTTGCGCGCCGGTCAGATGCAGCGTCGCGCCGTATTTCTTGTCGAGGCCGAGTTCCGCGGCCTTCGCGCGAATCTCGTCCGATGTGCCCGCCGCCGCTTTCAGCGCATTGAAGTTCAGCTCCGGCAGGACGCTCACGAACGCGCGTCCGGGCGCATCGCTCTTGGATGAATTCGCGAGATTGCGCCACGAGAACGCAGCGGGCTGATTCGCGAGCACGCGGTCCAGCACGGTCGCGCTTTTGCCGAGGAGGCCGGCCATCTGGCCGAGATTGACCTGGCCGAGCGTCAACGGCAGATTGAGCGTGGTGTTGAGCGTCTGCGCGAGCCCGGTGAGCGTCGGGTCGTGCGCGAGCGTGTTGATGAGCGGGCGCGCCTGCACGAGCTGCTTCGTGATCTGCTCGACTTCGTCCGTCGGCGGATAGAGCAGGCCGTTGTGCTCGAAGAACGCGCCGCCCGCGGGCTGCGACACTGACTTGAAGCGGTCCGGCTCCTTCGCGAGCGCGGCGGCGAGCTCGCCGGCGGCGGCATCGGCGAATTCCTGCGCGGGCGCCTCGACGACGATCAGCAGTGTCGCGCCGCGCTGCGGAAATGCTTCATCGATGGCCTTGTTGCGCGCGGTCCACTCGGGCTCTTTTTCGATCAGCTGGCTGACGTCGGTGCTGATCCTGAAGTGATTGACGACATAAATCGTGGACAGCACGCCGAGCAACAGCGAAACGGCGATAATCCACGCCGGGCGGCGGATGGCGATGGTAACGAAGCGGGTAATGTTGGACGTCAGCATGAAGACGCTACCTGGTGTGTCCTGTTATGTTTGCGCGCGTTGGGCGCGCGAATTGCATGATGCCCACCGCCGGATTCCGAAACAGGTCCGCAAGACGACGCGGGGTGCCGCGCAAGTATACCGGGCGCGCTCCAACGCACTGCGCTTGAACTGTTGTACCGCCACGGTGTCGGTATACTGACCTTGCAGCCATCCGGTCGCCCTTGCATCGTCCGAAGGCCGCACGACCCGCGCCACCAAACCTGATCAGAGAACGGGTGCCATGAAACGCTATCTTTCTGTTTGCTTCGCTTTCCTTCTTGCCTCGATGTCCTTCACCGGCGAGGCGCTCGCGCAATCGACTCCCGATGCCGTGGTCAAGAACGCCGTCGAGGGCACCGTCAACGCAATGAAGGCCGATCCGCAGGCGCGCGGCGGCGACATGGCGAAGATCACGCAGCTCGTCGAAACGCGCTTCGTGCCCGCCACCGACTTCCAGCGCACGACGCGCATCGCGGTCGGCAAGGCGTGGGCGAGCGCCACACCCGAGCAGCAGAAGCAGCTTTACGACCAGTTCCAGACGCTTCTGGTCCGTACCTACGCGGCATCGCTTGCGCAACTGCGCGATCAGGACGTGAAGTTCAAGTTCGACGCCCCCAACATCGACGCCAATACGAAAGACACGGTCGTCGAATCGCACGTCATTTCCACGGGCGGCGACAATCCCGTGCGCTACCGCCTGCAAAAGACGCCGCAAGGCTGGAAAATCTACGACATCGACATGATGGGCGCATGGCTCATCCAGGTCTATCAGCAACAGTTCGCCGGCCAGTTGCAGAAAGGCGGCGTCGACGCCCTCATCAAGTTCCTTTCCGAGCACAACGCCCGTTCCGCGGGCTGACGCTTGCCAGTGATCGGGTCGGGCCGGCTTCATGTTCTGCGGTGCTCCACCGCGTATTTGATCAGCTCGGCCTGACCGTCGATATCCAGTTTGCGCTTCAAATTCAGCCGATGCGTTTCTACCGTGCGCACCGACAATCCGTGCTGCTGCGCAATCTGCTTGCTCGATAGTCCTTCGGCCAGCGCATCGAGAATTTCGAGCTCGCGCGGCGTCAGGCGTTCGCGCGGCGTCTGCAGCGACTGTGCCTGAATCATCCGCGCGGCGAGTCCCGCGCTGAAAAAGGTCTTGCCGGCGAGCACCGCGTCGATCGCCTGAATGATCTCGGCGGCGGGCGAATCCTTCAGCACATACCCGCCCGCGCCCGCGCGCACTGCCTGCTTCACATACTCCACGTTGTCGTGCATCGACAGCATCAGCACGCGGATGCCCGGAAAGCGCTCGTGAAAAAGCGCCGCGAGTTCGATGCCGCTCATGCCCGCCATGCCCACGTCCATCAATGCGAGATCGGGCGGGTTCGATTCGTCGGCGGCGAGCGCGAGCGCTTCTTTCGCGTTGCCCGCCTCGCCGATCACGCGCAGGTGCGGCACGGAGTCGAGGCGCGCGCGCAAGCCGTCGCGCACGAGCGGATGGTCGTCCACGAGAATGATGCGGGCGGATTCAGCGCTCATCGGAATGTCCTTCGAGATTCGGGGCGGCGAGCGGCAGCGGCACCGTCGCCGTGATCGACGTGCGGCCGAGCTGCGAGCTGACCGCGAGTTCACCGCCGAGCGTATCGAGCCGCTCGCGCATGTTGCGCAGGCCGACGCCGCACGCCGGATCGGAGAATGCGTTGTGGGCGTCGAAGCCGCGGCCGTTGTCGGTGATGTCGAGCGTGACGGCGTGCACCGCGAGATTCAGCGTGAGCGCCGCGCGCGATGCCTGCGCGTGCCGCGTGATGTTGGTCAGCGCTTCCTGCGCGATGCGAAAGAGCACGGTGTTGACGGGATCGGGCAGCGTCGCGCGTTGCGGCGCACAAGGCTTGCCGTCTTCCAGCGACTCGAAGCGCACTTCGATGCCGTCCTGGCCGTCGAGTTCGCGCGCGAGCTGATCGAGCGCGGCGGCGAGACCGAGATCGTCGAGCATCGCGGGGCGCAGCGCGTGCGAGATGCGGCGCACTTCGCGCAGCGTGCCGGAAAGCCGTCCGAGACTCGTCGCGAGCGCGGCTTCGGCGGTCGGTTCGCGTGCCGCGCCGCGTTCGAAGCGCGCGAGCGCCGATTCGAGCAGCAGCTTCACCGAGACGAGCATCTGGCTGATGCCGTCGTGCAGCTCGCGCGACAGCCGCGCGCGTTCCTGTTCCTGCGAGTCCACCACTTGCCGCGCGAGCAGCTTGAGCTTCGCGTCCGCGCTGCGATGCTCGCTGATGTTGAGCACCGCGCCGCACACGGCGATGATCGCGAGCCCGGCGAGCGCGATCGCGGCGATCCACATCAGCGTGCGGTCGATGTTCGCGGCCGCGCGCGAGTCGATGCGCGCGAGCGTCGTTTCGACATCCTCCAGATAGATGCCCGTGCCGATCATCCAGCCCCAGCGTTCGAGCGGCACGACGTAGCCGAGCTTCGGCGCGATCAGGCCGGTCGACGGCCGGCGCCACACGTAGCGCACATAGCCGCCGCCCTGCGACGCCTGCCTGATGAGCTCCTGGATGGTCAGCGCGCCGTTCGGATCGCGCATCAGCCAGAGATCGCGTCCGACGAGATCGGGCTGGCGCGGATGCATGAGCGACGTGCCGTGCATCGTGTAGACGAAAAAATAGCCGTCCTGGCCGAAGTCGAGCCGCTGCAGCGCGTCGAGCGCGAGGCGGCGGCGCTCCTCGTCGCTGCGCGGATCGCCGGCGGGGGCGTCGTAGTATGGCGCGATCGCGCTCTTCGCGATCTCGACGTAATGCCGCAGCTCGATTTCCTTGCTCGACATGTACGCGGCCTGCGTGGTCTCGTGCTGCGCCCGCGCGAGCGCCTCCGCTTGCTGGCGCACCCCGTATGTGATCCCGCCGATCGCGAGCGCGAACGGCACGATCGCCAGCAGAAAGATCTTTGCCTTGAGATTCATCGGCCCATGAAGCGATTCTTGCTACGTGATTCTACGTAGTTCGGTTACGTAGTTGTGCGCTTGTAAGCGCCTTGGCGAAGGCGAATACTACCGCCCAATGCGTCGTCGCGGCGCATTGAACGGCACCAAGGGCTTACCCCAAGGGCTAAACAATACTCAAAGGAGACGCCATGAATCGGGCTTCCGGATTCCTGGTCTGGATCGCGCTCGCGCTATTGGGCGCGTTCGCATTCGGCACCATCGCGCTCGCGCACGGCGAGCGTATCAGCGCACTATGGATCGTCATCGCGGCGGTCTGCGTCTATCTCATCGCTTACCGTTTCTACTCGCGCTTCATCGCGGGCAAGGTGCTGCAGCTCGACGGCCTGCGCATGACGCCGGCCGTGCGTCACAACGACGGCCTCGACTACGTGCCGACCAACAGGTTCGTGCTGTTCGGCCATCACTTCGCGGCGATCGCGGGCGCGGGTCCGCTCGTCGGCCCGGTGCTGGCCGCGCAGATGGGCTACACGCCCGGCATGCTGTGGATTCTCGCCGGCGTGGTGTTCGCGGGTGCGGTGCAGGATTTCATCATCCTGTTCATCTCGACGCGCCGCGACGGCCGCTCGCTCGGCGATCTCATCAAGATGGAGCTCGGCACCGTGCCGGGCGTGATCGCGCTCTTCGGCGCGTTCCTCATCATGGTGATCATTCTCGCGGTGCTCGCGCTGATCGTCGTGAAAGCGCTGACGAATTCGCCGTGGGGGACGTTCACCGTTGCCGCGACGATTCCTATCGCGCTGTTCATGGGCGTCTATACGCGCTACATCCGGCCGGGGCGTATCGGCGAGGTGTCGATCATCGGCTTCGTCGGCCTGATGCTCGCGATCGTCTACGGCGGGCATGTCGCCGAATCGGCGACGCTCGCGCCGTACTTCACGTTCACCGGCGTGCAGCTCGTGTGGATTCTGATCGGCTACGGCTTCGTCGCGTCCGTCCTGCCGGTGTGGCTGCTGCTCGCGCCGCGCGATTATCTGTCGACGTTCCTCAAGATCGGCACGATCCTCGGCCTCGCGATCGGCATTCTGATCGTCGCGCCGGAGCTGAAGATGCCGGCCTTCACGAAGTTCGTCGATGGCAGCGGCCCGGTGTGGTCGGGCAACCTGTTCCCGTTCCTCTTCATCACGATCGCGTGCGGCGCGGTATCGGGCTTCCACGCGCTGATCTCGTCGGGCACGACGCCGAAGATGGTCGATAACGAAGTCAACATGCGCTTCATCGGCTATGGCGCGATGCTGATGGAATCGTTCGTCGCGATGATGGCGCTCGTCGCCGCCTGCGTGATCGAGCCCGGCGTGTACTTCGCGATGAACAGCCCGGCCTCGCTGCTCGGCTCGACGCCCGAAGCGGTCGCGCAGACCGTGACGAGCTGGGGCTTCGTGCTGACGCCGGAGATGCTGACGGAGACCGCGAAGGCGGTCGGCGAGACGACCATCGTCGCGCGTGCCGGCGGCGCGCCGACGCTCGCGGTCGGCATGGCGCACATTCTGCATCAGGTGATCGGCGGCCCGGCGATGATGGCCTTCTGGTATCACTTCGCCATTCTGTTCGAGGCGCTCTTCATCCTGACGGCCGTCGATGCAGGCACGCGCGCCGGCCGCTTCATGCTGCAGGACTTGCTCGGCACGTTCCATCCGGCGCTGCGCCGCACGGAATCGCTGCCGGCCAACCTCGTCGCGACGGGTCTGTGCGTCGCCGCGTGGGGCTACTTCCTGTATCAGGGCGTGGTCGATCCGTTCGGCGGCATCAACACGCTGTGGCCGCTCTTCGGCATCTCGAACCAGATGCTCGCGGGCATCGCGCTGATGCTCGGCACCGTCGTGCTGTTCAAGATGAAGCGCGAGCGCTATGCGTGGGTCACGCTCGTGCCGACCATCTGGCTGCTGATCTGCACGTTGACGGCCGGCTGGCAGAAAATTTTCGATGCAAATCCGAAGGTCGGTTTCCTCGCGCACGCGGGCAAGCTGAAGGACGCCTACGACGCGGGCAAGGTGATGGCGCCGGCGAAGTCGCTCGCCGAGATGCAGCGCATCATCTTCAACGACTATGTCGATGCGGCACTCGCCGGGCTGTTCATCTTCGTGGTGGTGAGCATCGCGGTGTATGGCGTGCTGGCCGTGCTGCGCGCGCGCCGCGAAACGAAACCGACGGTGCGCGAGACACCGTTCGAAGCGATGCCCGCGGGCGCGAGCGCCGCGGTTCGTTCGGGACATTGAGGGACCTGACCATGTTCAGCGATCTTCGACAAGCAGGACGGTATCTCGGCCAGACGATGCGCCTGATGGTCGGGATGCCCGACTACGACGCGTACGTCACGCACATGCAGACGACGCATCCGGACAAGCCTGTGATGTCGTACGCGGAGTTTTTTCGCGAGCGGCAGGAGGCGAGGTATGGATCGGGGGCGGGCAAGTGCTGCTGAGTTGATGCTGCCCGGTGGCGGTCGATGAAAACGCGACGGTGATGAGCCGTCGCGTTTTTTTTTGATTGGAGGGGAGAGCACAGTTTTTGACGCGCCGGCGAGGCCAGCGACAAACAACAAAAAAGCAAAAGGGCGGATGACCAAAGCCACCCGCCCTTCACATCGCTACAGCGTCGATTCAACGATTCAATTCACCGCCGCCGCCGTCTTCGCGCCCTTGCTCTTCTGCGCGCGACCGATCTCCTCGAGCTTGATCTCCACATGCTTCGAGAACACGAACTCGGCCGGACGCTGCTTGTCGATCGGCAGGTCCTTCGCGAACGCGCCCGTCGTGCGCGGGCCCGACAGCGCGATCTTCGCGGCCTTCAGCGGATGCTTCACCGTGTCCATCACGGCGGTCGCCTCGAAGCCGCAGTGGACCATGCAGTCCGCGCACTTCTCGTACTTGCCCGTGCCGTACTTGTCCCACTCGGTGGTTTCCATCAGTTCCTTGAAGGTCTTCACGTAGCCTTCGCCGACCAGATAGCAGGGCTTTTGCCAGCCGAACACCGTGCGTGCCGGGTTGCCCCAGGGCGTGCACTGATACGTCTGGTTGCCCGCGAGAAAGTCGAGGAACAGCGTCGACTGGCTGAACGACCAGTTCTTGCCGTTGTTGCCGCGCTTGAAGATTTCCCGGAACAGGTTCTTGGTCTTGTCGCGGTTCAGGAAGTGCTGCTGATCCGGCGCGCGCTCATACGCGTAACCCGGCGACACCGTGATGCCATCGACGCCGATGGGCCCGAGCGTGTCGAAGAACTTCGCCACGCGCTCCGGTTCCGCGTCGTTGAACAGCGTGCAGTTGATGTTCACGCGAAAGCCGCGGCGCTTCGCTTCCTTGATGGCCGCGACGGCCTTGTCGTACGTGCCCGGCTGCGAAACCGAGTGATCGTGCGCTTCGCGGTCGCCGTCGAGGTGAACGGACCAGACGAAGTACGGGCTCGGCTCGTAATCGTCCATCTTCTTTTCCATGAGCAGCGCGTTCGTGCAGAGATACACGAACTTCTTGCGCGCCATGATGCCCTTCACGATCTGCGGCATTTCCTTGTGCAGCAACGGCTCGCCGCCCGCGATGGAAACGACCGGCGCGCCGCACTCGTCGACGGCGCCGAGGCACTCTTCGAGCGACAGACGCTGGTTCAGAATGGGATCCGGATAGTCGATCTTGCCGCAGCCGTTACAGGCGAGATTGCAGCGGAACAGCGGTTCCAGCATCAGCGCGAGCGGGTAACGCTTCGTGCCCGTGATGTGCTGCTTGAAGATGTAGGCGCCAACGCGCGCCTTCTGGAGCATCGGGATAGACAATTGCGTCCTCTCCTTATTCTTCGCGAATCGCCGCTGCCGCAACGGCGGCGACCGGCTGAGTGAGCTTCGCGGGGAGTTTGAATTCGACCTTTTCCTCGCGGCCGTTCATCGTCGTGACTTCGACGTTTCCGAACGCGCGCAGGGCATCGATCACATGTTTGACCATTTCCTCGGGCGCCGAAGCGCCCGCGGTGATGCCGACCGTCTGCACATTCGCAAACCATTCGGCCTTGATCTCCGAACCGTCCGCGACGAGGTAGCTCGGCACGCCGCTCTCGGCGCCGATCTCCCGCAGTCGATTCGAATTGGAACTATTGGTGGCGCCGACCACGAGCAGCACCTCCACCTGACCCGACAGCTCGCGCACGGCGGCCTGGCGGTTTTGCGTCGCGTAGCAGATATCGCGCGTGTCCGGGCCGACGATATCGGTGAAGCGGCGCTGCAACGCGTCGATGATGCCGCGCGTGTCATCGACCGAAAGCGTGGTCTGCGTGACGTAGGCAACGGGCGTGTCGGGCGCGAGCGTCATCTTCGCGACTTCGGCTTCGCTCTGCACCAGCACGACGGTGCCGGGAATCTGGCCGATGGTGCCTTCCACTTCGGGATGGCCCGCGTGGCCGATCAGAATCAGCGTGCGTCCCTGCGATACATACTGGCGACCCTGCACGTGAACCTTCGTGACGAGCGGACACGTGGCGTCCAGCACGTCGAGGCCGCGCGCCTCGGCATCCCGCTCGACGCTCTGCGCGACGCCGTGCGCGCTGAAGATCGCGACCGCACCGTGCGGAACTTCATCGAGCTCTTCGACGAAACGCGCGCCCTTGCTGCGCAGGTTGTCGACGACATGACGGTTGTGGACGATCTCGTGACGCACATAGACCGGCGCGCCATGCCGTTCGAGCGCGCGATCGACGATTTCGATCGCACGGACCACGCCCGCACAAAAGCCGCGGGGTTGAGCAAGGATGATACGCATATTCGAACGAACTCCGACTGACGCGGGTCTCGGGTTAGCCGGCGCGAAGCTCGCGCTTTCCCGATGACTCGACCACCATGACGCTCGGAGCGTCGGGAGGGCCGGGGAAAGCAGACCGGAAAAAAAGACACGGTAATGTCGGTCTGCGCGCCGAAGTTGACCGCGTATTCTAACGCGTTCCCTTTTTGGGTGCTCAATGCCTGCCTTGCCGGGCGAAACGCGCGATGCCCGTGAATACGTCGATTTTCAGAACCCAGTAAACTGTCGGGCGCCCGGACCGCGTGCCGGCGAGACGTTCCTTCGAACGTGCTCGTCTTGCGGCCTTCCGCCGATCCGCGCCGTGTGTTTTTCGCGCAACGCCCGGAGGCCGGACATCCCGCGCAAACCGCGGCCACCCAAATTCACAAGCTAATCGTTTATTTCATGCTACTGATCGCCTGGCTGTCATTTTTGATCTGGATCGTGCTGCTATTCACGCGTGGCGGATTCTGGCGCGCGGAGCCCGCGCCGGCACTGTCGCACACCACGGTGCACGCGGTCGGCAACGCGGAGATCGCGCGGCGCGGCGCGTGGCCCGCGCTCGTCGCGGTCGTTCCCGCGCGCAATGAGGCGGATGTCATCGGGCGCGCCGTCGGCTCGCTGCTGAAGCAGGACTATGCGGGCGCGTTCCATGTGATCGTCGTCGATGACCACAGCACCGACGGCACCGCCAACGTCGCGCTCGCCGCCGCCCGCGATCTCGGCCTCGAAGACCGCCTGACGGTGCTGACCGCGCAGCCGTTGCCGCCGGGCTGGTCGGGCAAGGTGTGGGCGCAGTCGCAGGGCATCGAGGCGATCGACAAGCTCGGCCTGCCCGCCGAATTCCTGCTGCTCACCGATGCCGACATCCACCATCCGGCCGATGCCGCGACGCAACTCGTTTCGCGCACGATTCTCGAAGACCGCGATCTGGTCTCGCTGATGGTTCGCCTGCGCTGCGACTCGCTCTGGGAGAAGGCGCTGATTCCCGCGTTCGTGTTCTTCTTCGCGAAGCTCTATCCGTTCGCCTGGGTGAACGACGTGAAGAAGCCGACGGCGGGCGCCGCGGGCGGCTGCATGCTCGTGCGCCGCTCGGCGCTCGTGGAGGCGGGCGGGATCGAGTCGATCCGTCAGGAACTCATCGACGATTGCAGTCTCGCCGCGCGCATCAAGCATCGCGCGGGCCGCAACGACGCGCGCCCGATCCGCCTCGATCTCGCCCAAAGCAGCGAATCGCTGCGCCCGTATGACAGCTGGCGCGATGTCTGGAACATGATCGCGCGCACGGCCTTCACGCAGTTGCGCTATTCGCCGCTCCTGCTCGCCGGGACGGTCGTCGCGATGGTGCTGATCTATCTCGTGCCGCCCGTCTTCGCGTTGACGTTCGGCGCGCGCGCGTGGCCCGCATGCGCGGCGTGGGCGTTCATGTGCATCGCCTATGGGCCGATGCTGCGCTACTACCGAAGGTCGCTGTTGTGGGCGCCGCTTTTGCCGCTCGTCGCGTTGTTCTATGTCAGCGCGACGATCGGCTCAGCCGTGCGTTACTGGAGCGGGAAGGGCGGGCAATGGAAGGCGCGCGTGCAGGCGCCGACTCAGGAAGGTTCGTGACAGCGCGGGCGGCTTCGGAACGAAGCCGCCTTACTTCTTCGTCAACATGGCGTACAGCTCGATCACCATGTTCGGCGAGAACGTGAACGGCACCCAGCCGTGCCCGCCGTGACGCAGCACCAGCAGACGGTCGCCATTGGGATATTTCTGCGTCGCCATGATCGGGTTTTTGGTCGCGGCGAAGCGCCAGCCCGGCGCAATGCCGGCAGGCTGTTCCACCGACATCGACGCGCGCACGTTCGACAATTCCTCGATCAGTTCCGACACGCCTTCCGGGCTCAGCTTGACGGTTTTACCGGCGATCGTCATTTCGATCGCGTTCTGCTCCGGGCGCGACACGACGAGCGTGGCCGGTTCGTTCAGTCCGGGCGGTTCGGCGGGCGCGGCGGAATCGTCCGGCTGGCGTGCGCCGCCCAGCGCGGGCGGTTCGTCAGGCGCGCCCGGCGCTTGGCGGGGCGCGGCTTCGGTCGCTTCGGCGGGTGATTGGTCGGATGCGCGTTCAGATGCGGCAGCGCCGTGGAGGAGCGTGTCGAGGCTCGACTCCAGCGCGCCGAGCTGGTCATGTAGATTCATGCGAGTGTGTCTGTGTCTTGCGAGCGGGCGGCGAGGCAACGATTCTACCCGCTCGGATTTGGCGAGGTCCGGCACAGGTTGTAACCAATTGCACCGAACGTGCGGATTTCACGACATTTTTTTCGATGCCGATGAAACACGTCGCGCGATGCGGCCGCGCAAAAACAAAACCGGCATCCCCGAAGAGATGCCGGTTCATCCGGGCGCGCGGGTGTTCGAGGCGCCCGCGCGACCTTACTTCGTGCTCACTTCCGCGAGCGCGGCGTTGAGCGTCTTGCTCGGACGCATCACCGCTTCGAGCTTCTTCTCGTCCGGCATGTAGTAGCCGCCAATATCCGCCGCATTGCCCTGCACGGCGGCGAGCTCGTCGACGATCTTCTGCTCGTTCTCGGCAAGCGTCTTCGCGAGCGGCGCGAACTGCTGTGCGAGCGCCTTGTCTTCCGACTGCGACGCGAGTTCCTGCGCCCAGTACATCGCGAGATAGAACTGGCTGCCGCGATTGTCGAGCTGTCCGGTCTTCGGCGACGGGCTCTTGTTGTTGTCGAGCAGCTTGCCGGTGGCCGAATCGAGCGCCTTCGCGACGAGCTTCGCACGTGCGTTGTCGTTCTTGATGCCGAGCTCTTCCAGCGACACGGCCAGCGCGAGGAACTCGCCGAGCGAATCCCAGCGCAGGTGGTTTTCCTGCACGAGCTGCTGCACGTGCTTCGGCGCCGAGCCGCCCGCGCCCGTTTCATACAGGCCGCCGCCCGCCATCAGCGGAACGATCGACAGCATCTTCGCGCTCGTGCCCAGTTCCATGATCGGGAAGAGGTCGGTGAGGTAATCGCGCAGGATGTTGCCGGTGGCCGAGATCGTGTCCATGCCGCGGATCACGCGCTCGAGCGTGTAACGCATCGCGCGCACTTGCGACATGATCTGGATGTCGAGGCCGGTCGTGTCGTAATCCTTCAGGTAGGTCTCGACCTTCTTGATGAGCTCGGCTTCGTGCGGACGATACGGGTCGAGCCAGAACACCGCCGGCGTGCCCGAGTTCTTCACGCGCGTGACGGCGAGCTTCACCCAGTCGCGGATCGGCGCGTCCTTCACGAGGCACATGCGCCAGATGTCGCCCTTCTCGACTTCCTGCGTGAGCCCTTCGAGGACTTCGTTCGTCGCGTTGTCGACGATGCGCGCCGAACCGTCTTCCGTGATCTCGAAGGTCTTGTCGTGCGAGCCGTACTCTTCGGCCTTCTGCGCCATCAGGCCGACGTTCGGCACCGTGCCCATGGTCTTGGGATCGAACGCGCCGTTGGTCTTGCAGAAGTTGATGATTTCCTGATAGATGCGCGCGAACGTGCTTTCCGGAATCAGGCACTTCGTGTCTTGCGGACGGCCATCGGCGCCCCACATCTTGCCGCCGGCGCGGATCATCGCGGGCATGGAAGCGTCGACGATCACGTCGTTCGGCGCGTGCAGGTTCGAGATGCCCTTGGCCGAATCGACCATGGCGAGCGCGGGGCGCTTCTCGTGGCATGCGTGCATGTCGCGGATGACTTCGTCGCGCTGCGATTCCGGCAGCGCTTCGATCTTCGTGTACAGATCGACGAGACCGTTGTTCACGTTCACGCCGAGCTCCTCGAAGAGCTTCGCGTGCTTGGCGAACGCGTCCTTGTAGAACACCTTCACGGCGTGGCCGAAGACGATCGGGTGCGAGACCTTCATCATGGTCGCCTTCACGTGCAGCGACAGCATGACGCCGGTGTCGAACGCATCCTGCATCTGGTCTTCGTAGAACTGCACGAGCGCCTTCTTGCTCATGAACATGCTGTCGACGATCTCGCCGTCCTGCAGCTTGACCTTCGGCTTCAGCACGATGGTTTCGCCGCGCTTCGTGACGAGTTCCATGCGGACTTCACGGGCTTTGTCATTCGTGATGGACTTTTCGCCGTGATAGAAGTCGCCGTGCTTCATGTGCGCGACGTGCGTGCGCGACGCCATGCTCCACTCGCCCATGCTGTGCGGATGCTTCTTCGCGTAGTTCTTGACGGCGAGCGGCGCGCGGCGGTCCGAGTTGCCTTCGCGCAGAACCGGATTCACGGCCGAGCCGAGGCACTTGCCATAGCGCGCGCGGATGGCTTTCTCTTCGTCGTTCTTCGGCTCTTCGGGGTAGTCGGGCAGCTTGTAGCCCTTCGACTGGAGCTCCTTGATCGCGCTGGTCAGCTGATGCAGCGACGCGCTGATGTTCGGCAGCTTGATGATGTTGGTGTCGGCGTCCTGCGTGAGTTCGCCGAGCTTCGCGAGGTTGTCGGGGACCTTTTGCGCGTCGGTCAGGTATTCAGGGAATTCGCCGAGGATACGGGCAGCGACGGAGATGTCGCTCGTCTCGACGTTGACGCCCGCCGGCGCGGTGAAGGCACGGATGATCGGCAGAAAGGCGCTGGTCGCGAGCAGCGGAGCTTCGTCGGTCAGGGTGTAGATGATGGTGGGTTGCTGATTACTCATCGCTTGTCTCGACATCCGAAAACAGGTTGGAAAAACCGCCGGCCTCAAACCACCCTTCCGGCAACAAACCGCTATTCTGCCTGATTTTGCGTGGCGCGCGTGTGAATTTCGGCTTGCCTGAACCGCAAAAAAGGCAATTTTTCCTGCAATATCATTGACTTAACTTTTTTCGAGTCTTATACAAGAGTTGCGATTTTCCAGCTTCGTTGCGGCGCCCGGAATGTTTCACGGACTGATCTCGCGCTTCACCCAGCGAGATAGCCGTTCGCGCGGAACCAGTCGAGCGCGTCCTTCAGCCCTTCCCGATACGGCCGCGCGCCGTATCCGAGCTCGCGTTCCGCCTTCGCCGACGTGAAATACATCTTGTTCTTCGACATCCGCAGGCCATCGACGGTCACGAACGGCTCCTTGCCGCTCACTTTCGCGAACAGTTCCGCGCCGACCGCGAGCGGATAAAGCGGCCCGCGCGGCAACTTGATGGTCGGCGGCTTGCGTCCGACGAATCCGGCGATGTCCGCGAGCATCTGCTGCAACGGCAGATTCTCGCCGCCGAGGATATAGCGCTCGCCGATCTTGCCGCGCTCCAGCGCGAGAAAATGCCCGTTCGCGACGTCATCCACGTGCACCAGGTTCAGGCCCGTATCGACGAACGCGGGAATCTTGCCCGTCGCCGCTTCCACGATGATGCGCCCGGTCGGCGTCGGGCGCACGTCGCGCGGGCCGATCGGTGTCGACGGATTGACGATCACCGCGGGCAGCGCGTCCCGCGCGACCATGCGCTCGACCGCGCGCTCGGCGAGCACCTTGCTGCGCTTGTACGCGCCGATCGTGCTCGCCGGGTCCGACGGCTTCGTCTCGTCGGCGATCGCGCCCGAGCTCGTCACCTTCAGCGTCGCGACACTGCTGGTATAGACGATGCGCTCGACGCCTTCGGCCAGCGCGGCGCGCATCGTCGCTTCGGTGCCTTGGAGATTCGCGCGCTCGATCTCGCCCGGGTCCGGCGCCCAGATGCGGTAATCGGCCGCGACGTGAAAGAGAAAGCGCACGCCCTTGAGCGCGGCGCGCATCGACGCCTCGTCGCGCATGTCGCCGACGACGATCTCCGCGTCGAGCGACTCGACGTTCTTGCGCGGGCTCGTCGCGCGCACGAGCACGCGCACGTCGAAACCACGCTCGATGGCGAGCCGCGCGACCGCGGACCCGACGAATCCCGAGGCGCCCGTGACGAGCACGCGAGAGCCGGAAAAATCAGTCATTCTTACCTCGTTGAAAATGCTGGCGCGGCCGTGTTTCGTAACAACTGCCGCGCAAAAAAGCATGCGCCGACCGCCTGCAAAGCCCGATGTGACAAGGCTGCGCGGCTCATGCTATGGTCCTCGCCTGCCGCCGGCCCGAGGCCGCGCAAAACATGAACAGAACCGGTGAACGATGCCCCAAGACAGTCGAAACCTCAGCTCCTGGATCACGCTCGCCATTGCGATCACGCTTGCCGTCGTGTTCGCCGTCGATGTGCTCACGCCGATGCGTGTCGCGATCTGGATCTTCTACCTGCTGCCGGTCGTGCTCTGCATCTGGGCCGACCGTCCCGCCGTGCCGCTCGTCACCGCCGGGGTATCGACGGTGCTGATGATCGCAGGTTACGGATTGTCGCCCATCGATCCGAACATGAGCCGCGACGTGCTGCAGGTCAACCGCGCGATGGGCATCGTCGTGCTGCTTGTCCTCGCGGCGGTGGCGCATCTGTATATCAAATCGCGGCTCGCCGTACAACGCACGACCTGGCTGCAGCAGGGCATCATGCAGCTCGGGCTCAAGCTGCGCGGCGAGCAGTCTCCGGCTTCGATCGGCGTGAGCATCCTGCGTTCGATCGTTCCGTATGTGGAAGCGAAGGTCGGCGTCGTCTACGCGCTCGAAGGCGATACGCTCATCCGTGTCGCGGCGTGGGCGCTGCCGGACGAGAACAGCGCGCCGCAGCGGATCGCGCGCGGCGAGGGGCTCGTCGGCCAGGCACTCGCCGATGAGCGCGTGCTCGTGCTCCGCGATGCCTCCGCGCACTATCTGAAAACCGGTTCCGCGCTCGGGTCGGCGGCGGCATCGCGCGTGGTGATCGCCCCGCTCTATGCCGATGGCGACGTCGCGGGCGCGATCGAGCTCGGCTTCGTCGGCAAGGAAGGCCATTTCGACGATGCCCGCGCGCTGCTCGAAATGGCCTCGGAGCCGATCGGCATGGCGTTGCGCTCGGCGCGCTATCGCGCGCGTCTCGTCGAATTGCTCGAAGAAACGCAACGTCAGAGCGAGGAATTGCAGGTGCAGCAGGAAGAGCTGCGCGTGTCGAACGAGGAACTGGAGGAGCGCGGCCGCGCGTTGCAGGATTCGCAGGCGCGGCTGGAGCAGCAGCAGGCCGAACTCGAACAGACCAATGTTCAGCTCGAAGAGCACACGCAGCATCTTGAGCGGCAGAAGGCGGAGCTTCTGCAGGCGCAGCAGGAACTCACCGCCAACGCGCTGGAAATGGAGCGCGCGAGCCAGTACAAGTCGGAGTTCCTCGCGAACATGTCGCACGAACTGCGCACGCCGCTCAACAGCTCGCTGATTCTCGCGAAGCTCTTGCAAGACAACAAGCACGGCAACCTGACCGACGAGCAGGTGCGCTATGCCGCGACGATCCATTCGTCGAACAGCGACCTGCTCGCGCTCATCAACGACATTCTCGATCTCTCGAAGGTCGAGGCGGGACAGATGGATGTGCAGTTCGCGCCGACCTCCGTCGATACGATTCTGCAGGCGTTGAAGCAGTCGTTCGCGCCCGTCGCGGGGAACAAGGGCCTCGAATTCGTCACCGAGCACGGCGACGACGTGCCACAGTATTTCGTCACCGACAGCCAGCGGCTTTTGCAGGTGCTGCGCAATCTGCTGTCGAACGCGTTCAAGTTCACCGAGCGCGGCCGCGTGACGGTCGCGGTCGAGCGGGCGAGCGACTCGGCGCTGCGTTTCGATGTGCGCGACACGGGCATCGGCATCGCGCGCGAGAAGCAGGACATGATCTTCCAGGCGTTCCAGCAGGCCGACGGCACCACGAGCCGCAAGTACGGCGGCAGCGGTCTCGGCCTGTCGATCTCGCGCGAGTTCTCGCGACTGCTCGGCGGCTCGGTGTCCGTGTCGAGCGAGCCGGGGCAGGGCAGCGTGTTTTCCGTGACGCTGCCCATCGCCGCGCGCGAAGGCACCGTCACCGCGAAGCTCGATACGATCGGCCATATGAGCGAGCCGGGGCCGTCCGCCGCGCGGGCGCCCGCTCCCGCTCCCGCGCCCGCGCCGGCACGGCCTGCGCCCGTTCAGCCGCCCGTCGCGATGCCCGAGCCGATGGGCATCGCCGATGACCGCGCCGACCGCAAGCGTCCCGATCGCGTGATTCTCGTCATCGAGGACGATCAGCCGTTCGCGCACATCCTCTACGATCTCGCGCACGAGCTGGACTTCGACTGCGTGCATGCGGCCACCGCCACGCAAGGCGTCGAGCTCGCGCGCTCGCTGCAGCCGAACGGCATCCTGCTCGACATCGGCTTGCCGGACCAGTCGGGTCTCACGGTGCTCGAATGGCTCAAGCACGATCCGCTCACGCGCCATATTCCGATTCACATCGTCTCCGCGACCGATCACGCCGATGTCGCGCTGCATCTCGGCGCGATCGGCTATACGCTGAAGCCGAGCGCGCGCGAGGAACTGGCTCACGCGATCCGCAAGCTCGAAGCACGCTCGGCGCAGGGCATGCGCCGCGTGCTCGTCGTCGAGGACGATCCGGCGCTGCGCCAGAGCATCCACGCGCTGCTCGCGAGCGAAACGGTCGGCATCGTGGAGGCGGGATCGATCGCGGAAGCCATCGAGGAAATGCAGCGCGCGCCGTTCGACTGCGTCGTGATGGATCTCGCGCTGCCCGACGGCTCGGGCTATGAACTGCTCGAACGCGTGTCGACGAGCGCGGGGCACGCGTCGCCGCCGGTGATCGTCTATACGGGACGATTGTTGTCGCAGGAAGAGGAGCAACGCCTGCGCCGTTACTCGAAATCGATCATCATCAAGGGAGCGAAGTCGCCGGAGCGTCTGCTCGACGAAGTGACGCTGTTCCTGCACAGCGTCGAGAGCGCCTTGCCGCCCGAGCAGCAGCGCATGCTGCGCGCGGCGCGTCAGCGCGACGACGTCTTCGAGGGCCGCACGATCCTGCTCGCGGAGGACGACGTGCGCAACATCTTCGCGCTGTCGCACGTGATCGAGCCGCTCGGCGCGACGCTCGAAATTGCGCGCAACGGCCGCGAGGCGCTCGACGCGCTGGCGCGCCGCGGCGACATCGACCTCGTGCTGATGGACATCATGATGCCCGAGATGGACGGCCTCACCGCGATGACCGAGATCCGCAAGCAGGCGGAGCACGCACGCCTGCCGATCATCGCGCTGACGGCGAAGGCGATGCCGAGCGACCGCCAGAAATGTCTCGAGGCGGGTGCGGACGATTACATATCCAAACCCATCGACGTGGATAAGCTCGTCTCGCTGTGCCGCGTGTGGCTGCGCCAGCGTTGACCGGACCGATCTCTCAGATGAACGAAAGCAGGCACGACGAAGACGCGACGTTCGACATCGAACTGAAGCTGATTCTGGAAGCGATCTACTTGCGATATCAGCACGACTTCCGGCATTACTCCGCGAGTTCGCTGAGAAGGCGGCTCTCGCAGGCGGTGCAGGATTTCGGCTTGCCGACGCTTTCGCATCTGCAGGAGCGCATTCTGCGCGACCCGGCGCTCTTCGCGCGGCTCTTCCAGTACCTCACGGTGCAGGTGAGCGAGATGTTCCGCGACCCGCAATATTTCCGCGCGATTCGCGAGCAGGTCGTGCCGATTCTGCAGACTTATCCGTCGATCAAGGTGTGGATCGCCGGATGCAGCAGCGGCGAGGAACTGTGGTCGCTCGCGGTGCTGTTCGCGGAAGAGAAGATCGCCGAGCGCACCGTGTTCTACGCGACCGACATCAACGCCGAAGCGCTGCGTCACGCGGAGAACGGCATCTATCCGCTGGAGCGCATGGCGGGCTTCAGCCAGAACTATCTGGCCGCGGGCGGCAAGCGCTCGCTCTCCGATTACTATCACGCGGCCTACGGCGCGGCGAAGTTCTCGCAGGCGCTCAAGTCGCGTGTGGTGTTCGCGGATCACAGTCTCGCGACCGACAGCGTGTTTCTCGAAGCGCATCTCGTGTCGTGCCGCAATGTGCTGATCTATTTCGATCGCGCGCTGCAGGATCGCGCGCTCGGGCTCTTCAGCGATTCGCTCGTGCGGCGCGGCTTTCTCGGTCTCGGCAGCAAGGAAAGCCTGCGCTTTTCGAAACACGCCGACCGCTTCGCGGACTTCAATCCGCGCGAACGGCTCTACCAGAAGGTGTGACGATGTTCGACGCGAATCGGATCGAGGCAGTGGTGATCGGCGCATCGGCGGGCGGCGTCGAGGCGCTCAACCATTTGCTGCCCGTGCTGCCGAAGACATTCGCGCCGCCCGTGCTCGTCGTCGTGCATGTGCGGCAGGGGCAGCCCAGCCTGCTGCCGGACCTGTTCTCGTCGCGCTGCGAGCTGGCCATCGAAGAGCCGTTCGACAAGGACATGATCGTGCCCGGCACCGTGTACTTCGCGCCGCCGGGCTATCACATGCTCGTGGAGGCGGAAGGCGGCGCGGCGCCGTCGATCGCGCTGTCGATCGATCCGCCCGTGCGCTTCTCGCGGCCATCGGTGGATGTGCTGTTCGAATCGGCGGCGCATGCGTATGGCGAGCGGCTGCTCGGCATCGTGCTCTCGGGCGCCAATGACGACGGCGCGCGCGGCGCACGCGTGATCTGCGACGCCGGCGGCACGTGCTGGGCGCAGGACCCCGAAACGGCCACGGCGCCCGCGATGCCGCTCGCGGCCATCGCGGAAGACGCGGTCCATGAAGTACTGACGCTGGACGAAATGGCGATGCGGCTCTCGCAATGCATCGCCCGCCAGCCATGAAAAGAAGGCAAGGAGTCACCAGATGACGCAACCCATCCACGTGCTGATCGTCGATGACATCCGCAACAACATCACCGCGCTCGAAGCATCGCTCGGGCGGCCGGATCTGTCGGTGCTGAAGGCGGAATCGGGGCCGGCCGCGCTCGAGCTTCTGCTCAAGCACGAAGTCGCGCTCGCGATCCTCGATGTCAACATGCCCGGCATGGACGGCTTCGAGCTCGCCGAGCTGATGCGCGGCAGCCCGCGCACGGCGCACGTGCCGATCATCTTTCTCACGGCGACGGCGCAGGACACGAGCCGCACGTTCCGCGGTTATGAAGCGGGCGCGGTGGATTTTCTCTACAAGCCGTTCGATGCGCGCATCCTCAATTCGAAAGTCGATGTGTTCATCCAGATGGAGCGGCAAAAGCAGCAACTCGCGACGCAGCTCGCGACCGTGCAGCAACTGCTCGATGCGAACGAAATGCTGATGGCCGTGCTCGGTCACGATCTGCGCACGCCTTTGAGCGCGGTGATCGCGTCGGCGGAATATCTCGCGCGCTTCGTGCCGGACGAGAACGTCGCGAACATCGGCACGCGCATCAAGTCGAGCGGCATGCGCATGGTGCGCATGGTCGATCAGCTGCTGAACCTCGCGCGCCTGCGCGGCGGGCGCGTCACGTTGCAGCCGCGCTCGGTCGAATTGATGACGCTCGCGAAAAATATCGTCGATGAATACGAGGCGCGCGTCGGCAAGGGACGCATCTTCGTGCTGCGCCAGGGCGACACGCTGCTGCAGGGCGACGGCGATCTGCTCTCGCAAGTGTTTTCGAATCTCATCGGCAACGCGCTGCAGCACGGCCTCGAAGGCTCGGCGATCCAGGTGCGGCTCGAAGGCAGCGCCGACGACGTGAACATCGCCGTGCAGAACGCAGGCGAGATTCCCGCCGAAGTCCTGCCGACGATCTTCGCGCCGTATCGTTCGGGACAACGCCAGCATGAATCGAGCGGACTGGGGCTCGGGCTCTACATTACGCGCGAGATCGCGCAGATGCACGGCGGCGATGTCCGGGTGCGCTCGACGGCCGAAGCGGGCACGGTGTTCGAAGTGAGGCTGCCGCGCACGCCGCAGCCGCGTTCGGGCGAGCGCGCGGACCTGGCTCAGCCGTTTCGCCTGAGTTGACGCGCGTGTCTACAATGCGGCCTATGAATATCGGAAAGGAGAAAGCACGATGCCAGGCCCGGATCTGGATACGCGAATCGAAACCTATTACGTGCGGGTGCGCGGCGTCGTGCAGGGCGTCGGCTTCCGCCATCACACGGTGCGCAAGGCGCATGCGCTCGGCGTGCGCGGCTGGGTCGCCAATCTCGACGACGGCTCCGTCGAAGCCATCGTCCAGGGCGCGGCCAATCAGGTCGATCTGATGCTCGAATGGCTGCGACGCGGGCCGCCGCTTGCCCGCGTCACCGAGTTTCACAGCGAAGAGCGCCACATCGAAAAGCGTTACGAGCGCTTCGAGCAGCACTGACGCAATACGCGGCTAGCGCGCGACCAGCAGGCTTTCCGCGAACTGCCATTCCTCGTCGCGCCACTGATGCGTGCACTCGAAGCCCGCATCGGCGGCGATCGGCGCGACTTCATCGGCCGCATATTTGTGGCTGCTTTCCGTCCAGATCGTCTCGCCCTCGCGGAACTCCGCGCGCAGGCCCGCGTCGCGCACGCGTACGGAAAGCGCGCGCTTCGCACGCAAATGCATTTCGATGCTGCGCGCATCCGGATTGAAGCGCGCGACATGCTCGAAGGCATCGAGCGGAAAATCGCCGCCCAGTTCGCGATTGATGCGCGCCAGAATGTTCAGATTGAACGCGGCCGTGACGCCGATCGGATCGTCATAGGCCGCGATCAGGACCGGCAGCGGCTTGATGAGATCGGTGCCGAGCAGCAGCGCGTCGCCGGGTTGCAGCATGCCGCGGATCGAGCGCAGGAATTTCGTCGCCGCGAGCCGCGCGAAATTGCCGATGGTGCTGCCGAGGAACAGTACGAGCAGCCTTTCGCCGTCCTTGCGCTTCGCACTCACTTCCGACAACCCCGCGAGGTAATCGCGTTCGTGCCCGACGATCGACACGCGTTCGATGTCGCTCAGCTCGCGCCGGCACAACTGCAAGGCGGTGCGAGAAATTTCAATCGGATGGTAGGCGGTGGGCTGCTTTTTACACAGCGCTTCCAGAATGCGGCGCGTCTTGCGGCCGCTGCCGCTGCCCAGTTCGGCGACCTGGATATCGCCCGGCATGGCCGCGACGATATCGGCGGCATGGTCCTTCAGCACGCGCTCTTCGGCGCGCGTCACGCCGTATTCGGGCAGCGCGGTGATCACTTCGAAGAGGGCGGAGCCGACTTCGTCATACAGATACATCGAGGGCAGTTCTTTTTGAGGACGCTTGCTGAGTCCTACGTAGACGGCCTCTGCGAAGGCGTTGGCGAAACGGGGCGACAAGGCGGGTTGAGTCATGACGTCTCCATCGATGCGGCGTTTTCTTCGCGTGCCATCCTCGGAAACGAAGGCACGGCGCGTGTTGCTGCGGATGCAATGACGTGAGCGGCGGATGTTCGTGCAGTGCCGCTCGGACTTCGGGACCGGACCGGCATCGCGCCGGACCGACAAGGGTCGCCGATCATCATGACCGGCTAAAGACAGTCGCGTGAGACGGCGTTCACGCGGCGAAGTTCACGCGGAAATGCGAAGCATCCAGGAAGCAAGAAGCGGGCACGCCGGGATATTTCGTTTGAAGCGGGTTTTGAAGAAGGCGTGCGCGCGGCGATTAGAATGCGCTCTTTCCGTTTCATTCGGCTTGCATTCACCTCAGGCGCACGCTTCTTCCGATGAATCAGCATGACCTCGCGCGCGGCATCGCGCTTTCCGTCGCCGCTTCCACGCTTTTCGCGCTCATGTCGGGCTACACGAAATGGCTGGCGCCGCTCGATGGGCTCGACATCTTCGCGTGGCGCATCGTGTGGACGCTGCCCGGCGCGCTCGCGCTCGTCGCGGTTCGAAAGCGCTGGCCGCAATTATGCGCGCTCGTCTGGAAGCTCGCCAAAACGCCGCCTTTGCTGCTGGCGTTCGCGGTCGTGGCCGCGCTGCTCGGCGTGCAGTTGTGGATCTTTTTGTGGGCGCCGCTGCACGGTCGCGCGCTCGAAGTATCGCTCGGCTATTTCCTTCTGCCTCTCGCGATGGTGCTGCTCGGCCGCTTCCACTACGGCGAGCGGCTCGACGGCTTTCAGTGGGCGGGCGTCGCCGCGGCGGCCGTGGGTGTCGCGCATGAGCTGATCGTCACGCATGCGTTCGCGTGGCCAACGCTCGTCGTCATGCTCGGTTATCCCCCGTATTTCGTGCTGCGTCGCAGGCTCAATGCTGATCCGCTGGTGTCGTTCGCGGTGGAAATCATGTTGATGGCGCCCGTCGCGGCCGTCATGCTGTTCGTGCGCGGCTCGTTCGCGGATGTAGCGGGCGAGCCGCATCTGTGGATGCTGCTTCTGCCCGGACTCGGCGCCTTGAGCACCATCGCCCTTGCATCGTATCTGCGTGCGAGCCGTCATTTGCCGCTCGCGCTCTTCGGCATCCTCGGATATGTGGAGCCGGTGCTGCTGGTCGGCGTCGCCGTGCTGTTGCTTGGCGAGCCGTTTTCGGCGCGGCAGCTCGGCACCTATGTGCCCATCTGGATCGCCGTGGTGCTGACGGGCGTGCATAGCGCGCGTCTTGTGATGCGCGAGCGCACGCAGAAGCAGGTATTGCCGATGAGCGAGCATCACGCGAGCGTCGAACATGAAACCGTCGCGGAGGAAGTCGAGCGCATCGACTGATTATCTTGCCGCGCGCGTCTCGATTGCGTCGCGCAGATCGCGCATGAGGCCGAGCCCGAACATCAGCTCGACGAGTATGAAGAGCGGGCCGATCAGAAGGCCGATGATGTCGTCGATGAAGGCCGGCTTGCGATGCTCGTAGCGCACGTGCCCGACGAACTGAAACACCCAGCCGACCACGAACATGCCGATGCCGATTGCGAGCCATATCGGCGTGGCTTGCAATGCGGCCCATTGCCCGAACGCCGCGCTCGACGCGGACACGATGCCCATGCCGATCCCGAGCGGCACATCGAGCCATAAGTAGTAGAGCGTGGCGAGCGCGAAGAGCACCCATGCCGGCGTGAGCAGAAACGCGCCCGATAACATGGGCCATGCGGGACGGCTCAACAACGCGGCAATCGCGAGCACGATGAGCGGAATGCCGACGAAATGCGTGGCGATATTGCGCCTGTCGCGATGATAAGCGGCGTATTGCGACAACTGATCGGTCAGCGTGCGCATGACGGCGTCTCCAATGCTTTTATGTCACGCATGATAAGCCGCGTGCCGAGATCGGCAAGTAGAGCATTTCCTTGGGTCGCTCGAAGTCTTTCGCGAGAAAAGTAAAAAGGCGGGCCCGAAGGCCCGCCTTGATCGAACGCACCGGATTGTTGATTTGCAATGCCCAGTGCGCAATGCGATGACGCCGCGCTCCCTTACTTCTTCGCTGCGTCCACCTTCGCATCGGCGGCCGACTTGTTAGCGTCGCTTTGTGCCTCGACTTTTTCCTTGTCGGCCTTCGCTTGCGCCACGTTGGCATCTTTCGCTGCGTCCTGCTTCTTCTTGTCGGCCTTGCTCTGTGCAGCGTGCTTCTTCTTGTCGGCTTTCGCCTGTGCCTTGGCGGCATCACCGCGTGCGTCGGAAGCTTGTTCCGGCGTGGTCGCCTGCGCTACCTTCGCGGCTTCCTTGTTGGCGTCGGCTTGCGCCGATGCCTTGTCCTCGTTCGCCGATGCCTGCGCCTTCGCTGCATCGTGCTGCGCTTCCGCCTTCTTCTTGTTGGCGGTTGCCTGAGCTTCAGCCTTCTCGCTGTTTGCCTTCAGTTGCGCTTTGCCGGTATCGGTCGCGGCGGTTTGCGCGAATACGGTGGTGACGAGCATTGCGGATGCGAGAGCAGCGACGATCTTCTTCATGGTTTGAAACTCCCTTGATCTTTTCTTTGAGGACGCGTGGCACGCAGTGCGCCGCGCTGACGGTGAAAACGCCGCGTCTTTCGATATCGTTGACGTTCTTCTGGTGACAAACAGTAACCAGTGGCGAGCAAATGAAACGGCGTGCGGTAAAAGCGGCCGGGTCAAGTGCGCTAGGCTATTCGCGTTACCGGACCGGTTCGAAAAGTTGTTACGCTTTAGCGAATTCAATTCGATTTGTAACGCCGCTTATAGCCATTCGGAATCCGAACGAAATTGGCTCGGTGAGAATTCTCCAACGCTGCATTCGCCTATTTGTAATCGTTGAAATGCACGGTTACCAACTGCAGCAGTTATTTCTTAGCCGTCTGCTTAAGATGCTGCCCATGAACCCGGCCAAACGGGAAATTGGAGAAGCTCATGAAACGCGCAGCACTTGTCTTGTTGATGATCGGCAGTTTGACGGCGGCGGGCCAGGCGTCGGCGCATGGGCATGGCGGCGGTTATCACGGCGGCGGCGATGGTGGTGCGATCGTCGGCGCGCTGATCGGCGGCGCGGTGCTCGGTGCGCTGGTGTCGTCGGTCGCGAATGCACAGCCGGTTTATGCGCAGCCCGTCTATCAACAACCCGCGTACGCGCAACCGGTGTATGCACAGCCGGAGTATGCGCAACCCGCGCAGCCGCAGGGTTATTGCTACGACAACTACCGTGGCGGCTATGTGCCGTGCGGCTACTGATGGCGTAGCTAAAAAGGCGCGGCACGTCCCTTGCGCTGATGCGAACACGGTCGTTGCATCCGATGCGTTGCCCCGACCGATACGCACATTTTGGAGACTTGCAATGAACGCGACTACGAAAAAGCTGGTCATCTCGGCGCTCGTGCTGGGCCTGTCGGGCGGTGTCTATGCGCAGGCGGGCGGCGGTGGCGGCGCGGCGGCGGGCGGATCGATGGGCGCAGGCGGTAACGGTTCAGCGGGCGCCGGCTCGGCGGCCGGAGGCAAGGGCGGCGGCGTCGGCATGGGCGGCACCGGCATGGGCGGCGCGCCGGACAGCACGATGGGCACCGGTGCGAAGAGCGGCATGGGCAACGACGCCACCAACGGCATGAGCCAGGATCAAGGCACGGTGCAACGCAGCGCGCCGAACAACGGCAACATGAATTCGGGCGGCATGAAGTCGGATGGTACCGGCACGAAGAAGGCTTATTGATGTGATGCCGGCGCGCATGCAGGTGCGATCGCTGCGGCGTCGTCATGACGCATTTGCGGCATCCGCCTGATGGCGGCGCGCTGTTGAAGCGTCGCGCCATGACCGGCGCGAGCGTGACTGAGGATGAGTGTTACTGACCGCTGGCGGAAGCCGCCTCCGCCGATGCAGCGGGTTCGAACGTCTTCGCGCGCAAGCTGACCTTCTCGGCGTAGGCGCGCGAGCCGCCGTAGCTTTTCAGCGCGGCGTCGACATCGCCTTGAGCGGATTTCACATAGCCGTGCAGGATCGCCGAGCCGGTTTCGATGTTGTCCTCGGGGTCCGTCAGATCCACGTTGCGCACGAGCTTCCTGTGCGCCGAGGGCACCACCTGCATCAGCCCCGTTGCGTTGTTCGGCCCTTTGGCCGTTTCCTTGAAGCGCGATTCGATCGAGATGATGGCGAGCAACAGCGCCGGCGGAAGCGAATATTTCGATGCCGACGACATGACCGCCGCTGCGATGGTCTGCGCCTTTTCCTTCGCCACGCCGAATTTGCGCGTGAGCACTTCCGAAATCTTGCGACTCGCCTGCTGCGCCTTCGGGTCTTGCTGAGCGGCGGACTGCGCGATGGCGTCGCTGGCGGCGAGCGCGCTGTCGGGCGCTTCCTGCGCGAGCGCGATATGCGCGGAGCTCAGTGAGAAGGCAAGGGCGGCAGTGATGACGAGAAAACGGCGCATCGGATGGGCAGATCAAAGCGGAATCGCATTATAGCCACATAAAAAACCCTTGTGGATCATGTACTTGTCTTAAATCTGATGTTTTGTTTCGGGAAACGGCATGTTTTACGTGCGTTCCGCGCGCTTCGCGGAGGGCGCCGAAATGCCCTCGCCGGCGTCGTGGGCGAGCCGCGCGAACATCGGTAGCGATGCCAGAACGACGAACGCCGTCACGATGAACCCGCACGCGAGCTGCCAGCGTTCGGTGTGCGTGCTGCCTGAAACGAGCATCGTCGCCTGGATGGTGCCGGAGGCGACCGTTACGCCCACCGCTTTCATCAACTGCTGCGCGGTGCCCTGGAACGACGTGGCGGCGGCGAGGCGCGGCTTGGGCACGTCGGCGAAGGCGAGAGCGCCCATCGTCGCGAAACTCAGCGAGCGGCCGAGTCCGCCGAGCAGCAGCAACAGGAAGATCGCGCCGGCGGGCCAGGCCTGCGACATCGTCGAGCAGACGAGCAGCACGGCCGCAAACACCACGCTGCCCGCGCACAGGACGGTCCGGACCGTGAAGCGCCGCAGCGCGAGCGCCGTCATCGGCCGCATGCAGAACGAGCCGAGCGCGCTGGCGAACGTGATGAGGCCGCTTGCCGTCGCGCTATAGCCGAAGCCCGTCTGCAGCGTCAGCGGCACCAGAAACGGCAGCGCGCCGGCGCCCGCGCGGAACAGGCTGCCCGCGACGGTCGCCGCATGGAACGTGGGAATCGAGAGCAGCGAGAAGTCGATGGCCGGATTCGGCGCGCGCCGGCAATGCAGCACGGTCGCGCGGAACAGCAGCAGGCCGGCCGCCGCGCAGATCCACGGCGCGCCCACGGGCAGCACGCCGCGCCCGGCGCTCTCGATGCCGAGCATGAACAGGCTCAGCGACGCGCCCGAGAGCAGCATGCCGCGCAGGTCGGGCGGCGTGCGGTTCTCGGGCGGCGAGGGCGGCAGCAGCTTCCAGGTGAGCAAGAGTCCGGCGATTCCCACCGGCACGTTCACCCAGAAGATGCTGCGCCAGTTGAGCGCGTCCGTCAGAAAGCCGCCGAGCGGAGGGCCGAGCAAGGGACCGACGAGCGCGGGCACCGTGAGCCAGGTGGTCGCCTGCAGCAGTTCCTCGCGCTTGACGCCGCGAAACAGAATCAGGCGGCCGACGGGCACCATCATCGCGCCGCCGAGGCCTTGCACGATGCGCGCGGCGAGCAGTTGCGGCAGGTTCATCGCGGCGGCGCACGCGACGGACGCGAGCGTGAAGGTCGCGATCGCCCACATGAACACGCGGCGCGCGCCGAAGCGGTCGGCGACCCAGCCGCTCGCGGGAATGAAGACCGTCAGCGCGACGAGATAGGCGGTGATGGCGCTGGAAAGATGAACGGGATCGACGTTGAGATCGCGCGCCATGGTCGGGATGGCGGTCGCGACGATCGTGCCGTCCATGTTCTGCATGAAGAGCGCGCTGGCCACGACGGCGGCGGTGATGCGAAAGTTGCCGCCTTTCACGATGCGGCGCGTGCCTGCCCGCTGAAGGCTTGCCGCAAGGCGTGCTGGAATGGGAACGGTTGCATGGCGCACAGTCTAGCGCGATATGCGAACGGGCGTTTTTGAGTGAAGCGGCCGCCGCCGTGTGGGCTGCAAGTAGTTTGGCTGAGTGATTGTGTGACCGCTCGGCTGGATGGCGGGGTGACTTGCACCCGAACCCCGCGCCAGCCGTGGTCTCGAGCCAATGCCCCGGCAAACCTGCTGCCAGAACTAGGATGCGTGGCCCTTCGCGAACAGACACAGCATCTCGTACATCATCGTTGCCGCAACGAGCGCGGTGTTGCCACTCGGATCGTAGGGCGGCGAAACCTCGACGACATCGCCGCCGACCCAGTTCAGCCCGTCGAGTCCGCGCAGCAGTGCAAGTGTTTCGCGCGTCGTCAATCCGCCAATTTCCGGTGTGCCCGTGCCCGGCGTGAATACGGGATCGAGCCCGTCCACATCGAGTGAAAGATACACGGGTGCATCCCCGACGACGCGCCGTGCTTCTTCAGCAATCGCGGCGGGACCGCGTTCATCGAACTCTTCCATGAAGACCACGCGCATGC
Source organism: Caballeronia calidae (assembly GCF_900044055.2). GTDB lineage: Bacteria > Pseudomonadota > Gammaproteobacteria > Burkholderiales > Burkholderiaceae > Caballeronia > Caballeronia calidae. The sequence continues at coordinate 20,800 of NZ_FCOX02000012.1, read as the reverse complement.
CGTGATCCAGCGAGTAGCGCCAGCCTTCGTCGCTGTTTTGTGCGCCGCGAATGCCGATCTGAATCGTGCGCGTCGGGTCGAGCAGGCCCGCTTCGACCGCACGTCTGAACGGCGCGCCATGCGTGAATTTGGAGCCTTTGAATGCGTCCCAGGTGTCGGTGTGCGCATCGATGTGCACGAGCGCGAGCGGCTTCTTCGGCGCCATAGCCTGGAAAATCGGATACGTGATCGAGTGATCGCCGCCCGCAGTCAGCGCGATCTTTCCCGCCTGAAACACCGGCTCGAAGAAACGACGGATATCGCCGTGCGCGGCTTCGAGATCGTAGAGATGATCGAAAGGCACGTCTCCGATATCCGCTACGCGGCATACTTCGAACGGATTGAAGCGTGTAACGTGGTGGATCGCGCGCGTCATGGTCGACATGTTGCGGATTTCGCGGGGCCCAAAGCGCGCGCCGGGCCGCGCCGTCACGCCGCCGTCGAATGGCACGCCCGCCAGCGCGATATCGAGCGCGGCCAGATCACGCTCGAACGGAACGCGCATGAACGTCGGGATGCCCGAGAAGCGGGGCATCTGCATCTGCGAGAGATCGGTGCTTGTCATGAGGAACTCGAAGGCGAGAGTGTCGGTGACTTGCTCACACCGAGCAAGCGATGGAATCGTCAAAGATGGCGGTTTCTTCGCGAATCCGCCCGAGCTACGTCTGCAGAGTTCGCTCGCTTCCGATCTTCTACGACGATCGATAACCAGCGTTCCAGCGTATGACGCGCATGGTTCGCCGCGCCAGTGACCGCTCTATTTCAGCAAAGGACCGCGGGCGGCACAAGGGCCGGGCGGCAGCAGTTCGCCCGCGATAGCGTCAAAGACTGCGAAGAGCGCCATCGATTCTTCCAGGACGACGCCCCGCACGGCGGCGCCGATGTAGCAGCCTTCCGCGTGATGGTCGACGCAGGACTGAGCAGCAGCGCAGCGCGCGGGACGCTCAGTGACGACGCGGATGCTCGAGAAAAAATCGCACCATCTCGGCACTGGCGTCGGGGCCGGATGGATCGGTATGGCTTCCGCTCGAAGAGCCTCCAGCCCACGCATGGGGCGCGCCGTGGATGATCCAGAGTTCGGCGTCTACCCCGGCTTGCGACGTCATGTGTCGGACCGTGTGCTTCCTCGCTCTGCTATCGCCGCTCGATGCACGAACGGGTATTGCTTCACGCGCGGAAAACTCGCGTACCAATTCGTTGGCGTTGGCAGGATGCACGGTTGTATCGGCATCGCCGTGAAAAACGATGAGCGGGCACTGCGACGCCTGCGCGTAGTGAATGTCCGCTCGGCCAGGTTTGCGCGCTTTGGATCTGGCCTTGCCTCCGCGCATGGCTGCCAGCGCGGATGGCAGGTCGTGCGCGCATCCGACGGGCAGACCCGAATGGACACCTGCTGCTGCGTACAGATCGGGGTAGGTCTGCGCCACGATCGCCGCCATCGCCCCGCCGGCCGAAAGACCGGCCACGAAGACGCGTTTCGGATCGACGTTGTAATCTGCCATGACCTCTCGGGTGATGCCCGCGATCAGCGACGGCTCGCCCTGGTCGCGCTGCTGATCGGCAGGCCTGAACCAGTTCCAGCATTTCGATCTGTTCGCGCCCTGCGGCTGGGTCGGATAAGCGACGATAAAGCCCTGCTTTTCGGCGAGCGCGTTCATCCGCGTGCCGGCTGCGAAATCGTCGGCGTCCTGGGTGCAGCCGTGCAGCATGACGATCAGAGGCAGGGGTTCGCTGCGGTCATGACCAGGAACGTAGACCTTGTAATTGCGCTGACCAGCGGCGTTGGCGAAGCGCCGCGTGCTGAAGTGCCCGCAATCCTGCACGTCCACTTCGGGTTGCGTCTTATGGACGTGACGCCGGGGTTGCAGGAGGTCGGCGAAGCGCGTCGTCGTCGTGCCGTCATGCGGGTCTGCACGCGCGGTTGCCGCGTCCGCCGGTTCGCCACGCATGGCGCGCTTGACGATCTCTGCTGCCCCAGCGGGATCGTTGCTGCGAAAGAGTGCGAATGCCTCTTTCATCGAGTCCAGAAATCCTTCGTTGAGTTTCATGTTTGTTCCGTTAGCGGGAAAGAGTCAGGAGCGTCAGCGGATTCGATCCGCCAACGCGGCCTTGACCGCCGGTGATGCGTGGAGCGCGCCTCGAACCAGAATCGAGTCGATCGCTGCCAGCGCAAGTTCGGGTGAGACGTCCGCGGCAATGCTCGCCAATCCCAGCACCTGAATTCTCAGACGCTGATTGGCCGCGCACGCCGCCTCGAGATCGTGTTTCGAAAAATGCTGAAGGCCCAGGACGAGTTCGCGGCGCGTTACTGTGTCTTTTACGGCCGGAGCATGAATCGACAGCTGATTGCGGATGGCTGTGCGGATCAGATCCGTGCGGTTCGAGTAAAAGCCCTCTTCGACGAGCAGATCGATCTGGCCCAGGTCGATTGGGCCGAGATTGATTGTGATCTTTTCGGTTTCGCTGCCTCGTGAGCGATCCGGCACTTCTTTTGCCATCTTTCAAAACCCTCTCGTTACCATCCATATGGATGGTTATAGGATTATTTCAAGAGGGCGTCAATGCGGATTGCTGCATTCGGACCGTGTGCGGGCCATTCAGGAGGTCGCGGGCGATGCGGGTATGCCTCGAGCCGACGCGAGGACGAGACGGGTTGCGAGCCGCTTACTTCACGTTCCGGTGCCACGGCCTTGTGCGCGGCGCCGATAGCTAGTCGAGGCGCAGCCAGCGACCCGATTCCGGGCACACGACGGCTGGTGAGCCGTTCAACCAGACTTGCTCTTCCTTGAGTTGCAGCGACGTCGAGCGGTCGATATCGAAGACGACCTTCAGCGCACGCGCAATATTGGCGTCTTCGATGGGAAGTTCCCACGTCAGGAAAATCTGGGTGAAGTCCTGATCCGGGGCGAAGTCGGCCGGAGAAAAACTGTCGCTGCCGCGCCGTATGACGCCGTGGGGTTGGACCGTGTCGAAAATAACGGCTGTTCCCCGCTCAAGGGGAATGCGTTGTCCCGTAGAGGGAAAGTGCAAGTCCAGACCCTTGTCTTCGCTCAGGAAGAGATTGCAAAAGACGGCACCGCCGTATTGCTCGCCATCATGGTGATACCTCGCTCCACGACAGGCCATCAGCGCCATGTTGCTATCGGCAAGCACCGCGGGCAGTCCGAGGGCGTCTGTCCAGTCGGACACGGCCTGCACGCAGCGCTTGTAGTCCGGCCAGCGCACTTGCGTGCGCGCCAGATGCATTGCCTCGACATCCCCGGGTTCCAGGGCGAGCCGCGCCGCTATCTCTCTTTGCCAATCCGCAAGCATGGGCGCAGAAGGTGCAGGCACATCGAGCGTGCCGGATAAAACGATGTCGCTTACGCGTCGACTGCGGATGGTGTCGCCGCTCAGGAAAAAGGAAGTCAGCATATCTCGCATTCGACGCTGTCGAAGGGAACTCGTCGAGGCATTTTAGCGACTCAGCCTCGTCATCCCGGCGGAGATCGGCCATGAAGCGCCGAGCCTAGAGGCGCCATCCGAACGAGGCGAGCGGGACAGATCAGAACGAGAGCATCGCATCCCGATCGGGAACGCTACGGCAATGCGCTGCGACGCCGGGTCCGTGCGTCATTCGACTTTGACAACCATCATGCGAAGCGAATCAGCCGTGCGTGAATTGCGTTGCAGGTAGCGCCACAATGCTGCGTAAGTCAGAAGTCCGAGCATGCTGACCGCGATGAAAATCGGTTGAACACCGAGGCGGCCGCCGAATGTGGCCACAATCAAGCCGGCCACGGGCAGGCTCAGTTGATTCAGCAATACGATCAGGCTCAGAACCCTGCCCAGTTGATCCCGGGGAATCCAGTGCGCGCGCTCCGTGCGGATATAAACATTGAATAGACCGCAAGACGCAAAACTCAGTGCATAGCCCAGCACAAACACCGGAAATGACGATGCCATGCCCATAAGAAGCCCTCCTGCGACGATCATTCCGAACGCGACGACACCAATCCAGTAGACGGATAGGCGCCGTGTCAGATAAGGAACGGCCAGAAAGCTGGCGAGCGCAACGACGCCGACGATGGTCTGGAGGAATCCGAACAGACTGTTCGACAGCCCGAACCGGCCAGTGGTGATCGCCGCACCGGTGGCCAGCGCGACACCGACAATCAGGTTCACCCCCATGCTCAATGCGATCAGTGCCCAGAGAACGGGCTTGTCACGTAACACTCCGACGGCCCCGACTACGCCAGCATTGAAACCCTCTCGGTCTTCCGTACGTCGCGGCTCGGCGCGATGCAGGTCGTTTCGCAATGACCATACCGACAACGCACTGAGGCCGAACACCGAAGCTGCGACCCACAATAAGCCGCTCGGCGGAAATCGCGCGGCGAGCAGCGCGGCCAAGGCTGGCCCCGCAATACTGGCGGTCTGATCGATGGCTTGCAGAAGTGCCTGCGCCTTGGGCATGTGCTCCGGCATCACGAGCCTCGGAACGGTCGATTCGAGCGCGATGAACGCCTGTGCATAGAAAAATGCGCATACCGCGCTCAAGCCCGCAATGATGGGAAACGAGTTCGACGGCGTCGCCAAAGCCAGCCAGGCAACACATGCGCAGCTTATCGCGCGCGCCGTGTCGGCGAAGCCGTACACGCGCCAACTGTCCAGCCGGTCGCACAGATTACCGGCGATCGGCAATGAACAGATTCGCGGCAGCCATTCGATAAAAAACGCCAGGCCTGACATGGCGACACTTCCCGTGCTGCGGTACACGATCAACGGCACCGCGAACATGAGGAACTGATCTCCGAGCGAAGAGGCCGCCCGCGATAACAAGAACCGGAGGATTGCACTACGCTGCATGACGTTCTCCCCAGGCGGCCGCGTCCAGTGGCAGGGATTCGATCCGCACCGACGCAAAGAGGTCCTCGAGCAACTGTTCAAGCTCCTGGGTGGACGGGCCTGCGACGACGCCGGCAGCCGGCGCTTCGGTCGCCTGATAGGTAATGTGCCGGGGCAGCGGTTGACCTTGCGCGAGCTGATTCCAGCGAGCCATCCAGGGATGCGAGACGAACCCTTGCGATCCGTGAAGGTGGCACCCTCCGCGAGGCATGTGATGGCCTGGCAACACGAACCAGCCGTAGCGGACGCCGGAATCAGGCGTGGTGTGCAGCTCAACGTCTTCACCGATGAGCAACTTCAGTTCGCATGATGGCAGGTGTATGCCTGTTCGCATCCTGAAAGTGTCTACCACGTCGGCGCCCCCGACGCGGTTGGCTATCTCCAGAAAGACCAGAGAACCGGCATGATCGATGGCTTCGAGATGGAAGCTGCCGTCACGGATCTCAACGGCTGACACCACCTTCTGGACCCAATCGCGTGCAACCGGATGGTCGTCGATCTGCACCGATCCCAGAGGCATGCCCGACGCGTAGTCGAGGCAAGTGCCCACGTAGCGGCTGCCGACGACGACCGCGACCCGGCTGTCTTTGACGAGTCCGTCGAAATGCAGAATGGGGCCGGTAACGAATTCTTCGATCTCGAAGCGCGCGGTGGCCGAGGCGCGAGTTGCATGGTCGAGGCTATATACGCCGGTTCGGTGGTCCTTTAGCGCCGTGATCAGCGCAGACGGTGAGTCGAAGACCACGACGTCTTCGCTCGACGCACCGTCGAGCGGTTTGAGGACGGTCCTGCCGGTCCAGTCGGCGATGCGGGGGTTCTCTTCATACTCCGCCAGTGCGATGGCGCGTGGAACGCGCAGGCCAGCTTGCGCGACCAGACGTTTCATCAGCAACTTGTCGCGCACCTTTTCGACTTTCGCGACTCCCGGTCCGCTTACGCCGAGTGCTTCGCGCACCCGCGCGGCATCCAGCAATTCATATTCGGACAGTGAGAGTACCCGGTCGAACGTGATGTCGAGCGATTTAACAATGGCAATGACTTCGTCGCTCGCGCGATCGATACCAGGGCGAAGCAGTTGCTTGCACGGAAGCGAAGCGGGAATCGTTGCAAGACTCTTCTCCGTGCCGATGTAGTAGACGTCATGGCGATCATGATCGATGCCGAGGTGATAATCGATCTTGTGATAGGGAATACGATGCAGAATAAGAATTCTCACGACAGCAGACCTCGCTGATAAATGCGTTAATCGCCTTAGGCCGAGATGGAACTCGACAAGCTCGTCTTTTAAAAGCTTTGATCAGGGGTTCACGGTGCGCTAGTCGATACCGCATGCGCTGCCTTCCGAACCGGCTCTCATCACACGCCACGACAGCTTTCGGCCCCCGATTCGCTAGCCGTTGCATTGAGCGACATCGACCACCTGACCGATGCATGAGCGGCGCACATATCGATGAAACGACGCCTTCCACGCTGTTTGCAGATCGGCCGCCAGATCCCGGATGTCGATGTCCTCGCGTGTCGTCGTCAGGCAAACCTGTGCGATGAAATCAGCGTTGTCGCGGGGAACGGCGTGAATCCGCCGAGCTTGCGCCGGCAACCAGCCAAACTCATGCAATTCCAGGTCACCGTTTCGCAGAGATGGAAAGCGGCCTTGCAGCGACGGCAAAACGACGTGATCGAGCAATACGCTGGCGTCAGCGCCCATCGCCGGGAGGACGTCGGTGTCCTCCGCGACACCAAGCATCACCGTCGCCGCCTGGCGGCTGGCTTGCGGCAATTCGCGCGGAATTTCGCCGCCGAATGCCTGATCGACCCACAGGTGGTAAAGATTGATCCGATAGACCAGCGACGCAATCGTCCAGATTTTCATGCCCGCCGGCCGGCGATTCGGTTCGACAACGGCTGCGCGATGGCCGTCGTCGCTAAGTTTGATTTCATTGTGAAACGGTCCATTGCGCTGGCCGACCAACAAGTTGGCCATGCGTCCGGCCACCGTTATCGTATTGCGTTCGTGAAGTGTGATTCGCGCTGGCAAGACTTGTCCGAGTTCGACTGGGTATCGGCCGGTCGCGCTGATCTTTTCAGTGATAAAGGACAGGCTGCCAATTCCATCGAATGAAAATTCACGGCGATAGGGAATGAATTCTTCGCAAATTACACCGTCAGGGAGATATGTTGAGACCTCCTTCAGAACGGCAGCGAGGTCGTCTCCCTGGCGCATGGTTACCACGCCGCGATTGTTTCCTTCACAGCTCGGCTTGATGACGAATCCCCCGGGATGCCGGACGGCAAATTCACGTAGATCGGCCAGATGTCGAATCGGTGCGCAGTCCGGCACCATGATTCCCTGGGGCCCGAAGATATCCCGATGTCGCTGCTCGAGCGACCGATACGCGTGTTTGCTGAATGCCCCTTCGGCGAGGGTGCCGGAATCTACCGCTAGCCCAAGTGCCTCGAGAAGCAAGGCCCCGCTTTGCACAGCGTTGTCCGAAAACACCAACCCGGCTGCAAGTCGTGAGCGGTATGGTGCGAGTGCCACGAAGGCTTTTTCAACAAAGTCATCGTCGCGCGGATTGAGGTCGATGACGTCGTCGCAGATCGCTCGGTCGACATCGGTGGGCGCAGGGCGGATGAGTAGCGACTGCGCACCGTAACGGGTCTTCGCATAGCAGGCCATCTGCCTTACGTCTGCGACTCGCGAAAGATTGTAATCAACGACGAGCAGGATTGGTTGGGCGCGTATCATCGTGCTCGCTCCTTCGCATAATGGACAGTGACTGCGCTGTTGGAATTCCGAACGATTACCGGCAATAGCGTGTCACGTTCGGCTAACTCGAAGTGCCATAGCAATTGGCCCAGGAAAACCTCGCGAGAACTCGCCTGTACGTCGTCTCCTTCCTTTAGAAAAATCTGCGAAACAACGGGCTTGGGCAAGTAATCCTCGATAACCACATGTTCGATCCTGCCCGGTTCGGCGAAATAGACACGAAAAAAGGTACTCGTCGCATGACTCTGCGTGCCGTCCATGTCGAATGCCAGTGCCTTTAGCTTGTCGCGCTGAGCGTTCAGTGCGGACTGACCAAGCGACGCGTCGATCAACAGATCCAACCAGAGATCCAGCATGCTGTGCTGACCATTCAGCGACTTTACGCTCGCCGATATGAGACTCCCGCCCACCCGCGGATTGATCTCAATCAAATCCCAGCGACCGTTATCGAAACGTGCCTCGATATGGAAGCAGCCCCATTTGCAACCCAGTCGAGTAAAAATCTCGTCGATCCAGCGCTGGCCGCGCGCGATCGCATCCGCATCGATGCTGCAGGGCGGACACACACAACTGTTCTCGAGCACGGTCGTGGCGTTCTCGGTCAGCTCGCACTTTTCGTGTACGGCGAGTACGCTGACGTCGCCGTTGCTCAAGATAACTTCAAAACTGAACTCCCGGCCAGGAACGTAGTCCTCCGCTAGAAATTCGAGTTGGTTTCCGAATGCCGATTGGTAAATGACATCGTCGGACGCTTCCTCCGCAACTTTGGTGAGATCCTCCCAGGTGGTCTCCGCGCGCAAGGAAAACGCGCCGTAAGAGGCAATTCCACAAACTGGCTTGACGAAAAGTTTTCGACCGCTCGCTTTCAGTTCATCGAGCGTTTCCGGAGTCAACCGGTGAGCGCGGGCACGCGTGAGACCGAAAGCCTCCAGTGTGTTGCGCAATTCGCGCTTGTTGCGAAGCATGCCGACCTGGTCTGCCGTAAGATCCGGCACACCGAGATTCCGGTTCGCCAGCGCCATGAGTTCCCGGTAGCCTTCCCACACGCAGATACAGCAGAGCGGGGTCTCTCCATCAGCTTGCAAGGCTCTGAGCGTGGTTTCGACATCCTCGGCAGTCAAGGCATGGGATTGCGTTGTTATCAGCCGGTCCGCTTTCTGTTCGAGTTCCACGAGGCGCTTCGCCTCGGCTTCGGGCAGTGGCCGTGACGATAGAACGATGCCGCGGAAGCCTCGGGCCTTGACCGATTCCAAGAGATCCTCCATAAAGGAAAATCCGCAATGGCTTAGCAGTAGAACGCCATTCCTTTCTTTGGTCATCACCTTCTCCTCTTACGCCGCTGCCTTCCGGAGCTTTGGTTCCATCACGTCTTCGTACAACTCGTTGAAATAGAGTCCCAGCACCTTTTGATGCTCGCCGAGGTATCGCTTCAAATGCTCGATGTCTTCGTCGCTTCTGAGCAGGTGACGAATCACATCCCAGACTTCACCTGGGTGGTCGTCGTGGATATCCGTGTGGGAATGCGCGACCTGGCCCGATATGTTGTCTTCGCCGACGGATTGCTTGAGAGCATCGATCTTTCTGGGCTCGAGCTTGACATTGACGTATTCCACCAGGTACGAATACGCCACCACCCCCAGAGGATCTTCGTGATCGAGCAAATAAGAGAAAAAGCCGGAAAGCAATTTCGTCGACAAATATGGCTCGGTCGCCAAAAATTCTTCACGGCTGACCCCCGCTTTCGCAAGGTCCTGGATAAAAAGCTGGTCGTGAAGCATCTCTTCCCGCTCGTAATTGGCCCATATCTGCGCGGCTCGCGGACTACGCTTGGCGATTTCAGCAAGGGCCTTCGACTCGACGACGCGCAATAGACGAATTCTCCAGGCGGTCTCGATCAAGTGGCGGCGATAGTAATCCGGATCGACTACTTCACCTTCAAGGTGAGCGGCATATGGAACCGTTTGATACCAGTGTTCGACTTGCCGGTCGATGATCTTGTCGATTTCTTTTCTCAACATCACCGATTCGCTCGTGTTGATAAAAGGCGAAGAATGCTGAAAGCCGACATTGTGGACTCGATTTGACATGATATTTTCCGTGATTTGCCTGGTTTAAAAATGGGGTTCCAGATTTTCGGTATTGATGGTGGCGGCGCCATTAATTCTGCATTGACAGGCCAATCTGAATCGTCCGTCGCCGTAACCTAGAAAAGTCAGAAGCTCGAGTTCCCGTTCGGTTGGCTCGCTGAGACAGCCAAATCCTTTGAGCACTTCGATGACGCAGGCGCCGCATGCTCCTGCCCGGCAACCAGCAGGTATGACGTCTCTATCCTTCAGTTCAAACTCCAGATCGCTCAAAGGAGCCGACTCGGCTAAATGAACCGTCACGTTAAGCGGCAAAATATGTAAAAGTGCCATACGAGTTAGTTGGTTTGGGTGAATTCAAAAGTCTTGCTGCCCTGTTTAATCAAAATGATCCTGACTCCAGAAGGGGATTCGCGTCGCTGCGCGATCCGCTCGGGTCGATAAACGGGACGATGGTTTCTCGATAACTTTCACGATCCCATTCATTCGGGCTCGCGGACTTGTTATCAGGGTCATTTATCACGTCGAGTGACAATAGAGGCGAGAGTGGCACGACTCCTCCTATTATGAAAAACGTCCCGAATGGGACTGAAAACGGACGCGGATCGCGCGCCCGCATAAAACCGGACTCAGAGATTTTTATTAAAAAGGTATTTCGGACGAAGCTGTTCACCAATATTGTCTGGTGCGAGTATTTAAAGACGTCGACCTTCAGGCCTTATATCGCCGGTTTTGACGCTTATCCGATGCGCGGCTCCATGGGTGCAGTTATCCCACGACGACATTGGTTTCACATCCCCACAGAAGTGTGTATGCCAAGGTAGAAGACGAGCGCTCGAAAAGCGGCACGACTGTGTTGTGATAACGGTCATTCACATGACCCCGCCTGATGAGCCAAAGCGGTGCGCGATGACCGGAGGCGTTTTCGCTTCTCGCTCGTTGCTGAAGTTGCAGAGTTGAACTGAGAGATCGATAGGATGCCTGACGTCATGAAGCTTCTCTGAATTATTCGAGCGTCTGGCATTCACCGTGCCGGTCTAATCGTGGCAGGCAGACGCAAACCTTTAGCATCGCGTGTCGAGCGCTGCTTCTTATCGGTTATTGCGTCTGATTGGAGGGATATGAGCGGCGTGCATCGCTGCGCGCGTGTTTGCGGCCGGTCAAGGTCGGGCAGAGACTGTTGGTAGAGCAAACAGTTCTCGTGCGTCAGCGACGAAAGCGCCTTGCCGAGCATCGCGACAGACCGGAGCAGGAACCGCTCGGCTTCCTGAGATAGCCTTCAGATGGTCTTAACTCAATAACTCAATAGCGGATAGTGAGCGGTTCCGGATAAAACTGCGTGATGGGGTAACTGCTCTCAGGCATGAACGCTGAAGGTATCGTCGCGGAGTAGGGGGTGCACTCACTCAAGTTCGGATTTTGTCGAATCGAAGCGGCTACGGTCGGCGCGGACCATGCATCGGCTGCGACGTACACGACGACATCGGTGCCCTGTCTGACGGCCATCGACGGGCGAGGTCCGTCGTAATACACAATGATGGGTGAGCCGCTACAATTCGCGCCGGTGTACGGTATGAACCCCGTATCTGACCATTGGAATTGCGAGGCAGAATACTGGCTATAGTCAGCGCTGGATTGGCGGCGCACCGGTACGAAAGTCAAGGCACCGTTAATCGAAAGATACACTCCCGGTTCGTTTCGAAACGATTCGGGCCGCCATGCGCTTCGGTCCCGCCCGCGATCAGAACCAAGGTTCCGACATCGCCGCTGGTCTATGGCCTCGATCTATTCCGCCACGCCGCTCAGTTTCTCGATGTCCGTTTCGATTCGTCCGCGCGCCTCCAGCGTGGCGTCATCGAAGTTCGTTGAAGCCAACGGAAACACGAGGCCGGTACCCTTTGAACGGAAATTTTCACCCGGGACTGTGCCCGCGTACTTTTCTGGTCGAGCGTGGCAAATAAACCTTCACGGTCGTCCCCTGACCCATTTCGCTCCGGATCCTGATTTGGCCATGGCTTTGCTTGACGAAACCGTACGCCTCGCTCAGCCCGAGGCCCGTGCGATGAACAGCAGCGTTGTTTGTGAAGAACGGCTCGAACGCTCGGTCGACCGCGTTCGCCGGCATACCGGTGCCGGTGTCCGTGACGGTGAGAAGCACATATTGCCCGGTTGCGACGTCGGACTCGGTCTCGTCGGAATTGTTGTCGAGCAAGGCGTTGGACAGTCCGATTGTGAGTTTGCCGCCCTGAGGCATGGCATCCCTTGCGTTGATAGCGAGATTCAGGATGACTTTCTCGAGCTGGTGCAGGTCGACCAGCGTGCTCCACAGCCCAGCCGCGACGACCGTCTCGACGTGTATCGTCGCGTCCAGTGCGCGGCGGATATGATCGGCCACACCATGTAGCGCCGCGGAGAGATCGATAACCGCTGGATGCAATGGATGCTGACGGCCGAATGCGAGGTGTTGTGATGACAGCTCCGATCCTTGCTCGACGGCGTCCGTCCCGCCGGCGATCCGGGCGCGCGTCCACGCATCGCCGTAGTGGCGTTCGCCGAGCATGTCGAGATCGTCGCGCAGCACTTTCAGTAAATTGTTTAAATTGTGCGTCACGCCGCCCGTCAGTTCGCGGAGGGCTTCCAACTTCTGCAATTGAAAGAGCGCCTTGCGCGTTTCTTCCCGGATGCTGCTCGCGTCCTTCTGCTCGGTAATGTCCCGGGTGACCTTTGCGAAACCGGCAAGCGCGCCGTGCCTATCGCGGATCGCGTCGATCACCACGTGCGCCCAGAAGCGCTCGCCGTTTTTGCGCACACGCCATCCCTGGGCTTCGAAGCGTCCCTCCTGTGCAGCGAGGGCAAGCCCGCGCTGCGGCAGTCGGGACGCTGCATCCTCAGGCGTGTAAAAGCGTGAGAAATGAGAGCCGATGATTTCCTCCGCGCTATACCCGCTGATGCGGCGCGCACCAGCGTTCCAATTCCTCACGAAACCGCCGGGCGATAGCAGGAAAATCGCAAAATCCGTGACGCCGTCCACCAGCGTGCGAAACCGCTGTTCGCTTTCGACGAGCGCATCGTACGCGCGTCGTTGCTCCGTCATGTCCCGAACCACCTTTCCGAAGCCGAGAGCGTGCCCTTCCCGATCCTTAAGGAGCGTGGTCACGACACTTGCCCAGAATCGCGAGCCGTCTTTCCGGATCCGCCAGCCTTCCGCCTCTGCGTGACCCGTTCGTCGCGCCGTGTCGAGTTCCGCGGCCAGGACGTTTGTTTCTCGCTCCTCCAGTGTGTGGAGTTGTTCAAGAGATTGGCCGATGACTTCCTCGCCTTTGAAGCCGTAACTGGTCTCAGCGCCGACATTCCAAGTCTCGATCGTGCCATTGGCCGATAGGCCAATTACCGCGTAGTCTCGAACGGTGCTCACCCATAGCCGGCTCCAGTCGTCGGGAAGCGAGTACTCGTTTTGCTGATTGGCTTGCATGCTTCCTCCGGGATTGGGCCGCAACGCGTCGGCCAGCTTCGAACCCCTTACGATGCATTCCGCATGCCCAAATTTCGTCCAAGGCCAGGCCGCCTTTGCTGCTCAAGAATCGAGGCAGCGTGTCGACGAGCTGTCGCCGGTGTTCCGCGAAGCACAAGGCGAGAAGCCTCTGGAAAATGCGCCCAAATTCATCGACGCGCCAGCGACGGCGCGCAGACGCATGCTTTGCTGCGGGCGCAACGGGGTTTCGATATTAACCAGGTGGCTGCTGAGTACCCGGCCCTGCGTGCAGTGTGTTGCGTTCCTGGATGGACGCCCTCACTCATGCCGTCTTTGTCGCCTCGTATCCGTGGCGATTCAACCACCATGCCCTCGCGCCACTTTCACCTTCTTCTCGAGCCGGCTCGCAATGACCAGAATAGTTACCCCGATAACGGTGCATATCGCGAGTCCGTCCAGCGCGCCACTTTGACTGAAAAGACCGCAAATCATCACGACGAACGCGATCAGGCAGAGAGCGAGAATCAACATGCGCATAGGGCCTCCGTCAGGTAACGGACTCCAGTCCATCCCAGCGCCCCGGGCAGAGGGACGCTACGTGTAAGCCTGATCTCGCGTTCGAGTTCGAGCTTGTGAGGATAGTGGGCCGCTTGCTTTGCAAGCTGCGTCCGATCCTGGTACAGCGCTTCATCGAACCGATGAAAGTCACGATAACGAGGCCGCGTGTATCGACCTGGCCTGCGGCGACGTCCCTGGTCACTCGCGCGATTTCTCCGCTGCACAGCGCGCCCGCGAATCCGGCGATGAGGGCGATCACGAGACGCGGCACCGATTGACGGCGAATCTGCGAAGGAATGGTCGGGATCATCACTGAGCTGCGCTCGTGGCATGCGGCAGCGAAGCAAGGAACGTCTTGATGGTGCGGTTGAATTCCTCGGGGTTATCGGTCATCACTGCGTGGCCTGCGCGCGATATCGTCGCGAGGCGTCCTTTCGGCAATGCGTGGTGCGCCATGCGCAAGGCGACCTGCGGTTTGAGGACCGCGGAGCCGACGCCTCTCACGACGAGGCTGGGGCATTGCACGGATCTGAGCATCTGCCAGCATTGCTCTTCGCGCGGTTCCTGGCTCAGCGGCGTATCATCGGCCACGTGGCGGTCGAGCTTCGGCTCGTATGCGCCCATTTGGGTGCGGCGCAAAGCGTGCAACGCGAGATTGCGAAGCGCACGTCCGTCCGCGAGCGGACGGCGATCGAGCAGCCATGACACGTATTCATCGATCGATGCGAAGCGTGACGGCGTATCGCGTATCTCGGAGCGGACCTTTTGTGAAACCGTCACGTCGGATTCCGGTCCAAAATCGACCAGCACCAGCCCGGACGTGAACTGTTCGAGCATGCCGGTGAGTTGCAATGCCACACTGCCGCCGAGTGAATGACCGATCAGCACGGGCTTTCTTATGTTCAGCGCCAGCAAGACTTCCAGTACATCGCCCGCCAGCGTCCGCGAGCCGTAATCGCCGCTCGGATCCCAACTCGAGTCGCCGTGGCCGCGAAGGTCGATGGACAGGAAACGGTGGTCTGCCGATGCATCTTCTGTCAAGGCGCGCCACACGCCGCTGCACTCGCCGCGGCCGTGCAGCAGGACACAGGGGGTGCCGATGCTGCCCGAATCTTCGACAGAAATCTCGAAGCGGCCATTGCGAACCCTGACGTTGCGCCGCTGCATGAATAAGGGTCGTTTCATCGTCATCACCTGTATGAAGTGGCAGGACTCGAACTGCACTGCGACTAGCTTGGCGCCCGAAAGTTAGAAAGCAATGAGGGCTCGGGTCGAACGACTATCGTCATATGTCAGACCTGGCAGGCACGAATCGAGCTAACAGGCTGCTAACTTTCGACGCATAACCTCACGCACACTCGAACCTTCCGGTGGAGCGCATATGAACAGGTCTGAACATGCTTTCGAAGAGCAGGATTTTCAGCCGGCTGAACTTGCGGACACCCTCGATGCCGCCGGTTTGCCGGAGGAACCCGCGACGATGGTCGCGGAGGCGCTTCGAGTGAAGCGATGTGTCGTTTCGATACCCGTCGACGAGCGCGTCGCCGAGGTCTGCTCCGGGCACACCGCGGCATTCGGCGAAGTGCATATCGGAGAGAAGACGGCCATCGTCGAATACTCGGACACACGCGACAAGATGTTCGCGGTCCTCGCGCTGAACGGCAAGGTGATCGGTGTCCTGCAGGTTTCGGGGCCGCAAGACAGGCGGCATTTCGATGAACATGATCTGAAGTTGCTCCGCATTCTCGGTACATTCGTCACGCGCGCCATCGAGGCCGACAGACTGAGGACGCTCGTCGCCTCGCCCTTCACGCGAATGACGCTCGCGCGCGCGTCGGATCAGACGATCGGAGACATGGTCGCTCAATCGGTACAGAACCCCAGTCAACTCTCGAAGATGCTTGCACGATCCTTCTATCGGGAGATGACGCGCGCAGGATTCGACTTCAGTCAGATCATCGGTTCGGCTACCGAGATCATCTCCGAACTCGCCAGCAACGTGCGCAAGCACAGCGACCGCAATCAGCGGCGCGAAGGCTAGGCGTTTCATTCGCGTCGTGATGCGTCCTCGACGGCGTCATGTCGACGGATACGGCCCGCTTATCCTCTTTCCCCCTTTATTGCGTTAGAGCACATCGCCACCGGCATTTCAGCCAGTGGCGATGTGCACGACTACGCCGGCCGTTCGACTGCTGCAACGGAGGCGGGGCTCGCCGGTTGACTGCCCGAACCATTCATCGCTATGGAACCGATGCTGGCGAGCGACTGCGTCGAACACATGTCGGCGTGTCCACAATCGATATCGTGGTTGTGTATCTGTCCGCTGATGTGAGGCAGCCACTGGAGGTGCGGCTGCCGGTTCGCGTGTGCGCGCGCGGCGGTGAAATACAGCAGGTCGCCGCTGTACTGGCCAGGGATGAAGGTAGGCAGAAGCCGGACGTGTTGCCGAGTTGCTTCGAACAGGCTCATGACGTGCTGGTCCTCGACATATGAGGGGATCAAGCCCTGGTCACGCAGCAGGCGGATTCGCCCGGACAAAGTCGGGGCATCCCTGAGCGCGTCGGTGAGGCTTTCGGAGATGCCGGGAAAGCACATCATGAGGAACGCCACCTCATCGGGGACTTCCGGCTCGCGCGCCTGCCCCGGCAGTTGCGCATCCATGATGATCAGTTGCTCCACCGACTGGCCGTCGCGTTGAAGCTGCGTCGCCATCGCGAACGCGAGCAGGCCGCCGAAAGACCAGCCCAGCAGGCGATAAGGTCCGAGCGGCTGGACCTGGCGGATCCGGGCCACATAATGGCTCGCGATTTCTTCGATGCTCGCAGGCGCATAGCCGGCTTGTGACAGCACAGGGGTCTGCAGGCCATAGATCGGATGGTCGGGCCCGATCACGTTGGCCAAACCGGAATAGCTCCAGGCCAGACCGCCTACCGGATGCACGCAAAAGAGCGCAGGCCGGGTGCCCGAGGTCCGGAAGGGCAGGATCATCTCGAACTCGGTGGACGGAAGACTCGTGTTCATGCGGGCAGCCAGCGCAGCGACCGTGGGTGCCTCGAACAGGCTCCGGACGGAAATGGACTGACCGAGACTGCGCTGGATGTGAGCCGCCAGCCGTACCGCGAGCAGCGAGTGGCCGCCCAGCGAGAAGAAGTTGTCCGATACACCGACGCGTTCGAGACCCAGCACGCTGGCAAAGGACTGGGCGAGCGCGTGCTCGAGCGGGGTGCGGGGCGCGACGTATGCACTCGGATCCTGCCACTGCGGCGCGGGCAGCGCGCGGCGGTCGAGCTTGCCGTTAGGCGTGAGCGGGAGTGCATCGAGCACGACGAAGGCGGCCGGGACCATGTAGTCGGGCAGGCGTTCGGTCAGATGGGTGCGCAACGCGTCCGCCATGCCGGCAGCATCGGCGCCGGGGGTGAGCGTGACGTAGGCGACCAGGTGCTTGTCGCCCGCATGGTTGTTACCGCTGTCGTCGCGGGCGATGACCACCGCTTCGCGCACCGCAGGATGGCTGATGAGCTGCGCCTCGATCTCCCCGAGTTCGATACGGAAGCCGCGAATCTTGACCTGATGATCGTTGCGGCCGAGGAATTCGAGATTGCCGTCGGGCAGCCAGCGGGCGAGGTCGCCGGTGCGGTACATGCGCGCATCGGGCTTGCCGCTGAACGGATCGTCGAGGAAACGTTCAGCGGTGAGATCGGCACGATTCAGATAACCGCGCGCGACGCCAGTGCCGCCGATATAAAGCTCGCCGATGGCGCCCGGAGGGACCAGTTCGCCGTGCACATCGAGCAGGTAGATCAGCGTGTTGGCGATCGGGCGGCCGATGGGAGCGGTGGCGCCCGCCGGCATGCCTGTTGCGGCATCGAGCGGGCAACTGGTGGACCATACCGTGGTCTCGGTGGGACCGTACAGATTGCACAGCGATCCGACCTTGGCGGCGAGGCGGGTTGCCAGCTCACCGGGCAGCGCTTCGCTGCCGCACAGGGCAGTGAGGCCAGGGCGGCCCTGCCACTGCGCGTCCAGCAGCATGCGCCACGTCGAAGGCGCGGCCTGCATGATGCTGATGTCGAGTTCCTCGACCATCGATTGCAGCGCGGCCGGATCTCTCGCATCACTGCGTTGGATCAGGACGAGCGCGGCGCCTGTGACGAGCGGCAGATAAAGCTCGGGTACAGCCATGTCAAAGGCGACGGTCGTGAGGCAGAGCATGCGGTCGCGTTGGGTAATGGCTGTGATGTCGGTCATCGACCCCAGGAGGTTGAGCACCGAGCCGTGTTCGATCATGACGCCCTTGGGCTTGCCGGTGGACCCGGAGGTGTAGATCACATAGGCGAGGTGGCGGGGGTTCAGACCCGGCACGGTCGGATCGTGCTCCTTTTGGGTCGCGGCATCATTGAAGGACACCGGATCGAAGACCGGCAGGTCTCCGGTGTGACGAAGGGCTGCCTGCCCGTGGGCATCGGCGACGAGCAGCGCGGGTTCGACATCGTCGAGAATCTGGGCGAGCCGCTCGCCCGGATAGGCCGGATCGAGCGGCACATAGGCGCCGCCCGCCTTGAGGATGGCCAGCAGCGCGGCGATCAGCTCCGCGCTGCGAGCCATGCACAGGGCCACACGGGTCTCGGGACGCACGCCCAGACCGATCAGGTGATGCGCAAGCCTGTTGGCACGCGCATTGAGTTGCGCATAGGTGAGTGACTCGCCTTCGAAGACGAGCGCGGTTGCCTCGGGCGTGCGTCGGACCTGCTGTTCGAACAATTGATGGATGCACAGATGTTCGGGGTAAGGTGCAGCCGTGTCGTTCCAGCGTTCGAGCAGCGCGTGCTCTTCAGGCAGCATGAATTCGAGTGCATGCAACGGTGCATCGGGCTGATCGAGCGCTTGCTCCAGCAAACGCGTGAAGCGTTCGCCCAGCCGGGCGACGGTGGCTTCGTCGAACAAATCGGTGGCATAGCCGAAGCTGCCGGCCAGCCCGTCCTGGGCAGTCTGAGCCAGGCTGAGGGTGAGATCGACCTTGGCGCCGGCCTCGCCCGCAGGCAGCAGCTCCAGCGTCAGGCCGGGCAGGGCGAGCGCGTCCATCGGCGCGTTCTGCAACAGGAACATGACCTGGAACAGCGGGGTGCGGCTGGTGTCGCGAACCGGTGCGAGGGCCTCGACGAGCTTCTCGAAGGGCAGATCCTGATGGGCGTAGGCGGCCAACGCGGTATCACGCACCTGAGCGAGCAGGCTGCGCAGCGTCGGGGTGCCCGAGAGATCGGCGCGCAGCACCAGCGTATTGACGAACAGGCCGAGCAACGCCTCGGTGCTGGCATGGGTGCGCCCGGCGATGGGCGAGCCCACGGCGACATCGGTCTGGCCGGAAAGGCGTGCGAGCAGCGTCTGGAATACGGCGAGCAGCAGCATGAAGGGCGTGACGCCTTCCTGATTCGCGAGCGCGTTCAGGCGTTCGGACAGCTCGGGGCTCAGCGCGAAGGGCAAGGTCGCACCGCGTCCGCTGATCTGCGCGGGGCGTGGGCGGTCGGTGGGCAGGTCCAGCGGCGCGAGGTCGGCGAGCTGGTTGCGCCAGTATTGCGTCTGGCGTTCGAGTTCGGCGCCGGTGAGCCAGCCGCGTTGCCACAGCGTGTAGT
The DNA here is from genome assembly GCF_900044055.2 of Caballeronia calidae. Lineage (GTDB taxonomy): Bacteria > Pseudomonadota > Gammaproteobacteria > Burkholderiales > Burkholderiaceae > Caballeronia > Caballeronia calidae. The sequence continues at coordinate 1,363 of NZ_FCOX02000012.1, read as the reverse complement.
CGACGTACTGCACGGGCAGCGGCGGCAAGGCGAGCGCTTCGTTGCGCAGAAAAGCCGTATAGCAAGCGCCGAGTTCGCGCACCAGCACGCCTGCGGACCAGCCATCGGAGATCAGGTGATGCATCGTGAAGAGCAGAACGTGCTCTTCAGGTGCGAGGCGCAGCAGTTGGGCGCGCAACAGCGGACCGTGTTCGAGATCGAAGGGCTGCTGTGCTTCGGCCTGGGCGCGGCGCTGTAATTCAACGTTGCGCTCGTCGGGTACCAAATGAGCCAGAGTGGTAACGGGCAGCGCCAGTTGCAGTTGCGCGGCAATGCGCTGTTCGGGCCGCCCGTTATTGCTGACCAGACAGGTGCGCAGGCTCTCATGACGCGCGACGATGGCGTTCAGGGCGCAATGGAACGCCGGAACATCGAGCGAGCCGTTCAGCCGCATGGCCACCGGGATGTGATAGGTGGACTGGCCCGGGGCAAGCTGCTCGAGGAACCACAGCCGCTCCTGCGCGAAGGACAACGGCAGATGCGACGGACGAGGCTGGGCCAGCAACGGCGGGCGCGCGTGCGCGACGCCAGGCCCGGCATCGTCTTCGATGGTCTGGGCCAGCGCGGCGACCGTGGGCGCGTCGAACAGTAGGCGCAGGGGCAGCTCCCTGTCCAGCACGGTGCGCAGTTGCGAGATGAGGCGGGTGGCGAGCAGCGAATGACCGCCCAGCGAGAAGAAGCTCTCGGACACGCCGACGCGTTCGAGACCCAGCACACTGGCAAAGGACTGGGCGAGCGTGTGTTCGAGCGGGGTGCGCGGAGCGACGTATGCACTCAGGTCCTGCCACTGCGGGTCGGGCAGCGCACGGCGGTCGAGCTTGCCGTTGGGCGTGAGCGGCAGCGCATCGAGCACGACGAAGGCCGCCGGGACCATGTAGTCGGGCAGGCGTTCGGTCAGATGGATGCGCAACGTCTCGACCAGACCCGCGGCATCGGCGGTGAGCGTGACATAGGCGACCAGGCGCTTATCGGCCGAACGGTTGCTCCCGCTGTCGTCGCGGGCGATGATCACCGCTTCACGCACGGCAGGATGACTGGCGAGTTGCGCCTCGATCTCCCCGAGTTCGATACGGAAGCCGCGAATCTTGACCTGATGATCGTTACGGCCGAGGAATTCGAGATTGCCGTCGGGCAGCCAGCGGGCGAGGTCGCCGGTGCGGTACATGCGCGCACCGGGCTCGTGGCTGAACGGATCGTCGAGGAAGCGTTCAGCGGTGAGATCGGCACGATTCAGATAACCGCGTGCGACGCCGGCACCGCCGATATAAAGCTCGCCGGTCGTGCCCGGAGGCACCAGTTGGCCGTGCGCATCGAGCAGGTAGAT
>NZ_FCOX02000011.1 GCF_900044055.2 Caballeronia calidae | reverse complement strand
GGCCGAACTGGGTAACTGTGCTGCCGACAGCGGCCAATTGCCGATCGTTCTGGCGGCGGTAGCGCGCGACGCCGGGGCCGCCCCCAAGCAAGTCCTTGCCGATGCGGGCTACCGCTCGGAGGCGACGTTCGAACTATTGCGCGAGCATCCCGCCGAGCTGATCGTGGCGCCCGGACGCGAGGGCAAGAAAGAGGTGAAGGTCGATGCCCGGAAGCGCCCGCTATGCGCTGCGATGGCCGACAAGTTTACTTGTGCGCAAACTCAGGCGGCCTATCGAAAGCGCAAATGGCTGTCCGAACCGCCGAATGCCTGGGTAAAGAGCGTTCTCGGATTTCGACAATTCAGCATGCGCGGACTGGCCAAGGCCCAGGCCGAATGGAAACTCGTCTGCGCGGCGCTGAACCTACGCAGAATGTCGAAAATGACGCCTGCGTAAGTCCCGAAGGGGACAACATTGCCCTGATTTCGCCGCCGGGAAAGCCATTTTTGCGCGCAATGGCGGACCAAACCGCAATCGGCGTTGACGCCGCACGATGTGGCGTCAGTACCGGCAGCTCAAATTCTGTCTGCCGCGCGGATTCCTAGTCTTCTGTTCGGGTTCAACCCATTCAAGGAGAACGATCATGAAGAAGATATTGGCTGCCCTGCTTGCATTCACCGCGCTGGTGCCGATGCTTTCCTATGCGCAGTCCGTCGCGCCCGTCATACGCGCAGAAGCCAATGGACAAGTCGCCCAGACGCAGCGCGACGGAAGCCTGCATCAGTCCGGCGCGCACTACGCCGACAGGGTGTACGACCGCGAGTACGGTGCAAGCACCGACAGCACCGCGCAAAGCGGATGGACGACGCAGCCCTCTGCGCAGGCGCTCGGGCAACGGCTCTACATGCATCATTGAAAAGGCAGTGGCACCTCGCTTGCTCGACGAATGTCCGTGCAAGCGCCGCTCGAACCGGGCAGCAAGTTTTTCATCCCGCAAGCCGAAGATGTGCCGATGGGGTGAAAAAAGTGCAGCATGATGAAGTATCCCGATCGCCGTGCGCCGTGGAGCACAGTCGCTTTCTATGTTCGAATGTCACGGCTCCGTGCTGTTAAAAGGTTAATATGCTTGCACTTCGGGAACCTGCTTCATTGAATCCGCTCTATTAGCGTTTGTTCTTATCGACATGTACGTCAGGCTGGGGCATTCGGGGCCCGCCGTATGACGTGACATGCTCCAACAATAAGCGTCGCCGCACCGCCTTTATGCGTTGATCGGACGGGCCGCATCCATCAGACCAATTAAATGACCCGTTCTGCCGCGTGTTGCGCGCGGCGCGACGGGACATCGACGACGGCTCTTTGCGCCCCGCGCGCGAAGAGACAGAGCTAAATCAATCGACGGAGCGTCATCCATGCCGTTTGAGAGTGACTCTTTGCGAGACACGAACCCGCTGCTCAGCATCGTCGTGGCGGCGTACAACATCGAGGGATACATCGAGGAAGCGCTCGAGTCCCTCCTGTCCCAGCCTCATATCGACGCGATGAAGATCATCGTGGTCGATGACGGTTCTCGCGACGAGACCTATGCGGCAGCGCGCGCGATCGTCGAGCGCGATCGCGGCGTGCACATCGAATTGATACAGCAGGAAAACCAGGGGCTGAGCGCCGCGCGCAATACGGGGCTCGCCGCGGTCCGCACGCCTTATGTCGGCTTTCTCGACGGCGACGACATCTATCTGAAGGGCTTCACGGAAGCGCTCATGCCGGTTCTCGCCGAGCGCAAGTGGGATGTGGTCGAGTACAACATCAAGATCATCGACGACGACGGACGCGAGCTCGATCGAATCGATCTGGTCGACGACGCATCGGGCGGCGGCCGGCCGATGGATCGGGCGGCGCTGCTGACATTCGCCGAAGACTATCATACGTTCGCGTGGGCGCGCGTCTATCGCACCGACCTGTTCGACGCCGCGCCGTTCCCGGTGGGACGACATTACGAGGACGCCGCGATCGTGCCCTCGACCTATCTTCGCGCGGACAGCCTCTATCGCATTCCGAAGCCGTTGATCGGCTATCGCCGGCGCTACGGCAGCATCACGCAACGCTTCACGCTGCGCGACGTTCAGGATCTGCGGGTCAATGGCAAGGAAGCGCTCGCGCGCTGCGACGGCAGCGACATGGACGACTTCTGGCTCACCCTTTTCGACAAGATGTTTCGCCGCGCATGCTATGTCGGCGCGCGCGTGGATCGCGGATCGTTCAAGCAGGCATCCGAGACACTCACGGCCATGGCCGTGGATCATCGCAAGACGCGCGCGACACTCGCCGAACGCAGCGGCCGGGAAGTCGTTGAGCTTGCGCCCTTCGATCTGCACGTGCGCGCCGATCGCTCGATCCACTTTCTCAAAGGCCTCGTGAAGAAGTTATTGAAACGCAGCCTCGATCGTCATCAGCGGGCGCGGCGTCCGGGCGCGTCCAATCAGATGAGCGGATGAGCGCGAGGAACTCAGGCCTCTTCTATCGCTCGCAAACTCATCCGCTTGTAAGCGTCGACCAGTAACGCGCCCTCGCCCCGCTTGTGCGCGACGGCGAGGCGCATCGTCTCTTCGCCCAGTTGCCAGATGAGGAACGCGAGCGCATTGACGCGCTTGCTGTCCGCGCGCGGCGTCACGCGGCGGATGGCGGTCGCGAGCATCGCGCCGCAGGCCTTGCTCTCCGCGATTTCGATGCTCATCAACGCCTTGTCCGATCGCAGCGCCGACGATATGTCGCGCATCACCGGCTTGTCCAGCACGATCTCATAGTATTGATCGACGAGCGCGCCGAATGCGTCGAGCAGTTGCGCCTTGGTCTGCACGGCTTCGAGCGCCTCGCGCACGCATCGGCGGCTCTCGGCCGCGTAGTTCCCGGCGAGCGTTTGCACGATCGCGCGCTTGTCGGGGAAATACTGATACAGCGAGCCGATGGATATCTCCGCGAGTTCGGCGATCTCGCTCATCTTCACGTGCTCGCTGCCCTTCTCCGCGATGAGTCGTTGCGCGATCTCCAGAATGCGATCGAGCCGTTCGCGGCTGCGTTGCTGCGCGGGTTGCCTGCGCGCGGCGACTCCTTTCGCTGCGACTCGCGGCGGCTTCTCTTGCATGGCTCTCCCCTTGCCGCATGAATGCGCGCTCAAAAATCCTTGACAGTCGAATGTGAGTATCTATCATGTTTTAAACGTGAGCAACTCTCACGTTTCAAATACTGGAGACTGTCATGGCTCAATCGGACTTCGATGCCGCGCCCATCCTCGTACTCGGCGCCAACGGCAAAACAGGGCGCCGCGTGGCGGAACGGCTGCGCGCACAAGGGCATGACGTCCGCGCGTGCGCGCGCTCCACGCAGCCTCGCTTCGACTGGAACGATCGCGCGACATGGCGCGCGGCGCTCGCGGGCGTGAAGCACGCCTATGTCACGTATCAGCCCGACCTCGCGATACCCGGCGCACTCGATACGGTCAGCGCGTTCTTCGATGCGGCCCGTGCCAGCGGCACGGAGCGCATCGTTCTGCTCTCCGGACGCGGCGAAGAAGAAGCACGCGCGGCAGAAGAAGCGCTGCAACGCTCGGGCGCGAGCTGGACCATCTTGCGTTGCAGCTGGTTCATGCAGAACTTCAGCGAGAGCTTCCTGCTCGATCCGATCCGCGAAGGCACGCTCGCGCTGCCCGTCGGCGATATCAAGGAGCCGTTCGTCGATGCGGAAGATATCGCCGATGCCGCTGTCGCCGCGCTCACGCAGCCAGGCCATGAAAACAGGCTCTACGAGCTGACGGGCCCGCAGGCAATCTCCTTCGGCGAAGCCCTCGAATGCATCGCACAGGCGTCGCGGCGCGAACTTCGTCTCGTGCCCGTCCCGCCCGATGCATTTCGCGCGGGCCTGCTGGAAGCGGGCGTATCGGAGCCGGAGACCGATCTGATCCTCTATCTGTTCACCACCGTGCTCGACGGCCGCAATGCAACGCCCGCCGACGGCGTGCGTCTCGCTTTGCATCGTGAAGCCCGTTCATTCGAGGACTACGCAAGGCGCACGGCGGCCAGCGGCGTCTGGGATGCGTTGTGAGGCGCGCGTAAGCCGTCACCGTTTCGCGGTAGACTCAAAGAATGGAAAAATGTCCCTACTGTGAACGAATCCGTGACGAATGGGATTGTCACGGTCAGGAATGCCGCACCAACATTGCCCGCGCATTGCGTCGTCAGCGCATGGGATTGCCGATGGTGCCCAAGGTCATCCGCAACGAAATTCCGGCGGGTGCGTCGACGGGCGAAGTGATCGCCCAGTTGTCGCGTCAGCGCTTGCGTGCGCGCCGCGCGAACGAAGAGCGCCGTGCGCGCAAGGAAGCGGAAGACCTCGATCTCTGAACGCAAGCCGTCACATCGAACATTCGTTCGTTTCATACGATCAATTCGCGACCCGCCTGATGCGCGCCGTGTCATGACATACTTGCGCAGCCCATCCACGCGACGGAGACGCCATGTTCGAGCAATGCCAATGGATCAACGAGCCCGCTCAATGGCGTGTCGAAAGCGACACGCTCTTCGTCACCACGGATAAGAACACGGACTTCTGGCGCAAGACGCATTACGGCTTCGTGCGTGATTCGGGCCATGTTTTCGCGGCGAGCGTGAACGGCGATTTCACCGCGGACGTCGCTGTCGACGGCGACTTCTCCGCACTCTACGATCAGGCCGGCCTGATGGTGCGCGAAAGCGCCGAGCGCTGGATCAAGGCCGGCGCCGAATACAACGATGGCGCGCTCACGTTCAGCACCGTCCTGACGAATGAATGCTCCGACTGGTCGCTCGGCTCGCGCGCCGGGTCGAACCGCTTCCGCTTGCGCATGACGATCGCGCAAGGCGTATTGAAAGTGCAGTGCAGCTCCGATGAACGCAACTGGACCCTCATGCGCCTCGCGCCCTTTCCCGCGAGCCGCGCGAATGCCCACTGGCTCGTCGGCCCGATGTGCTGCACGCCCGAGCGCGGCGGCCTCACCGTACGCTTCTCAGACTTCAGGATCGGCCCGCCTGTCGTGAAGGAGCTGCACGACATCTCGATGTAACGCGGCGCGCCCGGCTCGGTAAAAACACTCATTTGCTCAGCGTGTCGGTGCTTTCTAATATTCTGAAACGTTTCAGAATATCGACGACACCGCGCCTTGGACTCGAGAAAAAAACCGGCTCGCACGCTCAAGGATGTCGCCAATGCGGCAGGCGTCTCGCTGGGCACCGCGTCGAAAGTCATGGCGGGCGCGGAAGGCGTGAGTCCCGCTCGACGTCAGCAAGTGTGGGAAGCCGCGCGTCGGCTCGGCTATCGGCGCAACAGCCTCGCGGCCGAATTGCGCAGCAGCCGTTCGACATCCATCGGTTTCGTCGTGCCCGACCTGACGAACTCGTTCTTCATTCAACTCTTGTGCGTGGTCGAGGATCATGCGCTCGCAAGCGGTTATCGCCTGTTGCTCGCGCATGCGCAGGAAGATCCCGAGCGTGAAGCCGAACGCATACGCTTCGTCCTCTCGCGGCAAGTGGCCGGCATGATCATCATTCCGTGTCACGGCTACGATCACGCGATAGAAGAACTGCGCGAATGCGATGTGCCGCTCGTCATGGCCGATCGCGTCGACAACAGTTTTCCCGCGAACACCGTCACCACGGACAGCCGCCGCGCCGCGAGCGACGGCACCGAGCATCTGATCGCGCTGGGGCACAAGCGCATCACATTCATCGTCAACGCGCTCGATCTCGTCAACAGCCGCGAGCGCGCGGACGGCTATCTCGATGCGATGAAGCGCGCGGGGCTCGCGCGTCATGCGCGCGTCGTCGTATGCGGGATGACGGATACCGAAAGCCATGCGGCCACGCTCGGTCTCCTGTCCGGGCGCGAGCGCCCTACCGCGCTCTTCACCGGCGCGAACGTCGCGACGCTCGGCGCGCTGCGCGCGATACGCGATGCCGAACTGCGCCTGCCCGATGAAATCTCGCTGCTCTCTTTCGACGATGCCCCGTGGATGTCCGTGCTGCATCCGCGCATCAGTTCGATTCATCAGCCGGTGGAGGCCGTGGGCCGCGCGATCTGGCAACTGCTGCATAAACAGTTGCAAGGCGAATCATCGCCGGAGCCGGTGCATCTGCGCATGAAAGCGGATCTGCGCGTGCGCGAAAGCACCGCGCCGCCGTACAAGGCATCGGCAAAAGAAAACAGCGCTGCGCCGCATGGCACCGCTCGCACACGCAAGCGGGCCGTGCTCGCCGATCGCTAGCGCCAAGGTTATAACGTTTTATTTTCATCGACGATTAGCATCGATCAGAACCAGCGAGAGCAACAGCACGACCGAAGACCGAACCCGAAGCTGGCATCCATAACAGGAGAGACGCAATGGACAGCAAACGACGCATCATCACCGCGAGTCTCATCGCCGCACCGCTGGCCGGCGCGGTCGGCACGTTCTCGGCGCTCATCGCTCAGCCGGCGTTCGCGCAGCAGAAGAAGTATCGCTTCGGGTTCTCGCAGGTCACCACGGTCGAGCCGTGGCGCGTGCAGTTCAACAAGGATATGAAAGCCGAGGCCGCGAAGCATCCCGAGGTCGAACTGATCATTGCCGATGCGGGCGATCGCACCGACAAGCAGAATGCCGACATGGAGAACTTCATCACGCAGAAGATGGACGCGATCTTCATCTCGCCCAAGGAATCGGCGGGACTGACGGGTGTCGTCGAAAAGGCCTTCAAGGCGGGCATTCCCGTGTTCGTGCTCGATCGCGAAGTGAATGGCGATCAGTTCACCCAGTTCATCGGCGGCGATAACGTGGAGATCGGACAGGAAGCGGGCAACTTCATCGTCAAGCTGATGGGCGGGCCGGGCAAGGCGCAAGGCAATCTCGTCGAGATATGGGGCGGCTTTGGCGCGCAGCCCGCGCACGATCGTCACGATGGCGCGGAAAAGGTCGTCGGCAAGGAGAAAGGCATCAAGCGCGTGGGCGAGCGCGTCGATTGCGACTGGAAGCAGGACAAGGCGTACGACTACATGAAGACCGTGCTGCGCGTGCAGCCGAAGATCGACGTCGTCTACGCGCACAACGATCCGATGGCATACGGCGCCTATCTCGCCGCGAAAGATGCGGGCCGCGAGAAGAGCATCAAGTTCGTCGGCATCGACGGCTTGCCGCAGGAAGGCGCGACGTGGGTCGCGCAAGGCCTGCTCGCGGGCACCTTCATGTATCCGACGCCGGGCGCGGAAGGCATTCGTCAGTCGCTCAAGGTGCTGCATGGCGACAAGGTGCCGAAGAAGGTCACGCTGCCGACACAAGGCATCTTCATGGACAACGCGAAGCAATATATCGCGAACCACTGAGCGAAGCGGAGACACGCGATGGCAACCGTCGCCGCGCCGCTCATCGAAGCCGCGGGCCTGTCGATCTCGTTCAACGGCAGCGCCGCGCTGTCGGGCGTCGATTTCGATGTCGCATCGGGCGAGATACACGCGCTCGTCGGCGAGAACGGCGCCGGCAAGTCGAGCCTGATGAAGATATTGGGCGGCCTCTATTCGCCCGATGCGGGCAGCATCCGCGTGCGCGGCGAGACCACGCGCATGACGAGCGTGAACGACGCGACGCGCGCGGGCATCGCGATCATTCATCAGGAGTTGAACCTCGTCGATACGCTGTCCGCCGTCGATAACATCTTTCTCGGCAAGGAGCGATGCACGCGCTTCGGCTTTCCCGATCGGCGCGCGATGTACGCCTCGGCCGCGAAAGTGCTCGCGCAACTGGGCTTTCGCGCGCCGCCGAGTACGCTCGTCGGCACCTTGCGGGTCGGCGAGAAGCAACTCGTCGAGATCGCGAAGGCGCTGCTCGCCGATGCGCGCGTGCTCATCATGGATGAACCCACGTCCGCCCTCTCCGATACGGAAACGCACGCGCTGCTCACGCTCACCAAAGAGTTGCGTGAGCGCGGCATGGGCATCGTGCTGATCAGTCATCGGCTCGGCGAGGTCTTCGCCGTCGCGGATCGCGTGACCGTTCTGCGCGATGGCAGGCGCATCGCGACCTTGCAGATGCGGCAAGTGGAATCGTCGTCGGCGCTCGTGTCGATGATGATCGGAAAGGACTTCGCGCCGCCCGAGCGCACCGAAGCCGACGCGCCGCAGGAACGTCCGCTCGCGGTCGACGTGCGCGGCCTCACGTTATGGGGACCGGCGCGCGCGCTCGTATCGGATGTGTCGTTCGCCGTGCAGCAAGGCGAAGTGTTCGGCATCTCGGGGCTGCTCGGCGCGGGCAAGACGGAAATACTCGAAGCGATCTTCGGTGTGTCGCCGTATCGGCGCGAAGGTGATATTCATGTGACGGGCCATGCGCGCACGATCGATTCGCCCGATCGCGCCGTCGCCGCCGGACTCGCCTTCGTCACCGAGGATCGCAAGAAGGACGGGCTCGTGCCCGATCAGTCGCTCGAGGCGAATCTGCTCTTGCCCTCGCTCTCGCGCGCGCCGGGGTTTCCGTTCTATCGGCGCGGCCGTATGCAGGCATGGGCTGCGTCTCAGGCGCGGGCATCGAACGTGAAGCATCGCCATCTCGCGCAGGATGCGAGCACGTTATCGGGCGGCAATCAGCAGAAGCTCATCATCGGCAAATGGCTGATGACGAAGCCGCGCATTCTCCTGCTCGACGAGCCGACACGCGGCGTCGATGTCGCGGCGAAGGCCGAGATCTATCGGCAGATACTCGCGGCCGCGCGCGAAGGCGTGACGGTGATCGTCGCGAGCTCGGAGATCGACGAGCTGATGCTGCTCTCCGACCGCATCCTCGTGATGTGCGAAGGACGCGCGCGCGGCGTACTGACACGCGAGCAATTCTCGGGCGATGTGCTCATCAGGATGGCATCGCCCTGAGCGATGAACGGAGACGCCAATCATGCTGCACGCGCAGGACCAACTCGCCGAGCCCACGGCCACCGCACGCCAGCGACACCTGAGCACGCTCCTCAGGTATCTCAAGTATTACCTGGGGCTCATCGTGCTGCTCGTGGTCGGCGCGCTCACGTCGCCGCACGCGGCCGACGGCGGCAACATCTTCCTGTCGAGCGCGAATATCTCCGACGTGTTCCGGCAAGTCGCGAACGTCGGCGTGATTTCCATCGGCATGACGCTCGTGATCATCACCGCGGGCATCGATCTCTCGGTCGGCGCCATCATGGGGCTCGGCAGCGTGCTCACCGCGATGCTGCTCACCACCGACGGCTGGAATCGCGCGGTGTACGCATCGCTCGTGCTCGATGCGGTCGCGGTGTTCGCGATCGTATTCGCGGCGCTCGGTGTCGTGCGCGGCATCATGCGCGCCCGCGATGCGCGTGCGCCGCGTGTCGCGAGCCGTGCTTCCATCGCGATGGAAGCGGGCATCGCGCTCGTCATCGCGGCGCTGGCGTGCGCGTATATCGCGCTCCACGGCGGGCATCGCATGCCGCTTCTCGCCGTGATGTGGATCGTGCCGCTCGCGGGCTTCACGCTCGGTGCGCTCAACGGCTGGATCATCACGCGCGGGCGCATGCAGCCCTTCATCGTGACGCTCGCCGCGATGGTCGGCGTGCTCGGCGCCGCGCGCCTGATCGCGGGCCAGGACACGGCCGTGTACTCGATCTACAGCGGCACCAACGCGACGACCGATATCGAAGCGCTCCGCGCGCTGCTCTTCAACGTGGTGCCGGTGCCCGCCCTGTTCTTTCTGGTGATCGCCGTGATGGTGGGCTTCGTGATGAATCGCACCGTGTTCGGCAAGTATCTCTATGCAATCGGCGGCAACGAGAAATGCGCGGTGGTGTCGGGCCTCGATGTCGCGCGTCACAAGATGGCCGCGTATGCGATCTCGGGGTTGCTGTCGGCGCTCGTCGGCGTGCTTTACGCGGCGCAGTATCGGCAGGGCAAGGCCGATGCCGGCATGGGTTGGGAGCTCGATGCGATCGCCGCCGTGGTGATCGGCGGGACGAGTCTTGCGGGCGGCGTCGGACGCGTGTCGGGCACGGTGGCGGGCGTGCTGATCTTCGGCTTCTTGAGCAATATCCTGTTGCTCAACGATATCGACAGCAATACGCAGCTCGTGCTCAAAGGCCTGATCATCGTGATTGCCGTGTTTCTGCAGCAGACGGATATGGGCAAGCGGGGATGGTTCAGGCGCTTTGGCACGCGCAAGTAATCACGCTTCGAAGTCGATGCCGCTCGCGCGCAACTGCCGCATGCCGCTTGCGAGATGCGCCCGGGCACTCTCGGCATCGCCCGCGCGCATCTGCTCGTAGGTGCGCTGCGCGATCTCGTGCGGCACCGGCTTGAGCGGCCGGTTCGCGCTCATCGCCCGCAGTTGCACCTCCGCCGCGCGCTCCAGATAGTAGAGATCGTCCCACGCCTCCGCGATAGTTGCACCCGCAACCATCACGCCGTGATTCTTGAGGAAGAGGATATCGGCATCCCCCATCGTGCGGGCGATGCGGTCGCCTTCGGCATCGTCGAGGGCCAGGCCGTTGTAGTCCTCGTCGACGGCGGTGCGGCCATAGAACTTCAATGCGGTCTGGCCCGCCCACACGAGCGGCGGCCCTTCGAGCAGGCACAGCGCCGTCGCGTTCGGCATATGCGTATGAAAGGCCGCCTTCACGCGCGGCAGCAGCTTGTGCACGCGCGCATGGATATAGAACGCGGTCGCTTCGGGCTCGCCCTCGCCGTCGATGACATTGCCGTCGAAGTCGCAGATCAGAAGACGCGACGCCGTGATCTCGCTGAACGCATAGCCGTATGGGTTGACGAAGAACAGATCGTCGCGGCCCGGCACCATCGCCGAGAAGTGATTGCAGACGCCCTCTTCATAGCCATGCAACGCCGCCAGCCGGAAGCAGGCCGCAAGCTCGCGTCGCGCCTGCAGGATTTCCGGCGCATCGAGCCGAAGGATGCCGGACGTGACGCGTGGCGCGGCGTTGGAAAGCGTGTGTGCCATGGAAAACGTGCCCTTTGTGGTTTGCCTGACCGACTTGTCGAGGATAATCGAACGCGCGCGCGAATATGGTCCGATCAAAAAGATTTCAACCCGAACGGCGGGCGCCGGACGTAGTATGACGCACTTATGTCGCGTCTCTTAGCAAAAACGCTTATTTGAACTCGGCGTTCCGGCATGGTAAAACTCCCTGTCGCTCGAAAAAATTCGAAGCGCAAACTTCAACGAAATTCGTCTCAAAGGGTTTGGAAAAAAATGGCAACAGGTACCGTGAAGTGGTTCAACGATGCAAAGGGTTTTGGTTTCATCACGCCGGATGACGGCGGCGAAGACCTGTTTGCACATTTCTCCGAGATCCAGTCGAAGGGTTTCAAGTCGCTCCAGGAGAACCAGAAGGTGAGCTTCGAAGTCAAGCAAGGCCCCAAGGGCAAGCAGGCTTCGACGATCCAGCCGCTGTAAGCAAGCGCTCTCGCCTCATGGCACGAAACGGCCCGCATGGGCCGTTTTGCATTGGCGAGGCCGAAACATCGAACACCTGATTCCTTCGTCCGATGACCCGATTCTCCGGCGCGAATATCGCCTGCGGCGCGCCGCCGTTACATTAATATATCAGCAGAATCGGCTTAGTATTCAAGGTCATACCGATTCGCGACAGCGCGAAATTATTTCCTCTTATTCGTGTGAACGTGTCAAGCGATCGGAAAAAATGCCGTACGCGTAGGCGGCATAAAACAAACATATTGCTCGTCGCGCTCTGGTTGCTCGCTTGGAATGCGCACGCGCAAACGTTTTCGGCCAATGCGAAAGCGGCGCGATTCGTCGCCGACGTCGTGATGAACGACTTTCACACGGCCCAGGCGGGCGGCGGCTATGTCTTCTCCTACGATAGCCACGAAACCGAAGCGTCCCTTTCGACGAAGCTCGACCGCTGGTTTTCCGGCACCGATCCGCTCGCCATCTCGATGGAGCCTGCCGAGAAACAGGCCCTCTTTAGTTTCTACTGGGCAGCGACGATGATGTCCGCGAATTCGCCGTGCTTCCGCGATATTGCCGAACCGGCGTGCGGCGCGGATCTGTCGAACTGGATGGCGCGCGAGCTGGACGACGATCCGCGCTTCATCCGTGCCTACGAGTCCGCGCGAAAGCCGCTCGGCCTGCCGCCGCTCGAGCGCACCGCGCACTGAGCGGCGCGCGCTCGCGGCCGCCGCGATGCGCTTCGCATCGCGCACGGCGGCTGCAACACGCGGCGCAGGCATGCGGGATTGCTGAAGGCGTCGGCGCATCGTCCAGGCTGTCATCGCGCAGCAGCGCGATCTTCGCCGCGACGCTCAGCAGCAGGGACAGCGCACCGATGGTCTCGAGCAAGGCGGGAATCATGATGGTCTCTCCGAACGTCGGCGTGCTTGCGCATGGGCTTCTCGCGCGCATCATCGATGCAACATCATCGGCCCGTAGATTTTCACGAAGAATGCGATCGTGATGCCGGCGCTCACCAGCAAGGTGCCCGTGCGTATCCAGTGCGGCGGCGCGCGCCGGCCCAGCTGAGCGCCGCCATAGCCGCCCGCGATCGCCGCGAACAGCATCGCGATCGTCTCCGGCCAGCGCACCGCCTGCGCCGCCGCGAAGGTCAGCACCGCGACCGAGTTGGCCGCGCTCACGAGCAAGGTGCGCGGCGCATTGAGGCTCTTCAGGTCGCGCGCGTCGAGCAGGCCCCACACGGCCATCATCATGATGCCGACCGCGCCGCCGAAATATCCGCCATACACGCCGAGCACGAACTGGATCGACAGCACCGCCGACGCGCCGATATGCCAGCGCCGCCGCAGCGCCTCGCCGAGCTTGCGGCCGAACGCGAGCGTGAAGCTCGCGCACAGCAGCAGCCAGGGCAGCACGAAAGAAAACGTCCTGGACGACGTGGACAGCAGCAGCGCCGCGCCGACGAATCCGCCGATGAGCGTCGTGACGAGCATCTTGCGGATCGACACCGAGCCGACAGGACCGAGCCCGTCGCGATAGGCCCACGCGCTCACGACGCCGCCGGGAAATAGCGCGACGGTGCTCGAAGCGTTCGCCTGAACCGGTGGCAAGCCGGCGGCGATCATCGCGGGCAGGCTCACGAACGAGCCGCCGCCCGCCAGCGCGTTCATCGCGCCCGCGAGAAAACCCGCGCCGATAACGAGAAGAAAGGGTTGCATGCGACAGATGCTAACGATGCCGGCAGCCGCTTACAATCTGGCATTTCCAATGCGAGGCTTCGGCAAAACCGAAGGATGCGGGATGCGTTTCGACCTCACCGACATGCGGCTTTTCCTGACCGTGATCGAGCGCGGCAGCATCACGGCGGGCGCGCAGGCGATGCATCTCGCGCTGGCTTCGGCGAGCGAGCGGATCGCGGGGATGGAAGCCGCGCTCGGCGCGCCGCTGCTCGAACGCAACCGGCGCGGCGTGCAGGCGACCGCCGCGGGCGACGCCTTCGTGCGCCACGCGCGCGCGATACTCGGCCAGGTCGAGCAGATGCGCGGCGAGTTGCGCTCGTTCGCGACCGGCCTCAAAGGCCGCATCAGGCTGATGTCGAACACGGCGGCGCTCGCCGCCTTTCTGCCGCCGCGCCTCACGCGGTTTCTCGCAGCCTACCCGGATCTTTCGGTCGATCTCGACGAGCGCCCGAGCGTGGAGATCGTGCAGGCGATTGCCGAAGGTCGCGCCGATCTGGGTGTCGTGTCGGATACGGCGGATCTCGGGCGCCTGAAGACGCATCTGCTCGCGCAGGATCAGCTGGTGGTGGTGGCGAACCGCGCTCATCGCATTGCGGGGGAAAGCGCGGTGGCGTTCGCGGAAGTCGTCGGGGAGGCGTTCGTCGGGCTATCGGACGCCGCGCTCGAAATGCATCTGGCCGAGCGCGCGTCGAGGCTCGGCAGGCAGATCAGCTATCGGATTCGCATGCGCAGCATCGACAACGTCGCGATGCTCGTCGAGGCGGGCATCGGGCTCGTGATCCTGTCGGAAGCGTCGGCGCGCATGCTGGAGAGGCCCGCGCTGTCCATCGTGCCGCTATCGGAGCCATGGGCGACGCGCCGCCTGCATCTGTGCGCGCGCGATTTCGACGCGCTCACGCCGCACGCGCGCCTGCTCGCCCAGGCATTGATGGACGGCGCCGACGCGAGCTAAAACGGCCGCCCGACGATGAACGGATCCACCGCGCCGATCGCCTTGTGATCGCGGTTCGCATACGGCAGTTTGTGCAGCACATAGCGCATCGCGTTGAGGCGCGCGCGCTTCTTGCAATCGGAGCGCACGACGGTCCAGGGCGTGTCGGCGCTATCGGTATGCGCGAACATCGCTTCCTTCGCTTCGGTGTACTCGTCCCACTTGTCGAGCGATGCGAGATCGACCGGGCTCAGCTTCCACTGCTTGAGCGGATGAATCTCGCGCTCCTTGAAGCGGCGGCGCTGCTCGGCGCGGCTCACCGAAAACCATAGCTTGATGACGTGCGTGCCGCTTTGCGACAGATGCCGCTCGAATGCGGGCACCTGCTGCATGAATTCATCGTATTCGCGCGGCGTGCAGAAGCCCATCACGCGCTCGACGCCCGCGCGGTTGTACCACGAGCGGTCGAAGAGGACGATCTCGCCCGCCGTCGGAAGATGCTCGACGTAGCGCTGAAAGTACCATTGCCCGCGCTCGCGTTCCGACGGCTTTTCCAGTGCCACCACGCGCGCGCCGCGTGGATTCAGATGCTCCATGAAGCGTTTGATGGCGCCGCCCTTGCCCGCCGCATCGCGCCCTTCGAAAAGGATCACGACGCGCTGGCCGGTGTCGCGCACCCACGCCTGCAGCTTCAGGAGTTCGACCTGAAGACGGTACTTCTGCTTCTCGTACGTGCGCCGCGCCATCAGGTTGCGATACGGATAGCCGCCCTCGCGCCACGACGGCGATAACTCGTCGTCGGGATGGGGCTTGCCGTCCGCCGTTCGCAGCACCGCTTCGCCGTCGAAAAGCCGGGCGCGCAGCATCGTTATTTCATCCGGCGACATGCCGCCGATCAAGGTCTCGACGGCATCGACGAGCGATTCCGTTCCTTCCACGCCTTGCGCGGCGAATTGCTTGAACACGTCGTCGATGCTGTCCGTGAGGAGGCCGTGCGCCGCCTCCACCGCGCGCCCCGTCTCCTGCCGTTCGATGCAGGCTTCCATTGCACGCACCGCGATGCCGGCGTCATCGGATTCGGCGGTTTCATCTGGCGATATCGGCTTCATCCATTCCTCTTCGATCTTGCTGCGATTTGGTCTGTTCTTCAGGCGGCTTCGCCCGCCCTTCTCAAGACCGCGTACAACTTGTCCTTCAACAAGAGCTTCTCCTTTTTCAGCGATTCGATGACGAACGAATCCGCGGACGTGACGCCCGTTTCCATGTTGTGGATCTGATGGTCGAGCTCGTTGTGACGCTCGAAGAGGCGCGAGAAATGTGCGTCCTCGGTCTTCAGGCGAGAGATGAGATCCCGGTATTCGGGAAACATGGCATGACCCTCCGGTCGGTCTGAATACGATTGCTTCGAAGTACATATTACCGAGGGGAAGAACGGATTTGTTAGATGAATATCAAAGCTTGGCTGCGTTAAAAGGTCGCGGATGCGCAGCCAAATACACCTAGGCAAAACCCTCTTACGTACAGGCACCTTCCTTGCACACAATGGAAGCGTTCGCTGCGCACCCGCGCGGCGCGCATGAGCCAGGGAGGCCCTCATGAAGAGAGACCGCAACCGCGCGCAGCGGCGCGCCATGCAAGTTGCGCTGATCGCCGGTGCCGCCGGCCTGTGCTTTGCCACGGCAGCCAGCGCGGACAGTCAGGCCGCGAAGAAAATGGGGCAGATCGGCGTCATCAATAACACGCTCCAGCCGAAGCCCGTGCAGCCGGCCTATTCGAACCCACCGCCCGCGAACACGGTCAACCCGGGCTACAACGCCAACTCGACGTATAACCCCAATACGGCCAACGCCGCCGCCAACGCAAATGCCGTGAACGCCGGAAAGGCCGCGGCGCCGAAGAAGTAGCCTCCGATACAGCGCTTTCGTGCCGCCGCCCGATGCCTCGGGCGGCGGCTTCGTCCCGCCTGCAATCTTTCCTCTCCGAATTCCGCTCGCGCGCGTGCATTCGCGCGGATCCGTCTCTTATACTTGGCTCACGGCCCAGCGCGCATAGCGCACATTCCTGAGTCCATGAAAAAGATCAAGCCCGGTCTCGTGCTCGAACTCGCCGCCAATCTGCTGCTCCCCTGGCTCGCGTATCGCCTTGCGTTGCCGTATTGGGGCGATGTCGGCGCGCTCTATGCATCGGCCGCGCCGCCGCTCGTGTGGAGCATCGCCGAATTCGCGCGATCGCGCCGTGTCGATGCGCTCTCCGCGCTCGTGCTGTTCGGCATCGCGCTGTCGATCGTCATGCTCGCGATGGGCGGCAGCCCGCGCATCCTGCTCGTGCGCGAATCGCTCGCGGCGGGCGCGACGGGCATCGTATTTCTGGTCTCGCTCTTCTTCGAGCGCCCGCTCATCTTCTATCTCGCGCGCGCAACCGTCACGCGCGAGCAGGAAAGCGGCGCCGAGCGCTTCGAGGCGTACTGGAGCGAAAGCGCGATGCTGCGCGCGTCCTTGCGGCTGATGACGTTCGTGTGGGGCATCGGGCTTTCGCTCGAAACCGTGCTGCGCTTCTGGTTCGCGTGGACGTGGCCCGTCGAGCGCTATCTCGTGTTATCGCCGGTCGTGAGCTACGTGATCTACGGCGGACTGCTCGCGTGGACCTTCTGGTTTCGCGCGCGGCTCATCGAGCGTCAGGGCGAGAGTGCGCCGTCGCGCGACGGGCTACTCGGCTAGACTCGCGGCGCGCGCCTCGCACTGCGCGATATGCCGCGCGATCGCCGCATTCACCGCCGGCGCGTGCGTGAGCGGCCCCATGTGGCCCGCTTCGGGCACGACGATCAGCTTCGCGCCGGGCATCAGATCGGGCAGCGTCTCGGCGATCAGACGCGTCGGCGCGGGCGCATGCTCGCCGCGCATCACGAGCGTGGGAATGCGCAGGTTCGCATACGCGCTCGCGGGCGTGGGCTCATGGATCAGCGCGCGAAAATCGAGCGGCGCCTTCGGCACCCAGCGCGTGAGCATCGCCTGCACGGACGGCCGCAGCGCCGACCACGCCCCGCGCCCGCTCCAGTAATCGACGAACGAGCTCGCCGCGCCGCGCAGATCGCCCGCGACGACGCCTTCCGCCGTGCGCGCCGCGATCGCGAGAATCTCGGCGAATTCCGCCGCGCCGCGCGCGCCCATGCGCTTCAGCAAATGAAACGCCGACGGCTCGTACAGCGTGATGCTCGCGATGCCGTGCGGCCGCTCCAGCGCCGCGCGCAACGCAACGCCGCCGCCATACGAATGCCCGACGAGATGCACCTTGCCGCGCTGACGATCGATGATCTCGACCGTGCGCGCCGCTTCGTCCGCGAGCGTGAAGGCGTGCTCGCCGCTCCACGGACCGACGCTATCGCAGCCGTAATGCTCCGGCGCGATGAGCGTATAGCGCGTCTCGTCCGCGCCGAGCGCGCCGAGCGTTTCGCCGAGCTGGCGCCATTGATTCGCGCCCGCGCCCGAGCAATGCAGCGCGATGACCGGCGCGGCGTCGTGTTCGTCGATGAGAGTCGTCATCATGCGTTCCTGTTTCATTGATGATCAGGCGTCGATGTCGCAAGCGCGCATGCGACGCTCGAGCTCGCCGATATCGGCGGACGATGCGAGCCATTCATCGCGCCGGCCATGCTCCGCGCGATCCAGCAGCAATCGAGTCCCGCAGATCAGATGCGGCAGCAGGCAGTCCTTCGCCACATTGATTAGGTATCCCAACATGATTCGCTCCACTTGCATCAACGAGTCGTTCGATGAAATGCCGGCTGAGCGATCGTGCTGCGCGGTTGGATCGGGGAGTCGCTGAGGCGGCGAGTGCCGGCATACAATGCAGGCCTCGTGCCAGCTTCGCAAAAGCCTTATGCGGCAAGCATCCGCGCGAATTGAACCGCGCGCCGGCGAGACGAATGTCGGGCGCGCGCCAACGCTTTCACTTCCGAAAGCATGCCGTGCGCGAACACATCTTCCGGCGGTATCGAAGCGAGTTCATGCTCCCGGTACCGCGAAACCTCCGCAAATATTCCTGGCGCGCGGGATCAAGCTTTCACGCTGCCATGCCGTAAACAAGGCTGATAGCCGCGCAAGCGGCCACGTCCGGACGGCACGATAAGATACGGCAGCGTTCGATCTTCGCGCCCGGCCGGCGCCCCGCAATCGTTCCCTGGGAGACCACGGCGTGCTCAGTCGCCACTCGCTCACATTCCGGATGACGGTGTTCATCGTCGTCGTCTGCGTACTCCTGATCGGCACCGACATATGGCGCAGCAGCGCCGCGCACCGCGTGCAGATCGACGAAATGACGACGGCGACGTCGAATCTCGCGCGCGCGATGGCGCAGCACGCGAACGATACGTTCAAGGAAGCCGACACGACGCTCATCGGCATGGTGGAGCGCGTCGAGGAAGACGGCACGTCGCCGGAGGCGCTCGCGCGCATTCATCGCTCGCTCGCCTCGCGCGTCAAGCAGTTGCCGCAGTTGAACGGCCTCTTCATCTACGACAAGACCGGTGCGTGGCTCGTCAATTCGCAGCCGCAACTCGAGTCGCGCTTCAACAACTCCGACCGCGAATACTTCGACTACCACCGCACGCATACCGATCAGGGCTCGCACATCGGCCCGCCGGTGCGCAGCCGCTCGACGGGCAAATGGATCGTGCCGATATCGCGCCGCATCGATGCGCCCGACGGCAGCTTCGCGGGCGTCGCGCTCGCGACCATCGACATCGACTTCTTCTCGCGCTTCTACGACAGCCTCGACCTCGGGCAATCGGGGGCCGCGGTGCTCGTGCTGAACTCGGGCGTGATGGTCGTGCGACGTCCGTTCGAGGACCGCTTCGTCGGCAAGGACGTGAGCGACACGGCGCTGTTTCGCGCGCATCTCGAACAGGGCCGCGCGGGCGTGTTCACGACGAGCTCGTCGCAGGATCAGATCACGCGCCTGAATAGCCTGCGTGAATTGCAGGACTATCCGCTCTTCGTCGCGGCGGCGCTCGCGCGCGACGAGATCCTCGGGCCGTGGTGGCGCGACACGCTCTGGCACGCCTGCGTGACGGCCGTGCTCGCCTTCATGCTGGCGATGTTCGGCTCGACACTCGTGCGCCAGGTCACCGCGCGCACGAGAATCGAGCAGGAGCTCAAGCGCAGCCTCGCGACGACGCAGACCGTGCTCGACACGGCCATCAGCCCGATCATCACCGTGGACGACCGCGGCGTCGTCCGCTCGTTCAATTCGGCGGGCGAGAAAGTGTTCGGCTACAAGGCGAGCGAGGTCATCGGACAGAACATCCGGATGCTGGTGCCGCCGCCTCATCTCGAGGCGTATAACGAATACATAATGCAATTCAAGTGGAAGAGCGGCGTGACCACGGCCGACTGCGAACTCGCGGGACTACGCAAGGACGGCACCTCGTTCCCGGCGTACGTTTCGACAGGCGCGATGCGGCTGGATGGCGCTTTGCATTTTGTATCGGTAATTACGGACATCTCGCGGCAGAGAAAGGAACGCAGCGAGCTTGCCCACGCGCGCGACCAGTTGCTGGTCGCCGCGAACATCGCCGAACTGGGCATCTGGTCGTGGGATCTCGCCACGGGCAAGCTGCACTGGAACGCGCGCATGTTCGAGATCTACCAGTACCCGCCCGCGCTGCTGGATAACGGCCTGCACTTCGAGCACTGGCGCCTGCGCATTCATCCCGACGACCACGACCGCATCATGGCGGGCCTGCGAGCTGCGGCCGCGGGCGAATCCGCGAAATTGCCGCCGTTTCGCATCGTCCTGCCGGACGGCACGACGCGGCGCATCCAGAGCGGTCAGCGCACGCAGCGCAACGCGAGCGGCACGCCCATCGTGATGACCGGCGTGAACTACGACATCACCGATCAATACGAGCTGGAATTCCATCTGCGCAACGCGAAGGAGCAGGCGGACGCGGCAAGCGCGGCGAAATCGTCGTTCCTCGCGAACATGAGCCATGAAATCCGCACGCCGATGAACGCGGTGCTCGGCATGCTGCATCTCGTGCAGCTGACCGCGCTCAACAGCCGCCAGCAGGACTATGTGAGCAAGGCGGAAACGGCCGCGAAGTCGCTGCTGAACCTGCTCAACGACATCCTCGATTACTCGAAGATCGAGGCCGGCAAGCTGCAGCTCGACAGTCATCCGTTCGAGCCGGAAAAGCTGATGGAGGAACTGGGCATCGTGCTGTCGGGCAATCAGGGCGCGAAAGACGTCGAAGTGCTGTTCGATCTCGATCCGTCCTTGCCCGCCGTGCTCGTCGGCGATAGCTTCCGGCTTCAGCAGGTGCTCATCAATCTCGCGGGCAATGCGCTCAAGTTCACGGCGGCGGGGCAGATCGTCGTGAGCGTGCATCGGCTGGATACGCCGGGCGATGCAAAGGGCGACACAGCGCGTGACGCGGTGCGCGTGCGCATCTCGGTGAGCGACAGCGGCATCGGCATCAGCGAGGAGCAGCTCGAACGCATCTTCGAGGGCTTCACGCAGGCGGAAGCATCGACGTCGCGGCGCTATGGCGGCTCCGGCCTCGGGCTCGTGATCAGCAAGCGGCTCGTCGCGATGATGGGCGGGCAGCTCGAAGTCGAAAGCCGCCTGGGTGAAGGCAGCCGCTTCCGGTTCGACATCACGCTCGGCGTGGATGCGGCTCGCGCACCTGTGCATCACGAACGCCCGGTCATCGAACATGACGCGCGTATTCTCATCGCCGATGACAACGCGATTGCGGGCGAGATTCTTTCGCGCACGGTGCGCTCGCTCGGCTGGCATGCGGATGTCGTGACGAGCGGTGTCGAAGCGATCGAGCGCATCGGCGATGCGGCGCGCAACGGCACGCCTTATGACGTCGCCCTGCTCGACTGGCGGATGCCCGGTCTCGACGGCCTCGGCGCCGCGAAACGCATCAGCACGATGAAGGGCCGCGCGGCGCCGCCTCTCGTGCTGCTCGTCACCGCGTTCGGACGCGAGGTGTTGCGGGAATCGAAGGAGAACGGAGCGGCGCCCTTCGCGGGCTTTTTGACGAAGCCCGTGACGCCCGGGCAGCTCGTTGCCGGGATCCGTGCGGCGCTGCCCGGCCACATCGAGCCGGCGCCTCTGCGGCCGCAGCAGCCCGAGACGAAAGCACGCCGTCTCGCGGGAATGTCATTGCTCGTCGTCGAGGACAACGCGCTCAACCGCCAGGTCGCCGAAGGCCTGTTGCTTGCGGAAGGCGCGGTTGTCACGCTCGCGGAAAGCGGACGCGAGGGCGTCGACCGGGTCCTGGCCGCCAAAGCGCCCTTCGATGCCGTGCTGATGGACGTCCAGATGCCTGATCTCGACGGCCTCGAAGCGACGCGCCTGATTCGCGCGGATGGCCGCTTCGCCGCGCTGCCCATCGTCGCGATGACGGCCAATGCATCGGGCGCGGACCGCGACGTGTGTTTGCAGGCCGGCATGAACGATCATGTCGGCAAGCCGATCGACGTCGAGCGGCTCGTTGCCGTGCTGCGCGCGCAAACAGGACACGAGCCGATCGAGACGGCGACGCGCAACGCCCACGCGCCCGGTGAAGGCGCCGAATGCGTCATCGAGCCGCGCGATTCGATCGTCGCGCGTTTCGGCGGCAATCTCGATCTGATCCGCAACGCCGTCGACGGCTTCGGCGCGCAGACTGACAAGCAACTGGCGCGGCTTGCAGCAGCACTCGCTGCGCACGATGCGCAAGGCGCCGCAGCGGTGCTGCATGCCATCAAAGGCAGCGCGGGGACGGTTGGCGCGGCGGCGCTCGCCGACATGGCGAGCACGCTGGAGCATGACGCTCACGTGCTCGACGCGGCGCGCGCGAAGCTGCCGCGCATGCAGCAGTTGCTTCTAGCGAGCGTCGCGCAACTCGTCGACGAATTCGGGCCGCCGCAATCGTCCGCGAAGGCGCGAACGCACGCAACGCCTCTCGATGACGAAGACTGGCGTGCGCGTCTTTCCGCGATCGTCCAGTTGCTGGATGCGTCGAATCTGCAAGCGATCGCGCTATCCGAAAGCCTGTCGCCGCATGCGCCGAACGACTATCGCGAGAACTTCGAGCAATTCCTCGTGCGCGTGCGTGCGCTCGACTTCGCGGATGCATCGAAGCTCGCGCGCGACATGCTGGAGCGGGCCTGAGCGCAACGCAGGCAGCTTAGCCGCTGCGGGCATCGCGAACGTACACCGGAAACGGATGAACGCTCGCGCCGCCCTGCGATTCCAGCAACGCGCGCAACTCTTCCCGCGCCCTGCGCGCCGAAGCGAGCGCGCCATGCACGCGCGCCTGCAGCACGGCGGGGCGAGCCGGCTTCGCGATGACATCGGCCGCGCCCGCGTCGAGCATGCACTGCTCGGTTTCGATGTCGCTTCGATCGGCGAGCACGACGACGGGCACCTCAGGATGACGCGCGAGCAAGGCGCGCACGGCGGCGCACGGTTCGCTGCAGCAAGACGCATCGAGCACGATCGCGTCCGGCTCGTTGTCCTGAGTCAGCGCGGCTTCGCATTCCGTCACCACGTCCAGCTCGCCGATGGCTTCGAGCGCCTGGCGGTGCGCTTCCGCGGTCTCGCCCGCGAGGATGCCGAGCACGCGCACATCCGCAGCATTCGATATCGCGGGCCGCGCATTGTGCTCGCTCACGCTCGCGTGAGCTTGCATCACACGTTGCCTGAAGCGGAGCTGCGCACGCACGCGCGCCTGCAGGCGTGACGCGACGAGCGGCTTGATCACGTAATCGGCCGCGCCCATGCGAAATGCGTCGACTTCGAGCGCGGGGGCATCGTGACTCGTGACGAATATCACCGGCACGCGCGCGAGTTTTGCATCGCGCTTGAGGATCTCGCAGACATCGAAGCCCGTCATGTTGGGCAGATTGGCATCGAGCAGGATGAGATCCGGCGTCGCTTCACGGGCCAGCGCGAGCGCGGCCTCGCCGGTGGTGGCAAAGCGCTGATTGGGGAATTCCGCGAGCATCTCGCCGATGATGCGGATCATCGCCGGGTCGTCGTCGACGAGGAGCAAGCGCGGCTGATACGCTGAAGTGGAGCTCTGTGCTTTATCCATGTTCGAACGGGTATTCATCATACGGTAAGCATTTACGAACTGTACGCGTGCGACGCGCACGTCGCAAACTCAAAATGGATGAAGGTATTAATTATCTGATATTTCACCGCCCGCCAATTTTGAATCTATCGATACGTTATGCGCAAGTCATACGATAACCGAATAAGTAACTCCTTCCGACGCGAAATTTTGCACGAGCCCATACGCTGCAAGGGCGATTGTCCATAAAGCACGTGCGTTCATCACATTTGTGAACGAACGTCTCGCAAAAAATTCCCTGAGATTCTTAATCGGAATCAGCAGATCAATGTAAACATTCAAAATCGGCTTATCGTTTGCGAGGCTTCTTGCCTTGCCATTTCCGGGCGCATACTTGCTCGACACACAAGAAGCGGGAAAAAAGCCATGTACGGGGAAACCAGAACGCTTTACTTCGCCGGTCGCACTGTCTCGGAAGATCTATCGGAGCGGCTGCATGCTCGCGGCTGGACCATCGAGCGCATCGATCCGGCAAAGCCGCTCAAATCCGCCAGGCACGGCAAGCGTGCCGCCGCGGGCATCGTCGATATGACGAGCCGCGGCTTCGCGAAGGAAGCGGCCGCGCTCACCGAGTTGCTCGCGACTTTTCAGATCGGCTGGGTTGCGACAGTCGATGCCGAGCACGTCGATAACCCGGATATCTGCCGCCTGATCCGCGATTTCTGTTTCGACTATGTGACCGTGCCCTCTTCCGCGGATCGTATCGTCGATGCAGTGGGACATGCGTACGGCATGGTTTCGCTGCGCGACGCCGCCTGCAATGATCCGCGCAAGGACGACTGCAAGGAAGGCGGCATGGTCGGCTCGTGCGACGCGATGCAGGCGCTGTATCGCTCGATCCGCAAAGTCGCGATGACCGATGCGCCCGTGTTCATCTCCGGCGAATCGGGCACCGGCAAGGAACTCACCGCTGTTGCGATACACGAGCGTTCGGTGCGGCGCGAACAACCGTTCGTCGCGATCAACTGCGGCGCGATTCCCGCGCATCTCTTGCAATCGGAACTCTTCGGCTATGAGCGCGGCGCGTTCACGGGCGCGAATCAACGCAAGATAGGCCGCGTGGAAGCCGCCGACGGCGGCACGCTCTTTCTCGATGAAATCGGCGACTTGCCGCTCGAAAGCCAGGCGAGCCTGTTGCGCTTCCTTCAGGAGCGCAAGATCGAACGTCTCGGTGGACAAGGCTCGACCGATGTCGATGTGCGCATCATCTCCGCGACGCACGTCAATATGCAGGCCGCCATGCTCGAAGGACGCTTCCGCGCGGACTTGTACCATCGGCTGTGCGTATTGCAGATCGACGAGCCGCCGCTGCGTGTGCGCGGCAAGGATATCGAACTGCTCGCGAATCATATGCTCGAGCGCTTCAGAAAGGATGCGAGCCGGCGGCTGCGCGGCTTCGCGCCTTGCGCGATCGCGGCGATCCATAACTACGGCTGGCCCGGCAATGTGCGCGAGCTGATCAATCGCGTGCGTCGCGCAATCGTCATGTCGGAAGGACGGCAGATTCTCGCGAGCGATCTGGAGCTCGGCGAATATGCGGAAGCCGCGCCGATGACGCTCGCGCAGGCACGCGAGGCGGCCGAGCGGCAGGCGATCGAAGTGGCGCTGCTGCGTCATCGCGGACGTCTCGGCGAAGCGGCCGATGAACTGGGCATCTCTCGCGTGACGTTGTATCGGATGCTGACGGCCTATGGTTTGCGGGCCAAAGCGGATCGGCCGTTGGAGGCATCGGGCACTTAGCGAATCACGATTTCGTGCGTGAATCATGATTCGCTTAAGAGCGCTTGAAGGAACCTTTATTCGCGCCCGTCACTCCAACTACCGCATCGCAATCGATGCATCGTGAAAGCCTGATGCGGCATTCGCGCATGTTGCGCCTTCGCCCCGTCATGCATTCCTCTCATAGCCCGCTGGCGTTTTCTCGCGCCGCCAGATCGCGCGCTATGCAGTCTCGTTTCATTCATATGCGGCCCGCCTGAATCGTTCCGGCGCGCTCATATCGCGCTTTTGCGCCATGCCATAACTTTACCTCGCCCGTCGATACATTCGCGTGCGCGTGTTGGCGTGCCCAGCGAGTAACGTCGGGTTGTCAGTCATGGTTTCGTTCAGCAACGTTTCTCTCGTTCGTCAGTACTCGAACTACGCAGTGCCCACCGTGCTCGCCGCATGGGTGTACTGCATGCATTCGGTCATCAGCGGCATATTCATCGGACGCTATGTCGGCCCCGATGCGCTTGCCGCATTGAACCTGCTCGTCCCTTTGCTTTATTTGCCGTATGCGTTCAGCGTGATGATCGGCGTCGGCGGATCGACGCTCGTGTCGCGCCTGCTCGGCGAACGGCGCGAACGCGATGCCGCCGATGCGTTCACGCAGGCGCTATGGCTGCTCGCCTTCTGCGGCGTCGGGTTCTCGCTCGCGATCCATTTCCACGCCGATACCTTCGTGCAATGGACCGGCGCGCGCGGCGAACTCGCGCGCCTCGCCAAGGACTTCCTTCATGCCTATGCGCCATTCCTGCTGTTCCCGACCGCATGTTATGCGCTCGAGCTTTTCTTGCGCATCGAAGGCGCGGCAAAGTTCGGGCTCGCCTGTCTCATCGCGGGCGGCATCGCCGATGTCGCGCTGACATGGTGGATGGTCAGTCACATGCAGTGGGGGATGCGCGGCGCCGCGCTCGCATCGGGCATCAGTCAGGCGCTCGCGTGCATGCCGATGCTGGCTTTTCACTTCGTCAAGGCGCAACACGTTCGGCCCGTTGCACGCGCCTTCACGCGGCTCGATCATGCATGGCGCATGGCGTATAACGGCGTGTCCGAGTTCCTTGGTGAGATCGCGCCGAGCGTCACGCTCTTCGCGTTCAATCACGCGGTGTTGCGCTGGCTCGGCGACACGGGTCTCGTCGCGTTCGCGGTCGTCGAATACATGACGATGATCGCGTCCGTCACGATGGTCGCGCTCGTGCAGAGCATGCAACCCATCGTGAGCTTTCAGCGTGGCGCGGGCAACGCGCACGCCGTGTCGCGCGCGTTTTCCATCGGCATCACGGTTGCGGCGGGTTTCGCACTCGCCGCCGCATTCGCGATACTCACGCTCGCGCAGCCGCTCGGCGCGCTCTTCGTGCCCGATAGTGCTTCGGCGCAAGCGCTTCTGCGCGACGCGTTGCCGTGGTGCGCGCTCGCCTTCGTGCCCGCCGCGATCAATGTCGCGATCAGCGGATATCTGACGGCGATCGAGGCGCCGCTCGCATCGATGATCGTCGCCCTGCTGCGCAGCTGGCTCCTGCTATTGACGATGCTCTGGCTTCTGAGCGAGTGGTTCGGGCCGCGCGGCATCTGGATGACCGTGGCCGTCACGGAACTGTTGACGCTTGCCGCGAGCGTCGTGCTTTATCGCATGAGGGGCCGGCGCCTGGATCTGTCGATTGCTGCGACGGAGCACGGCTATGCATCGCGCGTCAGATGAAACCGCCGATCGACCGATGCAAGCAGGCGTCGCGACAAGCGCGTCGCACGCCCTTGAATCAGCCGGTCGGACACGCGTGAAAGTGCATAAGAGACGACGAGCACCGCAATCAGCGTCGCGCCGAACAGCGCGAGGGAGCTCTCGCCGCTCTTCTCTCCGAACGTGCGATCGAAGAAATGAAACGTCATATAGACGCAGATGAAGTGCCAGAGATAGATGCCATAACTTTCGCGACCGAGCGCGGCGGCGCAACGCCGGATGACCCTTGCGCGCGGCACGTCATGCGCCGCATCGCGATGTTTGCGTGTGTGACGCGCACACACGAACAAGAGAAATGCCACCGCGCTGCAGGCGGCGAACACGGGCGCGAGCGCGTGCGCCTTGTCGAGCCATACGCCGAGCGCGGCTGTCATGAAGCCAAAGCCCACCGCAAGCGAAAGATAGAGCCACGTCACGCGCTTCGTCACATCGGAAGCACCGAGCAAATGCGAGCGGAACGCATACCACGCCCACATGCCGACGATGAAGCAAGGCCCTTGCACGGGCGGCCAGAAGTAGCTGAACGTGTTATTGGCGACATTGCAGTCGAGCGTGCCGTTGCAATCGTTCATCGACAACGCGGCCAATGACAGGCCAAGCAGCAGCACCGTGGCCAGCAACAGCCGCACGCGATTCATCGCGAGAAAAAACAGCAGCGGCGCGATCATGTAGAACAGCATTTCGACGCCGATCGACCATCCGCCCGGCACGACGTTATTGATCGCCGTCGGCGACAGCGCGTGCAGAAAGACCATGTTGAGCAGGATATCCATGGGGCCATGCGCGCCGAGAATCCACGCGCGCTCGATGCCCGAGCGCATCGCGCCATAGCTGATGAGGCCATAGACCGCGATCGCCGCGTAATACATCGGCGCGATGCGAAAGAAGCGTTTGATATAGAAACGCAGCGTGACATGACGCGCATCGGCGCAGCGCGCATGATCCATTTCGAGCGTCATGAAGATCGTGATTGCGCTGATCACGAAAAACAACTGCACGCCGTACTGGCCCATGCGCGCGACGAGCGTCACGGCGCCGGGCAGATTGGGAAACTGGAACGACAGGTGTACTGCGACCACCCCGACGATCGCTAGCGCCCGACCTGCGTCGAGCGCGGCAACACGTCCTTTCTCCATCGATGCTCTCCTCGCGGTTCATGTCGACCTTCAAAGGCCGCGAGGCCCGTGGACAAACGCGTTTTTGCCAAAGTTCCGCCGAATCGGCCGGTGCGCGGCGACTCTTACAAGAAGAAACTTCATACACGGACAGATACAATTTCGTTGATGCCTGAATCCGCCCGGTTCGGTTAATGTCCCGAATGCGCTGCTAAGCGGCGGGCGCGTCCTGCCGCAGAAAGCGCAGGATCCGGCTGGCCACGGTCCTCGGCTGCTCCTGCTGCACCCAATGTCCCGCCCCTTCGATAAGATGCGTCGCGCGAAAATTCGTGCAGGCCAGGACGCGCATCGCTTCCAGATCGCCCGGACGCTGGTAACAGCCCCAATCGCTCGCGCCCGCGATAAAGCATGAGGGCACGTCGATCGTGCGCCCCGACCACATTCGCAATGCAGCCGCATGACGCGCGTCGGTGCCGCAGCGATACCAGTTCAATCCGCCCTGAAAACCCGTGCGCCCGTATTCGCTCGCATAGATGTTCAATTCGTGATCGGGCAGCCACGCGCATGCCGCGACTTCATCGGCGCCCGGCATGTGCTCGGCGACGGTCTGCGGCATCGTCGCATCCGCGTTCATCACGTAGTACGTCGGCAGGATCGCGAGTTCCTCCGCCGTGACCGATGCCAGCGGGTGTGGATGATTGCCTGCCCAGTCCGCGCTCTTCACGTGGTAATACGCGCGCAGAAAATCGGCGAGTCCCTGCGGCGCATGCCACATATCTTCATTGGCCTGCGCGCCGGAGTAATACCATTGATAGTGCTTGCGCGGCGGATCGAGCGATGCGAGCGCGTTCACCGCCTCCGCCATGACGGAAGAAGCGGTTTCCACGCGCGCGAGTCTTGCATCGTCCTTCGCGGTATTGAACGCAAACGCGGGCGGCCCGGCGAACGGTGCGCTCATCATCACGACGGATGCGAACACGTCCGGGCGAATCAACGCGCACCAAGCGGCCACGGGCGATCCGAAGTCGTGACCGACGATCGATGCAACCCTGCGATAACCCAACGCGGACACGAGGCCCAGTACATCGCGCACGAGGTTCGGAAACGTGAATTCGTCGAGATCGGTATCGAACACGGCGGTGCCGCCGATCGTGCGTCCATAACCTCGCTGGTCCGGCGCAATTACATAAAAGCCCGCATCCGCCAGCGGTTTCATGATTTTGCGCCAGCTATAAGCGAGCTCAGGAAAGCCGTGCAAGAGCACGATGCAAGGCCTGTCCGGCGCGTCGAATCCGGCTTCTAGCACATGCATCGAAAGACCATTGCCGTTGTCGATCATGCGCGCGCGAATGCCGTCGGCCAAAGGCAGATCACTTAACGGTTCGCTCATGCGCGTCTCCTGAATGGTCTATGGCCGCATCTTGCGACGCGTTTATGCTTCGAGCATAGCAAAACGCCATGAAGTGCATCCTGCGCGAGCGCCAAAGCGCCGCGCGCGTTAGCATTGCAGACGCTGGTGCCCATCTTGCCGCCGAACACGAATTTTCTTTTCCGGAACCGAAGCCATGACCACTTCTTCCTCCCGCCGCCGTGCCGCGTTTCGCGAACGGGTCAACGCGCGGCGCGCCCTGCTCCTGCCCGGCGCCTTCAACGCGATGAGCGCGCGCGTCGCCGCCGATCTCGGCTTCGAGGCGATCTACATCACCGGCGCGGGCGTGACTAACATGTCGCTCGGCATGCCGGACCTAGGCTTCATCGGGCTCGCGGAAGTCGCGGAGCATACGTCGCGCATCCGCGATGCGGTGGACCTGCCGCTCATCGTCGATGCGGATACGGGCTTCGGCAATGCGCTCAACGTGCGTCATGCCGTGCGCACGCTCGAACGCGCGGGCGCCGATGCAATCCAGCTCGAAGATCAGGTGATGCCGAAGAAATGCGGCCATTTCGCGGGCAAAGCCGTGATCTCGACCGATGAAATGGTGGGCAAGATTCGCGCGGCCGTGGATGCGCGCGACGACGATAACTTTCAGATCATCGCGCGGACCGATGCGTGCGCGGTGGAAGGCTTCGACGCGGCAATCGAACGCGCGCGCGCGTTCGTCGATGCGGGCGCGGACATTCTCTTTGTCGAAGCGATAGAAACGCCGGAGCAGATCGCATCGCTGCCCAGGCTGCTCGATGCGCCTCAGCTCATCAACATCGTGATCGGCGGCAAGACCCCGGTCACCGATCGGGCGGATCTGGAGCGCCTCGGCTTCAGCCTCGTGCTGTATGCGAATGCGGCATTGCAAAGCGCCGTGCGCGGCATGCAGACGGCGCTCGGCGCATTGAAGTCGCAAGGACGGCTCGATGAAGACCCCGCTGTCGTCGCGCCCTTCGCCGAACGTCAACGGCTCGTGAACAAACCGCTCTTCGACGAACTCGACCGCAAGTACGCCGCGGATTGATGGCTTCGCCCGAAGCGGCCATGCGCGGCCGCTTCAGGCCAATTCGCTTAGCGCGAGTACATTGCGTTCCAGTCGGATTGCGACACACGCGCCGCGCCCGATTGCGACGTGCCGTTAGCGTTGCCGCCATATGCCGTCGCGCCATTGCGTGCGGCGAGTTTGGCTTCGGCTGCCTGAATCGCTTCCGGATAGTGCGCCTGATCGCCGTCGCCCACGTGATAACCGACGCTCTGCAATTCGGCGAGTTCGGCGCGCACCTGAGCGCGCGTGATCTGGCTTTGCGCGAAGGACGCGACGGGAATGACGAGAGCGGTTGCCACGAGGGCTGCGCGAATGATCGACTTCATGATGAAACTCCAGTGTTATGAGGTGCCCGGCTTCGAACTCCGTGACGTCCGAAGCAGTAACAGCAGTCTATGACGCGCATTCTTTCGGGTTAACCCCTAGCGCAAGAAAGCACCTTTCACAGAAACGCGCAGAATCGTCGAAGCATGGCTGGCGGGCCTCGCGGGCCTTCGGGCGAAAGAATTTGCTATGCTGGCCGCCGAAACGAACGCAAGGACGCAAAAGCGCGTGATGCGTTCGCCTCATGGCGCAAGGCGCCCGTTAAACACTGGAGATGAAGATGGCGAAAGGATATTGGGTCAGCGTGTACAAGAAGATCATGAAGCCCGAGCAGGCCGCGGAATACGCGAAGATCGCGACGCAGGCCATCAGCGAAGGCGGCGGCCGTCCTCTCGTGCGCGGTGTCGCGTCGATGACGCAGGGCGAAGGCGTCACCGAGCGCACGGTGGTCATCGAATTCGATTCGCTCGATGCAGCCGTCGCCGCCTATAACAGCGCAACGTATCAGCACGCACTGGAAGTGCTCG
Organism: Caballeronia calidae; assembly: GCF_900044055.2. Lineage (GTDB taxonomy): Bacteria > Pseudomonadota > Gammaproteobacteria > Burkholderiales > Burkholderiaceae > Caballeronia > Caballeronia calidae. Next base: position 151,637 of record NZ_FCOX02000011.1, on the reverse strand, counting down.
GCGATTCCGTGGTGCGCGATTTCCGCATCGTCGAAGGCGTCGCTTAAAGCGCGATACCGGCCGATGTCGGCGGCGTTCAGGCGCCCACGGCATCGGCCAGTTCATTCATGTCGTTCGCGATGAGATCCCAATCGCTTTCGGCTTTCAGATCGACCGTCTGACCGGCACCGCGCTCATACGGACGCGCGACGAACGCGGTGCGCAAGCCGCATTTTCTCGCTGCGGCGAGATCGTCGTTATGGGCGGCAACGAGACACACTTCGTCCGGCCTCAGCATCAGCACGTCAGCGGTGCGCAGATAAGCCTGTGGATCGGGCTTGTAAATCCGCGCGATCTCCGCGCCGAGAATCGCATCCCAAGGCAGGCCCGCGCGCTTCGCCAGATCCACCATCAAGCGGATATTGCCGTTCGAAAGCGGCGCGATGATATGGCGCGCCTTGAGCCGCAGCAAACCCGACACCGAATCCGGCCACGGATCGAGGCGGTGCCACGCGAGATTCAGTTCGTCGAGCGCCTCGGCGGGAACCTGCTCCGGGTCGATGCCGAACTCCGGCAGCAGGTCCACCAGGTTCTCGCGATGCAATACATCGAGCCTCACGAAAGGCCGCTCGCCGCCGATGACCTTGCGCATCGCCGGGACGTAGCGGCTGCGCCATGCATCGGCGAAGGCTTCGGGCCGCGCGCCCGCTGCGCCATGGCGTTGCAGGAACGGCGCGGCCTCGCGCGCAACGCCGCCGCGCCAGTCCACCACGGTGCCGAATACATCGAATACGAATGCCTTCACGTCGGGCAAGCTCACGGCTTTTCTCCTGTCGAGTGATTCGTCTGATCGATCCGCTCGCGATGCATTTGTTCCTCGCGCGCAAGACTGATTGTCCACCGCGTGTGTGCGCAACTCACCTCGAAAGGCCTAGATTACGAGCCATCGGAGCCATCGGTCCGATCCGCAACAGGCCCAAACATCATTCATCGAGGTTCATCATGAGCAACGCACAGAAAGTCGCTATCGTCACCGGCGCATCGCAAGGCATCGGCGCGGAAATCGTCAACGCGTTTCGCGCACAAGGCTATGGCGTCGTCGCGGTCGCCCGTTCGATCCAACAGCCGGACGATCCGAACATCGTCGCCGTCGCGGGCGATATCGGCGATCGCGCCACCGCGCAGCGTGCCGTCGAAGCGGCCATCGCGCGCTTCGGCCGTATCGACACGCTCGTCAATAACGCAGGCATCTTCATCGCCAAGCCCTTCACGCAATATACGCAAGAGGACTATGCCGCGGTCCTGAACGTGAACCTGAATGGCTTCTTCCATGTCACGCAACTCGCCATCGAGCAGATGGAGAAGAACAAGAGCGGGCATATCGTCAACATCACGACGAGTCTCGTCGATCATGCGGTAAGCGGCGTGCCTTCGGTGCTCGCATCGCTCACGAAGGGCGGTCTGAATGCCGCGACGAAGTCGCTCGCGATCGAATATGCGAAGTCCGGCATTCGCGCGAATGCGGTGTCGCCCGGCATCATCAAGTCGCCGATGCACGCGCCCGAAACGCACGAGGCGCTCGGCGCGCTGCATCCGGTGGGACACATGGGCGAAATGAGCGACATCGCGAACGCCGTGCTGTATCTTGATTCGGCGCCGTTCGTGACGGGCGAGATCCTGCACGTCGATGGCGGTCAAAGCGCGGGACATTGATCGATTGTTCGCTGATTGCGATGCGCCCTTCGCGGGCGCTTCGTTCTGTCTCACTTCAAGGAGATCGCCATGCCGATCGTTACGATTCAGGTCACACGCGAAGGCAACACACCCGGCACGAACGCCGTCACCGCCGATGAAAAGGCACAGCTCATCAAGGGCGTGAGCGAGTTGTTGCGCGACGTCCTGAACAAGCCGCTCGAATCCACGTTCGTCGTGATTCAGGAAGTGGAGCTGGAGAACTGGGGATGGGGCGGCTTGCCGGTGCCGGAGTATCGTCGGCAGAAGAAAGCCCGGGAAAGCTGACGCGCCATGCTGACGGCACTGGCATCGCCGCATTCGATACGCGGCGATGCCATTGTCTCGATGCGTCATTGCGCCTGCGGATAGAGGTCCAGCAGCTTCAGCGTGACACCATTGGTCCATCCGAAGCCATCCTGCAACGGATACTCCCCGCCTCCGCCGCCGCCCGTTCCCGCGCCTTCCACGATGTATTTCTCGACGAGCTTCTGCTGCGTCTTATAGACATTGTTCACGTCGGCGAGAAAGCGCGTGCCGATCTGTTGTGCGAGATCGCTGCGCCCATAGCGGCGCAAACCCTGCACGGCGATCCAGTGCAACGGCGCCCAGCCGTTCGGTGCGTCCCATTGCTGCGTCGTGTTATAGGTCGTCGTCGCGAGGCCGCCCGGCTTCAGGAGCATTGCTTCGACGGTCTCCGCGGTCTTGTGCGCGCGATCGGGCCATGCCGCGTTCGCGAATAGCGGATAAAGCATCGCCGCCGATGGGTTATTGCGCGGCTGCCCGAGCTTCCAGTCGTAATCCCCGTAATAGCCGTTCCTGTTCCATAGATACTTGTTGATGCCGACCGCGCGTTTGGCCGCGCGTCCGACGAACTCGCCGACGCAACGGAAGTCGCGCGCTTCGCCGCAGCCGATCGCGATCGTCGTTTCGAGGTGGAACATCAGGCTATTCAAATCGACGGGAATGATCGATGTCGTGCGTATCGTCGCGAGTGTCATGTTGTCGCCGAACCAGCGCGAACTGAAATCCCAGCCGCTCTCGGCCGCCGCGCGCAGATCGCGATAGACCTCGTTGGCCGGACGGTCCGTAACCTGCTTCGCCGTGTTCACGTCTTCCAGATACGATTCATCGCGCGGCGTGTCACGCTCATCCCAATAGCGATTGAGCACGGTCTTGTCCGGCAGCATCACGACGTTGCGCACCGCGCCGCCGGGCTGCAGCGTATTCGCGCCCTGCATCCAGTAATCATGTTCGCGGCGCAGTTGCGGCAAATACTTCTGATAGACGCGCCCGCCTTCCTTGTGCGCGGCAAGTTCGACCATATAAGAGAAGAACGGCGGCTGCGAGCGGCTCACATAATATGTGCGGTTGCCGTTCGGGATATGGCCGATCGTATCGATCAGATACGCGAAGTTATCGAGCATGTCATCGACGAGATCTTCGCGGCCCGCCTCCTGAAGACCCAGCATCGTGAAATAGGTGTCCCAGTAGTAACCTTCACGAAAGCGCCCGCCTGGCACGACGTATCGCTTGGGCATCGGAATCAGCGAGCTGTTGGGCGGCACGTTCGCGGTCGTCGTCAAACGCGTGAGCTCGGGCCAGAGCCAGTCGATATGCTCGCGCAAGGTCTGATTCGGCGGCGGTGTGATGACCTGATCCGTCGGCGGCGTGAAGTATTGCGCCACGAAGGTCTTGAGCGAGAAGCCTGGCACCGCCATCTGCTGGTGATAAGCCTGCACGATCTGCGCGGGGTCTATCTTGGGCACTGCATCGACGAAAGTCTTCTGATCCGGATACACGCCCTGTGTCTGCACCGCAACGAACAGATCGCCGTATAACTCGCTCGGCGGAGGCGGCAGCGTATAACCGGTTTGCGCGTCGGCATAGACGACGCTGGCAGCCGCGCTCAGAACGAGCCAGGCGCATAGCATTCCGCGTGCCTTGAACCGGACGCGCCGCGACGCCTCATGCGCCGCGCGATGCGATGACAGTGCGATCATGCTCACTCCTTCGAAGGGTGATTGAACCGGACTGGTCTCGCTCGGGCCCGCGCTTCATTCTTGTTATTCAGAGCACGGCGAAGCATCGCACGCTTGCAGGCGCGTGGCAACCCTCGAACATCAACGCACGTCGTCTATTGGATAGCCAGCGCCTTATGCGCTTCGGCCTGAAATTGAGTAGGCGTAACGCCGGTCTGCTTGCGGAAATAGCGGCTGAAATACGCGATATCGGCAAAGCCGAGCCCATGCGCTATCTGCTTGACCGACATGTTCGAATACACGAGATCGCGTTGTGCCTCGCGCACGAGATGCTCGTTGATCATCGCGAGCGGCGAACTCGATATCTCTTCGCGGCAAATGCGCCCAAGCTGCGTGACGGTCGTGCCGAGCTTTTGCGCATAGAACTCCACGGGGCGATGTTCGCGGAAATGCGCGGCGACAAGCGCCCTGAAGCGTTTGATCTGTTGCGCACGCCTTTCGGTCGATGCGACGCTCGGCGCCGATGCGCTCTCGCACAAGCGCGCCACATGTACGAAAAGTGCAATCAAAAGCGACATGCCCGCCGCCATGTGGCCGCGATCGGTCGCGCGAAATTCCTTCTCCAGCAATTCCACGATCGGCATGAACGCGCTTTCCTTCAGGGACTGCGCACTCACGCGAGACACGCCCGCGCGCTGCAACACTGGAATGAGGCCCGGCGCTGCGATGGAGGCAAGCGCCTCGATCGACCGCTGCGCGACGGTCACGACGAGGCCATCGACGTCCGGCGCGAAGTTGAATCCGTGCACGGTCTGCGCGGGCAGCATGATGACGCAAGGCGGCACGAGTTCGATCATGCTGTTCTCGATCAGCACTTCCCCGCCGCCGCCGCGAATGTACAGAAATTGCAAAAGCGCGTCGTGCCGATGCGCGTCGATATGCCAGTCGTTCGGCGCGCTGCGCTCGACGATCCATTCGAAGTTGAACGCGTCGTACCACGGCGGACGCGCCGATTCTCCGTACAAGTTGTAGTTAGGGATTTTCCTCATATCGTGCATCTCCGGATGCACAAATTGTCCTGTCGTCTGCCGCCTTTGTCCAATTTTTCGTGCGAGGCCGTGAATATACTTTTTTCACGGCGAAGGCTATCGGCGCCTTCATATCGAACGGACTCAGGAGACAAGGATGACTAATCAGGTCGCGCGGGACAACACCGCGCCGCATTGGCTCGGCCTCGAATCGAGCGTGTGTGTGGTGACGGGTGCGGCGGGCGGTATCGGCCGCGCCATTGCAGGCACATTCGCCGATGCGGGCGCGCGCATCGCATTGCTCGATCGCGATGAATCAGGCTGCAACGAAGCCGCCGAAGGGCTGCGCGCACGCGGCGTGGATGCAATCGCTGTCGCATGCGATATCGGCGACCCGGCGAGCGTGAACCGAGCGCGCGATCACGTCGAGCGCAAATTCGGCCATGTCGATGTGCTCGTCAACAACGCCGGTCTGCTGCGTGCAGGCGGCATCGAAGATATCGGTCTCGACGCATGGAACGCGATGCTCGCCGTCAATCTCACGGGCTACATGTTGTGTGCGCAAGCGTTCGGACGCGGCATGCTCGCGCGCGGCGCGGGCAGCATCGTGCATATCGCATCGGTGGCGGCGCATCATCCGCAGACATGGAGCGGCGCGTATAGCCCGAGCAAGGCCGGCATCGCAATGCTGTCGCGGCAGATCGCCGCCGAATGGGGCGCGCGCGGTGTTCGCAGCAATGCGGTGTGTCCCGGCATGATCCGCACGCCGCTATCCAAAGCATTCTATGAACAGGGCGATGTCGAAGCGCGTCGCAGCGCGATGACCGCGAGCCGGCGCATCGGCGAACCGCGCGATATCGCGGAAGTGGTGGCCTTTCTCGCGAGCGGCCGCGCGGCGTATGTGAACGGCGCGGAGCTTGCCGTCGATGGCGGCCTCGAATGCATGTTGATGGATCTCGTTCCGCGCCCCGGCTTCGAAGCGCCGCGCGCCGCCTGAAACACGGCCTTTCATCTCACGGGTGCGCAACGCGCCCGGCTCCAATCAAAGGACATCATCATGACTACCGTAACGCGGTCGTCCGATCTCGCTTGCGACGTGCTCGTGATCGGCTCTGGCGCCGGCGGCCTTTCCACGGCCATTACAGCGAAGAAGCAGGGCCTCGACGTGATCGTTGTCGAGAAAGAAGCGTACTTCGGCGGCACGACCGCATTTTCGGGCGGCGTGCTGTGGATACCCGGCAATCGTCATGCGAAGGACGCAGGCATTCAGGACACGCGCGAGGCCGCTGTTCAATACATGCGCGGCGAGACCGGCGCGATGTACGACGAAGCCGCCGTCGATGCGTTCCTCGACAACGGCCCGCGCATGATCGACTTCTTCGAGCGCGAGACATCGGTCCGCTTCCTGCCCACGCTCTATCCCGACTATCATCCCGATGCGCCGGGCGGCGTCGACGTGGGCCGCTCCGTCGTCGCGAAGCCCTTCGATGCGCGCGAGCTTGGCAAGGATATCGCGCGCCTCCGCCCGCCGCTCAAAACGATCACGTTCATCGGCATGATGTTCAATTCGTCGAGCGCGGATCTGAAGCACTTCTTCAACGCGACGAAATCGCTTGCGTCGGCGTGGTATGTCGCCAAGCGTCTCGCGAGTCATCTGAAAGAACTCGCGCTCTATCGACGCGGCGTTCAGATCACGAGCGGCAATGCCCTCGCCGCGCGTCTCGCGAAATCCGCGCTCGATCTCGGCATTCCGATTCACACACGCACCGGCGCAAAGGAACTCATCACGGTAAAGGGTCGCGTGAGCGGCGCGATCGTGATGGCTGATGGACGCGAAACGCGCATCACCGCGCGGCGTGGTGTCGTGCTTGCATGCGGCGGCTTTTCGCACGATGTCGCGCGCATCGCGAAGGCTTACCCGCATGTGCGTCGCGGCGGCGAGCACGTATCGCCGGTGCCCGCGGGCAACACGGGTGACGGCGCGCGCATGGCCGAACGCGTGGGCGGCCGTGTCGATATCCGCTATCCGCAGCCCGCCGCATGGATGCCGGTCTCGCGCGTGCCGCTGAAAGACGGTCAATACGGCGTATTTCCGCATCTGCTCGATCGCTACAAGCCGGGCGTGATCGGCGTGACGCGCGGCGGCGTGCGCTTCACCAACGAATCGAACTCGTATCACGATGTCGGCGCGGCGATGATCGAAGCCTGCCGCCACGAGAAAGAAACGGCGATGTGGCTCGTCTGCGATCACGCGACGATCCGCAAATACGGTCTCGGCTTCGCCAAGCCCGCGCCGATGCCGCTCGGCTCGCATCTGAAAAGCGGTTATCTGATCAAGGGCCGCACGCTGGCCGAACTCGCGCAACGTGCAGGCATCGACGCTGTTGCGCTCGAAGAGACCGTGCGCGCGTACAACCGCGACGCGGCGCAAGGCAACGACACCGCATTCGGCCGCGGCACCACTTCATTCAACCGCTATCTCGGCGATGCCGCGCACAAGCCGAACCCGTGTGTCGCGCCCATCGGCAATGGCCCGTATTACGCGCTCAAGGTCGTGATGGGCGATCTCGGCACCTTCGACGGCATTGCGACGAACCCGCACGGCCAGGTCCTCGAAGGCAGCGAGCCGATTCCCGGCCTCTACGCCGTCGGCAACGATCGCGCGAGCGTCATGGGCGGCAACTATCCCGGCGCGGGCATCACGCTCGGCCCAATCATGACATTTGGTTATCTCACCGGATTGCACCTCGCGGGCCGCATCGACGCGCGCGCGAGTACCAGCGAATTGAGGAGCGCAGCATGAGCAAGCCTTTCATCGATCACCGCATCTACACGATCAAGCCGCGCGGCATGGCCGAATTCATCGATGTATTCGATCGCCTCGCCATGCCGATCCAGCTCAGGTATCTCGGCGCGCCCGTCGGTTTCTATATGAGCGATATCGGCGCGTTGAATCAGGTCGTGCATCTGTGGGGCTACGAAAGCATCGCGGATTACGACCAGCGCCGCACCGCGCGCGATAACGATCCGGAATGGCCCGCTTATCTGCAGGCGTCGGCACATCTGATCGTCGCGCAGGAGAGCCGCATCATCAGGCGCGTCGAGTTCAGGAGTCTTTCGCCCGCCGTGCGTTGATCGCGCGGCATAGCGGCACGACGAAGGCCGCATGCATCGAATCGATAACCGTGAATGAATGGAGACATACCGGCATGGAAAAGAACCTTCGGACCATCGAGGTCCAGAGCTTCATCGACGGCGAGCGCTTCTCGCCGTATCAATGGGTCATCCTGATCCTGTGCTTTCTCGTCGTCGCGGCCGATGGCTTCGACACCGCCGCGATCGGCTTCATCGCGCCGTCGCTGATCGGCGACTGGGGCATCACGCGCGCCGCATTGGGACCGGTGATGAGCGCGGCGCTCGTCGGCCTCGGCATCGGCGCGCTCGTGGCGGGACCGGCCGCCGATCGCATCGGACGCAAGGCGGTGCTCGCGCTGTCGGTGTTCTTCTTCGGCGTGTGGAGTCTCGCATCGGCGCAGGCAAGCTCGGTCGAAGCGTTGACCGCATGGCGCTTTCTCACCGGCCTCGGCCTCGGCGCGGCGATGCCCAACGCGGTCACGCTGATGTCCGAGTATGCGCCCGCCCGCATTCGCGCGATGGCCGTCAATGCGATGTTCTGCGGCTTCTCGGTGGGCCTTTCCATCGGCGGACTGTGCGCCGCATGGCTCATTCCGCACTTCGGCTGGCAAAGCGTGCTCGTCGCGGGCGGCGTGGGTCCGGTCGTGCTCACGGTGCTGCTGCTCGTTCTGCTGCCCGAGTCCGCGCAATTCATGGTCGTGAGCAAGCGCCCCGCGGAAAAGATCGTGCGCGTCCTGCGACGCATCTCGAACGACACGCGTCTTGCCGAAGGCGCGTCCCTCAACTTCACCGCAGCCGATACGCGCGCGAGCGGAGCGGACAAGTCCTCGCTCGGGCTCATCGTTTCGCGGCCTTATCGCTTCGGCACGTCGATGCTGTGGCTCGCGTACTTCATGGGCCTCATGATCTTCTATCTGCTGACGAACTGGCTGCCCACGCTCTTCAAGGACGCGGGCTTCTCGGCCGAACGCGCCGCGCTCACCACGTCGCTCTTTCCGCTCGGCGGCATTCTCGGCAATCTGTGTCTCGGCTGGGTGATGGACAAGGCCAATCCGCGACGCGTCAACGCCTGCGCATACGTGCTCGCGGCGGCGCTCGTGCTGACGATCGGGCGCGGCGTGGCCGATCAGTTCTGGCTCGCCGTGCTCATCTTTCTGACGGGCACGGCAGTGACGAGCGCGGTCACGTCGATGTCTGCGCTCGCCGCATCGTTCTATCCGACGCGAAGCCGCGCGACGGGCGTCGCATGGATGCTCGGCATCGGTCGCATGGGCGCGGTCGCGGGCGCCATGACGGGCGGCTTGCTGATGAGCATGGGCCTTCAGTTCGGCGCGGTGTTCACGCTGCTGGCCGTGCCCGCGTTCGTCGCCGCGTTCGCACTGGGCGCGTTGAGCCGTCGCGATTCGGCGCCTCTTGCGGATAGCGCGAATCAGACCGTGTAAAGCGCGATTCACTCAGCGCGATCCGGGGCCTCGCGATTGCTTGCAAGCGCAACTATATTGACGATGCCCTTACGCGCCATCTTCGTGTACGGGCAAAAGCGCTCCGTGTTGCGCACGAGTTCCTCCGCCACCGCGCGTTCGACGCCAGGTATCTGGACGCGCGTGTGCGCGGTGAGCACGAAGAGGCCATCCATCGGATCGCGTGCGAACTCCACTGTGACCGACACGCTCGCGCCTTCCGACGCGATGCCCGCGCGCGCCGCCAGCAAGACCAGCGCGCCATGAAAGCACGCGGCATAGCCCGCGGCGAACAACTGCTCCGGGTTCGTGCCGCCGCCGGGACCACCGAGCGCTTGCGGCATGCGCAGGTTCAGGTTGAGATTGCCGTCGTCGGAGCGGGCCACGCCCGAGGCGCGGCCATGGCCCGCATCGCCGCCCGTGACCGTGACGGTCGTTCTATAAAGCGGTTGCACGTCCTGCCCTTGATACTTGTCGAGCAGACTGACGGGTGGCGGAGCGATCGGCACCATGAGCGGCCTCTCTTGCAAGCGTTGACTACATGATCGCTCAATGCGCCGCTTGCGGCTGGCTCTGACTTTGCCTGAACCACGCATCGAAGTTCACCGCGCCGAGCTGCGCTCCAGCGCCCGGCAGCAGCGTGTCCGCCGCGAGCTGCGCGCCGAAGTAAAGCGCGCGCTCATCCGCGATGACCTTGCGCGCGTCGCCGGTCGCCGTGAAATAACGCTGCATCAGATCGGAAAGGCGCGACTTCTCCGGTCCCGCGATTTCCACGACGCCGTTCACCGGCGCGTTGACCGCATGATCCGCGACGGCGCTCGCGACATCGTCGGATGCGATCGGCTGAATGTATGCGCCCGACAGATGCACCGCGTTCTCGCTGGCGCTCGCCTTTGCAATGCCGCCGAGGAACTCGAAGAACTGCGTCGACTGGACGATCGTGTAGGGCACGCCCGATTCGCGAATGAGCTTCTCTTGCGCGATCTTGCCGCGAAAATAGCCGCTTTGCGCGAGGCGATCCGTACCGACGACCGACAACGCCACATGATGCGCAACCCCCGCCGCTTTCTCCGCCGCGAAGAGATTGCGTCCCGACGTCTCGAAGAATTCGAGCACCGACTTGTCTTCGAACGAAGGCGAATTGGCGACGTCGACGACCACACGCGCATCCTGCAACGCTTCCTTCAGGCCCTTGCCCGTCATCGTATCGACGCCCGATGCCGGCGATGCCGCGATCACTTCATGCCCGCGCGCACGCAAGTTCTTCACAACCTTGCTGCCGATGAGTCCGCTGCCGCCGATCACTACGATCTTCATGTTTATCCCCTTTGAGTTTCCGGTTGCACTGCACGAACGCGCTGAATACGTGATGCATCGTAGGCGTGCGCGCCTGCATCCGGTAGCGCCGCCACCGGACGCGCGGTGTTGCCTTCAATGCATCAATCGGCCGGCACGAGCGATGGCGCGCTCGCATTCGTGATGGTCGTCGACAGACAATGCAGATCGAGCTTGCGCGTGTGCTCCGTCATGTAGTCGACGAACACGCGCACGCGCGCGGGCAAATGCTTGCGGCTGAGGTAGCAGAGATAGTGGCCGCCGTCATCGGGCGCATGTTGCGCGAGACACATGAAGAGGCGCCCGGCCTTGACCAGTTCGCACACGAGATACGCGGGCAGTTGCGCGATGCCCTGCCCGTCGAGCACGGCTTGCAGCATCAGGTCGATATCGTTGAACGTTTGCCGCGCGGCGGGCGAGCGCTTTTGCGTCAAGCCGTCGACCTTGAACTCCCAATCGGCAATGCGCCCCGCCGACGTGCGGAAGTTGATGCAGCGATGCTTTTCGAGTTCATCGACATGACGCGGCAAGCCGTGCTCGCGCGCATATTGCGGCGACGCGCACACGATCATCTGCATGGGGATCAATTGCTTCGCGACGACTTCGCTGTCTTCCATATGGCCGTCGCGAAACGCGACATCGACACGCTCGGCGATGAAATCGCACGGACGGTCGTTGAGCAGCAGTTCCAGCGCGATGTCGGGATAGCGCGCATTGAAGCCGGACAGCAACGGCGCGACGACCTTGCGGCCGAAGCCCGGTGTCGATGCGATGCGCAAGTGTCCGCGCGGCGGCCCGTTGCGCAGCTCGCGCATGTCCTCGAGCGCCTGCACGATGCGCTCCACGCCCGGCTGGCAATTCTTGTAGAAGAGTTCGCCCTCGCGCGTCAGCGACGTGCTGCGCGTGGTGCGAAGAAAGAGACGCGCGTCGAGCTGCGCTTCGAGCTTCTGCACGTTGCGGCTGACGGCGGAGCGGCCGATGCCGAGGCGATCGCTCGCTTTCGCGAAGCTGCCCTCGTTGGCGACGGCGAGAAAGGAGACGACGCCCGCATAACTCGTCGCGAAGCTGTACGCGAGCGAATCGTCGGAATGAAACGCAAGGTCTGATGGCATGGCGGCACGAAACGTAGTGGCTCTATTCCACAAGACGTTCGCGCCGCGCGGTTTGTGACACGCGAACGCTGAAATCTTTTCGCGTGCGGCCTGATTGCCTTATTGCACCGGCGTCAATACCGGTTTGCCCTTGTCCTTCAGGAGCAGCACGATGAACTTCGCGCGTTTCGTCTTGCTCGCGTTGCGGCCCACGGTGTGGATATCGTCGGGGCCTTCGTAGAAGGTGTCGCCCGGCTTGAGCGTCACGGCCTTGCCGCCCTTGAGCTGCATGACGATCGTGCCTTCGAGCACATAGACGAAGGCATGCGCGTCGTGACGATGCACCGGATCGACCGAGCCCGGCGGATACTCCACGCTGATCATCAGCGCTTCCTTGCCCGGATATTCCGGCAGCGGCTTCGTCATCAACTCCTTGACGATGGCCTCGGGCGCAGCCTGCGCCGTGTTCGCGACGAGCGCCGCGCATCCGACGACGAGCGCCAGTCCCACGCGTTTGATGCTCTGCATGATCGGTCCTCCGATGATCGAATGACGGCGCGAGCGCCTTACGACAGGTTCGCCTTGTCGAGGCCGAACGCCTTGTCGGACGAGCCCGGCACCGTCTGGAACGCCACATTGGCGCGGTTCCATCCGTTGATCTCCATGACCACGTAGGTCAGGTCGGACAGCTCTTTCTCCGTGAACTGCTCGCGCACACGCGCATAGAGTTCATCGGGCACGCCATGCTCGGGCAGGCGCGTCAGCACTTCGGTCCACGCCAGTGCGGCACGTTCGCGCGACGAGAACAGCGTCGACTCGCGCCAGATTGCGACGTGATGCGTGCGCAGCTCGCGTTCGCCGTGGATCTTCGCTTCCTTCACGTGCATGTCGACGCAAAAGGCGCAGCCGTTCATCTGCGACGCGCGCAGCGTCACGAGATCGCGCGTCGTCTGCTCGATCGAGCACTCCTTCACCGCCTGACTGAACTCGTAGAACTTCTTGAACAGCTGCGGCGACTGTTGAACATAGTTGATTCGTTGCGTCATGATGACTCCATGCGTGGTTGAAGATGCCGCTGACGATTCCTGATCGGCATGGATGTCATCGTAGGTTTGCGCGGCTGGTCGCGGTAGAGGCGCGAACGTCCGCACGCTGTTGCCTCATGCGCACCAATCATGCGCACCAATCGGGCGCACCAATCACGCGCCGCCGTAAAGGGCCGCGATACGTTCGAGCTTCTCCGGGTTGCGCTGCACCTGAATGGCCACGATGCGTTCGTCTTCGATGTCATACGTCTGCGCGGATTCGAGCTTGCCGTCGATGAAACGCAAGAGCGCCCATTGCTGGTTGAGCATGACGAGCTGAAGACGCACGCCTTTTCCATGTCGCAGGAACGCCGCATAGAAGAGTTGCGCGATGCGCTTGCCGCCCATGAGCGGTTGCGGGAAGCTGGGGACGCGTCCGCCGCCGTCGCCGACGAGCATCGCGTCTTCCGCGAGCATTGCGTGAATCGCGGCGAAGTCCCCATGTTCGACGGCCCGCGCGAACGCATGCAGCAGGCGCCGGTGAATCTCGCGCGGCACCGAATGACGCGGCCGTTCCTCGCGCAATTGCGCTTTCGCGCGGCTCACGAGCTGGCGGCACGCGGCTTCCGTCTTGCCGATGATGCTCGCGACTTCCGGATAATCCGTGTCGAAGATTTCGCGCAGCAGGAACGCCGCGCGCGCCTCGGGCGTCAGCCGTTCGAGCAGCATCAGGAACGCGACGGAGACATCGTCGGCGCGCTCCGTGACTTCTTCCGGCGTCGCGGGCGGCTCGGTGATGTGCGGCTCGGGCAGCCAGATGCCCGCGTAATGTTCGCGCTGCACTTTCGCGGCGCGCAAACGATCGATCGAATGGCGCGTCGTCACCGCGACGAGCCACGCCTCCGCGTTCTCGATGGCCTCGCGCGCCGATGCATGCCAGCGCAGCCACACATCCTGCACGATGTCTTCCGCTTCGGCCACCGATCCGAGCATGCGATATGCGATGCCCTGCAAGCGTGGGCGCAGGCGATCGAATTCGCGCGTGGCGTCATCCATGAAAGCGAACCCTCGTTCGTAAACGGACTGGGAAGATATCGATACGAAAGCTGTGCAAAAGCCGAACGTATATTACGCGCGCACGCGCGCGCGCGTATTGCTGGATGATCGCGACAGGCCAAAAGATCCGGAAAATACGGCCGTTAACCTCGATGGCCGGATTCGAATGCATCAATCTCCGTTCATTCATGACTAAAACCGAACATCGAAACACGTCTGCGAATCTGACCCGCATCATCGTGGCGACGGTGATCAGCAACGGCTTCGTCGCCTACGACTTCACCGTGTACGGCTTCTCCGCCGCGATCATCGGACGATTGTTCTTTCCCGCGCACGACGCGGCTTCGTCGCTATTGCTCTCGCTCGCGACCTTCGGCGCGGGCTTCGTGATGCGCCCGCTCGGCGCGGTAATGATCGGACGTCACGCCGACAGGCACGGACGCGAGGCCGGCATGCGGCTGTCCATCGGCCTGATGGCGGCGGGCACGTGGCTGATCGCGTGTCTGCCGACGCATGCGGCGATCGGCGCGAGCGCAACCGTGCTGATCGTGTGCGCGCGGCTCCTGCAAGGGCTCGCGGCGGGCGGCGAGATCGGGCCCGCGTCCGCCCTGTTGATGGAATCGGTGCCCTACGAACGGCGCTGCTACATCGTCAGCTGGCGCGGGGCGAGCCAGGGCGCGGCTGCGTGCGTCGCGGCGCTCGTCGGCGCATGCACGTCCGCGTTGTTGTCGAACGAGCAGCTCGCGCAATGGGGATGGCGCGTGCCCTTCGTCATCGGCGGACTGATCGCGCCGCTCGGCTGGTTCCTGCGCCGCGTGCCGGGCGAAGCGTCCGCATCGGCAACGCGGCCCGCGCGCGCGCCGCTCGCGATCGTGTTGCGCGAGCATGGACGCGCGCTCGCATGCGGCATCCTGATGATGGCCGCGCCCTCGTCCAGCATCTATATCGCCGTGCTGTACATGCCGAGTTATCTGACGCATACGCTGCATCGGCCCGCGACGATCAGCCTGGCGATCGCATCGCTCTCCGGGCTCGTGATTCTCATCGTGACGCCGCTCGTCGCGCTTGCGGCGGACCGGCTGACGAGCCGCAAGACGCTGCAATACGCATCGCTCGCGGCCGCGCTCGCGACGGCTTATCCGGCCTTTTACGCCCTCACGCAAGGCGCGCCGGATGCGCTCGCGCTCGTCATCATCCTGCTCTATGTCGCGGTCGCGCTGAACAACGCGGGCGCGGGCTCGGTGCTCATGCTCGAAGCCTTTCCGACGCATCGGCGCGCGGCGAGCCTCGCGGTGATCTACACCTTCGGCGTCGTCATCTTCGGCGGGTTTTCTCCGCTCGCCGTCGCATGGCTCATCGGCGCGACCGGCAACGCGATGACGCCCGCGTGGTATCTGCTGGCCGCGAACTGCGTGACGCTCTTCGCGCTCAGCCGCTTTCCCGAGCGCCCCTCGAGTGCGCGGCGCGCGTGCGCATGACGGGATCGTCGTTCATCGCGCGCAGCAGTTCGAGCGCACGCAGACGCGTTTCCAGCGGACTTGCATCGAATTCGCGGCGAAACGCGCGCGTGAAGTCCGACGCGCTCTTGAAGCCGAGACCGAATGCGATATCCGCGATCTGCAGATTCGGGAACCGCGCGAGCTCATCGGCGGCCTCGCGCAAGCGGCGATGCCGGATGTATGCGCCAAGGCCGCCTTCCGGCTCGAACCATCGATAGATCGTCGCGCGCTTGAGGCCGAGCGCGTCGACGATTTTCATCGGCGTGAGATCGGCCTCGTGCAGATGCGTCTCGACATAGCGCTTCACCTGAGCCTTCACGGCGGATTGCAACGCGGCGCGCGAATCGTGCAATGCGTGCGGCTTATCGGCGAACGCGGCGAGCAGGAGCTGCGCGCCGGCATCGAGGAGGTCGATCGCATCGGGCCGTTCGAGCGCGGGCAGCTCGCGCGCGGTGGCGTCGAAATGCTCGAACAGGAAACGCGCGAGCGGCGCGTCCTCGGGCACCACGCGGCCATGCAACGCATCGCAGTCGCCGATCTGCGAGGCCACGATCGCGCGCGGCACGAACATGGTCAGCACGCGGCACGCCGGGCGCTCGATGCGAAAGCGCTGATTCAGATCGAACGCGACGATGCCGCGCATCGACCCAGGCGAGCTGCGCTTCGCGCGCAGGCCGCTGACAGTGCCGGTCTCGCCTTCCGCATAGACATGGAACGCAAAATCGCGGCGCGTGTCGGTCGAGACGCGCGCGATCGAGCGCTCCAGCACCAGCGCTTCGGTGCGCGCCTCCGTGAACACGAGACCGCCCGCCGCATGCAGGTCGATGCTGCCCGCGAAGCCGCGTGCGATCTGCTCCTTGTCCGGCAGGACATCGACCACATGCCCGACGCGATCGCGCCATGCGAGCAGTTGTCGCTCGCGCGCAAAGGCCTGCGTCGAGAAGCGCGTGGACAAGGCGGGCGGATCGGTATCGGCGGGCATGAGACGGATGTCGGTCAAATCGTCCTTTCGATCGATGGCGAGCGCACGAAGCGCGGCCAGCAAATGAGACGCATGGTAAAGCGAATTGCGATTGCAGGTATATCGTGCTGCACGAGGAGCAGCGTGTGCGGCGGCGCGGACGGTTCAGGTCGGCGATTCCTGTCGTCATCCCGCCGTCACATCGCTGGCTCCTTTCACATGCGTTTACGGCTGATCGACTCCAAAAATACAGCCGCAGGCAAAGGAAAAAAGACGTTTCGGGGCGTCAATATGGGAAAGTCGAAAGCCTTGCAAGCCACGCGGGCGACACAGGCGGCGCTCAAGCCGGCTCGCGTCGCCGATGCGCAGCTCGATCATCTCGAGCGCATGATCCGCTCGCTCGCGCTATCGGGCGATGCGAAGGCGTTCTCCTGTCTCGACCGCGACTACTGGAAGCGGCGGCTCGCGGCGCTCGGCGACGAAAGCGATCTCGTGTCCACGCAACGCGCACGCGTGCTGCGGCTTTTCGAGCTTCTCGCACGGGAACGCGCCGGCGCTGGCTCGGGCAAGGCGGCCGCGTAGCCATCGGCGGACGTGCATGCGGCATGCAAAACACAAGAAGGCATTCAGAATTCAAAACGCAAAATGCCAACCGCTGGAAATAAAACCATTGCAGGGCCGGCCTGAGAGAGCACCATCGACGCACGGCTGTTTCCAGCCGTCGCGTCGGGACGTGCTAGTACGACGGAGCGTCGCGTTCCGCACATGTTTCGCAAGGACATCGCGAGGCCATGCGCGGGACGCGAAAGCTCTTCGTCGCGTTATGGAGTGTGCCGAGGTAAGCGCGATCAGCCCGAGGCTTCTTCGCGTGTGAGATCGGCCATGCGCGCACCGGACGCATCGCCCTTCGCGCGCATCAGCACGGCGAGCACTTCGCGCGCCGTGTTCTCCGAATGCTCGCGCAATATCTTCGGCAAGCCTTCGTGCGCGGGGTCTTCGAGCGCGGCCAGAATGGCTTCGTGCTCGCTGGCGGATTCGGCCCAGCGCAACGTGTCGGCATTGGCCGCGCCGCGCGCCCGATGCACCTTCGCCATCAGCGTCGAATACACGCCCCCGAGCACAGGGTTGTCGGCGGCATCGACGATCATCTGGTGAATCTGCTGATTCAGCTTGAAGTACTCGACGCGCTTGCCGGCGTCGTGACACTCCACCATGCGCCGATGCTTCGCCGCGATCGATGCGATTTCCGCATTCGTGACGCGCTTTTGCAGCAGTTCACCGGCCATCGCTTCGAGGCCATGCAGCAGCTCGAACGTGGCGGCGAGATCGTCGAGATCGATCTCCGCGACGCGATAACCGATGTACTGCCGGTGCGTCACGCGCCCCTCCGACACCAGCACTTTCAGCGCCTCGCGCAACGGCGTCTTGGAGACGTCGAACGCGGTGCTCAATTCTTTTTCGTCGATGCGCGCGCCGGGCGGCAATTCGCCCTCGTCGATCATGCCGCGCAGGCGCGCGGTGATCTCCGCGGCCATGCCGCGGGTGCGCAAAAGGAGGGGGCTTTTGGTGGTCTGGTTCATCGCAGTGCAAGCTTATCACGAACTTGGTGAAAACCCTGCACCGCGAACGTGCAGTCTAAATTTCAATGAAACCAATCGTTTACACTGTTTGTAATTATAAATTTCTAATCTTATACTCAGTCCAACGTTGCGCGACGTCACGAAAACACCCGCCTATCCAGGAGCCCGTTCATGTCTTCAACATCCGGTGTTGCCGCATTGACGGTGGGCAAATCCACCGTTCGCTGGAAGATTTTCGTCGTCATGCTGAGTCTCATCGCGATCAACTACATCGACCGCGCGTCGCTGTCGGTCGCGATGCCACTGATTTCCAAGGAGTTCGATATCGGCCCGGCGATGGAGGGACTGATCCTCTCCTCGTTCTTCTGGACCTACGCGGTCATGCAGATTCCCGGCGGCATGCTCGCCGACCGCTTCAAGCCGCGCATCGTGATTGCCACCGCGACCGTGTTCTGGGGCTTCTTCCAGGCGATCGCGGCCTTCTGCACGAACGCGCCGAGCCTGTTGCTCACGCGCCTCGGCCTCGGTGCATCCGAAGCGCCGATCTACCCGGCGGGCGGCAAGCTCAACGCCATCTGGATGACGCAGACCGAGCGCGGCCGCGGCGCGACGCTGCTCGACGGCGGCGCCCCGCTCGGCGCGGCGCTGGGCGCGATCCTGATCACCGGGCTCATCGCGATCCTCGGCTCGTGGCGGCTCGCGTTCGCGGTGGCGGGCGTCGGCACGGTGCTCGCGGGCATCCTCGCCTGGTTTTATGTACGCAATACACCACGCGAGCATCCCGGCGTGAACGAGCTCGAAGCGGCCTATATCGAGGAATCGCACGCACGCGACGCCGCCGCGGAACCGCCGTCGCTCTCGGGCCGCACGCGCGATTTCTTCAGGTACCGCTCGGTGTGGTGCATGTTCTTCGGCTGGATGTGCTTCAACAGCGTGTTCTATGGCCTGCTCACTTGGATGCCCAACTACCTGCACATGGTTCACGGCTTCGACATCAAGCAGATGGGCGGATCGAGCTTCATCATCTTCTTCAGCGGTTTCATCGGCGAGCTGATCGGCGGATGGATCGCGGACAAGTGGAAGGCCGCAGGCGGACGTCCGAATGTCGTGATGCGCACGCTTTTCGGCATCGCGGCGATCATCGCGACGGTGTCGATCTTCTCGGTGGCGTATGTGACGAACGCCGTCGCCGTCGTCGCCCTGCTCTCCACGACGCTCTTCTTCCTGCGCTGGTGCGGTCTTTACTGGTGCATTCCGTCGTCGCTCGGCACGCGCAACAAGATCGGCTTTCTCGGCGGCTTCATGAATCTCGGCGGCAATATCGGCGGCATTGCGGTGCCGATCATCGTCGGCGCGATCGTGCAGTTCACCCACTCCTACTTCCTCGCGCTGATGTTCTTCGCAGCGGCCGGCATCGGCTTGCTCGTGTGCTCCAGCGCCATCGATTACGAAAAGAAGATTCCCGTTTGAGTGGAATCAGCCTTCATGCAGCAACGCTTCGCTCGATTCACACAAGAGACATCACGATGAAAAAACGTACCCTGCTCGGCATGCTCACGCCTTCGTCCAACACGTCGCTCGAACCGCTGACGAGCGCGATGGTTGCGAATCTGCCCGGCGTCTCCGCGCATTTCGCGCGCTTCCCGGTGACGGAGATCTCGCTCTCCGATCAGGCGCTCGGCCAGTTCGACGATTCGAAGATCCTGCAAGCCGCGCAACTGCTCGCCGATGCGAAGGTCGACGTGATCGCATGGAACGGCACATCGTCGGGCTGGCTCGGCTTCGAGGCCGACGAGCGCCTGTGCCGCCGGATCACGGAAGCGACCGGCATTCCCGCGACCACGTCCGTTCTCGCGCTGAACGAAATCCTGAAGAAGACCGGTGCGCGCGAGTTCGGTCTCGTCACGCCGTATCTCGACAACGTGCAGGAGAAGATCATCGCGAACTATCGCAGCGAAGGGCTGAACTGCATCGCGGAGCGGCATCTGAACCTGAAGGTCAATTTCTCGTTCTCCGAGGTCGAGGCCGATGAAATCCGCCGCATGGTGCGCGAAGTGGCGAAGGACAAGCCGCGCGCCATTTCCATCTTCTGCACGAACCTGAATGCGGCGCATCTCGTGCCCGAGCTCGAACAAGAGACCGGCATTCCGATCTACGACACGATCGCGACCGTCGTATGGAAATCGCTGCAGCTCGCCGATTACGACACGCGCAGCGTGAAGGGCTGGGGACGTCTCTTCAGCGAAGTCATCTAAGGGAGCATGCCATGTCGAACGATCTCGACTTCGTGATTCGTCACGCCGACGTCGTCACCGCGTCGGACCGGTTTTCGTGCGACATCGGCATTCGCGAAGGCCGCGTGGCGATGCTCGGGCACGGTCTGCCGAGCGCGCCGCGCGAGCTCGACGCGAGCGGAATGCTGGTGTTGCCGGGCGGCGTCGACGGACACTGTCATCTCGATCAGCCGATGCCCGACGGCCTGCGCATGGCCGACGATTTTCTCAGCGGCACGCGTTCCGCCCTGTGCGGCGGCACGACGACGGTGATTCCGTTCGCCGCGCAGGCGAAGGGGCAATCGCTGCAGGCGGCCGTCGACGACTATCACAGCCGCGCCGAAGGACGCGCGCTGATCGATTACGGCTTTCACCTGATCGTCGCCGATCCGACGCCGCATGTGCTCGCGGAAGAATTGCCGCGTCTCATCGAGAACGGCTACACGTCGTTCAAGGTTTACATGACCTACGACGATCTCAAGCTCAACGATCGTCAGATGCTCGACGTGCTCACCGTCGCGCGCGAGCACGGCGCGCTCGTGATGGTGCATGCGGAGAACTCGGACTGCATCGGCTGGCTGACCGAACGTCTGCTGGGCAAAGGCCTGCATGCGCCGCACGCGCATGCGCTCGCGCGGCCCGCTGTCGTCGAGCGTGAAGCGACGCATCGCGCGATCGCGTTCGCCGAGCTCGTCGACGTGCCGATACTCATCGTGCATGTATCGGGCGCGGATGCGATCGAGCAGATTCGCTGGGGACAATCGCGCGGCCTGCCGATTCTCGCGGAAACGTGCCCGCAATACATGTACTTGACCGCCGACGATCTCGGCCACGGCGAATACGAAGGCGCGAAGTGCGTATGCAGTCCGCCGCCGCGCGATCCCGCGAATCAGAGCGCGGTGTGGAAAGCCTTGCGTCAGGGCGTGTTCTCGCTCGTGTCGTCCGATCACGCGCCCTTCTCTTACGACGATCCACAAGGCAAGAAACCGGGCGGCAAGGAGGTCTCGTTCGATCACATTCCGAACGGCATTCCAGGGCTCGAAACGCGCTTGCCCCTGCTTTTCAAGGGCGTGAAGGAAGGACGCATCTCGCTGCATCAGTTCGTCGAACTCACGTCGCTCGCGCCCGCGAAGCTTTATGGCCTGTATCCGAAGAAAGGCACGATCGCGGTCGGCGCGGACGCGGACATCGTCGTGTGGGACCCGGACAAGCGCGTGACGATCGCCAATGCTTCGCTGCATCACGCAGTCGATTACACGCCTTATGAAGGCATCGAAGTGACCGGATGGCCGCGTCACTGCTTTTCGCGCGGCGAGTTGCTCGTCGAAGACGGCAGGCTCCTGAACGTGAAAGCCGGACGCGGACGCTTCCAGCCCGCGGGCAAACCCAACCTCGAATGAAGGTGCAAGCGATGAAACTCATAGCCACTTCAATGGCGGCGGCGCTCGTTTGCGTCACCGCGCATGCAGCGGGCGACGCATCGAAGGACATGCCGGGCGTCGTGCCCGAATCCATCGGCGTGGATTCAGCGCCACTCGTGCGCATGTCGGAATGGATTCGCGCGGACAAGATGGATGTGCGCAGCCTCGTCGTCGTGAAGGACGGGAAGATCGTGTTCGAGCGCTATGGCGATGGCCTCACGCGCGACAACAACTACGAGCTGTATTCGGTCACGAAGACGATCACGTCCTTGCTCGTCGGCGTGCTCGAAGGCGAAGGCAAGCTGAATCCGTCGACGAAGGTCGCGCCGCTCATCGCGAAAGCGCGGCCCGATCTCGCCGCCCAACTCGCGGACAAGCAGAACATCGAGCTCCGCCATCTGATGTCGATGTCGAGTGGTCTCAGCTATCAGACGCGCGAAGGCACCGATCCGCTCTACTACGGCGCGCCGGATCGACTGCGCGTCGCGGTGACGGCGCGTGCCGCGAAAGCGCCGGGCACGGACTTCGATTACATCGACGTGAATCCGGTGCTGGTGGGCACGGCGGTGAGCGTGGCCGCGCACGAACGCGAGGATCGCTTCGCGCAGAAGAAGCTGTTCGAGCCGCTCGGCATGTCGCATTACCGCTGGACCGGCGTCGATGAAACCGGCGCTGTCGCGGGCGGCTGGGGCTTGCGCTTGCGCGCGATCGACATGGCGAAGATCGGCATGCTGATGCTCGACAACGGCCGCTGGCAAGGCAAGCAAATCGTGCCGCAGGCGTGGATCAAGCAAATGACGACGCCCTCGCCCGCCGCCGCCGACTACGGCTATTACTGCTGGATTCAGCACATCGTGGAGAAGGGCCAACCGGAATTCGGCGCGATGGGCTTCAAAGGGCAATTCATCACGGTGCTGCCGAAAGAGCATGCGGTCGTCGTGATGACGAGCCTCTTGCCGACTGATGGCGGCCTGCGCGACGCCACCTACCTCAACCAGTATCGCCACATGGTGAACGACTTCATCCTGCCCGCGCTGACACCGTCCACGCGTCCCGTCGCAACGGCTGCGAAGACCGACGCATTGAAGGAAGAACTCGAACGCAGCAACAAGACACAAGGCGTGCCGGGCACGGCGGCCGCATTCAACGACGCACCCGAGACCTGATCATGAAGAAACCTCTGCTGCTCACCGCCATCGTCGCGCTAACGCTCGCGAGCGTCCATGCGGCGCCGCTGCATGAAGCCGGTCTTGCGCAAGCGCAGCCCGAAGATGCGAATGTCGATTCGCGTGAACTCGTTCGCCTCTCGCAATGGATTCGCGAGCAGAAGCTCGATGTCTACAGCCTGCTCGTCGTGAAAGACGGCAAGCTCATTTTCGAGCGCTACGGCGCGGGCGCATCGCGCGATTCGAACTACGAGTTGTACTCGGTCACGAAGTCTGTGACGTCGATGGTCGCGGGCATGCTCATCGGTCAGGGCAAGGTCAGCCTCGACGATTCCGTCGCAACGCTCGCTTCGTGGCGTCCCGACTTGCGCGCCGATTTCGCCGACAAACGCAACGTCGAGCTGAAACATGTGCTCTCAATGTCGAGCGGCCTGCATTACGACTTCAAGCCGAAGGACGATCCGATCTACTACACCGCGCCCGATCGCCTGAAGCTTGCCGCCAAAACGAATCCCAAGGCCGCGCCCGGCTCGCAGTTCGAATACACCGACATCAATCCGATCCTCGCTGCCGCGATGCTGAGCGCCGCCGCACATGAGCCTGTGGAGCGCTATGCGCAGGCGAATCTCTTCGGCCCGCTCGGCATGAAACACGCGGTATGGGAGCGCGCTGACCGCTCGGGTCTCGTCTCCGCGGGCTGGGGCCTGCGACTACGCGCCGTCGACATGGCGAAGATCGGCATGCTCGTGCTCGATCATGGCCGCTGGCAAGGGCGCCAGGTGGTGCCGCAGCAATGGATCACGCAGATGACATCGCCGGGCGTCGCGCCTTACTTCGGCTATTACTGGTGGATCAACAACATCGTGCAGCGCGAGCCGGAATTCGACGCGATGGGCTTCAAGGGGCAATTCATCACGGTGCTGCCCGAGCGCAAGACGGTGATCGTGATGACGAGCGTGATGTCCGTCGATGGCGGCTTGCGCGATGCGAAGAATCTCCAGACGTTCAGGCAGATGGTGAACGACTACGTGATTCCCGCGCTCGACAATGCGCAACATGCGCGGCCATCGAAGGAACGTCGCGATGCCTTGCAGCATGAGCTCGCGGTCAGCGCGCATACGTCGGGCGTACCCGGCACGCAAGTGGACCCGACCGATCTGCCGAAGCTCTGAGCTCAACGCACGCCGATCTTCCAGACAGTGACCTCGTGATACTCGTCGCCGGGCTTGAGCTCGGTCGACGGGAACGTTGGACGATTCGGCGAATCCGGGAAGTGTTCCGCTTCGAGCGCGAAGCCGTCCGTCTGCCTGTAAGCCGCCCCCGACATGCCGACGACGCTGCCGTCCAGACCGTTGCCCGTGTAGAACTGAAGGCCCGGCTGCGTCGTGTAGACATCGAGCACGCGTCCGCTCGACGGATCGTAGGCGCGTGCCGCGAAGCTCGGCTCGCCATTGCGCGGGCCGTTCTTGTTGAGCTTCCAGTTGTGATCGTAGCCGTGCGCGTAACGCATCTGCGGATGCGACGAACGCAGCCGCGCGCCGATCGGCGTCAGCGCGCGCAAATCCAGCGGCGTGTTTTCCACACTCACGATCTCGCCCGTCGGGATCGAATCGGGACGTATCGGCGTATAGGTCGACCCCGCGATCATGATGAGCTGCGCCTCGACGCTGCCGCTGCCCTCCCCCGCGAGATTGAAGTAGCTGTGATTCGTGAGATTCACGACAGTCGGCTTGTCCGTCTTCGCGCGATAGTCGATGCGCACTTCGTTGTCGTCCGTGAGCGTGTAAGTCACATCGACGGAGAGCGTGCCGGGAAAACCGTTCTCGCCATCGGGACTCACATAGCGAAGCTGCACGCCCGCGCCCTGTGCCCCCTGAAACGTCCTGACCACGGTCCAGACTTTTTCGTCGAACCCGCGCGGGCCGCCGTGCAATGTGTTCGGCGGCTCGTTGACGGGCAGCTTGTAGCTGCGTCCGTCGAGCTCGAACCGTCCATCGGCGATGCGGTTCGCATAACGTCCGATCAATCCGCCGAAATGAATCTTGCCGTTGTGCTTCTCATAGTCGCTGAGCGAGCCGAAGCCGAGCACGATATCCGCGCGACGCCCGCGCCGGTCCGGCACATCGAGACGCGTGACAATGCCGCCGTACGTGATGCAGCTCATCGTCACGCCGCGCGCGTTCGACAGCGTGTATTGAACGACCGCCTGCCCTTGTTGCGTCGCGCCATACGGCGCCGAAACGACGGACGCCGCCGTTGCGCGATTCGGCATCGACGTGATGCAAGCGAAAGCAGCCGAAGCTGCCAGGGCAACGGCCTTCATGGTGTATCGCATGAGCGGCATCAGTGAATGATCGTTCGATACGCCCTCGCGGCGCGTCATCGCGTCGAGGACGGGACATCGGAATGCGAGGCGAGCATCGGCTATGCCTGATCGCGCAGCCGGGCACGCGCGATGCGCCCGATGTTCGCACTCAATCGACGATGAAGACAAGGAGCCATTCATGACCGAACAGACCGATCGTCAAACGCCGCCGAAGCAGACGCCGGATGATCCGAACGTGGCCGATCGCCGCTTGTCCGACGAGCAACAGCGCGCGATGAAGAACGAGCCCGCGCCGCCGAAGCCCGATCAACGAGGCAAGGAAGGCGAGTTGCCGAATCCGAAGGACGTGGGCGAAGCGGGATGATGGCGCGAGTCCGCGCGACATGCGTGCGCCGCGCGGGTTCAAAACCATATCGACAACGTACAAATTACATCCTGCTCGCTGACGGGGCGCGCAGCAGCGGCGCATGCGGGCGTTATTGCTGCACTTTTGTTGTATGGTATCCCCAGGCTATCGCCGCCTCCCGATGCCGCGCCCGGCGACGCGTCTCGCCCGAATAAGGAAGCAAGGACGCTCATGCACGATCCTGCTCATTTTCTGCCGTCGTTCGTGTGGCGCGCGGCGCGCGATGGTGTGATCCAGTATGCGAATCCGTGGGCTTGCCGCTATCTCGGCGTCCCGTTTCCGGAACTGGTCGGGCGGCATTGGAAAGCATTTGTCCACCCGGACGACATTCCTCCCGTTCTCGATGCACTGCGTCAAATGCGCGACGGCACGCTGCTGCGCAATGTCGACGTGCGCCTGCTGCGCAACGACGGCGCCTTTCGCTGGCACACGCTGCATCTGCAGGCGCGGCGCGATGAAGAAGGACAGATCGGCGATACGGTCGGCGTGGCCATCGACATACACGAGTGCCGTCACGCATGGGCGATGTACGAGGCGAGCGAGCGGCGTCTGCAGGCCGCGTTCGCGGGCGCGCGCATGGGCGCGTGGGAATGGGACATGCAAACGCGCGTCGTGCGCATGACCGCGCAGCTCGCGGCGCTCTACTCGTTTCCGCCCGGCACCGAAGCTGTTTTGCTTTCGGAAGTATGGGACCGCGTCGCGCCGGAATATCGCGAGCCGTTTCAGCGCAAGCTCACCGAAGCGTTGCGCGACGGCGGCCCGTTCGAGTTCGACTTCGTTCTCGAAGGCAAGCAGGGACAACGCCGCTGGCTGCGTATGCGCGGGCATCCCGAGTTCGATCGTCATGGCGTGCTCGCGCGCGTCTATGGCGTGAGCTTCGACATCAGCATGCAGCGCGCGGACGAAGAGCGTTTGAGTCTTTCCGAACGGCGCTATCGCGCGCTCGTCGAGACGACGGGCGCACTCGTCTGGTCGGCCGATGCGAACGGCGAGATCCGTCCATCGGGCGGGGAATGGGAGGAGTTCACGGGCACGCCGCCCGACGAATTGTCCGGCTGGGGCTGGCTCGATTACATCCATCCCGACGATCGCGAGCGCACGCATCAGGCATGGCTCGATGTATTGCGCGCAGGCACGGCACGCACGCTCACCTTTCGCATGTATCGGCGCGACGGCGCTTATCGCATGGTCGAGGCGCATGCCGCGCCACTCTACGACGACAAAGGCAACCTGCAGGAATGGTTCGGCACGACGACCGACGTCACGCCGCGCTACGAGGCCCAGGCCGCGATCGAAGCGCGCAGCTTGCGCCTGACGGTGGCGATGCAGGCCGCGCATATCCGCATCGCGTCGCTTGAGCTCGCGACATGGACGCTCTTTCTCGAAACCGGCGGCGAGCGCCAGATCACCGAGACGCTCAGCTACGAAGCCGCGCTCGCACGCGTGCATCCCGAAGACAGTCCCGCACTGGATCGCTACGTGCGCACCCTCGCGCAAGGCGCCGATCCGGACGGCACCTTCGAGTTCCGCGTGCGCAACCTGCACGGCGAGCAATGGATGCAGGGCAACGCCCTGCTCCAGCGCAGCAAGGACGGCCAGCCGTTGCGCATCATCGGCAGCGTGATCGACATCACCGAGCGCAAGCATATGGAACTGATGCTGCGCGAAGCCGGACGCCGCAAGGACGAATTCC
Source organism: Caballeronia calidae (assembly GCF_900044055.2). Lineage (GTDB taxonomy): Bacteria > Pseudomonadota > Gammaproteobacteria > Burkholderiales > Burkholderiaceae > Caballeronia > Caballeronia calidae. The sequence continues at coordinate 124,490 of NZ_FCOX02000011.1, read as the reverse complement.
TCGCGATGCTCGCGCATGAGCTGCGCAATCCGCTCGCGCCGTTGCGCACGGCCATCGCGCTCTTGCAAAAGGATCAGGACCGCGACACGCATCTGCGCGAACTCATCGATCTGATGGGCAGACAAGTGGAGCACATGACGCGCATCGTCGACGATCTGCTCGAAGTCTCGCGCATCACGCAGGGACGCATCGCGCTGCAGGTCGAGCCGATTCTCGTCGGCACGGCGGTGTATCACGCGGTGGAAGCGATCGCGGGCATGGTCGAGTCGCGCTCGCAGAACATTCAGGTCGATGTATCCGATGCGACCACATGGGTATGCGGCGATCCCACGCGCCTCTCGCAGATTCTCGTGAACGTGCTGAACAATGCGAGCAAGTACACGCCCGAGCAAGGGCGCATCACCGTGAGCGTGCATGCGGACGATGCGTGGGTATCGATCGTCATCGCCGATACGGGCACCGGCATTTCGTCCGATCTCTTGCCCAAGGTGTTCGAGCTTTTCTCGCAGGGCGAGCGCACGCTGGACCGCTCGAACGGCGGACTCGGCATCGGCTTGTCGCTCGTGAAGAAGCTCGTCGAGATGCACAAAGGCACGATCACCGTGCAAAGCCCGGGGCCGGGCCTCGGCACGACGGTGACGGTGCGGCTGCCGCGCGTCTCTCATCACGAACGGCATTCGGCGCTCGCCCTTTCGGAGACGAGCGTGCGCGAGACGCGCGCGGCATTGCGCATACTCGTCGTCGACGATAACCGCGACGCCGCCGATTCGCTCGCGATGCTATGCGAGTCGGAGGAACATGTCGCGCGCGTCGCGTACTCGTCGTCCGAAGCGCTGGAGGCCGCGCCCTTGTTGAAGCCCGATGTGGCGCTGCTCGATATCGGCCTGCCCGATATCGACGGCTACGAGCTCGCGCGACGCCTGCGCCGCAAGGGCGACACGAAGCCTTTGCTGATCGCGATCACGGGCTATGGCCAGGCGGAAGACCGGCTGCGCGCGCAATCGGCGGGCTTCGATTATCACTTCGTGAAGCCGGTGAACGTGGACAGTCTGCTCAAGCTGCTGTCGTCACTGACGGTCACGCGCTGACGGACCTCGCTCTACAATGGGCGTTCGATCAACGCCTTCGAGGACGTCATGACGCACAAGCCCATCAGCCGCTATCCCGTTCCCGATCCGCGGGAATGGCCCGACGATATCCGCGCGCGCATTCTCGAAGTGCAGGACAAGGCGGGCTTCGTGCCGAACGTGTTTCTCACGCTCGCGCATCGGCCCGATGAGTTCCGCGCGTTCTTCGCCTATCACGATGCGCTCATGCTGAAGGACGGCGGCCTGACCAAGGGCGAGCGCGAGATGATCGTCGTCGCGACGAGCGCGGTGAACGATTGCCTCTATTGCGTCGTCGCGCATGGGGCCATTTTGCGGATCTATGAAAAGAATGCGCTCGTCGCGGATCAGGTGGCGGTGAATCATCGCAAGGCGGACATCACGCCGCGTCAGAAAGCGATGCTCGATTTCGCGTTGAAGGTGTGCCGCGCGTCGGGCACCGTGGACGACGATGACTTCGCCGCACTGCACGCGCATGGATTCAGCGACGAAGACGTGTGGGATATCGCGGCGATCACGGCGTTCTTCGGCTTGTCGAATCGCATGGCGAATGTGATGTCGATGCGGCCCAATGACGAGTTCTTCTTGATGGGACGCGTGCCTAAGGAGCCGAAATAAGAACCCATGCGCCTTCCTCCGCTGAAATCCATCATCGCGTTCGAAAGCGTCGCGCGAACGAAGAGCGTCAATCGCGCCGCCGATGAACTCGGCCTCACGCCTTCCGCCGTCAGTCATCAGCTGGCGAATCTGGAGAGCATCGTCGGGCGTGCGTTGTTCACGCGGCTCGGACGCGGCCTCGTGCTCACACCCACCGGCACGCAATATCTCTCCGATGTGACCGGTGCGCTCGCCGAGCTGAATCGCGCGACCGAGCGGGCATCGAGCGAAACGTCGGTCGAGATCTTGCGGATTCATTCGAGCCCGAGCTTCGGGCTGATGTGGTTATTGCCGCGTCTCGCCGCGTTTCAGGAAGCGAACGGCGACATTCAGATGAACCTCGCATGCTCGTATGAGAATGTGTCGTTCACGTCCGGTTACTACGATATCGATGTGCGTCACGGTTATGCGCATTGGACCGATGTCGAAATCAAGACGCTGCGCCATGAAACCATCGCGCCGCTCGCATCGCGCGCTTATCTCGAGCGTTATCCGGTGTCATCGCCTGACGATCTTCTGGAACGGCGGCTGATCTTCTCCGAATCGCCGCTCGTGCAATGGCAGCAGTGGTTCGGCAAGTTCGGCGTCGCGGTGAAGCGCAAGGCGTTCGATTTTTCGTTCGATCGGTCTTATATGTCGCTCGAGGCGGCGGCGCTCGGGCATGGCATCGCGCTGGAGAGCACGATGCTCGCGTCGGTGCATCTGGAGCGGGGGTCTTTGGTGCCGGTGTTTGGCGGGGAGTATGCGGTTGAGGTCGGGGCGCATCATCTGGTTTATCCGAGTCAGAATGCGGGGTTGCCTCGGGTGGCGAAGTTTCTTGCGTGGATGGATGGGGAGATTGAGAAGGGGTTGGGGGGGCGGGGGCGCGGTTGAGGGGTTCAGGTGACTGTGCGGTAGTGGGAGATGCAATGCATTTCATGTTCACGACCGGCGATTTCTAGGATGTCGCGGCGGTGAACCGTGGTCTGCCGGGAGCATGGCGGTATCGACTTTTCTAAGCGGCCTGCGCGGCAGCGAACATGCTGCCGGCGACATCCTGATTCATGCGTTCTTTCTAAGCTGCCTGCGCGGCAGCGAACAAGATGGCGATGCTAATCCTACTCCGCAGGATTTTCTAAGCTTCCTACGCGGCAGCGAACGTTTTCAATCCGGGCGTCGGGACGTTTGAGGTTTTCTAAGCTGCCTACGCGGCAGCGAACTGCGCATCACTTCATCGAATGAGCGCGGCACTTTTCTAAGCTGCCTACGCGGCAGCGAACGCTGGTGCTACTCGCTAACGCCCACGGAGCAATTTCTAAGCTGCCTACGCGGCAGCGAATGCGATGACGAGCGCGCGCTGCGTCGTCTGTCCTTTCTAAGCTGCCTACGCGGCAGCGAACCCGCAAGTCGATTTGCAGTCCTCGACCCGAACTTTCTAAGCTGCCTACGCGGCAGCGAACACCCCGGTGCGCGCCGCAAAAGCGGGTTTGAATTTCTAAGCTGCCTACGCGGCAGCGAACCGGAGCTACGCGAAAGAGCTCGGCGACACGACTTTCTAAGCTGCCTACGCGGCAGCGAACCCGGTCGGAACGATTGACGGCGAAGCGCTGTCTTTCTAAGCTGCCTACGCGGCAGCGAACCGTTCTCGCCGCTCTCGTTGTTCCACGTCATCTTTCTAAGCTGCCTACGCGGCAGCGAACTCGCCTTCTACGCGGTGGCGAAGTTGGTCGGCTTTCTAAGCTGCCTACGCGGCAGCGAACTTCAGAGCCACTTACACCACGTCCGCTCGCACTTTCTAAGCTGCCTACGCGGCAGCGAACGAATCAGTCCTCGGGCATGTGCTTCCCGGCGTTTTCTAAGCTGCCTACGCGGCAGCGAACCACCATTAAAGAATTCATGTGCGTACGGCGGCTTTCTAAGCTGCCTACGCGGCAGCGAACTGCCGATGCCACGCAGTTGGCCCACCCCCACTTTTCTAAGCTGCCTCCGCGGCAGCGAACGATCATGCGCTCGAGCCACTCACGTCCGCCGATTTCTAAGCTGCCTACGCGGCAGCGAACGAACAGCAGAATAGCGGGCGCGGCATCGACATTTTCTAAGCTGCCTACGCGGCAGCGAACGCCGGCACGAGAATCGTCCCGTCGCCGTTAACTTTCTAAGCTGCCTACGCGGCAGCGAACAAGTTCGGCGACGTGAACGCGGCTTGCATGATTTTCTAAGCTGCCTACGCGGCAGCGAACATCCCCGCCGGCGTCGTCAAGCAGTTCTCGACTTTCTAAGCTGCCTACGCGGCAGCGAACATGGTTTGCGGCGTGCATCGCGAGCGCTTCCGTTTCTAAGCTGCCTACGCGGCAGCGAACCTGGCGGACACGGACGAGGAGTTGCACGCGATTTTCTAAGCTGCCTACGCGGCAGCGAACCCCGCGATTCTGTCGTTTTGCGCTCGGACATCTTTCTAAGCTGCCTACGCGGCAGCGAACTAGACAATTCTTCTCCTATCCCTTTGATTTCTATCGCGAATAACATCCTTCCCACCAACGCACCCAAGTTTCCGGACCGTCCCTAAGTCATTGATTCATAGACCCGCCCCGGACGGTCCCAGAAAAAGGGTTAAAACCTTCGACACGGCATCCGTTGACCGTAAAGACGATAACGCCCTATACGCTCAAGCCCCGACCTTCCGCACCGCCCCTCCACTACATTTCAAGCGAAAACCAGTCCAAAGCAAACTCAAAACCAAGGCACCGTAGCCCCCCGACTCAGCCCATAACTATTAAACGCACCCATCACCCTCTCACCCGCCTCCCCTCGCTGGTCGATAAACAAGCAAAACGGCTGCCCCGTGCTCGCACTGCGCACGTGCACATAAGGCAAATCCGGTTGCCGTTCGACGCTGTCCGGAATCGCCGCCGACGCCTCCTCCAAGGTCTCCCCCTTGCGCCGCATGCGACGTCGACGCAAACGCTCCGCATTGGTCTTGAACTGCCGCCGTTGCACGACACGGTGCGTCGCCTCCGACGGCACCGGCATCACCCCGGTCAGGCGCACGTGATCTCGCATGCCCTGCAACCAGCCGTGCGCCATCAAACGCTGCAGACTCGTTTCGCCGCCATGCAGACGCAGCACACTGCCCAATGAACGCGGACCCAGACTGTATTGCGGAAAGCTGATTCCGATGTCCTCGGCCCGAAGCGCGACCAACGCGCGATGCAGCTTCGCCACGAGCGCGCCAAGCAGATGCGCGTGACTGAACTCAGGATCGGGCAATAACGTGATGTCGATATAGTGAGTCGTCATAGTCGTCAGCTCGCGTCGCCGAATACACCCCCGCGAATCAGAACGGCCATCACGAAGTGCTGCTGCTCCACCGGCGGCGTCTTGTCCTTGAGAACCCAGTCGTCGAGCAATGTATAAAAATCCTGCTTCAGCTTAGGTTGACGGTAGGCTCTCCCTTGCGTGGTGACCGAGCCATAGGGCTCGACCGCAATCGGGCCGAGTTCGCTCGCGCCCTCGTACCACGTATCGATCGTGCGCACCGCATTGCCGATCTTTTGCGAATGAATGGCAGCGACCTTATCCACCTGATACAGCGTCTTGCTTTTCCGGCTATTGCCCTTGTCGAGAATCAACTCCTGCGACGGGAACACTTCCTGACCCAGCCCGAGCCGCACATAAGCCGCCACGTGCAACAGCACGTGCGCGCGCCCCGCGAGACCATCGGCGATCAGGTTGCCCAGTTCCGTCACTTTCGAATCGAATTCATCCATGGCGCGCAGATTGAGCGATAACGCATCGAACGGCTCGCGCGGCAGCAACTCGCCGTTGCGCTGTTGCGCCACTTCGACCGACACCATCTCCGCGCCGATGCGATTGCGCCACAAGAAACGTCCATTGGCCAGATTGGCCGCATAGCGGTTAGCCAGTTCGATAAAGCCGTGCTTCGCGACATAGCCATCGACGACGCTTCGAAGCCTCGCTCGATAGGCTGCGCTATTGCAAGCCGAAGGCGTCCCCGCGCCCGACAGCACGCGCAACGTGAACCGGACCCTGAGCGTGTCCGCATCGGCGGGCAACGCGGCGACATCCACGGTTTGCAGATTGGCATTCTCGATGGCCGCGTCCAGCTTGGCCGGATCCTGCTCTTTGGTCTTGAGGCGATTCGAGATCGTGCCACGCACGGATTTATCGTTGATCGCTATCGGTGACCAGCCTGATGCATTGGCGCGATCTTCCCATCGGCCGGCATGAAACACCGCATCGGACGGGTCAAGTTTGCGTTCGAAGGCGAGAACGGAAGCGGTAGACAGCTTTTCAGACATCTTTGGAATTCCCTCGGAATAAGAAATGGAATAGCAGCGATCGATCCGGCATTGCCGGATTCAATCGAAATCGGGTAACTCGTCATCGGCGGATGCGGATGTGGATCGGTCGTGCACGTAACCGCTGCGGCATCTATATAGACCGCTATTGAGATCGGTCTCAGGTCGCCATAACAGTTCATGCACATGTTTCAGCCGATGCGGGCTGATCCATTCGCCGAACGAGTACACCGTCTCGGCGAACACGAACGGCGTGGACTCGTCGCGCGCGTTGGCGACAGTGCCTGGCGGTAACGGCTTCGTCAGCGCGGCATAGCCGACGGGCATCGGCACCGTCCAGCCTCCTCCCTTTTGCCTGTCGGGATCGACCCAGCGCAGCTTCTTGTTCGAAGCAGTCGGAACTTCGCTATCGGGCGTTTCATCCGTCACCGGCTGGTAGTTGAATCGCGCGGCATGAAGCCAGGCGTCGAGCAAGGTGGCGTTGGGCTTCTGCTCGCACAATGCGCGATGGCGATCCTTCAGCAGATCATCGCGACCGACCAGCGCAAAGCCAGGCAGCCACTGGCGACGCCAGCGGGCGAAACTGGCAGCTTGCTTCTTCGAATCCTCGGAAAGCGTTGCCATCCACGGACGCGTGGGCAGCACCGTCCCGCCGGCAACACGCATGCGTGCGACGATCTCGCCGATATGACTGGCCCATTCGGCCTGTTGCGCATCCTGATCGAGCGCCGACAGAGCGTCGGTGAGCGTTCCGGCAACTTGCTTCACTTGGAAAATCAGCGTGATGTCGAGATGCATCCGCCCTTCTTCCACGATCGCGGCGGTCTGGCCGCTGCTGTTCACGGGATTGCGCGTAAGACGGAAGGTTTTGACATAGCCGTCGTTCACCTGCTCTTCATAGTGATGACAGATCACGCCGATCTGGTGCAGCTTCAATGGAATGCTCGCAGCCGTGAGCTTGCGTTGCAATGCCCACATCAACCCGGTGAATGCGGTGATCGACGGGAAGCCATGGGTAAAGGGACTGGATATGGCGTTGGCGTTCTGTACACGCAGGTGGGGCAGTACGAGTAGCGCCTCGATGCCGGCAGGTAGGGTCGCGCCGCTCATTTGCTTGCTCGCAGAAGAGTCAGTTCATCATGGGTTTTGCGCCACGGAATGTAATTCGGCGCATCGAGCCGCTCGCGCAAACTGCGCAGGTGTTGCGTCCACGAGCTGTCGTCGCCCAGCAATGTCTTGCGCCAGTCGCGAGATTCGGGATATCCGACATCAGGTAGCTCGCTCCTCAATTCTTCATTGAGCCATTTGCCGAAGGATTCTCCCACTTGCGCAGGCCAGTCCATCCAAAGCCATCGGCTGGCGAACACCTCTTCATCCCGCAATTCGGCACGCAGTGGATCAAGCCAGAGTTTTTCTTCTTCCGCCAGTTTCTCGAACAAGGGTTCGCGGCTCCATCCTGCTTTCTGGTACAACAGTTCGTCGGCGTATGCGGTCAGTTCGTCGACAATCCTGTTCCTCAATTCGTCGACGCGATCGCGCACGTGCATATTCTTCGGCCGATCACTCAACAAGACCTTTTTCAACTGATCTATGGCGGCACGCACCAAAGGACGTGCGCCAAAAGTCCGCTCGAAAATCGATTTCGCCTTGACCGGAAGATAGTTTCGCTGGCTGTTCCAAACTGGCGGCAACGATGACAACAGGTAGTTATGCCCGCCGCGCTCGCTATTGAGCTGCGAGATGTTCTGTGGTTTGGTGCCGCCCAGCTTCTGCAATGCCAGATCACGGTATTCGCGATAAACGCCGTCGTGTGCCAAACCATTACGGCGGGCCTGACGTGCCAGTTTGTTGGCTTCGCCGAAACGTGTGTCCTGTATTTCTTCGTACACGCTCTGAGCGAGCGACGTAGCGTATAACGGGGCAATCAGATGGTATTGCGTATCGTCATCCGCGTCGTCTCCTGTCAGCCAGTACACCTGTTTGGCGCACACATGCGAACTGGGGCCACCTTCCCGTTCAGCTGTGAGGCTGATCAACGCCTCGCGCAACGAACGCGCTTCGGCTGGGTCATCATCGAGCGCCTGCAAAGCTTGAAGATCGTCGTCAACGAGTGCCTGAAGCAGAGAGCGTCCACCAACCGACAGCTTCAGCAGCTTGTACACGTCGAGCGCTGCCGCGTTGCCCACCACGTCCGTGATAAAGCTATCGCCAAGCGCGTGGCTGCCGACTTCTTCGAGCGTCGGCAAGCTGGAAGGCTCAACGTAGAGATTGGTACCGCGAGCTTCCGGGTGGATGGCTTTCAGTGAATGCGTGACAGCCTGAATCTGTATCACGCGCCTCGCCGCATTCTTCAGCCACGGGCCACGCTGATATTCGGTTACAAGTTCTGCTCGCTTTGGATCATCCGGCGAGAGCTTGTCGAGTTTTGCTTTCAGACGGTCGTGCAGAAAGGCATCGATTGCGACTCTGAAGGCGGATGAATTTTTTTGCATCACTGCTCTATTCATTCATTTTCCTAATTTTAATGTTGTTCTCTCTGATGCTGTCTGTTAAGAGTCACTAGATAACATCGGATGTTAAGGATCCGGATCGGCCAATCCGACTTGACCGGCTAACTCTTTCTAGTTGGTGGGTACAGCAGCACGGACGCACTATGGCGGGAAAGTCATTCTTCAGCCACGCGATTATTCTCAAAATGGCAGCGATCCCACAGCTAGCGAAATGTGCTACTTTTTCCATTCCCTCTACCGCGCAGGTAGCTTAGAAAGGCTAGCTCTTTCGCGTCGGTGCTTTCATTTTCTGCCGCATAGGCAGCATAACTTCACGTTTTATTGAACCCCAGCAGCGGATGAAACCACCATCCTTGCTTTGACTCAGGCAAGCTAACGGTGCCGACCTTCCGCGCGCCATCGAACAAGCTTTGCTCTCGCGCGTCAGCCCATAGCCGTAGCAGGTTCATAAGGTCGACATGACACCAAGGACCGATGCCCGGCCCCTCTAGTTCGGAATCGGGTATCCGTCTTAGCAAGTCGCGTATATCCACGTAAGGGGATTTCTCGCGATCCCGCTGATCGATAATGCGATGTAGCAGTAACTCATCCTCATCCTCCGAAGGCAGAAACGCTGCTTCTTCCCGTGCCTGCGGATCATGGCGAAAGCGCTGCAACTGCGGGAGCACACCCGTGAGCCAAATTCGAACGTGCTCCGGATCACGAACGTACCAATGCCGCGTCGCATCGCGCGACGCCGGCGTAAAGAGCTTACTGTTGTCGTCACGCGGCAGCATCGTGTCGCGCATTCGGCCGTGCTCCAATTCGATGAGACTACGATTCGGTTTCGGCGAATCGGCAAACCAGATACGAGGCCGAGCATCGATCGGCCACTGTCGCTGGCCTTCGGGCAAATTCAGCAGGCCGCTCAATCGATGAGACTTCAAATGAAAGTACACATCCGAATTCAACTGCTTTGAAGGAAACGGATCGTTCTTGTTTGGCTGTGCCAGAGGCATTTCGAACCCAGGCGTGCAGAACACCGGACCTGCGTGCTCATCGCTTCGTTCGAAATAGCGCAGATTCGTATCGAACACGGCGATATTGGCCCGCGCCACCGCACCCGCGCGATGCCGCCGCACGCGTCCCGCAAGCTGGATCAGCGAACGGATCGACGAGGGTTCTACAACCGCCCAGTCCGCATCCCAGTCTCTTCCCACTTCGCACACCGGCGAAGCCAGCACGATGAACATATGATGCGGCTCGGGATATGCATCGAGCAGCGCTCGCACCGAAGCATGCCCCAACGCCGGATCGTGTCCGTCTACTGCGGACCGACGATCGAACGCACCGTCGAGCTGTTGCTCGATGTGCGAACGCGCCAGCAGCGGAAAGTGCGAGTGATAAACGCACAAATGCACGCGCACGTCACGCACGGGCGCACCTTGCCGATACATCGCCCGCGCCACATCGAACAAGGGGCCGATATTCGCCATCCGAATCAGCCCCAGACTCACGCGCTTGCCGCTGGCCCCATCGACGACGTGATTCTGCTCATCCCTATGCAACGTCCACGCACACTGCAACGCGCGTGTTGCGAATGCTTCGCGGCGGTGGCTCGTCAGCATCGTCCGCCACGCCGGCACGGGCAGTTCCACCAGTTCGGCTCGTCGACGGATTTCCGCCTTGGCCAGCCGCTCGCAGCGCTTTTGCGCGAACGCATCGTGCTCACGTTCGAAGCTGCCACCATCGGCGCAGTCGGCGTGAGTTTGCGCGAACTCATCGACCCATAGACACGCGACGCATGGCGCATCGTCCGGACGTTCGCCGCGATTGCGCCGATAGTGATCGCGGCCATCGAGATAGGCGAGAAACAGCCCCTGCACGAGCGCCGGCGGCAACGTCGCGGACGACAACAATACGCGCGCGCCCAGCAGCCCCGCCCAATGGACGAGGCGGGTCAGCGCGGGCAGATCGGCCATGTCGAAATCATCCGGCTCGTCGAGGACCAGATCGCCGGTCATCAGCCGCAGCATCGGTGCTATCTGCCGTCCGCCTCGCAGACTTTCGGTGGCGGGTGTCAGGTGATCGACGGTGCAGACCAGCAACGGCGCCGCGATCAGGGAGCGCACCTGTGGATCGTCGGTCAATCGCTGGAGCAGCGGATGCTGGTCATTGCCTTCGAATAGCACCTGACCGCCCTCGTCGAGCAAACCTTGCCTCGACGCCGAACCGGTGGCTTCGGCCTGGCCTTCCCAGTAATCGAACAATGCGCGGCTGGCCGCACCACCCACCTTGATCGCCAGTTGATCGTCGTTCAATCCGAGATCGCGCTGAAAGCTGCGTCCGGTTTGCATCGTGAGCGTGCGCAAGCCGATCGCAAACGCGCAACGCATGCCGCGTTTCGGATCTGCCAGCGCATTCATGATGCGAGCGTTGCCCAGCGTTTTTCCGCAGCCCGTCGATGCCATGTTGACCACGAACGCGCCCTGCTCGGCCGCGCGCATCCGTATGCCGGCCGCGAGGTCAGCCGCGCGGTCCTGCCAATGGAAACGTGCCTCCTGATTGCGCTTCTTGAGCCCGCGATGATTCTGCAATGCAGGAAGGCTGCGCGTGAGCGTCGGCAGTGAACGCGCGACCAGCGACGCATGAGCTTGCACACCGAGCAGATGCTCGTCGAGCGTCTGATTGAACGATGCTGTCGAAACCGCCGGCGACGATGGATAGAGACTCCGCTGACGCCGCGTGTTGGCATACAGAGGATAGTCCGGATTGAGGAAGGGCTTGCGACGCGCCTCGTCTTCGATGCTGGAATAATGATGGTCCGCCAGCATCAGGCATAGCCGCGACACGTGCATGACGAACGGATCATCCAGCGCGGCGGGAATCATCGCCGGGTTCGATAGCGCCAACAGCTTGCCCGCATAGCGTGCCGCCTGCTTTCGCCATGAAGACGTGGCGACCGGCAGACCGCACGGAAAACGCCAATGCTTCGCTATCGTGGCGGCGTCTGCTGCATCGCGCGGTTCGTTCCAGTCCGCATCGACCTTCGACAGCAGATTCATCAACTGATGCCGGTTGACGCTGCTGATGTGCGCGCCGAACCGCCGCCACTGACGTTGCGGCTGGTCCAGGTCAGCATCGGTGCGTTGGTCCGGTTGCCGAACAGGCATGCAAGGCATCCGGTGATGCGTCAGTATCAGCCAGGCCACGGTCTGCGCCAACGGCGGCAGCGTCGCGAACGGCAGGCGATGCCTGGCTTGCGGCTCGTCCAGCCCGTCGCGCAGCAAGCGGCCTGATCGATGGTCGAGCCACTGCGCCTCGAACGTCTTTGAATTTGACTCCGCGTTCGCGCATGATGCGAGCCGATTCAGCCAGTCGGCGTCGTCGCGCGCATCGCCGACGAAGGCTTGAAACAGCCGCACCGATACCCATTCGTGACGGTAATGATTGCGCTCCTGCACGAAAGGCTTGCGCAACCGCTCCTGAAAGGCCTGCGTGGCCTTGCCCAGGTCGTGCAGCAACGCGGCCAGCGCAGCGAGGGCCGACATTGCGGGCAGGCGATGCCACGTGCTTTCATCCTCGACGCGCAATACATCGTTCGTCGTGGTGTTGGTCGGTACGGCGCCTTCCGCATTGAATTGCCGCGCGTCGCCGACGATCCACATCAACTCGCTATGGTCTCGTCCGCGTATCCAGTGACAGGCGACCGCCGTGTTCTTGCGCGCGCTCTGGCGCAGCAGCTTGCGCACCGTGTCCAGCCCCGCCTGTGTGATTGGGGTCTGCCAGGTGCGCTCGCCGCGTCGCTCGGCAAACTGATCGAGAATGCGCCGGGTCTCGTTCAGTGCGCGTTTCGTGCACTGCGCGACGAATAGCACGTTCATGGACGGGCATCCGTTGCGGGTGCTCGCGCGGCTGTCTCGGCGGCAATGGCCTTGAGCGTATCGATGATGAAGTCCAGCGACTCGTCACGCGTCATCGCCTCGATGCATTGACGGCGAAACTGCTGTTCGTCGTCGCCGCGCATGGCCGAGAGGAAGGCTTGCGGAAGGATGACCGCGTCCTTGATCAGATCGGCTGCATCGAACACGAGGCCGCCGCGTCGCGTTTTGCCGTGCAGCACGGCCAGTCCATGAGGCAGGCCGAGTACCCACGTCGCCGTCGCACCGAGGCCATAGGCCGGATAGTTGCCGTGATCGAGGAAGCGATTGGCGGCGTCGGTTCCGCTGCCGCGCTTGGCGCGCGTGAAGTCGCCATAGCCGACCGTGTCCACCGCAAGCTTGAACAGGGCCTTCGTGAGCCGCGCCTCGATGATTAAAAGCGCGGCCGCATCGGGCGCACCGGCGATCTGTGCGCTGAATTGCTGCACGAGCGACTGGAGGCGGTCGGTGTCCACCGTGAAACCGGCTTCGCGCAATGTGCGCGTGTTCCAGGCTTGCTGGAGTCGCGAGAGACGCTTCGTTTGCAAGTGTCTGGCGGCGTGAGAGCGGAGATCGTCGTCGAACCAGAAGCGCACCCATGCCTGCAGGTATTCGGTGGGCCGGTATTCGCTTTGCGGCGACATCCACGCTACTTCGATATCGATTTCAGCAGCGCTGAACAGCGGCGTGCCACCTCCGCCGCAAAAGCCGACCAGCACGCCGGCCTTGGCCAGTTCGCGCATCGCCGCCTGCGTGATGGATGTGCCTGAGCCGAGCAAGATGCTCGTCGTGTTCGCGATGGGGATGTTCCAGTAGAGGCTTTTTTTGCCGGCGTCGGTTAGGTACTCTACGCGGCCGCCATTTACGAGCACTCGGCAGTGTTCGAGGTAGTAGAGGTTGGCGCGTTTGGAATGGAGGATGGTTTTCAGATCGGAGGCGTGGATTTGGTCCATTTGTTTTTTTTGGTTTTTATGGTGGAGAGATCGAGCGGGAGTCTAAATTGAGTGAGAAATCTTGATTTATCACTCAGCTACTTTCGTAATCCAAAACAAACGGGGAAATCTATCAGCGAATTTATATGAGATAAAGCGACCGGGACCGGTTCATGACATAACTCAATCTCTTATGCGATATGCGGCCGCGAATCATGGCGACGAAGATTGTTAGCTGCTCTGTGATTTATGAATGTGCCGTGTGGCAGTGAATTGGGCGAGTTAGTTGGGCCACGTTGGACACGGTGAGTTTCTAAGCTGCTTCGACGGCAGTGAACGAAGGATGGCGCACCAACTCAAACGGCAATCGTTTCTAAGCTGCCTACGCGGCAGCGAACCGCGAAGAACTCGGCGTGCGCCTTGTCCCACTTTTCTAAGCTGCCTACGCGGCAGCGAACGGGATGAGCATGATCGGAAGCTGCGCAGTCGCGTTTCTAAGCTGCCTAGGCGGCAGCGAACTACCTGTGGGCGCTCGGTCAAAGCCGCTGGACTTTCTAAGCTGCCTACGCGGCAGCGAACACGCGGAAACCCTCTAGCGAGTTCTTGCGCACTTTCTAAGCTGCCTACGCGGCAGCGAACTGATGCCTTTCGTTCATCAGAAATTCGGCGAATTTCTAAGCTGCCTACGCGGCAGCGAACACGCTTTACGTGCGGTGGATCAACTTTCGAGGTTTCTAAGCTGCCTACGCGGCAGCGAACTCGCTCCGCTGGCGACTGCCGCGAGCCGGGATCTTTCTAAGCTGCCTACGCGGCAGCGAACCAAGTGACGAAAGCACAACGCGAAAGCGTCGCTTTCTAAGCTGCCTAAGCGACAGCGAACCTCTACGACAAGCAGGGCGGCGTCGATACGAATTTCTAAGCTGCCTACGCGGCAGCGAACCCCGCGCCCGTCTGCCCGATGATCGCCGTGTTTTTCTAAGCTGCCTACGCGGCAGCGAACGCGCCAGTTCGTCGATTACTTCCGGCTCGACCTTTCTAAGCTGCCTACGCGGCAGCGAACGACTGCTGCGAAGGTGACTGCCCGTGCGACGCTTTCTAAGCTGCCTACGCGGCAGCGAACGAACAAGCAACGTCGTACCGTTTCGACGACAATTTCTAAGCTGCCTACGCGGCAGCGAACACAGCGAACTCACAGAACACGGTCTCGAGCATTTTCTAAGCTGCCTACGCGGCAGCGAACAGACGGTGAGCGGGTCGTAACCGCCGCGGTATTTTCTAAGCTGCCTATGCGGCAGCGAACCCCGCGCCTTTCACCGCCGCCACGATCTTCGGTTTCTAAGCTGCCTACGCGGCAGCGAACGCGCATCTCGTTTTCGATCGCGAGCAAAAGAATTTCTAAGCTGCCTACGCGGCAGCGAACCCTGCGCCGCTCCGAGCGCACCGTGCGCGACTTTTCTAAGCTGCCTACGCGGCAGCGAACGCGTCCAATCCGCGTCACCAGCCCCCCGCGCCTTTCTAAGCTGCCTACGCGGCAGCGAACCTTAATTTCGCGGAGTTTCGTCTCGCTATGCATTTCTAAGCTGCCTACGCGGCAGCGAACACTCGGCGTGTAACAGGGTGGCGCGCGTCGAGTTTCTAAGCTGCCTACGCGGCAGCGAACCGGTGTCGTGGGCGGAATACGTGCGCGCGAATTTTCTAAGCTGCCTACGCGGCAGCGAACGAGCGCCGGGCCGCCGCTGTTGTTGGTCAGGTTTTCTAAGCTGCCTACGCGGCAGCGAACTGGCTCGCGGTGCGCTCCACGTTCATGGGGAATTTCTAAGCTGCCTACGCGGCAGCGAACATCCAGTTGCGACAACCGCTCGCCTTGCGCGCTTTCTAAGCTGCCTACGCGGCAGCGAACTAGCCAATAAAAACCGCAACCCCTTGATTCATCGAGAAAAACTCCCTTTTCTCACACCCGACCCAAAATTCCCGCCCCGCGTCTAAGTCGTTGATTCATATAGCCACAGAAACGCGCCCGAAAAAAGGGTAATGCCACGTCCGCCGATCCCTCGCCACTGAAACTCCCGCCCGGGCTCGCAGCACTCTATCAGACACCGCCCCCCAGCACCCCACCGCCCAACCTGCCCGCCTCCACCGCTCGCCCCACCCCAGACACCCCCACACCTGAAAATTTCTCAGCAATACCTGAACCAAACTCCGTTGATCCTCAGGTCGAAGACGCACAAACTGCGTCCACACCCAAACAAATCCACGGAGACAACGATGTTGCTCGAGAACCAAGTAGTGATCGTCACGGGCGCGGCTTCGGCGCGCGGTATCGGCAAGGCAACCGCCAAAGCGCTCGCCGCGCAAGGCGCGCGCATCGTCGTGCTGGACCTGAAGGAAGCCGACGCCCAAAGCGCCGCGAACGATCTGGGCAACGGTCATCTCGGCCTCGCCTGCGATGTCACCGACAAATCCGCGTGCATCGCCGCCGCCAGCGCGACGATCGAGAAATACGGGCGCATCGACGTGCTCATCAACAACGCGGGCATCACCCAGCCGATCAAGACGCTGGAAATCGGCGCGGATAACTTCGATGCCGTCATCGGCGTGAACCTGCGCGGCACGCTCAACATGTCGCAAGCCGTCATTCCGCAGATGAAAAAGCAGAAGAGCGGCAGCATCGTGTGCATGTCGTCGGTGTCGGCGCAGCGCGGCGGCGGCATCTTCGGCGGGCCGCATTACAGCGCGGCGAAAGCCGGCGTGCTCGGTCTCGCGAAGGCGATGGCGCGCGAGTTCGGCGGCGACGGCATCCGCGTCAATTCGATCACGCCGGGCCTCATCCAGACCGATATCACCGGCGACAAGCTCACGCCCGATATGCGCGCCGACATCATCAAGGGCATTCCGCTCGGCCGGCTCGGCGATGCAGCGGATATCGCGAACGCGTGCCTGTTTCTTGCGAGCGATCTGTCGTCATATCTCACGGGCGTCACGCTCGATGTGAACGGCGGCATGTTGATTCACTGATCGCACGCACCGGCGCACTCGGCATAACCGAGGCGCCTTGCCAGCAATATGGTAGGAGACTCAGATGAAATCCAAACTCGCCACACCGGCGGCAAGCGCTGTATTCGCATCGTCGGACGATGCAGGCAGCTTCGAATCCAAGACCTATGCCAAGGTCGGACGCCGCCTCATTCCCTTCCTGATGCTGTGCTATCTCGGCGCGTATCTGGATCGCGTCAACGTCGGCTTCGCCAAACTGCAGATGCTCAACGATCTGCGCTTCAGCGAAACGGTATACGGCATCGGCGCCGGCATCTTCTTTCTCGGCTACTTCCTGTTCGAAGTGCCCAGCAACGTGATCCTGCATAAAGTGGGCGCGCGCAACTGGCTCGCGCGCATCATGCTGACGTGGGCCGTGATCTCCGCGAGCTTCGTGTTCGTGAAGTCGCCGACCACCTTCTATGTGCTGCGCTTTCTGCTCGGTGTCGCCGAAGCGGGCTTCGCACCGGGCGTGATCCTCTATCTCACGTACTGGTTCCCCGCCGCGCGCCGCGCAAAAGCGCTCTCGCTGTTCTTCATGGCGATTCCGCTCGCGGGCATCGTCGGCGGACCGCTCTCCGGCTACATCATGCATGCGTTCCAGGGCGTGCACGGGCTCGCCGGATGGAAGTGGCTCTTCATGCTCGAAGCTCTGCCCTCGCTCTTCCTCGGCGTCGCGATCCTGTTCTATCTCGACAACGGCATCGCCGGTGCGAAGTGGCTCAGCGACGAAGAAAAGGCGCTGCTCAAGCGCAACGTGGAAAAGGACAACGCCCAAACCGTCAAGCACGTGTCGATCCGCGCGTTCATCGGCGATCGTCGTCTGTGGCTCATGGCCGCGATCTACTTCTGCGTCGTGCTGGGTCAATACGGGCTCACCTTCTGGCTGCCGACGATCATCCGCCGCACCGGCGTCGCGGACCCGCTGTGGGTCGGCATCCTCACCGCGATTCCGTATATCTGCGCCATCATCGCGCTGCCGCTGATCGGTGCGAGTGCCGACAAGCGCCGCGAACGCCGCCTGCATCTCGCGATTCCGATGCTCGTGTCCGCAGCAGGCTTCGCCACCTTGCCGATGCTCGGCGGCGTGGGCGCCTCGATCGTCTGCGTGAGCATCGCGGCAGCGGGCATTCTCGCGTCGTCGTCGCAGTTCTGGTCGCTGCCCACTGCCGTGCTCGGCGGCATGTCGGCGGCGGCGGGTATCGCGGCAGTGAACTGCTTCGCCAATCTCGCGGGCTTCTTCTCGCCGGCCATCGTCGGCTGGCTCAATGACCTCACGGGCAAATCGACCGCGGGCCTGATCTTCATCTCTGTGGCTGTGGTGCTGGGCGCGGTACTTGTGTTCTTCGTGCCCGCCAGGACCGTCAATCGCTGATTCCAATTCATTCAAGGAGACAACGCATGAGTACTCCCGTCATCGAGGAGGTGACGCTCGCCGAGCGCGCCTACCGCATCCGCCGCAACGCGCTTCTGATGGGCGAAGTGCAAGGCCAGGGTTATATCGGCCAGGCGCTCGATATCGCCGACGTGCTGGCCGTCGCGTACTTCGGCGCGATGAACTATCGCCCGGAAGATCCCGAATGGGAAGGCCGCGACCGCTTCCTGCTGTCTAACGGTCACTATGCAATCGCGCTGTACGCCGCGCTGTTCGAAGCGGGCATCCTGCCGCAGGAAGAACTCGAAACCTACGGCAGCGACGACAGCCGCCTGCCGATGTCCGGCATGGCGAGCTACACGCCCGGCATGGAGATGTCCGGCGGCTCGCTCGGTCAAGGGCTCACCATCGCGGTGGGACGTTGCCTCGGCCTCAAGCGCAAAGGCTCGAAGTCCTTCGTCTACACGCTCTTCTCCGATGGCGAGCTCGACGAAGGCTCGATCTGGGAAGGCCTCATGTCCGCCGCGCACTGGAAGCTCGACAACCTCATCGCGATGGTCGACGTGAACAATCAGCAAGCCGATGGCCCTTCGACGCAGATCATGTCGTTCGAGCCGCTCGTCGAGAAGCTCGAAGCATTCGGCTGGTATGTGCAGCGCGTGGACGGCAACGATATCGACGCCGTGAAAGAAGCCTTCGACAATGCGCGCAACCTGAAGGATGCGAAGCCGCGCATCATCGTGTGCGATACGAAGATGGGCTGCGGCGTGCCCTTCCTCGAACAGCGCGAGAAAAACCATTTCATCCGCGTCGATGCCCATGAATGGCAACTGGCGCTCGAAGCACTCGAAGCAGGGAGACAAGCATGAGCACCATCGAGAAGAAGCCGCGTCTGAAGACATCCGCGATGATCGCGTCGATTGCAGGCGAAGGCCAGCTCACGCGTTCAGCACCGTTCGGCCACGCCCTCGTGGAAGAGGCGCGCACGAAGACGAACATCATCGGCATGACGGCCGATCTCGGCAAGTACACGGACCTGCATATCTTCGCGAAGGAATTTCCCGAGCGTTACTATCAGATGGGGATGGCCGAGCAACTGCTGATGGGCGCGGCGGCAGGCTTCGCGCATGAAGGCGCGCAACCGTTCGTCACGACGTATGCGGTGTTCGCGACGCGCCGTGCGTATGACTTCATCCATCAGACGATCGCGGAAGACAATCTCGATGTGAAGATCGTCGCCGCGCTGCCGGGGCTCACCACCGGTTACGGCCCGAGCCATCAGGCGGCGGAAGATCTCGCGCTGATGCGCGCGATGCCGAACATGACCGTGATCGATCCGTGCGATGCGCTCGATATCGAGCAGATGGTGCCCGCGATCGCCGCGCACAAAGGTCCGGTGTATGCGCGTCTGTTGCGCGGCAACGTGCCCGCCGTGCTCGATGAATATGACTACCAGTTCGAGCTCGGCAAGGCGAAGCTCGTGCGCGATGGCCGCGACGTGCTGATCATCTCGTCGGGCATCATGACGATGCGCGCGCTCGAAACCGCGAAGGCGCTGCAAGCCGACAACGTCGACGTGGCCGTACTGCACGTACCGACGATCAAGCCGCTCGACACCGAAACGATCATCCGCGAGGCGCAGCGTTCGGGACGTCTCGTGGTCGTGGCCGAGAACCATACGGTGATCGGCGGCCTGGGCGAGGCAGTCGCGACCGCCTTGCTCACCGCGGGCGTGACGCCCACCTATCGTCAGATCGCGCTGCCCGATGCGTTCCTCGATGCGGGCGCGTTGCCCACGCTGCACGATCGCTACGGCATCTCGACGAATGTCATGGCGAACACGATCAAAGGCTGGCTCGCGTAGTTTCATCTCCTGCAAACGAAACGCCATCCGTGTATCGCGGATGGCGTTTCGTCGTGTACGGCCCTCGGCATTCCATGCGGCGCTCGAGCTGCCACATGAAACCGAAACAGTGAAGCCACTCGCTTCCGGTCTCCGATGCGCTTCCTGAGTTTCTTCGTTTTGCTTATCTGATTGAGAAGTGCCGGTGAATGATCTATTGCTCTAGGCACCCCAATCGAGCGCGTGCGGAGACCCAGGACATCATGAAAACGAAGGCCTCTTTTGTTTTACTGCTTAGCGCTTTATTCGCCTTGACGATTTATTCGCCGTCCGTGTTCGCCGCCGGCACTTTCTCTGTCTCTTGCAAATACTCGCACACGAAACCGGACGATTCCATCGTCCGCTACGGTCTGCCGGGAACGGCCATGCAGCACGATTTCTTCGGCAATACCGGCACGGACGCGTATAGCGACTACTCGACCCTGAGCGCCAACAAGTTGACGACCTGCGACGTGAGCGGTGATGTGTCCGCTTACTGGGCGCCGCAGCTCAAGCGCGCATCCGGCATCATCGTGCCGGACTTCGCGAAGACGTACTACAAGAACGATCAGCCCGTCATGCCGGTCAGCCCGATTCCGCCCGGCCTGCAGATGCTGGCTGGCGATCACAGGGGCACCGGCCCGAATCCGCAGATCAACTATCTCTGCCGCGGCGGCAGCGGCTACACGACGACCGCACCGACATCGTGTCCCGTCGTCACCGATTCGAACGGCACCTACGCGCAGCTCAACATTTCGATTCACTTTCCGGATTGCTGGAATGGCAAGGACACGACGCCGCCGCGCATGACCGGCTCCGGCCACACCGGACCCATGGCGTTCATCGGCTACATGGCCTATCGGAATAAGGACGGCACCTGCCCGGCAGACTTCCCGGTGAAGATTCCCGAATTGCAGATGAACATCCAGTACTCGCTCGACCAGGACCCGGACCTGTCGACAGCCCAGCTCTCGATGGACCCGCAGTTTGTCGATGGCGCATGGGTGCCGCAATGGGGATCGCTCTATACGGCCCACGCGGATTTCATCTCCGCATGGAAGGAGGACACCATGAAGTACGCGGTCGACAAATGCAGCAACGCGAACACGGGCTGCGCCGGCAACCTTCCCACCTACTACTCGCCCGCGACGGCGGACGCGTGGATCAGTTCGACGGGCGCCGTCTCGGCCACCGACACGCAATTGCAGGTCGGTCCCGGCGATACGATCCTGATGAAGTTCCCGACGCCTGTGAACACGACGGACTATCCGTGGTCCGGTGCGAAGCTGCAAACGAAGGGGCAGAACGTGACGGATTCGAGCGCGATCATGCTGAGCCTCTACGCGGCTAAAACGGACTGGACCGAAACCAGCCCCATGCCGCAGGCTGGCGATTGCACGCAGCAGTCCATCGGCGGAATCTATCTCGACAATGTCGATCAGCCGCGCCTCAACGACGTGACGAACTATATCCGCAGCAGCATCGCGTCCGGCAGCGCGATGATCGGTATTTGCGTGCGCAACACCACGGGCAAGACCGTCGTGTTCTCGTCGCGTGAAGGCACGTACGCGCCGGCGCTGTATCTCAAGTAGCGCGATCGGCCGGGCGCGATTTGCCGCGCCCGCCTTTCTTCGTGGCGGCGGCGCGGGGCGCGTCCTTCGCGGCCGTGCCGCCGCTTCCGGCCACCATCTCTTCCATCCACGAAAGCGCATCGGCGTAGGCGAGGAACTGCTCGAGATAGCCCGGCGATACCTCGCGCATCAGCGACAGCGACCGGTGCACGAGACTGCTCGAATTGAGCGGCCCGGCGTTCTTCGGCACCTGTGCGAACGAATCGCGCAACTGCTTTTCCGCGCTGACCTTCGACCACACCGCGCGAAAATAATCGAGCAATTCCACATGCGATGTCTGATGCATCGAAGACGCCTTCGCGATGTCTTCGACGAGCATCGCCAGCGGTCCGCGTTCGGAAGCGTCCTTGCTTTCGGCGCTATTCGCAGCGGCACGTTCGATATCGCGCCGATACGCATCGAGCAATTGCGCGACACGTTCATCGAGCATGCGTCGCGCCTCGCCTTCATACGCGGCTGCGCGCCGGTCCAATGCATCGATGAGATGGAAGCGCACGGGATTCGCACGATCGTCGCCGCTCGCGCGCCATGCGTCGAGCAACGCGCGTGCCGATGCCGCGCTACTCATGCGCCTTCACCGCATCGTTCGATGGCCGCGGCACCGCGGAAATTTCCACGCGCCGGTTCTTCGCGCGCCCGCCTTCGTCGGCGTTGGAGCTCACGGGCTGCTCCGAGCCGAACGCAGCGGCAAACACCGACGACGACGGCACGCCCGCATCGATCAACGCGCGGGTCACCGTCAACGCGCGTTTCGCGGAAAGCTCCCAGTTGTCCGCGAAGCGGCGGTTGCCTTCGTGCACTTGCTGATCGTCGGCGAAACCGCTCACCATGAGAATCTCCTCATGCGCGCGCAGATAGCTGTCGAGCGGCCCGGCGAGGCTCTTCAGCACGTCGCGGCCCTGCGGCTGCAACTGATCGGAGTTGAGCGCGAAAAGCACATTGCCGCTGATGCCGATGCGCCCGTTCACGAGCGTCACGCGTCCCGACGCGAGCGGTCCCGCGAGCGCCTGCTCCAGCGTCTTGCGGCGCTGCGTTTCCTGCTGCCGATGCTTCACTTCTTCGTCGAGCTTGTTTTCGAGCTGCAACTGCACGCCGATCACGCCGACGAGTATCAGCACGAACGCGCCCAGCAGCACCGACATCAGATCGGCGAACGCGGCCCAGATCGGCGCAGCGTGTTCCGCGCCGCCGTCGATTTCCTCGTTCATGCCGCCCGCGCTCCGGCCACGCGCTGACCCGCGATATGCTGCAAGTCCTCGACGATCTGCTTCTGCGACATCATGCTCAGGTCGATCACTTCCTTCGCCTGCGCCACGTAGTACGCGAGTTGTTCATCGCTGCGCGCGAGCGATTTGTCGAGCGCGCTTTCGATGCGTTCGAGATGCGCGACGAGCTTGTCGTTCGATGCGCCGAAGGACTGCACCGCCGCGCCGAACGCGTCCGACAGGCTCGCCATTTCGACGGCGCTCGTCGTCACTTGCGCGGCCATCGCGCCGAGCTTGCCGGCCTCGCTTTCGACCGTGCCGGTGAACTGCGTGCCGACGCGTTCGAGCAATGTCGCCGAGGTATCGACCAGTGCGTCGATCGCGGCGCGTTGCTCGTTCGATGCGAGATTCACGGCATCGAGCAAGGTCTCGACCGTGGCGAGCAGACGGCTGCGCTCTTCGAGCATCGCGGTATCGCGGACCATCGAATCGGAGAGCTTCTGACGCATCTCGGCGACCACTTCAGCCGCGGCCTTCGGTGCTTCCGATGCGGCCTGCACGAGACGCTCGATCTCCGCGACGGTCGCGCTCGCATGCGCCTGCGATTGCGCGGACATGTCGTGCGCGGCTTGCGCGAGCGCATCGCAGATGTCCTTTTGACGATTCGCGGCCACCGTGCTCGTTTCCTGCCATTGATCGCGCAGCGAAGCGGTCATCGTATCGAGCGCGTTGCTCCATGCCGCGAGACGTTCTTCGCCGCGTTGAGCGAGCTCCGCGCGCAGGTCCGCGTGCGAGCGGTCGACCGATTGCACGAGCGATGCCGCGTGTTGCCCGAAGCTCGCTGCGGCGGCGGTCAATGCGCTCTGATTCTGTTCGGCTGCATGTTCGTTCGCGCGCGCGTGCTGCGCGAGCGCTTCATTCCAGGCTTGCGACAGGTTGCCGGTTGAGGTTTCGAGGCGCGCGGTGACGTCATGGATCAGGCTTGACGAGCGCGTTTCGAACGTCTGCGCGAAGCGTTCCAGCGATGCGTCCATGCGCGCGACGAGCGCATCGCTCGACTGCGCGTGCTTCGCAACCGACGACGCCAGCCCGCCCGACACGCGATCCATCTGCACGGACACGCCATCGACGAGGTTCGTCGCGCGCGTTTCGAACGTCTGCGCGAAGCGTTCCAGCGATGCATCCATGCGCGCGACGAGCGCATCGCTCGACTGCTCGTGCTTCGCAACCGACGACGCCAGCCCGCCCGACACGCGATCCATCTGCGCGGACACGCCATCGACGAGGTTCGTCGCGCGCTGATCGAATGTCAGCGCGAAGCGGTCGAGCGATCCGCTCATCTCGTCGACGAGCGCCGCATTCGACTGCGCGTGCTTCGCAAGCGACTGGCTCCAGATCTCCGCGACTTTCGCCGACGATGTCTCGAAGCCGCTCGACAATCCTTCGAGCTGACGCGCGACCGCCTGCTCGACGTTACCGTGCAACGTCGTCACTTCGCGCGCGATGCCGTCCATCGTCGCCTGCATGACCGGCTGCAGCGCGGCGCTCGCAGCACGCGCGCTGTCAGCGACGCTCTGCTTCAACGACAGCTCCACCGATGTCGCGAGCCGCCGGTACGACGTTTCCGCCTTCGCATGAAACGCGTCCTGACTCGCGATCTGCCGTTCGCTCGCCGCGATGCTCTGCTGCTCGATCGCGAGCGTCATCGACTGGAGACGGTCGACGAGCTTCGGCATCAATTCCGTCTGAAGCTGCAGCAGCTTGAACGTTTCCTCGCGCTGATGCGCCTGCGTGAAAGCGCGCAGCGTCGTCGCGATCTTCATGTCGAGCTGCTGCGTGACCTGCACGCGTTCGCGGCGGCATAGCGCGGACAAAAGGCCGAGCATCGCGGACGTGGCGACGCCCGCGATCGACGTGCCGAACGCGAAGCCGAGGCCCGTGACCGGCGCGGCGAGCGACGCGCGGATCGCCGTCAGATCCGATGCGCTTTGCAAGGCGGTGCCGGTGCCGCGCAAGGTCGCGACCATGCCGAGCAGCGTGCCGAGCATGCCGAGCAGCACGAGCAGGCCGACGAGATACGGCGCGAGTGCCGGTCCGGGCAAAGCGGCGCGCTCGCCTTCGACGCGCAGACGCACCGCATTGCGCAGGCTCGGATGCAGCGTATCGAGCCACGCAGCGAGGCTGCGCGGTGCGCTCGCGAGTTGCGCGACGGACTGTTCGAGCGTGACGGTGATCTGCTGATAGCGACGCAGTTCGGCCGCGCCCGCGAGATAGCATCCGGCGATCACGAGCGTGACGGCGAACGCGATTGCATTCGACGCGATATACGCGATGCCGATGCCGAGAACCGCGGCGAGGCCAATCGAGAAAACAACGATGTTCAAAAGATTTCGGGGCATAGCGAGCCAGTTAGCGGGTGCGAAGAGCCGCGAGCAAGCCTTCGATCGGTTGAAAACGAATATCCAGTTCGGCGAGCAGCACGCTTTGCAGGTCCTTGCGAAACACATCGAGCCATGCGTTGGGCGTCGATGCTTCCTGCGAAGCGTGGACGCGCTTCAAGCGCTCGAAGTGCTTGCCGAGCAATGCGGGCACGTTGGCGAGCAGCGTGCGCTCGCGCGCGCTCAATGCCTGTTCCATGACGGCATCGACGACGGCGAGGCGCGCCATGTCCTGCGACTTCGCCGCGAGCATCGCCCGCAGCCGTGCGCGCAGCGCGCCGATGTCGGACTCCATCGCCTGCTGCAGCGACACATAGCGCTGGCGAAAGTCCGCGTAGTCGGGCGGCGCCTCATCCGGCGACGGCTGCACGGCCGCACGATGCCTGCGGCGCGCGGCTGCTTCCTCGCGCGCGAAGGCGCCCGCGAGCGAGGACCGCACGCGCGCGCACTCCTCTTCCACGCCCGGCGCGGCGGATCGCGCGCCGAATGCGGCGGGCGGATCGGTCGCGAGCGCGGTGGACAGCGCGATCGCATCGGTCCAGCCGAGCCATTGGCTCAGGCGGTCCGACAGCGATTGAGCGGGTTCTTGAACGTCGAGATCGGCAAAATGTGCCAGCAGGCGAACGAGCGCCGGGCCGCTGAATGCCGTGCGCTTCATGCCTTGCACAGGATCACCGGGGGCAAAAGGACAGTATTTTACCTTCGCCGGCGAAGTCGCTGCCTCGTTTCGTGTCGAGTCATGGCGACGCGGCGGCGAGCGCGCCCCTCGAGGCGCCCGTCAAGGCGCTTTCGCGGGCATGAAAGCGAACGCGGGCGCCGCGACGAAGCTGCCCGCCGCCTCGCCCGAAAATACCTGTCCCGCATCGATCGTGAGCTTCATCACCGGCGCGCCCGGATTCAGGTTGAGCTTCTTCAGCGACACCCAGAAGGTATCGGGCCGCGTGGCCGAATCGAAGTAATAGACGAGGTTTTGCTGATCGGAGACCGTGCGCCATATCGTCGATGACAGGTTCGGCTGCTCCGGCGCGCTGATGCCGAGCGGCACGCTCACCGAACGCATGACGCTCATCACGCTCGCCACCGCCTGAAACGCATACGACTTCTGCGGCACGCCCGCCATGTAGTTCGCATCGGCCTGCTTCGGGATCGCATCGAGCAGAAACGACGCGCGCACGAAGCGATCCGCCGCGCGATTCGTGCCCGGCAAAAAGCCCATGCCGCCGACGCTCTTCCAGTACGTGTCGATCGCGAGCTGCTCGTCGTAGATCGGCGAATTCGTCATGACCTTGTACTTCTTGCCCTGATGAATGATGAGCTTGCCGTTGATGTATTCGAAAATGGCCGAATCGCCGCGCGCATCCGAAAGCGAAAGATGAATCGTGAGCGGTTTGCCGTTGGGCAAAGGCGGCGCGATGATCTGGAACGGCTCGCGCGACATCACATAGACCGCTTGCCCGACGGTCGCGAAGTTGTCGAGCGCGTATTGCGCCCACAGGCTGATCGACATCGGATCGCGCTTCGGGTCGGGCTTGCCGTAGTCGGTCTCCGCGAGATAGAGCGCATTGGCGACGAGCCCGCGCTCGTTCATGCCATCCACCGTGCCGATCTCATAGCCCGACACCACGACGCTCCCATACTTCGATTTCCATTTGATCGAGCGCGGCCCCGCGTTGCCATCGCGTTCGATGCCCGCGGGCATCACCCAGAGATTCGAGCGCATGTCCTCGGACCAGTCCATCGAGCGGCCCGTGATGACGAGGCCTTTATCGCCGACATAAAGCGCCCGCGTACAAGCCAGCGCAAGCGACGTGGACAGTAATGCGAGCGCGACGATGCACGCGAGCTTCCGAGTCAGTCGAGTCATGGCCGTTTCTCCTCCCGTCGATGATTGAAATGCCTGCGTCATCCTTCATTGAGCGGCGGCAGCGCCGGGCCGCGCGTGCGACGCGCTCGCATCCATCGCGCCCGGCGATGCAGCGTCACGCTCAGGGCGCTGTCCGTGCCTTCGTAATACGATTCGACGGCCTTCGCGACTTCCTTCAGCGCAGGCTCCGCATCGCGATCGAGTTCGTCGAGCCGCGCGGGATGCGCGAAGCGCGGGTTCGCATCCATCCATCGATAAAGCGCCGGAATCACGCGCTTCATCGCGCCCGAATCGACGGCTTGCTTCAACGCGCGCCACGCGGCGAACTCGCCTTCCGCCCGCTTCCTGCGCGCCGCGATCCACCAGCGCGACAGCCGTTCGAGCCACGTTCTCATGCGCGGATAGAACCACACGCCCGCCGCCACGCACGCCAGCACGATGCACGCATACACGATGTCGCGCGCATTCAGGAAGATCACCGTGTGACGCGCCGCGCCTGCGAGCGCATCGGCAGGAATCTCCCATAGCGGCTTCTCGTGAGCCGCGCGTGCAGTGAAATGTACCGCAGGCAGATGAATCGTTTCGCGCCGATGCGCCGCCGTGTTCCACCATTCGATGTCGATCGGCGGCAGTTCATAACGCCCGCGCCTGTTCACGACATACGTGACCGTATCGGTCCGCTCGCCCGCGACGAGCCCCGTCCTGTCGTCGGAGATATTGCGCGTGGCGGGCGGCTTCGGATAACGGCGCAAGCCTTCGATCTCACCGAACGGAACCGGCGCGATCAGCATCGACTCGGTCGCATCGGCGCGCTGCGTGACGATGCGCGTCACCGTGCCGCCCACTTCGAGCGCGCCGTCGCCAGGCTCGATGCGCTGCGTCGCCGTGACCTTGGGCGCGGGAAAGAATGACGCCATGCCTTCGGCGCCGGGCGGCAGCGTCGCGGTGAAGCCGAGCGGCGGCGTTTGCAGCGCGACCAGCGTGTCCATGCCGCCCGGATGCAGCGTAATCGAAAACGATGGCACATCGAACGCGCCCGACGCGCGCGGCACGATGCGATAGACACGGCTCACGCCGAACCATCGCACGCCGTCTATCGTCTCATTGAGATTCAGCGCGTTGTCATCGGGCAGCGTGACGAATGCATCGCGCATCTCGAAGAGCGGCCAGTCCGGCGCGGCGGTGAACCAGGTCGTCGTCAGCGCATCGACGACGAGCTTCACCGCGCTGCCCGCCACGACCGGCCCCGATGGTTCGAGATGCGCGCGCAGCATCGTGCGTGGCGCATCGTCGGCCCATGCGAACGAGCATGCGAGCCACATGCAGAGCATCGCGACGATGCGGCGCATCATGGTCCGCCTCCCGCTTCTTGAGCGAACCGCTGATGCAGGAACGCCGCCGGCGATGTGTTCAGGTTGCGCATCCATGCTTCTTCGGAAGGACGCTGCCCCTGTACGGGCACTCGCTTGCCTTCTTTGCCCTTCTTCTTTTGCAGGTCGATCTGATCGGGTTTCAGCGTCGTCGATTCGTCGCTCTCGTCCTTGTCGTCCTCGATGAGCTTTTGCACCAGATCGCGGTTCGCGCGCGCATCGGCGAAATCGGCGCGACGGGCAAGCGCGTTGTCGTATGCCTTCACTGCGCCTTCATAGTCCTTCAGATGCGCAAGCGTGTTGCCGATGTAGAAATACGCCTGTGCCGTATCCATTCGCGAGAACGTTTCGAGCGCATCCGCATAATCGCCCGCCAGATATTGCGCGCGGCCTTTCCACATCGGATCGTCGAAACGTTGCGCGGCGCGCTTGTAATCGCCGTGCTCGAAGCTCCATCGGCCCTGTTGATCGTGCGTCGCGAAGAGGTCGAGCCATTCGAACGATGCCGCGCGCGCCTGTGTCGGCACGCCGGTCGTTGCAAGCGCAATCAATATGACCGGCAGCCACTTCACCGTCCATCCGCGCCTGAAGCAATAGAGCGCGACCATGAGTATCGGCAGGACGAGCCAGTAGCCGCTCTCCTTCCAGCGCGGCACGATCTTCGCTTCCTGCGCCGCCTCAAGATAGACCTGCGCGCGGCGCTGAACCCATTCGATATCGTCGTCATCGGCGCGCATGCTCGCGAGCGGAATGGATGCCGCCTGCGTGATCTTGCGGATCGCGGCGGCATCGAAGGTGCCGGTGAGCGGATGGCCCGCATCGTCCATCGCGAGTTCGCCGTTCGATTTGCGTATCGGACCGCCGTTTTCCGTGCCCACTGCGAGCCATAGCAGCTGATGCCTCGACGCCTTCGCGATACGCACGAACGCATCGGTGCCGCTTTCGTCGAAGCCGTCGCTCATGAAGACGATCGTGCCCGCCGCTTCGGTCTTTTGCAGCATGCGCTCCGCCATCGCGAGGCCCGCCGCCGCGTTCTTGCCATCGCGCGGCATCAGCTCGGGCGCGAGCGCGGGCACATAGAGTTCGAGCATGGCAGGGTCTTCCGTCGGCGGCACGACGAGATGCGCGCTCGATGCGAACACGACGAGCCCCGTGCGCGCGCCCTTTCTCGCCGCGGCGAGATCGAGCACCTTCTGCTTCGCACGCTCGATGCGCGTCGGCGCGATATCGGCCGCATCCATCGAACGCGCGAGTTCGAGCACGACGACGAGCGGCGCCTTGTCCTGATCGAAGGGCGGACGCTCCTGCTGCCATGTCGGTCCCGCAACGGATATCGCGCCGAGCGCGATCAGCGCGGACAGCGCATGCACCGGCTGCACGCGGCGCCGCGTCTTTTCGCCGACGATCAGATGATCGAGCAAGTCCGGCGCGATGATATTGCGCCAGCGCGCACGCACATCGTTGCGGCGCAGCCAGACGAAAGGCAGCAGCACGGCGGGAATCAGCAGAAGAAGCCACACCGGCCGCAAGAAATGGAACGCGGTGAGATCGATGGCCATGTCAGGCCTCCGCCTCGTCCATCGGCGTCGCGCGGCGCGGCGCACGCAACATCGCGATGAGATACGCGAGCACGTGATACAGCGTGAGCATCGACACGGCGAGCGCGAGCGGCACCCAATAAAACGCGCGCTGCGGACGATAAATCTCGCGCTTGATCTTCTCCGGCGTCATCCTGTCGATGTCCGCATACACGGCGGCGAGATCCTGTTCGCGGCCGAGCGCATGAAACGCGCTGCCGCCCGTCGTCTTCGCGATGCGCGCGAGCGCGTCGAGATCGACCTTGTCCTCGCCTTGCGTATCCGGATCGCCGATGCCGATCGTATGCACGACGATGCCGTGCCGCTTCGCGATGCGCGCCGCCTGCTCCGGCGGAATCGCGCTCGCGGTGTCGTTGCCGTCGGTGAGCAGCACGAGCACTTTCTCCTGCGCGGGCGTGTTCTCCATCAGCTTGACGGCAAGACCGATCGCATCGCCGATCGCCGTGCGCGGCCCCGCCATGCCGATGCGCATCGCGTCGAGCAGCATCAGCACGCTGTCGTGATCGAGCGTGAGAGGCGCTTGCGGGTACGCGGCATCGCCGAACACGACGAGACCGATGCGATCGCCCTTGCGTTTCGCGATGAAATCCGCGACTACGCGCTTCACCGCGCTCAGGCGATCCATGCGCTCGTTCGTTGCGGTGTCGATGAAATCGCGCTCGCTCATCGACTGCGACAGATCGATCGCGAGCAGCAGATCGCGCGCCGGCATGTCGCGCGTGACGGGCGCTTCGACGAACACGGGGCGCGCCGCCGCAATCAGCAGCAGCACCCAGAGCAAGGGCATCAGCATGCGCTGAAGCCAGTTGCTGCGCAGACGCACGCCGCCGGGCGCGGGCTTTTCTCCCGCAGCGTCCGCCATTTCCTGAAAGAACGGCATGCGCACGGCCGACGCCGTCGTGCGGTATGCGGGCACGAGCCACCACACGAGCGCGGGCAGCGGCAGGAGCAGGAACATCCACGGGAATTCAAGCTTCCACATGATGATGCTCGATCCAGTCGCGTGCGGCTCGCGCGACGCGCTCCGCTTTCTCGCGCGTGATGGCCGCCAACTGCCCGGCGGGCGCATAGCTGGCCGCATAGAGCAAAGCGCCGCTTTCGTCGTCGAACGCGCCGTGCGTCTTCTTCAGATACGCGAGCCATGACGCGCCGCTCAATGCGGCCACCTTTCCACGCGGCGCGGCGGCGAGCGCCGTGCGTTTGATGAGCGGCGCGATGTCGGCGAGCGCCGCGGCACGCGTCGATTCATCGCGCAGCTTCGTTTCGATGCGCGCGAGTTCGGCAAGCGCCTCGCGCCGATAACGCGACTTCTCATGACGACGCCACGCGAACCACGCGACGACGAGCGCGATCACGATCAGCAGCAACGCAACGAACGCCCAGCCGATGGTCTGCGGCGCATACGAAACCGGCGCGGGCAACGGCAACTCGCGCAGCGCTTGCAGCGCGGCCGGCGTGTCATGCGGAACGAGCACGTCGCTCATAGGCCGCCTCGCAGGGCATGACGCGGCCGTTCGCCGAACAGCCGGCGCACCTGATCGACAACCGGCTCCGCCGTCGATAACGCCATCAACGGCACGCCGCTCGCGCGCAGCAAGTCCGCGATTTCGGCGGCGCGTCCCTTGAAGAGACTCGCGAGCGGCGCGCGCACGCGTTCGTTCTCGATGCGCAATTCCACCTGCAGGCGCCCTTCGCTCACGACGAGCGCGCGATGCTCCGGCATGCGCTGCCACATGGGATCGAAGACGAGCGCGGCGATCACATCGTTATGGGCCGCGAGCTGGCGCAAGAGCTGGCGCGTGCGCTCATCGGCGCCGGCGAAATCGCTCATGATGCAGACGAGAAAATCATGCCCCGCGATCTGCAGCACGCCTTCGAGCGCGGCGTTCAGTTGCGCGTAGTTCGTGCGCGCGGGACTGTCGGCGGCGAGCGCGCGATTCATGCGGCCGATCGCGCCGAACAGCATCTCGATGCGCGTTCTGCTGCGCAAGGGCCGCACGCGCACCATCTCGTCGTCGCCGAACACGACGCCGCCCACGCGATCGCCCGCCGCGAAACCCATCCATACCGCGAGTGCGGCCGCTTCGGCCGCGACGACCGACTTGAACGCGCGGCTCGATCCGAAGAACATGCTCATGCGCTGATCGACCATCACGAGCAAGGGACGATCGCGTTCCTCGGTGTACACGCGCACATGCGGCTTGCCGGTGCGCAGACTCACGCGCCAGTCGAGGTGACGGATATCGTCGCCGGGCAAATAGCCGCGCAGTTCCTCGAAGTTCAGACCGCGCCCGCGCATGCGCGATGCATGTCTGCCCGACAGAATGCTCGACACCGGCGCGGGCGCGAGAAAGCTCAGGCCGCGCGCACGGTATTCGAGCCGCGCGAGATGCGCGGCATCGACATACACGCTTCCGATCGAATCCTCTGCGCTCGCCGCCATCGAAACAATCCTCCGGAATCAGGCAGGCACGGCCACTTTCTCCACCAGCCGGTCGATCACCGCGTCCGCGCCGATGTTGTCCGCGTTCGCATCGTAGGACAGCAGCAGCCGATGACGCAGCACCGGATGAATCACCGCGCGCACATCGTCGGGGGTGACGAACGCGCGCTCGTCGAGCCATGCGTGCACGCGGCTCGCACGATCGAGACCGATCGCGCCGCGCGGGCTCGCGCCCACTTCGATCCACTTGCCGAGATCGGCGTCGATGGTCTCGCCATGCCGGGTTGCATTCACGAGCGACACGATGTATTCGTCGATGGCCGGCGCCACGCTCACACGGCGCGCCGCCTCGCGCGCCGCGAAGATGTCCTCTTGCGAGAGCGTGTCGAAGCGCGTCCTGTCGCCTTCGGTCTCACGCCGCAGGAGACGCAGCATCTCGCATTCGCTTTGCGGCGACGGATACGTGATCAGCACCTTCAACAGAAAGCGGTCCATCTGCGCTTCGGGCAGCGGATACGTGCCTTCCTGTTCGATGGGGTTCTGCGTCGCCATGACGAGAAAGAGATCGGGCATTGCATGCGTCTTGCCGGCCACGGAAATCTGCCGCTCTTCCATGGCTTCGAGCAACGCGGATTGCACCTTCGCGGGCGCGCGATTGATTTCGTCCGCGAGAATCAGATTGCCGAAGATCGGGCCGGGCTGGAACGTGAGCGTGCGCTCGGTGCCCGATTGCAGCAGCGTTTCGCCGCCGGTGATGTCGGAAGGAAGCAGATCGGGCGTGAACTGGATGCGCTTCATCGTCGCGGCGAGGCGCGCCGCGATGGCCTTCACGGTACGCGTCTTCGCGAGGCCGGGCAGGCTTTCGAGCAGCACGTGGCCATCGGCGAGCAGCGCGATCAGGATCTGCCGCACGACGGCTTCCTGCCCCACGACCGCTTCTCCGATGCTCGCTTCGAAACGCCGGATGGTATCGCGCATGACTGGCTCTTTCCGATGGTCGTCTATCTTATGTTCCGCCTCGTGACGCTATAGGCCCGCGTGAGCGACAAGTTACTGGACCTCGGCGTTTTCGTCAAAGCATCGCATTGCTACATTTTTTGAAACCCTCGGCGCTGCAATGAAAGCTATATTGCTCAATCGCGAGCGGCGCTGCATTCCTTTTCGGCGCCGCTTAAAAAAGGTTGAAAACGCGTAAGCGTTCGTATATTGGTGGGTCCGAACGCCGCCGAGCCACAAGTGGAGGGACGCGCATGAGCAACGAGTCGACGATGCGCAAGCACGCGACGCGCGAGCAGAACTCGACACCCGTATCGCCGCCAGCCGTGCGCGGCTCGCGTGTGCGCCGCGTCGCGCTATGGGCCGTGCTGCTTCTCTTGTGCCCCGCGCTCGTCGGCTATGCGGTCAGTCGGGCGATGACCAGCCACGCGAAGCCATCGGTCCGCATCGTCCTCGGCGACGGCGTGCATGGTCCGAAAGGCATGGCGTGGGTGCCCGGCGGCGAATTCCTGATGGGCAGCGACAGCAAGCTCGCGCAAGCCAACGAACGCCCCGCGCACGCGGTACGCGTGCATGGCTTCTGGATGGACGAGCATCACGTGACCAACGCGGCGTTCCGCAAGTTCGTCGAGGCGACGGGCTACGTCACCACCGCCGAGAAGAAGCCCGACTGGCACACCCTCGAAGTGCAGTTGCCGCCCGGCACGCCGCGCCCGCCCGACAGCAAGCTTGTGCCCGGCGCGATGGTGTTCGTCGGCACTGCGGAGCAAGTCCCGCTCCAGGACTATTCGCGCTGGTGGCGCTTCGTGCCCGGCGCGGACTGGCGGCATCCGACCGGACCCGCGAGCAGCATCGTGGGCAAGGACGATCATCCTGTCGTGCAGGTCTCTTATGA
This sequence comes from Caballeronia calidae, assembly GCF_900044055.2. GTDB lineage: Bacteria > Pseudomonadota > Gammaproteobacteria > Burkholderiales > Burkholderiaceae > Caballeronia > Caballeronia calidae. Next base: position 90,358 of record NZ_FCOX02000011.1, on the reverse strand, counting down.
AGATGCCGAGGCTTATGCGAAATGGGCCGGCAAGCGCCTGCCCACCGAAGCCGAATGGGAATTCGCCGCGCGCGGCGGCCTCGAGCAGGCCACCTATTCGTGGGGCGATCGGTTCACGCCCGATGGCAAGCAAATGGCGAACGTCTGGCAAGGGCAACAGGCGCAGCCGTTCCCCGTCGTCAATGCAAAGGCGGGCGGCGCGGCGGGCACGAGCTCTGTCGGCAGCTTTCCGGCCAACGGCTACGGTCTCTCCGACATGACCGGCAACGCCTGGCAATGGACCGCGGACTGGTATCGCGCGGACCAGTTCAGACGCGAGGCGTCGATCGGCGGCGTGGTCGACGAACCCAAGGGCCCGTCCGATTCATGGGACCCCGCCGATCCCGGCGTGCCCGTGCAGGCGCCCAAGCGCGTCACGCGCGGCGGCTCTTTTCTATGCAACGAAGCCTATTGCCTGAGCTATCGCCCGAGCGCGCGGCGCGGCACCGACCCGTACAACAGCATGTCGCATCTGGGATTCCGGCTCGTGATGGACAAGGACGTCTGGAACCGGACGCACGACGATTTTGTAACAACCGCTCGTTGAGCAGAAAGGAAGCAATACCTTGAAATTCGAAGAACAAAAAACCATGCACGGGGCGCGCAGGCCGTTCGAACGTCTGCGCGGCTGTACGGCGACGCTGCTTGCCGCGGCGTTCGTCGCCGGATGTGCGAGTCATGTCGATAGCACGAGCGTTCAGCCCACCGCCGGCGCGCAGGCAACAGCCACGGCACCGGCCGCCGCCGCGGTACTGCCCTCGTGGCGCGATGGCCGTGCGCGCGAGGCGATCATCAAGTTCGTCGACGACGTGACGCGCGAAGGCTCGCCCTCGTTCCTGCCGCCCGCCGATCGCATCGCGGTGTTCGACAACGACGGCACGCTCTGGAGCGAACAGCCGCTGTACTTTCAGTTCATGTTCCTGCTGGACCAGGTGAAGGCCGCGGCGCCGAAGCATCCCGAGTGGCGCAACGATCCGGCGTTCCGCGCGCTCGCCGCGCACGATCAGGCAGCGCTCGCGGGTCAGCAGAAGGCGTTGATGAAGCTCATCGGCATTGCGAACAGCGGCATGACCGTCGATGAATACGACAGCACGATCCGCGCATGGCTCGCCACGGCCAGGCATCCGAAGTTCCATCGGCCTTATACCGAGCTCGTCTATCAGCCGCAACTGGAGTTGCTCGCGTATCTGCGCGCCAACGGCTTCAAGACGTTCATCGTGTCGGGCGGGACGATCGAATTCATGCGCGCATTCGCCGATCGTGTCTACGGCATTCCGCCCGAGCAGGTGATCGGCTCGAGCCAGGCCGTGAGTTACGAAATGCGCGACGGCAAGCCCGCGCTCGTGCGCCAGCCGAAGCTCGATTTCGTCGATGACGGACCGGGCAAGCCCGTCGGTATCTATCGACAAATCGGGCGCAAGCCGGTGCTCGCATTCGGCAACTCGGACGGCGACCAGCAGATGCTCGAATACACCGCCGCGCAGCCCGGTCCGCATCTCGCGCTCATCGTGCATCACGACGATGCCGCGCGCGAGTTCGCCTATGACCGGCAATCGAAGGTCGGCAAGCTCGATCACGCATGGGACGAAGCACTCGCGAAAGGCTGGATCGTCGTGAGCATGAAGGACGAGTGGAGCACCATCTATCCGCGCGACGCGAAGCAATAGCGGTTTCTCTGAGGCGTGCGGGTGCATCGCGAAAGGAGAACGACAATGACAAAGCCGAATCTTCGACGCGTCCGGTATCTCACCGGCGCACTCGCCGCGATCGCGGCCATCTGCGTGCTCATCGTGCCGCCGATGGTCTCGACCGCGCAGACGCAGAACAACGCGAAGCCCGCCGCGCCCGCGAAGCCGCCCGCGCCCGCGCAGAACAATGCGAAGCCCGCCGGCAATCAGAGCTCGAAGAAGCCGAACATCCTCGTGATCTTCGGCGACGATATCGGGCAGACCAATATCAGCGCGTATAGCAAGGGCGTGGTCGGTTATACGACGCCGAATATCGACCGCATCGCCAACGAAGGCATGATCTTCACCGATTACTACGCGGAGAACAGCTGCACGGCGGGCCGCTCGACGTTCATCACGGGTGAAGTGACGCTGCGCACGGGCTTGTCGAAGGTCGGCGTGCCGGGCGCGCCGGTCGGACTGCAGGCGGCGAACATCACGATTGCGCAGGCGCTGAAGCCGCTCGGCTACGCAACGGGCCAGTTCGGGAAGAATCACCTCGGCGACCGCAACGAATATCTGCCCACCGCGCACGGCTTCGACGAGTTCTTCGGCAACCTGTATCACCTGAACGCGGAGGAAGAGCCGGAGCGTCCGTACTATCCGAAGAACGATGCGGCCTATGTGAAAGCCAACGCACCGCGCGGCGTGATTCATTCCTTCGCGGACGGCAAGATTCAGGACACCGGCCCGCTCACGAGCAAGCGCATGGAAACGATCGACGACGAAACGACGCAAGCCGCGATCGACTTCATTCAAAAGCAGGCGAAGGCGGACAAGCCCTTCTTCGTGTGGATGAACACCACGCGCATGCACCTCTTCACGCACGTGCGGCCTTCGATGCAAGGGCAAAGCGGCATGCCGGGCAACGAATATGCGGACGGCATGATCGAGCACGACGGCGATGTCGGCAAGCTGCTCAAGACACTGGACGATCTCAAGATCACGGACAACACGATCGTCGTCTACACGACGGACAACGGCCCGAACCAGTTCTCCTGGCCCGATGCGGCGACGACCCCGTTCCGCAGCGAGAAAGACACCAACTGGGAAGGCGCGTTCCGCGTGCCCGCGATGGTCCGATGGCCGGGACACATCAAGGCCAACTCCGTATCGACGCAAATGATGTCCGGCCTCGACTGGTTCCCGACGCTGCTCGCCGCCGCGGGCGACGCGAACATCGGCGAACGCCTGCTGAAAGGCGCGGCGGTCGGCGGCAAGAATTTCAAGGTGCATCTGGACGGCTATAACTTCATGCCCTATCTGACCGGCCAGGCGAAGGAAGGCCCGCGCCACGAGTTCTTCTATTTCGACGACGACGGCCTGCTCGTCGCGATGCGCCAGGACAACTGGAAGTTCGTCTTCTGCGAGCAGCGCGCGCCGGGCGGGTTCCAGGTCTGGGCCAATCCGTTCACGTGTCTGCGCGTGCCGAAGATCTTCAATCTGCGCATGGACCCGTATGAACGCGCGGATATCGTGTCCGACCAGTATTACGACTGGAGCACGAAGAACGTCTATCTCGCGCAATACGCGGTGACCAAGGTCGCGCCGTTCCTTGCGACCTTCAAGCAGTACCCGCCGAGCCAGCGTCCCGCGAGCTTCAGCATCGACCAGATGACCGACTCGCTGATGAAGAGCCTCAACACGACCGGCAACTAGGCCGCCCACGATCGTTCGATGACCATGCCCGCTGCATCGGAAGACGCAGCGGGTTCTCCTCGGAACTTGCAAGCGATGAGCCATCTCAGCGCCGGGCATACGAAACCGATCCGTCACCGTGCAGGCCGCCAGGCACGTCATGCCGCGCCGGCCATGCGTCTCACGTGGCCCGCGCTGCTGCTCTTCGCATCCGGCACGGCGGCGCTCATCTATCAGGTGTTGTGGGTGAAGCAGCTCACGCTCGTCGTGGGCATCGAAGTTCAGGCGGTGACGATCGCGATCAGCGCGTTCTTCGCGGGCCTCGCGCTCGGCGGATGGCTTTTCGGCAAGCTCGCCGATCGCGCCGGACGGCCCTTCCTGTTCTATGCGGCCCTGGAGATCGCGGCACTTCTGCTCGGCATCGGCGCGACGCAGGCACTCGCGCACAGCGCCGCGCTGTTCGCCGCGTTTCAGGCGAGCGCCGGTCCGCTCGCGTGGGCGCTGCCCTTCGCGCTCGTCGGCGTGCCCGCCATCGCGATGGGCGGTACGGTGCCGGTGCTCACGCGCGCGCTCGCGCCATCGCGACAGGGCGTCGGCGGCACGGGCGGACGGCTCTATGCCGCGAACACCGCGGGCGCGATCACGGGCGCGCTGCTGCCCGCCTTCGTGCTGATTCCCTTGCTCGGCGTGCAAGGCAGCGCACTCGCCGCAGGCGCGTTGAACGCCGTCGCGGCGCTCGGCGCCGTGGCGATCTCGCGTCAGCCACGGCCGGGTCTGGCCGCATCCATCGCCGCCGATGCGCCGCGGGCGCAATCGTCGCCCGATGCGGCGCACGCGCGCATCGCGGTCGCGCTGTATGCGGTCGCGGGCGGCATCGCGCTCGGCTATGAAGTCGTGTGGTCGCAAGCGATCGCGCAGTTCATCAGCACGCGCAGCTTCGCGTTCTCGATCGTGCTCGCGACCTACCTCCTCGGGCTCGCGCTCGGCAGCGCGATCGCCGCGCGCCACGCGGACCGCGTGCGCGATCCGTGGAGCGCGTTCGGCGTGCTCGTCGGCATGGCGGGTCTTTGCGCGCTCGGCGGCGTCGCGGGCGCGGGCGGCTGGCTCATGGACGCGCAACGGCATGCATCGGCGCTCGCGCTCGCCGCGACCGGCAATCTGCTCACGTCGATGTGCGCGAGCTTCGCGGTGGCCGCCTGCGCGATCGTGCTCGTGCCGACGCTGCTGCTCGGCGCCGCCTTCCCCTTCGCGCTGCGCATGGCCGCGAACGGCCGCGCGGGCGATACGAACTCGGGCATCGGCGCGGATGTCGGGCGCGTGCTCGCGCTCAACACGGCGGGCGGCATCGCGGGCACGCTGTTCGCGGGCTTCGAGCTGGTGCCGTCGCTCGGGCTCATCCGCTCGCTCGGCGTGCTTGCGGTCGCGGCGGGTCTGATCGGCTTGTCGGCGGCGCTGAGCGGCGGCATCGCGCGGCGTGCGGGCATCGTCGTGTGCGCGTCGATCGCTGCGCTCTCGTCGATCGTCGCGATCGTCACGCCCGCCGATCGCCTCGGCGCGCTGCTGGCGACTTCGCACGGCGGCAGTCTCGCGTATTACGAGGAAAGCGCGGGCGGCACGGTCGCGGTGCTCGATCAGGGCGATGGCGCGCAACGCTTTCGCCGGCTCTACATACAAGGCGTGTCGAATTCCGGCGATGCGATGACCTCGCGCCGCTACATGCGTCTGCAGGCGCTCGCGCCGCTCATGGTGCATGCCGGCACGCCGCGTTCTGCGTTGGTCATCGGCCTTGGCACCGGCATCACCGGCGGCGCGCTGCTCACGTGGCCGACACTGGAGAAGCGCGTCGTCGCGGAGTTGTTGCCCGCGGTCGTGCGCGCGTCGTCGCGCTTCGACGGCAATTTCGGCATGAGCGCCGATCCGCGCATCGATGTGCGTGTCGCCGATGGCCGCCGCGAACTGCTGTCGCGCGGCGAACGTTACGATCTCGTCACGCTGGAGCCGCCGCCGCCGTCCGCGGCGGGCGTCGTCAATCTGTATTCGACGGACTTCTATCGCCTCGCGGCGGCACGTCTGAACGAAGGCGGCATCGTCGCGCAATGGCTGCCGCTCGCGACGCAGAACGAGGATCAGACGCGCTCGCTCATCCAGAGCTTCCTGCAGGTGTTTCCGCATGCGGCCCTCTGGACGACCGAGTTTCACGAGATGATGCTCGTCGGCTCGATGCAGCCGATGCCGCTCGACGTGCCGCGCCTGCGCGCGCGTTTCGCGCAGCCCGACGTCGCGCGTGCGTTGCGCGAAGTCGGCATCGCGTCGCCGGAAGCGTTGGCGGCGACGTGGATCGCGGACCGCTCCGCCCTCGCCTATTACGCAGAAGACGCGCGCCCCGTCACGGACGACGATCCGCGCATCGAATATGCGCCGTGGGTGCGTCGCGGCGATTTTCCCGCGACGCTCTCGCACATGCTCGCGTTGCAAAGCGCGCCGCCGCTCACGAACGCGGACCCGGCCTTCATCGACACGCTCGCCGCCGAGCGCCGCACGCTGCACGCGTTTTATCGCGCTGGGCTCGATGCGTATCGCGGCGATCGTGAGGCATGGACGAGCGATATCGGCGCGGTGCTGCAGGCGGATCGCGCGAATCCGTACTATCGCTGGGTGATCGGCAAGGCGGAATGAAACAGAAGTGGAAGTGCGTCAGAACACGAGCGTGGCCGTCGCCATGAAGGTCTTCGTGCTCTTCAGCCGGTTGGTGCTCGTGACCGAGGGCACCCAGCGCACGCTCGCGGACAGCGGCGCCTTGCCGCCGATCTTCGTCTCGTAGGTGACGATCGGGCCGACCGTGAAGTCATGCCCGACGAAGCCGTTGAGGCGATCGGCGGTCGGGCCGGTGTCGTTGCCGAGCTGCTGCACGGTGCCCATCACCACGCCCATGCCGAAGCCGTTCGCGAACTTCTTGAGGCCCATCACGTCGAGCGTGAAGAGCGGCGCGTTCTGGTAGTTCGTCGCGGTATTGCGCGTGTAGAACTGGAAGCCCATCACCGCGTCGAACTCGAGGCCGTACTTCGGCACGAGCTTCGTATAGGCGACGGTCGGCACGAAGGTCCAGTTGTTGAGGCTCGGGTTCGCGAGCGCGCCCGCTTCGTAATTGCCCGTCGGCGCCCAGATGTTGAAGGACAGCGCGATGTGATCGGTCTCCGAAATCTGGTAGCCCGCTTCGATCGGCGTGAAGAGCATGTCATAGAGATTCGACGCGCGATCGCTCGTCGTACTGATGAACTGGCCGGTGGCGAAGCTGCCCGTCACCTTCTCCCAGATGTAGGGCAGCGTGATGCCCGATGCGAACGCCCAGCCGCCGTAGCTTCCCCATACTTTCAGGAGGCTCGCGAGCGTGAGCGACAGCTCGCCGTTCAGGCCCAGCGAAGTCTGTCCCCCGATGGGCACCGGACGGCTGGCACCGATGGAGCCATCGAGATAGACGGTCTGCAGGCTCGCGATCCACACCGGTTCGGTCGGCACGATGCCGACGCCGGACAGCACGCTCGTCCCCGCGACAGGGCGTCCCAACGCGCCTTCCGTCGCAGAAGCGTTGCCCGCGACGAATATCGAAGCCAGCGCGAGCAGCGTCGCCTGTGCGCGCTTGATCGAGCGATGCCGTCGCGCGTTTGTCCGCGTTGCCATGTCTTCACCTCCGCGCGGTGGAAGCCCGAATCCGATCGACCCGAAGGTCAGAAAGCCGCTTCTTATCAATATTGGAATTCATCGGCTTTGTAAAGCGCGGTACGGCGTGCGCTATGTTGATCTGCGCGGTCAGCATTACTCAACGAAATTCATCGACTCATGGTTCAAGGTTTTATTAGTAATCGTCGATGGAGATCATTGCCTCAGTGAGATTTCGAAGCTCGGCTATGATGGACGTTTCAATTCCGCTTCGCCCACAGCGCATCATGCCGAAAACATTAGCGCCATTGTTTCGCCGCCTCACACCCGCCGATGCCGAAGCATTTCGCGCCATCCGTCTCGAAGGCCTGCAACGCTATCCCGCGTCGTTCGGCGCTTCCTACGACGATGAACACACGCAAGCGCTCGAATGGTTTCGCGCACGTATCGCGGATCACGCGGTATTCGGCGGCTATGCGAGCGACGGAACGCTTGCCGGTGTAGCCGGACTTCTCGTGCCGCCGGGCGCGAAGCTCAGGCACAAAGGCATGCTGTGGGGCATGTATGTGCGCGAAAGCGCGCGCGGCACGGGACTTGCGCAAGCGCTGCTCGATTGCGTGCTCGCGCACGCGCGCGGTGTCGTCGGTGAAATCAAGCTCGAAGTGGCACCCGATAACTTCGCGGCGATCAAGCTATACGCCGCGGCGGGATTCGTCGAATACGCGCGGGAGCCGCGCGCGCTGAAGATCGGCGGTACGTATCACGATTCGGTGTTCATGACGCTGCGTTTCGAATGATCCGTCCGTTCAAAGAGGCACGCGAAAGAGACTATCGAATTCGTCCGTGCTTTCTTCGATGCAGCCAATGCTGACGAGAAACTTGTCCGCGCGAATCATTTCGATCACGCCGTCCGCGATGATCAGCCGGTAAATCTCTCCGTTTTCATTTCTGATGGCCACCCGCATGTCGATGAGCGGCTTCGTCGCGCGCGCATGCTTCGATAAGAACGCCATGATCTGCGCGTCGAGCTGCGATCTGACCGTGCCTCTGATCCATGTGCTGCGCATGGCGCCCTTGTAAGAATCGTATGTGAAGGCACGATAGCATTCGGCGCCCGCAGCGCGTGCGTCACAAGGGCAAGAGAAAACTTTCGATATCTTTCCGGCCGAGCCGCTTGTTGCGACTCGACCGGCGCGTGCCACGCCTGTGCGTCAGGAGGGAAAGCCGAGCGCCGTCGCCTTGGCGCGCAGGTCGGCGAAACGTCCGCCGGGTGTCGGCGTTTGCGATGCGCCCTCTGCCGCCTTCGCGATCTGCGATTTGTCGACGGTGCCGAGGCCCGTGCCGATCGCCGGCGTGTTCGAACATTCGAGTCCGAACGGCCCTTGCGGCACCGCGAGTGCGGGCGCATCGGTGCGCGGCGCGGCGTTCAGATCGAGCGCATAGGCCATGTTGAACGTGCTGGGATCGCTCGCGCGCACGCCCAGCGGATCGAGCCCGAAGCGCCAGGCCAGCAGTTGATGGATCGAGCTCGGATCGAACGGATAGCGCGCCACGTTGTTCGCGCGCACGCGCGGCCCGAGCAACATGCAGGGCACGCGAAAACCGAGGCGGCCGTCGTTGCCGAGCTTCTGCTCAGCCGATGTCAGCGGCCTCACCGGCGGCGCGACATGATCGAAGAAGCCGCCCCATTCATCGTAGACGATGATCATGAGCGTGCTGCTCCAGTTCGGGCCCGTGCGCAATGCCTCGTAGATCTGCCCGAGCAGCGCCTGACCGTTGCGCACATCGGCGTGCGGATGATCGTCGTTGGAGGTGCCGTTCGCCTCGCCGCCGAAGCTCGGATCGACCATGCAGAACGACGGCAGATTGCCCCCGGCCGCATCGGAAACGAAATCGGAAAAGCGCTTCGAGCGCCCGACATAACGCGTGCCGTAGAGCGCCGTGAACGGCACGTCGTTGTAATAGTACGTCGACGACACGTTCTTTGCGTCGAGACGGTCCCAGATCGTCGAGAGCGACGAGGTATCGAGCGTGTCGCTCAGCCGGTCCGTCTCGCCGCTGTGCAGATAGACGCGGTTCGGAAACGTATCGGCGAGAATGCCGCTCATGTAGTAGTCGCAGACGGTGTATTGCGCGGCCGCCTGACGATAGAACTCGAGATCGCTGCCCGTGAAATAACCGATCGGCAGCAGATCGCCGCGCGTCTTGTTCGTGCCCGGCGTGAGCAGGAAGCCGTTCATCGCGCCATTGGCGAGATGCGTGCGGCCCGCGTCGTATTCATGATCCGGGTCCGCGAACTGGCAACCCTGGAAACCATAGGCCGCGTTGGCCGACAGCGCGAACGTGGGATGCGTTTCACCGAAGGCGTCGGTGAACTGCCTGCCCGCCTGCTGACCTTCCGCGCCCGGCACCCAGCCGAGCATATGATCGAACGAACGGTTCTCCATCGTGACCAGCACGATGTGATCGATGCCCGATGTCGCCGGTGCCGGCAGCGCAGGCCGCGGCAGGTTCGCGCGATCGGGCGGAATGTTGCCGATGGGGCTCGTCGGCGTGACCGTGCCCGATTTGTCGTCGCTGCCACCGCCGCCGCATGCGGACAGCATGGCCGTGCTGGCGAGCGCGGCAAGCAGACGGCGGCGTACCGCATCGGGTTCGTTCGAAGGTTTCTGGGCCATGACGGCGCTCCGTGTGAGTGTAGTTATCGGACGCCGCTCGTCTGAAACGCGGTTGCGCTACAGGACCTCGGAGGCGAACGGCTTGTGGGTGCCGGGATATAGCATTTGCCATTCCTAACACCTTTCACTCACACGGCAGCAGGCTATGGACTCGTCACGACGGAGCTGCTCGCGCCGTCCGCGACGGGCGCATCGAGCGAATAGGCATCGACGCCTTCGATGCAGCCGAGGTTCACGCGCCACTCCGCCGGATTCGTCCGCGTTTGATGGAACGTGTAAATCCCACAGCGCTTGCAAAAGAAATGCTTCGCGACGTGCGTGTTGAACCGATACATCGCGAGTTCGCCCTCGCCTGAAAGGATGCGCAGTCTGTCCGCCGCAAACGGCGGCGACATCACCGCGCCGCGCCGCCGGCAAAGGCTGCAATTGCAGCGCACGGCGGGTTCGATCGGCGTATCGACTTCGAACGTGACCGTGCCGCAATGACACGCGCCTTTCAGGGTCGTGGGGCTCATCGTGCGTCTCTCCTTTCGTTTTTCAGGCCGCGTCCTCCACATATTGGGCGAGCCCGTGGCCGAACGACCAGTCTTCGCGGCGATTCGGCGCGAGCGCGATCAGCACATCCTCGGGCCGCAAGCCCGGCGATGCCGCGAGCTTCGCGGCGAGCGTCCTGTAGAACGCCTTCTTCGTGGCGGTGTCGCGCCAGTCGCTCGCGGTGATGTGGATGAACACGAGGTCATCGCTTCGTTCGACGCCAAGATAGCCTGGATCGTAGATGAAGTCTTCGCGGTCGTGCTGCTCGATCAGTTGAAAGCGATCGTCGGCGGGAACCTTGAACGCTTCCACGAGCGCATCGTGCACGCTGTTCGAGATCGCGCGGATGTGGTCGCGCGGCTTGCCTTTCACGAGTGAGATGCGGACGAGCGGCATGATGGATGCTCCTTCGAAGCGGAATCGAAAGCGATAAGTAAATCGCCGGGTGAGTCCACTCTACGCCGCGCTATCGGTGCTGAATATCGAATAGTTCTGCATCGATCGTTCGATGAAATCGAATCATCGCGCCCGCAAGGCGTCGACGATATTCATCCGCGAAGCCCGCAACGCCGGCAGAAATCCGCCGATCAAACCCATGAGGAGCGAGAAGCCGAGCGTCTGCGCAATGACCGAAGGCGTCAGAAGGAAGCGAAACGACAGGTCCGCGAAGGTCTGGAAATTGGTCGTGGAAAACGAAGCGAACTGCATGAGCGCGGCACAGCCGAGCCCGGCGACACCACCGACCAGCCCGAGCAACAATGCTTCGAGCAGGAACGCGCCGAGCACATCGAAGCGCTTGAACCCGAGCGCCCGCAGCGTGCCGATCTCCGCGACGCGATTCGCCACCGACGCGTACATCGTGATCATCGCGCCGATCATAGCCGCGATCGAGAAGATGGTCGACAGCGTGAAGCCGAGAATATTGATGAACGTCGACAGCGCCTTCGACTGATCGCCATAGAACACCTGCTCGCGCTTGGCTTCGTCGGCGAGGCGCGGGTCCACGTCGATGTCCGCCTTGAAGCGCTCGAACGCATCGCTGCGCGCGAGACGCACGACCATCGACGAAAAGCTCGTGCGACGGAACGATTGCATCAGTTGATCCACATCGCCCCAGATTTCCGAATCGAAGCCGCTGCCGCCCGCGTCGAAGTGGCCGACCACGGTCCAGTCGCGCTGCGCGAATCGCAAGTGATCGCCGATGCGCGTGCCGCCGAAGCCCTTCGCGATGCTGCTCCCGACGATGATCTCCGACGATCCGCGTCTGAACATGCGTCCCTCCGTGAGCGTCACTTGCGGACGCAGTTGCACGCCCATCGGCGAGACGCCGCGAATCACGACGTTCGCGGGCGTGTTCGCGCCGAGCTTGGTGAGCGAGATCAGCACCACGGTTTCCTTCGATGCGAGCGGCGCGCCGTCGCCGTTCATCGCGACCGATGGATGCATCTCCATCACATTGGCCTGCGCGCGGTCGATCGCGCTCTGGATCTCCGTCTCCGCGCCCTTGCGGATCAGGACGACGTTATCGCGCTCGCCGGTGGACACGAGCGTTTTCTTCAGGCCCGCGTCGAGCATCAGCACGGTCGCGAACACGAACACGACGAGCGCGAGACCGCCCGCGGTGAGCATCGTCGTGAGACGGCGCGCCCAGAGATTGCGTGCGACGTAGGAAACGGGAATCGCCATTGCGCGTCCTCAGCCGATCGCCCGCAGGCCTTCGACGATCCGCACGCGGCTCGCCTGCACCGCCGGCACGATCGCCGCGGCGAGCGCCACGACGAACGCGCACGCGGCCTGCAAAAGCATCGTCTCGTGCGAGACCATGAAGACCGGGAACACGCCGCCCGTCGCGTGCTTGAAGACTTCGGCCATCGGCGGCGTCGCGAGTATGCCGATGCCGCCGCCGATCGCGCAGATCGCCATCGATTCGCCGAACACGAGCACGGAGAGAAACACCGGGCCGAAGCCGAGCGCCTTCAGCGTCGCGTACTCGGTGATGCGCTCGCGCGCGCTCATCGCCATCGCGTTCGCCATTACCGCCATGATGATCAGAATCACCACATATGACACGACGCGTATCGCCGCGATGATCTGATTCGACATCGCGACGAAGCCGAGTTGAAACGCCTGCTCGGTTTCGGTCAGCGTTTCGGCGAGCGAGTTCTTGAAGACATCGTCGATATTGCGCGAGACGGCCGCGGCCTCGTCCGGGTCCTCGATGCCGACCACATACACGCCGACCTGATCGACGTTGCGCTTGGTCGTCTTGCGGATCGTCTCGTTCAGATACTCCCAGTGAAAGATCAGTTGCCGCGTGATGGTCGATTCGTCGCGTCCTTCCATGATGCCGCGCACGACGAAATCCCATGTGCCCGGATAGATCGTGCCTTTGAGCGGAATCACGTCGCCGACCTTGAAGCCGTATTGATCCGCGAGTTGCCGGCCGATGAGCGCGCCCTTGCGATCGCGTCGAAAATCGGCGCGCGCCTGCTGGGAAACGATGAACTCGGGATAGAGATCGAGATAGTTCTCGGACACCGCGAACTGCGCGAAGAAGTTCTTCGGATCGCGATAGACCCCGCCGAACCAGTTCGAGCGCGCGACGATCGTCACGCCATCGACGCCGCGAATGCGGTTCTCGTAGGCGAGCGGCAAGGGAAACACGAGCGAGATCGCATTGCGCGTGACGAGCCGCGCATTCGATGCCGCCGCCGCGCCCGCGTACCACGCATCCACGACCGTATGCAGCAGGCCGTACGCGAGCACGGCGATGGTCAACCCGAGCACCGTCAGCGTGGTGCGCAGCTTGTGGCGCAGCGCGTTGCGCAGGATCAGCTTGAGCACGTACATGATGGCTTAGCGCGGCGTTCCATCGATCAGTTCGCCCTTCTCCAGATGCACGAGCGCCTTCGCCGCGCTCGCGGCGTGGGCATCGTGCGTCACCATGATGATGGTCTTGCCGAGCTTGTCGTTGAGGCGTTGCAGCATCGCGAGGACATCGGCGGCGGAGTTGCGGTCGAGATCGCCGGTGGGTTCATCGGCGACGATCAGCTTCGGGTCCGTGATCAGCGCCCGCGCGATCGCGACGCGCTGTTGCTGCCCGCCCGACAGCTCCGACGGATAGTGGCTCATGCGGTCGGCCATGTTGACCATGTCGAGCACCATCGCGACACGCTCCTTCCGCTCGTGGCGCGTGAGGCGCGTCAACATCAGCGGCAATTCGACGTTCTCGAACGCGGAAAGCACCGGCATCAGGTTATAGAACTGGAAGATGAAGCCGACGTTCGCCGCGCGCCAGTCCGCGAGCGCGGCTTCGGGCAGACGCGTGATGTCGAGCCCGCCGACCAGCAGCTCGCCGCTGTCGGGCCTGTCGATGCCCGCGATCAGATTGAGCAGCGTGCTCTTGCCGGAACCGGACGGGCCCATCAGCGCGACGAAATCGCCCTGTCCGATGGAAAGCGTGATGTCGGTCAGGACCGGCACCGTCTGCACGCCGCGCCGATACGACTTCACGACGTGACTGATTTGGACCAGAGGCGGCGCGCTCACGCTATTTCTTCGCCAGAGTGACTCTGGCGCCGTCCTTGATCTTGTCGCCGGGCGACAGCACGACCACGTCGCCGGGTTTCACGCCCTGCACCGCGATCAGTTCGCCGATGCGCTCGCCCGTCGACACCGGCACTTCGCGCGCCGTGTCGTGCTCGATCCGGTAGACCACGTGCTTGCCGTTGCGCGTGACGACCGCCGCCGGCTGCACCGCGACGAGCGCCTTCTTTTCTTCGGGCGGCACGGGCTTCGAGAGGAACGCGACTTTCGCGGACATCTCGGGCAGCACGCGTGCATCGCGCTCGACGAAACGAATCTTCACGAGCACGGTGGCTTTCGAGCGATCGACCGTCGGCACGATGCGCGACACGCGGCCCGCGAAGCGCGCGTCGGGCAGCGCGTCGAGCTGAACCTCGCACGGCTGGTCGACGGCGATGCGCGAGATGTTCGACTCGGCGACATCGGCTTCGACTTCGAGCGTTTTCATGTCGGCGATGGTGACGACCGCGCCCTTGCTGTCCGACGCCGACGAGAACGGCGTGATGTTGTCGCCGACATTCGCGTGCTTTTCGAGCACGACGCCATCGAAGGGCGCGCGGATCACGGTCTGATCGACGGCCACTTGCGCGGCCTGCGCATTGGCCTGCGCGGACACGATCGCGGCTTCGTCGCTGTTGATGGATGCCTTGGCCTTGTCGTAGCGGGCGAGCGCGGCGTCATACTGCGTCGCCGGAATCGCGCCTTGCGGAGCGAGAATCCTGAAGCGCCTGAGATCGACTTCCGCGTTCTTCAGTTCGGCGCGCTGCAGTTCGAGATTGGCCCGCGCGACCTTCACCTGCGCCTGCGCCTGCGCGAGCGACGCGGTGACGTCGTTGCTTTCGAGCCGCGCGATGATCTGGCCTTCCTTCACCGGCGTGCCTTCGAGCACGCCGAGCCATTCGACGCGCCCTTGTCCCTTCGACGCGACCGCCGCCTTGCGCTGCGGCACGACATAACCGGTGGCGTTCAGGAGCGTATAGCTTTGCGACGGATAAACCGATGTGACGGTGGCGGTTTCCACGGCCTGCGGGCCGGTCAGGCGCAATGCCACGGCGGCGAGCGCGAGCAGGATCGCGGCGATGACCGCATAACGCAACCAGTGGCGCCGGCGCCGCGGCATCGCGGCGGACGGTCCCCGGTCGATTTTGAGTTTTTCTAGGTCGTGTTCAGCCAATTTGTGGACTTGCGCCTCGGATGAGCCCGCGGTCGGGATGCGGTGAAAGGATGGTCAGTATAGCGCCGCGTTCCCTGCTTCCTGCCCGCAAACTCCCGTGCATCCGCCAGCTGAAACGGCCTCGCGCATCCCGCCCACTTGTGAATCGAAGTTAAAGATGCTTTGAGTCCGTTGGCGGTTCCGGCGCTGGAAGTTGTGTAGAGTGGCCTCACATCGAGATACACCCGACACATCGAAGACGGAGACGAGACATGAAGACGTACCGCATCGCGACCATTCCCGGCGACGGCATCGGCAAGGAGGTCGTGCCCGCCGGCCAGCAGGTGCTCGAAGCGTTGGCACGCAGCACGCAAAATTTTGAATTCAAATTCGAGAATTTCGACTGGGGCGCGGACTACTACCGCCAGCACGGCGTGATGATGCCCGCCGATGGCCTGGATGCGATCCGCGACAAGGACGCGATTCTCTTCGGCTCGGCCGGCGACCCGGACGTGCCCGACCACATCACGCTGTGGGGCCTGCGTCTGAAGATCTGTCAGGGCTTCGATCAGTACGCGAACGTGCGCCCGACGCGCATCCTGCCCGGCATCGATGCCCCGCTCAAGCGCTGCAAGCCCGAAGACCTGAACTGGGTGATCGTGCGCGAGAACTCGGAAGGCGAATACTCGGGCGTGGGCGGCCGTGTGCATCAGGGGCATCCGATCGAAGCCGCGACTGATGTATCGATCCTGACGCGCGCCGGTGTCGAACGCATTATGCGTTTTGCATTCAAACTCGCTCAGTCGCGGCCGCGCAAGCTGCTGACCGTCATCACGAAGAGCAATGCGCAGCGTCACGCGATGGTCATGTGGGACGAAGTCGCGCTGCAGGTCTCGAAGGAATTCCCGGACGTGAAGTGGGACAAGGAACTGGTGGATGCATCGACCGCGCGCATGGTCAACCGTCCCGCGACGCTCGATACCATCGTCGCGACCAATCTGCATGCGGACATTCTCAGCGATCTCGCCGCCGCGCTCGCGGGCAGCCTCGGCATCGCGCCGACGGGCAACATCGATCCGGAGCGCCGTTATCCGTCGATGTTCGAGCCGATCCACGGCTCAGCCTTCGACATCATGGGCAAGGGTCTCGCGAACCCCATCGGCACGTTCTGGTCGGTCGTGATGCTGCTCGAGCATCTCGGCGAATTCGAGGCGGCCAAGCGTGTGATGGCCGCGGTCGAAGCGGTCACCGCGGACCCGTCGCTGCATACCGGCGACCTGGGCGGCAAGGCGACGACCGCGCAAGTGACGGCCGCCGTGTGCGCGTTCGTCGAACGGGTGGAAGCGGCCGCTGCCTGAAGGTACTTCATTTGAATCGGGGAATCCGGCCGGCCGCGCGCCGGATGCACGCTACGTGGCACGCTTCACGACCGCCACGCGCCCCATTCGAGTTCCGCGAGCACGCGCCCGAGCACTTCGTCCCAGTCGCCGGGCGCTTTCTGATTGAAGATGCGCATGTTCGGATACCACGGCGTGTCTTCACGGTCGCGCAGCCGGCGCCAGCAGCCCAGATGCCGATTGAGCAGCCATACGCGCCTGCCCATCGCGCCCGCCAGATGCGCCACGGAAGTATCGACGCAGATGACGAGATCCAGCGCTGCGACGAGCGCCGCGGTATCGGCGAAATCCGCGATTTCATCCATCCAGTCGACGACAAGCGCCCGCTGTTGCGGCTGAAGATGCTTTGCATCGTCCACCGGCTTTTGCAGCGAATCGCCAAAGCCCTGCTCATTCAGAATCAGCAGACGATCGCGGTCGGCGCGAGCAGGCGCCCCTTTCCATTGCGGAATCGACAGGTCTGGAGGCGTGGCCCTCGAGCGGCCGGTGCCAGCGCTCGGCATCGGCGGCGTCCTCCCGCACTAACGCAACCAAACCGCGCAAATGAACGACGTCCGCGTGATCCGGCGCGATGCTCATGCACTGCTCGGTCCAGTGCAAAGCCGCTTGCCATTGATCCGCGTTGTAGGCGTCGGCCGCCTGACGGTATATCGATGGAAGCTGTTCCTGCATCGTGCTTGCTGTTCCGATTGCTCAGTGAAACGCATCGAGGTGTTTCGTTATCCGTGTCACCACGTGCGATAAAAAATTCTGGCGATCGACAGCCGTATTCGATTCAGGCAAATGAATGATTCAGTGTTTCGCTTCGATGCATCCTGCAATGCCCGCATGTAAAAAAGAGCGGCCCGCGCCGCTCCTTTTCACGAACCCAATGCCACGCGTTCCGGCTCGTCAGGCTCGAACCAGTCAGGATTGCGCTCCGCGATCGGATGCAGCGACACGAGAATCTCCCGCAGATGCGCGCGCATCGCTTCTTCGGCGCCATCGGGATCATGCGCCTTCAGCGCGCTCACGATGCGCGCGTGCTGCTTGATGAGCAGATCGAGCGGCGATACATCGGGCAAGCTCAGATAGCGCACGCGATCCATTTGCGCCTTGATATCCTGGATCGTGTCCCATGCGGCCACGCAATCGATCGATTGCGCGATCTGCATGTGGAACTGCTCGTCGAGCGCGAGGAACGCGCTGGTGTCGTTCACCTTCGATGCGGTCTTCTGCTCGCGCAGGTTCGCGGCGAGATCGTCGAGCTGGGAATCGGTGATGGCGACGGCAGCCTTGCGCGCCACCGCCGTTTCGATCGCCTCGCGAATGAAGCGCCCTTCCCGCACCTGCCGAGGCGAGATCTTCTTTACGAAGGTACCGCGCTGCGGCAGCACTTGCAGCACGCCCGCCTCGACGAGCTTGATGAAGGTCTCGCGCACCGGCTGCCGCGAGACCTGGAACATTTCCGATACTTCCTTCTCCGAGAGCGGCGTGCCGGGCGCGAGTTGTCCCGCGAAGATGGCCTGACGCAGCGCGCGAAAAATCTGCTTGCCGATGGGCTCGTGCGAGTCATGCGAAATCAGCGCCGTCAGATCGGGCAGCTCGATCTTCTGCGATGCGACCGGCCTGCGCGCACGCGCACGCCGCACCGCTGCTGAACCATTCGACACGATACCGTCTTGCATGATTGAAACCTGAACGCTTATGAGAAGAGTGCGAGGCACCTGTGCGTGCCCCGCTTCCCGATACTATCACGCAGCACTTGCAGCGCTTTCGGGTTTATTGCGCGTTCTCGGCTCGCGGATCCACATCAGCGAACATAGCGCACCGAGCACCGCGATCGCGCCGGCCAGAACGAACGCGCTGCCATAAGCGCCGTGCGTCGCCTCGACGATGAAGCCCGTCACCGCCGGTCCGATCACGCCAGCCAGGTTCGCGAGCAGATGCACGAAGCCGCCCACGCCGCCGACGTTCTCGCGCCGCACCGTGTCCTGAATCACGGCCCAATAGACCGAGCCCGTCACATAGAGGAAGAAGATCGTGACCGACATCAACGCCACCGCGCTCTGCGTGCTCTCCACGCGCCCCGCGAACGCGACGCTCAGCGCGGCCATGCCGAGACACACCGTCAGCACGATGCGGCGCGACATCAGCGGCTTGCCTGTGATGCGCAGGATCGCATCGGTGATGAAGCCGCCCGCCGCGAGCCCGATGCTGCCGAGCAGCCACGGAATGACGGTCGCGAAGCTCATGTCGCGCAAGGACATGTGATGCGCTTCGGTGAGATAGGTCGGGAACCACGAGAGAAAAAAGAAGAGCACGTAGTTGTACGCGAAGAACGCGAACGCCGTGGCGAGGATGATCGGCTGACGCAGATAGAAGCCGAGATTTGCCTGTTTGCCGTGCGCGCCGTGCTCCATCGACGCACCTTCCTGCTGGCCCGCGACGATCAGATCGAGTTCGGCCTGCGTGACGCGCTTGTTCTGCTGCGGATGCTCGGTCGTCGACAGGACCCACAGCACGAGCCACGCGAAACCGATCAGCATGATGATGACGAATGCCCAGCGCCAGCCGAACTGGATCGCCATATAGCCGACGATCGGACCGGCGAGCGCGCCGCCAAGCGGCGTTCCCGAACTGATGACGCCGATCGCGCTCGCCACTTCGCGGCGCGGAAACCAGTTGTTCACCATCTTGCTGTTCGACGAGCTGAACGGCCCCTCACCCATGCCGAAGAGCACGCGCAGCACGATCAACGAGACGAGGCTGCTCGCGAGCGCGGTCGCGCCGCAAAACAGCGACCAGATGCCCATCGCGCCGCCGAACACTTTCTTGGCGCCGATCTTGTCCGACAGCACGCCGCCGACGAAATTGAATAATGCATACCCGATGAAAAAACTGCTGAACACGACGCCCATCTGCGCGTGCGTGAAATGCAGATCCTTCTGGATGAGCGGCGCGGCGATGGATAGCGCCGCACGGTCGAGATAGTTGACGACGCCCGCGAGGAACAGCAGGCCGACGACGAACCATCGCTGACTTTTGATCATGTCGAGTCTCCGATGCACCGCTTCTTCTGTCCTTTCGGCCCGGCGGTTTTATGAATGTTGAATTTTGAATGCACCTTACGGCGCCGGTATCAGTCGAATTGCAGATGCACTTTCATCGACTGGTTGCGATCCAAAGCGACTTCGAATGCGCGGTTCGCTTCCGCGAGCGGAAACGCGTGCGTCATCAAGGGGCGAAGATCGATGCGCTGCGAGGCGATCTCGTCGGCGGCGGTCACGTATTCGTCCGTGAAGCGGAACGAGCCCTGATAACGCAGTTCCTTCGCCATCACGAGATTCGCGGCGACAGGCGACTGGCCGGCAGGCAGGTTGCCGAGCTGGATCACGGTGCCGCCCGCGCGCACCGAACGCAGAGCGGTGTCGAGCCCGGCCGGGCTGCCCGATGCCTCGATCACCACGTCGAAGGTGCCGCGCTCGCGCGACCAGCCGTCGATGCGCGCCTGATCGTTCGCGAGCACGGTTTCGTCCGCGCCGAGCGACGCGGCCATCGCGAGCGCCTTCTCGGCCAGATCGAGCGCGACGATGCGATGCGCACCCGCGCGACGCGCCGCCGCCAGCACAATGCAGCCGATCGGCCCGCAGCCGACCAGCAGCATCTTCGCGCCGACGAGCGACCCGGCGAGCTTCAACGCGTGCAGCGCGACGGCGAGCGGTTCGGCCATCGACGCCTGCGCGAAATCGAGCGTGTCCGGCACCGGCACGCATTGGCGCGCGGCGGCCGTGATGTACTGCCGGAACATCCCCTGCATGTGCGGAAACGTCGACGCGCTGCCCATGAAGCGCATGTTCAGGCAATGGTTCGGCATGCCCTTCACGCAGAAGCGGCACGTGCCGCAGTTCAGGCCGGGATTGACCGCGACGCGCTGGCCGACCTGCAGGCCGGTCACGCCCTCGCCCAGTGCGGCGATCTCGCCTGCCACTTCATGACCGAGCACGAACGGCTCGCGCACCGCGAAGTCGCCGCTCTTGCCCTTGAAGTAATACGAGAGATCCGAGCCGCAGATCCCGCCCGCGCGCACGCGAATCTGCACCTGGCCGGGCTGCGGCTCGGGCGTGTCGATCTCGTCGATAACGAGTTTCTTCGGTTCGTGGAGAACGGCTGCGAGCATGATCGGTGTCCTGGGTTGTGCGCTGGGATATGCGGATTGCGTTTTGTATGAAGCGTTTTGCATGCACTCAGCGGCGCGCGGCGAGCGCCGGTGCTGCGTGAGATTCGACGGTCACGGTGTCATGCTGCGGCGCGCCCCAGTCGTGCAGATCGCCGCCGAGCCGCACCGGCGCGGTTTCGGGCAGCAGCAGGAGCGAAATCGTCGAGATGATGCCGAGCACCGCCACATAAGCGATGAGCCCGATCGAGCTGCCGCCCGTCGCCTGGATCAGCTTGACCGCGACGAGCCCGAGCACGCCGCTGCCGATGAGCGAGCCGATCTGCCAGATGAGCGCGATACCGCTGCAGCGCACACGCGCCGGGAACAGTTCAGGAAAGAGCGACGCCTGCGGCGCATAGCAAAGGCTGTGGCCGACCGAGATCGCGAGGATCATCACGGTTTGAATCGCGAGGCGGCTGCCACTGTCGATCGCATGAAAGAGCGGCACCACGAGCAGCACATGCAGGACCGCGCCCGCAATAAAAGTCGCGCGCCTGCCGATGCGATCCGACAGCGCGCCGGCGAGCGGAATCGCGATGAGTTCGAGCAGCACCGCGACGATGATCGTCTGAAGGAGCAACGCGTCAGCGATGCCGTGCGCGCGGCCGTAGGCGAGCACGATCATCGTGTACATCGCGAACGTGCACGCCTCGATCAGCTTCGCGCCGACGCCCTTCGCGATCGTCGCGCCGTGCTGCTTCACCACTTCCACGACAGGGCGCGACTCGACGGCCTTGGTCTCGCGGATCGCCGCGAATACGGGTGATTCCTCGGTGCGCAAGCGAATATAGAGCCCCACGACGACCAGCACGATGCTGCCGAGGAACGGCAGACGCCAGCCCCAGCTCATCAGCTGCTCGTGGGTAAGCACGGCGGTGAGCACGGCGAAGATGCCCGACGGAATCAGAAAGCCCGCGGGCGCGCCGAGTTGCACGAGGCTCGCGAAGAAACCGCGTTCACGCGGCGGCGCGTATTCGGCGGTGAGCAATACCGCGCCGGCCTGCTCGCCGCCGACGCCGAAACCCTGAAGCACGCGGATCAGCACGAGCGCCGCCGGCGCCCAGATACCGATCTGCGAATAATCCGGCAACAGACCGATGGCGAACGTGCCGAGTCCCACTATCAGAATCGTGACGATCAACGCCTTCTTGCGTCCGATCCTGTCTCCGAAATGCCCGAAGACGATCCCGCCGATAGGCCGTGCGACGAAGCCGACCGCATAGGTGGCGAACGCGGCGAGCGTGCCGATCAGCGGATCGTGGCTCGGGAAGAATTTCGCGCCGAACACGAGCACCGCCGCCGTGCCATACACGAAGAAGTCGTAATACTCCGCCGCCGTGCCGATAGTCGATGCCGCCGCCACCCGGCGCAGCATCGCGCTGGTTTCTCTGTCTGCCATGTCTCTCTCCGGAATCTTGTGTTTTGGATGCGTAAAACCAGGCGCGCTCACCAGTTCCAGAGCGTGCCGTCCTCGAGGCGCGCCACGGGCAGATACGCCGGGTCGTACGGATACTTCGCGGCCAGCTTCTCGTCGATGTCCACGCCGTGCCCCGGCGCTTCGCCCGGATGCATCATTCCGCGATCGAACGACCATGCATGCGGGAACACGTCGAGCGCTTCTTTCGGGAAGCCCATGTATTCCTGCACGCCGAAGTTCGGCACCCACAGATCGAAGTGCAGCGCCGCACCCATGCAGACCGGCGAGAGATCGGACGGACCGTGACAACCCGTGCGCACCTGATACAGAGACGCGAAATCCGCAATGCGCTTCAGATGCGTGATGCCGCCCGCATGCGTGAGCGTCGCGCGGATATAGTCGATCAGCTGTTCCTCGATCAACTGCTTGCAATCCCAGATGCTGTTGAACACTTCGCCCACCGCGATCGGCGTCACGGTGTGCTCGCGGATCAGGCGGAACCCCGCCTGGTTCTCGGCAGGCGTCGGATCTTCCATCCAGAACAGTCGATACGGCTCGACGGATTTGCCGAGCCGCGCGGCTTCGATCGGCGTGAGACGGTGATGCACGTCGTGCAGGAGATGAGTATCGAAGCCGAACTTGTCCCGCACGGCCTCGAAGAGTTTCGGCACGAAATCGAGGTACTTTTCGGAGGACCAGCTCTGTTCTTCCACCGAGCCCTTGGTCGCAGGCTCGTACATGCCGTTGCCCTTCGCGACGCCATAGACCGAACGCATGTTCGGCACGCCGCATTGAATGCGAACCGCCTTGTAACCCTCTTCGACGTGCTCGGCGTAGCGGTCGAGTGCTTCGGGAATATCGCGGCCCGTAGCGTGCCCATAGACCATCACGCCTTCGCGCGACGCACCGCCGAGCAGCTTGTAGAGCGGCATGTTCGCGGCCTTGCCGAGAATATCCCAGAGCGCCATGTCGACAGCCGCGATCGCCGTCATCGTCACGGGACCGCGCCGCCAGTACGCGCCCTTATAGAGAAACTGCCACGTATCCTCGATGCGTCCCGCATCGCGCCCAATCAGCAATGGGCACACATGGTCCTTCAGATACGATGCGACGGCCAGTTCGCGGCCATTGAGCGTTGCATCGCCGATACCGTGGATGCCCTCGTCCGTCTCCACCTTCAACGTGACGAAATTGCGGCCGGGGCACGTCACGATCACGTCGGCGCGGATGATTTTCATAGGGATTTCCTTGAATGGGCATTCGATGTGGCGGATACTACCATACCAGTATGTTACATCGTCAATTACGGGTTTTCCCCATTCTGAATTCAAAATGCCATCGAACATGACTGACAAATCAACGCTTTCCCGTTCTTCCCTTTCTGCGCTCGAAGCGCATTGCCTGTCGTCCGGGTGGCATGAGCCCGCCATCGGCATCGTGCATTTGGGCATCGGCAATTTTCATCGCGCACACGAAGCGCTCTATACGGAAGAGGCGATGCTCGCGCAGGCCGGCGACTGGGGCATCTGCGGCGTCACGCTGCAAGGCGACGTGAGCAAACGCGATGCATTGATGGCACAGGACGGCCTCTACAGCGTCGTCGAGCGTGGTCCCGAAGGCGTGCGCGTGACGGTCGTGCGCGCATTGCGTGAAGTGCTGGCGATGCCGTTCGATCGTGCGCGTCTCTTCGAACGCTTCGCCGATGAGCGCGTACGCATCGTGTCGCTGACGGTCACCGAGAAAGGCTATTGCCTCGACCCGCGCACGGGCGACGCCGACTTCGCCCATCCGGGCGTCGCGCACGATCTCGCGCATCCGGACGCGCCTTCCACTGTGCCGGGCATTCTCTGTGCCGCGCTGAAGGCGCGCCGCGACGCGGGCAAGCCGCCGTTCACCGTGCTCTCGTGCGACAACCTCTCGCACAATGGCGACGCGCTCCGCCAGGCCGTATGCTCGTTCGCGCGCAGGCTCGATCCGGCGCTCGCCACGTGGATCGAGACGGAGGTTGCCTTTCCGTCGACGATGGTGGACCGCATCGTCCCCGCCACGACCGACGCCGACCGCGAAGCCGCGCAAGCGGCCCTCGGCATGCGCGACGAAATACCCGTGCCGTGCGAGCCGTTTCGCCAGTGGGTGATCGAGGATCGTTTTCCGGCCGGACGCCCGGCGTGGGAAACGGCGGGTGCGCAGCTCGTCGACGATGTCGCGCCGTTCGAAATCGCGAAGCTGCGCATGCTGAACGCGACGCACTCGACGCTCGCGTATCTGTCGATGCTGACGGGCTTCGAAACCATCAGCGACGCGGTCGGCCACGCGCCCCTCAGAACCCTGATCCACGCGATGATGACGCGCGAGATCGCGCCGACGCTCGCCGTTCCCGCGTCGTTCGATCTCGCCGGATACCGCGACGCGCTGCTCGATCGCTATGCGAACCCCGCGCTGAAGCACCGTTGCGCTCAGATCGCGATGGACGGCAGCCAGAAGATGCCGCCGCGCATTCTGTCGACCATTGCGGCACGGCTCGATGCGGGCCAGCCGATCGAACGGCTCGCGCTCGCGGTCGCGGCGTGGTTCGCATTTCTGCGCGGACGTGCCGACGATGGCGCTCGCTATGCAATCAGCGATCCGCTCGCCGAACGCCTCACGCAAGCCGCCGAACGCGCGGATACGCCCGAGCACCTCGTCGATGCGCTGCTCGCCGTGAGCGATGTCTTCCCCGCATCGCTCGCGCGTAATCCGGCGCTACGCGAAGCGCTCCTGCGCGCCGCGACGAAGCTGCGCGGCGGCGCGCTCGCGACGATCGATGAGTATGCCCGCATGGATTGAATTCATAATCACGCATGCAAGATGCCGATCCGTGCGCTTCGTTTTAAGATAGCCACTTCATCATGACCTCGGCTTCTTGCGCCAGGAGTGGCAGGTGTCTCTATTGAAATGTCGACGTTGCGCCGCTCTATGTGTGGCCTGCGCGCTGCTGTGCGGGCCGGTGTCCACGTTCGCGGTCCCGGCGAGCGACGCATCGGCGCCGGCGATCATGTCCGCCGATGCGCTTCCGCCCAACTTTACCGGTGACGATCCCGAGCACGTTCGCGATGCGCTCGCGGGCCACCCGGCGCCTGGCCAGGCGCCATCGATCACGAACCGTGTGCGGGCGTTTCTTTCGCATCCGTTCCGCAAATCGCAGCAAGGCGCTTCGGCGGCGGACGGTGCGAGTCAATCGAAAACGCAGACGAACGCGCGGGCGGATCGCACGTTCACGTTCGTGATCCCGGTTTCCTACGGCGTGCGCTACCTGTCGAAGAAGAAGGTGCTCACCGTGAACGTGTCGCTGGCGGCGCCGGAGAATCCGGACGCGATTCTGCTCAAGGAGACCGTAAAGGGCCAAAGCGGCCGCAAGCTCGTCGTCGCGCCGGAGGCGAAAGCGAAGGGATTCGTTCAGACCTTCGACATCATCCAGTTGAGGCCGCAAGGCGGCATGAAGACCACGGTACGAGGCCGCACGCTCCTGCCGAAGTTCGATCACGAGCACGACAACGACGACTTCGCGATCGTTCTCATCTGCACCCTTGCGCCGCCCTATCTGCTGGACGACGTCGAGCACAGCGCGCCCACCGACGAAGAACCCACGGACATCACGCGCAGAACATCGACACTGAATGGAAGCGTCGATGCGGCGTGGCTCATCGATCGCAAGGAAGGCACGATCGTGACGAAGCGGCTGCGCCTCGTGAAATGACAGGCGCGCCGCGTCCCGGTTCGATCAATACTCGATACTCGAATCCAGCGGATAGACAGGCCGCTTCAGGTTCTCGAACGAGAAGAGACCATAGTCGGAGCTCGTGACGCCACGACTATCGCATTCGACGAGGCCGCCCGAAGTCGGCACGAACACCGGGCGGCAATACATGCGCGACTTGAGGATCAGAAACCGCGCGCCACGCGGATCGATACCGACGCTTTCGAACACGCCCAGATCCCACGGTTCGTGCGTGCGCTCCGTCACCAGAATGCGCGCCGCCGGCGTTTCGAGCACCGCCGCGCGCCCCATATACGCGCGTTGTCCCGTGTAGGTCGGGCCGCTGATGATGTATTCGCCATCGGTCAACGCGCGCACGACGCCCGTCACTTCGAGCGGCTGCTTGTCGCGCGCATCCACGCTTGCAAGCTTGTTGCCGATGCCAACCGTGACGGTCGCGCCCTCGCCTGCTTCAAAGAGCTTCGCCACCGCTTCGGAATCGCACAACGGCCCGACGACGATGCCATCGAGTCCTTGCTTCAACGCTTCCTCGAATGCATCGGTTGTGTCGCACGTTCCGCCCGACATGCAGTTGTCGCCGTGATCGAGCAGCAGCACGGGCTTGTCGGTTTCGCGCGCGAGTGCGGCACCTTCGCCGATCGACTGCGCGAGCGGCGCGCTGCGATAGACGAAGTCGTCGCGCGCGTCCCAGATCTGCCGCGCGATGCGATCCGCAACCTCCTGCGCTTTCTCGCGCACACCATCCGCGACGACGACGACGCTGATGCAAGGCGCGGCGATATCGGCAAGCGAGAAGCCCGACAGCACCGACACGGCCAGCACGCCGTCCTCGCCCTCAGCGGCTCGCGCCGCATCGACGGCGCGCTTCATCGCGCCCTCGGCGGTCGAACTCCTGAGCGTGTGCGTGAGCAGCGGCGGCTGCGCCCATGCGATCACGGGCTTGGCCTTGCCGTGAATGAGATCGAGCAACAGCCGCGCCGCATGCTCGCCGCTTTCAACCATATCGACGTGCGGATAGGTCTTGAAGCTCGTGATTACATTTGCGTTGTCGATCATCTTCTGCGTGACGTTCGCGTGCAGATCGAGCGATACCGCGATGGGCGCATGCGGCAGCACACGCCGTACACGTTCGAGCAGATCGCCTTCGCCATCGGGCGAATTCTCCGCGACCATCGCGCCGTGCAGATCGAGCATCACCGCATCGCAACCTTCGGCTGCCTCGACGATTGCCTGGCAGATCGCGTCATAAGCGGCAGCGGCAACACGTCCGCTCGGATTCGCCGACGCCGATATCGGCGTGACGATCTCAGCCCCTTCGCGCTTCGCCGCATCGATGAACGCGGACATCGCTGTGCGCATCCCCGCATTCTCACGATACGCATCGTCGCCATAGCAGGGACCGTCGCGCCCGAACGCTTCGAGCGGCGTCGCTACCGGCGAGAACGTGTTGGTCTCGTGATTCATGCGCGCGATGAGAATCTTCATGCGGCCTCTCCTTCGGATGCATTCGCCGCGCGCAGCATCACGCGCAAAAGCACGTTACAGCCTGCTTCGAGATGATCGGCGTGCGCATCCTCGATTTCGTTATGGCTGATGCCGTCCTTGCACGGAACGAAGATCATCGCCGCCGGCGCCACGCGCGCGAGGTACACGGCGTCATGTCCCGCGCCGCTCACGACATCCATCGACGTGAAGCCGAGCGCATCGGCGCTCTCGCGCACCGAAGCCACCAGCGTGTCCGCGAACGGTTGCGGCGCGAAGTAGACCACTTCGTCTACCGTCACCGGCAAGCCCGCTTGCGCGCATGCGTCGCGCAATGCGCGATCCATCTCGAGCAGCGTGGCATCGTCGGCGGCGCGCAGATCGACGGTCAGTTTCACGCGTCCCGGAATCACATTGCGCGAGTTGGGATGCACGTTCACCCAGCCGACCGTGCCACGTCCATGCGGCGCATGATCGAGCGCGATGCGATTGACCGTGCGAATCAGGTCCGCCGCGACGAGCAGCGCATCGCGGCGCAGCTCCATCGGCGTCGGGCCTGCATGCGCTTCCATGCCCTCGATGGTCACGTCGTACCAGCGCTGGCCGAGCGCGCCCTGCACCACACCGATCACCTTGTCGTTCGCTTCGAGCACCGGCCCCTGCTCGATGTGCGCCTCGAAATAAGCGCCCACGTCATGTGCCGGAACGCGCTCGCCCGCATAGCCGATCGACGCGAGTGCATCGCGCACGGACACGTCTTCTCGATCCACTTGCGCGAGCGCATGCTCGAGCGTGAACGCGCCCGCGAACACGCCCGAGCCCATCATCACCGGCACGAAGCGCGAGCCTTCCTCGTTGGTCCATACGGCGACTTCGAGCGGCGCAGCGGTGCGCACATTGTTGTCGTTCAGCGTGCGCAATACTTCGAGGCCGGCCAGTACACCGTAGTTGCCGTCGAACTTGCCGCCCGTCGGCTGCGTGTCGATATGGCTGCCCGTCACGACTGGCGGAAGATCGTCACGCGTACCCGCGCGCCGCGCGAAGATATTGCCGATGGCATCGACGCGCACCGTGCAGCCGATTTCCTTCGCCCACGCGACGAAGAGATCGCGGCCTTGCTTGTCGAGTTCGGTGAGCGCGAGGCGGCACACGCCGCCTTTCTCCGTCGCGCCGATTCGAGCGAGCTCCATCAGACTGTTCCAGAGACGCGCACCGTCGATGCGCAAGCCGGCCTGCGCCGGCATATCGTGAGCTTGCATTCGAGGTTCCTTCGCTAGGTAATGGCGAGCGCGGCGTCAGACGACGCCGACACCGAGATAACGGTCCTTGATGGATTCATCGGCAATGAACGCATCGTTCGCACCTTCGTACACGATGCGCCCTTGCTCGATGATGTAATGACGATCCGCGAGCTGCGTGCAGACTTCGAGATTCTGTTCGACGAGCAGGATCGTCACGCCCGCTTTGCGAATCAGCTTCAATTGCGCGACGATCTCTTCGACGATCACAGGCGCGAGCCCTTCCACCGGTTCATCGAGCATGAGCAGGCGTGGATGATTCATCAGCGCGCGGCCGATTGCGAGCATCTGTTGTTCGCCACCGGAAAGCTGGCCGCCGCCATTCGTGCGCCGCTCTTTCAGGCGCGGAAAGATGCGATAGATATCGGCCAGTTGCCACGGCGAATCCTTGCGCGCGCCGAGCCGAAGATTCTCTTCCACCGACAGCAACTTGAAGATGCCGCGATGCTCCGGCACGAAGCACACGCCGCGCGCCGCGATCTTGTGAGGCGGCAGCTTCGCGAGCTCGGCGCCCTTGAATTTCACACTGCCTCGCTGCGCTGTCACGACGCCCGCGATGCTCTTGAGCGTCGTCGATTTGCCCGCCCCATTGCGGCCGAGCAATGTAACGGTCTCGCCTTCACCGATCTTGAGCGATACCCCCTGAAGAATATGGCTCTTGCCGTAATAGCCGTGAATGTTATCGACATCGAGCATCATGCGCGGCCTCCGGTGATCATGTTGCCGAGATAGGCGCTGCGCACGCGTTCGTCGCCGCGAATGTCCGCCGGCTTGCCTTCGACCAGCACGCGGCCTTGTTGCATCACCGTGATCGTGTCGGAGATATCCATGACGATATCCATGTTGTGCTCGATCAGCACGACCGTATAGTCGTCGCGCAGGCTGCGGATCAGATGCTTCATGTCGTCGAGATCGTCGATGCCCATGCCGGAAGTCGGCTCGTCGAGAAAGATCGCCTTGGGCCGCGCGGCGAGCGCCATACCTACTTCGAGGCGTCGTTGCTGACCATGCGACAGCGCGCTCGCCTGCGTCGATGCGAAGCGCTGCAACGCAAGACGCTCCAGAACGCCATCGACCGTATCGCGATGTTCGAGCGCGCCACGCGGCGGCGTCCATGCGTTGAGCGCGCGCTTCGAGTCGACGCCTTGCGCGGCGAGCCGCAGGTTTTCGCGCACGCTGAGATTCGTGAAGAGGCTCGTCACCTGAAACGAGCGCGCGATGCCGCGCTTCACGCGACGGTGATCGGGCTCATGCGTTACGTCGTGACCATCGAACACGATGTTGCCCGCCGTGATCGGCACCGTGCCCGTCAGCACGTGAAAGAGCGTGGTCTTGCCCGCGCCGTTCGGGCCGATCACCGAATGCACCGTATTCTTCACGATGCGCAGATTCACATCGGTCAGCGCCGAGAACTTGCCATAGCGTTTCGCGACGCCCTTCGCTTCCAGTATCGACGCGCTCATGCCGGCTCTCCTTCGTTGCGCCTCACCGCGCGCCAGATGCGTTCACCCAGTCCCCACAGGCCACGCTGCATGAACAGGCTCACGGCGATCAGCACGAGCCCGAGCAGCAGGAGCCAGCGCGGCCAGAGCGTCGAAAGCCAGTCGGCGAACAACACATAGAACGCCGCGCCGAGCACGGAGGAAAAGAGGTTGCCCGTGCCGCCGATCACCGTCATCACGAGAATCATCTCGCTCGTGTGATAGTCGATGTTCGATAGCGGCGCGATGCCCGTCATCATCGCGTGCAGTGCGCCGGCCAGGCCGGTGACCGCGCCCGATACGACGAACGCCGCGAGCTTGAAGCGCTTGACGTCGTAGCCGACGGCAGCGGCGCGCGCTTCGTTGTCGCGGATCGCGAGCAATGTGCGGCCGAAGACCGAATGGGACACGCGCAGCATCAGCCAGAACGCGATCAGGAACAGTATCGCGACGAACGCGTAGTACTGCCACGGCGATGCGATCGATACGAGCGGCTGACCGAAGATCGACAAGGCCGGACGCGGGATATCGAGCAGACCGTTGTCGCCGCCGGTGAGATCGGGCGTCGTGTAGGCGAGAAAGTAGAACATCTGCCCGAATGCGAGCGTGAGCATCACGAAGTACGCGCCGCGCTGACGGATCGAGAACCATCCGACGATGGCCGCCGCGACGGCGCCCACCACGATGGCACCGAGCAACGCAGCAGGGACTTGCAATCCCGACTTCGTGAGTATCAGGCCGGCGCTATAACTGCCGAGTCCAAAGAAGATGCCTTGCCCGAAAGACAGCAAGCCCGTATGCCCGAGCAGCAGATTGCAGCCGAGCGCGGCGAGCGCATAGACGAGCACTTCCGTTGCGAGCGATCCGGAACGCATCGTCATCGGCAGAATGCACACGACGATCGCCGCGAGCAGCAGGAACCGATATCGATGCAGCGAATGCCTGAGGGATCGTTGGGGCACGCTCACGTCCAATGCTTTCGAATCGAGTTTGGAATTCACGCGGTCCTCCCGAGCAATCCGTTCGGACGCAGCAGCAGCACTGCCGCCATCGCGACATAGATCATGAGACGCGCGCCTTCGGGCCATAGCGTGCTCATCACGCTTTGCACGATGCCGACGAGCAATCCGCCGACGAGCGCGCCGAGAAAGTTGCCCATGCCGCCCACCACGACGACGACGAACGCAACGCCGAGCGCTTCGATGCCCATGAACGGATCGACGCCGCGTATCGGCGCGGCGAGCACGCCCGCGAGCGCCGCGGTGCCTGCGCCGAGCGCGAACACGAGACTGAAGATGCGCGTCACGTTGATGCCGAGCAACGAGACCATCTCGCTCGATTCGCTGCCCGCGCGCACCGCGCTGCCGAGGCGCGTGCCTTCGAGCACCCACCATAGGATGCCTGCCAGCACGGCCGTGAACGCGATCACGAAGAGGCGGTATTTCGGGTAGATGAAGCTGCCCCACATCACGACGCCGTTCAGGATGTCGGGCACGGCCACGTTATCGCCGAGCGGCCCCCACGCGATGATCGCGCATTCCTGTATCACGAGTGCGAGACCGACCGTCGCGAGAATATGGAACTCGTGCTGTTGCGCATAGACGTGCCGCAGCACGGCCTTTTCGACGATCCACGCGCACGCGCCGACGACGATGGGCACGACGACGAGCGCGGCCCAGAAGCTCATCGACCACTGCATCGCCTGATAGCAGAAATAGGCGCCCAACAGATAGAACGCGCCGTGCGCGAAGTTCACGAAGCGCAGCAACCCGAACACGATCGACAAACCGACCGCGAGCAGAAAATACAACATGCCCACGCCGATGCCGTTCACGACCTGCAACAGATAAACGTTCATGGCCTTGCATCAGAAGAGTGGCGGCGCGAATGCGGGCCTTGCCTGCATTCGCATGAGAGCGACGCGTCAGGACATCAGCCGATCAGGCCAGCTTGCACTGCGTCTTGTCGAGCGGCAGGAACGATTGACCCGAGCTCACGATATCGGCGTAATCGTCCTTGTCTTTCATCTTGCTCTTCGGCTTGCCCTTCAACAGGTAGTAGTTTTTCAGCACCTGATGATCGCCGGCGCGAATCTCTTCGGGACCGGTCAGGCCCGCGTACTTCATGCCCTGAAGCGCGGCGATAACCTTCTTCGTATCGGCGGTGCCCGCCTTCACGATGCCATCGAGAAGAATCTTCGTGCAGATATACGAACCCGCGAGGCTGTAGTTCGGGTTCGACTTATAGGCCGCATTCACGCGCTTGACGAGATCGTGATTGAGCGGCGTGTCGATCGCATGCCAGTACTGCGCGCCGAAATACACGCCCTCGCAGATATCCGGACCGAGCGCTTCGAATTGCTCCAGACCCGACGCCCATGCCATCAGGATCGTGCAGTTGTTCTTCATACCGAAGCTCACGGCCTGACGCAAGGTGTCTGACGATTGCGAGCCGAAGTTGAGGATGAGAAGGACATCCGGCTTCGCGGCGACCGCATTGGTCAGATAACCGCTGAACTCCTTTTCATTGAGCGAGTGATAGCTGTTGCCCACATGCTCGATGCCCTTCTCCTTGAAGATGTTCTTCGCCGCGGACAGGAGGCCGTCGCCGAACACGTATTGCGGCGTGATCGTGTACCAGCGCTTCGCCTTGGGCATCGTTTCGATCAGCGGGCGCACGGTCTGCTCGATCGCGCCGAAGGTCGGCACCGACCAGCGGAAGGTCGCGCTGTTGCAGTCCTTGCCGGTGAGCTCGTCCGCGCCTGCCGTCGTGATGAAAATGCCGTCGGCCTTCTCGGCTTCCTTGCCCATCGCAAGCGCCTCCGACGAAAGAATGCCGCCCGCGAAAAAGCGTGCGTTCTTTTGCTGCGCGATTTCCTGCACGCGCCGCACGGCGGTTGCGGGTTTTCCCTCGGTATCGAGCGTCGTATAAGCGAGCGGCTGACCGAGCACCTTGCCGTATTGCTCGATCGCGAGCTTCATGCCGAGGTCCGCATACTTGCCGTTGGCCGCGAAGGGACCGGACATCGGGACCGGGCACGCGAACTGGATCGGCGAGCCCTGAGCAAAGGCGCTTCTTGCGACGAGCGCCTCGAACGATCCGGGAATGGCCGACAGCGCGGCCAGCTTCAACATGTTTCGGCGATTCAAAATTGACGCTCCTTGAGAAGATGACTCGCGCAGCCGCCCCGCGTTATTTTCATGGTACGTTCAAGCCTCGGCTCGGTTCATTCTATTTATCATGATAAATAGAATGAACCTGATGCTAGGAACAATAAATTCGGGTGTCAATAAGGCAAAATTCGGGTGAGCGAATTCGTGCGCGCGCGTACAAAGCCGACAAGCGGACAAAGAAAGGAGCATCGACATGGTGATGGAGCGTGCAAAGCGCGCCGGCGCGGCAATCGAGATCGCGCAGCAGCCGATCAAACAGCCGAAGCGCGCGGATCTGGTCGCCGAGGAAATCAAGCGGCTGATCACGGAAAAGAACCTGAAGCCCGGTGACAAGCTGCCGCGTGAAGTCGAATTGCAGCAACTCTTTTCAGTAAGCAAGAGCACGACGCGCGAAGCGCTCAAGTCGCTCGAAGTGCAAGGCCTCATCAAAGTGACGACGGGGCCATCGGGCGGCGGCACCATCGTCGAAGTGCCGCTCGATCGCACCTTGCAGCTCTTGCAGAACTATCTGTTCTTCAAGGACGTGAGCATCGACGATATCTACACCGTGCGTCAACTGCTCGAGCCCGAGCTCGCGGCAGGCGCGGTGCCGCATCTCACCGATGAAGATTTCGCGGCGCTCGAAGCGAACATCGCGTGTTGCGATGAACCCGCTTCGGCGCATGCGAATCGGGACATCGTCAGGCAGCGTCAGGAGGACGTGAACTTCCACGACATCCTCGCCGCCGCAAATCCCAACCCCTTCCTGCGCTTCACGTGCGAGCTCATCAACGAGATGATCCGGCAGCTCATCGAGTTCAGGAACGACACGCCACAAGCCGAGCATGAACGCTTCGGCCGCGCAAACGTGAAGATTCACAAGGCGATCACCGAAGCGGCGCGCGCGCGGGATGCGGAGAAGGTACGTGAGTTGATGGTGGTCCACATGACCGAAGCGCCCCGCTACGTGAAGCGCATGAAGGGCAAGCTGCGCGGGCGGCTCATTCTCGACTCTGAGATTCGCAAGCGCATGAGCGGACGCGGCAACTGATTCGCGGACGGCCGTGCGAAACGGCCGAGGCACGACCGACTACAATCCTTATGCAAAGGCGCGTGGAGCGCGTGTTTGCCGGATGCTCCGGATGCGCGTCACATCATTTCAACCCATAAAACACGGAGTGTTTCGACGCAATGCAGGGCAGCGCCGGACGTCATGCCGTGCTCTGCCGTGCGGAAATGGCGCCATGCGGAGAACCTGAATGCCCGCCAGATTGAATGCCGTTCGCAAGACTGGACGCATGGTCAGTCGCCGGCTGATGCGTCGCAACCGCAGCGCGGCGATGCGCTTCGCCGAGGCGTTCTCGCGGTTTCCCGTGCTCGCCGGACTTCTCGGCACCGCCATCGCCGTTTCCATGGCCGTGCTGTCCTTCGCCGCGCTCTGGCAGGGACGCGCGCAAGCGTTGCAGAACGCACATCAGGCATCGGCCAATCTAGTCGCCACCTTGAGCGCCGATATCGCGCGCAATATCGAAGCGAGCGACCTCTCGCTGCGCACCATCATCAGCGGCGCGCAAAACCCCGCAGTGATGGCGCTTCCGCCCGATCTGCGCAAGCTCGTCCTGTTCGATGGCGCCACCGGTATGAGTTATGTCGGCGGCGCGTTCGTGATGAATCGCGAAGGACGCATCGTCGTCGAACGCGATCCGTCCCAGCATGCGGACCTGCTGTTCAACGACCGCGATTACTTCAGGATTCACGCCGACAACCCTAACGCGGGCCTCTTCATCTCCGAACCTTACGCGTCACGGTTGCGCAAGGGCGCGAGTTCGCTCGCGATGAGCCGGCGCATCGATGCGCCGGACGGCTCGTTCGCGGGCGTCGCCGTGATCGCCCTGAACGTCTCTTACTTCACGAACCTGCTTGCGCATGTGAGCGTCGGCCCGTCCGGCTCGGTGTTCATCGTGCAGGAGGACGGCGTGGTGATCGCGCGCGAGCCGGCGTTGCAGTCGGAAGAAGCGCGATACGTCGTGAAGTCGCCGACGCTGACCGCGATGAAGGACGCACCTTCCGGCTCCTACATCTCCAGGTCGGCGATCGACGGCGTGCGGCGGCTCTACACCTTCCAGCACGTGCCGGGCACGCATCTGATCGCGGCGGTCGCGCCCGCGGAACACGATGTGCTCAGCGCCTGGCGCCAGCGCAGCATTATCATCGGCGGCCTGACGCTGATGTTCGGCGGCGGCTTCATCATCATCTCCTGGCTGCTCGCGATCTCGCTGCGTTCGCGGGCGATCGCGCAAGAGAAGCTGCAACGGCTCGCGGGCACCGATTCGCTCACCGGGCTATGCAACCGCCGCGCGCTCGACCGCCGGCTCGACGAGGAATGGCGGCGTGCGCGCCGGGTCGGCCAGCCGCTTTCGGCGCTGTTCGTCGACGTCGATTACTTCAAGCTCTATAACGACACCTACGGTCACGCGATGGGCGACGACGCGCTCATCGCGGTGGCCGATTGCATACAAAATTCCGCGAAGCGGCCCGGCGATATCGTCGCGCGTTATGGCGGCGAGGAGTTCGTCGTGGTATTGCCGGGCGCCGCCGCGAGCGGCGCGTTCACGTTCGCGGAGCGCCTGCGCGTGAAGGTCGAGGAGCTCGCGATCCCCAACGGCGCCGCGCCCAGGCGCGTCCTGACGATCAGCATCGGCTGCGCCACGGCGTCGCCGCGCCAAAGCGACGACGCCCTCAAGCTGCTCAGCAGCGCCGACGCTGCGCTCTATCTCGCGAAGCGCACAGGACGCAATCGCGCGATACACGAAGACAGCGGCGCGTGAAGCGACGCGCGCGGCATCGGGCGTATCATGCATGCGGCATGCAATCAGGCGTTTTGCATGCCGCATGCAAAAGCAATCGATCACATCCGGGACGCTTCCGGAAGGAGACAATTCGATGACCGCATCGAGCGCCGTACTCGCGATTCTCTTCTCGTTGCTGCTGGGCGCGATGATTCCCGGACCGAGCTTCGTGATCGTGGCGCGCAACGCCATCGGCATATCGCGCGCCGATGGCCTCGCGACCGCGCTCGGCATGGGCGTGGGCGGCATCTTCTTCGGCGGCATCGCGCTCGCGGGGCTCTATACGCTGCTCGTCGCCGTCGAATGGCTCTATGTCGCGCTGAAGGTCGCCGGCGGCCTCTATCTGATCTATATCGCGTCGAAGGTCTGGCGCAGCGCCGCGCAGCCGATGCGGATGCCCGCGCAAGATCATGCGCGCGACCTCACGCGAAGCGCACGCAAGTCGTTCTGGCTCGGCCTCACCACGCAGTTGAGCAATCCGAAGACGGCGATCTGGTACGGCAGCATCTTCGCGGCGCTTCTGCCGCAACATCCCCCGCTGTGGTGCTATTTCGTGCTGCCGCCGATGGTCTTCGCGATCGAGACCGGCTGGTACACCGTCGTGGCTCTGGGCTTCTCCAGCCAGCGTCCGCGCGACATGTACCTGCGCGCGAAGAAGTGGATCGACCGCATCGCAGCCGGCGTGATCGCGGCACTCGGCCTGCGCCTCGTTCTCACGGCGGGCAAGACCGGCCTGTAATTCCGCATGCAAAACGCATAACGCAAAACGCGCCGCGGCATTCTGAATGCAGAAGACCAGGCGCGCCATCGTTCGCGATTGACGACACCTCACTCCTTTCGTTTAGCTGACGCACAAAATCCCTCGCGCTCATTGGCGCAGGACTTGCTTTTTATCCTGCGCTCAAACATCCGGCGACACGACCGGCACTTGCACAAGGAGGAGACGATGCAAGACGATATTCGCGAGATCACGGCTTCCCACGATGAACGAGAGAGCGGCTGGCTCATTCCATCGATCCGCAAGGCGCACGAACGGTCGGAGACATTCGGCCTCAACGCGTCGACGCGACCCGACTACGACGTCCTGACCCGAGGCGATCTGCTGCTCAAGCTCGAGCAGAACCGGGTGCTGTGCGCGCACGCCACGCCGGTGATGGAAACGCTGCGGGAACAGATCGTCAACACGCAAAGCATGATCGTGCTGACCGATGCTCAAGGGCTCATCCTTCACTCCACAGGCGATGATGATTTCCTCGCACGCGCCGAAAAGGTTGCGCTCAGGGCCGGCGCGAACTGGGCGGAAGAGCGGCAAGGCACCAATGCGATCGGCACCGCGATCGCGGAACGCTCCCCGACTGTCGTGCATGGCGATCAGCACTATCTCGCCGCCAATCGCTTTCTCACGTGTTCCAGCGTGCCGATCCTCGATCCCTACGGCGATCTGATCGGCGTGCTCGACGTCACCGGCGATCATCGCAGCTACCATCGTCACACGATGGCGCTCGCGCGCATGTCGGTGCAGATGATCGAAAACCACCTGTTTTCCAGCACTTTCCAGGGCATGCTGCAGATCGCGTTCCATGGCCGCCCTGAATTTCTTGGCACGCTGATGGAAGGCATCATGGCCTTCACGTGCGACGGGCGCTTTCTCTCGGCCAATCGCAGCGCGCAATTCCAGTTCGGCCTGCCCCTCTCGGCGTTGCGCGCGCATACCCTGTCGTCGCTCTTCGGGCTGACGAGCGCGCAACTGATCGAACGTTCGCATTTGAACCGGATGTCGCACATCCCGCTCGATCTGAACAACGGCACCGTCGTGTGTGCCCGCGTGCGCCTGAATCGCGCGCCCATCGGCGAGGGCGCTGCCGCGTCTTCCGTGGTGTCCAGAAGCGCGCCGCGCGCACCGGCCGTGATCGACACCTCATCGAAACTCGCATCGCTCGATACCGGCGACCCCAAGGTGGCCGCCGTCATCGGCAAGGTGCGCAAGGTCATCGGCAAGGACATACCGATACTCATCACCGGCGAAACAGGCACCGGCAAGGAACTGCTCGCGCAGGCCATTCACGGCGATTCGCCGCGCCGCGCGGGGCCGTTCGTCGCGGTGAATTGCGCATCGATTCCGGAGAACCTGATCGAATCGGAACTCTTCGGCTATGAGGAAGGCGCGTTCACAGGCGCGCGTCGCAAAGGCGCGGCGGGCAAGCTCTTGCAAGCCAATGGCGGCACGCTCTTTCTCGACGAGATCGGCGACATGCCCTATCCGCTGCAAGTGCGTCTGTTGCGCGTGCTGCAGGAACGCGTCGTCGATCCGCTCGGCTCGAGCAAGTCGATACCGGTCGACGTCGCGATCATCTGCGCGACGCACCGCAACCTGCGCGAGATGATCGAGCAGAACCGCTTTCGCGAGGACCTGTATTACCGGCTGAACGGTCTCGTCGTGAAGCTCCCGCCATTGCGCGAGCGCACCGACCTCGCGGCCGTCATCACGAAGATGCTGCGCGCCGTGAGCGCCGATGAAGCGTGCGGCATGCGCCTGTCCATCGACGACGAAGTGATGGCGCTGTTCGAGCACTACGCGTGGCCCGGCAACTTCCGGCAACTGTGCAATCTGCTTCGCACGGCGGCCGCAATGGTGGACGACGACGGCTGCATTCGCCGCGAGCATCTTCCCGAAGACTTTTTCGATGAACCACGCACGAGGGTGCAAAGCCCGTCTGAAGCATGTATTTCATCGACGTTCGCTTCGGGGCGTCTGCAGGAAGTGACGGCCTCGGTGATAGCGGCGGCGCTCGCGCGGCATCGTGGCAACGTGTCGGCGGCCGCGCGCGCACTCGGCGTTTCGCGCAACACGATCTATCGCAAGATGCCCGCATGTTCAGCGATGGAACAATGACCTGTTCCATACGGTGTTCCACTTCGATACACCCGTGTTGCGGGAAGACACAGCGCGGCCACGATGACCGCGCATCATCGAAATAGAACTGAAAGGCAGCGGCGTGTACATGCACGGTCGCTTCATCGAAGGCACGGAGCTTGCATTTTCGACGTCCGATTGCGAAACGGTTCGCGATCTTACTCGAACATCACCAAGGAGATGAACATGCAATGGACGACGCCCGCCTTCACCGATC
This sequence comes from Caballeronia calidae, assembly GCF_900044055.2. Classification (GTDB taxonomy): domain Bacteria; phylum Pseudomonadota; class Gammaproteobacteria; order Burkholderiales; family Burkholderiaceae; genus Caballeronia; species Caballeronia calidae. The sequence continues at coordinate 51,185 of NZ_FCOX02000011.1, read as the reverse complement.
TGCGCTTCGGCTTCGAGATCACGATGTATATCGCCACGCGTTAATGCTTCGATAAAGACAAGGCCGGGTGGCTCTTCCGACCCGGCCTTGCGCCCTCTTCTCTTCTCCACATGAACTCAACGACCGCGCGTGCGGGCGCGCTCACGCGCCCGCGTCTGCGCGCGCCATTGAAGCTGCATTGGCACGCGAATATGCGCACATGCGAGATCGTGCATCCGAGCGGCAGCGTCGAACTCAATCGCAGTGCGGGCGAGATACTCGCACGCTGCGATGGCACGCGCGAGCTCGACGACATCATCGGCGAGCTCGAAGCGCACTTCGGCATATCGGGTCTTGCGACGGACGTGTATCGCTTCATCGATGAAGCGCGCCGTCTTGGCTGGCTCGATTGAACCGGGCGCTGTCACATCGGGCAACACGCCAAACGTCCCACTGCTCCACGATGCAACACACAGGCACGCACGCGCCATAGCGTTCGAATGCAACGCATCGCACATGAGATCCGCATGCAGCAAGGCACACGCGCGCATGCATCGTCAATGGCACATGACTTGCCTTGATGACCTCGCAACCGTTCGCATCGCTTATCGAGATTCCGGAATACGTTGCACCGACAATACCCAGGAGACAACGATGAAGACTCGCTTCAGTCCGGCAATGCGCATCGCGGCCCTCGCTGCAGGCGCCGCTGCCGCATTCGGCTTTGCACAACATCAGGCGATCGCGGCCAGCGACACGTCGGCGCAATATCCGGACGTCACCTATGAACGTCTCACGAGCGCGCAGGACGATCCCGGCTGGCTCACGTACTACCGCACGTATAACGGTCACGCGCATTCGCCGCTCAAGCAGATCGACACGAGCAACGTGAAGGGACTGAAGCAGGTATGGAGCTACAAGTTTCCCAAGGACTTGCAACAAGGCTTCGAAGCGACGCCCATCGTCAACGGACGCTTTCTTTTCGTGACGACGCCCAAGGACAACGTCTATGCCTTCGATGCCGCGACGGGCAAACAGCTCTGGAAATACGAGCCGAATCTCGATGCGAAATCATTGAAGACCGCATGTTGCGATGTGATCAATCGCGGCGTGGCGTTGTATGGCAAGAACGTGTACGTCGCGATGTTGAGCGGCGAAGTGGCCGCGCTCGATGCGCAAACGGGCGCGCTCGTATGGAAGAAGGCGATGTTCGATCCGGGCGTCGGCTATTCGTTCTCGCTTGCGCCGCTTGCGCTCGATGGCGCGCTTGTCGTCGGCAGCTCGGGCGGCGAGTATGGGGCACGCGGTTTCATCGCGGCACTCGATCCCAAGGATGGCAACGTGCTCTGGAAACGCTATACCGTGCCAGGCGCGAAAGAACCCGGCGGCAATACATGGCCCGATGGCATGCAGGAGCACGGCGGCGCGCCCGCATGGCTCACCGGCACGTATGACGCGGCAAGCAAGACGCTTTACTGGGGCGTAGGCAATCCAGGACCGTGGCTCGCCGATCTTCGCCCCGGCGACAATCTCTACTCCGACTCGCTGCTCGCGCTCGACCCGAAGACGGGCGATCTCAAGTGGCACTATCAATACACCACGCACGACACCTGGGACTATGACGGCGTCAACACGCCCGTGCTCGCGAACATCAAGTACGAAGGCAAAGACTACGACGCGATCATTCATGCGGACCGCAACGGCTTCTTCCATGCGATCGATCGCAGCAACGGCAAACTGATCTATGCGCGGCCCTTCGTCACCGCGACATCGGTCACGGGCTATACGGACGATGGCAAGCCGATTCAGGATGCATCGAAGTATCCGAAGACGGGCACGACCATCGAAACATGCCCGAGCTTCCTGGGCGGCAAGAACTGGTGGTCCGTGTCATACGATCCGCAGACGCATCTCGCGATCGTCCCGGCATTGCATGCGTGCATGTCGTTGTCGGGCAAGTCGGTGACCTACATGGAAGGCCTGCCATATCTCGGTGAAGGCTTCGAGATCAAGCCCGAGCCCAACAGCAAGGGCTACGGCGAACTGCAGGCGATCGATGTCGATACCGGCAAGAAGGTCTGGAGCCACTGGAGCAAGCTGCCCTGGAACGGCGGTGTCGCGACGACGGCCGGCGGCCTCGCATTCAGCGGCTCGCTCGATGGCCATCTCTACGCATTCGATGAAAAGACCGGCAAGGTCTTGTGGCAAAGCCCGAAGCTCGCGAGCGGCATCATCGCGCAGCCTTCGGTGTATGAGATCGACGGGAAGGAATACGTCGCCATTCTCGCCGGTTATGGCGGCGCGAATCCGATCTGGGGCGGCCCCATGGCGAAGGCCGCGGAGAAGGTGCCGCGCGGCGGCACGCTCTACGTGTTCGCGCTCAATCGCACCTGACCACTGATCGAACCGCGAGTGCGCTGCATTGCGCGCTCGCGGGGTTCATCGACTTCATCGGACGCTTCGACATGAATCATTCACTCAATCGCATTCGCGCGGTCAGCATGCTGGCCGCATCCATCGCGCTCACGCCAACGCCTTCCAGTGCCGCCGTGAAGATCTGCACGTTTCCCGGCAGCCCGTCGGCGGCGATGGATCGCGCCGTTGCGCAAGCGGTCTTCGCGCGGGCCCATATCGCGGCGACGTTCGTATCGAACGGTATCGGCGAAGGCGACGACGACGGCGTATCGCTTCACGAACTCGACAAGACGCTCGCGCGCAATTGCGATGTGATCGCGGGCTTTCCGCGCTCCACCGTCGCCGATGCATCCGGCGGCAAGATGCGCTTCTCGCAAGGCTATCTTCGTGCAGGCTATGTCAGCATCGAAGCGCCCGGCGCGGAACTGAAGGATGCCGCGAAGCGCACGGTCGCCGCGACCTATGCGAGCCCCGCGCAACTGATCGCCGTGCAAGAGCATGACATGACGCTCGATCTCGAGAACACATCGGCATCGACGGTCGAAGCGGTCGCGAACGGACACGCGCAACGTGCGATCGTCTGGTATCCCGCGGTCGTCGCTTATCGCATTGCGCATCCGGAGCACAGGTTCACCGTGGCGAACGCGGATTCGCCGTATGCGGACTGGCATCTGACCTTCGCTTTCGGCGAAAGAACCGCCGCGTTGCGTCCGCGTATCGACGATGCGCTCGCCGCGATGACCAGCGATGGCCGCCTGCACGCGCTGACGAAGCAATGGACCTTGCCCGCGCAAACCGCTTCGGCGGCGCGCTATCTCGACACACCTTCGGCCGCATCGAACCTGCATGGGGGCATCATGCTCGCGGACGCGAACGCTTCGCGCGCGGGCCGCTTCATCAAGGTGGCGAATGAAGCAAGCGCTGAACCGCCCTCGTTCGAACAGGCGCAAATCGCCCACGGCAAGGCACTCTATTCGAGTTCGTGCGCGAAGTGCCATGGGGCGCAGCTTCAAGGCATGACGGCGCCCGCATTGCAGGGGCCATCGTTCGCGCCGGCATCGAACTCTCATCTGACGGTTGGCGGCATCTTCGGCTACATGGCGACCAATATGCCCGCCGATCGTCCCGGCAAGATGAAGGATCAGGATTACGCGGACATCATGGCGTTTCTGTTGATGTCGAACGGATACAAGCCAGGTGGTGCGAAGATGACGGCCGACAGCGCGCGCGCCTCGACCCTGCCGCTCAACGCCGGACCTGGCCGTTAAGTTCGCGATCCGTACGCCCGCCGCGCGCCTTCAAATACATCACAACGTGACATATAATCGAGATGTCGCGTGAGCGGATCGACATGTGCCGCAACGCGGCGCAATGCGCAAATCAGCCGGCCAGAGCCGGCGGGAGGCCAGCGTCGTGCTTATCAATAACCAGTTCGAAATCGGCTATCTTGTCGTGATTTTCGCTTTGCTCGGCGTCATTCTGATCGGCGCGCTGCTCACGGCGCTGCATCTGGATCGCTGGCATCCGAAGCTCATCAGCGCAGCTATCGGGGCGCTACTCGGGATTGCGCTGATCGAAGCAGTGCCGATGCTCACCTGACGTTTCGTCGCGATAACAAGGCGGCAGCACGCCCGGCAACAGCGGGCATGTTGCCGCTTTGTCTTTCCTCTTCCTGAACGCCCTCTTTCATTTCGCGCGGTGCGCATTGGCATAATGCAGCACCGGGCGCGCACGCCGCGTCTTCGCCGTTGTCTTGTTCACCGTTTCGTTACCGACCGAGACCGCATGTTCGCGATTACCCGCACCCGACGCCGCCTGCGCGCCTCCTTCGGCGCGCCCGAAGCAAGAAGACTGATCCGGACGCTGATGAGTTGCGCGATCAGCTACGGCGCTGCGCGACTCGCCGCGTTGCCCGAGGGATACTGGGCGCTCATCACGACGCTCGTCATCGTGACGCAGCCGAGTCTCGCGCAGGCAGTCGATATCGCGCGCGATCAGATCATCGGTGCATTCATCGGCGCCGTCGCGGGCATGCTCGGCATCGTCGCGATGGAGCGTGGCGCGCCGCCGCTCGCGGTCTTCAGCGTCGCGCTCGTGCCGCTTGCCGCGTTGAGCGCGAAGCGTCCCGCATTCAGGCTGGCGTGCGTGACGCTCGTGATCGTCGTGCTGATTCCCGCGGGTCCCGGCTCGCCCTTCGAGCGTCCCATGCATCGCGTGTTGGAGATATTGATCGGCGCGGCATCGTCCTTCGTCGTGTCGGCGCTGTGGCCGAATCGTGCGCTCACGGCCGCGCATCGCAGTGTCGGCGATACCTTGAAGAGTCTGGGTCAGTTGATCGGGCTCTATCTGTCGGGCGAACGCGATGAAGCCCGCGCAACGCGCCTCGAAGGGCAAAGCACGGACGCGCAACAGGCATTCGACGACGCGCTGAAGGAAGCCGGACGCGAGCACATCATCGTGCTCGTGCAGAACCATCGTGCCGACGCCATCGACAAGGCCGCGCCTTTTCTGCGGCGCCTGCATGGCGATGCGCTCTTTCTCTCCAAGGCGGTATCGCGCCTCGATCGCGAGACGTGCGCGGCGCGCTTCAATACCACGAGCCGCGAACTGCAGGCATTGTTCGAGACGCTCGCGAGCGTGCTCGCATCGGATCGTCAGGACGATGCAAAGCTCGCTCGCGCCCGTTCAGCCGTGAGCGAACTCAAGAGCACGCTCGCGACTCAGGAAGCGACGCACGGCGCGCAGGAAGTGGCGCAGTTCGTCGTCGGGCTGATCGTCGCGGATCTCGATGCGTTGATCGCGACGATCTATCCGCTCAAGGAGCGTTCGGCCTAGCGCGAAAGGCCGCGTGCATCGATGGGCCATACATCCGTCACACGCTCGCCTCGATAGCACACGTATTCGTCGTAGAGATTCACCGTCGGATCGCAGTGTCCCGGCGGCAACAGAACACGCTTGCCGACGAGGTCCGAACAGTCGTCATCGGGCGCATCTTGCGCTTGCAACATGCCGTGCTCGTCGTTCGCGGAGATATAGGTCAGCGCGGGCTCGGTGTGCGCGTCGAGCCGGTGCACGCTGCGCGGCAGGCCCGAATCCACCGCGAGACCCTTCAGGCCCACGTCGCAAACCGCCATGCCGGGCCGCGTAGCGCTCATGATCGTCGACAGCACGAAAAGGCTATGACTCCAGCGCAATTCGCCGCCCCAGTCAATGCCGCCGTAATCGCCGTCCATGAAGAGATAGGAGCCGGGTTGCAGTTCGGTGAAGACGCCGCTCGTGGCATCGAACTCGACGGTGCCGGTGCCGCCGCCCGTCACGATGCCGCAGCGCACGCCGCGTGCATCGAGCGCGCGCACGTAGCGTGCGGCGATATCCGCGGCGCGGCCGGCTTCGCGCTTGCGCGCGTTCCAGTCGGCGACGTGCTGGATGCCGCCGTGATACGCCTGAATGCCCGCGAAGCGCAGCGCGCTCTTTGCGGCGATGCCGTCGACGAGCGCAAGCAGCGCATCTTCGCTCGTCACGCCGCAGCGATGCTGCCCCGCATCGACTTCGGGCAGCACGTCGATCGTCACGCCCGCGTGTTGCGCGGCTTCGCCGAGCGCCTGCACTTGCGGCAACGCATCGACGCAAACGGACAAGCGCACATGCGATGCGAGCTCGACCGCCATCGCCAGCTTATCGGCACCGACGAACTCGTTGCTCACATGAATGCTCGCGATGCCCGCCGCCGCGAACGGATACGCCTCCGACAACTTCTGGCAGCACACGCCGACCGCGCCCGCTTCGACCTGGCGCTTCGCGATTGCGCTGGACTTGTGCGCCTTCGCATGCGGACGCAAGGCGACGCCGTGCTTCGCCGCGAACGCGGACATCGCCGCGAGATTGGCGTCGAAGGCGTCGAGATCGATCATCAGCGAAGGCGTGGCGACGGATGCGAGCGTGTCGCCCACGCGGGCGGCGGGAGGAGGTGCGAGCGTCATGGCGGGTCGTGGCGATGAAAGTGGATCAGGCATCGATCATAGCGCGCGGCATTCTGCATGATGAATGCATAAAACCATTCGCGCGTATGTCGATGTCATGCCGCCACTTCCGTTTCGAGGATCGCGCCTTCGTCCTTGAGCGCCTGAATGCGCGCGTCGTCGAAACCGTATTCGCCGAGCACTTCGCTCGTGTGCTGACCGAGAAGCGGCGCGGGACGCGAGGCTTTCGTGCATCCGTCTGAGAAGTGAATCGGCAAGCCGATGCCGCGCATCGGTCCCGCAAGCGGATGCTCCGTCTCGACGATCATCCCGCGCGCAATCGCCTGCTCGTGCGACGACGCTTCCGGCACGCCGAGCACCGCGCCGCTCGGCAAGCCGATCTCGTCGAAGCTCGCGAGCCACTCGTCGGTGGTGCGTTCGACGAGGCGCGCGGTCAGGATCTCCACGAGCACTTCGCGATGCTTCAGCCGTCCCGCATTCGTCCGGAAGCGCTCGTCTTCGGCGAGGCCGGGAATATTCAACACGCCGACGAGACGTTCGTAGTTGCTCTGATTGGCCGCGCCGATGTTGACCCAGCCGTCGCGCGTGCGGAACGCCTGATACGGCGCGCTCGTCGGATTGGCGGAGCCCGCCTTCGGCAATACGGTGCCGTCCGCGAAGTAATTGGCGAAGGCCCAGTACATCTGCTGCAGGCCCGCTTCGAAAAGCGATGTATCGACCATCTGGCCGAGGCCCGTCGCCTGTTTTCTCGCATAGGCCGCGCTGATGCCGAGCGCCGCCAGGATGCCCGCATTGATGTCGGTCACGGGCGAGCCTGCCTTGATCGGCGCCTGCCCCGGCTCGCCGGTCATGCTCATCAGCCCGCTCAGGCCTTGCGCGATCAGATCGAAGCCGCCCTTGTCGGCCATCGGACCGCTGCGGCCATAGCCCGAGATCGCGCAATAGATGAGGCCGGGGTTCACCGCCCTCAGCGCTTCATATCCCATGCCGAGCTTTTCCATCGTGCCGCGCCGATAGTTCTCGGTGACGACGTCCGCGCTCGCGAGCATCTTCCTGAGCACTTCCTTGCCGCCTTCTGTCTTGAGATTGAGCGCGATGCCGCGCTTGTTGCGGTTCACGATCATGAACGACGCGGATTCGCCGCTCGCAAGGAGCGGCGCGAATCGCCGGCAATCGTCGCCGCCGGGAATCTTTTCGACCTTGATGACGTCGGCGCCCATGTCCGCGAGCATCATCCCGCAGATCGGCCCCGACATGATGTGCGCGAGCTCGATCACGCGCATGCCCGCGAGCGGCCCCGCGCCCGTTGCGGCCGCTGGTTTCGTGTCTGCCATGTCAACGTCCCTTGAATTGCGGTTTGATCTTGTCGAGAAAGGCCTGATAGCCGGTGCGGAAATCCTCCGTGCCGAAGCAGGCGAAGCCTTCGTCGCGCTCTTCGTCCGTGAGCGGCGCGGAGTCCATTACGCGGCGCACGAACTGCTTGTGCCAGCGCGCGACGAGCGGCGCGCCGTCCGCGATGCGCCGCGCGGTCTCATACGCATGCGAAGTGACTTCCGCATCCGCGAAGACGCGTGTGACGAGCCCTTTCGCAAGCGCTTCCTTCGCATCGAACACGCGGCCTTCGAGAAGAATCTCGAGCGCGACGGCAGGCCCGGCCAGACGCACGAGCCCTTCCATTTCGGCATGCGCCATCACGAGGCCGAGATTCTTGATGGGCACGCCGAAGCGGCTCGATTCGCCGCAGATGCGCAGATCGCACATCGCCGCGATTTCGAGACCGCCGCCGACGCAGATGCCGTGAATCATCGCCACGATCGGATGCCGGCACGCGCGCAATGCATGCAAAGTGCGATGCATGATGGCGCCGTACGCCCTCGCCTGCTCGACGTTCGAGCGGTCCGTGCGGAATTCCGCGATGTCGTTGCCCGGCGAGAAGGCTTTCTCGCCCGCGCCGCGCAGCACGATGCAGCGCAGCGTATCGTCGCCGGACAGCGTCTCGATGGTCTCTCCGAGCGAGCGCCACAAGTGCTTGGTCATCGCGTTGAGCTTGTCGGGCCGGTCGATGACGACTGTCGCGATATCGCCGTCGCGCTCGATCAGGATGGATGGTTCCGCCACATCGCCTCCTTGAATTGAATGCTGCATGCGTTATTCGATCCGGTTCAATGCATGCAAAATGCATTGAACCGGAAATTCAACGGCGAGTCCGCCCGGTCACACGAACTCGCGCGCTTCCGCCGCGTCCTGCTTTTGCTCCTCGACTTCGAGCGAGCGGTCGGGGCGCATCGTGAACGACAGGATGATGCCCACGGCCATCAGGATCATCGACACCGTGAACGGCAGGTTCCAGTTGCCGGTGCGGTCGATGAGCCAGCCGCCCACCACCGGGCTGATGATCGCCGCGAGCGCCGAGCCGGAATTCATGATGCCGGAAGCGGTGCCCGCATGCTTCGGGGCGATGTCCATCGGCACGGACCACATCGGTCCGATCGTCATTTCGTTGAAGAAGAAGCCCGCCGACAGGCATACCGCCGCGAGCGTGATCGAGATGTTGGAGATCAGCATGATCGGCGCGAGCGACAGCAGCGTCAGCAGCATGCACACGCCGACCATCACGTTGCGGGCGAGGCGGACGTTGCCGCTCTTTCTCAGGATGCGGTCGGTGATGGAACCGCCGAGCCAGTCGCCGAGCACGCCAGCGAAGAACACGCCCGAAGCGAACAGCGCCGACTTGCCGAGCTGCATGTGATAGCTGTGCAGGAAGTATTGCGGAATCCAGCCGAGGAAGAGCCACAGCACCCAGCCATAGCAGAAGTACACGGCCGTGACGGGCGCCATGCGGCCGAGCAGCGTGCGCCACGGCACCGGCGTGCGTTGCTTCACGCCCGAGTAGGTCGCGAGCGTCGCGCACTCGGAGTCCGTGATGCGCGGATGATCGCGCGGGTTATCGCGGAAGTAGAAGACCCATGCGATCGCCCACAGGAAACTGATGATCCCGGTGATGACGAACGCGCCGCGCCAGCTCGTCGCGACCATCAGCCAGACGATGAGCGGCGGCGCCACCGCATTGCCGATGCGTGATGCGGCATGCGTAATGCCTTGTGCAAAGCCGCGCTGATCGGCGGGCATCCAGTTGGACATCGCGCGCGTCGCGGTCGGGAAGGTCGCGCCTTCGCCGAGTCCGAGCAGCACGCGCGCCACGATCAGCGAGGCAAAGCCGCCCGCGAGACCCGTCAGCACGGTGGCGCCCGCCCAGATGATCGCGCACAGCGTGAGCGTGCGGCGCGGCCCGAAGCGGTCGCCCACCCAGCCGCCGATGATCTGGAACACGAGATACGGATACGCGAATGCGGAAAACACGAAACCGATTTGCGTATGCGAAAGACCCAGCTCCGCGCCGAACTGGCTCGCCGCGGTACTGACATTGACCCGGTCGATATAGGTGATGAAATACATCGCGCATAGCAGCAGCAGGACGCGCGTCGTGGCTCGACGGAACATCATCGTCTCCTTGTGTAACCGCGTGCGTGGGCCCGGCGCCTTCGGATGTCGGGAGGCGCCGGATATCACGGCATGCGGAACTTCGCTTGGGTACGTCGGATGAAGGTTGCGGCTCGATTGCGGCTGCTTATTGCGTGCGGCGGCGCAGCTTGCGGATGCGTGGTTTGCGCGGTGATGTCATGGCTCGTCTCCTGGTCGCGGCTCGTCTAGGTCCGCTGTTTTGCATCGGTGAATGAATCTCTCGTCTCGCTGTCTTCAATGCTTCATATCGAGCGCCATCGCCAGCACGCGCGCGACGTGCAACGCTTCTCTTTGCGCGCCATCCGCGATCTGATGACGGCAACTCGTGCCGTCCGCGACGATCAACGCATCGGGCGCCGCGCGCACCGAAGGCAACAGCGACATCTCGGCCATTGCCTGCGATGCGTCGTAATGCTCTGCCTCATAGCCGAAGCTGCCCGCCATGCCGCAGCACGACGATTCGATCGTCTTCACATCGAGACCCGGAATCCAGCCGAGCACTTTCTCGATGGGACGCACGGCGTCGAATGCTTTCTGATGGCAATGCCCGTGCAGCAAGGCCTTCGGTTTATCCAGTGCTTTCAGCTTCAATTGCAATCGGCCTGCCGCCTCTTCGCGCATGAGAAACTCCTCGAACAGAAACGACGCTTGCGAAAGCTTGCGCGCGGCATCGCCATAGCCGTAGCCGAGAAATTCATCGCGCAACGAAAGCAGGCACGACGGTTCCAGCCCGACGATCGCCACGCCACGCTCGACATAGGGCATCAGCGCATCGAGCGCGCGACGCGCTTCTGCCTTCGCTTCATCGACGAGACCCGCCGAGAGGAACGTGCGCCCGCAGCACAGCGGCCGCTCGCCCGCCTTCACGTTGAGATTCACCGTGTAACCGGCGGCTTCGAGCACACGCTTCGCGGCGCGCGCGTTGTCCGGCTCCATGTAGTTGTTGAATGTATCGACGAAGAGCAGGACCTCATTGGTTGCGGATGCAACTTGTTTGCTTTTCTCGCCCGCGAGAAACGGCCTCGCAAAGCGCGGAAACGCCCGTTGCGGCGCGAGACCGAGCCTTGTCTTGAGCCAGCGCGCAACGCCCGGCATGTTCGCTTCGAATGCATTCGATACCGCCGGCATGCGGCTCGCATACGGCGCATAGCGCGGCAGAAACGCGATCAGCCGCTCGCGCAGGCGCAGACCATGACGCTCGGTCCACGCGGCGCGCGCCTCGATCTTGACGCGCGCCATATCGACGCCCGTCGGGCAATCACGCTTGCAGCCCTTGCACGATACGCACAGGTCGAGCACGTCCTTCACGTCCTGACTTGCGAGCCCGTCGTCGCCCAACTGTCCCGACAAGGCGAGCCGCAGCGTATTCGCGCGGCCACGCGTGAGATGCTGCTCGTCCTTCGTGATGCGATAGCTCGGGCACATCGTGCCTGCATCGAACTTGCGGCAATGCCCGTTGTTGTTGCACATCTCGACCGCTTTCGCGAGGCCGCCCGAGAGATCGCCGCCCGAACCCGGCGCGCCCTCTTGGCCCGTCATCGGGTCGCGCGTCACGTTCCATGCGGACCAGTCGAGATGCGGCGTCATCGCGCGCTCGCGGTACGAAGGCGGAAAGCGGAAGTGGCTCGCATCGTCCATTTTCGGCGGCGCGACGATGCGATCCGGGCTCATGCGATTCTCGGGGTCGAAGAGCTGCTTGATATCGCGAAACGCTTCGTTGATGCGCGGGCCGTATTGCCATGCGACCCATTCGCCGCGGCACAGACCATCGCCGTGCTCGCCCGAAAACGCGCCCTTGTATTCGCGCACCATCGCCGCGGCTTCTTCCGCAATCGCGCGCATCTTCACGGCGCCATCGCGTCGCATGTCGAGAATCGGCCGCACGTGCAGCGTGCCGACGCTCGCATGCGCGTACCACGTCCCTTCGGTGCCGTGCTTTCTGAAGACTTCCGTGAGACGGCTCGTGTACTCGGCGAGATGTTCGAGCGGCACCGCGCAATCTTCGATGAAGGACACCGGCTTGCCGTCGCCCTTCATGCTCATCATGATGTTCAGGCCCGCCTTGCGCACTTCCCACAGCGCCTTTTGCGGACCGGCATCGGGCATCTGCACGACCGAGCCCGGCAAGCCGAGATCGCTCATCAACTCGACGAGTTGCGCGAGCTTCGCGACTTGCGTGTCGCGATCCGCGCCCGCGAACTCCACGAGCAACACCGCTTCCGGCCGGCCGACGAGAGCCTTTTCGATCACGGGCCGGAACGCCGGGTTGGACATCGCGAGTTCGATCATGGTCCGATCGACCAGTTCCACCGCGACCGGCCCGAGCTTCACGATGTGCTGCGTCATGTCCATCGCATCGTAGAAGCTCGGGAAGTTCACCACGCCGAGCGTCTTGTGCTCGGGCAACGGCGCGAGCTTCACTGTCAGCTGACGGCTGAATGCGAGCGTGCCTTCCGATCCGACGAGCAGGTTCGCGAGATTCGGTTCGCCGTCAGCGCTGAAGGGCAGCGGGCTCTGGCAATCGAAGAGATCGAGGTTGTAGCCGGCCACACGGCGCAGCACCTTCGGAATGCGTTCGCGCATCTCCTGCTGTTCGCGCATAGCGATGCTGCGCACGCCGGAGACGAGATCGCGCGTGCGTAGATCGCCCATCATCGACGAGAGCCTGCCGAAACGCGCTTCATGGCCATCGGCGAGGATCGCGTCGATCGCATCGACGTTATGCACCATGATCCCGTATTCCATCGAGCGCGAGCCGCACGAGTTGTTTCCCGCCATCCCGCCGATCGTGCACTGCGCGCCCGTCGAGACATCCACCGGAAACCACAGGCCATGCGGCTTGAGCCACGCGTTCAGATGATCGAGCACGACGCCCGGCTCGACCGTGACGGTGCGCGCGTCCTTGTCGAAGTGAACGATGTTGTTGAGCCACTTCGTCGTGTCGATGACGAGCGCCTCGCCCATCGTCTGACCGCATTGGCTCGTGCCCGCGCCGCGCGCAAGCACGCTCGCGTGCGTGTCGCGCGCGATCTGCAATGCGAGGCGCAAGTCGTCCTGATCCTTCGGCACGACGACGCCGAGCGGCATGATCTGATAGATCGACGCATCGGTGGCGTAGCGCCCGCGCGATGCGCGATCGAACAGCACATCGCCCTTCAGCTCGCGTTGCAGGCGCGCCTGCAGCGGGGTCGGCGTGGACGCGAGCCGCGCACGTGCGGAAGCCGGCATCAGATGGATCGGCTTGATGAGCGGGTCGGTGGGGGAATTGAGCATCGTCGCTGTCGGTGAGTGCCGGAATCAGGTGCGGTCCTGGCCTTATGAATGCGTTATGCGAAATGCAATTCGACGGCAGGCAAGCCCTCGATGCGGCCCACCGCCGTGCCGGGCGCGGCGGGAAATGCGAGGCCGGTATAGGTGCCCGCGGTGAGCACGGTCCCGCGCTCGACGGCAAGCCCGCGCGATACGCTGTGATTCACCGTCCAGGCGAGCAGCCGGCGCGGGTCGCCCGCCGGGTTGGCCGGGTCGCCCTGAAAGAGCGCTGCGCCGTCGAACGTGAACGTCATCGCGGGCGATACGAACGGAAACGCCGCGTCATACGGCACGCCCTCGCCTACGATCAACGCGCCGTGGTTCTGCAGGTCGGCGAGTTGCCAGGGCTTCTCGACATCCGGCCACGCGGCGAAGCGGCTTGCCACCACTTCGATCGCCGCATGCACGGACTCGATCGCGGCCAGCACCTCTTCATCGCGATACGGACCACTGCCCGGCTCGAAGCGCCTGCCGAGCCTGAACGCCACTTCGAGTTCGAGCCCTGCCTTGCCGAACGCCTCCCTCGACAGACGCGCGCCCGAGGCATGCACGCCGTCGGCGGGAAGCGGCGCGCCCTGAATCGGGCCATCGGCCGATTTCGCGCCGACTTTCCATCCGCCGATGTCCGCGCGCAGCGCACGCAATGTCGCTTCCTGCGCGAGGTAGGCTTCGTCGGCATTCGCCGGGCGCGCGCCGTGCGGCAACGCGTCGAGCTTCGCGCGATGCGCGCGTGCCTCGACGAACAGCCGCGCGAGCGCGTCGGCGTCGAAAGCGGCGCTCATGCGGCCGCCTTCAGCGCGGGCTTCGCGACGTGGCTCGTCAGATAGTCCATCGACGCGGCCACGCCACTGTCTTTGAGTTCGATGCCCGCGAGCTTCAGGCCCATCTCGCAGCCGGAAAGCGCGGCCATCAGCGTGAGATCGTTGCAGTCGCCCAGATGGCCGATGCGGAACATGCGGCCCTTCACCTTGCCGAGCCCCGTGCCGAGCGACATGTCGAAATGTTCGTAGATGAGCTTGCGCACCGCATCGGCATCGACGCCTTCGGGCGTCATCACGCCCGTGAGCACCGGCGAATACACGGCCGGGTCCGCACACTGGATCTCGAGTCCCCACGCGCTGACCGCCGCGCGGCACGCCGCCGCGAGCCGCTGATGACGCGCGAACACGTTGTCGAGCCCTTCGCCGAGGATCATGTCGAGCGCTTCGGACAGGCCATACAGCAGGTTCGTGTTCGGCGTGTAGGGCCAGTAGCCCTGCTTGTTCATCTCGATGATGTCGGTCCAGTCCCAGAACGCGCGCGGCAGCGTGGCGCGCTTCGAAGCCTCGCGCGCTTTCTCCGACACCGCGTTGAAGCTGATCCCCGGCGGCAGCATCAGGCCCTTCTGCGAGCCGGAAACGGTCACATCCACGCCCCATTCGTCGTGGCGATAGTCCGCGGACGCAAGACCCGAGATCGTGTCGACCATCAGCAAAGCGGGATGCTTCGCGGCGTCGATGGCGCGCCGCACCGCGGCGACATCCGACGTCACGCCGGTCGACGTTTCGTTATGCACGACGCAGACGGCCTTGATCGCGTGCTGCGTGTCGTCGCGCAGGCGCTTTTCGATCATGTCGGCCTGCACGCCGCGCCGCCATCCTTCGATGCCGGGCAAGCCCAGGAACTCCGGCTTCAGACCGAGGTTCTCGGCCATCTTCTTCCACAGCGTCGCGAAGTGGCCGGTCTCGTACATCAGCACGGCATCGCCGGGACTCAGCGTGTTGCACAGCGCCGCCTCCCACGCGCCCGTGCCCGATGCCGGATAGATCACCACCGGCTGGTTCGTCTTGAAGATTTTCCTGATGCCATCGAGCACCTTCAGACCCAGCGCGCCGAACTCCGGACCGCGATGATCGATCGTCGGGTAGCTCATCGCGCGAAGAATGCGATCGGGCACCGGGCTCGGCCCGGGAATCTGCAGGAAGTGACGGCCAGCAGGATGGGAATCGAGCTTCAGCATGGGTGCGCGTCCTTTGAAATGTAATTTTGCATGCAAAATACAATAACGCAGCGATCAGGTCGCGTAAAGGAATACATAGGCCGAACGGCCTAGGGATAACCCGCTGGCGGTTTTTTCCACTTGCGTCGGGTTAAAATTGCCGCAAAAGGAATTCGAGGTATTGAATGCAAAATCCCGATCTGCCAGAAACGCACGTTTCGTCGCCGCTACCGAAAGTCGAGCGGCTGCGCCTGCACGACACCGTCGTCGATCACTTGCGCGGCTTCATCGTCGAGGGTCTGCTCGCGCCCGGCGTGAAGCTCAACGAGCGCAAGCTGTGCGAGACGCTCGGCATTTCACGCACGCCGCTGCGCGAGGCGCTCAAGGTGCTGGCCGCCGAGGGGCTGATCGAGATTTCGCCGAACCGCGGCGCGTCGGTATCGCAGATGAGCGAGTTCGAAATCCGCGAGATGTTCGAACTGATGAGCGGGCTCGAAGCGTTTTCCGGTGAGCTCGCATGCGAACGCATCACGCCGCTCGAGATCGCCGAGATCAAGGCGCTGCATTACGCGATGCTCGCGTGCCGCGCGCAGAACGACCTGTCCGGCTACTACAGCCGCAATCAGGCGATTCACGACAAGATCAACGAAGCGGCGCGCAACACGGCCTTGCGCCAGACCTATGTGTCGATCAACCGGCGTCTGATGGCGCTGCGCTTTCGCTCGAACTTCCAGACGCCGAAGTGGGATAGGGCGATTCACGATCACGAAGAGATGATCGAAGCGCTGGAGACGCGCGATGGCAAGCGCATGGGCGAGATCCTGCGCAAGCATTTGCTGTCGAAGCGCGATGCGGTGCTCGCCGAACGCACGATGTCGACGGTAAAGCCCGCAGCGGCGAAAAAGCGCGCGGCGAACAAGACCGCGCAGGATGAGCAATAGCGGGTAGCACGGTCCCGCGCACTCCCTGAAGACAGTCCTTCTCTCAAACCGTCAGTCCGCTGCCCTCACCGAGTCGAACCTGAGCGCGCGTGCTCGCGGCATGCGCGCTCAGCACGGCAATCTCGTGCCGCGTGTAATGCGTGACCGGCGCGATGGCCGCGAGTGCGGCGGTGAGGACGATGGCGACGATGCTGATCGAGATGGCGTTCATGGTTGGCTCCTTTGGCTGCCTGATGTGGCTGAATCGTTGCTGTCGGTGAAAAGCATTGTGGTCACCGAGAGTTAGCGAAGAATGAGCATCGCCAATGGCGCACGCGTGCCGCGGTAACATCGGCATGCAAACGACCATCGCGCAAATCGGCATTCAAAATGCATTCGACATTCGACACAACGACCGCCACGCTGGAGCTGCCTTTCAAGCGGCCCTTCGACTGGACACGCATGCTGAAATTCATCGGCGGGCGTGCGTCGGCGGGTGTCGAATCAGTCGAGGACGGCGTGTACCGGCGCGCGATCGAATGGCGCGGCGATGACGGCATCATCGAAGTCAGGCCGCATGAACGCAGGCATCGACTGGTGGCCACGGTCGAGGGCGCGGTGGCGCGCCACGCCGATTCGCTCGCCGCGCCGCTCGCCCGCATGTTCGACCTGCACGCCGACCCGCGCGAGATCGCCCGCTGCCTCGCGGCCGATCCGGTGCTCGCGCCGCTCGTCGAGGCCGCGCCCGGTCTGCGCGTGCCGGGCGCGTGGTCCGGCTTCGAGCTGGTGGTGCGGACCATCGTCGGGCAACAGGTGAGCGTGAAAGGCGCGTCGACGATCATGAGCCGCATCGTCCAGCGCGCCGGCCGAAGAATCGAGGGACATCCGCACGAAGGCACGGCATGGCGCTTTCCCACGCCCGCCGAGCTCGCCGCCGCCGATCTGGACAAGATCGGCATGCCGACGAAGCGCATCGAGACCGTGCAACACTTCGCACAGGCGGTCGCGACGGGCGCGCTGCCGCTCGACGATCCCCACGCCGATCCCGATCTCTTGAAACGCGAAATGCTCGCGATGCCGGGTATCGGGCCGTGGACCGTCGGCTATGTCGCGATGCGCGCCCTGCGCGATCCCGACGCATGGCCCGACGCCGATCTCGTGCTCATGCAGGCGATCGCCCGGCGCGAGCCGTCGCTTGCGAAACCCGCCCAGCAGCGCGCCCGCACCGAGCGCTGGCGCCCCTGGCGCGCCTATGCGGCGATGCACCTGTGGAACGGCGTGGCGATGGAAACCGGGCTCGCGCGCGGCGGCTGAGATTGCATGCATTCGACCGCGCGCGCACCTTGGGTGCAGCATGATGCATGCAAAATGCCATCGGCACGGTGGACGGCGCATGACTCGCATGCATCCCGCAGACAATTTCGTTCCGTAGTCTTGAAAATGGACTAATCTGCATCGAGCAGCCGCGCACCGCCGAGGCCGCGGGACAGCACGCGGCGGCAACGTTCGAGACGAAGAAGCGCTGACGAAACGCCATCGGGAGACGCTCATGAACGCATCATCCCTCGACGCGCGAGACCGGCACCACGCACACGCCGCCGCGCAGGCGACACCCCTGCCCGATGTGCCGATCGCGCCGCGCGTGCAGAAGATCGTCGTCGCGATACATGGCATCGGCAATCAGTTGCACAGCGACACGGTGCGTTCGGTGGCGAGCCAGTTCGGCGCGCGCTATGACCCACCGCTGCCCGTGATGCCGCTCGGCTATTTCGATATCGCGGGCGTCGGCGAAGTGGATGTGCGCCAGCTCGATCTTCCCGTGGGCGGCCCTTACACGGCCGAGCAGCGCGACTTCTACTCGGCGCTCGGTTTCGCGGAAGTGTATTGGGCCGACATTCCGCGCGAAGTCGTGAAGCAGGACGACACGCTAGAGGAAAGCAAGGCGTGGGGACTGTCGATCGTGAGCCGCGCGCAAGCGGCCTACATGCTCAATGTCGACGAGCGCAAGCTCGAGCCCGCCGATTTCTCGCTCGCGTCGGGCGTCGTCGAGGAGATCGTCGAGACTGTGGCGGTCATGCAGAGCCTGCTCGCCGTTGCGGAAAAAGCCGGCATCTTCAAGTTCGATCTCGCGCCCGTGCTGCGCGATTATGTCGGCGACGTGCAGCTCGTCGCGGATTTCCGGCAGCATCGCGACACGATCGTGTTTCGCTTTCATCGCGTGATGGAGCGGCTCGTCGCGCTCGTCACCGCGCGTTGCCAGTGCGCGCCCGAGGTGTATATCGTCGCGCACAGCGAAGGGACCGTGATCAGCTTTCTCGGCATTCTGCAGGCGTTGTCCGCGTCGACCGTGACGGACCCGAAAGACACCAAGCAGATCATCAGCACCGACTGGGTTCAAAGCCTGCGCGGCTTCATGACCATCGGCTCGCCTATCGACAAGCATATCCTGCTATGGCCGAAGCTCTGGGAAGGCATGGCGCTGAAAAGCGAAATGCAGGGCGATGCGGTCAGGCAAGTCGAGCGTCCCGGCGGGCCGATCACGCTGCCCTCGCGCATCAAGTGGCGCAACTATTACGACTTTGGCGATCCTGTAGGCTTCGCGCTCGATACGGCGCGCGTCTATCTCGATCATCGCGGCTGCCGTGCGTTCGAATTCGAGCCGGCGCATGATTTCGGCTTCTCGCGCTATTGGCTGCCAGGCAAGGCACACACGGACTACTGGACCGATGCCGATGTGTTCGGCCATTTCATCGAGAACGTCGTGCTCGATCGCAACACAGCAAAAGCCCCGCAAAACAGGCGTTTTCGCGGCATCGTCAGCACGGCGATTCCCTATCTGCTGAGCTTCGCGCTGCATCTTCTCGCGGTGTTCTTCATCTACAAGGCAGTCACGGCTTCGTCCGACTCGAGTGGAAGAACGGCGAGCAGCGCGCCCGAGTTCATCTATCTCACGCGCTCGGTGTTCGCGCTCGCCTGCCTCCTGATGGGAACGACGGTCGCCGCGCGCCTTCCGCGGCTCGTCAAGGCGCGCGGCAGCCAGCGCACGGGCGCATGGCTGCGCTGGCGCATCGTGGCGCTGCTCGCATTCGTCGCGGGCGTATGGGTCTTCTGGTCCGTGCTGCCGATCAACGTCGCGGCGTTTCTTGCCAGCCCGTTCGCGACCCTGCTGCATCGCGATGCGGTCGATCCTGTCGCCGGCAAGGTGGTCTTCGTCGTCGCCGGCTTCGTATGCGCGATAAGCGGATGGCTCGCGCCGCGCAAGCCGCGTGTGGGCCGTCGCGTGCTCGTCGCGCTCGGCGCGCTGATGATGGCGCTGATCGTCGGCGCGAGGCTATGGGACGAGCGGGACACGTCGCTATGGCCCGTCGTGCTCGGCGGCGCGTTCTTTCTCTACGCGTGGTGGCTCGCGATCCTCATCTTCGATCTCGCGTTCGTGTGGCACCGCTATGTGCGCAATTCCGTCGCGCTCGACACGTTGCGCGCGTGGCGCGAGGATCGACGCGATGCGCAGCCCAGGCCGATCGTGTCGATGCGGACCAAGGCTGCGCACAAGTGATACCGGCCGATGCGACTCACGCATGCAGCACGAGCTTCTGCACGCGCCAGTTGAGCAGCTCCGCCACGAACAACGTGTTCTCCGCCGGACAAGCCATCTCGTGAATCCAGCCGAACTGCTTCAACTGCTTGCCCGAGCGCCCGAGCACGCCGAGCAGTTTGCCGTCGAGCGATAACTTGTAAATGCGGCCCGGAAACGCATCCGAGCAATACAACACCTGATTCGGCCCCGGCGAAATGCAAATGGCCCACGGCGAGCCCGGCGCGAACGTGCCCGCCGCGATCGCCGCTTCGTCGGGCATGTTGCCGATAGCCGGGCGCGCATCGGGCGGCACCGGCACGTCGATCGTGAACTGACGCTGAAAATTGCCTTCGCCGTCGAAGACCTGAATCCGCCGGTTGCTGCGATCGGCGACATAGACCAGGTTGTTCGCATCGACGGCAATGCTGTGCGGCGTATGAAACTGCCCCGGCCCGTTGCCGCGATCGCCCCACGATTTGAGCCAGTTGCCGTCCTTGTCCACTTTTGCGACGCGCGAGTTGATATAGCCGTCGCTGATGTATGTATTGCCCTGCGCATCCCACGCGACATCCGTCACCTGACGAAAGCGGCCCGACTCCGAACGCAGCGGCGGATTCGGATGCTTGAGCGGCGCCGTCTCTTCGTCCGATGCTTCCTGCTTGCGTCCGAACACCATCGCGACGCGGCCTTCCGGCGTGAACTTGATGATCATGTCCGAGCCCTTGTCGGTGACCCAGACGTTATCCTGCCGATCCACCTTGACCGTATGCGCGAACGACCACGCATACAGGTTATGCCCGATCTCGCGCACGAAGCGTCCGTTGCGGTCGAATTCGAGGAGTTGCGCGGCGGCCGCGCCATAAGCGGGGCCGGTGGTATTGCCGCGCGAGAGCACGAAGATATGTCCCGCCGAATTGAGCGCGACGCCGGAACATTCGCCGAAGTACACGTCGCGCGGCAGACGCACCGGATCGGGAACGGAATCGTATGAAATGGACGGCACGTCGTTGTCGGCGTACGCGAGATGCGGGAAGAGCGCGAGCGCGGCGGCGCTCTGGCCCGCGAGCGCCAGAAAGCGGCGGCGGCTTGCGGCGGCCGGCGCCGTGTCGCAACATGGGCAGTACATCGAGTGTCGAAGACTCACTGTTACCCTCCTTCTGTTCGTCGCCTGCAATGATGAACATCGATGGTCGGCTTGCTTCGCGATGCGAGAGGAAGTGTAGTGCATGAATCGACCGAAACGCACGCGAGTGTTTTTATCGCTTTCAATGCTGAAAGGACATCATGACCGAATCCTGGCAATACCAAGTTCGAATCAGGCTCGCGCCCGACTATGCGGCACTCGCGCGCAGAGATCCGGCGAGCGAGAAGCTCGCGCCCCTGAATGCGCTTCTCATCAGACACAATGCTCAATTGCAATGCCAGTACGACGCCTTCGCCGATTACGTGGCCCAAGCAGAGCGCGATGGCATCGAGCACTATCCGCTCTATCGATGGACGCGCGAAACCATCGAAAATCCCGCGAAAAAAGCGAGATATCTCGAAGCGTTCACGCTCTATGTGAATGGCGACGAAGTCTATGACAAAGCCCTGGCCGATGCGCTCGAAGCCGATCTGCAGTTGCTCGCGAGCGAGGCGATCACGGATATCCGCAAGTTCGACACGAACCCCGCGCACAATCCGCAGCCGCCTTCGTACGGCAATTCATGAGCCCGACGAGACCAATGAGATTGACGCCGTGCATCGCGCGCGCTAAGGTTTGGTACATCAACCAAACGACCACGTCCCGTGCAGGATCGCCGACAAACCATACTCGAAGCCGCCCTCGCCACCTTGCGTGAAGAAGGTTATGCGGGCTTCACGCAACCGCGCGTCGCTGCGCGCGCGGGCGTGCGTCAGAGTCACCTCACCTATTATTTTCCGACGCGCCTCGCATTGATCGAAGCCGTCGCGCGCACCGCGATCGACAGCCAGCTCGCCGCCGTCGATGCCTTCGCGGGCGAAGCATCGCCCAAGGTCACGGCCGCATCCATCGCCCATGTCGCGATACGCCACGAAAACACACGCGTGTTGATGGCGCTCGCGCAAGCCGCCGACGAAGAACCGACCATACGCAGCCTCTTTCGCGAACTTGCGGAAGGCGTCGCGGTGCGCATCACGCGCATGCTCGAAGCAATGGGCCTCGCCGTCACGAAAGAGCATGTGTCGATGGTGCATGCGCTCGTCGTCGGACTCGCGGTCATCGATCTCGCGGTGGGCCGCACGGACGGCAAGCGCCGCGCGAGCGTGGCCATCGAAACCTTGTTCGCGCTGCTGCCGCCCGGCGAATCGCAAGCGTCATAACCGCAACATCAAGCCTTGCGCGTGTCGAGCCATTCGACGATATTGCGCACCGTATCGCCATAAAAAGTGCGATACAGCTCCTCCGACACATAACCGATATGCGGCGTCGCGAGCACGTTCGGCAGCGCGCGCAGTACATCGTTCGCGGCGAGCGGCTCTTCGTCGTAGACATCGAGGGCCGCGCCCGCGAGCGTGTTCGACTTCAGCGCATCGACAAGCGCCGCGTGATCGACGATCGGCCCGCGCGATGTGTTCACGAGACGGCTCGTCGGCTTCATCTGCGCGAGCTCGTGCGCGCCGACGAGATGACGCGTGCGCTCGCTCAGGCGCACGTGGATCGAAAGCACGTCGGAGGTCTTGAAGAGCGTGTCCTTGTCCACGAGTTGCACGCCCTTTTCTTCCGCGCGCTCGCGTGTCAGGTTCTGGCTCCATGCGATCACGTTCATGCGAAACGCGCGGCCGATCACGCCGACCGCCGAGCCCACGCGCCCCAGACCGAGCAGGCCGAGCGTCTTGCCCGCGAGTTCGGTGCCGAGCGCGGTTTGCCAGCCGCCCTCCTTGAGCGAGCGGTTTTCGGCGGGAATGTTGCGCATCATCGAGAGAATCAGCGCCCAGGTGAATTCGATCGTCGGCGTCGATGCATAGCCGGTATGACGCACTTCCACGCCGCGTTCGGCGGCGGCATCGAGATCGATCGACGCATTGGCCGCGCCCGTCGACGCGATCAGCTTCAGGTTCGGCAGATTGCCGATGATGTCGCGCGAAAACGGCGTGCGCTCGCGCATCGCGCAGACGACATCGAAGGGACGCAGGCGTTCGAGCAGCGCGTCGCGCCCGTCGATGTGATCGTTGAACACGGTGATGTCGGCGCGGCCGTCGAGCGGCGACCAGTCGGCCATGGAAAGCGCGACGTTCTGGTAGTCGTCGAGAACGGCGACCTTGATCGGAGTGGACGTGGGCATGGCGGTTCGGTCTGGTGTGACGAATGGATTGGATGAGAGCCGCTAGTGTGACGCAAGGCTCGAAATCATGTCGGACGGGCACGCGGACGGTCCGCCGGAAATCCCGCAAAGCGTTGCGCCACAAGGGAAAGCGCGGCCCCGCCATCCATGACATAACGTGAAATAAGTTACCGCGGGACTTCGCGCGGCGCATTCCCTATAGTCACTTCCGTCGCCACTCGAAACGCAACGTGGCCTAAGGAACCGAGAAGGACATCCCGTGAAAAACAGATCGACTTTCGCTTCAAACGTCCGCGTTGCTTCCGCCTCCGACGCGGCTTCCGGCAAGCGCCGCGTGCGCCACGCGCTCGTGATCGCAGCCGCCGCCGCGCTCACGCTCTGCAGCAGCTCGGCCTTCGCCGGCTGGGCGCGCGGCGGCACGGCCTACACCGGCCGCGGCGAATACCAGGGCGCGCACGTCGGCTCCTGCGGCGGCGGCAGCTGCTCGCACGCGGGCGGCGTCGAGAATCCGTGGGGCCGCGTCGCGACGAACTCCGGCACGGTGACGCGCACCGCGCCGGGCCAGTTCTCCAACTCCGGCACCGCCTACGGTCCGAACGGCCGCTCCGTGCAGCATGCGGGCGACACGAGCTGCGCCGGCGGCAGCTGCTCGCACACCGGCAGCGCGACCGGCCCGAACGGCAAGACCGCGACCGGCAGCGATACCGTGACGCGCACGGCGCCCGGCCAGTACTCGTCGTCGGGCTCGGTGACGGGGCCGAACGGCAACACGTCGACGCACTCGGCATCGACGAATTGCGCGGGCTATACCTGCAACCGCTCCGGCACGGTCAACACGGCGAACGGCGGCACGGTCACGCATTCGGGCAGCGCGACGAGCGTGGCGCCGGGCGTCGTCACCACTTCGGGCACCGCGACGGTCACGAGCGGTTCGCACAGCACGACGGTCGTCGGCGGCGGCACGGTTTCGTCGAGCACGACCGTGGTCGCGACGACGCCGGTCGTCACCGGCACGACGGTGGTGGCCGTGCCCGTGGTCGTGCCGCCGCCCCCGCCGCCTTCGACGACCGTGGTGGTCGCGCCGCCGCCGGCTTCGTCGACGGTCGTGGTCACGCCGCCCCCGCCGGCGCCCGCGAAGACCGTGGTCGTCGCGCCGGCCCCGGCGCCCGCCAAAACCGTGTATGTCGCGCCGGCTCCGGCTCCCGTGAAGACCGTGTATGTCGCGCCGGCCCCGAAGACCGTGTATGTCGCGCCGGCCCCGAAGACCGTGTATGTCGCGCCGGCCCCGAAGACCGTTTATGTGATGCCGCACCGCGCGGTTTTGATCCCGGGTCACTGGGTCGGCCGGTTCTGGGTTCCCGCGCACTGGGCATAAAGGAGGAACCACGACGAAACCTGAAAGGCCGGCCGCATGCGCGCCGGCCTTGTCGTTTTGCGTGCAGACGGCGTTACACTGCAAAGCAACGCCGCTTCCGACACCGACACGACATGCTCCATGTCTCTCGCGACACGCAAGCAGTCTGGACCGTCTCCTCATGACGAGGCACCGCATGAAGCGCCCGCATCTGCCTCGCGATCATGCCAAAGGCGTCCTGCACGACATCACGTGGACCGCCGGTCCCGTCGTGCTGGTCATTGCGATGGTCGCCGCGCTCGTCTACTGGCTCGTCGATCCCGCGCCGCCCAAAGTCATCACGATGAGCGCGGGTCAGCCCGACAGCTCGTTCTACGTCATCTCGCAGGAATACGCGAAGATCCTCGCGCGCAACGGCATCACGCTGAAGGTGCTGCCCTCGGACGGCTCCGTGCAGAATCTCGAACGCCTGCTCGATCCGAAGCAGCACGTCGATCTCGCGCTCGTGCAAGGCGGCATCGCGACGAAGGAAGAGGCGTCGAAGCTGATGTCGCTCGGCAGCGTGTCGTATGTACCGCTCGTCGTGTTCTATCGCGGCAAGGGAGTCACGCTGCTGTCGCAACTGGAAGGCAAGCGCATCGCGATAGGTCGCGAAGGCAGCGGCACGCGCACGCTGTCGCTCAAGCTGCTGGAAGCGAACGGCATCTATCCGGGCGGCGACACTCAGCTTCTTTCGACCGACGGCCTGCAGGCCGCCACGCAACTCGTCAGCAACGAAGCCGACGCGGTCTTCCTCTCCGGCGACTCCGCGACGCGCAGCCTGATGCTGCGGCTGTTGCGCGTGCCCGGCATCTCGGTGATGGACTTCAAGGAGGCGCGCGCCTACACGCGCCTCTTTCCCTATCTCGACGATATCGAGCTGCCGCCCGGCGTGCTCGATCTCGGCCGGCGCATTCCGCCGGAGACCGTGCATCTGATCAGCCCGACGGTGGAGCTGATCGCGCGGCCGAGCCTGCATCCGGCGCTGACGGATCTGCTCATCGAGGCCGCGCAGGAAGTGCACGGCGCGGCCGGTCTGCTGCAGCACGCGGGTCAGTTTCCGAGCGCGGTCGCGCACGAGTTTCCGATCAGCGAGGATGCGAGCCGCTACTACCGTTCCGGCAAGAGCTTCCTGTATCGCACGCTGCCGTTCTGGCTCGCGAATATCGCGGATCGCGCGCTCGTGCTGCTGCTGCCCGTCGCGGTGCTGATCTTTCCGGCGTTGCGGCTCGTGCCCGCGCTTTATCGATGGCGCGTGCGTTCGCGCATCTATCGCTATTACGGCGCGCTGATCGCGGTGGAACGCAACGCGATGCGCGTCGCCAATGAAGACGAGCGGCGTGCGCTGCTCGTCGAGCTGGATTACATCGAGGAATCGCTCGATACGCTCAGGCTGCCGCTCGCCCATGCCGATGCGCTCTATGTGCTGCGCGAGCATGTCAGCTTCGTGCGCGCGCGTTTGAGCGAAGCGGCGCGGCGGGAAAAGAGCACGGTCCAGACGCGCATGACATAACGGAGGGCGCGCGATGAAATGCCGTACATGGTTCGCCGTTGCGTTGATTTCGTTGATGACCGCCTGCGCCAGCCTTCCACCTCAAACCGGACGCATGGAAACTCACGCCCTCACCGACACCGCGAACACGCGCCTCGGCATCACCTTCGCGGCGAGCGAAGCCGCGCATCCCGGCGACAACGCGTTTCACTTGCTATCGAACGGCATGGATGCGCTGATCGCACGCGTGATCCTGAGCGAAACCGCCGAGCGCACGCTCGATCTCCAGTACTACATCTGGCACGACGATCTTACGGGCCGCGAGATGGCCGCATCGATCATGCGCGCGGCGGACCGCGGCGTGCGCGTGCGGCTTCTGCTCGACGATCTCGGCACCAATGCCGACGATCAGTTCCTGCTCGCGCTCGCATCGCATCCCAATGTGCAGGTGCGGCTCTTCAATCCGGTCGCGAACCGCACGTTCAAGAAGCTCGGCTCGGCAGCCGAGTTCTTTCGCGTGAACCGGCGCATGCACAACAAGGCGCTCATCGCCGACAATCAGGCCGCGATTCTCGGCGGGCGCAATATCGGCGACGAGTACTTCGGCGCATCGAGCACGGTCGCATTCGGCGATCTCGATGTGCTCGTGCATGGTCCCGTCGTGCGCGAGGTATCGATTGCGTTCGATCTCTACTGGAACTCGGACGCCGCCTATCCGATCGATAACCTGATGCGGCGTCATGCCGATCCCGATGCGCTCGCGGCCTATCGCGAGAAGCTCGACGCGTATCTGTTGTCGGAAAAGCATTCGCCTTATGTCGCGCAAGTGCGCGAGCGTCTCGCCCAGGTGATTCAGCAGCACGACACCGAATTCTCGTGGGGCAAGGCAACGCTCCTCTACGACGATCCCGAGAAAATCACGCGCGCGCCCGGCGATACCGAAGGCCATCTGATGTCGCAATTCAAGGCGCTGAGTCTCGATCCCGAGCAGGAAATGCTGATCGTGTCGCCCTACTTCGTGCCGCGCAAGGAAGGCGTGAAATGGCTGCGCTCGATGACATCGCGCGGCGTGCGCGTCACCGTGCTCACGAATTCGCTCGCGGCCACCGATGTCGCCGCGGTGCACGCGGGCTATCAGCGCTATCGCAAGGACATGCTCGAAGCGGGCGTGCGGCTGTATGAACTGAAGCCCGTCGCATCGGCCGACAACGACAAGAGCGCGAAGAAGTCCACCTTCGGATCGTCGAAGGCTTCACTGCATGCGAAGACGTATGTGTTCGATCGCAAGCGCATCTTCATCGGCTCGATGAATCTCGATCCGCGTTCCGTGCAGTTGAATACGGAGATCGGCGTGTATTGCGAGAGCGCGGCCGCGGCCGGGCAAGTGGCGGACGGCATCGGGACGAATATCGATCGCATCGCGTGGCGCGTCGAGTTGCGCGATGACGGCAACGGCAACACGCGCATGGTATGGATCGATACCGATGCAAGCGGCAACACGACCGTGCTCGATAGCGAGCCGGACGTGTCGGCGTTCAGGCGCGCGGGCATCTGGATGCTGGGGTTATTGCCGATCGAGTCGCAGTTGTGAGCCGCGCGCTTTCATGCTTATCGGCGCATCATTTGAAACCGGCGACCGCATGCGGCACGTAGGGTGCTTCCAGTTGCGCGATCTCTTCCGCCGTGAGATTCAATTCCAGCGCCGCGACCGCATCGCTCAAATGATTCGGCTTCGATGCACCGACGATCGGCGCAGTGACCGGCGCTTTCTGCGCGACCCATGCCAGCGCGACTTGCGCACGCGGCACGCCACGCGCTTTCGCCACGGCAGCGACGGCTTCGACCACCGCGCGATCGGCTTCATCGGTGCGATAGAGCGTGCTGCCGAACGCATCCGATTCCTGACGCGCGCTCGTCGCATCCCATTCGCGCGTGAGACGTCCGCGCGCAAGCGGGCTCCACGGCAACATGCCGATGCCCTGATCCTTGCACAGCGGCATCATCTCGCGCTCTTCCTCGCGATACAGCAGATTCAGGTGGTTCTGCATGGTCCTGAACTCGGTCCAGCCGTTCGCGCGCGATGTATAAAGCGCCTTGCCGAACTGCCATGCATACATCGACGACGCGCCGATATATCGCGCCTTGCCCGCCTTCACGACATCGTGCAGCGCTTCGAGCGTTTCCTCGATCGGCACCGTGTAATCCCATCGATGGATCTGATAAAGGTCGACGTAATCGGTGCCGAGGCGCTTCAGGCTGTTGTCGATCTCGTTGAAGATCGCCTTGCGTGACAGCCCCGCGCCATTCGGGCCGGGACGCATCCGATTGAGCACCTTCGTCGCAATCACGATGTCGTCGCGTTTCGTGAAATCGCGCAGCGCACGTCCGACGATTTCCTCCGACGTGCCATCCGAGTAAGTATTGGCCGTATCGAAGAAATTGATGCCCGCTTCGAGCGCCTGCCTGATGAGCGGACGGCTCTTTTCTTCATCGAGCGTCCACGGATGCGTGCCGCGCTCCGGCACACCATAAGTCATGCAGCCGAGACACAGGCGCGACACGTCGAGGCCGGTCGAACCCAGTTTCACATAGTCCATCGTGCGGATCTCCTTGCAGAACGAAAGGCACGCGCGATGACTTGCGCATGGCGAAGAAAGCCTAGACATTAACGCAGTCTCGCATTGCGTGCTTCGCCGCTCGGGCACGCTATCTGCAACGCAGACTTCTTTCGTCCCCCACCATTCGCAGGAGATGCCGATCATGACCACGCCCTTGACCAAACCCATCTGGTTCATCACCGGCTGCTCGACGGGCTTCGGCCGCGAGCTTGCGGCGAAAACGCTGAGTCTCGGTTATCCCACGGTCGTCACGGCACGCAATCCCGCCGCGCTCGACGATCTTGCAAGGCAATACGGCGCTCTCGCGCTCGTGCTGCAACTCGACGTGACGAAGCCCGAGCATGTGCAGGCCGCCGTTCGCGCGGCGATCGCGAAGTTCGGGCGCATCGATGTGCTCGTGAACAACGCGGGCATCGGCTATTTCGGCTCGTTCGAAGAAAGTGACATGGACGAGGTACGCAAGATGGTCGATATCAACTTCTGGGGCCTCGTCGACATGACGCGCGCCGTGCTGCCCGAGATGCGCAGGCAGAAGCGCGGCACCATCGTGAATGTATCGTCGATCGGCGGGATCATCGCGTTTCCGGGCGTGAGCTTTTATCACGCGACGAAGTTCGCCGTCGAAGCGGTGTCGGAGTCGATGTCGCATGAACTCGCGCCGCTCGGCATCAAGGTGCTGATCGTCGAGCCGGGACCGTTTCGCACCGACTGGGCCGGCCGCTCGGCAAACGAAGCGCCGCGCACGATCGCGGATTACGCGAGCACCGCGCAAGCCCGCACCGACACGATTCGCGGCTACAGCGGCAAGCAGCCGGGCGATCCGGTGCGCGCGGCCGAAGCGATCATCAAGGCCGTGGAAAGCGACAACCCGCCACTGCGCCTGCTGCTCGGCAAGGCGGCCATCGCCCATGCGCGCGTGAAGATCGATGCGTTGCGCAAGGACTTCGATGGCTGGGAAGACGTATCGGCGAGTGCGGATTTTCCGGAAGGCCAGTAACAGAGGCGAGCCGCGCGGCGCGGGCGATTCATTGCGCCGCGCGCTTCACTTCGTCGATGCTGGCTTCGGCGAGCCAGTGGCAATAACCGGCGAGCTTCGTGCGATCGATGCTGTCGCGCGCGATATGCGCATAGCCGCCGTCGCGATAGATCCGCTTGGACCAGTACGCTTCCGTCTGCCACGCGTGAACGTGCAGCACGTCGCTCGCCAGTTCACGATCCGCACTGGGGAATGCATCGAGCAGGCCAAGGGAACAACGCTGCGGATACGTCACACGAAGCGCGAGTTCGCCCGCATACATGGTGACGACCTGCTTGCACCATCCCGGCCACACGCCGTCATGGCTCTGAAACTCCTCGCGCCAAAGGCGTTCGCAGGCCCGCAGCTGTGCGAGAAGAAACTGCTTCACCATCTCGGCCGGACCAAGCACCGATGCGCCGACGTTATGCAGCCCCGAATGCGGAAAGCCCCAGCGCGCGCTCACTTCCGATAACTTCTCGCGCACGTCGTCCTGATATGCATAGCCGCCGAAGCCCGCGCACAATCCGGACGGACGAAAATCGCGCAGGGCGGGCGTGACGAAAGTATCGCAATCGGTCTTGAGGATGAACTCGAATTGCGCGCATGCGTCGAGCACGGGCTGTTCAATCAGGTTCCCGATGGAATTGATGAACTTGTAGCCGTTCCATTCGGCGTGGCGCTGCTCGTAGGGAATACTCGGGATGACTGTGATGCGTTCATCCTTCGGCAAAGCCTGAATGATCTTTGGATTGCAAACGGCAATAATGCCGCTCCGCGAAATAACGCCCGAATAGTAAAGGCTTTTATAAAGCCAGTCGAACTCTTCGAGCATGCTCGGGCTATCGTCGACGTACACCAGGATACCTAGATCCATCATTTCCTCTTCCTGCTTGAATTGGACTTCGAACATTCATTCTAGTCCGGACCTCATCGAGCAGGACTCGCGTATCTCATAACGCGAGCACATTCACCGCGACATCCACATGATGCGCGCCTCCGCCGAGAATCATTCCGCGCAACAGCGAGACATCGCTGTAATCGCGTCCTGTCGCGAGCGTGACGTGATCGACGTCAGCGAGCACATCGTTGGTCGGATCGAGATCGATCCATCCGCTATGCGGACAATGCACCGACACCCACGCATGCGATGCATCCGCGCCGATCAGACGCGGATGCCCCGGCGGCGGATCGTTGCGCAGATAGCCGCTCACGTAGCGCGCGGGAAGCCCGAGCGCACGCAGACAACCGATCATCACCTGCGCGAAGTCCTGACACACGCCGTGACGCAATTCGAAGGCGCGCGATGCGGGCGTATCGAACGCGGTCGCTGACGGACGGTATTCGAAATCCGCGTGAACGCGGTGCATCAGATCGATGGCGCCCGCGACGAGCGGCGTGCCGGCATCGAAACTCGCCTGCGCATAATTCCGCAATTCGTGATCGAGCGAGATATTGTGCGACGCATAGCAAAACTCGCTTTCCGGATAGAAAGACTCGCCCGCGTGATAGCGCAATCGTTGCGCGACTTCTTCCCACGGCGGCGTTGCATCCGCATCGAGTGCATTCCAGCGCGGCGTGAGGCGCACCGTGGTTTCGCTCGTCATCGAAAGACGCTCGTGCGGCGCATCGAGCGAAAAGTACAGCACGTCGTTGCCGAATGCATCGACACGGCTATGCACATACGACGGCACCGGCTCGATGCGCTCCGTATGCGAGATCACCTGCTGCCATGGGCAATGCAGCGGGCGAATGGTCGCGAGATGCTGCGCGATCTCAACCGGCGTCGAATAGCGATACGTCGTGCGATGCGTGACCGCGAGCACGGTGTCGTTCAGGCCGGGACTCATGCCGACACCTGTGCCGCAAACGGGTTCGCATGGCTGAAGTAGCGCGCGCTCACTTCATTCGATGCCGCGCTGACCGAGGCAACGAGCCTGTCGCACAACGCGATCAACGCTTCATGGCGGCCATCGTCGCGCGTTGCGCAGAGCGCCGCGAGGTCCGGCAATGCATCTGCGCGAACGAGCAGATCCGCGAAGCGCATCGCCTGTGCACGGCGCGCGCCGCCCGCGGCGGCGGCAATCTCGTCGAGCTTCGTGCGCAGACGCGCATACACGCCATACAGTCCGCGCGGATTGGTCTGATCGACGACAATCAGATCGACCAGTGCCGGCACTTCCAGCCTTCCCGGATAAAGCGAGCGATATGTGAGCGTGCTGTCGAAGAGTTGCAACAGCAGATCGAAGCCCGCTGGCGATGCGAGCGTTCGGCACTCCGCGACGACGCGCAGGATGGTGGCCATCGTCGAAATGCGTTCGATGTGCCGTCCGATGAAAATCAGCCGCCATGCTTCGTCGCGCGTCATGCGATCGCCTTGCGCGCCGCTGATCGCGCACAGTTGCGTCGAAAGATGTTCGAGCGCGCTCGCCAGCAGCAGGCGATCATATCCGCGGCCCACGCGCGTCGCGTCTTCCACGCCCGTCTCGGCGAGCGCATCGCGGAAGTCGTTGCGTGACGCGAGGATCGTGCGCCAGTGGTCCGTCGAAAGACGGTCGCGTATCTCGCCGCATGCGCGCGCCTGATCCGCGAGATTGCCGCCGATGCTCGTCGCATTGCTCTGTTCCGGCAGCCCCGCGACGAGCACGCGCTCGAATGCTTGCGGCGTGCTGCGTGCGAGCGTATCGATCGATGGAATCAGTCCGCATTGCGATGCGAGTTCGGCGAGCGTCGGAAAGAGCTCCTCGGCGTCGCTGCCGTCCAGCATGCCGAGCAGCAAACGGCATAGCCGCACGTTGTTCTCCGCGCGCTCGCCGTAACGCCCTGCCCAGAAGAGGTTTTCGGCCGCGCGGCTCGACACCGTGCGATGCTTGCGCAAGTCGCCGGGCTTCATCGGCGTGGGACGCAGCGACCCCGCAGCACCCGGGTGACTCGACATCACCCATGTATCGACGCTGCTGCCGCCGAACTGCATCGACACCGTCGCGCGCTTGTCGGCGGCGAGCCGCGTGAAGCCACCGGGCATCACGCTCCAGCTTCCGTCGATGTCGGCAATCGCATAGGCGCGCAGCACGCACGGACGCGAGCCGAGCGCGCCATCGTGAAAGCGCGGCGCGGTCGAGAACGGCAGGTTCTCCTGCACCGTGAAAACATCCGGCGCGCGTTCGATGCGCTCGCGCCACGATTCGAGTTCCTGCACGCCCGCGTCGATGCCCGGCGCGTGATCCGGCTGCGTGCCCGGCCACGTCGGCGCGATGAGTGCGCTGTCGAGACGCTCGAAGATTTCGCGGCGCGCGGCTTCTTCGCCGCACCACCATGTCGGCACGGTGGGCAATTCGAGTGATTCATCGAGCAATGCTTTCGCAATGCCCGGCAAGAATGCATTGAGCGCGGGCGATTCGGTGAAGCCCGCGCCCGGCACGTTCGACACCATCACATTGCCCGCGCGCATCACCTGAAGAAGTCCCGGCACGCCGATGGTCGAATCGGCGCGCAACTCGACGGGATCGCAGAACGCATCATCCAGACGCCGCAACACCGCATGCACGCGCGACAGACCGGCCAATGTCTTGAGATAAAGCTTGTCGTGGCGCACCGTGAGGTCCTTGCCTTCGACGAGCGTCACGCCGAGATAGCGCGCGAGAAACACATGCTCGAACCAGGTCTCGCTGAAGGGACCAGGGCTCAGCAGCACGATATGCGGCGCACCGTTGGATGCATCGCTGCGACCGCCTTCGTCATCGCGCATCGTCGCGCGCGCGGCTTGCGCGACGGTCGCGATGAGTTGCGAATACGTGGCCGCAAGACGGCTCACGCGCATGGCGCGAAAAGGGTCCGAGAACAGGCTCGCGACGATCAACCGATTTTCCAGCGCATAGCCCAGCCCCGAAGGCACTTCCGTGCGATGCGCGATGACCGTCCACGCACCCGATGGCGCACGCGCAAGATCCACCGCGACGATCTGCAGGAAGCGCCCGAGCGGCGGCACGAAACCCTTCACCGCACGCAGATAGCCGGGATGCCCGAACACGAGCGCGGCCGGCAGGAGCCCGCGATGCAGCAGCGTCTGCGCACCGTAGACATCGGCGACGATGGCTTCCATCAGTCTCGCGCGCTGCGCGACGCCGCGCTCGATCACCGCCCATTCATCCTCGTCGATGATGAGCGGCAAGAGATCGAGCGACCACGCGCGCGGCTTGCCGTTGTCGGCATACACGTTGTACGTGATGTCGTTGTCGCGAATCTGCTGCGCGACGGCGGCGACGCCATCGTCGAGCCGTGCGATGCCCTGCTCGCCGAGCAGCTCGAAGAATTGCCGCCATGGCTCGCGCAACTGGCCGGATGCATCGCGCAGTTCGTCCCAATGCCCTTCGCGCGCGGGCAGCGTGCGCAAGAGCGCGAGCGCATCGATGCGAGCCGCGGCGATGTCGAACGGCAAGGTCGATTGATAGGCCAAAGTCGTCTCGTTCTTTATTCGAATGATGATTGCACTTCAACCATAGCGCAGGTCGAGCGTGAACGGAAATTCGAGGCTGCGTTCGCGCGATTCGACTTGCACGGAACCCGGCGTGTGACCTGTCGAGAAGAAACGCGAACGCCTGCGGCTTTCCGCTTCATACGCATTGACCGGGAACGTCTGATAGTTGCGTCCGCCCGGATGCGCGACGTGATACTGGCAACCGCCGATCGCGCGTCCCGTCCATGTGTCGACGATATCGAAAGTGAGCGGCGCATGCACGCTGATGGTCGGATGCAGCGACGCCGCCTGCGCCCACGCACGAAAACGCACGCCCGCGACGTATTCGCTGACGCGTCCGGTCGGCTGCAATGGCAGCGCCTCGCCGTTTACGGTCACGACATGACGATTGCCGTTCAGGCCGAGCACGCGCACTTCGAGACGTTCGACGGACGAATCCACATAACGCACCGTGCCGCCTATCGCGCCCTCTTCGCCCATCACATGCCACGGCTCGAGCGCGTTGCGGATCGTCAGCGCGATGCCGTTCGTATCGTATGCGCCGACGAGCGGAAAGCGGAACTCGAAGTGCGGCGCGAACCAGCTTCGTTCAAAGGCGAAGCCCGCATCGCGCAATTCGGCGAGGACGTCGTCGAAATCCATCTGCACGAAGGTGCCGAGCATGAAGCGGTCGTGCAGCTCGGTGCCCCAGCGCGTGAGGCGCGCGGTATAGGGCGTCTCCCAGAAGCGCGCGACGAGCGCGCGCAACAGCAGTTGTTGCACGAGACTCATGCGCGCATGCGGCGGCATCTCGAAGCCGCGCAGTTCCAGCAGGCCGAGACGGCCCGTCGGGCCATCGGGCGAATACAGCTTGTCGATGCAGAATTCCGCGCGATGCGTGTTGCCCGTCACGTCGATGAGGATGTTGCGCAGAATGCGGTCGATGAGCCACGGCGGCACGGTTGCATTGCCGCGCCCGCCGAGCAGGTCGAGTTGACGTTGCAATTCGGCGAACGCGATTTCGAGTTCATACACCTGATCGTTGCGCGCTTCGTCGACGCGCGGCGCCTGGCTCGTCGGTCCGATGAAAAGCCCCGAAAACAGCATCGACAGCGACGGATGGTTATGCCAGTACGCGATCAGACTCGCGAGCAGATCGGGACGACGCAGGAATGGACTATCGGCGGGCGTCGCGCCGCCGAGAACGAAGTGATTGCCGCCGCCCGTGCCGGTATGCCGGCCGTCGAGCATGAACTTCTCCGGGCTCAGATACGACTCGTGGGCCGCGTTGTAGAGAAACTCGGTGTGCTCGACGAGATCGTTCCAGTTCGCCGCAGGATGAATGTTCACCTCGATCACGCCGGGGTCCGGCGTCACCTGCAGCATCCTGAGGCGCGGATCGCGCGGCGGCGGATAGCCTTCGATGATGACCGGAATCTCCAGATCGGCGGCGGTCGCTTCGATGGCGGCGAGCAGATCGAGATAATCGTCGACCTCGGTGAGCGGCGGCATGAATACGTGCACGAGCTTGTTGCCGCTGCCGAGCGTGTCCAGCGCATCGGCTTCCGCCTTCGGACCGGCCGCGCGCGCCGGGTCGCGCGCTTCCACGCACAACGCGGTGCGCGCGATCCAGCCGGCCGACTCGCCGCGCTCGGGCTTGCGCTCCCGCGCTTCTCCTGTCGCGATGGCGTAGTGCGTGCCGCCCGCATCGGCATTTTGCATGCGTGATTCATTATTCAGATCCGCATATTGCATGCGTAATTCCGTTGCGGTCCGCAGCGGCGTCGGCGGGCCGAACGGATCGTGCGCGTGCTGCCACGGGTAATCGCCTTCGGAGACCCACGGCAGCGAGTCGAGCGGCAAGCGATAACCCATCGGCGAATCGCCCGGAATCAGGTACATGCGCTCGTCGCGGAA
The DNA here is from genome assembly GCF_900044055.2 of Caballeronia calidae. Taxonomy (GTDB): domain Bacteria; phylum Pseudomonadota; class Gammaproteobacteria; order Burkholderiales; family Burkholderiaceae; genus Caballeronia; species Caballeronia calidae. The sequence continues at coordinate 15,309 of NZ_FCOX02000011.1, read as the reverse complement.
GAACCACGGCCCGCTCGTCCAGCGCTCCGGCTGCATCTCCGGGCCGCCTTCGCGCGAGATCGGCAGCGCGTAGCCCGTGACGGACGAAAGGCCAGCGTCGAACACGCGGCGCAGGCGCGCGCGCTCCAGTTCGTCGTCGAGGCGCGAGTCGAAAGGATCGACGTTCACCGGCAAGCGGCGCTCGCGCCAGAGGTAGTACCAGGTGTCCTCGTATGCCGGTTGAATGTATTTTGAATCCAAGGACAGCTTGCCGGCGAGATGGTGAATGAACCGCGCGGCGTCGTCCGATGTGTACGAGGCGGGCTTGCGCTCGTCCGCGAAGAGCGCCGGATCGTGCCAGCACGGCTCGCCATCCGCGCGCCAGAACAGCGACAGCGCCCAGCGCGGCAGTTGCTCGCCCGGATACCACTTGCCCTGACCGATATGCAGAAAGCCGCTCGCGCCGTATTGCGCACGCAGCTTGTCCATCAGCGAGACGGCATAGGCGCGCTTCGTCGGGCCGAGCGCGTCGGTGTTCCATTCGGCCACGTCGCGGTCCCGCACCGACACATAGGTCGGCTCGCCGCCCATCGTGAGGCGCACGTCGGATGCATTCAGCCGCTCATCCACCTGCGCGCCCATGCGCAGCATCGCGCTCCAGTCTTCTTCGCTATACGGCTTCGTCACGCGCGGCGTTTCGAGCACGCGCTCGATCGACATCGTGTGGACGAACTCGACTTCGCACGGGTCCACCGCGCCGGAGACCGGCGCCGCGCTATCCGGTTCCGGCGTGCACGCGACGGGAATATGCCCTTCCCCCGCGAGCAGTCCCGACGTCGGATCGAAGCCGATCCAGCCCGCGCCCGGCAGAAACACTTCGCACCACGCATGCAGATCGGTGAAATCGACTTCGGCGCCGCTCGGACCGTCGAGCGATTTCGTATCCGGCGCGAGCTGCAGCAGATAGCCCGACACGAAGCGCGCGGCGAGACCGAGATGACGCAGCGTCTCGACGAGCAGCCAGCCCGAATCGCGGCATGAGCCCGCCGCGCTTTCGAGCGTTTCTTCGGGCGTCTGCACGCCAGGCTCCATGCGGATCAGATAGCGGATTTCACGCGCGAGCCGCTGATTGAGCTCGACGAGAAAATCCACCGTGACGCGCGGCGAACGATCGATGCTTTCCACGAATGCCGCGAAACGCGGCGTCGGCTCGCGCTTCACCATGTAGGGCGCGAGATCGTGCAGCAACTCGGGCGCATAGGCGAACGGAAAGTTATCGGCCGACGGCTCGAGAAAGAAATCGAACGGGTTATAGACGGCCATTTCGGCGACGAGATCGACCGTCACCTTGAATTCGCGCGTTTTCTCGGGGAAGACGAGGCGCGCCTGATAGTTCGCGAACGCGTCCTGCTGCCAGTTGATGAAATGATCTTCCGGCTCGACGCGCATCGAATAGGACACGACCGGCGTGCGGCAATGCGGCGCCGGCCGCAAGCGCACGACCTGCGGCGACAGGCCGACGAGCCGGTCGTAACGATAATGCGTGACATGGTTCAACGCGACACGTATGGACACACCTGACTCCTTTGTTCAAATGACGCCGTGCGCGCGACACGCGCTGCAACGCGTTTTCTGTTTGTCATGGAAAAAACGCCGCTTTCCCTGCACGATATGCGGCACGATGTTTGCGGCTGCACAGCCGACAGCACGCGCGCCACATCGCGCGACAACACTTCCGCCGACCACACGATGAAGACCTTTCACTGCAATCGCTGCAACCAGCTCGTGTTCTTCGAAAACACGCATTGCGAAAGCTGCGGCGCGTTGCTCGGCTACGTGCCCGACATCAATCAGATCAGCGCCTTCGACCAGACCGGTGACGGCCGCTGGCGCAGCCTGCATCCGCTCGCGAAAGATCTTTTTTATCGGCCATGCCATAACTATGCGGTCGAGAACGTCTGCAACTGGATGGTGCCCGCGCCCGAAACCGATACGCCCGAGACGCTCTGCTGCTCGTGTCAGTTGACGAGCACCATTCCCAACCTTTCGAATCCGGAGAACCGCCTTTACTGGTATCGCATCGAGGCCGCGAAGCGCCGGCTGCTCTACACGTTCTCGGAACTGGGGCTGCCCGTGATATCGCGTCAGGACGATCCCGAACGCGGCCTCGAATTCCAGTTTCTCGAAGGCGACGCACAAGGCCACGGCGTGACGACGGGGCATAACAACGGCATCATCACGCTCAACATCGCCGAGGCCGACGACGCCCATCGAGAGAAGACACGCTCCGCGCTTCACGAGCCTTACCGCACCTTGCTCGGTCATTTCCGTCATGAATCCGGGCACTATTTCTTCGACCGCCTGATCGCCGACACTGCGCGCATCGCGCCGTTTCGCACCGCTTTCGGCGATGAACAAGCCGACTATGCCGCCGCGCTCGATCGCCATTACAAGGAAGGTCCGCCCGTGCGTTGGGAGGACAACTTCATCAGCGCCTACGCCGCGGTGCATCCCTGGGAAGACTGGGCGGAGACCTGGGCGCATTACCTGCATATCGTCGATACCCTCGACACCGCGGTATCGTGCGGACTCGTGCTCGTGCCCGACAGCCCGCACGAACCCACGCTCACCGACCAGACGCCGGTCGAGGAAACCACGTTCGATAACCTCATGAAACGCTGGTTTCCTCTCACCTATGTGCTGAACAGTCTCAACCGCAGCCTCGGCATGCCGGATGGCTATCCGTTCACGCTCGCGCCCGCGGTCATCGACAAATTGCGTTTCGTCCATCGCGTCGTCGCGGCGGCTGCCAAGCGCTGATTGCATGCGCTCAGGCCGTACCTTGCGACTGCGACTGCGACTGCGACTGCGTCGGCTCCGGCGCGGCGGGTTCTTCGGGCGCGATCGGCAACAGGAACTCGCGGCTCACACGGCTGGCGAGATCATTCACACGCGCGAGGAAATCCACGAGGTAAGCGTGCAGCCCGCCTTTGAGGATGTCGCCGATGCGGCCGTTCTTCAGCTCCGCGCTGAGTTGCGCCGCAAGACGCGCCGCTTCCGTATCGCGCCCTTTCGTCACCTGCCCGATCAGCTGCTCGACTTCCGCGATGCTCGCCGCGAGCGAGCGCGGCCAGTCGCCATAGAGAATCAGCAGCCCCGCGACACGTTCCGACGTAATGACATCGCGATAAACCCTGCGATACACCTCCAGACCCGACACCGAACCGAGCACGGCTACCCAATGGTGATAATCGAACGGTTGTGCGGAGGTATCGGCGCGCTGTTCCATCATTTCGAACTTCACGTCGAGAATGCGCGCCGTATTGTCCGCGCGTTCGATGAATGTCCCGAGCCGCATGAAATAGAACGCATCGTCCTTGACGAGCGTGCCGAGCTGCACGCCGCGCGACAGATGCGAGCGGAACTTCACCCATTCGAAGAAGGTATAAGGCTCGCGTTCGAGAATGCCGTCGGCGAGCATGCGCTGACAGTCGAGCCATGTCGTATTGAGCGATTCCCATAGCTCGCTATTCGTCGAGCTGCGCACGGCGCGGGCGTTTTCTCGCGCGGCCCGCAAACAACTGACGATCGACGACGGATTGGTCAGATCGCGCGCCATGAAGTCGATCACGTCGCGGCTTTTCATGCCGTGATGCGCGGCCGAATAGATGCCGCTCAGCTCGGATATCGACAGCATCGCGCGCCAGCCCAGCTCCGCATATTCATCGGACTGCGGCAGGAGCGAGAGCTGATAGTTCGCATCGAGCATCCGGGCGGTGTTTTCGGCGCGTTCGGTATAACGCGCCATCCAGAAGAGATGATCCGCGGTACGGCTCAGCATGGGTGTTCCCGTTTGTTTATCTTTGTCTTTACGACCGCATTGCCTGCTTCGGCTTGTCTTGTTTCAGCGCTCCAGCACCCACGTATCCTTCGTGCCGCCGCCCTGCGAAGAATTCACGACGAGCGAGCCTTCGCGCAACGCGACGCGCGTCAGGCCGCCCGGCACCATGCGCACTTCATGGCCCGACAGCACGAACGGACGCAGATCGATGTGACGCGGCGCAATGCCCGCTTCGACATAAGTCGGGCATGTGGACAAGGCGAGCGTCGGCTGGGCGATGTACTTTTCCGGATGCGCTTCGAGCACCGCGCGGAACTCGGCGATCTGCGCCGCCGTCGACGCAGGACCGACCAGCATCCCGTAACCGCCCGCGCCGTGCGTCTCCTTCACGACGAGCTCGGACAAGTGATCGAGCACATAGCGGAGATCGTCGGGCTTGCGGCACATCCACGTCGGCACGTTGTTGAGGATCGGCTCTTCGCCGAGATAGAAACGCACCATGTCCGGCACGTAAGGATAGATCGATTTATCGTCCGCGATGCCCGTGCCCACCGCATTGCACAGCGAGACATTGCCCGCACGATAGGCGCCGATCAAACCGGGCACGCCCAGCGCCGAGTCCGCACGGAACACGAGCGGATCGAGAAAATCGTCGTCGATGCGGCGATAGATCACATCGACGCGCTGCGGCCCTTGCGTCGTGCGCATATACAGATAGTCGTTCTCGACAAAGAGATCCTGCCCTTCGACCAGCTCGACGCCCATTTGCTGCGCGAGAAACGCGTGCTCGAAATAAGCCGAGTTGTACATGCCCGGCGTCATGACGACGATCGTCGGATTCTCCGCTGCGGCGGGCGCGGCGGCACGCAAGGTATCGAGCAGCAAGTCCGGATAATGCGCGACCGGCGCAACACGGTTGCGCGCGAAGAGATCGGGAAAGAGCCGCATCATCATCTTGCGGTTTTCGAGCATGTACGACACGCCCGACGGAACGCGCAGGTTATCCTCGAGCACATAGAATTCGCCCTGTCCCGCACGCACGATATCGATGCCCGCGATATGCGCATAAATATCCCGCGTGACATCGACGCCGCGCATTTCCGGACGATACTGCGCGTTGCCGAGAATCTGCGCCTCGGGAATGATGCCCGCGCGAATGATGTCCTGCTCGTGATAGATGTCGCGGATAAAGCGGTTGAGCGCGTTCACGCGTTGCCGCAGACCGCGCTCCAATGCGCGCCATTCGTCGGCGGGAAAGATGCGCGGAATGACATCGAAGGGAATGGTGCGCTCGGGAATGATGCCCGGCAGATCGCTCGTCCCATATACCGCGAATGTTATGCCAACGCGCCTGAAGTTGAGATCCGCTTCCGCGCGCTTGATATCGATCTGCTGCTCGCTTTGCGCGGAGAGCCACATCAAGAAGTCGCGGTAATGCGTGCGCGGATCGCCCACGGCGCGGAACGCCGCCGCCGGCAGGCCGCGCGCCTCCAGATCGCTGCGCTCGAACATCTCATTGAAGAATGCTTGCGTCATAACCGGTCTTCCATATGAAGTGCATACCGGGGTGGCGATTCCCCTTCGCTCGTATTCCTGGTCGCACTCGCAAGACGCTTGAAGAGCCCGAAAGACGCGACGCGCCCCGCATTGCGGACCCGTCGATAGGCAACCTCGAAGCGCGATGCTCCATAACTTTCACACCGTTTCGTGTGAAACATCGCTTGCGTGGGCAGCCCAGTGCCGAATCAGAAAAAGCAACTTCAATGCCAATGTGTTATGTGATGTGCCTCCTTGCGATACGCACGTTTAATCAGGATTGAATCACGCGCTTGCACCATAACGACGCATCACTTCAGGCGTCTGCACAGCATGAGGATCGGTTTCATGCTGCACGACGGTGCGCGAAATGCGGGAACCCTTCGCGGCACCGGTATCATAGGCGTCTCACCGCACGTCACTACGCATATGAATACGCCTTCCGAAGCCGCACCCCGTCCCGCCCTGCGCGAACTCACGCCTCTCGAGGCGCGCGTGCTTGGCGTGCTTGTCGAAAAGCAGCATACCGTGCCGGACACTTATCCTCTTTCGTTGAATTCCCTAACATCGGGCTGCAATCAGAAGACCGCGCGCTCGCCTGTCATGAGCGTCAGCGAGGACGAAGTGCTGACTACCATCGATGGCCTCAAGCGCTTGAGCCTCGTCATCGAAGGAAGCAGCAGCCGCGTGCCGCGCTTCGAACATAACGTGAACCGCGTGCTCGGCGTGCCGAGCCAGTCCGTCGCACTGCTCGCGACGCTTTTTCTGCGCGGCCCGCAGACGGCGGCGGAACTGCGCGCGAACAGCGCGAGGCTGCATTCGTTTGCGGACATATCATCGGTAGAAAGCTTTCTGGACGAACTCGCCGAGAACGACCCGCCGCGCGTCGTGAAGCTGCCGCGCACGCCCGGCGAGCGTGAGAGCCGCTGGATGCATCTGCTTTGCGGCGAAGTAAACATCAGCGATATGCCTTTACGCGAAGGGCAAGGCGGCGAATCGTATTCGCTTTCCGAATTCGAAGCGCTGAAGTCGGAGCAAAAGCGCCTTGCTCACGAAGTCGCGCAATTGCGCGCGATGGTTGAGCGCATGGCAGGTGAATTGGGCATTGCGCTGGATCAGCCGCCGTCCGATGCCTGACTCATGGACGCGCTGCTGACATCGGCATCGTTCGTGTTTCGCGACGACGGAACAGCGTATTCGCCGCGTCACGACGATATCTATCACAGCGCGGCGGGCGCGCTGGCTCAGGCGCGTCATGTATTTCTCCAGGGCAACGGCCTGCCTGCGCGCTGGCGCGCGCGCAAACGTTTCATCGTGCTGGAGACCGGCTTCGGCATGGGCATCAATTTTCTTGCGACATGGGCGGCATGGCGAGAAGACGCACATCACGCGACGATGCTCGAATTCATTTCGATAGAAAAGCATCCGTTCAGCGTGGACGATTTGCACCGCGCACATGCGGCGATCATCGACGATGCCGCTGTCGTCCCGCTCGCCGCATCGCTCGTCTCGGCATGGCCGCCGCTCGAAGCAGGTCTGCATCGGCTTGCGTTCGATGCCGGCATGATGACATTGACGCTCGCTTTCGGCGATGCAGCCGATGTTCTCCAACGCCTCGCTGACCATTGCGTCACGGTGGACGCCATCTATCTCGACGGTTTCGCGCCCGCCAAGAACCCGGACATGTGGACGCCCGCCATCTTCGCGTCGCTCGCACGCATCGCCACGCACGACGCGACCTTCGCCACTTTTACCAGCGCGGGCGATGTCAAACGCGCGCTCCTCAACAACGGCTTCGAGTATCGCAAGGTCGCGGGCTTCGGCGGCAAGCGCGCGATGCTCGTCGGCAAGCGCTCATGACCGCAAGCGATAACACCGTGTTCGAAGAGGGCAAGCTCTCCATCGGCATTACGCTGCCGATCACGCACGAGCATCAGAGCATCGTCGACTTCAGCGAGCAGATCGCGCTTGCACGGCTCGCCGATCAACTCGGTTATCGCGCGCTCTGGGTTCGCGACGTGCCGCTCAACAGCATCGACTATCCCGATCCTGTCGGGCATCTCGACCCATGGGTGCTGCTCGGTGCGCTCGCATCGAACACGGAACGCATCGCGCTCATCAGCGGCGCGATCGTGCTGACGCTCAGACATCCGCTCCATGTCGCGAAGGGCGCGATCTCCGTGAATACGCTCTCTCACGGACGCTTCATCCTCGGCATCGGCTCAGGCGATCGTCCTCCGGAATACGCCGCATTCGGCCGAAATCCCGACGAACGACGCGATCTGTACCGGCAGCATTGGGAAACGCTCGCCGCCACTGTCAACGTGCCCTCTCGCGTGATTCCCGACAGCACCCCCGAAGGCGCGCCCGAGTTCTATCTCTTGCCGCGTCAAAACCTATCCATTCCCCTGCTCGCGGTGGGTTCGGGCGGTCAGAGCGTCGACTGGATAGCGCGTCATTCGCTCGGCTGGATGACTTATCATCGCGAGCCGCAAGCGCAACGCGGCCGTTATGGCATGTGGCGCGCGGCTGTCGAGCGCGCGGCATCGGGCGCTTTTCGCGCATTCGGCGTCGCGATGCGGCTCGATCTCAGTGACGACGCAGACGAGCCTGCAACCGATATCCCGCTCGGCTATCGCACCGGACGTCACGCGCTCGCATCGCTGCTGCATGACATGCGCGAGCGCGGCACGCACCACGTCACGCTCAACATCAGTTCGGAACGACGGCCCGCGCGCGATATCATCGAAGAAGTCGCCGCCTATGTGCTTCCCGAGTTTCATCGCTGAATCCGCCCGTTCATTCACGACAAGACCATGACCGCACTCGACGCAAATTCCGCTACCTCGCCGCCCGACGATATCGTTTCGCTCGATGCCGTCGCGCTTTCCCGCGCGATTCACGCACGCAACGTCTCGTGCGTCGAAGTGATGAACGCTTATCTCGCGCAGATCGATCGCTTGAATCCGGCCGTCAATGCGATCGTCGCGATGCAGAATCGCGATGCATTGTTATCCCTCGCCGCCGAGCGCGACGCACAGTTATCCAAAGGCGAAAGCCTCGGGGCTTTGCACGGCTTTCCGCAGGCGCCCAAGGACATCTTGCCCGTCGCCGGCCTGGTGACGACGAAAGGCTCGCCCATCTATGCAGGCGAAGTCACGCAGGTCGATGCGGTCGTGTTCGAGCGCATGCGCAGGGCGGGCGCGATCTTCGTCGGCCGCACGAATTCGCCGGAGTTCGGCCTGGGCGGCCATACCTATAACCCGGTCTATGGCACGACGCGCAATGCTTTCGATCCATCGCGCTCGGCGGGCGGCAGCAGCGGCGGCGCGGCCGTGTCCGTCGCATTGCGCATGCTGCCCTGCGCGGACGGCTCGGACATGATGGGCTCGTTGCGCACGCCGGCCGCATTCAACAACGTGTTCGGCTTTCGCACGACGCCGGGATGCGTGCCTTATGCGCCGAGCGACGATGTCTTCTTTCAGCAATTCAGTGTCGCCGGTCCGATCGCGCGAAACATTCCGGATCTCGGCTTGTTGTTGTCCGTGCAGGCGGGCTTCGATGCGCGCGCGCCGCTATCGCGCCGAAGCGACAATCCCGCCGATTTCGCCGGTTCCCTCGAGCGCGACATGCGCGGCACGCGCATCGGATGGCTCGGCGATCTGAATGGACGCTTGCCGATCGAAGCAGGTTTGATGGACACGTATGTATCGGCGCTGCGTCACTTCGAAACGGCGGGCTGCACCGTCGATGCGGCCAGGATCGATTTCGATCTCGACCGTCTCTGGGAAGCATGGATCGATCTGCGCAGCCTCACGTTCTCCGGCACCAACGCGCCGCTCTATCGGGATGACGCGAAGCGCAAGTTGCTCAAGCCCGAAGCGATATGGGAAATAGAGCGGGGCCTGAAGTTATCGGGCGAAGACGTTTCGCGCGCCGTGCGCAATCGCTCGGCCTGGTATCAGGCGATCAATGCGCTGTTCGATCGCTTCGATTATCTGGTCTTGCCTTCGGCGCAAGTGTTTCCATTCGACGCCGGACTGGACTGGCCTCATGCCATTGCCGGCCGCGGGATGGATACCTATCATCGCTGGATGGAAACGGTCGTTCCTGCAACGATGGCTTCGCTGCCCGCGCTGAGCGCGCCGGCCGGCTTCGGCCCTGGCGGCCTGCCGGCCGGATTGCAGATCATCGGGCCGACGCAATGCGATCTGGGCGTCCTGCAGATCGGGCTCGCATACGATCGCGCGAGCGGATTTTCCGGCGCGCGCAGTCCCTTGCTCGATTGAAGCGCGCGAGGTTCAGGCGGCGGCTGGCGCATGCTTGCGCGCGGTTTTCCTGGCGGCCGCTCGGCCAACGCGTTTCGATGATTTCTTGGCCGCGCTTCGAGTGGCCCGCTTCGCACCCGCGGCGCGCGATGCCGATGCCGCGCGCCCGCGCCGCGCACCTTTCTTCGCCGCACCGCTTTTCGCCGTTGCGGCACCGTCCGCAGCATCGATCAGATATGCGCTGCGGTCCGGCGCATCCTTGATCCATGCGGGCGGACGCGCATGACCGCTCCAGGTTGCGCCCGATACCGGGTCGCGGTACTTCGGCGGGAGCCTGGACCCGGTTGCACCTTTTCCCGAACCGCCCGCATTCTTCGATCCGGGCGGACGTCCGCGCTTCTTCGCCGCCCCTAAGCCAGCCTTGGCGAGATCGGCTGTGGTCAAGCCGTATTCGTCCATCATCGCGCGAATTTTGGCGATCGCTTCCGCTGATTTTCTTTCCCGTAATGCATCGGCCCGGCGCTGCAATTTTTGAATCTGGCTTTCCAGCTGTTCCAATGTGGCCATTCTTCCTCCCCACTTCGTGGCTCTGCGCCCAGACTCCGATGCACTGAAAAGCTCATAGGGACGACGTCGATGATAAGCACTCTTTCGCAAAACATTTCCTTTGAATACTTCAATTTCCAAAGGTGCATATCATCAGCAAGTTGCCCTATACGGGCTTCATGCATTCGTCCGATTCAAGCGATATCACATATGCCGATCGCCTGACACGCGCGATTGACACAAGGCGTGCATTGCGCACGCGTCCCGCGAGTCTTCAGGCAATCAATCGGAAACGAGGCTCTCTTCCTGTTCAGCCGGTGTCAGCGCAAGCGCGAGAATCATCGCGCCGCTATTGAGCGGAACCGAGCTGCCGACACGCCTTGGTCGATAAACCGGTTGGCCTCGTCTGATGGCCTGCCCGCTCAGAGCGCATGTTCCACGCTTGCGCGCAGTGCAAAGCGCCCAGACCTGCTCGGAGTAATTGAACGAAGTGGGATCGTGCCAGGATAGCGCCAGCGTGGAATCGCTCAGGCGCTCCAGCACGCGAATATTGACACAATGACCTTCGCCCGATCCGGCGCACATGCTCTTGCCCGGCACATTGCGCACGAGCGATCGTGACATCAACGGTAGTTTGTCGTTCACTTCCGACGGCCGGCTCGAACGGCTATCGAGCATTGCCAGGGTACGGCTCCAGGGATCCATCAATGATGGATGCTTCATGTTCCGCTCCTGCTGGCGACAGCGCGCGCCTTAACAGAAGTTGGGCGGACGTTGCCGATGGAGTTCCGGGAATGCGCCGCACGTCCCATTTCCTGAGCCGGTGTGCCGCGCCGCTTCGGATGATCGTTCCTAGAGTAGTACACCTGAGCATGCTTTTCTTTTCATTTTTCCTGGACAAGCTCGAACAGGTGCGTCAACTGTGGTCTTGCGGAAGCGCGACGCCGGGTCGAAAGCTGGACAACGTATAACGGCTGCTTCAATCGAACGAACGTTCGAAATAATATTCATACGTTTGTGCGGTGCCCCACGCTCCGAGTCTCGTCGATACAACAAAGCCCGGCCGCACGGTTTCATTTGACCGTTTGCGCACGTTTCGCGTTTATTCGAGGATGCGCGAACTCGTCGATTTCTGACACAATAAAAACCAGCAAACCCGGATTTCTCCTGTCGAATCATGACAAGCAAGCTCTCGATCGATGCCACCATCTCGGCGGACCGCGCCTCCGTCAGCTTTATCGCGTTCTCCCGGGAGCGGGCGATTCCATGCAACATCACGCGCAAGGCGTTGGAGCAATGCTTCTGGGCGCCGACGGGAGCGAGCGACGAGCGTTTGCTGAAAGCGCTGAGCGACGGCTACGAACGCATCAGCGCGCGCGTGCATCGAAAGTTTCTTGCACATCCGTCCAATTCGGTCAATCTGGACGTCATCGACTTTTCTTCCTGATGCATCCGCTATTGCAAAAGCAGCACTAAGCGGCGCGATCAGCGCGCCGCCTGAGTCGCCTTGCGCATCTTCGCGACATCCTCCGTCTTAACCGCCGGCGTGCTGTTGTTCCAGGCGCCGCGAATGAACGTCAGCACGTCTGCGATCTGCTGATCGCTCAGCACCGGTGCATAACGCGGCATCGGATAAGGCGCGGGCACGCCATGAAGAACGAGGTCGCCGGTGCCGTTCAACGTCACATTGATGAGCGACGACGCATCTCTTTCCAGCACGTTCGGATTGCCGGCGAGCGGCGCGAGCATCGGCGCGAAGCCGCGTCCGTCCGCGCCGTGGCAATGCATGCAATACGCCGTGTAGACACGCGCGCCCGAGTCGCTTGCGGCGGGACGTGTCAGCGATACCTTCGTGGCCTTCGCATCATACGAATACGGCGCGCCGCCATTGCCGCCCGCCGCGGGCAAGGATTTGAGGTAACGCGCCATCGCGGCGATATCCGCGTCGGTCAATTCCTGTGTGCTGTTGTTGATGACGCTCGTCATCGAGCCGAATGCCGATGCGTGCGCGTTCGCGCCTGTCTTTAGAAAGGTGGCGACATCCTGCTCGGACCAGCGTCCGAGCCCGGTGTTGTGCTCGTTGGTCAGATTGGACGCGAACCAGTTGTCGAGCAGGCCGCCCGTCAAATAAGTGCTGCTGCTCTCATCCAGTCCTTTTTCCTGAAAGGCAATGCCGCGCGGCGTGTGACACGATCCGCAATGTCCGAGCCCCTGAATCAGATAAGCCCCGCGATTCCAGGCGGCATCTTTTCCGGCTTTGCTCTGATAAACGCTTTTGTCGAGAAACACCGCATTCCATAACTTCAATGGCCAGCGCATGTTCATCGGCCATTTGATGTCCGGCTCGCGATTGGCCTGCCTGACGGGCGCGACGCCATGCATGAAATACGCGTAGAGCGCGTGCATGTCCTCGTCGTTGATCTTCGCATACGACGGATAAGGCATCGCCGGATAGAGATTGTGGCCGTCCTTCGCCACGCCTTCGCGCAGTGCGCGCGCGAAATCCTCTTCCGCATAGCGCCCGATGCCTGTGTCCGCATCGGGCGTGATATTGGTCGTGTAGATCGCGCCCAACGGCGTCATCATCGGCAAGCCGCCGGCGAGCGGTTTGCCGCGCGGCGCGGAATGACAGGCAATGCAATCGCCGGCTTTGGCGAGATACGCGCCGCGCGCGACGAGTGCATCATCGGCGGCGCTTGCGGAAGACATCATGCCAAACGCGAGACCTGCACCGATCAGCGCTGCAAAGCGCGGCTTGAATGCGTTCTTCATGGACGGCCTCCTCAAGCGCTACGCAATTGATCGCCTACGGGTAACTGTCTCAGTCGCTTGCCCGTCGCGGCATAGATTGCATTGGTGATGGCGGGCGCGAGCGCCGCCGTGCCCGGTTCGCCGATGCCGCCGGGCGCCTCGGTGCTCTTGACGATATGCACTTCCACCGGCGGCGTTTCATGAATGCGCAGCATTCGATAATCGGTGAAATTGCTTTGCTCGACGCGTCCGTCCTTGATCGTGATTTCGCTATAGAGCGCAGCCGTGATGCCGAAGATGATGCCGCCCTGCACTTGCGCTTCGACGGTATTGGGATTCACGACCATGCCGCAATCCACCGCGCACACGATGCGGTTCACCTTCACCGCGCCGTCCTTATCGACGGCGACATCCGCGACGATCGCAAAGAAGCTGCCGAATGCGTGCATCACCGAAACGCCGCGTCCTTGTCCTTGCGGCAAGGCTTGTCCCCAGCCGGCCGCCTGCGTCGCGACATCGAGCGCATTGCGCGCACGCGGTGACTTGCCGAGCAGATCGCGTCTGTATTTGACGGGATCCGCTTTCGCTTGCGCCGCCAGTTCGTCGATGAAGCTTTCCACGACGAAGGTACCGCGCGTCGGTCCCACGCCGCGCCAGAAGGCGGTGGGCACGTCATGCGGTTCGAGCCGCACGTAATCGACGAGCTGATTCGGCAGATCGTAGGGAAGATCGGAGGCGACTTCCACCGCATCGGGATCGACACCGTCCTTCACGGCGGGCGGCGCAAAACGCGCGAGCACCGACGATCCCACGATGCGATGCGTCCATGCAATCGGCTTGCCGTTCGCATCGAGTCCCGCGGATAGCTTGTCGTAATAGCACGGACGATACATATCGTGCTGGATATCTTCTTCGCGCGACCATGTCACCTTGACCGGCACGCCGAGCGCCTTGCCGATCTTGAGCGCCTGCGTGGCCATATCGAATTCGAGACGCCTGCCGAAGCCGCCGCCGAGCAGATGGTTATGCACGACGATCTTCTCCGCCGGCAGACCCGTGGCTTTCATGCCCGCATCGCGGATGCGCGTGGGCACTTGCGTGCCGAGCCAGATATCGCAGCCATCGGGGCGAACATGCACGGTGCAGTTGACCGGTTCCATGGTCGCATGCGCGAGAAGCGGCTGGACGTAGATTGCATCGACACGCGTCTTCGCATTCGAGAACGCATTGTTCACATCGCCGTCTTTGCGTGCGACCGCACCCGCGCGCTGCGACGCGTTCGCCATGTCATCGACGATCTGCTTCGTCGATACCTTCGCGCCCGGCCCTTCGTTCCATTGAATCTGCAACGCAGCCGCGCCTCGTTTCGCGGCCCACGTATGATCGCCGATCACCGCGACACCGTTGTCGAACTTCACGATCTGGCGCACGCCGGGAATCTTCTTCGCGTTGCTATCGTCGACGGAGGCGAGCGTGCCGCCGAATACCGGGCAATTGACGATGGCGGCGTACACCATGCCAGGCAGGCGCACGTCGAGGCCGAACACCGCGGTGCCGTCCACTTTTTCCGGCGAATCGAGACGCTTCACCGGCGTGCCCACGATCTTGAAGTCCTTGTGATCCTTGAGCTTGATGTCTTGCGGCACGGGCAATTTCGCGGCGGCCTCGGCGAGATCGCCATAACTTGCGCTGCGATCGCCCGATGCATGCATCACTTTGCCGGCTTGCGCCTGACAGGACGACGGATCGCATTGCCACTGCTGCGCCGCCGCCGCGACGAGCATCATGCGCGCGGCGGCGCCCGCCTTGCGCAACGGCTCCCATGCATAGCGCACGGAGGTCGAGCCGCCCGTCAGTTGACCGCCCAGCAATGGGTCCGTGAAGAGCTTCTCATTGGGCGGCGCATGATCGATGGTGACGCTATCGAGCGGCACATCGAGTTCTTCGGCAATCAACATCGGCAGCGCGGTATAGACGCCCTGCCCCATCTCGACCTTCGGCATGATGAGCACGACCTTGCCGCTCTTGTCGATCTGCACGAATGCATTCGGCGCGAATACGCCGTCTTGCGGCGTCTCGATGCCATCGCCCCCGATCACGGATTTGCCTTTGCCCTGATCCTGACTCGCAGCGGGCAGGCTGAAGCCGATCAGCAATCCGCCGCTTGCGGCAACGCCCGCGCTCACACCGAGTTTCAGAAATGCGCGGCGCGAGAATTCCTTGCGAGCTGCATGACGTCCCGCTTCGATCAGTCCTTGCGACATCTCACGCCTCCTTCGCGGCCTGCTTGATGGCGGCGCGGATGCGATGATACTGACCGGTGCACCAAATACTGCCTCGTGCGTTAGAGAAGTATGAATACGAAAACTGATGCGCGAAAACTGGACC
>NZ_FCOX02000010.1 GCF_900044055.2 Caballeronia calidae | reverse complement strand
TCCGGAACTGTCGTCGCGTGATGGCGCGCCGCATCCGTTGCTGATTGCGTTTCTGGAAGCGGCGGCGCGCCGTTCATCAGCGTAAGCGCCCGCTTCGAAAGCGGGCGCTTACGCAAAAGCTCGAACTTAGCTGATCGTCGAACGCGAACAACGCGGCATCGACATTCCCGCCGATGCCACGATCAACACACGCTTGCCGCTTCGACGTCTTGATCAAGCGAGCGCGAAGCAATAGTGCCGAACTCAACATCTGCAGCTTGATGTTCTTCGTGCGAAACAGCGTCCAAACGTCATGGCGCGCCTGCCAGAGTCCGAGCAAGACCGCCTGGCAGACGTATCGCAAGAAGAGCAGGATCAGGAGCGGGACAGTCGCGCCGATCAATTTCACGGTTGTATCGCACGCGGCAAATACGGCCGTTGCTCCGATCATGATGAGGATGCCGGAGCCAGCAGCCCCTCCCCGCAATGGGGCGTCCGCTACGCGATCTATCGTGGCCATGTTCTGTTGGCGGTCACAATGCCTCGGATCGATGAAAAAGCTGAGGCCTCTCGCTGTGGAGTCGGAAGCATCGCTGCTTCCTGCGTCCTCTTCACGCTTCACGGTCGATCTGCGACAGGTCGATACCTTTGGTTTCCCGGGCGAAGCGCAAGATCACCATTCCAGCCATTGCCGCGACGACGGTGAACAGAATGATCCCGAGCGCCATGGAAAGAGACAGGCGATTGATCGTGGATAGCACGATGAACGGAGCCAGGCCGCCCCCGATCACACCGAAGTTGTAGAGGAAGCCAACGCCGGATGCACGCACGTCGCGCGGAAGATTTTCCGTGAGTATCGTGCCCCAGATGCCCGACGATCCGACCAGAAAAAAGCCGCTGAGAAACGAGAAAATCATCGCGATGGCAGGGCTGTGCGCGCTCAGGACGACACCCGTCACGCAGGCGGATCCGACGCCGATCATGAGCGAGATGGCGAGACGCCGCCCTAGCCGTTCAGCGATGAAGCCCGACGCGACGAAGCCGAAAATCTGCCCCGCTGCGGAAGCCATTGCAATCGCGCTGATGACCGATGCAGGCAAGTCGAGCGTCTTGAGATAAGTCGGCAGCAGTGCCTGAAACGGCCAGGAGCCGAAACAGAGCACGAACATCAGCATCGACAGATAGGCGACGCGGCCCGGATAGCGCTTGAACAACTGGCGAACCGGATTGTTCGAAGCAAGCTTGCTCGACGAAGCCCGGCCTTCCTTCCACGCAGCCGACTCGGGCACGAAAATGATAATGAAAAGCCCGAGCAGGAGCGCCGGAGGCAAACCCACGAAGAACATCCCGCGCCAGCCGAAAGTCGGATAGATGAATTCGTAGGCGAGCGCGGCGCCGATCGCACCGACGCCCCAGCCGGTATCGAGAATGCCGATTCCGATCGCCCGATGCCGTTCGGGCCACGATTCCGCGACCATGGCGGCGCCGAGCGAAAATCCCGGCGCCATGCCGAAACCGAGCAAGAGGCGAAAAACGGCCAGGGAAAGAAAGTCCCAGGATAAACCGGTAGCGACCGCCCCGGCCGTGAACCAGGTCAACGTAATGAGCAACGGTATCTTGCGTCCGATCCTGTCGCTCAGTCCACCGAAGGCAAGGCCGCCGATCCAGCGCACGCCATACGTTGCGAGCAGCAGCAAGGATGCCGTATCGAGCGACACGCCGAATGCGCGTGCGATATCACCGAGGACGAACGTGATCGCCAGGAAATCCAGCGCGTCGTTCACCCACACGCCCCACGCCGCCACGAGCACTCGCCATTGCGACGCCGTGATGTCTCGATACCACGGCCGGGTGGAGTCGGAAGATCTGACCACTTCAGAATGCATGCTCTCTACCTTGTTTCCAATACGACGGGCAGCTAAATGTAACCGGTATCATTGCGATGTACAACACGAAGCATTCGCTCTTAGGGAATCTCCCTAGCCGCATAATATTTCGCATCCAATAGGCCACGTTAGCGTAACGTGTCATCCTGTTTTCATCTTTATGAAACCGCATACACAAGGAGCCCGAATGAATGACGAGACAAGCGCACTTGCCGGGAAGCGAAGCCTGGGCACATTAGCCGTGATCGGCTGCTCGAAGGTGGTGGCCGGCATGTGGCGCGTTCGCGAGTGGAACATGTCCGCCGCAGCGCTCAATCGGTACGTGCAGGAAAGCATGGCGTTGGGCGTGACGACGTTCGATCACGCCGACATCTACGGCGGCGGCGAGGTCGAAGCGCTTTTCGGCGATGCGCTGGCACAAACGCCATCGTTGCGCGCGAAAATGCAGATCGTCAGCAAGGCGGGAATCAGGCCGCGTGGTTCATCCGCGGGTGCTGTCGGGGTCAAACACTACGATACGAGCCGCACCTATCTGCAAGCGGCGGTCGAGCACTCCTTGCAGCGTCTTAAGACCGATCATCTCGATCTGTTTCTCATTCATCGCCCGGACCATCTCGCTAACAACGACGAGATCGCCGATGCCGCCGAAAGCCTCATCCGGGAAGGCAAAATTCGCGCGTTCGGCGTGTCGAATTTCACGACGCGACAGTTCGATTCTCTGCGCGCCAAAGTCGCCCTCGCAACCAACCAGATCGAGTTCTCCCCTTTCGAACTTCAGGCACTGGACGATGACGTCTTCACCGCGCTGTCGTCGGCGGCGGTGTCACCGATGATCTGGTCCGCGCTCGGAGGCGGACGTCTTTTCTCCGAGACCGACGAACTTGCCGTCCGGCTTCGCCGCGAACTGACCACGCTGGCGGAGAAATACAACGCGTCCTCGTGGGTATCGATCGTCTATGCGTGGATCTTCACGCTTCCCTGCGCGCCTTATGTGCTGGTGGGTAGCCGACGCCTCGAGTCGTTGCAACAGGCGGTCGATGGTTCTGGCGTGAAGCTGAGTCGCGAAGACTGGTACGCAATCCTCGAAGCCGCGCGTGGGAAACCCGTTCTGTAAGTCATTCACATTCGCGAACCGGTTACATTCTCAAGAGATCTCACTGCTCTACTGATCTCGAATCTCTATCAAAGACATAAATACGAGATTACCCTGATGGAGCGTCATCAGCGGCGAGACCATAATGAGACCGGTTACATAATCACCTGACGGGCACGCCCTGCCCTCTCCCGGAACCCGAGAACGCCATGCAACGAATCACCCCTGACGAAGCCGCGAGCCTGGTGCGTACGGGCGACACCCTGCTGATCAGCGGATCGGGCGCCGGGCATGCCGTACCCGAGGCATTGCTCGAGGCAGTCGGACAGCGGTTCCGTCACGAACAGCAGCCGCGCGACCTCACCTCGATCAGCGTGGTCGGAATCGGAGACCGCATCTCGCTGGGCGCCGATCATCTCGCGCAGGTCGGGCTGATCAGGCGCGCCATATCAGGCGCGCTCATCGACTCGCCCGGCCTGCTGAAGATGGCGGCGAGCGATCTGATCGAGGCCTACACGCTGCCGCAAGGCGTCCTCTCGCAACTCATGCGCGAAATGGCCGGCGGACGACCGGGACTGATCACGAAGACGGGGCTGCATACTTTCATCGATCCTCGCCAGCGCGGCGGCCGGCAGAGCCCGAGGACGGAAGAACAACTCGTCGAACTCATCCACCTCGACGGCGAAGAGTGGCTTCGCTTCAAGCCGCTTCCCATCGATGTCGCGTTTCTCCGTGGCACGACCGCCGACGAGGACGGCAACATCACCATGGAGCAGGAGGCCGTGCTGGGCGAAATGCTCGCCATGGCACAGGCGACTCGCCGTGCAGGCGGCGTGGTCGTCGTGCAGGTGAAACGCATGGCGCGCAGCGGCACGCTGCCGCCCAAGCAAGTCAAGATTCCAGGCATTCTGGTGGATTTCGTCGTGGTCGAGCCGGAACAGCGCCAGACCTACGCCACCGATTACGATCCGAGTTATTCGGGCGAATTGCGCGTGCCGGTTGCCGAGATCAAGCCCATTGCGTTCGGCCCGCGCAAAGTCATCGTGAGACGGGCGGCGATGGAGTTGTATCCGTCCGCCATCTGCAATCTCGGAGCCGGCATCTCGACGGGATTATCGACCGTCGCGGCCGAAGAAGGACTGCTCGATGCCGTCGTGCTCACGAACGAACAAGGATTGATCGGAGGCGCGCCCATCACGGGCCGTGACTCGGGCGGCGCGCAGAATTTCGCCGCCATGATCGAGCAGACATCACAGTTCGATTTCTACGATGGCGGCGGCCTCGACCTCGCCTTTCTTTCCTTCGCGGAAGTCGACGCGCAAGGCAACGTCAATATCAGCCGCTTCGGCGACAAGATCGTCGGGGTCGGAGGCTTCGTCAATATCAGCCAAAACGCCAGGCGCGTTATTTTCAGCGGCACTTTCACGGCAGGCGGACTGGATGTGCAATGGACGCATGGCCGCGCGACCGTCGTTCGCGAAGGACAGCATCGCAAGTTCGTCAGCGCGCTCGAACAAATTTCCTATAGCGCCGCATTCGCGAGACAGCGCGGAAACTCCGCGCTGTTCGTGACGGAGCGGGCCGTGTTCCGGGCTGGCGCGGCGGGTCTCGAACTGATCGAGATCGCGCCGGGCATCGATATCGAGCGCGATATCTTCGGGCAAATGGCATTCAGGACGCCCGTCGCATCCGATGTGCGCGAGATGGACGTCCGGCTCTTCGGCACTGGCCTGATGGGTCTCGCCGAGGACATGTCACGCAAGGAGCGACGCTATCGCTCCGAGCGGGTTGCCGAATGGTCGCGCACGCATGGCTGACAGGTTCGCCGGCTTTCACGCTGTGGCGAAAGTTGTTTTCGGGACAATCATTGAATACGGGTAAAGCACGTGATGAGGACCATTGAACCTTTCGAGGATAAGCCGTCACGCGTTGCTATCGTGACCGGCGGAAGACGCGGTCTCGGCGCGGCGATGGCCAAGGCTTTAGGCGCGGCCGGATTCGATATCGCGATTGCGGATCTCGTGTGCGATGACGATGCAAACGAAACGCTTCAGGCAATCCAGTCCGAAGGTCGACGAGCGGTCTTTTTTGAAGCCGATATCGCGGACATCGACCAGCACGATGCATTGCTGGATCAGGTGCAGACGTCCTTGGGCGCGGTTGCGTGCCTCGTCAATAACGCCGGAATCAGCGTGGAGACGCGAGGCGATCTGCTGGACGTGACGCCGGCGAGCTTCGACAGACTCATCGATGTCAATCTTCGCGGAACATTTTTCTTGTCGCAGAAACTGGCGCGCCGTTTCGTTCACGGCCATTCGTCGCGCGAGTGCTTTCGTTCGATCATCAACATTTCATCGGCGAATGCATTTCTGGTCGCGACCAACCGGGCTGAATACTGCATATCGAAAGCTGCGATCACGACCTTGACCAAGCTGTTCGCAGCGAGGCTGGCGGAGTTCGAAATTCCCGTATACGAAGTTCGCCCCGGCATTTTCCAAACGAAAATGACCGAGGTTGCGAAGAACGACTACGACCGGAAGATCGACCGGGGCTTCTCTCCAGTCGCGCGATGGGGGCGCGAGGAGGAGCTCGCGAAGGCCGTCGTGTCACTGGCGACGGGCTGTCTTCCATTCAGCACAGGCGAGGCCATTCATATCGATGGCGGGCTTCATATCCATCGCGTCTGACTTGTTCGCATCATCACCTGAAGCGGTACCTTCGCAAAGATCCTCATCATGAGCATTGAGCCGCCTCCATGACCGGATCGGCGGCTTCCTGGCTGAGACGCGTGCGCGACCGTTACCTCACGCAGCGATCATGTTGCTCGCGCTGGAGAACTTGCTGGGACGAGTACGCAGCGGCCAGAAGGATGCCAGCTCGGTCGCGGCCTGCATGACCAAAGGCGCCATCTCGGCAATGCGGCTTTCCGTCATGCGCGCGCTCGGTCCCGCCACGCTGACGACGCCGAGCGCGGCGCCGCCGTCCGGTGGGCGAATGGCCGCCGCCAGCGCACTCACGCCCGGCTCGCCTTCGTTCACCGCGATTCCGTATCCGCGATTCCTGGTCGCCTCGATCTCATGCAGAAGCGCGTCCAGTGAACGAATGACGTTCGGGCCGTACTTCTCCGAATCGCCGAATCCGACACGCAACACATTTTCCGCCGCCTGTTCAGTGGCCAACGTAGCGAGCCATGCCTTGCCGGTGGCCGTCGCGTGCAGCGGAACCGTGTTGCTTCCCAGCGTGGGTTGATAAAGCAGGCCGCCCGTCGCGCCCTGAGCGTGCGCGACCCATGTCAACGACGATCCGTCGACCACCGCCAGCCGGACAAACTCGCGGGACTGGCTTGCGAGACGATCGACCAGCGGCTGACAGATATCCGGGATTCCCGTGGCCACGAAAAACCGCTGCCCGAGGATTGCCAGCCGCATCGAGAGTCGATAGAAACCGGTCTCCGCGTCCTGTTCGGCCCATCCGAGGTCGACCAGCGTCGCGAGCAATCGATGGGCACCACTTTTCGCCAGATCGAGTCGCGTTGCGATTTCACCGAGCGGCATCGCAACAGCACCGTCTGCGAGCAATTCGATGATGTCAAGGCAGCGCTCTGCGGGAATATGAGCCATAAGATTACCGGTCAAAAAAAGATACTACGTGCGTGGGACGAAGAAGTTCATGATGGCGTCGATCTGGCCGGAGTGCATGTCCCGGCCATCCGCCCACTGACAGCCATGATCGAGCGCCGCTTGAATGAAAGCCGTCGGCGACGAGGACAGAACGACATCGCCGATCAGCGTGTCCGAGGTCAGCGCGCCCAGATCGCCCGGCAGGCCGTCGTCCGGGCGCATGCCAACCGGCGACGCATTCACGATCATGTCGATATCGCTGCGATCCTCGCTTGCGGCCTGCACATCGCACTCGGGAAACACCTTCGCCAATGACGCAATGAGCGATTGGGTCTGCCGTGGGTCCGGATTGACGATACGAATCGACTGCACGCCGGCGTTGGCCAGCGCGCATGCGATAGCGCTTCCCGCCCCGCCCGCGCCGAACTGCAGCACGCGCCGGCCGCGAACACGCGCGCCCTTCGCAAGAAGACCGCGAACGAAGCCTTCGCCGTCGAACATGTCGCCTGTCCAGGAACCGTCGGCTTCGCGCCTCAACGCATTGACGGCGCCAATGCAGGAGGCCGTGGGTCCGAAGCGGTCCGCGAATGCCGCCACGCGCGCTTTCAGGGGCGCCGTGACGAGCAGGCCATCGAGATTGCCCAGGGCCATCAACGCCGGGATGATCTCAGCGCATCGGTCGGCGGACACTTGCATCGGGACCAGAACGGCATCGATGCCGGCGGCCGCGAACTGTTCCGTGTACACCTGCGGCGAGCGCACTTGAACGATCGGATCGCCGACGATGCAGAACAACCGGGTCTTCCCCGTGATAGCAAGCGCGCTCATCGCTGGACGCCTCCATCGCGGGAATTATGCCACTTCGCCACGCGCTCGGACCGGTAACGCCGCGCCTTGCCGTGCACGTCCGCGCCAAGCCCCATGAGCGCGGGATCGAAGATGCGCGCATCCATTTCCTTGAGCGCCTTCGACACGGCGGGCCTGAATCCCATGTGCGCGATCACGTCACGTTCCACATCGATGCCGGGTGCAATCTCGATCAGTTCGAGCCCATGTTCGCCGATCGTGAACACCGCGCGTTCGGTGACGAAGAAGGCCGTCTGACCCTTAGCGCGCGCCATCGACGCGCTGTAGCAGATCTGCTCGAGCATCGGCACGAATTTCCGATGCCGCCCCTCTTGCCTGATGATCGTGCGGCCCTGCTCCCAGCCCACGTCGAGCTCTCCCGCGGTCAAGGTGCCGCTGAAGACCATGCATCGCGCATTCGAGCTGATATTGATGAAGCCGCCCACTCCGATGATCTTGTCGCCGAAGCGGGACACGTTGACGTTGCCCTGCGCGTCGACCTCGGCGAACGACAGGAACGCGACGTCCAGTCCGCCGCCATCGTAGAAATCGAACTGCGCGGGCTGCTCGATCATGGCCGCGAAATTCTGGCCGCCGCCGGAATCTCTTCCGGTGATCGGCGCGCCGCCGATGATCCCCTGCTCGTTGGTCAGATAGACCGCGTCGAGCAGCCCTTCTTCCGCGGCCACCGTCGACAGGCCCGTGGAAATGCCCGCGCCGAGATTGCAGATCGCGCCGGGAAAAAGCTCCATCGCCGCGCGTCTGACAATGACCTTGCGGGGGCCGAACGGCAAAGGCCTGATGCCTTCCACCGGAATCCGCAGTTCGCCGGAGTAGCTCGGATCGTAGTACGTCGCGTAGGTCTGCCGCTGTTCCGTATCCACGACGACGAAATCCACCAGAATGCCGGGGATCTTCACGTGTTTGGCCGGCAAGGTCCCGCGCCTGGCCATCCGCTTGACCTGAACCACGACGATGCCTCCGGCGCGGCGAGTCGCCTGCGCCATGGCGAGCATTTCACCGAGGACCGCTTCCTCTTCCATCGTGATGTTGCCGTCTTCGTCGGCGGTCGTCCCGCGAAGGAACGCGACGTTGACCGGCACGGGCTTGAAAAACAGCCACTCCTCTCCCGCGAGGTCGACGACTTCGACAAAGCCCTCCGGCGTGCGCGGACTCTGACGAGCGCCTTGCTGGCGCGGGTCGACGAACGTGTGCAACCCCGTCTTCGTCAGGAGACCCGGACGGCCCGCAGCCATATCGCGCATCAACTGCGACAGTACGCCTTGAGGAAAGGTGTAAGCCTCGATCTTGTCTTCCGCTGCGAGAAGCACGAGTCCGGGCGAATCGACCAGCGCGCTCGTGATTGCACGATGCAACAGGCCTTCGTGCGCCAGATGGCTTGCGCCCAACGCCGCGCGATCGCCCACGCCCACTACGCTGACCGATGTCAGTCCCTGTGGCTTGTTCTCTTCGAGAAAACGCCGCTCCACGGCCGCAAGCAACGCCTCCGGCACGGCATGGCCGCCGCCCGATCCGCTGATGAGGATCGCGTCCCCGTCCTCGACCAGCTTCGCCGCTTCGTCTGCACTTATTCTTTCCATGATCCGCTCAGTCTTTCGTGGTCACTCGACGTACCCGGCGACTTCCCGCGAAGCCGCCACGCCGATCACTGTTCGCCCCAGCGCAGAACGCGCTGCTCCTGCACACCCAGCCCATCGACGCCGAGCCGCATCACGTCGCCGGGCTTGAGATAAGCCTCCGGCTTCATGCCGAGGCCGACACCCGGCGGCGTACCGGTGGTGATGATGTCGCCCGGTTCCAGGGCCACGTACTGACTCGTGTCAGAAAGAATCTTCGCGATGGAGAAAATCATGTCGCTCGTCGACGAGTTCTGGATGCGCTTGCCGTTCAGTTCGAGCCAGAGTCCGAGGTTCTGCACGTCGGCGATTTCATCGGACGTGACCAGCCACGGACCGATGGGACCGAAGGTCGGAAACATCTTTCCTTTCTGCCACTGGCCGCTTCGTTCGAGCTGGAACTCGCGCTCCGAGACATCGTTGCAGATGAAATAGCCCGCGATGTAATCGAGCGCCTCGGACTGTTCGACATAGTGAGCGCGCTTCCCGACCACGAAGGCAAGCTCCACTTCCCAGTCGGTTTTCGTCGAACCTTTCGGAAGGAGCACCGGATCGTTCGGACCGGACACGCAGGACGGCGCCTTGCTGAAGATGATGGGGTCGGTCGGAATCGGCGCGTTCGTCTCGATGGCATGCTGAACGTAGTTCAGGCCGATGGCCAGAAAAGTCCCCGGTCGCGCGACGCACGATCCAAGACGCGTATCGGCGGCAACGACCGGAAGGCTCTGCAGGTCGATCGTCTTCAACTGCCGCAGGCCGTCGCCGGCGAAGAAACCGGGATCGAAATCCTTGCAATGGTCGCCGAGGTCGCGAATCTGGCCTTGCGCGTCGATGATGCCCGGGCGCTCCTGGCCGGGTTGCCCGTGTCTTACGAGTTTCATTCGCAGTCTCTCTTGAGTGGTCCAGCGTTCAAATTTCCGCCGGCGCATGTGCGAGCCGGCAGATTTCCATCGAATACGTCGTGCCGTCGGGGCGCACCTTTACGCCGAGCGATTCGAGCTTGCGTGCGTCGAGCAGATCGCGGGCGCTTTCGGCCGCCTGCGGCGTGGTCGCTTCGACGAGCACGACCCACGCGGGCACGTCGAACTCACGCGTGCTCGACTCGGCGGTGTCGATATGACTGCCGGATTGATCGGCCATATAGAGATGGCACGCGACGATGCTCGTAAGGGCCACGGCACGCGGAAACACGTCCGTGCACAGATACGCCTTCATCGCTTCGGCCCGCGCCGCGGGCACGTCCAGGCGCAATGCCAGCACGTGGCCCCCGCTGCTCGAACCGACCGAGTGCACGATTCGACATACCGCCCGCGATGTATTGCGGAAGTAGCGCAGCGTATCGACCGTTGCGGGCGTCGGCGCGTTCAGGCGTTCGAGATAGGCCGGCGACACCACCACGTTCAGATCGACCGCCTCGTACATCGTCAGCCATTCGGGCGAGTGACCCGAGCGGACATACCGGCGTCCGCGCCGGAAGCCCGGAATCGAAAGCCTTTCGGGGATGTGCTCCTTGTCATGCCATTGATAAAACTGCTCGCGGCCCTCGGAGGTCACATCGTTCCAGACGAGAACCGCGCCGTCGCCGAGCAAGGCCGTGTCAGCGGCTTGCGCGTTTTCAGTAATAACGATTTCCAAGTTCATCTCACTCATGGTCTTTGCCTGCGCCTTAATGGCCTTTGAACGACGGTGGGCGCTTCGAGAAGAACGCGTCCACACCTTCATGCAGGTCTCTGCTGTCGAAGATCTTCTGCAGCGCCACGGTCGACATCGACAAGCCCGCATCGAGCGGGAAATCCTGCGCGGCATCGACGAGTTGTTTGGCGAGGCGGTTCGACACCGGCCCGCGCGCGGCGATGGTTCCGGCGAGTTCGAGCGCGGCAGCCAGCGCGGTTCCGTCGCGCGTCACGCGATCGACCAGACCCCACGACAGCGCCTGATCGCAATCGATGGTCTCGCCGGTGAACAGCATCAGCTTGGCTCGCGCCGGGCCGACAAGGCGCGTGAGCCTCAGCGAACCGCTGCCGGCCAGTCCGCCCAGACGCGATTCGGTCAGTCCCATCGTCACGCCGTGCCGCGCGACGCGCAGATCGCACGCCAGCGCGAGTTCGAGCCCGCCGCCGAGCGCTGCGCCGTCGATGGCCGCGATGGTCGGCATGGGCAGGCGCGCCAGTTGCCGAAGCACCATGTCCTCGAAAAGGATCTTCTTTTCGCTGGCCTGCTCGCGAATGCGCGCGAATTCCTTGATGTCGCTGCCCGCGCAAAAGGCGCGCGACTGACTTCCGTGCAGAATCAGGCAACGGACATCATCCATCGCGGACACTGCCGAGAATGCCTCGTTCAACTCGCGCAGCAAGTCGGATGTGACCAGATTGAGCGGCCCGTGGCTGATTCCCACGGTGGCGATAAAGCCGTTCACTTCGGTCGTGACCAGCCGGCTGACGTGTTCCGTTGCTGTGCTCATGTCGTCCTGTCGCTTTCCTGTCGCCTGCCGGTTTTACGATGCGGCGGACGTGGCTTTGGGCACCTCGATGCCGTGCAGCACGCCCATGCGTTCGAAATGCCCGTAAATGCGGTCGACGTAGGCCGCGAATTCCGGCGCGTCGCCGAGCACGATGGGTCGCGGACGCGGCAGATCGACCGTGATCTCGTCGACCACCTCGCCGGGATTCGGGCTCATCACGAAGATGCGGTCCGACAATCCCACCGCTTCTTCCACGCTGTGCGTAATGAACACGACGGTCGGACGGCGACGCAGCCAAAGCGCCTCGAGATCCATCCGGACCTGAAGCCGGGTCAGCGCATCCAGCGCGCCGAACGGTTCATCCATCAGAATGACGGACGGATCGTGGACCAGCGTTCTGACAAGCGAGACGCGCTGCCGCATGCCGCCGGACAACTGCCTCGGGTACTTCTGCATCGCATGCGTCAGACGCAATTGCTCGAATAGATCCTTGGCGCGCGCCTCGATTTTTTTCTTCGGCAAGCCGCGAATGTCGGCCTGCAGCATCACGTTTTCGAGCGCCGTTCTGAATTCGAGCAGCAAGTGATCCTGGAACGCGATCCCGACATCGGTGATCGGCTTCGTCACCGGCTTGCCGCCGACCAGAATGTCGCCCTGACTCTGCTTGAGCAGACCTGCGACCATCAGCATCAGCGTGCTCTTGCCGCATCCGGAAGGACCGACGATGGAGACGAACTCGCCCGGCTGGATGTCGATATCGACTTCCTTGAGCGCCTGAAACGGCTTGTCGCTGTCTTCGCCGAAGGTCTTGGCGACGCGTCGGATACTGATCGTCACGCCCGACTTCGTCGCGGCGTCCCGCTGTTCGGCAACCTGGTTACTCATGACTTGCGCTCCTCGCCGCTCGCGGCGGACGCATTGCTTGCTGCGACAGCAGAAAGGGGAACCTTCGACACCAGCAATGCCTTCTTGCCTCGCTGAACGACTCGATCGTCCTGATCCACGACCGTGACATCGAAGGTCGCGATGGCTTGCGTCGGTCTCGACTTGCTCTCGCGAAGCTCGCTGATTTCGTAATTCACGAAGATGGTGTCGCCGACAAAGATCGGATTGAGGAACTTCCATTCGTTGATGCCGAGGAACGCGATCGCGGTTTCGCGCAACTCGCCCGTGCGCGCCCACATCAGGCCGTGCGCATAGGCGAGCCCGAGCATGCCGTGGGCGACACGTCGGCCGAACTGGCTGGCTTTCGCGTACACATCGCTCGTATGAAGCTCGGAAAAGTCACCCGTGAGGCCCGCGAATCCAACCAGGTCCGCATCGGTGATCGTTCGTCCGGGGCTGCGAAATTTCAGACCGACTTCGAGGTCCGAGTAACGCAGTCCCATGTTTCGCTGTTCAGTCATGACGATCCTTTGATTACTTCTTTGGTCACTTGCACGCGCGCATGGCCGAGGCCGGCGGAAGGAAATCGTTCGTGTAATACGACTTCGGGTCGCGACCTGCGGGCAACAGACCGACCTGCGACAACAGATCCTGCGTCTTCACCCATTGCGCATCCTCGGCTCGGCCGACGTACTTCGCGCCGCCGCTGCAGAAGAGCGGCGTGATGGCGGCGAGTTCTGCCGTCGCCGTCTTCTCCGACATATTCGGGAAGACGGCCTTCAGATCCTTGATGGCCTTGGCCGGGTTATCGAGCGCGAAGCTCCAGCCTTTCAGGCTCGCCGCAACGAACTTCCTGACGACATCGCTGTTGTCCTTGAGGTAGGTTTCGTTCGCGAAGATCGAGGTGCTGACGGTCGGAACGCCGTAGTCCGCAAAGCGAAAGTTGGTCAACTGCGCGCCCTGAGCTTCCAGCTGGATCTGATACGAATCGATCGAGCCGAGAATGGCGTCGACTTGTCCCTGCAACAGAGTCGGGACCATGGACGTCAACGGCATGTTGATCAGATTCACGTCCGATTCCTTCAGCCCGTTCGCCTTCAGAAAGAGCGGAAGCATCGTCGTCTGAGACGAACCGGAAGGCACGCCCACCTTCTTGCCTTTGAGGTCGTTGATCGAGTTGATGTTCGTCTTCTTCAACGCCGAGACTTCGTTCGGATTGGATTGATACACCGTCGAGATGACCTTCATCGGCGCGCCCTTCGCGATGAGCTGACTCACCGCGACGGCGTCCGCATAAGCGAGTTGCACGCGATTCGTCGCGACGAGTTGCGCGGTCGTGCCCGAGCCATTGCCTTCGACGATCGAAACGTCCAGTCCGGCTTCCTTGTAGTAGCCCTCGGTCAGCGCCGCGGCAAAACCCGCATTCGAGCCGCCTGCGACCCAGTTGAGCTGGAACGTGACAGGCGTCGCTGCGACGGCGGCGCCGCTCACTCCAAGAACCAACGCTGACGACACAGCGCTTGCGGCCAGCGTACGGCTGATAAAACGAAGCATCTTCTTAGTCTCCAAAGGTGTTGGTGTCGGCCACGGCGACATCGGGCCAATCGCTCTCTCGTTCCCGGCGTTAGTTCTTATTGCGCTGCCAGGGCGTCATCGCCCATTCGGCGAATTCGACGATGTAGTTGATGGCGATGCCGATGAAGGTCAGCACGGCGATCACCGCGAAGGTCAGACCGATGTCCATCGTGCTGGTCCCGCGGAGCAGCACATAGCCCAAGCCCTTGTTCGCGCCGACGAACTCCGCGACGATCGCGGCCGTGGCGGCGATGGTGGCGGACGTCTTGATGCCGGAGAAGATGACCGGGAGCGCTGCGGGAAGGCGCAGATAGCGAAAGGTTTGCCACGAGCTCGCGCCCATGGATTGCGTCAGATAGAGCAGGCGATTGTCCAGAATCTGAAAGCCGCTGACGCTGGCCAGAAGCAGCGGGAAGAAGGTCATCAGAACGGTGAGCAGGACCTTCGACTCGATGCCGAATCCAAGCCAGACCAGGAACAGCGGCGCCACTGCGATCTTCGGGACGAGCTGGAGAAACATGAGCGGCGGATACACCACCTGCTTTGCAAGCGGCGACAACGCGATGACGAGCCCTACCGGGATTGCGGTCACGATCGTCAATCCGAAGCCCCAGACGATTTCCGTCACCGTGACGATCGAGTTGCTCCAGAGCTGCGGATATTCTTCGACCAGCCGTGAAAAGACCAGCCCGGGACCAGGCATCACGTACGCGGGGATATCGAAGAGGCGCACCACCGCCGCCCAGATCGCGATGATGGCCACGAACGTCAACGGTGGAAGCAAGTTCCAGCCGAGCCGTTTGACTTTCCGCATGCCGGCGGACGGGCGTGCCTTGGGGCGTTCGGCCGCACCCGGTTGCCCTCCGTTTCCGCTTTGCAGGCCATCGACCTGGCGCGACGATAACTTCATTGACATCTGTGTCTCCTTCCGCGAGTGAAGTGCAGCGATCGTTTTACGCATTGCTCGAATAGCCCGGACAGGCCGTTCCGATCAGCGTCCGGTGCTCGATAACGCCTCAAGATATTACGTCGTTCGTTGATTGAACTCTATTCAATCTTGACGGAAAGCTATGTAGGGAATTTCCCGAATCGTGGGTTCAAGCCTTGTGGGCATTGGGATTGACCGCTTTCTTACAGGTAAACCCGTACGCCCGATTTGCACCTTTGGATCCATTAAGCAAAGATGTCGCAAGCTGCTTTTCGCCGCGGTGTGGTGACGTGGTCGCACCGCCCGCCGATTCGCGCAAGGGCGGAGTGACGAGAAAAGGCGTTGATATAATCGGCAATCTCGCGCGAACCCGACCCGCGAACCCGACCATCCCCACGCATGGCGAAGAGCAAATCAGTATCAGTAGAAGCGGCCGAACCGCACGCCGCCGGAAAGCGGTCGCGCACCTCGGGTGTGACCTTGCGCGACGTCGCTCGCTTTGCCGGCGTGTCATCGGCGACCGTTTCCAGAGTGATGAACAATCCGACGGTCGTCTCGGACGAGTTGCGCTCCCGTATCATGGTCGCGATCGATCATCTTGGCTGGGTACCGCACGCCGCGGCGCGCGCACTAGCAACTCAGCGGACCGGAACGATCGGGGCGGTTTTCCCCACATTGGCGAATGAGCATTTCGCTTCGGCCATACAGGCACTCCAGGAGTCGCTCGAACAAGCTGGATACACACTTCTGCTCGGCTGCTCGGAGTACGACCTCGATCGCGAATACCGACAAGTCAGGACCATGCTCGAACGCGGCGTCGACGCTGTCGTATTGGTGGGCGAAGCGCATCATCAAGATCTGCAACCCCTTCTTCTGCAGCGTCAGGTTCCGTTCGTCAACACCTTCGTTTATAGAGAAAACAGTGACGCGCTTTGCGTGGGTGTAGATAACCACCAGGCATTCTTCGACTTCACGACTTATCTCGTGGGTCTGGGGCACCGTCGGTTTGCGATGCTGTCGCAGCACACCGATACCAACGATCGCGCACAGGCCCGGCGTGAAGGGGTTCGCGATGCGCTTGCCGAGCATGGCCTGGGGATATCCGCTGCTCACATGGTCGACGGCGTGTGGGGCGCGCGCGTCGGGCGACAGCTCTTTTCGAAAGTGATGAATACACCGCAACCGCCGACCGTGGTGATTTGCGGCAACGGTTCGTTCGCCATGGGTGCGATGCTGGAAGCGATGCATCAGGGCTACAACATTCCGGGCGATCTCAGCGTCGTCGGATTCGATGACTTCGAGCTCATGTCCGAGCTACCCATACCGATCACGACCGTCCGTGTTCCGAGCACCGAAATCGGAACGCGTGCTGCGAAGATCATTCTTGCCGAGCTTGCAGAAACGGGTACCGCCCGGAGCGCTAAACTGGAGGCCGAGTTGATCGTGAGAGCCTCATCGGGCGCACCTCCCAAAGCATCCAGGAAGCGTACTTGAGCACTTCCCCTTCGTCTGTCTACCGACCGCATGTGTGACGCGACCAGGTAGCGCGCACGATCTTCGTATTTGTATGCCTACGTTACTCCACAATGATCACCGTCCGACCTGCGCACTTCCGACGCCAATAGGCATCGTGCAATTACGCGAATCAGCCACTGCCGGCGCATCCTATGATTAGCGGTGCTGCGCTGCGTGAAGGTCACTAGCTGAACATTTCCGGCCGCAGATCGCTTACCTCGATGATCACATCGGCCGGCAGATCCGCCCGCCGCGCCGCGGCGCGGATAGCTTCGACATTGGGCGCCTCATAAAGGCAATAGGTCTTCTTCTTGTCGGCGCTCAGGAATGAAAAAAGCCACTCGACACCTTCCTCGTCGTTGATTCTCCGCACGGCTGCCGCACTGTCGCGCGTGACCTCGAGCTGCTCGGCAAAATTACGTTCGATCATGAAACGTGGCATGACATCCTCCTCGAATAATGACGGCACTCGCAAGTCGGACGCTTGCTTGCAATTGCCTGTCCTAATTGCTCGTCCCTTTGCGGTTCTGCACGCCGCCGATGCGCTCGACGAGGGCGAACATTTCCAGTCTTCTTGCTTCGGCCGCCGCCAGTGAAAGCAGACTTTGCGCGCGCGCCCGGTCTTCGATGCGATTGCGCGCCGTCAGCATGAGCGCGTATTCGTGCCGGCTATGGGCGAGCCAGGGCCAGGCACGCAAGCGCTCGTCCATATGCAGCGCGTATTCGAAATGCTGTTCGGCGGCCGACCAGTCGCCGAGCGCATGGGCCAGCATGCCGAGAAACCGTGCCGCAGATCCGCAGCAAAGCGTAAAGACCGGAACCGTGACGACCTGATCCCGGAACGGCAGAAGGAGCGAATAAATCCTTTCGGCATGTCTGACGTCGTGCAGGCGCGCAGCGACCTCCGCAAGATACGCCAGCGTGACGAGCCGCTTGCTGTCCACGGGAATGCCGTGTTCGGATTCCGCGAGACGCTCGAGATTGTCGCGAGCCTGAGCCTCGAAGCCGAGATCGCTGCAGATCAACATGAACCCTGGCCGCCACGTCGCATCCCCGGACTGCGCGTCGATGAAGCGTTTGAAAATCGGCGCCACCTCGGCGAGTCGGCCCTGCTCGCGGCGGATCGAAAACATCTGCATGCCATAGACGCCCGTGGCGAGATTCGCATCGGCGCTCTGCGCCATGCGCAGAGAGTCGCGGGTCTTCTGCTCGGCTTGCGCGAAGTCACCGACGAGAATGGCCTGCATCGCCTGCGCCCCGGTCACGCACCACCTGTCGACGAAGTGCCGTCCACTCGCGGCAATCTGCCGATACCGTTCCAGCGCGCTCTCGAACCGGTCTACCTCGCCGATCTCCAGATAACCGGCAAGACATCGGGCGCATGCGTGACCAATGGTGTGTGCATCGCCGAGATCTTCGGCTATCTGCCTCAACTCCAGCAGCACGCTTTCACGCTCCGGAAACTTATCGGCCGGCAATGGCAGCGCACCGACATGCATCAACTCGCACGCCAATGCGTCGAACAGGCTCGGCAGATCGTTCAGGCGTCGCGCGAGGGCGACAGCTTCCGATGCATAGTCACTGCTCTGCCCGCGTGCGCCTGTCATATGAACGGTTCGCACCAGGCGACACAACAGGCGACAACGCTCGACCGATTCCTCGGTGCCGGTCAGCGCCAGCGCCTCCTCCAGCAACGCGAGCGATGCATCGCCGGATCCTTCGAGGAACGTCTCCGCAGTGTCGAACTCCAACGCCGCTTGCACGAGACAGGCGGTGAGTTTCTGTTCACGCGCGATTCGCGCCGCTTCGCGGAACGTCGCGATCGCCTCGCGCTGCGCCAGTCGGAGTTCCGCCCTGCCTCGTGTCAGCAGCAGCGGCAGCAGTCTGGCGGCGCGATCAGGCTCGGCGAAAGCGCATCGACCGACGAGCTCGAGACCGCGTCGCGCATGGGCGATAGCCTCATCGTAGGCGGCGCCTGCGAGCGCACGCTCACCGGCACGCTGCCAGTAGTCGATTGCGCGATCCGGCAGTTCGGCCGCGGCAAAGTTCTGCGCGATCAGTTCGGGTTGCCGCTCGACAATGTCGGGATAGTGTTGTTCGAGCGCCGCGGCGATCAGGGCATGGAAGTGTCGCCGGCGCGCGAGCAGGAGCGATTGATAGGCAATCTCCTGAATCAGTGCATGGCGGAACATGAAGGCGTCGTCATCGGCGGGCTTTGCAGAGGCAGGAACGATGATGTCGGCTGCAATCAGGCGATCGAGCGTTTCCCTGAGTTCGTTCTCCGGCTTCGACGCGATCAGGCCGAGCAGCTTTGCACCGAACTCGCGGCCCACTGTGGCCGCGATCTGCGCGGTTTCCTTGATGGTCGGCTCGAGCCGGTCGAGCCGCGACAGCAGCGAGCCCTGCAGCGTGTCCGGAATGGCAATCGTCTGTGGCGCGCCTATCAATTCATAGCCCGCGCCGGCATCGCGCAGAATATCGCCCTGGATGACGGCCTTGGTCAGCTCTTCGATGAACAGCGGCACGCCGTCCGTCTTGGCGACGATCTGACCCAGCACGAGATCGGGAAGCGGCTTGCCGCCCGTGAGCCGTTCGATCATCGCAACGCAGTCGATGCGCGACAGCCGATCCAGATTGAGTTGCGCGAGATGCGGAAAAGTCCATCCCGCTTCGAATTCCGGCCGCGCCGTCAGCAGGACGAAAAGCCTGGCGGAAACGAGCCGCTCGACCACTGATCGAACGAATTCGAGCGATGACGGGTCGATCCAGTGCGCGTCTTCCACGACGAGAAGCACGGGCTGAACTCGCGTCGACATGTCGAGCATGGCTACGAGCACGTCCAGCGTCCGTCGTTTGAAAGAAGGAGACGAAGTGTCGACCCCGGGATGCAGCGCGGACGTCGGGAAGCCGAGCAGGTTCGAAAGGACCAAAAGCGTCTCGTCGACATCGACGTCGAGTCTCGCGATTCCAGCCTTTAGTCGCTCGCTGTCCGACCCATCCGACGCCTCCACGCCCACGCTGAACGTGCGCTGTAGCCAGCGCAGCACCGGCCAGAACGGGCTGTTGCGATAGTACGCGGAACAGTGCAGCGAAACGATCGCGTGCGGCTCATCACGAATGCTGTCGCACACCGCCCGAAGCAGTCGCGATTTCCCGATTCCCGGCTCGCCGGTCAATACCATGCAGCGCATTCGGCCTTCGACGCCTTGTCTCCAGCGCTGCAGAATCAGGTCGAGCTCCGCGGTCCGTCCGACGATCGGTGTCAAACCGTGTACCGTCCTGAGTTCGAAGCGATCGATCGTATCCGCCTGCCCGATGATGCGTTGAACCCGGACCGGGCCCGAGACGCCTTTCAATTCGAGCCGACCGAGGTCTTCGACTCTGAAGGACCCGTCGATCAGGCGTTGTGCCGTCGGTCCCACGACGATCGCATCGGCCGGCGCGAGCGCCTGCAGCCTTGCCGCGATGATAGGCGCTTCACCGACGATCGCCTGGCGATCCAGGGAAGAGCCGGCGCCAACCGCGCCGGCGACGACGAGCCCTGCTTCGATTCCGATCCGCACTCGCAGGCGCACGCCGTATTCGGCTTCGACTTGATCGTTTGCCTCGCGAAGCGCCGCTATGGCGGCGAGCGCCGCCAGTACGGCGCGTGTGGCGTCGTCTTCGTGCGCATTCGGATAGCCGAAATAGACGAGGAGGCCGTCGCCGATATACATGGCGATATGCCCGCCATGAGCTTCTATCGCGCGTGCACACACGTGATGGTAGCTGCCCATCAGGCGCCGCATGTCTTCCGGATCGAATCGCTCGGCCAGCGCTGTCGAGTCGATGAGATCGACGAACATCACCGTGACCTGCCGCCTCTCGGCCTCGGTGGTTGCACGCGCCGGTGAGCGAGACGCGGGCGCGCCGCTCAGGCTTCCCAGCGCTTTTGCGAGCCGCTTGCGGTCGCCGAGCGTGAGGCCGAGATCCTTCAGATCGTGATCGGACAGGTCCGCCAGCACATCCCAGTCGATCCGTTGAGCGACGAACTTCGAAGCGTGAGCGCCGAGGCCAATCTGCGCCAACCATGTCGCGAGATCGTCGGTCATCGCTGAAATCTCTGCTGTCAGCCTTACGTCATCATCCGCGCGGCTATGCGACTTGTCACGCATGTTGGCCCCGTTTCGGGGAATGTACGGACAGGCGCGGCGATGGGCCGTCTTAAGTAGGCGAATAACGCTGCGCCCTCGCCTGACGCCACGATATTCGAATGCCCGGCAGATCGGCCTGCCGCACAAACCGCATGTAACGAGCAGGGTTAACGCTGGTTTCCCGGCAATCGCCGGTGCTTTACTGTATCGATACACTAAATCGATACAGTGATGCGGCATATCGGTCGCGTCGCGCACACTCGCCCGCGCTCACGCGGCATCCAGGAGACAGACCATGCATTCGACTTCCCGGCGACGGTTCCTTCAGACAGCTTCGGCGGCCTCGCTCGCGGCGGCGGGCGCGGGCTTTCCCGCCATCGTGCGCGCGCAACCGGCGGCCACGCTGCGGCTGTCGTCATCGATGCCGGCGAACGAAAACGCCGCGCATTACGTCTGGTATCAGCATCTCGCCGCCAATCTGAAGGCGAGCGTCGGCGACCAGATTCGCATCGACTATTTTCCGAACAGCCAGCTCGGCAAGGAAAGCGATGTCGTCCAGCAGGTGAAGGTCGGCGCGGTGGACATGATGGTCACCGGCTCGTCGATCTGGGCGACGGTGCTGCCGGAGCTCGGCATGCTCGATCTCGGCTACGTGTTCGACAGCTTCGATCACGTCGGCCGGGCGATGGACGGCAGCGTCGGCAAATCGTTCGACAGCATGCTGCAACAGCGCGCGGGCTGCTCCGTCGTGACGTGGGGCTATTCGTTCGGCGCGCGCAACGTGTTCACGAAGAAGCCCGCGCAATCGCTCGCGGATATCAAGGGCGTGAAGCTGCGCGTGCTGCCCACGCCCGCCTTCATGGAAACCTTCAAGCTGATGGGCGCGGTGCCGACGCCCATTCCCATCGGCGAGCTGTACATGGCCGCGCAGACCGGCGTGGTCGACGGCTTCGAGCACGATTGCGCGACGGTCGTCGCCAGCAAGTACGACGAGGTCGTGAAGTCCTGCTGGCAGACGCAGCACGTCTTCAGCCCGCTCGTCGTCGTGATGGGCCGCCGCGCGCTCGCGAAGATCCCCGAAAACCTGCGCCCCGCGTTCCAGAAAGCCGCGCAGGACGCGACCGCGAAGCAGCGCGTCGCGGCCATCCAGACTGCCGCGAGCGCCGAGCAGGAGCTCAGGAAGCGCGGCATGACCTTCTATCCGATGTCGAAGGCCGATCGCGACACCGCGCGCAACGAAATGCAGACGCAGTTGTACGCGCATTTCTCGAAGCAATATCCGGCGACGGCGCCGCTCTTCACCGCCATCGCCTCCGCAAGAGGCTAATAACGCCATGACCACTTTCTCCGCGACGCCCGGCCCCGAAGCACACCTCGCCGCGCCCGGCTTCGGCCACGAGACCCTGCTCGCGCGCGGCCTCGTGCGCCTGATGCAGGGCATCGAATATCTGTGCGCGGCCGTGCTCGCGGCGGATGTGCTCGTAGTCTTCGTCTCCGTCATTTATCGATACTTCCTGCACGATCCGTTCGACTGGGCAGAGGAAGTCGCCCGCGCGCTGATGATCGTGCTCGTCTTCTTCGGCGCGGCGACCGTGCTGGGACGCAGCCAGCATGTCGGCGTCGATCTGTTTCGCGGCATGTTGCCAAGGCGCTGGCAACCGGCGCTCGTGCACGCAGGCCATTGGGTGATCGCGGGCGTCGCGGGGAATCTGTGCGTGTCGTCGTGCCTGCTGCTCGTCGATTCCTACGGGCAGATGACACCGAGCGGCCTGCCCGCGTGGATCAACGTGTATCCGCTCGTCATCGGCAGCGTGTTCATGGCGATCTTCGCGCTCGCCAACGCGCTCAACGGCGCGCGCCGTGTGGTCATCAGCACGTTGATCGGCTGTGCGCTGATCGCCGTCGCCGTGTGCGCGTGGAACATGTTCGTGCCGGGCCACGCGGTGAAAGCGGGCGCTCTGCTCGCTACGGGTTTCATCGGCGGACTGGTGCTCGGCGTGCCGATCGGCTTCGTGCTCGCCTTCTCCGCGCTGCTCTACTTTCTCGCCGAACCGTCCCTGCCGATGCTCGTCTACTCGCAGCAAGTGATGGCCGGCACCGACCACTTCGTGCTGCTCGCGATTCCGTTCTTCGTGCTCGCCGGCTTGCTGATGGAAACCAACGGCATGTCGTCGCGCCTGATCGAACTGCTGCTGCGCATCTTCGGGCGCGTGCGCGGCGGGCTCGGCCTCATCACGATCATGGCGACGGCGTTCTTCTCCGGCGTGTCCGGTTCGAAACTCGCGGATATCGCGGCGGTCGGCGGCGTCGTGATGCCCGCCGTGCGCCAGAGCAAGGAAGATCCGAACGAAGCCGCGGCGCTCCTCGCGTGCAGCGCCGTGATGGCGGAAACCATTCCGCCGTGCGTGAACATGATCATCATGGGCTTTGTCGCGAACATTTCGATTGCGGGGCTGTTTCTCGCGGGCGTCGTGCCCGCGGCGGTCCTCGCGGTGGCGCTGGCGATCGTCGCCGTCATCTTCGGCCGACGCATCGATCTGGCCGACGCCCTCACCAACCCACGCGCCTGGATGCCGCTACTCGGCGGCGCGCTGGTCGCGCTCGTCATGATCGCGATGATCGGCAAGGGCGTGACCTCGGGCATCGCGACATCGACGGAAGTGTCGGCGTTCGCCGTGGTCTATGCGCTCGTCGTCGGCTGGCTGGCGTTCCGCGAACTTACGCCCAAGTCGATTGCGCGCGTGTTCGTGCGTTCTGCATCAATGGCGAGCAGCATTCTGTTCATCGTGGCGGCGGCGTCGAGCGTGTCGTTCGCGCTGACCATCGAGCAGATTCCCGCGCTCGTCTCCGATTCGATGATCGCGTTCGCGCATCAATACGGCCCGACGATGTTCCTGCTGCTGTCGGTGCTCATCATGATCGTGTTCGGCGCGGTGCTGGAAGGCGCGCCCGCGCTCATCATCTTCGGTCCGCTGCTCACGCCGATCGCCACGCAGCTCGGCATCAACCCGCTGCATTTCGGCACGGTGATCGTCGTCGCGATGGGGCTTGGCCTCTTTGCGCCTCCCGTCGGGCTCGGCCTGTTCGCGACCTGCGCGATCACCGGCACGGACATGAAGGCGGTGGCGCGTCCTATGCTCAAATATCTGCTGGTGCTGTTCGCCGCACTGGTGGTGCTGATTCTGGTGCCGTCCTTTTCCCTTTGGCTGCCGACCCGGCTCGGCCTGTAGCCGGCAGACGCAAGAACTTATGAGCACCATTCAGGATGTCGCCCGCGAAGCCGGCGTGTCGGTGAGCACGGTATCGAACGTGCTCAACGGCCGCACGGATCAGATGCGCCAGGAAACCCTCGCGCGCGTGCAGGCCGCGATGAGCACGCTGCAATACCGGCCGAGCACGCTCGCGCGCCAGCTCAAGACGGGGCAGACGCCGCTCGTCGGGCTGCTGGTGCCGTCGATTGCCAATCCGATGTACGGCTACATCGCGCGTGAAGTGGAAACCTATGCGCAGGAGCGCTACGGCTATCGCGTGATGATCGGGAACACGTATCGCGATCCGGCGAAGGAAGCGTCGTTTTTCGAGGACCTGTTTTCGCAGGGCGTGCGGCGCGTGATCGTGATTTCTTCGCTGGCGAACGAGCGTCATCTGGAAACCGCCGCAGAGCGCGGCATGGTCGTCGTCAGTTACGACCGCCGCGCGACCGAAGGCGAGAGGACGCGCGTCGATCACGTCACGCCCGACAACTTCGAGGCCGCGCGGCTCGCGACGCGCCATCTGATCGCGCACGGCCACACGCGCCTCGCGTTCGCGACGCTGACCGGCCTCACGCTGAGCCGCCGCGACAAGATCGATGGCTTTCTGGCCGCGGCGCAGGAAGCGGGTTTGTCGGACGATGCGCACGTGCTCGACAGCGGTCCGGTCGACGAATACGGCGACTCGATGATCGCGGAGAACGGCCGCGCGCTCGCGCGCCGGCTCGCGGCGGACGATGCGCGCCCGACCGGCGTCGTTGCCGTCAACGATCTGATGGCGCTCGGTCTGATGGCGGGCTTGCGCGAGTTCGGCTTGCGCGTGCCGGAAGACGTGTCGATCGTCGGCATGGACGGGCACTTTCTGGCGGCGATCTCGAATCCCGCGCTGACGACCGTGCAACTTCCGGTGCCCGCGATGGCCGCCGCGATGGTCGAGCGCGTGATGCGCCCGCACGACGAACCCATGCCTGCATCGGAGCAGGCGCTCTTTACGGATATCACGCTCGTCGAGCGCGAATCGGTCGCGCGGCCGGGCGAGGCGTCGCCGAGATTACGGATTACGAAGCACTCCAGGACGAAGAAATGAACAAGGTATTCGTGAGTCATCCCCGGCACATGCTGGACCATTACTTCGGTGCGCGCGCGTCGGCCGAGCTCGCGACGTTCGCCGATGCCGCGTACAACACCGAAGATCGCGAACTGACGACCGCCGAGCTCGCCGATGCCGCGCGCGATGCCGATGTCGTCATCGCGTATCGTCAGACGCCGGCGCCGCGCGCGTTGTTCGAAGCCTTGCCGAAGCTGGCCGCGTTCGTGCGCTGCGCGGTCGATATCCGCACCGTCGATATCGATGCCGCAAGCGAATACGGCGTGCTCGTCACGCAGGCGAGCGCGGGCTTCGTCCCGGCGGTCTCGGAATGGGTCATCGGCGCGATGCTCGATCTCGCGCGCGCGACCACTGCCTATGCATCGGCGTATCGCCGCAACGAAGCGCCCGTGCCGATGATGGGCCGCGAATTGCGCGGCAGCACGCTCGGCGTGATCGGCTACGGGCAGATCGCGCGTTATCTGTGCGATCTCGCGCTGGCGTTCGGTATGCGCGTGATCGTGTCCGATCCCCATGCGCGCATCGACGATTTGCGTGTGCATCGGGCAAGCATGGACACGCTGCTCGCCGAGGCCGATTTCGTCGTGTGCCTCGCGCCCGCCAACGCGCAGACCGCGAATCTGATGAACGCGCGCGCCTTCGCCGCGATGAAGCCCGATGCGTATTTCATCAACGCCGCGCGTGGCGAACTGGTCGATGACGCCGCGCTCTTGCATGCGCTCGACAGCGGCCGCCTCGCGGGATGCGCGCTCGATGTGGGCCGCGCGCCCGATCAGATGCCCTCGCCCGCGCTGGCCGCACATCCGCGTGTGATCGCGACGCCGCATGTCGGCGGGCTGACGCCAGGCGCGATCGAACATCAGTCGATGGAAACGGTCGCGCAAACGCAGGCGCTGTTCGAAGGCCGCATCCCGGCGGGCGCGGTGAATGCGGCGCAGGCGTTCAGGCTCACGCGCTTCGATGTATCGGCGGACGCGCGATGAGCGGGCCGATCGCATTCGATGGCGCGTGCGATTGCCACATCCACGTGTACGAAGACGGCTATCCGCTGGCCGCGAGCGCAACGTTTAAGCCGCCGCCCGCGCCTGCATCGGCGTATCGCGACGTGCAGCGGGCGTTGGGATTGTCGCGCGCGATCGTCGTGCAGCCGACGGGCTATGGCTTCGACAATCGCTGCACGCTCGCGGCCATCGCGCATCTCGGCGACGGCGCGCGCGGCATCGCGGTCGTGCCGCCCGATGTGAGCGACGACGAATTGCAGCGTCTGCACGATGCCGGCATACGCGGCGTGCGCTTCATGATGCTGCCTGGCGGCGTGTTGCCATGGGATGCGCTGGCGGAAATGTCGGCTCGCATTGCGCCGCTCGGCTGGAACATCAACCTTCAACTCGACGGCCACACGCTGCCGCAACACGAAACGATGCTTGCGCGTTTGCCGTCGAAGCTCGTGATCGATCATCTCGGCAAGTTTCTCGCGCCTGTCACGCCGGACAGCGAAGGATTCGCGTCGCTGTGCCGTCTGCTCGATGGCCCGCGCTGCTGGATCAAGCTGTCCGCGCCGTATGAGAGCTCGCGCGACGGTGCGCCCGCCTACGGCGATGTCGCGTGGCTCGTGCGCAGCTTGTCGGCGCGCTATCCGGAGCGCGGCGTGTGGGCATCGAACTGGCCGCATCCGAACGTGAGGCCCCTGCCCGACGACACACGCATGCTCGACTGGGCGTGGCACCTTCTGGATGGCGACGAAGTCCGCCGCAGGATTCTGGTCGACAATCCCGCTGACTTGTACCAGTTCTGAGCGGGCGGGCACTCGCGTGGACGGCGGCGTCGCGAAGCGAACCATGCGGCGAACGCGTGCGAGCTCGACACGATGCGCGACGGGCTGGACCCATCGCGCGGAACGCACCGCATCTGCCGCGCAGGGCAGCGGGTGCGGGGCAACGAACGTCGTTCGTGAGAGCGTTGCCGGCTCGTCGCGACGATGTCGTTTAGCGTTCAGAGCAGACGCGGGTCCTGCGCCTGAGGCACCGGTTGTCCAGGCCACGGCACCGGAAGGTGCAGATCCTTCAGGATCGCGGCGATGCCGGGCCACGACGCCGGAATGGACGGCGGCAATGGACCGGGGTTGCCGTTCGGCGGCAGGGTGATCGTAGCGATGCCGCCGCGAATAGAGGACATCGCGTGCCGATGCAGGGTGTCGATACGCGGCAGATCGTTGATGGTGAGCGTAGTCATGGCTGGTCTCCTGGCAAAAGTCGAAGTGAATGGCGTGAAAGTCGCCAGCCGATCTTTTGCATGAGGCGTGCCAATGAGTGTGAAAGACGCGGATTGGCGGTTTGCGTCGAATTCATGGGCGGATACAGGTTGTTTGGGGTCGAATCCGCGCGTGTGTTGGCGATCACGCGATGGACGCGAACAACAGTCCGATCGTTCGATGTCGGCAAACGCCAGACATTTCAGGCGCCGTTAGAGGAGCGCACGTGCTTTCTCGGAACGAGATAACTTCAGACCAAGATGATTCGGCCGAATGGATGGCGCATTGCAAAAAGGTCGCGCCGTTCATAGCTGGGCGAACTGATCCAGATCGGACGGCTGCGGGCATCGCACATGAGTTCCCGCGTGACGCGACTCGACATCGAAGCCTATGGCGCAAGCACCCGGCCAGAGGACCGTCCGCAGCCCCCTCAAGGCGAGATTTTTTCCCATCCCGGTCCCGGATCGAAGGTCGTCATCGCCTGGGCCTTCTTCGCGCTCTCCGGGCCGAGGTCACGCTCGTAGACCTGGCCATCGTGGCTCACCATGAAGGTCTTGATGCCCGTATCGCCGTAATGGGCGGGCCACGCGACCACGGCGAAGCCGCCGAAGAGACGCCCGTTGACCATGTAACCGTATGCGCCACCAGGCGCATGGGGGCCTTGAGCGCGAAGCAGCTTGTAGTGATAGCCGTAATAGCCGGCCTCCGTCGCATTGCTTGCCCCCGCGGTCTCGAACGCGGCGCCAAGCGGACTCGAATCCTCTTCGGATCCGCTTGGCCAGTAGAGCCCGTCATGCCTGCCCGGCCTGCTCGCGAACCTGTCGGCGTAGACGTAGACCTTGCTGCCATCGTGATAGGTCGATGCATAGTCGCGCTGGGCATCGTAGATCGCGAGCATCGTCTGGATCACGGCGAGCTCGTTGCGTCCGATACGGCGCAGACGCATTTCGTCGGACCCGGCGCGCATGTCGAAGTGCCAGCCCTGCGCCGTCTTCATGAGGGGAATGGGGAGCGTCCATCCATCCTTGCCCACGGCGATCTCGGCATGGTCTCCGCCGTTCGCTCGGATCGTGTGCGACGTCTGCCACTCGCTCAGGAACTTGTCGCGCAATTCCGCGCCCACGGGAGGGATCAATGCGCGGAAGTCATCGCCCAGCAACGCCTTCAGCTCGGTCTCGTCATTGTTGGCGACGGCCGTTCCGAAGGCGTCCATCGCTGCTTCGGGCGACTGGAAGTACGACTGCGCGCTCATGGCCGGAAGCGGTGCGAGGCCAAGCGCCAGCGCGACCATCATCGCAGCCCGGAATCGGGTCAGCGCGGCATTGACACGCGAAAGTCCGTTCATGCTCATTCTCCTTATCGCCGGCCACCACCACGGCCACCGCCACCGCCGCCACCGCCCGCACGGCCGTAGCTCGACGACTGAACACTCGATCGCCCACGGTTGTAGTCGCGCTGCGCCGCGCCGCCTCCGCCCACGCCCTGGAACGCGGTATCGCGACCGCCGCCCGAGTAGCCGCCTCCCCCGTAGCCGGGTTGAGCACTCGGCGCACCGCCACGACTGGGCGCCTGTGCGCGGTTCGGCGCCTGGGCGCGATTGCCGGCTTCAGCATTCCGATTGGACGCCTGAGCGCGATTGCCCGCCGCGGCGTTGCGATTGGCGGCTTCCGCACGATTGCCTGCCGCCGTCTCACGACCGGGCGCCGCCGTCCCACGATTGGGCGTCGCGGCCCGATTAGCCGCGCCGGCGGTGTTCGCA
This sequence comes from Caballeronia calidae, assembly GCF_900044055.2. Classification (GTDB taxonomy): domain Bacteria; phylum Pseudomonadota; class Gammaproteobacteria; order Burkholderiales; family Burkholderiaceae; genus Caballeronia; species Caballeronia calidae. The sequence goes on along the minus strand of NZ_FCOX02000010.1, from coordinate 154,268 downwards.
GCCCCGGCCCGGTTGCCGGCGTTGGCGTTGTTTCCGCGCGCCGCACGGTTGGCAGCCGATGGACTGCCTGCCGCCGCCCGATTGGTCGCGCCGGCACGCTCGGCCGCGCCGTCGGTGCGGCCGCGATAGTCGCGCCGCGCATCGGCGCCCTGCACGCCTTGCGAGTACTTCTGGCGTGTCGCGTTGTCGCGGTAGGCGACGCCCTGACGGTGCCGCGCATCATGCTGCCACCGCCCGCTGCTCTGCACGTTGGCGCGATTGAAGTTGCGGTCGATGTTGGTGGCCCTGTTGACGTTGATGTTCACGTCGCCGCTATTCCAGTTGCAACCGCCGAAGATCGCGCCAGCCGCCGCAATGCCCAGGCCCCATGCGAATCCGCTCGCGAGGGCAGCTCCGGGGTAGTACGCCGGATAGGGTGGCCAGTATGTCGGCGGGTAAGCCGGCGCGCTCCAGCCGCCATAGACGACAGTCGGGTTGTAGGACGGAACATAGATGACCTGCGGGTCCGACGGTTCGATGCGCACGATGGTCTGAGGCGCCTGAGCCGCTTGTCCCCCCGGCGCGGGCTGTCCGCCAGCGGGGGGCGCTTCGACGATCACCTTCTGCTGCGGATTCGACGTCAGATTTCCTGCCTGCTGCGCGCGGATTCTCAGCCGCTGGACCGCGGCAAGCACATCCTTCTCCTGCGCAAGGAACGCGTCGCCGAGCCGTTGAGTCCAGTCGAGCTTGTCGTTCATCGGCTGGAGCACCTGAGGAAATGCAACCAGAGACTTGACGCTGACATCCCACGGCTGGTCCTGCACCGCCTTTACCGCGGCGTCGCCTTTCAGGTCGCGGTGCTCCTTCACCCAGCGCGCGGCGTGCACCACTTCGAGCGGATAGGTCGACGCCATCAGAACCTGCGACAGCAGCGAATCCGGATAGAGCGCGATGGGTGCCACCAGCGCTTCGAGCTCTTCGGGTGGGTATTGCTGGCCTTGAGGCGGAACCTGAGGCTGGGCGACCGACGCCGGCGCAGGAGCCGCGGCCGATGCGGGGAGCGGAGGTATCGCCGCGGCTACCGCCGGGGACGCAAGGGAGGCCGGATTTGCCGCTGAGGCTGCCTGGGTAGGAACGTCCTGACTCTGTTGTTTCTGACAGCCTGCCGAAAACGCGAAGACAAGGGCGGCGCTCAGCAGTCGTGCAATCCATATCGCCATGGCCACTCCCCATTGATTCCGCCCGGCGGCGAAATGATCGTTGACCGTCAAGCAGTCGGCTTCAGCCATGCGCCCGCGAACGCATGGTGGGCAATCAGAGTAACGATGCACGCATTGACCCGTTCATGCTAATCATAGGCAACGGTTCTTCGATGCGCCGCCGAAAAGCGATCGAACGCGCAGCGAAGGCTGCACGCGAATCGGTCTGCAATCCGGATCACGCGCCGACATCGCGCCGACAGCCCGCTTCCGCTCCCTCACTGCTCGCCCGGCTCCCATTCCGGGCTAAAACCCCCGAGCGACGGGTGATACATCTCGTCTCCCGAGTGCTGGGTGAACTCGACGTTGAGCCGGTCCTCGCGCAGACCCAGGATCTCGGCGCAAAGCGCACAAAGCGCTTTCGCCAGCGCCATGCGCAGCTCAGGCGGCCGTCCTTTCCTGATGTCCAGCATCATCACGGACACGGGCAACGGCTCCCCGTCCGGCTCCGCGATGCGCCAGACGCCATCGGCGCCGAGTTCGCGTATGGCCACGCTGATTCTCCGGATATCGACAGACATCATGCTGGAGTAGGTCTCGCTCATCTTCGCGGCGAGCCGCTTTTTCTGCTCCGCCGAGTAGTGGCCGTTCACATCGAGTTGCAAGTAAGGCATGGTGTCCGGCTCCCGGCAAAAGGCTGTCCGCGTGATGCGCGATGGCACAGGCGTCTACGCCATCAGCAGCGCCTCGTACTCGTCGCGGAACTGGTTGACGGAACTCTCCACCACCGTCACCGCACCGTCGATAAGACCGCAGCGCCCGCTGCCGGGAAGAATGCGGCACAGGTTCTCCAGGGCGTCCATATCGGCGCGCACGCCGCGGCCCGTGTCGATCCGGTTGAGCAGCTGCATCAGCTGGAAGGTGCCGCCCTTGCACGGCGGACACTGGCCGCATGAACCCTGGGCGAAGAAACTCACGTACTCGGCGACCTTGCGCACGATGCTGGTTCCCTCCGACACGACGATCATCGCGCCGGTCCCGAGGCGTGAACGGCGCTGCTGCACCGAGTCGAAGTCCAGCGGGACGTCGAGATCGCGCTTCGTCAGCAAGGTATTCGAGGGACCGCCCGTGAAGACCGCCTTGAACTGCTTGCCCTGCAACATGCCGCCGCCATGCTCGAAGACGAGCGATTCGAGACGCGTGCCCATCGGCAGTTCGTAGAGACCCGGATGCAGCACGTCGCCCGAGAGCGAGTAGAGCTTGGTTCCGGCCGCGTCTCCGACGCCGAGATCCCGATACCACTGCGCCCCGTGGCGAAGAATCCCCGGCACGTGAGCAAGCGTTTCGGCGTTGTTCACGACGGTCGGCGCGCCATGCACGCCCTCTTCAGCCGGGAACGGCGGCTTGCGGCGCGGAAACGGAAAGCCGCCCTGCACGCTCGCGATCACGGCGGTTTCCTCTCCGCCGATGTAAAGCCCCGAGCTCGGCACGACGCCAAGCGAAACCGTGCCGCCGACTGCTTGCTCGATCGCGGCAAAGAGCGCGTGCGCCTGCCATTGCTGCACAGCCTGCCGAGTCGCCGCGAGAGCCAGCTGCTGATGCGGGTTGACGTACAGGACGACGTGGTTCGCGCGGGTCGCCAGCGCGGCGATGAGCGCGCCCTCGATCACCTGATGCGGTGTGTGTTCCAGAAGGAATCGGTCCTTGAAGGTGCCGGGCTCGTCTTCGTTGCCGTTGCAGATGATGTATTTGTCGCCGTCACGCGCGGCGGCAACCGGCGTCCATTTGCGATGGGTCGCGAACCCGGCGCCTCCCATCCCGCGCAAATCCGCCGAGGCGATTTCAGCGATGATCGCGGTCGGATCCTCCAAAGCCCTCGCGAGCCCCGCGCCGCCCTCATGCGCGAGCCACGCACCGAGGTCTGCGCCGACGCGGAAATCGTCCCTCAGAAGAACCTGATTCAGCTTGTCCATCTTCGCGCTCCGTGGATCGCTTCACCGGATGCCTTCGGGCACGCTCCCGCGCGCGTGCGTGCGCAGGCCGGCGTCGGCTCGCAGATCGAAGTGGGCGTAGCCGGGAAAGAGCTGCGGCGCTTTCACATGCAAGGGCAGTCCGGCCAGGGTCAGCTCGCGCTGCCACGCGTGGACGTGACCGATTCCGGCGCGGCTCGCTTCGAAGCGTCCCGGCAATTGCGCCGACCTGGCCCCGGCGCGGCGTCCCATGCTCAGGATATCGAGCAGCGCGTTGCCCATCAGCCGGTTGCGCCCGTGTATCCCGCCCGTGACCTCGCCGACGCAATAGAGGCCGTGCACGCTCGTCGCGCCGTCCTTGTCGATGGCCACGCCGCCGTTCTGGTAATGCAATGTCGGATAGACGAGGAACGGCTCCTCGGCTGCATCGTGACCGCACTTGTGCGCGAGATGGCGCAGTGTCACGAGGCGCTTCTCGAGGATGCCGGGGTTCTCCAGTTCGAGCGTCGGCGTATCGAGGAACACGCCGACCTGACCGTCGCGTACGATTCCGCGCCCTTCTTCGCATTCGCGCAGGATCGCCGAAGCCACGACATCGCGCGGCTTGAGTTCGTCCACGAAGCGCTCACCCTCGCCGTTGATCAGCTTCGCGCCCGCGGAGCGCGCCGCTTCCGAGATGAGCCCGCCCGCGAGATGTCGCGGATACGCGATGCCGGTGGGGTGATACTGGAACGAGTCGAGCTCGCGCAGATGCGCGCCCAGGCGATAGGCCAGCACGAGCCCGTCCGCCGTGGCGCCGTAGTGATTGGACGTCGGAAAGGCGTTGAGATGCAGCCGCCCCGCGCCGCCGGTGGCGAGGATCACCGCATGCGCGCGCACCAGCGAGAAGGTGCGCCATTCGAGGTTGTAGATCACCGCCCCGGCGCAGCGCCCGCGCTCGTCGGACAGCAGCTCGACGACGGGGCAGCGGTTCCACACCTCGATGCCCGGCTCGAGCTCCACGGCCTCGCGCAGCACGCGCATCATCTCCAGCCCCGTGTAGTCACGATAGGAAAGGATGCGCGCCGCCGACGCGCCGCCGGGCTTCTTGCGCAGCAGGTTGCCGCCGATGGGCTGATCCTCCTCCTGGTCGAACGTCATGCCGAGACGGATCAGCCAGCGAATCACGTCGGGGCCATCCATCACCATCTGCGCAACGAGCTCGCGGTCGCCGCAAAAATGCCCGGCGCGCAACGTGTCCTCGAAGTGCAACTGGGGACTGTCGTCATCGCCGACGGCAGCCTGGATGCCGCCTTCGGCCATGACGGTATTGCTGTCGCCCAGACGCAGCTTGGTGGCGAGGATCACTCTCGCGCCCTGCCTCGCGGCGGTGAGCGCGGCGGCACATCCACCGCCGCCTCCGCCCACCACCAGCACGTCGGTGGACGTGAGCTGCGCACCGGCGAGGTCGACGTCGTCGATCAGCGCATTGGCTTGAAGGTAACCGGCGAGATCGGGCTGACACGGCTCTCCGCGATTCACCCCGACGCTCAGTGCCACTCGCGCATGGGCGCCATGATCCGGGTGATAGGCCTTGAGAAGCGCATCGATGGACGTGTCGTCCTTGCGTGCCGGCGGCGTCGCACCGGGGCGATAGCGCTGGCGCGCGTCTTCGTAGGGTATGCCGGCAGCCATGATCGGTCGGTCCTGTCAGCGTGGCGGCTGCGCGCCCGGCGCATCGAAATCGATCTTCATCTCGCCGCTCTCGATCTGCTGCAGCCGTAGCATGAGGTTGGCCGGCCGCAACGACAGCGCCGAGATCATCCGACGCACGAAGAGGCCGAGATGGTTGGGTTGAATATGCTCGGGACACGCCAGCGTGCAGAGATTGCACATCACGCATTCATCGAAAACCTGGCCGGATGCGGCCAGCTTGCCCTCCACGGCGAGGTTCACGCCGCGCTGGACGTCGAGATGCTTCGGACAGGCGCGATCGCAACCGCTGCAGTGACGGCAATGAGGTGCTTCCGGAAATACTTCAGAGATCGCGCGCAGCGTCTGCCAGCTGTCGCTGAAATCGTCCATGCGATACACATGGCGTGACGCAATGGCGAAGTAGTCGAGAAAGGCGACTTGCATCCCTTCTTCGATCAGGGTCTCGCAGGCGAGCGCGGTCGTCACCTCTTGCTGGCCGCTTCGCCGGACCATCACGCGGCATGAGCCGCATACGCCCTGTCCCATGCAGCCGACGCCCTCGACGAGCGTCTGCCCAGCATGCACGATGGCCTGCAGGATCGAGCAGTTCGCGGGGGCTTCGACCTCGCGCCCTTCAATGCTCAGGCAAACCATCTTCGCGCACTCGGTTCTTGTGCGGCACTGCCCCCGCACTGGCGAATTCGGAAAAATCGACATATAAACCTTAGCACACGGGTGATTATTTCCAAGCGGAGGACGCATGAAGACGTTCTGGAAAGCGCTTGCGCCACTCATCGTGGTGGTTCTGATTGCGATCATCCCCGCGCCCGAGGGACTGGCTCAGCACGCGTGGTATTACTTCGCGATCTTCGCGGGCGTGATCGTCGGGCTGATGCTGGAGCCGATCCCGGGCGCGGCCATCGGGCTCATCGCCGTGACGCTCGTGTCGGTGTTCTGCGAGTGGGTGTTCTTCAGTCCCGAACAGCTCGCGAAGCCGGGCTTCAATGTGGCGACCGCGAGCCTCAGCTGGGCGCTCTCCGGATTCTCGAACGGCACGGTGTGGCTCATCTTCGGCGCCTTCATGTTCGCGCTCGGCTACGAGAAGACGGGCCTCGGCCGCCGCATCGCACTCATGCTCGTCAAGGCGATGGGCCGCAAGACACTCACCCTCGGCTATGCGGTGATGGTCGCGGACATGCTGCTCGCGCCATTTACGCCCTCCAACACGGCGCGCAGCGGCGGGACCATCTTCCCTGTGATCCGCAATCTGCCGCCGCTATACGATTCGAAGCCGAACGATCCCTCGGCGCGCCGGGTTGGCTCGTACATCATGTGGACGGCCATCGCCACGACATGCGTGACGAGCTCGATGTTTCTGACCGCGCTCGCCCCCAACCTGCTGGCTGCCGAGCTCATCAGAAAGACCGTTCACGTCGATCTGGGCTGGACGCGATGGTTCCTGGCGATCGCACCGGCGGGCATCATCCTGCTGCTGGCGGTGCCGCTGCTCACCTACGTGCTCTATCCTCCCGAAGTCAAGCAGGGCACGGAAGTGCCCGCGTGGGCCTCGCAGCAGTTGAAAGAGATGGGGCCGCTCTCGCGGCGTGAGCTGACGCTTGGCGTGCTGGTGCTCGTTGCGCTCGGGCTCTGGATCTTCGGCGAGAAGTTCGTCAATCCCACGACTGCAGCACTGATGGTGATCGCGCTCATGCTGGTCACGAAGGTCGTGACCTGGGACGACATGCTCGCAAACAAGCAGGCTTGGAACACGTTCACGTGGTTCGCGACGCTGGTCGCGCTGGCCGACGGGCTGAGCAGAACCGGCTTCGTGAAATGGTTCGCGTCCATGATGGCGGCGCACATGAGCGGTGTCGCGCCGACCATGGCGGCGGTGGTCCTCATACTGATCTTCTTTTTCACGCACTACATGTTCGCGAGCGTCACCGCCCATACGACGGCGATGCTCCCGGTCATGCTGACGGTGGGCTCGACCATTCCCGGCATGCCGATGGAGGCGTTCGCGCTGATGCTGGCTCTGACGCTCGGCATCATGGGCATTCTCACGCCCTATGGCACCGGGCCGAGCCCGGTCTATTTCGGCAGCGGCTATCTGCCCGCCGCGGATTACTGGCGGCTGGGCGCGATCTTCGGCGTCGTCTTCATCGTCGTGTTTCTTTTGATCAGCGTCCCCATTCTTCTTTGAGGCATCGCCACGAAGCTCGACGATCGAGGCTCCTGCACGCGGGTCCAGGATGCGTCACGATCTGAGTCGACGCGACGACAGGCTCATGGAACGTCTCCTATCGACGGCCCACGCGGCCGCCTCCGCCGAATCCACCGCGGCCTCCGCCGGAAAAGCCGCCGCCCTGGAAGTTGCGGCCGCCCTGCCCGCCCGAGATCGACTGCCGGCTCGCCGCGCCGCGCGCGCTGTCCGCCCGCGCGCCCTGAGCGGACCCGTAGCCGCTGAAGGCGTCGCCGCCGCGTCCCTGAAGGTTGCCGTTGCCCTGCCCGCGTGGCGTCTGCGCGGCGGACGGCGCCCGCGCACCAGCCCGCTCACCGCCGCCGGACGCGCCGACGTTGCCGGCGTTGGCGCGCGACGGCGCATCGCCGACGCGCTGCGATGCGGCGCGCGTGCTGGTGCCCGACACCTGCCCGGGCTTCTTCTCCGAACGCCACTGCGTCGTGCGCTGCGAGCCGGACGTCCCGTTCGCCGAGCGGTTCGCGGCGCGATTGCTCACTTCGTTCCTGACCTCCGTGCGATTGACGTTACTCTCGCGATTGATGTTGATCGTGTTGTTGCCGCCCTCGTAGTGCGACACATAGTGCCCGCCGTTCCACGCCGCCGTGATCGCCGCGCCCCAGATCAGACCCGTTGCGAAAGCCGCGCCCGGCGCGTAGGGATAGTAGTAGACGGGATAAGGCGCAGGCCAGTAGGTGTACACCGGCGTCGGGCTGGCGATGACGACCGTCGACGGGTTGTACTGCGGCACGTAGATCACTTCGGGGTTGGACGGCACGATCTTGATGACTTCCTTTTCGACGACCACCGTCTGCTTGTCGTCCGTCCTGAGGTTCCCTGCCGATTGCGTCTGGCGCCGGAAACGCTGGACCGCCTGCAATACAGCGCTTTGGTCCGCTACCACGGCTTCTCCGAGCGCGACTGTCCAGTCGAGGTCGGCGCTCATTCTCTTCAAGACTTCGGGGTAGTTCAGCAGCGCCTTGACGGGGTCCTGCCATGCTTCGTTGATCGGCAAGTCCTTCTCGGTTTTTCTGCGATCGAGAAACCGGTCGGCCTGAACGACTTCGACGGGATACGTGGACGCCGGAAGAATGATCGCAACGAGATCGTCGGGATAGAGTGCAATCGGACCGACGAGCCTGTCCAGCGACGCCGGATCCATCGCAAAGGTTTGCGGAGCGCTTGCCGCGGGCGCCGGCGCCGGCGCTGGAGCGACGGTGGGCGCACCGCTCTCCGGCGGCGTCGGAGGGACCGCGCACCCGCCTGCACACAGCGCCAATGCGATGAAAAGCCTGCTATAGCATTCACGCATATCTAGCACCACCAACACGGGCCATACCGCGCATTTTCTGGAGCCCGGCGGCACGCCCTAAGTCAAGCGCCGTTACCGGGCCGTCTCGTTTCTGAACAGCATCGGACTTCAACGCTCTTTCGATCCTGAGCGGTCATTGCGCACGAAAAACACGCGCCGCTCTGCTCACAGTATGTGAACGCTCGAGCGATTTCAAGGAAGCCGGGCCGTGCGTTCGCGTCGCAAGATATCGCTCATTGCCCGAACCGGTCACTCGCTTTCGACCGGATACGCGATCGGGCCCGCCGACCCGTAGTTGGCGAACCACGCCATGAACGGCGAGCGACTGCCGAAGCGCGGCTCCATGGGATTGTGGATCGCTCGCTACGATCAAGGACCGGGTTCGGCGCAGATCATTGGAAGGCATAGGCAATGCCGGCGCCGTATGTCAGTTGATTGCGCGTGCCGCGCTGCGTCACGATAGGGCTTGCTGCCGAGTCGCCCATCAGGCGCTGATAGTAGATCATCGCGCCCGCGTACCATTTCGGGCTGAGCTGGTAAATCCCGGCGATCCAGCCGGTAAGCTGATTGAGGCCGCCTCCGGGATTGAAGACCGGTAGTCCGCTGTTCTGAGCGTCCTCGGTCGTCACGCCGTAGTAGGTCTCGTTGAAGCCGCCGCTCACCCAGGTCGCCCCGGCTCCCCCTCCGATGAACACCCGCGTATGCAGCGGAAACCACGCGCTCGTATTGACCGAGACGCGTGCGCCCGTATAGACGGCTCCGGCATTTGTGACGACGGTCACCTCTCCTCGCAGGCGGTACGGCACGTCGCCGGCGTGGCTGTACTCGTAGCCGGCGAACCCGCCTCCTTCCAGCGTGTTGGAGACATCGTGGACCTGCGACACGACAGGGTCGTCGACATTCCGTCGTCCCAGACGCAGCGCCAACGCCGGCCCCCACTGGAACCCGGTCAGGCTCCCGAAGTTGTATTGCGCATAGGTTCCGTACCACTCGAACAGATGGCCGCCGCTCGTCACGTAGCGCATGCCCGGAAGCACGCCTACGATGCGGTCCTTCCCACCCGCATACTCGGTGGTCGAGCCGATCCCCACGCCAAAGAAATTCGGCAATGCATTCGACAAATCGACTGGACTCGCGCACGCACTGCTCAAGACAAACGAGGTACACGCTCCGGTGATCACTTTGAAGACTTTCACGGATTCTCGCTCCGGTCCGTGCAACGATATTTTCTTGGCAGGCGTTTCGATTTTCTAACTAATCGAATGAATCGAATCGATGCGCTCCGTCCCGCTAAAGGGGTCGATCGTTTCACCGAAGCTCGCCTCATGTTGATTTGCAGACTCGGGCTCATCGTTTTCGCCACTGCCTTCCTCGTTTGCTTCTGCCTCGATGTGCCTGCGGCGACGAAGCAGGCAGAACAACGCCACGGCGGTCGCGACGATCGTCGGCAGCGTTAGCTTCGTCTGGCGCTCATGCCGGGTTGGCGGCGAGACAGTTCTGCGTGGTGCGGCGCGCGTCAGTAGTAGATATCACAAGCGTCGCTCACTGACACTAACGCCAGGCTGACCCGTGGTCTCCACGCGGTGCAACGCCCGGACACTGAGCCGCGATCCGATGCTCTCGTTCGTGCGGGCGCATCCTGATCGCGTCTAATGAGCTGCCTGTTGGAGCACGTTCTGTAGATCAAGAATGCCCACCGGCTTGACCAGGTGGTGAGCGAACCCGGCCGCCTCGGACTTTGCCTTGTCCTCTTCCTGGCCGTATCCCGTATGCGCGACAAGCACAGCCCCCTTGCTGCCGGGCAAAGCCCGGAGCCGTCGCGCGAGCTCGTATGCGACCACGCTCGCTCCACGACCGACAGGTCATCGGGATGAACGAACTTCTTCCACTTCTGCCCCTCGGACGTCGAACGCGTCGCACCTGTGAAATCGTAAAAGTGCTTATTGTGAACACCGGCCCACGTTCGTAGTACCTGGACGTTCGACGCAATCGACGCTCGACAGTGGTGTGCCAAGGGCTTTTTGCCCTCCGCCGCGCACGCGCTTTTCGATGCCGGCGTGGAGTCCACGAAGAGGATCGTGAATCGCGTCGATCAGCGCTTCTCGCTCATATCCAAGTTCCGATGGGTGTTATTGCATATGGAACCGGAGCGAGGCTTGGCTGGTTGGTGAAAGAAGAGCCTATCGGGCTGCACGATTGCGATTGCGCGGACCCAGCGGCGCGCACGACGAATTCATTCCTCTTGGTCGCAGCGGGCAGAATCTACGGCGGATGGCGAAGCGGCTAGCACCGAAGAGCCAAAGCACGGCGAAGACCCACCCCTTGAGAGACACCGAGCTGCCGATTCACTCCCTATAGCGCCGTTCTTTCAAACGGAATCGGCCAACTGCACTCATTCACGAAAACCCGCCCGAAAGTGTCTTCGAAGAATTCAACGGCCCTTCAGTTTGACGCCGGAGACACTAGCGCTTTCGACAGGTACGGCGTTACGCCACGCCCCGCTTCCAGGACGCTGGTGAAATCGGCAGTCTGAAGTGCAGCGGTGTCAGCGCGCGCAATCGGACGCTTCCGCATGGCCCGGCTCAGGATGTGAGTCTTGTGCTGATAAAAGAGTTCGAGTTGTCCTGCATCCGATGCATGAGGCGCCAAGTCGAAAGCCTCCTCGAGCGCCCGGCGTGAGATATGAAAACGTTGAAGTCCACGAATCACGCGAACCTGGAACACGACCCCATCACCGTTGTGAGGGATGGCTGCCCAAACCAGCGCGCTGCCCATGACATGCCTCCATTTGGCTTCAAACCTGATTCAAAGCTTGTTGCCCTATGATGGCCTTCGAAAATACATTTCAAAAATACGACCGCCTGGCTTTGACATTTTTGCCACACGAGAAGTGTGAGCGTTGACTGTCACGACATCAGCTTATCGGCAAGCAGCGACCTGCATGCGCGGCTCAATGCGCCGCAGGACGGTCGCACGCTTATAGCGGCAAAAATCGTAGGCCGTGCAAAGGCGCACCTGACGCGGCGCGAGCGTGTCCAAGACACCGTCTAATGATCCGATTTAAGGGATCACCCAATAAAAGTAATAAAACATAACAAGTGCTGAAAATGACTCTTTTGAACGGTTAGTCTTACCTCAGATGTCCAGTTTTTGCGCAAGGCGATTAGCACGTTCGGTAAGTGGGCGCCCGGCCCGCTGCCCTCGCCAAGGCAAACCGGCAAATCCTCCGCCACGACTTCATCGCTCTTACCGGGCAGTCGGCCGCATCGATGACGGCTTACTTGAACTCGTCTGCGCATCTACGAGCTTCCGAAGGCGCGCCACAGAGCGCCGCCCGCCGATAAAGAACCTGAGACAAACCGATGACCCAAGTGCACGACATCACCTACAAAGGACACACCCTCACTGCAACTGCCCTGTCGGTCCATGACATGTACGCCGCGATGCTTATCGTGGGTACGCCGAGCGCCGGCCCGGAACGCAGCAGCATGTTCGGCAACTTCCCGAGCGCACTTTGCGCGGTCAGCTATGCGTTTGCATATGGCATGGCCGCTATCGACTCACGTCAAGCACCGACGTCCGAATGGCTGCGTTCGTCGACTTCGTCGTCCGACCTTCGACTGGCCGCGTAACCGCATCCCACCCGCCTGGAGCGCTCTTCGGCGCCCCGATGACTGCTTGATGAGCCGCGTCGACGGGCACCTCGGCCTCCATACGTCTCGTGTGTCCTGATTACTCGCAACGAGCCAACCCATGATCATCTATCACCGTGGCGCAGCCTTTCAACCGGCTGCCACTCCTGTCGGAAGCACCTTCATGGCGACGGCCTCCATCTTCGAGGAGGACGGCCACGCAACGTCCCTGGGCAAGCTAGGCTTGTTCGCGAACAAGGACGGTGCACTTGCTTTCGCCGTCCGTTGTGCGACCGCTTTCATCGACGGCGATGATATGCCGCTGCCGCCCTTCCAACTCGCTTCGTAAACGCGCAGCAACCCTGTCCCATCGCACGTCAGACTGTAGTGCCCTCTTCGACGCAAAATCAGTCCGACGAGAGGAACGACAGCTATCGGTATATCAACCTTTGCGCGCAGCTCCGCGCGCTGGCAAAGGTCGCCTTGCTGATTCAACGCGACCGCGCACGCAGCTTCGTGTCTGTCGGTTTGAAATGAACGGCCGAGCTATCTTCCTTTAGCCTCCGAGCCCTCGCGTTACTTTACGAATTCAAACTCGTCGAACGCCCAATTCTTCACTTCCACTTCGCTCAACGTTTCTTGTCCACAGTTTCTGTGGCTAACCCTGGGGATAACTCGGCTATCACCGTTTGTCCTGACGTCGGCCCACGGATAGACGGCCAGTGCCGGCTTCACCTCTCAACGGAAAGTTGGGTCAGGGATTATTTTGCTCTATCATCGCCAATGAGACTTCAACGGTAGACGGCATCACGCGTGTTATTTCGTCGGACCAACTGTATCCCCCTGGTCCGGCGAAGACTTGACGGAGTGAAGAAACTCACTGAAGAACAAGAGCCGTCTTACATGGAGTCAAACTAGTGGCCTACATGAACCCCGCAGCATCGCCTGGCAACGTAATGTTGTCACCGCGCATTCGCGCGGGCATCGTCGTCTGGCTAACAGGAATGTCGGGGGCCGGCAAGTCGACTATTGCCATGGCGCTTCGCCGCGCCATTGAGCCATCGTGCGATTTTGTCTGCATGCTGGACGGCGACGATCTGCGGCGCGGCGTGAATTCAGATCTGGGATTCTCGGACGCTGACCGACACGAGAACATCCGCAGGATCGGCGAGATCGCTGTGCTTCTCGCACGTCAGCGCGCAGTATGCATCGTCTCGGCGATATCGCCTTTCGAGGCCGACCGAAGGCTCGTCCGCCAGTTGACGGAGCCGCTGCCGTTTGTCGAAATCTTTATCGACACACCGTTGGACGTGTGCATGACTCGCGATCCAAAAGGACTGTACCGGCGCGCACTTCGAGGCGAAATCAGGCAATTGACCGGCTTTGACAGCCCATACGAAAAGCCTTCGTGTCCCGAGCTGACCATCGATACGTCACGATCCTGTGTCGATAGCTGCACTGCTCGGATAGTCGAATTCCTGAATGGTCTGGCAGGGGAGTGAAAGCGCGCCGCATCCGATGGATGATCGTGCGAACCGCACTTACGGTCTATCCGTAGAACAGGCAAACGCATTGCGTGCGTATTGCAGCTTCTCGATCAAGATCCTTCTCGGACAGGGTGCAAAGACCGGGTATCAAACGACGACCTCCTCGTCGATGTCGAAGTACGTCATATAGTCGCGATAACGTTCGCGCAATTCGTCCGGTCGCAACCCGAACTCCGCAAGCCGATAGACATTCTTTCCGTACCCCCCGGTCGGCTTGCGGGAGATCTGATCCTGCAGTCGCTTTTGAAAACCCGCAGTGATCTCAAGACCAAAGTGGTCGTAGATCCGCCGAATCGTCTCGAGCGGAGCTGCGGTTAGTGCCTTGTAATGGACATGGAAAACGCGGCTGTCCGCCCAGTCGCCTCGTGCAGCGCCTGCGATCATTTGCTGTGCGCCGTTCGCCCAGTCGGAACTGACCTGAAGTCCGATTGCGTCCTTGTCGGTGCGCCTCGAAAACGGGCGGCGCAGCACTTCCGTCAGGCTCGCCACCGATGGAAGCACCTTCACCGGGTCACGATGCGTGAAAATCAAACGCGCGTCCGGGTAGACCTCACGCAGCGCATCCATCGCAAACACGTGGTCCGGGCTTTTGAGCACCCAACGCGGCGTGCGCGGCCCTTGCAGATGCTGAAGAAAGCGCCGGTGCGTCCGGTACCCTTGAACATGGCCGGCCTGCTGCAGCCATCGTTTGTATGAGGGCACGTTATAGATCGTCTCGAACCGCAGACTGCGGAATACGTGCGCGGTGAATTCCGTGCATTCCTGCGGCGACAGCGCATCGAACGGATGCACGTTATGCAGGTCCGGCGCAAGCCGGTGAAAGAAGTTGATCTGACGCTGCACCTTCCGCGGGCCCGCACGGCGCCCGGATGCCGGATGATCCGGATACGGATAGATGGCCTGCCAACAACGTGGCGTAAAGCTCGCGTCGTCCTCGGCGAGCAGCGAGTGCAGGAACGATGAGCCGCTGCGGGGCATGCCGAGCACAAAGATCGGCTGGCTGACAGGCCGCTGGAGAATAGCCGGATCAGCGAGTTCGTGATCACGCAGGACCAACAGATTCGTGAGAAGGCGCAGGTTGTCCCAGTGCGTCGACACGCGACCGAAGAGGCTCAGGTCTGCTTCTTCATGGAGCGCCCACAGTAACTCGTTCAATGCGTCTTCGAACGGCTCGGAGCCGAAATCGTGAAGTCCCGTTTTCGCTTGCGCATTCGCCAGTAACTCGGCTGAGGAAAGCCGCGTGTTGGTCAACGCAAGGAGCGGACTGCCATGCATCTTGTGCATCAATGGCTTAAGCAAGGCACCTCCCCTTTCCTGCCGGTTGTATAGATGCTGCAGAAGCTATTTATCTATGGAATCACAACTTGCCGCGGGTGTCTTATCACTTCCAGGCAGAACGGCGAACGCGCGTGCCAAAGCTGTTGGCATGCTCGTGCGCATCCGATCACGGGTAAGGGGAAATCGCTTGAATTGCCTCTGCCCCATAAACGGCGCAGACCTTAGCTTAGTTCACTTACCGCAGAACGCAAAATAAGGTCTGCCGGTGCGGCGAGGCGGTAATGTTCACGTCGAAATGTAGTATAACGCCCATATCCATTGAATTTTCACTGGCTGGTCATCTCGATCTTGAAGCCACCTGTAACCAGTGAAATGCTGCAATCGAAGCGAGTGCCCGTTCGCTTGCTATCGAGCCGGGAAAGTCGTTTGCGCCATCGCGTTCAGTACGGACCGAGATTATTGTTCAAGAGACGACACCCGACCGCGAGGATGCAGCGTATCCTGTTTAGCCGCCTCGCTGTCTCGTGCCTGATCGCCCAGTCTGCAACATCGAGCAGTGAAAAGCTGGCCAGCGGCCGAGAGCGGAAAACCGCTCCATTCGTCCTATTGCGCAAGTTGTGGCGATCGGACCGGGTGAGAAAAACGACTTAAGCATTTCCTGAGCGAACCGACGCCAGCCTTCCGTTGATCTGCCTATCCGGGACAACATGATCCGTTGAGGAGTTCTCCCATGGAAAGCCCAACACCGATGGTCATGGAAAATGCGGCAAGGTTGACGTCGGCAGAAGGGTCGGAGGCGCTCGCATGATCTCGCATTCGGTTCCGATATCGGTTTGGGTACTCATCGCGCTGTGCAGTGCGGCGTCGTTGTACGCGACGCTCGTTGCACTCGTTCATCCGGGGTGGCGCACGTCAACCATCAGATCGCGCCGCAACGACGTCGACACCCAAGAGCGCGTGCATGGATCGGTAAGCGTGCTCAAACCGCTTTGCGGCGCGGAGCCGCGTCTGTATGAAAATCTCGCGACTTTCTGCACGCAGACCCATCCGTCCTACCAGCTCCTGTTCGGCGTCGCGAGCGAAACCGATCCCGCTGCGCGTGAGGTGCGAAAGCTGATGCGCGCTTATCCGCAGCTCGCTATCGAGCTCGTGGTCGATGCAACGCCGCACGGCCGCAATCGCAAGGTTAGCAATCTGATCAATCTCGCAGCGCGCGCGCGTCACGATGTGTTCGTGATTGCAGATAGCGACATCGCCGTCGAGCCGGACTATTTGATGCGGGTAACCGCGCCGCTCGCTGATGCAAACGTCGGCGTGGTCACATGCCTTTATCGGGGACGCCGTGTCGGCGGGTTCTGGGCGCGCATGGGCGTGCTCTTCATTGACAAGTGGTTTGCGCCGTCGGTCTACCTGGCAAAAACGCTCGGTGTGCAAGCCTTCGGCTTTGGCGCGACGATCGCGGTCAGGCGCGACGTGTTACTGAAGAGCGGTGGCCTGGAGGCGCTGCGCGATTGTCTCGCGGACGATTACTGGCTCGCCGAACGCGTGCGTCTCCTGGGTCTCCGTACAGTGCTGTCGGACGTGGTCGTGACAACGGATGTCATCGAGCGCGGCCTGCCCGCGCTCTGGCGACGCGAAACGCGTTGGCTTCGCACGATTCGTTCGGTCAATCGGCCAGGGTTCGCCTCTCTGTGCATAACGATCACAACACCCTGGCTATTGGCAAGCGCGTTGCTCAGCTTCGGCTTTGATTCGAGCGGCACAGACTTCACGCAAGCCACGGCGGACACCCTGGTCGATTTAAGCACCTCGTTCGGATTGAGCGCCCGCCTGTTGTTGCACTGGCGCAGCGCGCGTTCCGCGCGGAGGTTCTGGCGCGACCTTCCGCTCATTCCTGTGCGCGACGCATTGCTGCTGATCGAATGGTGCGCAGCGTGCTTCGGCTCCAGCGTGCTATGGCGTGATGCACGTGTACCCCTGCGCGCTTCACGCACGACAGACGACGTATGCGAACAGAATTCCGCTGCCGTCGCCAGTGGCAGCGATGCTCACGACGGCCGCTAACCTGCTTCCCCGGACCTTGCGAGAACTCGTACCATGATGCAAACGCTTTTTCTTCAAGCGCCGTCGTTCGACGGCTTTGACGGCGGCGCGGGTTCGCGCTATCAGGCCAAGCGGGAGATCCGCTCGTTCTGGTATCCGACGTGGCTCGCGCAGCCCGCCGCGCTCATTCCCGGCAGCCGCCTGATCGACGCACCCGCAGACGGTCTCTCGGTCGAGGAAACGCTGGACATCGCCGCGCGATATGAACTCGTCGTCATCCACACGAGCACGCCGTCGTTCCCGTGCGATGCATCGTTCGCCGAGCTTCTGAAGGCGCGCGCACCCTCCATTCTCATCGGCATGGTGGGCGCGAAAGTCGCCGTCGATCCGCATAACTCGCTGACCGCGACCAATGCTATCGACTTCGTGTGCCGGGAGGAATTCGACTACACGTGCAAGGAACTCGCCGAAGGTAAGCCGTTTGCGTCGATTCGCGGGCTTTCGTATCGCTTGCCGGACGGCTCCATCGAACACAACGAAGCGCGTCCGATCCTTGAAGACATGGACGAGTTGCCCTTCGTCGCGCCCATCTACAAGCGCGATCTGAAGATCGAGAACTACTTCATCGGCTACCTCAACTATCCCTATGTATCGATTTATACAGGGCGTGGATGCCGTTCACGCTGCACCTTCTGCCTCTGGCCTCAAACGGTGGGCGGCCATCGGTATCGGGTGAGGTCCGTCGAGAACGTATTGGCGGAAGTGAAGTGGATTCGCGACAACATGCCCGAAGTCAGAGAGATCATGTTCGACGATGACACCTTCACCGACTTCAGACCGCGCGTCGAAGAAATTGCGCGCGGTCTGGGGAAGCTCGGCGTTACGTGGTCATGCAACGCCAAGGCGAACGTGCCGTATCCCACACTCAAGATCATGAAGGAGAATGGCCTGCGACTGCTGCTCGTCGGTTATGAATCGGGAGATGACCAGATTCTGCTGAACATCAAGAAGGGCCTGCGCACCGATATCGCACGACGATTCGCCGATGACTGCCGCAAGCTCAACATCAAGGTTCACGGAACGTTCATCCTCGGTCTGCCGGGCGAGAGCAAAGAGACGATTGAAAAGACAATTCAGTACGCGAAGGAAATCAATCCCCACACGATCCAGGTGTCGCTCGCAGCCCCTTATCCGGGCACGAAACTCTACGAGCAGGCGGTCGAGAACGGCTGGCTGGCGGAAAGCAAAACCATCAATCTCGTCAGCAAGGAAGGCGTACAACTGGCGGCGATCGGCTACCCTCATCTGTCGCGCGAAGAGATCTATCACGAGCTCGAGCGCTTCTATAAGACCTTCTATTTCAGGCCCTCGAAGATATGGGAGATCGTGCGCGAGATGCTGACGAGCTGGGACATGATGAAGCGGCGTCTGCGCGAAGGGGTCGAGTTTCTCCGTTTTCTGCGCGCGCACGAGGCATGACGGCGTGCGCGGTGTGATCGTCACTGCCGACGACTTCGGACTGCACGAACGCGTGAACAAGGCGGTCGAGCTCGCGCACCGCGAAGGCGTGCTCGATTGCGCAAGCCTGATGGTGAGCGGCGCCGCCGCGAGCGATGCGGTGGATCGCGCGCGCAAACTCCCCCGGTTGCGTGTGGGTTTGCATATCGTGCTAGCCGACGGCGTGCCGACTTCGCCTTTGGAAACCATCCCCGAACTCGTCGACGGCACTGGCCGTTTCGGCGATCGCATGACGCGTGATGGATTCCGCTTCTTTTTCCTGCCGCGCGTGCGTCAGCAGTTGGCAAACGAAATCCGCGCGCAATTCGAAGCGTTCGCCGCGACCGGTCTCGAGCTCGACCATGTCAATTCGCACAAGCACTTCCATCTGCATCCCACGGTGCTTTCGCTCATCCTTCAGATCGGACAACAGTTCGGGATGCGCGCAATGCGTCTGCCCCGCGAAGCAGGCGGACACTGGATGCTGGCTCCGTGGGCTGGCTGGATGAAGACACGGTTGAATCGTGCAGGCATTGCGCACAACGACTGGATGGCGGGCATGTCCAGGACGGGTCGCATGGATGAAACGGCGATGCTCGAATCGGTCGCTCGTGCACCGAACGGCGTGCTGGAGCTATACAGCCATCCCGCCGTCGAAGGCAACGAACCGATCACCCACTCCATGCGCGATTATCGTCACGCGGACGAACTGGCGGCGCTGTGCTCGCCGCGTGTCGCGCAGGCGATCTCCGCAACCGGGGCATGGCGTGGCGCTTTCTCGGACATCGTCGCGCGTGCTTCGCCAGAAGGGCGCAATGAAACGAGCTTCGGCGCATGATGTCCCTGCTCAGACGACTGGCGTGGATGCGCTGGCCCATTGCCGTGGCCCTGCTTATCGCGCTGGCGCTGCACGGAGGCTTCGTCGAGGCGTTCGCGCTCATCGAACGCGCAGGGCCCGTCCTGCTTTGGCTCGTGCCTCTTCACGCACTGCCGCTTCTGCTCGACGCGCGCGCCTGGCAGGTGCTGCTCGGCGGGCGTCTGCCGTTGATGACGCTGTCGTGGATCGCCGTCGTAAGGGAAGCTGTCGGACGCTTGCTGCCCGTCCTGGGTATCGGTGGCGAGTTGATCGGCATTCGACTCGCATCCCGCTACGAGAAGGATGTCAGCGTGGTGAGCGCTTCGGTGGTCGTCGAAACGCTCGTGACCGTAGCTGTCAAGTTCGCGTTCGCCATGCTGGGACTTGCGATCCTGTGCATGGATCTAAGCGCTGCGCATGGCCTATCCCGAATCATTGCATGGGGGCTGTTGACGTCCTTACCCATTGCGTTCTGCGCTTTCGCAGTGGCGCAACGGGGGGCGCCGTTTCGTCGTCTCGAAGCGATGGCGTGCCGCTGGATCGGCGAGTCCAACGCTCTCGTGATGAAGCTCGACGGCAAGCGTCTGGACGACGAGATCAGCTCACTGTTGCGACGCACATCACAGTGCGCGAGCGCATTCGCATGGCAATTTTCCAGCTATGTGGTTGGTGCCTCGGAGATTTACCTTGGATTTGCGATGCTCGGGCATCCAGTGTCCATCGCGGCCGCCGTTGCAATCGAGGCCCTGACGCAGTGCATCCGCAGCGCGTTTTTCATCATGCCAGCCGGACTAGGGGTTCAGGAGGCGGCAATCGTGACGATTTCAGGCGCCTTTGGAATCGATCGCGAAGCGGCGCTATCGCTCGCACTGCTTCGACGCGCAAGAGAATTCATATGGGGCGCGATAGCACTGGCGCTTTGGCGTGTTCTTTCGCCTGGTCAGGTCAAGGAATTCGCTTGATCGAGCGTCCAGGCACTGTTTGCAGCAACAGCAAGAATCGCTCGACTTTTTTTTCACTCACCCATGGCGCGGACTCGCGATCGAAGTCGAGGAAATGAGACGCGGCGAGATGCAGTTTGAACGCGTCTTCATCGACGTATTTTTCATAAAGGAAGAACACCGGACGTTCATGCGCCTCGCATACGTCGAACACGATGCAGCCTTCCTCTACTCTCAGCGATGTCGCTGCATTCGCGAGAATCGCGCGGCGAAACTCATCCCGATGTGCTTCGTGGACCGTGAACGTCACAGCAATGATGAACATGTCGAGGCTGGTTTGAACTGTACGCGTGCGGCCGGACCGCAATCGCAGCCCGGCTCGCGGTGGCTTATCTGTTCGCGTAAGGCAGCGCTGCGATGACTGCTTCGGTCATCGCTCGCGTACCGGCCGAGCCGCCGTATTCCATCGGGCGCGTTTCGCCCTTCGCCAGCACCATCTGCAACGCGTTCTCGATGTTGCGCGCGCGTTGCGCCAGCATGGGCTGATCGAAACGATCGGCGAGCCAGTCGAGCATCATCGCACCGGACAGGAACATCGCGCCGGGATTGGCCTTGTCCTGTCCCGCGATGTCCGGTGCCGTGCCGTGCGCCGGCTGAAACAGCCCGTGGTCGTCACCGATATCCGCAGACGGCGCCATGCCCATTCCGCCAATGAGTCCCGCCGCGAGATCGGACAGAATATCGCCGAACATGTTTTCGGTGACGAGCACATCGAGGGTCCACGGCTTCGCGACCATCGTCAGCGCCATCGCATCGACATACGCGTGGTCGGCCGACACATCCTCGTACTTGCGCGCGACGTCATTGAAGACATCGCGGAAGAAGGCCATCGACGTGAACACGTTCGCCTTATCGACGCACGTCACGCGCGCCTTGCCGCGACGCGCCTTTCTGCGTTCGGCCAGATCAAAGGCAAAGCGGCTGATCCGCTCGGTGCCGCGTCGCGTGATCTGCATCGTGTCGTACGCTTCGCCGGCTTGGTTGTCGACGGTGCCGCGTCCGCGCGCATAAAAGAGGCCTTCGGTCTGCTCGCGCACGAGCACGAAGTCGATGTCGGTCGCGCGTTCGTTCGCGAGCACCTTCGGCAAGCCCGGAAACCAGCGAATCGGCCGCACGCCCGCGTACAGGTCGAGCGCCATTCGCAGATCGAGTTGCGGAATCGGCTCGGTGCCGTCGGGATAGCGCACGTCCGGCCAGCCCATCGCGCCGAACAGAACCGCGTGCGCGTTGCGCGCGGCATCGAGCGTACGTTCGGGCAGCGCTTCGCCCGCAGCCGCATAGTGCTGCGCGCCCGCTTCGTATGAAGTCATCCGGAGTGTCGGGCCCTTGTCGTGTTTCTGCGCGGCATCGAGCAGCGCGATGCACGCGTTCATGACTTCTACACCGATACCGTCTCCGGGCAATACCGCAATCTTGAATTCCGATGGGCTGACTTGTGACATGGACCTGATCTCTGTGAATGTTTCGTGATGCCTCGAACGCCTTTTAGAGCGCGCTGAGTCCCAACCGGGTGAGCAAGCCGAGCAGTTCTTCGCCCGCGCGCTCGCGATGCGCGCGCTGCACGGCGCCCGCCTTCGCGACATCGCCCTTGCGAATCGCCGATACCAGCGCGCTGTGTTCCTTCGTCGAATTGACCGGCTTCGGCCGGATGCGCAACGTGACCATCCGCGCGCGATGCGCGCGATCCCAGAAATTCAGCACGACGCTGCGCAGCATCTCGTTGCCGCATAGATCGAGCAGATGCGTGTGGAACTGCTCGTCGGCGCGCGCCCATGCGTCGAGATCGTCGGCGGCGAGCGCTTCGTCCATCGCTTCGCTCGCGCGTTTGAGCGGCTTCAGTTCTTCCGCGCTCAAGCCGCGCGCCGCGACGAGTTCCGCCGCCGTCGATTCGAGCGACGTGAGGATCTGGTAAATCTGCTTCATGTCGTCCGGCGAGACCGGCAACACGCGCATCCCGTGACGCGGCGTCACCTTGATGAGCCCCTCCTGCTGAAGACGCATCAACGCTTCGCGAACAGGCGTGCGGCTCATGCCGAGCAGTTCCGAGATTTCGATCTCGGTCGCCTGAAAACCCACCGTCCAGATGTTATCCAGAATGTTTCTTCTCATCGCGACATACGCTGTCGCGCTCATCCTGCCCGCCGCGTTCTCTTTCTCCGATACCCGCGACGACGCCGTATCCGTGGCCATGAATCACCTCCCGCCTGCTCGTAAAAGTCCCTAGTCGATAAGTTATCACATTCAACAATGTATACGTTAAGATATTTTTACGGTTTTTCATCGACATGCAGGAGCCGGTGCAGCCGGCATATAACAGGAGACGCAGCCGCATGGAAACAACCCAGATCGGTCCCGCCACATTGCGGCGAGTGACCACGATCCTCGTGCCCTTTCTGATGTTTTGCTATCTCGTGTCGTTCATCGACCGGGTCAACGTCGGCTTCGCGGCATTTCAGATGAACCGCGATATCGGCATCAGTCCGTCGGTGTTCGGGCTCGGCGGCGGTCTGTTCTTTCTCAGCTATTTCCTCTTCGAGGTGCCGAGCAATCTGGCGATGAAGCGCTTCGGCGCGCGCAAGTGGATCGCGCGGATCATGCTGAGCTGGGGCGTGATCTCGGGCCTCACCGCGTTCGTCACCGGCCCGAATTCGTTCTATGCGATCCGCTTCCTGCTCGGCGCAGCCGAAGCGGGCTTCTTTCCGGGCGTCATCCTGTATCTGACGCAGTGGTTTCCGGCGGCGCATCGCGGACGCATCGTGAGCTTCTTCTATGTCGCGGTGCCGCTCTCCAGCTTCGTCGGCTCGCCCATCTCCGCTGCGTTGCTCGACATGCAGGGAATCGGCGGATTGCACGGCTGGCAGTGGCTCTTCATCATCGAAGCGATTCCGGCGATGTTGCTCGCGATCGTCACGTATCTCTGGCTGCCAGACCAGCCGAACGACGCACGCTGGCTGGACGCGAATCAAAAGCGCTGGCTGAACGGCACGCTCGCCGCCGAGCGCGCGCAACGGGAACTCGATGCGCCCGTTCACGATGAGCGCACCTGGCGCATCATGTTTCATCCGCAAGTGCTGCTGTTGTCGCTCGTGTATGCGGGAACGTCGGCGGCGAGCAACGGCTTGTCCTTGTGGCAGCCGCAGATCATCAAGAGCTATGGGCTGTCGAACATTCAGGCGGGCTGGCTGAATGCGCTTCCGTTCGCCGTCGCTTCAGTCGCGATGATCTGGTGGGGTGTGCGCTCCGACAAGAAGCGCGAACGCATCTGGAGCACCGCCCTGCCGCTCACGCTATCGGCCATCGCGCTCGGCGCCTGCACGATGACGACGCAGCTCGCGCCCGCCGTGCTTTGTCTCGTCCTCACGCTCGTCGGCACATACGCGTTCAAGGGCCCCTTCTGGGCGCTGTCGAGCGAGCGCCTCGGGCCGAGGGCCGCCGCGGCCGGTCTTGCGCAGATCAACGCGGTCGGCAATCTCGCCGGCTTCGTCGGCACGTATCTGATCGGCGTGATTCGCGAGCAGACGGGCAGCTTCGCCATCGCGCTGACGCCGGTGATGGCGCTGCAGATCGTCGGCATCCTGTTGCTGCTCGTGTCGAGCCGGCGTTCAGTGGCGGCACGGCACGCCTGAGCACGTTTCCGTTACAGTGGCGGCACGGCACGATTCACGTGAAGCCACATCATGACGAGCTACTTTCATTACGACCTGCATTCGCTGCGGCTGTTTATCGTCGTCGCGGAAACCGGCAGTCTGACGCGTGCCGCCGATCGCACGAGCATGACGCTGTCGGCGGTGAGCAAGCGCATCGCCGACCTCGAGCGCAGCACCGGCTGCACGTTGCTGCTGCGCCAGCCGCGCGGCGTCGAACTGACCGCCGCCGGCAAGGGCCTTCTGGCGCATGCGCGTCAGGTGGTCGAACGCGTGAACCGCATGGCCAACGAGATGAGCGACTATGCCGTCGGCGTGCGCGGCCATGTGCGCATGTGGGCGAACACATCGGCGATCGTGCAGTTCCTTCCGCGTGACGTGCGCATCTTTCTCGCCGATAACCCGAGCGTCAAGATATCGCTGGAAGAGCGTTTGAGCGGCGATATCGTGGCGGCCGTCACGACCGGCGATGCGGACATCGGCATCTTCGCGGACAACGTGCCCGCACCGAACATCGACAAGGCGGTGTATCGGCAAGACCGGCTCGTGCTGCTGGTGCCCAATGGTCATGCGCTCGCATCGCGCGAACAGGTCGCCTTCGTCGACACGCTCGATTACGAGTACGTCGGTCTCAACGAAGGCAGCTCGCTCCTCGCGCGTCTGCTGGATGCCGCGTTCAGCGCCGAGCGCACGCTCAAGGTTCGAATTCAGGTCAGCAGTTTCGACGGCATCTGCAGAATGATCGAGCAAGGACTCGGCATCGGCGTGTTGCCGGAAGCGGCGGTGCGCACCGAGATCCTCGCGGCAGGCCTTCGTCCCGTTCGCCTCCTCGACGACTGGGCGGACCGCACGCTC
This sequence comes from Caballeronia calidae, assembly GCF_900044055.2. Classification (GTDB taxonomy): domain Bacteria; phylum Pseudomonadota; class Gammaproteobacteria; order Burkholderiales; family Burkholderiaceae; genus Caballeronia; species Caballeronia calidae. The sequence continues at coordinate 129,542 of NZ_FCOX02000010.1, read as the reverse complement.
TGGATCGGCACCCGCTCGCGCGATGCACTTTCGCCCGAAGCCGCCCGTCTGTTCGACTTCATGTCCGCGCAAACGCAAGCCTGACAAGGCGCCCGGCGCCTTTCCAAAACGGAAAGGGTCGTTGAAAATTCATTGATTTTCAGCGCGGCCGGTTTGTTTCACAGTGAAGCATCGCATCCCCATAACGACGCTTCACAGGAGACAACCGTGACGAAGCCGCTGGCAGGCGTACGCGTGCTCGAAATGGGACAGCTCATCGCCGGTCCCTTCGCTGGAAAGATGCTCGCCGAGTTCGGCGCGCAAGTCATCAAGATCGAACCGCCCGGCACGGGCGATCCGCTGCGCAAATGGCGCCTGCTTCATGAAGGCACGTCGGTGTGGTGGGCGGCGCAGTCGCGCAACAAGGAATCGTTGACGCTCGATCTTCGCTCGCCCGAAGGACAGGACGTCGCGCGAAAGCTCATCGCACAGAGCGATGTGCTCATCGAAAACTTCCGTCCCGGCACGCTCGAAGCGTGGGGCCTCGGCTGGGATGAACTGCACACGCTCAATCCCGGTCTCGTGATGTTGCGCGTCTCGGGCTACGGCCAGACGGGACCGTATCGCGACCGGCCCGGCTTCGGTGTCGTCGCCGAAGCAATGGGCGGCTTGCGGCATTTGAGCGGCGAACCCGGCCGCACGCCGGTGCGCGTGGGCGTGTCCATCGGCGATTCGCTTTCCGCGCTGCATGGCGTGATCGGCATTCTGCTCGCGCTGCGTCATCGCGATCAGAACGGCGGTGAAGGACAGATGATCGATGTCGCGCTGTACGAATCGGTCTTCAACATGATGGAGAGCCTGTTGCCCGAGTTCTCCGCGTTCGGCACGGTGCGTCAGCCGGCGGGCAGCAGCCTGCCGGGCATCGCGCCGTCGAACGCGTATCGCTGCGCTGACGGTAAATACGCGCTGATCGCGGGCAACGGCGACAGCATCTTCCGCCGCCTCATAGATCTGATCGGCCGCCGCGATCTCGCCGATGATCCCGCCCTCGCACAGAACGACGGCCGCGTGAAGCAGGTCGAGCGTATCGACGCCGCCATCGCCGAATGGGCGAATCGCCAGCCGCTCGACGACGTGCTCGCCGCGCTCAACGAAGCGCGCATTCCGGCCGGCAAGATCTATGACGTCGCCGATATCGCGAGCGACCCGCACTATCGCGCGCGCGACATGATCCTCGATGCGCATCTGCACGACGGCACGCCGGTGCAAGTGCCCGGCATTGTCCCGAAGCTGAGCGCGACGCCCGGCACGGTCGAAAGCCACGCGCCGACGCTCGGCCAGCACACGGATGCGGTGCTCGAACGCATCGGCATCGACCAAACAACCCGCGACGCTTGGCGTGCGCGCGGCATCATCTGAGAGGAGTGCGCCATGACTGGCCAGCGTGTTTATATCCAGGAGGTCGCGACTCGCGACGGCTTCCAGAACGAAGCGCAATTCGTCGATACCGACGCGAAGATCGCGCTCATCGACGACTTGAGCGCGTGCGGCTACGCGAAGATCGAAGTGACCTCGTTCACCTCGCCGAAAGCGATTCCCGCGCTGCGCGATGCCGAAGCCGTGATGCACGGCATCGCGCGGCGCGAAGGCATCGTCTATACCGTGCTCGTGCCGAATATTCGCGGCGCCGAACGCGCGCTGTCGTGCGGCGTCGATGAAGTCAATCTGGTGATGTCAGTAAGCGAAAGCCACAATCGCACGAATCTGCGCATGAGCCGCGAGCAGTCGTTCGCGCAATTGCGCGATGTGATCGGCGTGGTGAAGCAGACGAACGTGGCGATCAACGTGTCGCTCTCGACCGCGATGGGCTGCCCGATGGAAGGCGACGTCGCGCAGGAAGACGTGCTCGCGTGGATGCAGCGATTCGCCGATCTCGGCGTGCATGGCGTCACGCTTTGCGATACGACCGGCATGGCGTTCCCGTCGCAGGCCGGCGCGTTGTGCGCGGCGGCACGCGAGCGCTTTCCCGCGCTGGAACTCACGCTGCACTTCCACAACACGCGCGGCATGGCCCTCGCGAACACGCTGGCCGCGCTCGATGCGGGCATCGACCGTTTCGATGCATCGCTCGGCGGGCTGGGCGGCTGTCCGTATGCGCCGGGCGCGACCGGCAATGTCTGCACGGAAGAGCTCGTTCACATGCTCGAACTCGACGGCTACGACACGGGCGTCGATCTGTCCGCGCTGCTGTCCGCGTCGGCGCTGCTGCCGGGTTTGATCGGACACGACGTGCCGAGTCAGTTGCTCAAGGCCGGCCGTCGTCTCGATCTGCACGCGATGCCATGCGCCGCCAGGGACGGTCAGCCCGCACAACGCGCCTTCGCGCAAGCGGACTGAGGGAGCGGCGGCATGCAAAGCTATCCTCTTTCCCGCGATTTCCATGTGTCGTTCAGCGATCTGAAGATCGTCGCGCGCGGCCTCGTGCGGCCCGAATGCGTGCTCGCGCTCGACGACGGCACGTTGATCGCCGCGCACGGCGAAGGCGGCTATTCAGTCATCGCGTCCGATGGCGCGCTCACGCATCGGCTGATCGAGCCGCGCGATTCGACGCGCGCTTATGTGCCGAACGGCGTCGCGCTCGCGCCGAATGGCCGCGTGCTCTTCGCGGATCTCGGCCACGCGGACGGCGGCCTCTTTTCCATCGACAGGCAGGGCAAGCTCGAAACCGTGCTCGATGCCGTAGACGGCATCGCGCTTCCTCCCAGCAACTTCCTCTTCGTCGATGAGCACGGCCTGCTGTGGTTCACCGTCAGCACGCGCAAGATTCCGCGCAGCGAGGCGTGGAACCACTCGGTGACGGACGGTTTCATCGGTGTCGTCGATGAGAACGGCGCGCGCATTCTCGCCGACGGACTCGGCTACACGAACGAGGTCGCGATCTCGCCCGACCGCCGCTGGCTGTATGTGAACGAAACCTACGCGCAGCGCGTGAGCCGCTTCCCGCTGCTCGGCAAGCCGGGATCGCCCGTGCTCGGTCCGCGCGAAACCGTCGCGCAGTTCGATGGCGCCGATCTCCCGGACGGCCTTGCCTTCGACGCGCACGGCGGGCTGTGGCTGACCTGCATCGCGAGCAATCGCGTGCTGCTCGTGCGCCCCGATGGCGATGTGCAGGTCATCCTCGCCGATACCGACGCCGAACACGCCGAACGCATCGCGCGCGGCATACGCACGGGCACGCTGCAACACGCCGACATGCAGACGCCGGGACGCTCGCGGCTCGGCAATGTGTCGAGCATTGCGTTCGGCGGGCGCGACATGCGCACGGCGTACCTCGGCTGTCTGCTCGATGACTGCATCCGTTCGTTCCAAAGCCCGATCGCCGGGTTGGCGTTGCCGCACCGAAGCCGCCGTATCAGCTGATCGGATGAGGCCGCAGAGCCAGACCGATCCCATCATCGACACATGCAGGAGACGAGCATGAACGACATCGAATCGCGAACGATGCGCAAGATACTGCGCCGCTTCGCGCCCCTTCTCACCATCTGCTTCGTGGTGGCCTTTCTGGATCGCGTGAACGTCGGTTTCGCCGCGCTCACGATGAACCGCGATCTCGGTCTTTCCGCATCGGCTTTCGGGCTTGCCGCGGGACTCTTCTTCGTCAGCTATTTCGTTTTCGAAGTGCCGTCGAACATACTGCTGGAACGCGTGGGCGCGCGGCGCTGGATCGCACGCATCATGCTGACGTGGGGACTCTGCTCGGCGGCGACCGCATTCGTGCAGGGCGAGTGGTCGTTCTATGTCGTGCGCGTGCTGCTCGGCGCGGCGGAAGCGGGCTTCTTTCCGGGCGTCGTGTTCTTCCTGACGCTGTGGGTGCCGGCGACGTACCGCGCACGCGTGATCGGCGGCTTCATGGCCGCGATGCCGCTCGCCAGCGTCATCGGCTCGCCGCTATCCGGCTATCTGATGAGCCTGCACGGATGGCTCGGCCTCGCGGGCTGGCAGATCATGTTCCTGCTCGAAGCGTTGCCCTCGCTCGTGCTCGCCTTCGTCGTGCTGCGCGTTTTGCGCGATACACCGAAGGACGCCGAATGGCTCGACGACAACGAACGCGCCTGGCTCGAATCGACGCTGGCCGCCGAGCGCGCGAGCCGCGCGACGGCCGTCGAACACGGCATGCTCAATTTGCTGAAGAGTCCCGTGATCCTGCTGACCGCGCTCGCCTACTTCGGCGTGACCGGCTTCAATTACGGGCTGAGCTTCTTTCTGCCGCAGATCGTGCGCGCGTTCGATCTCAGCATCCAGCAAGTGGGTTATGTCAGCGCGCTGCCGTTCGTCGCGGGCGCGGCGGGCATGATTCTGTGGGGCCGTCATTCCGATCGCACCGACGAGCGTCGATTCCATCTCCTGTTTCCGCTGGCACTGGCCGCCATCGGACTTGCGGGATCGACGCTCGTCGCCGCGCCCGTGCTCAAGCTCGCGCTGCTGTGCGTGGCGAGCTTCGGCGTGTTCTCGGCGCTGCCCGTCTTCTGGGTCGTGGCACCTCGCCTGCTCGGACCGGCTGCCGCCGCAGCGGGTATCGCGCTCATCAATTCGCTCGGCAATCTGTCGGGATTCGTCAATCCGTACGCTGTCGGGCTCATCAAGGATGCGACCGGCAGCTTCAACGGCGGCCTGCAGCTGATCGCCGCCTTCGGTGTCGTGGCCCTGACGATTCTCTTCTTCGTCACGCGGCGTATGCACGGCGCGTTGCGTCGGGACGGCATGTCCGCCTCGAACCCTTATATCGAACTGAAGCGGTGAACGGCGCATAAGCCGACCCGATCGAACATTGCAGGAGACAAAGCATGAGCATCGCAACGGAAGCGTCGGTCGAGACGCAAGCCATCCCTCGCCCGCGCAAGCGGTGGTTCGAGCATCTGTACATCCAGGTCCTGATCGCAGTGGTCCTCGGCATCCTGCTGGGGCACTTCTATCCCGCCGCCGGCGAAGCGATGAAGCCGCTCGGCGACAACTTTCTGAAGCTCATCAAGCTGATGATCGCGCCGCTGATCTTCTGCACGGTGGTGCACGGCATCGCGAGCATGAACGACATCAAGTCGGTGGGGCGCGTCGGCATGAAGTCGCTGATCTACTTCGAGGCGATGACGACGCTGGCGCTCGCCATCGGCCTGATCGCAGTGAACATCATGAAGCCGGGCAGCGGCATGCATATCGACCCGCGCACGCTCGACGTGTCGTCCATCGCTGCCTATACGAAAGCCGCTCACGACCAGAGCGTCGTCGGGTTTCTGTCGCACATCATTCCGACGACCGTCTTCGGCGCGTTCGCGGAAGGTGACATCCTGCAGGTGCTGTTCATCTCGATCATCTTCGCGTTCGCGCTTCAGATGCTCGGCGAACGAGGCAAGCCTCTGCTCTCGGTCATCGACGCCGGCGCGAGCACGTTCTTCAACATGGTCCGCATCGTGATGTATGTATCGCCCATCGGCGCGTTCGGCGCGATCGCATTCACGATCGGCAAGTACGGCGTGGTCTCGCTGAGTTCATATGGGCAGCTTCTGCTGACCTACTACCTGACCGGACTCGTCTTCGTCTTCGTGGTGCTCGGCGCGGTGTGCAGACTCGCGGGATTCAGTTTGATCGCCTTTCTGCGCTACATCCGCGAAGAGCTGCTTCTCGTCCTCGGCACGTCTTCGTCGGAGTCGGCGCTGCCCCGGCTCATGGCGAAGCTGGAGAAGCTCGGCTGCGAGAAGTCCGTCGTCGGTCTGGTCGTGCCCGCCGGATATTCCTTCAACCTGGATGGCAGTTGCATCAACATGACCGTGCTCGCCATCTTCATTGCGCAGGCCACGGACAGCACGCTCAGTATCGGCCATCAACTCACGCTGCTGCTCGTTCTGCTGCTCACGTCCAAGGGCGCGGCGAGCGTCAGCGGCGGCGCGTTCATCGTGCTGGCGGCGACGCTCAGCTCCGTGCCCGGCATCCCCGTCGCAGGCCTGGTGCTGGTGCTGGGTATCTATCGATTCATCTCGGAAGGTGGCGCGCTGATCAACGTCATCGGCAATGGCATCGCGACGATCGTCGTCGCGAAATGGGAGAAGGCTCTCGATCGCGAAACATTCAAGAGCCAGCTTGCCCTCGGGCCGCGCGATGATTAATCAAAGGAACATTCGGATTGGAATCAGCCCATGCCCGGCTTCGTGAGTTCGCGACCCGCATCCTTACCTATTCATCCAAGCGATACAAAATGACTTCTTCATCCTCGCCTCTGCGCGTCGTTTTTCTCGACCGATCGACTATTCCTTCGAACACGCGTCTGAAGCACCTGCCGTTCAGTCACGAGTTGCAAGTCTTCGAGTCCACGAAGCCTGAGGAAGCGCTCGACCGCGTTCGCGATGCCGATATCGTCATCACCAACAAAGTGAAGCTCAGCCGCGACGTGATCGCTCAAGCGAGGAAGCTGAAGCTGATCGCGATCGCCGCGACCGGCTCCGATAACGTCGACACGGGCGCCTGCAACGAAGCGGGCATATCGGTTTGCAACGTCCGCAACTACGCCGTGCACACGGTGCCGGAGCACACGTTCGCGCTGATCTTTGCACTTCGCCGAAGTCTGACTGCTTATCGTGCGGCGGTGCAAGCGGGGCGCTGGCAGGCGTCCGGGCAGTTCTGCTTTTTCGACTACCCCATCAAGGATCTGGCGGGTTCGACGCTCGGCATCATCGGTGATGGCGCATTGGGAAGGGCCACCGCGGATATGGGCAGAGCACTGGGGCTGAAGGTGCTTTTCTCGGCATTCAAGGGGCGCGGCGACATGGGCATGCTTTACACCCCCTTCGAAAAAGTGCTCGAGGAGTCCGACATCATCTCGCTCCATTGCCCGCTCAACGAACAGACGCGTGACCTCATCGGCGATGCCGAGTTCGCACGGATGAAGCAGCACCCGCTTCTCATCAACACGGCGCGTGGTGGACTCGTCAATGAGCCGGCATTGGTTCGTGCTCTGAAAGATGGCCTGATTTCCGGCGCCGGTTTCGATGTCGTTACTCGGGAACCGCTTCCGGACGACAATCCGCTGCATGAAATTCTGGATCATCCGGCCTTCATACTCACGCCTCATATCGCCTGGGCAAGCGAGCAAGCAATTCAGACGCTCGCCGATCAACTCATGGACAACATCAGCGCCTATGTTCAGGGGACGCCGCGAAACATCATCAACGCACCGAACAGCTATCGACCGGCTGCCTGAGCATGCTCAGGATGGCATGCTGCGCCCCCTCACGCCAGTGAGAAAGAGAAACATCCTTCCTGAGTTCGAATAAGTTCGATTAAGTTCGAATCGTCACCGATGCCGCGTGGATAGTGCGCGAGCACCGGCGCTGACCGCTCGCGCAGCGCGCACGGTCAGCGGTCGCGGCATGATGCACCCGGCCCGCCGTCGCAAAGTAATCCGTCACTACAAAAAACCTCGCCTTGTCGCCCGGTCCGTGACACTGCACGAGATGTGCGCACGCACCGCCCGCAGCCTGTCAGGACCACTATCGTGCTAACTTTGCGTTACGCCCCGTTGCAGGAATGACATGACGGCTCTTTTCCGATCGCACTCAAACGCCCATATCGCCTGGTTACATGACAATGAACCATTCGAACGCCCCGAGCAATAAGTCGTCGATCAGAACCGCGTTACTTCTTCCTACTCCATTCATCTATGCCACACTATTCAATGGAAGGTACATTGACGACTCGTATATAACACTGGCCTATGTCAGAACGCTCACGAAGTATCACGTCTGGGGCATGGCGGCCGATCACCTGTCCAATGCGGCAACGTCTGCTCTGGATATCATTCTTCTGAGCATTTTCGCGATCATCTTTCGCTCTCCGACCGCGGCACTCTATTTTTTCAATGTCACCTTGATATTCGTGACATATTTTTCCCTGCGGAGAATCGGCCAACTCGTCGACGCAAAGAGCGATTGGCCCGTCATCGCGACCGCGTTGTTGTTCAGCAATCCGCTGCTCGTTTCAACACTCGGACTGGAAAGCTATCTTTTTCTGATCGTCCTTCTTGGGCTTTGCATAACCTTCGCCGAAAGGCGGTTCGTCTCGACCGGATTCCTTGTTGGCATGCTTTATATGACCCGTCCGGAAGGCGCGTTGGCGGGCTTTGTCGTTTTAGCCATGCTGCTGTACCGTCGAGACTGGCGCGGACTTGTCTTTATTCTGCCGGCCGCGACCGTTTTTCTCGCGTGGTCGATCTTCTCGTGGACATACCTTGGATCGGTCGTCCCGGACACCTTCTTCTTGAAAAGAAACCAGGCGTCCTGGGAGGGATACAGCTATTTCAAGGGGCTTTATCTTTACCTCTCCTCTTTCCCAATCGCTACGTTGCTTTCCTTTTTTTGGATCGCGGCGCTTCCGCTCGCTATCACCGACCTCGATTACCGCCGAAATCCTGTCGTTCCCCTTCTGGCAATCTTCACCGTTGCCCATTTCGTAGCGTATTCCGCACTCGGCGTGCCGCCGTATCATTGGTACTACGCGCCGGAAGCCGCGTTTGTCACCCTGATCGGAAGTCTCGCGCTGTCGAACCGCCTTCGGAGCAACGTCAAGCTCCATTCGGCCTTCTTCCTTTGCATCGTCGCCATCAATGTCGGGACTACTTTCATCTCGACCGTTTTGATGGACCGTGTGCCCATCCAGACGAACTGGGGTACGGTTGCGGAATACAAGGCGATCGCCCAATGGCTCAACGGCCACATACAAAACAGACGTATCTTTCTGCAGGGCGAGCTGGGTGTGCTTCAGTACTATGCCGATGCGGACATGATCGATAGCTTTTCGGACCGGAAATTCATCGCGGCGCTGCTCGATAGCAACTCGTCACCGTTGAAAAGAGAGATCCTTCGCTTGAATTTCCGCCACGCGACGCCTTTAGTGACGAACGACATCCAGCTAACGATCGGCACATGCGATCGTGTGGAAGGCGCGATCAGGACGTGGGAGACAACGTCGCCGTGGCGAGGTCGACACCAATGGTGCCTTATCGGCACAGATACGCATCCCTGATGTGACGCTCGCCACGCGCCTCGCCCTCGCGAGCAAGGTGCGCGACGCATGACGCTCAAGCACCTGCTTCGAAAAGGGCGAGCGCGATCCGGCCGCAATCGGCCTTTATTCGATGCGATAAACCCATTCGAAAGGATCGGCGAGCTTGCCGCGCTGGATTCCGGTCAGCTGCGTGCGGATGCGTTGTGTCACCGGCCCCTCTCCCCCGTTGCCGATCTGAAACTCCCCAGCGGCATGGCGAACCTCACCGACCGCAGTGACGACAGCAGCGGTTCCGCAAGCGAACGCCTCCCGGAGACGGCCGCTCGCGGCGTCTGCACGCCATGTGTCGAAAGCATAGGGCGTTTCGTTGACGACGATGCCTTCACGCCTGGCAAGCTCGATGATCGAAGCCCGGGTGATGCCCGGCAGGATAGTGCCGGACAATGGCGGCGTCACCAGAGAGCCATCGTCCATGACGAAGAAGAGATTCATCCCTCCCATCTCTTCGATCCATTTGTGCTCGGCGGCATCGAGAAAAACGACCTGGTCGCAACCTTTGGCCGCAGCCTCGGTCTGCGCGATCAGGCTGGCAGCATAGTTTCCGCCGCATTTGGCTGCACCCGTTCCGCCCGGCGCCGCGCGGGTGTATCGGTCGGACACCCACACGGTAACCGACGTCTTGCCTGCCTTGAAGTACGGGCCCACGGGGCAGGCGATGACGCAGAACACGTACTCGTGTGACGCGCGCACACCGAGGAAGCGCTCGGAGGCAAACATGAACGGACGTAGATAGAGACTGCCATCGCCACCAGGCACCCAGTCGCGGTCTACCTTGACGAGCGATTCCACCGCCTCGACGAAGAGCGCTTCCGGGAGATCGGCCATGGAAAGACGCGCTGCCGAGGCGCGAAACCGCTTGGCATTTTCGAAGGGGCGGAACAGCGAGATAGTGCCGTCTTCGCCGCGATACGCTTTCATGCCTTCAAAGATTTCCTGCGCGTAATGCAACACGGCGCAAGCGGGATCGATCTGAAACGGCCGGCGAGGCTCGACCTTCGCATCGTGCCATCCGAGCGTGTTGGTCCAGCGCATCGTTGCCATGTGATCGGTGAACACCCGACCGAACACGGGATTTGAAATGCTCGCGACGACCTGATCGTGCGGAGTCGGCGTCGCGCTGCGGGAAACGACAAACTGTGTGGGCATATCAGTATTCATACTTTCATTCGACCAATGATGGGACGGGTCTCACCAGACTCGCGCGGCGACCCGCGAAAGATTGAAACGGGAGGAGACGAATGCGGAGGCGTTCGTCTCGCTGCGACGGGCGTTTTCGACGGCATGTCTTCTTCGGACCGCATCATTGCGACTGCGTGGCCCGGCAATAGCGGCGTACGCGATGACACGCCGACGCCCGTCGTCAGAGTTGCGAACCGGTAGTATCCACCACGTTGCCTTGTTGCGACAAAGCGACGAGCGCGTCGTCGGACACGGTGGCTTCCTGATCGGCGAGCGCCTTGAAGCGAACGAACGCTGCATTCAGGTCAGCTTCGTTGCCGATTTCGATTCCCAATTCCTGCAAGCGCTGCTTGAATGCATTTCGGCCAGACAGCTTGCCGAGCACGATCCTGTTCGCGCTCCAGCCAACGTCTTCAGCGCGCATGATCTCGTAGGTGTCGCGCGCTTTCAACACGCCGTCCTGATGGATGCCCGATGCATGGGCGAATGCATTGGCGCCCACTACCGCCTTGTTCGGTTGCACCGTGAACCCGGTGATCTCCGAAACCAGCCGCGAGGCTTCGACGATCTGAGTCGTATCCACGCGCACATCGAGGCCGAATACATCCCGTCGCGTCTTGATTGCCATCACGACTTCCTCGAGCGCCGTATTGCCCGCTCGCTCGCCGAGGCCGTTGATCGCACATTCGATCTGTCTGGCGCCGCCCGACTTGACGGCCGCCAGTGAGTTGGCCACGGCCAGGCCGAGATCGTCGTGACAGTGGACCGAAAAGACCGCCCGGTCAGAATTCGGAATGCGTTCGCGAAGTTCGCGGATCAAGGCAGCGTAGCCATCCGGAACGGCATAGCCGACCGTATCGGGGACATTGATGGTAGTCGCTTCTTCGTCGATCACGCCTTCTATCACGCGACAGAGAAAGTCGAGGTCGGAGCGGCTCCCGTCTTCCGGCGAGAACTCCACGTCATCGGTATAACCGCGCGCGAGACGCACTGCGCGCCGCGCCTGTTCATAGACCTGATCAGGCGACATGCGCAGCTTCTTTTCCATGTGCAACGCGGATGTGGCGATGAAGGTATGAATGCGGCAACGGCTGGCCGGCTTCAGCGCCTCGGCGGCTCGCGAAATATCACGCTCGTTCGCCCGTGCCAGAGAACAGACGATGCTGTCCTTTACTTCGCTCGCGATCGCTCGAATAGCCTGGAAGTCGCCTTCCGAACTCGCTGCGAAGCCGGCTTCGATCACGTCGACGCGCATGCGCTCGAGTTGTCGGGCGATGCGAATTTTTTCTTCTTTGGTCATCGACGCACCCGGCGACTGTTCTCCATCGCGCAAGGTGGTGTCGAAAATGATGAGTCGGTCTGACATGCCAGTCTCCTGTGGGGAACGGCAATTGCGTTGATCAGGGAATGGGGGATAACCCTTCCTGCCTGTCGCGACGCTGGATCACAGCGCCTGACCGCGCGATTATAGCGAACGATGCCACGGGTAAATCTAGGGTCAACCCGCGTCCGAGGAAGTAAAAGCCGCAGCGTTTCGGAAGTGAATGTCTTGGCGACCGGGCATGGCGCCCTGGCAGGCACTCGATCCGCAATCGGCACCCGTAGCGTTGCTTGAGCGCCGCCGTCTTGCGTCCTTCGACACGGAGCGGATGTTCAAAACAGGAGGCTTCAAACCGCGCCAGCCGCGGCATACCGCGCGACGCGCGCCATCATCGAATCGCAGTCTCGAAGTTGTGCGACCGTCACATATTCGTCGGGTTTGTGCCCTTGATCCATGCTGCCCGGCCCGCACACGACGGTCGGAATGCCAGCGTGATTGAACAGTCCCCCTTCGGTTCCGAACGCGACCGTACCGAACTCGTCCGAGCCGCAAAGCACCGCCAGAATTCGAGCCGCCTCGCTATCGGGCGGGGTCGCGAGGCCCGGATATTCGGATAGCGGTTCAAGCAGGATGTCCACATTGGCTTTCACGGCGCGCATCTTCGGCAGCAATTCGGCTTGCGCATAGGTATGCAAGTCGTCGGCGACCGTGTTGGCATCGAAGCCCGGCAGCGCGCGCACTTCGAAATCGAACTCGCATTCCGCCGGCACGATGTTGAGCGCGCGGCCGCCTTTGACGACGCCCGTTTGCACGGTCGAATACGGCGGGTCGAATCGCTCGTCGTGATGCTCGGGTTGCGCCAGCCGTTCGCCGAATTCTTCCAGGCGATTGATCAGGCGCGCCGCGTACTGAATGGCGTTCACGCCATACGGCGCATAGGCGGAGTGACAAGGCGCGCCTTTCACCTGACAGCGCATGGCGAGTTTGCCCTTATGGCCGAGCACCGGTTTCAATCCGGTCGGCTCGCCGATGAGACACAACAGCGGCTTGTGCGTCCGCTTCTCCAGTTCCGCGAGCATGGGCCGAACGCCGAGACATCCGACTTCTTCGTCGTAGGAGAACGCGAGATGCACCGGTATCTTCAGTGCACGCTCGACGAACAGCGGCACCGCGGCCAGAACCGATGCGAGATAGCCTTTCATATCGGCCGTGCCGCGTCCGTAGAGCCGCCCTTCCTTCTCGCTCAGCTTGAACGGATCGACGGTCCACGCTTGCCCGTCTACCGGCACGACGTCGGTGTGACCCGACAGCACGATGCCGCCACGATCGCGCGGTCCGATGGTCGCAAACAGATTCGCCTTCGTGCGGTCCGCGTTGTAGAACAGCTCGCTTTCGACGTCGAATTGCGCGAGGTAATCACGAATGAACTCGATCAGCGCGAGGTTCGGATCGCGGCTGACTGTCGCGAAACCGATCAGCCGTTCGAGCAGATCGCGGCTCGTCATGTCATTCATCGCCCGGCACTCCGTAGCTCGGCGCTGCGGTCGGATTCAACGCGCGGGTCACGTAGTCCTGCATCTGCGGCTTATAGGCCAGCCACAGGCCATCGAGCTTGCCGATGGGATCGTCATCCGCCCAGTCGACGCGCAGATCGACGAGCGGCCAGCTCTGCTCCCCCGCGATCTTCAGCGCCGCCGAATGCACGGGCCCCGCTTCACCGCCGGCCGCGATGGCCGCATGCATGGCGGCGAGCAAACGATCCGCGAGATGACCCGACGCGTTCTCGAACGCGGGAATCATCGCCTCGATCACGTGCGTGCCCGCGAGCATGTTACCCGCCGCGACGCATTGCTTGCCCGCGACCGCGTGATACGTCCCGAGCGCCTGCTTGCCGCTGAAGAACGCGGTGCGCCCCTCTGCATCGACCACGGTGACCTGCCGGTACTCGCTCCATTCGCTCTCGCGCAGCGCGCGATCGAGCGCCGCGGCGGGATCGAGCTTCGCGCGCTCCATATGGTCGAGAATCTGCGTGCCGAGCGCGGGCAGCGTCACGTTCTGCGTCGCGACCACGCCGACGCCCGCTCGCACCCATGGACAACGCGCGCCCACCGCGATGCTCGATGAACTGATCGCGATACCGAGCTGCCCGGTCTGCTCACATCGTCCGACGATGGAAAAAGTCATGTGCGCTCCTTGATATCGTTCAGGCCTGAGGCTTCGTCCATCCATCGGGGATGACGGCGATCACGTCGATCTCCATCAGCCATTCCGGCTGACCGAGCGCGACGACGGTCAGTCCCGTCGAAATCGGAAACACGCCCTTCAGCCACTTGCCGACTTCGCGATACACCGGTTCGCGAAAGCGTACGTCGGTGAGATAGGTCGTCGTCTTGACGACATGCGATAAATCGCTGCCCGCTTCTTCGAGCAACTGCTTGACGTTCTTCATCGCCTGCTCGGCCTGTGCGCGCGGATCGCCGAGGCCGACGAGATTGCCGTCGAAATCCGTGCCGATCTGTCCTCGCACATAGACCGTATTGCCCGCGCGCACGGCCTGGCAAAGATCGTTATCGAGCGACTGATTCGGGTACGTATCCTTCGTGTTGAACATGCGGATACGGGTATGCGTAGGTTGGCTCATCGAATGCACCTTGATGCTGGATAGATTGGTAATCAGTTGACGCCCATCTCGCTCACCGTGTGGATGCGCGATGCGCCGGGCGCACCCTCGACGCTTTCCACGCGCTTCTCGTCCACATGACGATGCGGCTCGTCGTAATAAGCGTGGTACTTGCGCTGCGTGGCGATGTGATCCGCGATGTGCTTCGCGTCGTGCCACACGCCCCAGATGAACGCGGAGCCACGGCGCGAGAGCCACGGCAGGCCGAGGAAATAGATGCCCGGCTCTTTCGCAACGCCGCGCTGATGTTTCGGCTTGCCTTTTTCGTCGAATGCATCGACTTGAAGCCAGGTGAAATCGACAGCGTAACCCGTCGCCCAGATGATCGACGTGACGCCTTCCCTGGCCAGATCGAGTTCGAGCAACGGATGCTTCATGCACTCCGGATCATCGGGAATGTTGCGCGCCTCGGGCTCTTCGGGAAGGTCCAGGCCGTTGCGTTGCGCATAGGCATCGGCTGCATCGAGTAGCGACAGATAGTTCTCGTCGCCGCGACGGATGTTATCCGCGAGATCGGCTTCGAAGGTGACGAGCGTATCGTCGAACGATTTCGTCAGACCGGTGAGCGTAATGCCCTGATGCGCGAGGCGCCTGAAATCGACCGTATGGCCGCCGCGCGCGCCGCTTACCGCGATCGTCACATGCTCGCGGCCGGGCTTCATCACTTCCGCGTCCCACTCACCGAGCACGCCCAGCCACCAGCAGAAATCGCGTCCACGATAACCACGCGGCGGACGATCATGCGCGCCCACCGACAAATACACGCGCCGGCCCGCGCGCTGCAATTCATCGGCGATCTGCACGCCCGACGATCCCGCGCCGACAACCAGTACACCGCCTTCGGGCAATTGCTGCGGATTGCGATAGTCGGCGGAATGAATCTGCGTGAGCGCCGCACTCTTCGGCGCGATCGGGGGAATCACGGGGCGCTGGAACGGTCCCGTCGCAACCACTACGCGGTTCGCTTCGATCGTTCCTTCAGACGTGTCGACGGTAAAACCCGGCCGTCCGATATTGCGCACGACCTTCTGCACTTCCACGCCGGTCCGGATCGGCGCTTCGAACTTCTTTGCATAGGCGACAAAGTAGTCGGCGACCTGCTCCTTACCCGCAAAGCCATCGGGATCGACATCCGCAATCTCGAGATTAGGGAAACGATCGTGCCATGCAGGTCCATTGGCGACGAGCGAATCCCAGCGACCGGTACGCCAGCGTTCGGCGATGCGATCGCGCTCGAGCACGATATGCGGTACGCCGATCTTGCTCAGATGTTCGCTCATGGCGATGCCAGCTTGCCCGGCGCCCACAACGAGCGTGTCAGTTGCCTTTATTTCGACTGTCATGGGTGAATCCTTCGAAGTAGCGGAGTTCGGTGTGCGATCCCGTCGGCCTCTTGCGGCCTCGGTGCACCATGCGTGTGCTTTCGGATAGCAATCTACGCCCGCTTTCAGAATCCGAAAAATATATTAAAAAAATGCAAAGCATCAGTTCTGCCTATGCAGTCATTTTTGATCACTTCACAATGCGATCCATCTGACGGCGTCAATCGGGAGCAAGGCCCATGGAAAATCAGCCGCTGCGTTACTCACTGCGCCAGTTGCGATACTTCGTAGTGACGGCGGAAGTGCTGTCTTTCACGGCCGCGGCGAGACGCCTGCATATTTCGCAGCCGTCCATCTCGACTGCCCTGGCCGATCTCGAGATCTCGTTCGGCGTGCAATTGTTCATCCGGCATCACGCGAGTGGTCTGTCGCTGACTCAGGCGGGGCGCGATCTTCTCGGACAGGCGCGTAATCTCCTGAAGTTCGCCGAGGAACTGCAGATGGCCGCCACCGAAATGGACGGCGGCATGACGGGATCGATCGCGCTCGGCTGTCTCGTCTCTCTCGCGCCGCCATTGATGCCCGGATTGATCAGCCGTTTCACGAGCGAGCACGGTGGAATCAGCTTTCGCACCATCGAGGCGCATCAGGATGAGTTGCTGAAAGGCCTGCACGACGGTTCGCTCGACATCGCCCTCACCTACAGTCTCGATCTGACCGAAGACATCGCCTTCACACCGTTACTTTCGCTGCCGCCATACGCGATTCTGCCCGCGACACACAGACTGGCACGCGCGCGTAAGGTCTCGCTGCAGGATCTGATAGACGAACCATACGTGATGCTGGACCTGCCGCACAGCCGGGACTACTTCGCCGCGCTTTTCGATGTTGTCGGAAGCCGGCCGGTCCCTGCGTTTCGTTCTTCGCAGCCGGAAGTCGTGCGTGGGATGGTCGCGAACGGGCTTGGCTACAGCATCCTGAACTTCCCGCTCAGTTCGACGCGAACCGTCGACGGTGGCGAGTTCGTGATTAAGCACTTTAGGGACAACGTCAACGCGACGACGCTCGGAATCGCCCAATCGAAAACGATGAAGCCCCGGCAACTGGTGTCGCGCTTCTCCTCCTTCTGCGAAGGCTATATACGGCGGCTAAAGCTCGATACGTAAGCGCGTTGCATAGCCATAACCTTGCTTTAGTATCCAAAAACAATATTTTGACTTGTAATTTGGCTTGGTAGATTAACTCCAGTCGATGCGATGAATGCGCTGATCCTCCTTTGGCGCGAACGCACTCGGCTTCAGGAGCCGTCTCATGGAAAACCCCAGCAGGCAATCCGCAGTCCACGCTTTGCTCGACGAACTCGCGACCGGCTGCGAGCGATCATTCAGCGATGCCCGCGCGATGCCTCCTGGCGTGTACACATCGGCCGAATTCCTGTCTCTGGAAGAGCGGGACATCTTCGCGAAAGAATGGCAATGCGTGGGCCGCACGAGCGCGCTCGGCAAACCCGGCGACTACCTGACCGCGAACATCGCGAATCAACCGATCGTCGTCGTGCGCGACGAGCAGATGGGCCTGCGCGCGATGTCGAATGTGTGCCTGCATCGCATGTCGGTGCTGCTCGAAGGCCGCGGGAACATGCGACGGATCATCTGTCCGTATCACGCATGGAACTACGGACTGGACGGCGCACTGAAGGGTGCGCCGCTCATGGACCAGCAAGCGGGATTCTGCAAGGAAAGCTATAAGCTGCCGGCGGTTCGCTGCGAAGAATGGCAAGGCTGGATTTACGTGACGCTCGATCAGAACGCGCGGCCGGTTCATCAGCAACTCGCGCAACTGGGCGAACTGATCGATGCGTATGGCATGACGGATTACATCGAAACCTTTTATGAAGAGCACGTCTGGGACACCAACTGGAAGATCCTTGCCGAGAACTTCATGGAAAGTTATCACCTGCCGATGCTGCATTGCGCAACGGTCGGGCCGCATTCGCGCCTCGAAGAAATGGAATGCCCGCCCGGTTATCCCGCGTTCAATTATCACTGGATCACGAAGGAAGCATCGCTTCCCATCGGCAACGCTCATCCGGACAACAACCGTCTGACCGGCCACTGGCGCAAGACCACGGCTTTGCTCGCGATCTATCCGACGCATCTCGTCACGCTCACGCCGGGTTACTTCTGGTATCTCGTGTTGCAGCCGCGAGGCGTCGGCAAGGTGCATATCCGCTTCGGCGGCGGGCTCGCGCCCGAATTCGTCGCCGACCCGGAAGCCAACGCGCACATGGCGACGCTCAAGACCTTGCTCGACGAAGTGAATGCGGAAGACAAACGCGGCGTGGAAGCCGTGTTTCGCGGCGTGCAGGCCCCGCTTGCGAAGCCCGGCCACCTGAGCCATCTCGAACGCCCGAACTATGACTTCGCTCGTTATCTCGCATCGAAGCTCGCTGCGCGCTAATCGAAGCACTCCCGACTGGACGCTATCACGATGTCAAACCCATCCTTCATTTCGTTCTCAGGCGTGAGCAAGTCGTACGACGGCGCGAACTACGTCGTCGATGATTTGAACCTTGATGTGCGAAAGGGCGAATTCCTGTCGCTGCTCGGCCCGTCCGGGTCGGGCAAGACGACCACGCTGATGATGCTCGCTGGCTTCGAGTCGCCCACGCAAGGCGAGATACGACTCGACGGAAGACGCCTCGACGACAAGCCGCCGCATCAGCGCGACATCGGCATGGTCTTCCAGAACTATGCGCTGTTTCCGCATCTCACGATTGCCGAGAACGTCGCGTTTCCCTTGTCCGTGCGGCGCGTGAGCCGCGCCGAGCAGAAAGCGCGCGTGAAGCGCGCGCTGGAGATGATCGAGCTGCCGCATCTGGCGAACCGGCGTCCGGCGCAGCTATCGGGGGGACAGCAGCAGCGCGTCGCGCTCGCGCGCGCACTCGTGTTCGAACCGAGCGTGGTTCTGATGGACGAGCCGCTCGGTGCGCTCGACAAGCGCCTGCGCGAAACCATGCAGTACGAGATCATGCGGCTGCATCGCGAGCTGTCGCTCACCATCGTCTATGTGACGCACGATCAGGCCGAAGCGCTGACCATGTCGGACCGGGTCGCGGTCTTTTCCGACGGAAGAATCCAGCAGGCCGCGTCGCCCACGGAGCTTTATGAAAACGCCAGCAACGCCTTCGTCGCGAACTTCGTGGGCGAGAACAACGGCCTGCGCGGACGCGTCACGACGGTGAAGGACGACTGGGCGACGCTGGCGCTCTCCGATGGCAGCATCATTCGCGGCCGATGCGAACCCGGCCTGAGCGCAGGGGACGATGCGATGCTCGCGCTGCGCCCGGAGCGCGCGCATATCCACAGCGCCGAGGGCACGCAAGCGGACGCGCACAGCAACGTCGTGCGCGCGAGGGTTCAGGAGCTCGTGTATTGCGGCGATCATCATCGCGTGCATCTGACGCTCGGTTCGCGCGACGCACTCGTCGCGAAGGTGCCCAATACGCAGCGCCACGCCTTGCCTGCTGCCGGCGACACCATCGAGGTGGCCTGGCGCCACGACGATTGCAAGATTCTGGCTGCGAGCGTGCCCCGCAGCGCGCCCGCGATTCCTCCCCCCGCATCGCCCTCACCTTCCATCCTCTCGACCGCACCCGCAGGAGCCAACTGATATGCGCACTCACATCAAAGCACAATGCGCCGCACTCGCCGTCTTCGCCTTCGCCGCGGTTTCCACGCAGGCCGCGGAAACGCTCAACGTCGTCACTTTTGGCGGCGCATATGAAGCGGCGGCGAAGAAGGCTTATTTCGATCCGTTCACGCAATCGACCGGCGTCAACTTCTCGCTCGAATCGTACGATGGCGGTCTAGCCAAGCTGTCCGCGATGGAACAGGCGAAGAACACGACATGGGATCTCATCGATCTCGAAAGCAACGACGCGATCACAGCATGCGATGAAGGGCTTCTCAAGAAGTTCGACAAGAAGAGTCTCGGCAATACGAGCGACTTCATTCCCGGTTCCATCAGCGACTGCGCGGTCGCGAGCATGGTGTGGTCCACGGTCTACGCCTATGACGCGAGCAAGCTGAAGACGGCGCCGAGCACCATCAACGATTTCTTCGATTTGCAGAAATTCCCCGGCAAGCGCGGCCTGCGCAAGTCGCCGAAGGGTTCGATGGAATGGGCGCTGATCGCCGACGGCGTCGATCCGAAAGACGTCTACAAGGTTCTCGGCACGCCTGCGGGCGTGGACCGCGCATTCAAGAAGCTCGACACGATCAAGAAGAACATCGTGTGGTGGGAGTCGGGCGCGCAGGC
The DNA here is from genome assembly GCF_900044055.2 of Caballeronia calidae. Classification (GTDB taxonomy): domain Bacteria; phylum Pseudomonadota; class Gammaproteobacteria; order Burkholderiales; family Burkholderiaceae; genus Caballeronia; species Caballeronia calidae. Next base: position 109,630 of record NZ_FCOX02000010.1, on the reverse strand, counting down.
TCCGCAGTTGCTCGCCGATGGCGCAGTCGTGATGACACAGGCGTACAACGGCCGCATCGACGATGCCTCGAAGAAGGACAAGAAGCCTTTCAAGATCGTCTGGGATGCGCAGGTGTACGACTATGAATGGTGGGGCATTCCGACAGGCGCGAAGCACGCGGATACGGCGGCGAAGTTCATCGTTTCGGCCTCGCAACCGAAGGCCTATGCCGACCTGTCGAAGTACATCGCCTATGCGCCGCCGCGCAAGGACGCGATCCCGCTCGTGGACAAGCAGCGGCTTGCCGATCTGCCTACCGCGCCGGATAACTTCAAGCGCGCGGTCCAGATCAACGCAACGTTCTGGGCGGATAACGCCGACGCCATCAACAAGCGCTTCCAGGTCTGGCTGACGCAGTAATACCCCTATCGAAAGAGAGCCCGCTGTGACCGCGACTACCAATACGCCCGTAACGGCCCATGCCTCGGCCACGGGCTCTCCGACGAGAGCCGACGGCCGCGCGTCTTATCGTAAGGCGCAACGCCGCGCATCGATTCGAGCGCTGATGCTGGCGCTTCCGTTGATCGTGTTTCTGCTGTCGACTTTCATTGCGCCCATCGCGCTCCTGCTCGCGCGCAGCGTGGAGAATCGGGAATTGCCGGACAGCATGCCCGCGCTGTCCCGTGCGCTCGACGCATGGGACGGTCGCGGCGTGCCTGACGAGCACACGTTCGCGCTTCTCGCAGCCGGACTCAGGGACGCGCAGCAGAGCGGCCAACTCGGCACCGTCGCGAGGCGCATGAACTTTGCGCAATCCGAATTCCGCAGCCTGCTGATGAAGTCGGCACGGGGCGTTCGCAGCGATGCCCCGCCCGCGTGGAAGCCGGCCCTGATCGAAATCGACGAGCGCTGGAACTCGCCCGAGACCTGGCGCCTGTTGAAACGCGCCGCCGCATCGCCGACGCCCGACTATCTGCTCAATGCCGTGGACGCGACAGTGACGCCGCAAGGCTCGATCGCCTCGCTTCCGGCGAACGCGACGGTGTATCGCGAGGCGTTCGTGCGCACGATCTCGATCAGCTTCACCGTCACGTTGCTGTGCCTGCTGCTGGGTTATCCCGTCGCGTGGCTGCTCGCGAATCTGCCCGAAAAAAGCAGCAACCGGCTGATGCTCTTCGTCATCGTGCCGTTCTGGACCTCGCTCCTGGTGCGCACGACGGCGTGGTACGTGCTGCTGCAACCGGGCGGCGTCGTCAACAGCCTGCTGATGAGTCTCGGCGTCGTGGCGCATCCCATTCCGCTCGTCTTCAATCGCACGGGCGTGCTGATCGGCATGACGCACGTGCTGCTGCCCTACATGATTCTCGCCATCTTTTCGGTGATGAAGGGCGTATCCCCCGTGTATCTGCGCGCGGCGAAATCGCTGGGCGCACATCCCTTCACGGCATTCGTGCGCGTCTATATCCCTCAGACCTTGCCTGGCGTGGGCGCGGGATGCTTCCTCGTGTTCGTGCTCGCGCTCGGCTACTACATCACGCCTGCCCTGCTCGGCGGCGCGGGCGACGAGATGATCAGCCAGCTCATCGCGATCCAGACGAATACGCAGCTCAACTGGGGACTCGCCGGCGCGCTGTCGGCTTATCTCGTGATCTTCACGGCGATCTTCTATTTCATCTTCAACCGCATCGTCGGCATCGACCGTCTGCGCTTCGGTTGAAGCACGCAAGCCCAAAGGAACGATCATGCAAGACAAACGCAATACGGTGCTGACCGAGCGCGTCGCTTTCCGCTGGGTGCGCCTGCATTCTGCGCTCGTTCTGTTCTTTCTGGTGGCACCGATTCTCGCGATCGTTCCGCTTTCGTTCAATGCCGGGTCTTACTTCTCATACCCGCTGCAGGGATTTTCGTTGCGCTGGTACGAACAGGCGCTCACCAGTGCGGACTGGCAACGCGCGCTGCTGAACAGTGTCGCCATTGGCGCAGCGTCCACGCTGATCGCAACCTGTCTCGGGACGCTGGCGGCACTCGGTCTGTCGCGAACCCAGTTTCCGCTGCGCTCGATCGTCATGCCGATCATCATTTCCCCGATGATCGTGCCGATCGTCGTGGTGGCCGCGGGCTTTTACCTTGTCTTCGCCCCGCTCGGGCTCGTGAACTCCTATCCCGGCGTCATTCTTGCGCATGCCGCGCTCGGCACGCCGTTCGTCGTGATTACCGTGACGGCTTCGTTGTTGTCTTTCGATCAGAGCCTGCTGCGCGCGGCGTCCGGGTTAGGCGCGCCGCCGTGGGTCGCGTTCAGGCGCGTGACCCTTCCGCTGATCACGCCGGCGGTCGCGACCGGAAGCGTCTTCGCCTTCGCAACGTCGTTCGACGAAGTCATCGTGATCCTGTTCATCGGCGGGCCGGATCAGAAAACCGTTCCGCGACAGATGTGGAGCGGCATCAGGGATTCCATCGATCCGTCCATCCTGGCCGTGGCGACCATGCTGATCGTGTTCGCCGTGTTGCTGTTCGCGAGTATCAACTGGTTGCGCAGTCGTGCGGCCGCCGCGAGTCAGGCGCTGGGCTGATTCGGGCAACCGGACATCGAATTGAATCGAGTCTCCGCGTATTCCATGAACAATCGCGCGGGCACGGTCAACTGATTTCGCTTCAGCCACGCGGCCACGAGCCCTGAACAGGCAACCGGCTCGGCGATCTCGACCGCGACGACTTCGTGTCCGTCATAGGTGGTCGGCGCATGCGGTCGCGTGACGAGAAGCGAGTATCCGAATCCCTCGCCCACCATGCCGCGAACCAGTTCGAGCGATGGTGAGCTGAAGCCCACTTTCGGGCTCAATCCGTAGGGTTCGAACAGGCCGAGAAAATAGTCCTTGCTCGGTGTGACATCGAGCAGAATCAACGGCTCATTGCACAGATCGAAGAGCCTTGCCTTCTCGGCTCCGGCAAGCCGATGCGTCGCCGGCAACAAGACATACGGCGCTTGGCCCGGCGTCAACAAGTGCGTGGAGAACGTTTCGTCGAGTCCGAGCTCGTACACGAGGACCAGATCGAATCGGCCTTTCTCGAGCCCTTGCAGAAGCTCTTCCTGATCGCCGTCCCGCACGCTGATTTCGATGCCGGGATAGACGGCGTTGAACCCGCGAATCAGACTCGGAAGATAAAGCGGCGCAAACGTCTCGAAACATCCGATATCGACCCGGCCGGATGCTATGTCGCCATCGGCGAGTGCGTTTTGCTCGAACTCATGCGCTGATTTGAGCAGCGCCTTGGCGCGCTCGTAGAACCTCGCGCCGGCCGGCGTCAGCGAGATGCCCTGCGCGTGATGCCGAATGATGAGCTGCGTGCCGAAGCCTTCCTCCAGTCCCTTGATGGCGACGGATAGGGATGGCTGTGCGATAAAGAGCTTTCGCGACGCCTCGGCGACGCTGCCGTTGTCCACCGTTGCGACGAAGTACTTCAGTTGGCGCAGCGTGAAGGAAGATGACATAGGGATATCGACAGGCTTTTATTCGCACCATCTTATAGGATACGGAACGCCTTTTCGAACCGCGCCCGCGAATGCGCCTTCGCGCTTTCCGAGGATTTCCTGCATAGGAGAAAACTGGTAGCCGCATTGGAAAACAATGTTTTCCCCGATGTTTTGACGAGGCTATTTTATGCGTATCGGGTATGGCATCGAACCGCGCCCGATGCCCCCGCCGCTTCTGATAAGTGAGCCATCGAGATGAATGTGCCAGCGTCTCTGTTTGCCGAACCGCTTTTGCCGGACGACCGCGCTCTCCTGGATACGCTGTCGACATTGTCGCGATCGCAGAAGCGTGCGACTCACGCCATGCCCGGCGCGTTCTATACCTCAGCTCACTTCGCTGAACTCGAACGCCGGCGGGTCTTTCGACGCACCTGGGTTTGCGTCGGCCACGTCGGGGAAATCCCCCGTAACGGCGACTACTTCACGACCGAGATCGTAGGAGAGCCTCTGCTGGTTCAGCGTGACACCCAGGGCGACGTACACGTGCTTGCCAACGTATGCCGGCATCGTGGCAATCTCGTCGCACTCGGCCGTGGAAATGCGCGGGTACACGCGTGCGCCTATCACGCATGGAGTTATGAACTCGACGGCAAGCTGAAACGCGCTCCGTTGATGCAGGAGTGCAAGGATCTCGATGCATCGCGATGCGCGCTGCCGAAAATCAATTCGACGATCTGGCAAAACTTCATCTTCGTGAACATCGACGGCAACGCGGCGCCGCCCGGCGAAGCACTTCGCCCTCTCGAAGCGCACATCCGCAACTATCACAACGAGGAACGCGAGCTTTATCACTTCCAGGAAGAGGTATGGCACACGAACTGGAAATGCCTGGCGGAAAACTTCATGGAGGGCTATCACCTCAACGCCACGCATCCGCGAACGCTGCGGCCCGTCACGCCGACCGAACTGTGCGAATACGTGCCGGGAAACGGGCATTTTTCAGCCTATCGCGCGCACTACACGCCCGATTCGCCGCAACGCACGCCGTTTCACGAGGACCTGACACAAAGCGAGCGTCGATCCAGTTTTCTCTTCAGCGTCTTTCCGAATCTCGTCGTCACCTACATGCCTCATCAGACGATCTATCTTTGCCTGAGGCCAGCGGCAACCGATCAGGTCGCGCTCAAGTGGGGCATTGCCGGACACGAGCGCGCACCGGCTCAGGAGAGCATCGAGCGATACGTTGCGTTCGCCAACTCTTTCAATGCCGAAGACCGCATGAAGCTGGAAACGTTGCAGAAGGGACTCGCTTCGAGCTTCTATTCGCCCGGCCCCCTTTCAGCGGAGAATCTGGAGGGCACGCTACGGGACTTCTACAGCTTCATGGCACATCGTATCTGCGACTGATCACCAACATGCGCCCCGCTACTTTCACCGTCATCGTCGACAAGGTTCGTGTCGAAGCAATGGACACCGTCAGCATCGAACTGCGCGCTTCGGATTCCAGCCCCTTGCCGCCGTTCGATGCCGGCTCGCACATCAGCTTGCATCTGCCCAATGGCATCGTGCGAAGTTACTCGCTCGTCAATGCGACAGGCCATCGCGACCGATATGTTCTCGGCGTGCTTCGGGCGCGCGACAGTCAGGGCGGCTCGGCCTTCGTCCACGAGAAGCTCCGCGCCGGGGACGCCATCGTGATCTCGGAGCCGCGCAACAACTTTCCGCTCGATGAAACCGGCGAGCGGTTCGTTCTGATTGCAGGCGGTATCGGGATAACCGCGATTTACAGCATGGCGCAACGGCTCGTGGCACTCGGCAAATCGGTGGACATGCTCTATTGCTGTCGTTCGCGCGAGCACGCAGCGTGGCTGGAGCCGATTCAGTCGCTGGGCATTTCGCTGACGCTGCATTTCGATGCCCAACACGGCGGGCCGCCCGACCTGCGAGGCTTTCTCGACGAACGCGATCGCGACACGCGATTTTATTGTTGCGGCCCCACGCCGATGCTGAGCGCATTCGAACGCGCATGCGCCGATAACGGCTACACGCACGCCCACATCGAACGATTCTCGGCCGATCCGAATGCCGTGAAAGACACGGCCAAAGCGGGTTATGAAGTGCAACTCGCGCGAAGCGGGAAACTGATGCGCGTCGAACCCGGCGCACGCTTGCTCGATGTTCTTCGCGCCGAGGGCATCGACGTTGCGTCAAGTTGCGAGCAAGGCATCTGCGGCAGTTGTGAAACGCCGGTCATCGAAGGCGATATCGACCATCACGACAGTGTTCTGAGCGAATCGGAGCGTGCAGAAGGCAAAACGATGATGGTCTGCGTGTCCGGCTGCAAAGGCGGCCGCCTGGTCCTCGATTGCTGAGCAGGCGGCCTCCCGAGCACGGTCAGACGACAAACGGGAACTCTTCCTCGGGCAGCGGATCGCCCGGAGTCAGGCGCCCGGCAAGGTGGCGATACGGAGGCGATGTCTCGCCGCCTCGGTCGACATACACCGCGTTGTCGCCGAGCCAGCGAAACGACACCACGCGCCTGGAAACGGAACCGGAACGATTGCCCGGCGCGCCATGCACCGTGAGATAGTTGAAGGCGACCGCGTCGCCGGGCTTCAGATCCCAGCCAAGAATGTCGTAGTCGCCACGATGACCGTCGATATCCGGCATTTCTTCGAGTCCGTCGGCACTGCGGTCATACGCGACGCCCGTGAACTTGCGCGGCCGAAAGAGCTTGCCCCAGAGATGTGAGCCGCCGACGAATTCGAGCGTCGTTTCGCGCGGCACGGGATCGAGCGGCACCCACATGCTCACGGACTGCTCCGCACTCACGCAATAGTACGGTTCGTCGTGATGCCAGGGCGTGATTTTGTCCGCGCCCGCCTCCTTGACGAGAACGTGCTCGTGAAAGATTCGCGCACGCCTGGACGCCATCAGCGCTCTGGCGATGCTGCCCGCCGGACTTTCCTCGACGAACCGGCGAAACGGCTCGATGCGCTGCCAGTTGCAATAGTCGCCAAAGAACCGCCCCGACGACGTACCCTTGGTGTAATCGCGAAAATCAGGTCCCGGGTGCTTCTCGTTGAAGTCCACGCCATCACGCAGCAGGTCCACCCAATCGGTGAACACGCCGCGTAAGACGGTGACTCCATCGCGCGCAAACGCCTCTCGCTCTGCTTCCAACATGTCCAGTTCTCCCGTGAAGTCGTAGATGCAGTGTGAGAGTGACACGACGTAATCCAGCCGGGAATTATGATTTTTCTATATCCAGCGAAGGAAAATCCTTCCGACCGGGTGTTGCAAAGGATCTTGAGCGCTATTGACGGATGAATCAGAACTTATGCCGCATGCCCACGCGCAGCGATACCTGCTTGTCGGTCGTGGACGGCGTGAGTCCGGTGATCTGCGCGACCGCGCTTTGCCCGAGCGAATCGGTGCCGCTTGCCTTCTCGTAGACCGCGACCGTATATACGTCGGTGCGCTTCGACAGAAAATAGTCGACGCCCGCGCTGAAGAGGTTGTAGTTCGCGCCGCCCTTGCCGCCCGCGCCGCCGTTGCGCGTGTAGTCGTACGCGACGCCCGCCAGCAGCGAAGGTGTGAACTGATATTTCGCGTTCACTTCGAAGTTGTTGAACGCCGCCGTGCCGTTATAGCGCAGCGTGTTCGGACCGGACGAAGAACCCATGTCCTCGAAGCGCGTGTTCGAATATGCAAAGTTCACATTGGCCGATCCGAGATTCACGCCCGCGCCGACGCCCACGATTTCCAGCATCTTCGCCGACGCATAACCCGCAAACACGGGATTGCTCTCCGGACTCGTCGGGCTGCCGAAGCTGCCCAGATTGTTGCTCGTCGCCGGACCCGCATTCGGATTCGCGCCGAAGAACGACGTATTCGGATTGCGAATGTTCAAATAACCCGCGCCGATCGAAAACGGTCCCGCCGCATATCCCGCGCCCGCGCCCCAGATCCAGTTGTTCGAGAACGAGCCCGCCGTGCCGCCGAGATTCATCATCGCTTCGACGGTCAGACCACGGTAGTTCGCGCTGCGGTACTTGATCGAGTTATTGATGCGGCGCGAGTTGAGTGCATTGTCGAGATCGCTCGGATGCGACGCCATATAACCGCCCCACTGCGGCGCCGCGAGAAACGGACCGTACATGTCGACGACGGGATCGTATTGTCGGCCGAGCGTGACCGTGCCGAACGCATGACTCAGGCCGACATACGCCTGACGCCCGAACTCCGCGCCGCCCTGATTCAGCGCGCCGTTGTTGCTATAGAAGCCGCTTTCGAGCACGAAGAGCGCCTTCAGTCCGCCGCCGAGGTCTTCGGTGCCGCGCAGGCCCCATCGGCTGCCCTGAAGACCGGCCGAGCCGCCTTCGATCATCGCGATCTGATGACCGCCGACGAGCCCCGACGCCGTGCGCGCCGTCTGCACGTTGTTTGTATAGTTGAGACCGCTATCGACGATGCCGTACAACGTGACGTTGCTTTGCGCATATGCGAAACATGGCAATGACATCAGTACTACTACGGCTGCAAGCGACTTCTTGTTCACGCTGAAAACTCCTGCGATATTGTTCATGTTTGCTTCAGTGACCTTGCTTTGCCATCGCCGCGGATTCATCCGATGCGCGTTCCGTGAGGCGGATGAACAGCGTCATCAGGAACGAGGCGACGAGCAGGCCCGACAGAAGCAGCAGGCCATGCGTCGCACTGCCGTCCGAGCCTTTGATATAGCCGATCGCGAACGGTCCGACGAAGCCGCCGAGATTGCCCACCGAATTGATCACCGCGATGGAGACGGCCGCGGTCGAGCGTGTCAGGAACAAGGTCGGCAATGCCCAGAACGGTGACTTGAACGCATAGAGTCCCGCGAGGCTCAGGCTGATCATCGTGATCGACACATACGGGTTCGTCGTCAGTCCCGCGCCGAGCAGCGCGGCCGCAGCGAGCGCGAGCGGAATCGCGGAATGCAGGCGGCGCTCGTTGCGGCGATCCGAACTGCGCGACCACAGCACCATCACGATCGTCGCGAACAGATACGGCACCATCGCGATGAGGCCGACCTGCGTATGGCTCAGCGTCTTCGAGAAGCCCTTGATGATCTGCGGCATCCAGTAACCGACGCCGAGACTGCCGCACTGATACACGAAGTAGATGAACGACAGATACAGCACCTTCGGATTGGTCATCGCCTTGAGCGAGCCGAAGTGCTTCGCGCTCGGGCGCGCCTTCGCATCGTTCGCGAGTTGATCGAGCAGCCACTCGCGTTCCTCGGGCTTGAGCCACTTCGCGTCGGACGGCTTGTCGGTCAGCCACGCGAAGCACATGATGCCTCCGATGAGCGCGGGCGCACCTTCGAGCACGAGCATCCAGCGCCAGCCGCTCCAGTCGAACCAGTGCACGTTGTCCATGATCCACGTGGAAAGCGGCGCGCCGATGATGTACGAAACGGGAATCGCCGCCGTGAACAGCGCGACGGTCGTCGCGAGTTCTTTCGCGCGGAACCAGTACGTCAGATAAACGATGATGCCGGGAAAGAAGCCCGCTTCCGCCACGCCCAGCAGAAAGCGCAGCACGTAAAGCTGCGTCGCGTTCTGCACGAAGGCCGAGACCACCGCGACCACGCCCCATGTGAGCAGAATCCGCGCGATCCACACGCGCGCGCCGAACTTGTTGAGCATCACGTTGCTGGGCACTTCGAACAGGAAGTAGCCGATGAAGAAGATGCCCGACACGAAGCCGAACGCCTCGCTGCTCAGGGCGAGTTCCTTGTTCATCTGCAGCGCGGCATAACCGATGTTCGCGCGATCCAGATACGAAATGATGTAGAGGATGAACACGAACGGAATGATGCGCCAGGAGATCTTGCGCACGAGCGCGCGTTCGTCGATTGCTGTCGATGTTTGCATGATGTCTTCGATGATGAAATGACGGCTTTACGCGTGATGCGCCGAGAACACCATGCAGACGGGACTGCCCGATGCGATGGAAAAACCTGTCGGCTCGAGCGCGCCGTTCGCGGCATCGACGGAAAACGCGACGATGCTGTCGCTGTCTTCGTTCAATGCGTACATGAAGCGGCCATCGGGCGTGCTCGTGATGAAGCGCGGCGTGCGTCCCGATGTCTGCGTCGCGCCGATGTAGGTCAGGTGGCCGGACTTCTCGTCGATGCGATACGTCGCGATGCTGTCGTAGCCGCGATTGGACGCATAGACGAAGCGTCCGCCGCGATCCACTTCGATCTCCGATGCGCGGCTGTTGCCGGTGTACGTTTCGGGCAGCGACGAGAGAATCTGCAACGGTTGCAGCGCGCCCGTCGCCTTGTCATAGCGATACGTCGTCACGGTCGAGTCGAGTTCGTTGACGACATACGCGTACGCGCCCTTCGGATGGAACGCGATGTGCCGCGGCCCCGCCGTCTCGCGCGTGGTCACGAACGGCGATTCCGCCGGCGTCAGTTGTCCGTCCTTGAAGCGGAACGAGAACACGCGGTCCAGCCCCTTGTCCGGCACGACGACGAACTCGCCCGTCGGATCGAACGGATTGAAATGCGGCTTCGCCTGCTTCTGCTCCGCGCGATGCGGACCGATCGGCCCTTCGAGCTTCACCAGTTGCGTGAGCGGCTGCAACCAGCCGTCGGCTGCGATCGGCAACACGGCGAGGCTCGCGCCGATATGGTTCGACACGACGATGTAGCGGCCCGTCGGATCAATCGCGAGGTGCACGGGATTCTTGCCCTCGGTGCTTTGCCGGTTCAGGAAGGTCAGCTCGCCGGTGGCCTTATCGACCTTGAACGCGCTGATGTCGCTCAGGTCGCCGTGCACGGTGTAAAGGCGCTCACCGTTGGCGGACAGCGCGAGAAACGACGGGTTGACGAGATCCTTCACGAGCTGTACGAGCGTGAGCGCGCCGGTTCCGGTATCGACGCGATAGACGCTGATGCCGTCGCCGCGTGCGTTGCGTTCGCGCGTAGTCCGCGATCCGACGTAAGCAAACATGGGGGTTCCTTTCTTGATGTCGGGTTGGCCGGCAGTCTTTCCGCTGGCGAAAACCGGCGAGGCGACGCCGCCGAAAGCGGCCAGCGCGCCCATCGACGCGATACCTTGCAACACGCTGCGGCGGCCCGAAATGCTGGTTTTCTCCACGGGTGTCTCCTGTTTTTTCATGATCTGGGGTTTGCACTAGATTGCATTTTTAACCATTGAAATGCAAAAATACAGTCATGGAAAACACTAACCTTCCCTCTCAGGCCCGGTTGAGCGTCGACGGCAAGCCTTATCGCTACGTCGATCTGCCCGCTCTTTTCGGCGACAAACTGCGCGAATTGCCGGTCGTGCTGCGTCTTTTGCTGGAGAACGTGATCCGCAACATGGAAGGCGCGGAGCGCGATCAGGCGATCGCCGGCATCCTCGGATGGACGGCGCGCGCGACGAGCGTCGACGAGATCGCCTTTCAGCCGAACCGCGTGCTGATGCACGACACGACGAGCACGCCCGCGCTCGTCGATATCGCCGGGATGCGCGACGCGCTGGCCGAAGCCGGCGCCGATCCGTCCGCGCTCAATCCGGTGCTGCCGGTGGATTCGTCGGTGGATCATTCGCTCGCGGTCGAGTACTTCGCGCGGCCCGATGCGGCGCCGGAGAATCTCGCGCTCGAACTCAGGCGCAACGCGGAGCGCTATCGCTTCCTGCGCTGGGCGTCGAAGGCGCTGACGGGCGTGCGGATTCATCCGCCGGGCACGGGGATCATGCATACGATCAACCTCGAACAGCTCGCGACCGTCGTGACGACGATCACCCGCGACGGCGAAACCTGGGCCGTGCCCGATACGCTCATCGGCACGGACAGCCATACGCCGATGATCAACGGCATCGGCGTGCTCGGCTGGGGCGTGGGCGGACTGGAAGCGCAGACGGTGATGTTCGGCATGCCGGTGATGCAGCGCATTCCCGACGTGATCGGCGTGCGGCTCACGGGCGCTTTACGTCCGGGCGCGCTCGCCACGGATCTCGCGTTGACTGTCACGCAAAGACTGCGCGCTATCGGTGTTTCGGGCGAATTCGTGGAATTCTTCGGCCCGGGCGTGTCGATGTTGACGGCGGGCGATCGTGCCGTCGTCGCGAACATGGCGCCGGAATATGGCGCATCGACGGGCTTCTTTCCCGTCGATCAGCACACGCTCGACTATTTGCGCGCGACCAACCGCGCAGAGGAATCGGTTCGTCTGGTCGAGGCGTTCACGCGCGCAGCGGGTCTATGGTTCGATCCTGAAGCCGCACCGCGTTACACGCGCACGATCGAGATCGATCTGGACGATATCGGCATGCATATCGCGGGGCCGCGCCGTCCGCAGGATTTGCTCGATTATTCGCAGACGCGCGATGCACTGGCGAAGCTGGACTTTCATCCCGCTACGAAACATGCGTCGATGCCGAAGCATCCGGTCGCGATCGCCGCGATCACGAGCTGCACGAACACGTCCGATCCGGCGTTGCTGATCGCCGCCGGATTGCTGGCGCGCAAGGCCCGTTCGCTCGGCCTGAAAGTGCCGTCGTGGATCAAGACCTCGCTCGGGCCGGGCTCGCCCGCCGCCGCCGCGTATCTCGAACGCGCGAATCTCATCGATGATCTGTCGGCGGTCGGCTTCGATATCGTCGGTTATGGCTGCACGACCTGCATCGGCAATTCGGGGCCGCTCACGGCGCCGATCCGCGAAGCGATGGCGGAGAAAAGCGTGTATCCCGTCGCGATGCTGTCCGGCAATCGCAACTTTCCGGGCCGCATTCATCCCGATCTCGATCTCGGCTTCATCATGTCGCCGCCTTTGGTCATCGCGTTCGCACTTGCGGGCGATGCACAAGCCGATCTGAGCCGCGACCCGATTCAACATACGCAGGACGGCACGCCCGTCTATCTGCGCGATCTATGGCCTGCGCGCGATGAAGTCGCGGCGCTCGTCGCTGCCGCCTCCGATCCGCGCGACTATCCGCGCGCGTTCGCCATCGCGAGCAAAAATCCCGCGTGGCACGATCTGGAAGCGCCGCACAGCGCGCGCTTTCCGTGGAATCCGCGATCGACGGCATTGCGCAGGCCGCCGTTCGCATCGGCTTCGCAGGGCAGCCAGCTGGGCCGCTACAGCGCGTATCCGCTACTCGTGCTCGGCGACGACGTCACGACCGATCACATCTCTCCGGCCAGCGCGATTCCGAAGGACAGCTACGTCGCGGATTTTCTCGTCGAACGCGGCGATGATCGCGACGATCTGAACGTGTTCGCATCGCGACGCGGCAACTGGGAAGTCATGGTGCGCGCCGCGTTCTATAACAGGACGCTCGTGAACCGGCTGAAGCCCGGCATGCCCGTCGCGCATACGCTGCATGTGCCGAGCGGCGCTGTCATGCCGATCTTCGAAGCCGCGCAGCGTTATCACGACGAAGGCAATTCGGTGGTGCTCGTCGCGGGCGAGCGCTATGGCACGGGCTCGTCGCGCGACTGGGCCGCGAAGGGCCAGCGGCTGCTCGGCATCCGCGCGGTGCTGGCGATGAGCTTCGAGCGTATTCATCGCTCGAATCTGATCGGCATGGGGATTCTGCCGCTGCGCTTCGCATCGGGCACGGGCCCGGACACGCTCGATCTCCAGCCGGGTGATAAGCTCGAAGTCGACGCGCCCGTCCACGCGCTGTCGCCGCGCTGCAAGGTGCCCGTGAGGATCGTGCGCGCGGATGGCAGCGTCGAGCCGGTCGATGCGACAGCAGCCGTCGAGACGCAACTCGAATGCCGCCTGCTGCGCTCGGGCGGCGTCATCCCGCTGATACTGCAACAACACCTGACGACGCAGGAGGCCTGAGACCGCCGCCGCGTCGCGGCAGAAGGCACATTGACATGATTGACCGATCGATTGCGACCCAGATTGTCGAACTCATCAAGAACGAAGGCCTGATGGCCGGCGCGCATTTGCCCGCGCAGATGCTCGCCGACCGCCTGCGCGTGTCGCGCTCGCCGGTCAACGAGGCGCTCGCGCTGCTGCACGAGAAAGGCATCCTCACGCGCGAGAAGAATCGCGGGTTCTTCGTCGCGAAGCCGGTGATCGAATCGCTGTCGGATGTCGTCGATGAACTCGGGCTCGGCGAAACCGATATCGTCACGAGCGTCTATTTCCGGATCGCCGATGACCGCCTGAAAGGCGCGTTGCCCGACGAATTCTCCGAGCAGATGATCCGCACGCGCTACGGCCTGACGAGCACGCAATTGACGGCCGTGCTCACGCGCATCTCGCAGGAAGGCTGGGCCGAGCGCAAGCCCGGCTACGGCTGGCAGTTCTCGCCGATGCTGACGACGCCCGACAGTCTGCTGAAGTCGTATCGCTTGCGTCTCGCGCTGGAACCGGCCGCGTTGCTGGAGCCGGGTTATCGGCTCGAAAAGAAAGTGCTCGAACGATGCCGCGATGTCGAGAAGCATCTGCTCGCGGGCGGCATCGAAACGGATACCGCCGATCAGTTGCACGAGCGCGGCGTGCGCTTTCATGAGTCGCTCGTCGAGGCATCGGGGAACAGCTTTTTCATCGATACGATCAAGCGCGTGAACCGCGTGCGGCGCCTGCTTTCGTATCGCTCGATGCAGCATCGTGAACGCTATGCCGAGCACGCGAAGCAGCATCTCGAAGTGCTCGACCTTTTGGAGCGCGAGAAGAACGAAGAAGCGTCCGAAGCGATGCGCCAGCATTTGCTGCATACGCTCGACGCGTTGTCGCGCATCAGCCAGATTCTCGAACCCTGATAACACCCATGACCATCGATCAAAACGTCGTCGCCGCATTCACGCCTACGGGCACGCTGCGCGCGTCGATCAATCTCGGCAATCCGATTCTCGCCAATAAAGATCCGGAAACGGGCGAGCCGTTCGGCGTATCCGTCGATCTCGCGCGTGCGTTCGCGAAGCATCTCGGTGTCGAACTGGAACTCGTGGTATTCGATGCCGCGGGCAAGTCGGTGCAGGCCGTGAGCGAAGAGCGCGCGGACTTCGGCTTCTTCGCGATCGATCCGTTGCGCGGCGAGACCATCGCATTCACCGCGCCGTACGTGCTGATCGAAGGCTGCTATCTCGTGCGCAACGCGTCGAGCATCGAGTGCAATGAGCAAGTGGATCGCGAAGGCATCCGCGTGACCGTCGGCAAAGGCAGCGCCTATGACCTTTTTCTGACGCGCGAGTTGAAGCACGCCGAAATCGTGCGCGCGCCGACATCGCCGACGGTAGTGCAGACGTTCATCGAGCAAGCGCTGGATGTTGCAGCGGGCGTGCGCCAGCAGCTGGAGGCCGACGCCGGGCGCACGCCCGGATTGCGGCTGCTTCCGGGGCGATTCATGGTCATTCGCCAGGCGATGGGTACGCCAAAGAGCCGTGGGCAGGCGGCGGCGGACGTGCTGCGCGCATTCGTGGAAGAGACGAAGGCGTCGGGCTTCGTCGCCGAGTCGTTGAAGCGGCACGGCATCGTCGGTGCGTCGGTTGCGCCGGCGGAGTCAGCCGCGGATGACCAGCCATGATCGTCGAACAGATCGACCGCGATGCGAAGCGGCGTGTCGCGATCATCTATCAACAAGTCCCGCCTCCGGTTTTCGATGGCGCCCGCAAGGACCCAAAGCCTGGGGGATATTCCGACAGCGGCGCGGATATCGCATTCGGCCTGCGCCGACGAGGCGTCGAGATCGTCACGCCGGTTGCCGAACCTGACGCGAACGTCGACTCGGACTGGGTATTTCCTGATACCACCGAAGGGTTGAGCGAGGCCGTGCGCAAAGGCGCTACGGTCATCTGGGCCAACACGGTGCTTTTCGAAGGACATCCGCTCGAATCGATGCTCTTCGACTGCTGGATCGTCGGCCAGATGCCCGAGCGGCAGCAGCGCGTCGACGACAAGTACGAGACCAATGCGGTGCTCCGTGCTCGCGGCCTGCCGGTCGCTGCATCGATCATCGTCGGGGCGAACGCGCAAGGGGACATTCCTGCGTTCGAATCATTGACGCAAAGTGCATTGGCCGAGCGCGGGCTAACGTTCCCGCTTATCGTCAAACCGGTGCGAGGCAGAGGCAGTCAAGGCGTGACGCTCGTCGATAACCATGCGCAATTCGTCGCCGCACTGGCATCCCTCTTTCAAAGCGGGGCGTTCGGCTCGCTCGCCATCGTGGAGGCGTATCTGCCCGGCGACGAACTCACGTTGACCGTCATGACGCAACAAGGCGCGAATGCCGGCCCGCTCGTGCTTTCGCCGGTGCGCCGCTTGAACCATGTCGACGGCGTCGCACCGTATAACGGCACGGTCGCGGTCACGCGCAACAGCGCAGTGCTCACGGCAGCAGAAGCCGCCTCCCCGCCGGTCGCCGCGCTGATGAATGCGTGCGCGCGCGCCTTCGAAGCGATCGGTGCGCTTGCACCGATCCGTATCGACTGCCGTGCGAACCTTCGCGGCGATTACCGCATCTTCGATGTGAACATGAAGCCGAACATGACCGGCGCCGGCCGCCCTGGGCGGAGCGATCAGGATAGTCTCTCGGCCATCGCGGCGCGAGGCATCGGCTGGGATTACGGCGATTTGCTGGAAGCAATGCTGCGGACCGCGTGGCGGGTCAGGCGCGCGTAAGCCCGACGCGCCGACTCATCGCCGGAATGCGCGGTCGTGAGCAGATGGCGCGATCATCGCCGAATCGGCACAAGGTCCGGTCAAGGCGACGAAACGTCGATGGCCTCGGCCGCCGACTCAGCGATTCGCGTAACGATCGCAAGCAAGGCCTCGACATCGACGGGTTTGATCAAATGGCTATCGCAACCCGCGCTCGCCGAGCGTGCCTGGTCTTCAGGCTGACCGTAGCCCGAGACAGCGACGATCTCGAGCCGCGTGCCGGCTGCTTGCCGCTCCCTCAGCCGACGCGCCACCTCGTAGCCGCTAATGCCTGGCAAACCGAGGTCGAGGAACACCAACCGTGGTTCGAAGGCTGCCGCGATTCGCAGGGCCTCCTCCCCGCTGTGCGCAGTGCGCACGTCGTGCTTGTCCAGAATCATCGCGAGCGACAGCGCGACATCGACATTGTCGTCGACGATCAGGATCGGCAGCCGAACCGACGAGGGTTCATCGCCGATGAATCCGTGCACCGCCTCGCGGTGGCTGGCCTGGCAGACAGGCAGACGTATTTCGAATTCACTCCCTTCGTTCCTGCCCTCGCTTCTCGCGACGATCGTCCCTCCGTGCATCTCCGTCAGTGTCCTGCAAACCGACAGCCCGATTCCGAGACCGCCTCGGGACTGCTCGCCGTGACCTGAACCCTGCACGAACAAGTCGAATACATGCGCAAGCGCATCGTCCGCGATGCCTGTGCCCGTATCCGCTATGGTCACGCATACCTCGCGTCCGACGACCGCGGTGCGAAGGATCACCCGGCCACCCGGGTCGGTATATTTGATGGCGTTATCCAGAAGGTTCGAAAACATCTGGGTCATGCGTGCAGGATCGCCGTCGACATAGACGGGCTGTTCCAGTGGCAGCCGCACGATGTCATGATGTCGCTGCAGCGCAGCCGGCATGGTGATCTCGAGCGCGTGGTCCAGCGCGCGCCGGATGTCGAAGACCTCGCGTCGCAATTCGATCTTGCCCGTGGTGATCCGCGATACATCGAGCAAGTCATCGATCAGATGCGCGAGGTGCCCGGTCTGACGTTCGATTACGTTGCGCAGCCACTCCCGTTTGACGGGATCAGCTCCGGCGTCGTGACCCAGGAGATGAGCCGCGTTGCGCACAGGCGCCAGCGGGTTGCGCAGTTCGTGCGCCAGCGTGGCCAGAAAGATGTCTTTGCGGCGATCCGCGTCCTTGAGTTTCGCCTCTGCATCAGCGCGCTCCGTCACGTCGCAGAGGCTGCCGATGAATATGTAATCGTCCTGCTCCACCAGAGGACGGAAGTGGCCGAACATCTCAACGGTTCTAAGCGCACGATCCGCCACGCGGTTCAGCCGGAACGCGACATGAACAGGCTGTGCAGAGACCAGACGGGACCTGAAATGCGATAGCAGCAAATCGACGTCGGCCGGATGGACGAGCGCCATGAACTGGTCCGCCGTCAAAGGCCCCTGGTCTTCGGGCTGTCCGGTGATGTGGTACATCTGCCGGTTTTCCCACACACCGGAACGCGAAGCGCCACGCCATTCGAAGATGCCGATGCCGGCGGCGCTTGTCGCGACGCGCAGACGCTCCTCGGTGTGCTGGAGCGCAGTCAGCGCCTTTTGCAGGCCGTCCTGCGCGGCTGAGACTTCAGCAGCCTGACGTTGCAATTGCGCCTCGATTGCAGCTTCGATAATCGCGCGAAACGTGCGCTCGACGACCTCATGCGCCCGCATGTGCACCTCGACCGACGTAGCCACGTGACCGAAATACGCGCGGATCTCCTCCTTCAGACAACGCTGCACGCGTTCGATGTTGCGAAACAGATCCGTAACCCGCCATTCCGGCGGGTAGAGTCCGCCTGGGGGCGCGACACATTCGTCGTTCGCCGGCAATTCGGAGCGCTCCGCGCGCAGCAGCGCGGTGCAGACTTCCGAGAGCATGAAAGCGAAATATCCGACCAGTGCGCGTTTGGCGGCCGCGTCGACCCGTGCACACTGTGTCGACATTTCAGCTGATCCGCGACGCAACAGTCGACGCCGTGATCGCGCCAGTTCCCGGGCGAGGCCGCTCAGTGTGAGGTCGGCTGGTGCATCGTCCGGTGACTCGCTATTCATCGGTGCGCCGCCGCGCGGCAACACTGGACCCGACTCGCGAGCATCGACGGCTCGTTTCGGGTTAATAAAGCTGTACGTCATGAATAGTTCGAGCGATCTTGTCGATCGTCTAGACCTGTGCTGATCCCACCGATATTGATCGACTTTAAATGAGCTTTCTCAAGAAACTCGTCGCGCTTTGAGCTGTGTTTGAACCGCGCCTTTTTCAAGGACTGCGCCCTGCTCGCATCGACCTCGCAGCACACGATCGCGTCGAGACTCCTGAATGTAGTGCCTGAATATGCCCGGGATTGCAATGGAAACGGCAGCACCCGCCACAATGCATCCCATAATGGTTTCGCTCATGGCTTCCCCTGAAAATCTATATTCTTTGAAGTACGAACTCCGCATTTAGTATTTTTAGGAACTGCAACGCGTGTTCGCCTTTTAGGAAATGATTAAAACATGCGTCGAATGCACTAGTAATGAGGGTTAACGTTGAAACTCGCTTCTGGAAAGCGATCGTTCGTTTTTATTCTTTCATCGTTACCTTGAAGGTGCCGCTAAGCTCGAAGCCCACGATCCAGTGGAACATGCGCCGGCAAAGTCAGCTATGACACCGACTGGCGCTAATGCAACTTTCCGACAGATTGCAGCACTACGCGTCCCTGCTCCGTCAAGCGTCGGCGTTCGACACCGGACGCCAGTTTTTCCAACAGGACGAGTTGTCGTTCACACAGGGAATCCAGATCGCAATGATCCAGTTCACTCTGAAGGGGATTTGCATCGAGCAGCATTAGCGCTGCGATCTCATGCGGGCTTAGCATTTTCGTCTCCTTTGACCTGCGTGTCACGCCGAGGCCGTTAGTAAAAGGGTAGCGCCTCGGCACTTCCTGTCGACGCGCAATTTGTCGCACGCATGGAAAACGATATCCATGGTGGAAAAGACCATTTGATTCGAGCTTATGTTTGACGACGAATTCGATTGATACTCGATTATTCGCAGGCCGGTCGCTAAAGGCGACGGTCGATCTATTGCGGCTTCTCGAGATCCTCGATGACCGCGGCGAGGAAACGTGCCGCTTCGCCTCCGGTGACGACCCGGTGATCGAAGGTGAGACTGAGCGGCACGATCCGGTGAACCGCGGGCGCACCGTCCTGCGCCACAACCTGTTCATGAATACGCCCCGCGCCGAGAATCGCAACCGTCGGCGGCACGACGATCGGAGCCGCGTACTTGCCGGCGATCATGCCGAAATTCGACAACGTGATCGTGTTATTGCGCAGCTCCTCGGGCGGAATCCGGCGCGCCCGGATGTCGGCGCGCATACGGTCGAGCCCGGCGCGCAGATCGGCTGCATCGCGATGCACGATATCTCGCAGCACCGGGACGAAAAGTCCCTCGGGCAAGTCCACGGCGATACCGAGATCGATCTTCGCGAGCACATGGCGCCGCCCGGCATGGCCGTCGAACCAGGCATTCAGCCCCGGTTCGACCCGGCATCCGGCCGCTAGCGCGCGGATCAGCCGGATCGTGACATTGGCATGCGCGGACCACGCATGAATGTCGGCATCGTCGATGACCGTCGCCGCCGCCACTTCGCTTTGCGCACGCGCCATGTTTTGCGCCATCGCGCGCCGCACACCGCGCAGCACCTCGGGCGGTCCCAGTTCGGCGAGCGTCTTCGCCGCGCGCTGCACGTCCGCCGCCGTGATCACGCCTTCCGGCCCCGAGGGCGTCACCATCGCCAGGTCGACATCCAGCTTGCGCGCGAGCGCCCGCACCGCGGGCATCGCTTTGATCGATACCGCGCCGGCGCCGCCACCGAGCGCTGCCGGCGCCTCATGCACCACTTGCCGGCCGACGTCCATGTGCCCCACCACGGTACCCGCGTCCGTATCGCCGCCCTCGCCCTCGAACGCGACGAGCGGCGCGCCCAGATGCACGATCTCGCCCGGCTGGCCGAACAGCTTCGCAATGCGCCCGGCATAGGGCGACGGGATCTCGACGATGGCCTTGGCCGTCTCCACCGACAGCATGGGCTGATCCGCGCGAAGCTCGTCGCCCGCCTTGACATGCCACTCGACGATTTCCGCTTCCTGCAAGCCCTCGCCGAGGTCCGGCAACTTGAAGACCTTCATGACGTCACGCCGCCTCCAGTGCCTGCCTGACCGCGGCGACGATCCGCTGCGGGCCGGGCATGTATTGATTCTCGAGCCGGTAAAGCGGGACCACCACGTCGTAACCGGTGACACGCTGCACGGGCGCAAGCAGGGAGTACAGGCCTCGTTCGGCGATACATGCGGCAATCTCCGCGCCGACTCCGCCCGTACGCGAGCCTTCGTGCACGATCACGCAGCGTCCGGTTTTCGCCACCGACTCGAGGATCGTGTTCATGTCGAGCGGCTTGAGCGTCGTTACGTCGATCACCTCGGCCATCACGCCTTCCAGCGCGAGCTGGTCCGCGGCGACCTGCACGTCCTGCAACGCGCCGCCCCAGCTCACGAGCGTGACATCCGACCCGTCGCGCAATGGATAACAGCAGTCGAGCGGCAATGCCTCGCCGTTGTCCTCCACAGGTTGCCTGTACAGCCGGTACAGGCGGGTTGGCTCGAAGAAGATGACCGGATCGGGATCGCGAATCGCGGCGAGCAGCAAGCCGTAGGCGCGCGCCGGGGACGACGGAGTCACGACGCGCAGTCCGGGCATATGCACGAACAACGCTTCGGGGCTTTCGGAATGATGCTCCGGTGCATGAATCCCCGCGCCACAGGGCGTGCGAATCACGAGCGGGCAGCCGAGGCGCCCTCGGGTGCGGTGCCGCAGACGCGCGGCATGGTTCAGGACGTGATCGATGGCCGGATAAATGAATCCGCTGAACTGGATTTCCGCGACGGGTTTCAGGCCCATGGCGGCCATGCCGATCGCCGAGCCGACGATCGCGGTTTCGGCGAGCGGCGTATCGAGTACGCGCTCGGCGCCGAAGCGAGCCTGCAATCCGAGCGTCGCGCGAAACACGCCGCCATTCGCGCCGATGTCCTCGCCGAGCAGCATGACCGCGGGATCATGCTCGAGCTCGTACGCGAGCGCCAGATTGATCGCCTCGACCATGTTGAGCTCAGCCATCATGATCTCCTGCCGACGCGAAACGCCGCGCCATCGCCAGTTGCTCTTTCATGGCCTCGGGCAGAGCCGCGTAAAGATGGTCGAACATCGCGGACACATCCGGCGCGGGAGTCGCGAGATACGCCTCCACGGCGCGCTCGACCTCTGCATGGCACGACTTGCCCAGCGCGTCTTCCTGTTCCTTGTCCCACGCCTTCAATTGCGTGAGATAGAGACGCAGCCGGCGCAGCGGCTCGGATTCCCATCGCTGGCTCACGACCTCGGCGTCGCGATAGCGTGACGCGTCATCAGCTGTTGTGTGATCGCCCAGCCGGTAGCTGAGGGCTTCGATCAAGGTCGGACCGTCGCCCCGCCGGGCCTTGTCGAGCGCCGCACCGGCGACCTCACGCACGGCAATCACGTCGTTGCCATCGACCTGAAGACCCTCGATGCCAGCCGCGATCGCCTTTTGTGCGAGCGTTTGCGCGGCCGTCTGTCGGCTGCGTGGCACGGAAATCGCCCATTGATTGTCGTTGACGACGAGCACGAGCGGCGCACGCCAGACGCCGGCCAGGTTCATCGCCTCGTAGAAGTCGCCCTTCGATGTCGCTCCGTCGCCCAGGATCGCCACCGCGACGCGCGGTTCGCGACGCAGCCGGAATGCGTATGCCGCGCCGGCTGCATGGCAGACCTGTGTCGCGATCGGTACGCAGTTCGGAAAATCGTTACGGGGAACCTTGAAGTCGCTGCCGCGCTCGTCGCCGCCCCAGTACAGCAGACTCTCGGTCATCGTGACGCCGCGCAGCAATTGGGCCGCGTGATCGCGATAGGATGGAAAAAGAACATCGTCGGTCTGCATCGCGCTCGCCACGCCGACGCCGATCGCTTCCTGACCGAGCGACGACGCGAACGTGCCAAGCTGGCCGGTCCGTTGCAGCGCTACCGCCTTGCTGTCGAACGCCCGTGTCAGCACCATCCTCCGATAGAGCTCGATCAGCACGGCGACATCGCTCGCAAAGCCCGGTAACGGCTGCACACACTCGCCCTCGGGGCCGAGGAACCGTGTGTAGCCAATGTCGAAGCTGGCAGCCGTGGTCATGACCTGCCTCCGTGCTTACTGATATCGTATTCCTACCTGCACCGATGCGCTCGTGCTGCCTGGGCCATCGCTCGCGCCGTCTCGAGGAAGCGTCGGCCCGGATCGAGAACGACCGCCGGATGTGGGCCGCGCCCTTCGGCGCGCTGGACACCGTCATCGAGGAACTCAAACGCAAGGAGAAACGTGATGGTCGCAAGAAGAGAGAGTGAGTCCGCCCGCACCGGCAACCGCACGGCATTGGAACGGAAGTCCGAGCGCGAGCTGGTCACCACGCGAACCTTCGACGCCCCGTCGCGGCTCGTGTTCGAAGCGTGGACCACGCCCGAGCTGTTCAAGCAATGGTGGGTGCCGAAATCGAGCGGCGCGACCCTGCTTTCCTGTGAACAGGATGTCCGTGTCGGCGGCAGCTATCGCCTGGAGTTCGCTCATCCCAAGGCCGCGGCGCCCATGGCGTTCTTCGGCAGATATCTCGAAGTGGTGCCGAATGCCCGTCTCGTGTGGACCAACGAGGAAAGCAACGATGGCGCCGTCACGACGGTGACCTTCGAGGAGAAAGATGGCAAGACGCTGCTGGTGATGCGCGAGGACTATCCGTCGAAGAGTGCGCTCGACGTCGCCATCGAGGGAATGGACGAGGCGATGCCCGAGACATTCGAGCAGCTGGACGAATTCCTGATCGCACGCGGTGCGGGCGCGAAGCGGACTTGAACCCGTCGGCCTCGCCGAGTGCTCGTCGCCTCGGTCGCGGCGGGCTTTCGTTAGAATCTGAATTCGATTTCTTCATTCGTCTGTTACAGGAGGCGAGCGTGCCAGCGTTACTCCCTGATGTCGATCGAGATGGACTCCTCGAATACTCGGTCGTCTTCACCGACCGATCGATCAATCATATGTCGCAGCTCTTTCAGGGCGTCATGCGCGACATTTCCGGTGCACTGAAAAAGGTCTACAACGCCAGGGCTGCTGTGGTCGTCCCGGGCAGCGGAACGTTTGGAATGGAAGCCGTCGCCCGGCAGTTCGCGACGAATCAAAAGTGTCTCGTCATCCGCAACGGCTGGTTCAGCTTCCGCTGGTCGCAGATTTTCGACATGGGCGGCATTCCGTCCGAATCGACCGTATTGAAAGCGCGTCCGGTCGAACAAGGCAGGCAAGCCGCGTTTGCACCGCCTCCCGTGGAAGAAGTCGTCGCTGCGATCAGGCAAACCAGGCCGGATCTCGTCTTTGCGCCGCACGTCGAAACCGCATCCGGAATCCTGCTGCCGGATTCATACTTGCGCGCGGTGTCCGACGCGGTTCATGCCGTCGGCGGTATGTTCGTACTGGATTGCATCGCCTCCGGTACGATCTGGGTCGACATGGAAGCCAGCGGCGTCGATGTGCTGATCAGCGCCCCGCAAAAGGGATGGAGCGCGTCGCCTTGTTGCGCACTGGTCATGCTCAGCGCCCTCGCCCGCGAAAGAATCGATGCGACGACCAGCACGAGCTTCGCCTGCGACCTCCGCAAGTGGCTGCAAATCATGGAAGCCTATGAGAACAATGGCTTTGCGTACCACACGACGATGCCCACGGATAGTCTCGCGACGCTGCGCGATGTCATGAAGGAAACCGAGGCATATGGCTTCGACAAAGTGAGAGCGGAACAACTTGAACTTGGCAAACGCATTCGCTCACTGCTGGCTGACAGGGGCTTCAAGAGCGTAGCAGCCGAAGGTTTCGAGGCTCCGGGCGTCGTGGTCTGCTACACGGACGATGATGACATGCGCTCCGGCAAGAAATTCGTCGGTGCCGGCTTGCAGATTGCGCCGGGCGTTCCTCTTCAATGCGACGAGCCGGAAGACTTCAAGACCTTCCGTATTGGTCTATTCGGCCTGGACAAACTTCACGACATCGAAGGCACCGAGGCCAGGTTCGCGAAAGCGCTGGACAGTATTCTGTAACACGTCCCGCGAAGCGCATGCGCGTGGAGCTCTAATCGCCGCTCGGAGTAGTATGGTCGCGTATCCAACGGGAGCAGAGAGCATGACTACCTGTTCGCAATGTGATGGCCAGGGAAAGGTCAAGTGCGAAAAATGTGGCGGAACGGGAAAGGTGCAGATAACCGAAGTCGAGACCGTTTCGGACATGTCTCGCACCTCCAACACCATCACGTGCCCGAAGTGCAACGGAGAGCGGTGGCAGCTCTGCCAGCGATGCTGCGGTTCCGGAGAAGTCAACGGTAAAGAGACCACCGACACTTTCGAGCCCGATGGCAGAGATACCTGACGTCCTCAGGAGAGGGTTTCAGCATGCAGCGCGGGTCATCCCGGCGAATGTTATGCGCGCGTCAGGCCATGAACCGGTCGGCGCACGGCCGCATCGAATGGATTGATTTGCGGACCGAGCGCCTGCGGCTGGCGCTTCAGCGGTTCGACCACCATCGGCAGGACGGTCTTCGCTCAGGCGCCGTCCATGTCGCCTCTCGCGGCTATTCTGCGGCGGCACAAAAAAATATCGATCACGCGATCGGCAATTCACCGAAAAGAGGCCATAAGAAAGCGCTATTCGCGACGCAAACGTGTGCGCGCGACCGATAGAATTTCGTCCCATATCCACATTACGCACCGTCACGCATCCGATACCCGTCGGATCGCTTTCTCACATCGGACTTCCGGTTCATTCAGCATGACACGGCTTGCACGGCACTACGTCCCAGAACAACCGCAGCACGTTATCTTGCAGGGGCTCACCGGGCCCGCATTCCTGGACGAAGGAGACTACCGGTACTTCCTCGCCTGCCTGGCAGACGCAGCGCGCGTCGCCGATCTGGCCGTCCACGCGTGGGTGCTCATGCCTGACGCAGTACAGTTCCTCGTCACGCCCTCATACGAGTCGAGCGTGGCCATGGCGATGCAGGCGGTCGGCCGCCGCTATGTCGAGACCTTCAATCGCCGCCATGGACGTCGCGGCATGGTGTGGCGTGGCGCGTACCGGGCAACAGTGATCGAGCCCGACCGTTATTTTCTGCTCGCAAGCCGGGCCATCGATCATGCGCCGGTGCGCAACCGCCTCGTAGCCGAGCCCGGAAATTACCCGTGGTCGAGTTACACACACCACATCGGGCTGCGTGTCGATAGCTTCATCAAGGATCACTCGCTCTATCGGGCGCTCGGCAGTACGCCGCTCGAGCGCAACCAGGCTTACCGCGATTTGGGCGCACAGCCCCTCGACGAACACGAGGTCCATAACCTGATGCAGTCGACGCTCAAGGGCTGGGTGCTCGGCAGCGCCGCGTATTGCGAGTGGGCCGCGCAGACGGCCAAACGGCGTTTAATGCCCCTCTTGCTGCGCGAAGGGCCGCGCACGGTTCGCACGGCAAGCGCCCACGCAGGTTGAAAAACAAGCGACATGTAGATCATCGAATGCGCGCCGGCTGGTCGGCCTAGCCGCCGAGCGAATATTCATGTCGTTGCGGAGCTTTTATCAAAGCTTTTTGCCGTTGCTGGCGATCACATCTCGATACCAGTAAAAGCTGTCTTTCGGTATACGGCGCAGGTCTTTCGCATTGGTCTCGTCACGGTCGACGTACACGAATCCATATCGCTTCTGATAGCCATTCAGCCAGCTCAGGATATCGGTAAACGACCATGCGCAATATCCCAGCAACTGCACGCCGTCGCTGATCGCTTGCTGGCAGGCTTCGACATGCCCTTTCAGGTAGGCAATGCGGTAGGCGTCATGAATGGTGTCATCGGCGTGCAGCGTGTCGAACTCGCCCAGACCGTTTTCGGTAATCATCATCGGCAGCGCGTAGCGGCTGGAGATTCGACGCATCGCAATACGCAATCCGGCAGGATCGATAGCCCAGTCCCAGTTGGATGTTTCCAGATTCGGGTTGGCGGCGGTGCGATACAGGCCGGGCACGCCGCTCGATGGTGTGGTGCCTTTCTGGCCGGTGGTGTTGATGCGCTTCATGCCCACACCATCGAGCGGGTTCTCGGTAAACGTGGTGGTGTAGTAGTAGTTCACGCCGACAAAGTCGGGCAAGCCGCGCCGAAAGATTTCCAGATCGCCCGGTTCCATGTGCGGCGCTTCGCCGGTTTCCTCGAGGTAATGCAGCGCCGCTTGCGGATAGCGGCCAAAGCAATAGAGATCGAGCCACCAGTAATTGGTGAACTCATCGGCGTTCTCGAAGGCCAGAATATCGGCAGGCGCACTGGAGGCCGGGTACGCAGGCGAGTAGGCAAAGCTGGGGCCGATCTGGCCGTCCGGTACGTGCTGGCGGAATGCGGCAATCACCGTGGCATTGGCGAGGAATGCCACATGATTGGCCGCGAAGAAACGCTTGCGGTCCTCTACGCCCGGAGGGTGAGTGCCCAACTGATAGGCATTGGTGAAGTTGAAGTTCTGTTCATTCAGCGAAACCCAATACCTGACCTTTCCACCGAAGCGCTGAAACAGCGTGACGCAATAGCGCTCGAAATCCGCGATGATCTCGCGGCTTTCCCAGCCACCGTATGCATCCTGCAAAGCCTGTGGCAAATCCCAGTGGTACAGCGTGAGCACCGGCTCGATGCCGTGATCGAGCAATGCATCAATCAATCGCTCATAGAATGCCAGCCCTGCTTCGTTGACCTCGCCCCGACCTTGCGGATAGATGCGCGGCCAGCTCACGGAGAAGCGATATGCCTTCATGCCCATCTGCGCCATCAGCGCCACATCTTCGGCAAAGCGATGATAGTGATCGACTGCCACATCGCCGTTGCTGCCCTGAAAGGTCTTGCCGGGAATCTTGGTGAAGGCATCCCACACCGACGGGCCTTTGCCGTCCTCGTTCCAGGCGCCTTCTACCTGATAAGCCGCCGAGGCGGCACCCCAGAGAAAATTCGGCGGAAAGTCTTTCAGTTTCCGGTGGAACATGAGTGCACTCCCCACGGTTCAGTTCCGCGCATCTGTCGCTTCCTGTTGATACGGTAGCTCAGAAAACGCGGATTCGGCAACGCTTCGGGCCGATCGAGCGACCCTTGCGATGCCGGGTGCCGTCGACAATCGACAAGGCGTGAACGGCGAGGTCAATACCGCCTGAAATCGTATCGGAACCGCCGTTAATCATCGGATCAATAGACTTGCTGCAGTTGCGCATTTCAGGCCGGCCCCCTCAGTCCTCGTCGTTCAGACGGCCCATTGTTTCAGGCACGATAAACGCGCCAATGAGAAACAGCACGCTGATCGCGATGAGCGCGACTGCGAGCACCATCGGCAAATCGGAGGACGATCCCGCGACCACGGAAACGACTGTCGGCATGATCCCGCCCACCGCGAAGCCCAGATTCCACGACAAGCCCGTTCCCGATGCGCGGATCGCCGTCGGAAAGCGTTCATTGAGGAAGATGAGAATCGGCGCGTAGCCGGCACTGCCGAGCGCGCTGAGCACGATCGCATAAAAGCCGATGAGCCACACGTCGCCCGCATGCGGCAGCGCGAGATAGAGCAGCGGAAAGCCGATCAGACGCGCGATGCCGAGCCAGATGAAACTGCGCTTGCGGCCGATCATCGTGCTCAGATGCCCCGCCGCTGTCGATGCGATCACCACCGCGACGCTCGACCACATCAGGATCCAACCCGCGTTCGATGCGGACGTATGCGTGACGACCTTGAGGAAAGTCGGCAGGTATCCCGACGTGAGGTAATAGCCGCTTCCGCCTCCGATGGTCAGCATCAGATTCACGAGCAGAATCGAGCGATACTTCTTCGAGAACAGCACGCGCAGCGGTGAAACACCCGGCGCTTCATTCGTGATGCCCCTCGCGCGCGCCGCCGCTTGCTTGCGCGCCGCGAGCTCGGCCCAGAGCGGCGATTCTTCAAGCCGATTGAAGACGAACACGCCGAGTACCGAGCTCACGATGCCCGCGAAGAACATGCAGCGCCAGCCCCACACCTCGAACGCAGCGCCCGGAAAGAGCGCGGTCGTCGCGAGATAGACGAGTGATGCGAGCAACGCGCCGAGCCCCGCGCCACCGCCGCCGACGAACCCGGACACCGCGCCGCGCCACTTGAGGCTGACGGTCTCGGTGCCGATCGTATGCGTCGACGCCACCACGCCTCCGACGAACACGCCCTGCACGAGACGCAGCAGGAGAAAGAGCATCGGCGCGATGACGCCCACCTGCGCGACGGTCGGCAACATGCCGAATGCGGCCGTCGAAACGCCTACGCCAACGACCGACACCACCATCGCGCGCTTGCGTCCGTGCTGATCGGCGAACGAGCCGAAGATTGCCGAGCCGAGCGGTCTCATCAACAGCGTCACGGCGAACGACGCATAGACGGCCGCAAGCGAAAACATCGGATTGGACGACGGAAAGAACAGATGCCCGATCACGGGTGCCACGAACAAGACAACGAACAGGTCGAACAGATCGAGCGCCCATCCGAGACAAGACGCCATGACGGCGACGGCCACCTGACTTCCCCTCACGCCTTGCGCGATTTCATCGCGCCGAAATACTTCGTCCATTGCCGATCTCCGTATTTAATATTTACTTCGGATATCTATATATCCGATATGGATGCAGTGCTTTCTCGAACGCCTCGTGCAGGGCGCTTCTTAACGTTCGGGTTCGTATTCGCCGCTCGAAAGCTTGCGCCGCAGTATCTTTCCGACGGGAGATTTCGGTATCTGATCGACGAACACGTATTCGCGCGGACGCTTGAAGTTGACCAGGTCCGAGTTGCGGCAAAACTCGTCTAATGCGTTTTCGTCCACGTCCCGCGATCGCTTGACGAACGCGACCACTTTCTGGCCCCAGCGTTCGTCCTTGACGCCCGCGACCGCGACTTCATCGACGGCGGGATGCAGCGACAGAACCGATTCGATATCGACCGGCGATATGTTCTCGCCACCGCTGATGATCATGTCGTCGACGCGGCCGGTGACATAGATATCGCCGTCCGCATCGACGTAACCGGTATCGCCGGTGAAGTACCAGCCGTCGCGCAAAGACTTCGCGTTCGCATCGGGACGGTTCCAGTAGCCTTCGAACGCTTCGTCCCCGAGCAATTCGACGATGATCTGCCCTTCCTCGCCCGTTGCCGCGATCTGTCCCGGCGATGCAGCCTCCAGCTTCACGACGCGCAAGCGCGTATTGAGGCCCGCACGCCCGGCGCTTCCGGGCTTCTTCGTCGCGTTCTGATCGATGCTGAACGTGTACACCTCCGACGAGCCATAGTGATTCACGAAGAGCTCCGGTTCGAACGCGGCCGAGCAGCGTTTGAGCAGACCGTCGTTCATCGGCGCGCCGGCAAAACCCAGCTTCGTGACGGAACGGATGCGCGTTTTCGAAAAGCCGGGCGCGGCGAGCAGATCGTGATAGAGCGTCGGCACGAGATACAGGCAGGTCAACGCATGCGCTTCGATCGAGTCGAGCGCGAGCTTCGCGTTCCATCGCCGCACGCAGACGAAGAGCCCATCGACGAGCGCCATCGCGAGCAGCGAGCGCACGCCCATCGTGTGATAGAGCGGCATCACGCCGAGCGTGCGTTCGCCGCGCCGATAAAGATTCTGCGCGACATGCGCGAGCGCGGCGGCGCGCTCATGTCGATGCCTGCGCGGCACGCCCTTGCCCATGCCCGTCGTGCCGGAGGTGTAGAGCATCACCGAGTAGTCGTCGGCGGATGCTTCCGTAGCGAGTTGCGCCGGCATGGATGCCCGAAGCTCATCGAAGGTATGTGTCGCGCCCTCGACGTCGTCGAGCCCGATACGCGCGATCTCCTGCGCAGCCGCGCTTTGCGTCACGGCTTCGGCGGAAACGCTTTCATAGACGATCGCCCGCGCGCCCGCATCGGTCACGCTGTAGTTGAGCTCCTCGGGCTTGAGGCGCCAGTTCAGCGGCACGATGACGATGCCCGTGAATTGGCACGCCCAGTGCAGCGTCGCCATTTCCCAGCGATTCTGCAGCGCGACGAGCAAGCGATCGCCGCGCGCAAGGCCGAGCGTTTTGAGGCCCGTCGCGACCCTGGCGACTTCATCGAACCACTGCGCGTAAGTCAGCGCGATATCGCCATCGACGAGCGCGAGCGCATGCGGGCTGCGCTCCACCGTTTGCATGAACGTGCGGCCGAGATCAAACATGGCTCGCCTCCTGCTCGCACGATTGCGCCTGCCGCAGCTTCGCCACGTCGAGCACCGCCGCGACGATCGGCGTATAACCCGTACAGCGGCACAAGTGGCCGGACAGCATCTCGCGCACCGCTTCTTCATCGGGATTCGGTACGCGCTGCAGAAAGTCCGTGCACGACATCAGGATGCCCGCCGTGCAAAAGCCGCACTGCAACGCATGATGACGCGCGAACGCTTCCTGAAGATCGCCGAGCGTCTGCGCGGACGACGACAGTCCTTCCACCGTGTCGATGCGCCGTCCATCCGCCTGCACCGCGAGCATCAGGCACGAACGCGCGGCCACGCCGTCGACGAGCACGGTGCACGCTCCGCATACGCCATGCTCGCAGCCGACGTGCGTACCGGTCGCGCCGAGCTCATGACGCAGAAAATCGGAGAGCAGCTCGCGCGTTTCGCATGCGCCGCCCCGCATGACGCCGTTGAGCGCCAGCGTCACGCTGCATGACGCGTCTTCTCCAAGCGCGACGCTGAATGCATCGCCGGAACTTGTGTTTCTGGTCGTTCTCACTTCGCCTCCTTGATGACTCGCCACCCGAGCTCACGCACGAGATGCCGTCGATATGCCGCGCTGACATTCGCGTCGTCGCGCGCGCCGAGCTTCCAACTCAAATCGTTCAATGCACTGCGCAGATCGTCGCCTTCGAGTCGCGGCAGGCATTCGAGCACGGGCCTGTCGGCAACGCCGCCCACGCCGATGCGAATCGCATCGTCTGTCACGACCGCCGCGCACGAGACGAGCGCGAAATCGCCATGACGCGCCGAGAATTCGGTGAAGGCAAAGCGCTGCCCCGGCCTCTTCAGCGGAAAGCGCACCGACTCGACGAGCTCATCCGGCTCGCGCGCGGTCATCAACATGCCCTGAAAAAAATCGGCCGCGCTCAGCGTGCGCCTGCGCTTCGCGGAGCGCAGCGTGACATCGCCGCCCAACGTAAGCAGCGCGAGCGGCAGCTCAGCGCTCGGGTCCGCATGCGCGATGGAACCGCACACCGTGCCGCGGTTCCTGATCTGAAAATGCGAAATATGAGGGAACGTCATGCGCAAAAGCGGCACTTCGTCGTGAAGCGTCTCGCGCCATTCGACGCTGCCCTGCGTCGCAGCGGCGCCCACGACGAGATGTCCCGATTCCACGCGCACGGTATTCAACTCCGCCGTGCGCGAGATATCGATGAGCCAGCGCGGCTGCGCGAGCCGCATGTTGAGCACGGCCATGAGCGACTGGCCGCCCGCGAGCACGCGCGCATCGGCGCCGGCCTGCGCGAGCGCGTCGAGCGCGTGGCGAGTGTCTTGTGCGCGCAGATAGGCAAACGGCGCGGGCTTCATGACGACCTCCGCAACTTTGCGAGCAGGCGTTCGAACCACGACGCATTCGTGCGTACGGCCTTGCCCGATGCCTGTCTTCCAAGCGATTCGAAGAGCTGCCGCAAGACCACCTGCGCCGCGCCCTCGAGCATGCGCGCGCCGACTGCCGCGACCTTGCCCGACACGCGCGCTTCATAGTCGTACGCGAGCAAGGTGCCGTTCGCGGTCGGCTCCAGTTCGACGAGCCCTTCGCCTTGCGCGCTGCCGAGCGGCGAAATGCCCGCGCCCGCGAGACGCAGGCGACGCGGCGCATCGATATCGGAGAGACCGATCTTCGCTTCGAAGCGCGCCTTGATCATGCCCACGCCGACAGTCACATCGGCGCGATACTGATTCGGCCCGATGGTCTCCAGCGCATGACAGCCCGGCACGACCTTCGCGAGCGCGTCAGGGTTCATCAACACGGCGAAGATGGCTTCGGGCGTCGCTTCGAGCTCGACCTTGCCTTGCGCGGTGAGCGCCTTGCCGCCGCCTGCGGGCTTCTTCGCGGGCGCTGCTTCGCGATACTCGGGCCGGGACGGCGGCGGATCGTCGATGCCGATCATCGCCATCACCTTCGCCGGCGTGAGCGGGAGGCGAATGTCCGTCACGCCGGTCGCATCGGCCACGGCATTGGCGACGCAAGGCGGCGTGCTCATGTTGTTGCCTTCGCCGAGCCCCTTCGCGCCGAGCGGCGTGAAAGGCGAAGGTGTTTCCAGATGCACGATGACCGGATCGGGCACTTCGCAGGTCGTCGGCATCAGATAGTCGGCGAGCGTGCCCGACTGAAAGCTGCCGTCCGCGCCATAGCGAAACTCTTCCATCAGCGCCGCGCCCAGTCCTTGCGCGAACGCACCGCGAATCTGGCCGTCCGCGAGCGCGGGATTGAGCAACGTGCCCGCATCGTGCGCGGTCACATAGCGGTCGATTCGCACGCGCCCCGTCGCGCGATCGATCTCGACGCCGCACATGTCGAACGCAAAGCCATAGCAGGCCGACGTATTGATGCGATCCTCGTCATCGGGCGCGGTCATGTTCGGCGGATTCCAGAACACGGTTTCGCGAAGCCCAGGCTCCTCGCCTTCGGGCAGGAGCGCGGGCGCCCAGTGCGGCGCGTTGCTCGCGGCGCGCGCGAACGGCAAGGCTTTATCGGGCGCTTGACGCATGAACACGCGTCCGCCTTCGAAACACACGTCCTGCTCCGTGCAGGCGAACTGCTTCGCAAGAATGCGCGCAAGCTTGTCTTTCACGCGCATCGCGGCGAGATGAACCGTGCCCGCAACCGCGCCCGCGAAGCGGCTCGAATAGTTGCCGGCCGCGACGGACCACGCATCCTTGTGCGTATCGAACTCGACATTCACGACGATATCCGCGGGATCGAGGCCGAGCACATCCGCGACCACCTGCGCGCACACGGTCATGTGACCTTGTCCCGCCGGAGTCGAAGCAATGGTGACGATCACGCCGCCCATCAGATCGACGCTCACGGTCGCGCTCGCGATCGCACCGCTCTTCGGACCCGCCTTGCGACGCGCTTCGGCGGGCATCGCGGTCGTGATGTAACCCATGTTCGACACGGACGGCTCGACGATCGCCGCGAAGCCGATGCCATAGAGACGCCCTTCCTTGCGCGCGGCCTCGCGGCGCTTCGTCAGCTCTTCGTATCCGCCTTGCGACAACGCGCGCGCCAACGCTTCCTGATAGTTGCCCGAATCGAGCAATGCGCCCGCTGCCGCGCGATACGGAAACGCATCGGCCCTGATGAAGTTGCGTCGATAGACGTCGAGCACATCGAGCTTCAATTCTTCCGCGATGCGCTGAATCAGACGCTCCAGCGAGAAATACACTTGCGGCCCGCCGAAGCCGCGCACGAGCCCGGTCGGGGTCTTCGTCGTCAGCGCGACGCGATTGCGCACGAGCAGATTCGGGATGTCATACGCGCCCGTCAGACACCCATGCATGCGATAAAACGTGGCGGGCTCCGGCGCGCGCAGATAGCCGCCGCAATCCTCGATCTGATCGTAGGACAGCGCGGTGATGCGTCCATCGCTTTCGACGGCCGCTTCGAGCGTCGCGAGGCGCGCGGTCGCCGAGGTCGCCGCGCTCAGATGCTCCAGCCGGTCCTCGACCCACTTCACAGGCGCGGCGCATTTTCTCGAAGCGAGGCACATCAGCACGACATACGGAAACACCGCCTGCTTCACGCCGAAGCTGCCGCCCGAATCGCGCGGCGCCTTATGACGCAGTCGATTGGCGGGCACTTTCAGCGCCATCGACATGACCGCGTGCAGCGAGAACGGCCCCATGAAATTCGAGGTCACGTCATAGCCTTCGTTGCCCGGCAGGCACTCGGCGATCACGACGCCGCATTCGATCGGCGCACACGTGTTGCGCGGATAGTGCGTGGTGATCGACACGCGATGCGGCGCGCTCTCGAACGCCGCTTCAGGATCGCCATAACGAAAGCGACGGTCGCTCACCACGTTGCTGCCGATCTTCTCGTGAAGCACCGGCGCGTCGTCGGCAATGGCCGCTTCGATGGAGACGACCGGCTGCAGCGGCACATAGTCCACCTTCACGAGATCGAGCCCGTCTTCGGCAATGGCGCGCGTCTCGGCGATCACCACCGCGACCGGCTCGCCGCTATAGCGCACGCGATCCATCGCGAGCGCCCAGTGTTCCATCGGCGACTTCACACCGACGACGAACGGCTGTGACCACGCGCGCACATCGTCGCCCGTGAGCACCGCGCGAACGCCTTTGTGCGCGAGCGCCGCGCTTGCGTCGATGCTGCGAATCTCCGCATGTGCATACGGCGAGCGCAGCACGGCGGCGTGCAGCGTGCCCGTCTTGACGGCGATATCGTCGCCGTAGCGGCCGCGCCCGGTCAGAATCGCGGGGTCTTCGAGGCGTTGCATCGGACGGCCCACATGCCGGCGATGCATCGCTTGTGTATCGTTGCGATCGGAAGCGGTCGGTGGCGCCTGACGTTCCTTCAGCGCGGTGTCGGTATCGGTGTCGCTCACGCGTGTCTCCTGCCTGTGCTGTGTGCGATATTCAAAATCAACGTGCCTCGCATGCAAGACGAGACACATCGCATCGTCGATTCAATGTACTGCCGGAGCGCGCCAACTCGCTTACCAAGTGGTCGGGCGAATTACCTTGCAGTCTGATGCTTTTCAACAAGGAAACCTTTGCGACGGACGTGACGATCCAACGCACGCGCGACATCGCGTGCGCACTCGTTTGCCGTACTCAGATCTGCACTTGTTTGGAATCCGCTTCGTACAACTGCACCACACGGCGATACTCGCTTGGCGTGATGCCCAGGTTCTGCCTGAAGAAACGCGAGAAATGCGCGGGTGCCGAAAATCCGAGACTGTATGAAATGTCCGTCAGCGAATGCGCGCTCGCGGATAAATCGTTGATGGCCGTTTCCATGCGCAACACGTTCAGATACACATTCGGCGTCACGCCCGTGCAGCGATGAAAGAGCGCGAAGAAATGGGCGCGCGACAGCCCGCAATGCTCCGCGAGACGGTTCATGTCCGGCTCGGCGCCCGTGTTCTCGCGCAGATACGCAATGGCCTTGCGAATGCGCGGATCGCTCGGACGCCGGCCCGACAACTCCATTTGCCGCGCCAGCTCGTGCCAGCTTCGGCTCGGATCGATCACCGACAGCATCAGCTCGAAGATCAGCCCTTCGAGACGCTCGGCGGCGACGCTATCGGCCCACCACATTTCCATTGCGAGCTCTTCGGCCCGCTTCTTCGCGTGGCTCGACAAGCGCACGCACGACTGCGGAAAGAAACGCGGGTGACCGCCACTCACGAGCGGATGGTGAATGGTGGTCAACCAGTCCGGCTCGATATACATCGCGAGAATCACCGTACGCTGCTCGACACGTTCGATATGACGATACGCGTGCGGCTCCCACGGATTGATCAGCACCGCGGTGTCGCCGGTCAGCGGCTGGAGCTCATCGTGAACGGAAAAGAACGTGTCCGGCCCTGCCGCCTTGATCAGAAGATGGCAATGATGATGCGCGTGCTGAACCAGCGGCGCATCCATGTCGAGCAGCGCCACTCGTCCGAAACGTCCCTGATAGATCTTGATCGCACTTGACACTCGTTCCGCCTCGCTCCATGCTGCTGCCGCTTTGCGCGGCTCATTCTGAAGAAAGTGTAGACGCCTTCTTGCTCAAGAGCCCTTGAACGCGGCCTTGCGCTTTTGATGAAACGCTTCCACGCCCTCGCGGAAATCGTCAGAGCTGCGCAGGCGGCTGTAATTCAGCCCTTCCAGTTCGATGGCGACGGAAAGCGGCGCATCTTCCGTATCGTTCAGGAGCTTCTTCGCGGTGCGCTGCGCGAGCGGCGAGAACGCGAGCAACTCGCGCACAAGTGAATCCGTTGCGCTTCCCAGCTCGGCATCCGCGACGAACTCGGTCGCGATGCCCCACTCGTAAGCCTGCGATCCGGTGATCCGGCGCGAGCGCATCACGATGTCCTTCGTGCGTCCGATGCCCACCATCTTTTGAAGCCGCGCGGAGCCGCCCGAACCGGGAATCTGTCCGAGCTTTTGCTCCGGCAATGCGTACAGCGTGGTTTCCGTTGCGATGCGGAAATCGCAAGCGAGCGACAACTCGAAGCCGACGCCGAAGCAATAGCCGCGATTCGCCGCGATGACCGGCTTGCTGCAACGCGCGGGCGACGCGACATTCCACGCGAGCTTCGCCACATGTTCCGGCGATGCTTCGATGAAGCCCTTGATATCGCCGCCGCTGGAAAAGTGCTCGCCTTTCGCACGCACGACGATCACGCGCACGTCGTCGTTGGCGTCGAGCGATTCGAACGTCAGACGCAGTTGCTCGCGCTGATGCATCGACACGATATTGAACGGCGGTCTGTCCAGCACGATGTCGGCGCGTGAATCCGCGAGATTGAATTCGACGTGAAAGCCGTCGAGTTCGGCGAGCAGCGAATGAGCTGGGTGAGCGAGCTGAGTCATGAACATATCCTTCGATGATCGAATTCCTGAACTGGCCTGGTTGAACCACGGCTCAAGTATCGACGCCTTCATGACATCCTGCTTACCCGGAATTCCGGCGAGTTACCCGTGAGTCTGATTTTGCGCCTCGGGGAAAATACCGATCTCGCTATGGCGCTATTTCTGCACGGTCAAATCGATCGACTGGGCCGAGCGCGAGCCGACGGCAGTCCTGAACACCGGAATGGCTTCATGAAATTCACGACGCAGGCTCGGAAGGCAGCAACGTCGTACGGAAATGTTCTACGAGCGGCCGCAGGTTGACTTTGTGCCATGCCGCCCAAAGCGCGGTGCGATAGCTGAACCACGAAAGCTCGCGGAGCACGACACCGGCCGGTGCCTGATGACGCAGGCTCTGCTGGATCATGGTGAGCCCGAGGCCGGCCGCAACGAGTCCGAGCGCGGCCAGCGGCTCTGTCGCCTCCAGCGCGATATCGGGTGTGAAGCCCGCCTTCGCGCACGCAGCAACGAAGTTGTCGTGGCGCAAGGCACCTTCCGTGTGCGTCACGCCAATCCACTTCTGCGCCGCAAGGTCATCGGGCGTGATGCGCTCTGCGCTCGCGAGCGGATGACCTTCGGGAATCGCAAGCAGCATGGGATCGTCGAGCACCTGTGCCGCTTCGAGATCGGAGTCGTCGGAGGCCGGGGGTTCGCAGACGAGCGCGATGTCGAGGCTGCGCTGACGCAGGCCCGTGAGCTGCTCGCCCGAGTGATAGTTGTAGAGCGCGATGTGCACGTCCGGCCTGGCCGTCCGCAACTGCCGCAATGCGTCGGGCAGGACGCCCGAGTGCATCGCGTTTTCGATATACCCGATGCACAGGCCGCCTTCGTCGCCGCGCCCCAGCCGCCGCGCGAGCGATTCGAGGCGCTTCGCATGGGTCAGAAACGCCTGCGTTTCGGCGAGAAAGGTCCGCCCGTCCGTCGTCAGACGAATGCGTTGCTGCGAGCGCTCGAACAGCGTCAGGCCCAGGTTTTCTTCGAGCTGCGCGATCTGCCGGCTGAGCGGCGACTGCGAAATATGCAGCCGTTCGGCCGCCCGGCCGACATGTTCTTCTTCCGCGACCGCCACGAAGTAGTGCAATTGTCGAATGTCCAGCATGTAAGACCTTTTGGGACTCAAGTTTGTCAAATTTTATCTTAGACAGACTTAACTCGTCCTCCTAGACTTGCGCTACCGACTCAACACAAGGAGCAAGTCGATGAGTATCAAGGATAAATTGCCTGCCGGCACCGTTCTTGGGTTTGGCACGGCGCCCTTGGGCAACATGTTCCGCAACATCCCGGAAAAGGAAGCGCTCGCGACCGTCGAGGCTGCGTGGAACCAGGGCGTGCGCTATTTCGATACGGCCCCGCTGTATGGCGCCGGCCTGTCCGAGATCCGTCTCGGCGAAGCACTCGCGGGCCACAAGCGCGACGAATATGTGCTGAGCACGAAAGTGGGCCGCGTGATTCTCGACGAAATCGAGGACGCCGAAGCGCGCGATCTGGGCGAGAAAGGCGGCGTGTTCGCGTTCGGCCGTCCGAACAAGATCGTCAACGACTATTCGGCCGACGCGACGCTGCGCTCCATCGAAGACAGTCTTCAGAGACTGAAGACCGACCGACTGGATATCGTCTGGGTCCACGACGTTGCGCAGGACTTTTACGGCGACGAATGGCTCTCCGTGTTCGAATCGGCCCGCAGGGGCGCCTTTCGCGCGCTGACCCGTCTGCGCGAAGAAGGCGTCATCAAGGCTTGGGGACTTGGTGTGAACCGTGTCGAGCCATGCGAACTGCTGCTCGATCTCTCCGAAACGAAACCGGACGGCTTCCTGCTCGCAGGCCGTTATTCGCTGCTCGATCACGACCGCGCATTGCAGCGCCTGATGCCGTCCGCTGCCGCGCAAAACGTCGAGATCGTCGCGGGCGGTCCCTACAGTTCGGGCGTGCTGGCGGGAGGCGCGAACTTCGAATACCAGAAGGCATCGCCCGAGATCCTCGAGAAGGTCGCGCGCATCAAGGCAATCGCCGATCGCCACAACGTGAGCGTCAAGGCCGCGGCGCTGCAATTCGTGCTCGCGAATCCGGTCGTCGCCGCAGTGATTCCGGGTGCGAGCAAGCCGGAACGTATCGCGGAAGACCACGCTGCCGTCACGGAAGTGATTCCGGCGGACTTCTGGCGCGAGTTGCGCGAGCAACATCTCGTTGCCGCGAGTGCGCCGCTGCCCGCCAACGCATAAGGAGATCGACATGGCCCAAGCCAGCTCATCCATCCGGATTCCCGTTTCGCCCGACGTGGTGTGGCAACTCATCGGCGGCTTCAATGCTCTGCCAGACTGGTTGCCCTACATTCCGTCCAGCGAACTGAGCGAAGGCGGCCGCGTGCGGCGCCTCGCCAATCCCGGCGGCGACGTGATCGTCGAACGTCTGGAAGCGTTCGATAACCGCGCGCGCAGCTACACCTATTCGATTCTGGAAGCGCCGTTTCCGGTCACCGGCTACCGCTCGACGTTGCACGTGAGGGAAATCGAGGCGGGCGGTGCATCGCAGGTCGACTGGTCCGGCGAGTTCACGCCCGATGGTGTCAGCGACGAAGAAGCATCGAGACTTTTCGAAGGCATCTATTCGGACGGTCTGCAGGCACTCGCGGCGGCGTTCGCCGAAAAGCCGCTCACCTGAACTTCGCTCTCGCCGCCTTCCAGGAGTTCGAGATGCCGCATGCGATCACCGATGCGGCATCTCGCTCATTCCTCGCACCGACGACTTGCCCGGCCTTACACACTGCACCACTGCCTTTCATTCCGGCATTGATAACATTTGAACATCAATGCTTCGAAAAATTGCACTTCTCGTTTGGGACGTCTTGAGCAAATATCGATGCTCAAGACGTTCATAAACGCATCGACAGAGAACAAATCGGAGACAGGCGCGACGCGCAGAACAGCGTTTCGCCGCATCGAAGTGCAAGCCTCATCACGGCTGCCGCTTACCGTCGCCGACGCGCATCTCGCCTGACCCACCTCGCTACGTGAATCCTGCCGCCGCTTTCGAGCGTGTCACGGCAGCGGTGCATCTCGCGCCTGCCAAAGCGAGCTGAATGAATTCCCCAGTACCCGTTTCATTCGTCATTGCCTTGAAATTCAGGAGACACTCACATGCAGATCACCGGAATGTTGCACGGCGCGCGCCTGCTGCAATTCGTCGGTTTCCCTTCCAGCGAAGTGCTCGGCCCCGGCGCAAGCGAGGAAGAGATCAAGTCGCTCATCGACCGGCATGGCCAGATATTCATCAAGCCGGTGTTCAAGGGCGGCGTGGGCAAGAAAGGCAAAGCCGGTCTGCTCGGCCGCGCGGCCGATCTCAAGACGGCGCTGTCGGAGAAGGAGCGGCTGTATTTCGCCGAGCACGCAGTGGGACACGTCAAGGCGAAAGCAAACGGCGTGACCTTCGAAGCCGGCGTGCCGGCGACGCACGAAGTCTATTTTTCGATCACCGATTCCACGCGTTTTCGCGCGCCGACGATGACGCTCTCGCACAAGGGCGGCATGGATATCGAGGAAGTCGATCCGAAGCACGTCGCGATGGTGCCGTTCGATGCGCTGACCGGACTGAAGGCGTTCGTCGTCGCGAATGCGCTGAGCGAAATCAAGGCCCCGCGTGAAATCATCTCGCCGCTCGTGCAGCAGTTGCCGAAGCTCTGGGAGCTCTTCCACGACTTCGGCATGACGACGCTCGAACTCAACCCGATCCGCATGCGCGAGGACAAGAAGGGACGCCTCACGCCCGTGGCGTGCGACTTCAAGTGCGGATTCGATCGCGACGATCCGCGCTTCTCGCGCCTCGGTCTGCCCGCGCATCTGTTCGCCGCCGACTACTCGGATTTCGAGCAGGAGATCAATCAGCTTCGCACGCATCAGGGGCAAAGCGATGTGTACGTGATCAACGAGCGCGGCACCATCCTCGCGCCCACCTTCGGCGGCGGCGCGAACTCGCTCGTCACCGAAATGCTGGGCGACGCGGCCATCATCTCGTCGGACTTCGGCGGCAATCCGCCGTACGAAAAGATGAAGGAAGTGGCGCGCATCTGCTTCCGACACTGGCTGAAGCAGTCGAACGTGCTGTTCATCATCGGCGGCAAGTCGAACAACACCGACATCTACGAAACACTGCGCGCGATGGCCGATGCACTGCGCGAGCACTTCAGCGAACACGGTCCGACGCCGCTCTATGTCGTGCTCGGACGCGGCGGCCCGAACCTCGTGCGCGGCATGTCGGCACTGCGCGACACCTGCGATTCGCTCGGCCTGCCCTATCGTCTCTTCGGCTTCGATTCCGACATCAGCGAAGTGATCCAGTACGCGCGCCATGCCGACGTGTGGATGCAATCGGGTGGACGCGCGCAGGTCGCGGCACGCATCGGGGCGCGCGAGGCTCAATCGCACACGGCATCGGCTTGAGGAGATCGAACATGCACAAGCAAGGCAACAGTCAGTTCAAATACTTCGTCGGCATCCAGTCGCTGGCGCACATCGCCACGCGTGAAGATCGTGTCTGCGTGCTCAATATCCTCGGCGGCGAGTCGTCGGACGTGACGCCGGTGAGCCACGCGTTCTCGGGCGCGAATGTCGTGTT
Organism: Caballeronia calidae; assembly: GCF_900044055.2. Taxonomy (GTDB): domain Bacteria; phylum Pseudomonadota; class Gammaproteobacteria; order Burkholderiales; family Burkholderiaceae; genus Caballeronia; species Caballeronia calidae. Next base: position 68,081 of record NZ_FCOX02000010.1, on the reverse strand, counting down.
CGGCACCGCGCCCGGCAAAGGCGGACAGGTGCTCGCGACGCCCGCGGGCGACATTCCCGTCTTCAACAACGTGCGAGAGGGTCTGGAAGCCGGCCATCGGTTCAACTGCGGCGTCGTGTACCTGCCGCCTTCGGCCGCGCGCGACGGCGTGGCCGAACTGATCCGCGTGAATCCGGATCTGCGCAAGGTCTTCATCATCACGGAGAAGATCGCCGTGCACGACGCACGTGAGATCCGCGCGATGGGACAGCAGGCGGGCATCGACATCTTCGGCGCAAACGGGCTGGGCGTCGCGGACTCGTGGCAGCGCGTGCGCATCGGCGGCGCGCTCGGCGGTGACGATCCGGGCGCGACGCTGCGTCAGGGATCGATCGCAATCTTCTCGAACTCGGGCGGCTTCAGCACCACGATCGCGCAGTACTTGCGCATGAGCGGCTGGGGCACGTCGACGGTCATTTCCAGCGGCAAGGATGTCTACATTCACTATGCCGCGCCGGAGTTTGCCTTCGCCCTTGCCAACGACGCACGCAGCAAGGCCGCCGTGCTGTACTGCGAGCCCGGCGGATACTACGAGGCCGACGCGGACTTCACGAAGCCCGTCGTCGCGTGCGTGGTGGGCCGCTGGAAAAGCCGTCTCACGCGCGCAGTGGGACATGCGGGTGCGATGGCGGGCGGCGCCGACGATGCGCTCGCGAAAGAGCGCTGGTTCATGGAGAAATTCGGCGTCGAACGGCTCTTCACGCCCGACGATCCGTGCTGCTCGGCGAAGGGCGCGGTGGTGACGAACATCGCCCATATTCCCGCCGCGCTCACGGCGGTGATGCGCGCAAACGCGACGATGCCCGACTTCGAGCCCGAGGGCAGCCTCGCGCTCAAGCCGTGGTTCGGCTCCGATCAGGGGCTCGCGCTGCCCGACGAACTCGCGCTTGCCGTCGTGAAAGCGGTAGCACCGTATGACGAGCAAGTCGCGCGCGTGAACGGCCAGATCGGCGCGATCCTGCCTCGTCAGCCGTTGAAAGACGCCTCGGGCGCCTCGCAGATGGATGCGAAAACACAGGTCAGCAGCCTGCACGGCGTATCGATGCTCGAAGCGGCGACGCATTCCTTCGAAGCGAACGTGTGCCTCGCGTTGTTGCGCGAGTTCGGCGGTGCACACGACGAGAAGCTGATCGATGTCGCGATCGGCGCGGCGGTGAACCTGCACGGCACGCCTGAACTGGCGGCCGCGCAAGCGGCGCGCGAGGCGGGCAACGCGCCCAATGCGGTGCTCGCCGCCGCTGCGGCGATCGTCGGGCCGAATCGCCAGCGTGCGGCGCGCGACGCGGCCAGGCTGATGATCGACCGCTTCGCGGCAGCACAACTCGTGGACGCATTCGATCGCGATTTCGACATCGACATGATCGACACCGAAGGCAGCACGGCACTCTTCTCCGACGAACCCGACCCGAAGGCAGAAGCCATGCTCGCGGGGCTGGCCGCACGCGGCGTGAGTTCCGCGTTCGTGCGATGGCTTGCCAACGGCCCGGGCCATCCGCGCGCGGACGCCGTGCTCGCGGCGATCACGACGACACTCGCCTGGGGCCCGCTTCTCCGCAAGCGCATCTCGCGTCTGACGGCGGAGAGCCTGCCATGGTGGACGAAGCTCTTCGGCACGCTGATCGGTGCATCGGCGGACGCGTCGCGACACCATCCCGACAGCTTCTGCGATTTCTCCACCGACGTATTGCTCGGCGAACGCTCGCTGACGGAAATCGCGTTCGCGGCGCTGCTTGGACTGAAACCGTCCGCCGACGACCTGTTCGCATTCAGGACGCTGACCGGATTGCTGCTCACGAACGGACCGGGAGCGATCTCGGCGCAAGGCGCGAAGGGCGCCGTCTCCGCCGACGGTCCCGAATCTCCCGAACGCGTGCAACTGAACAAGGCGCTGACGGGTTTCCTCACGCACACCGGCTATACGCACGGCGGCAACGGCTATGAAGGTATCGCGTTTCTCAACGAGGCGTTTCGCGACAGCGGCCTCGACGATCCCGCCGACGCGCATCACGGCGTCGACCTCGAAGCGCTCGCGCAGCGTTCCGTCGAGCGCTACGCGCAGTACAAGGCCCGGCAGAAGCATGCGGGCAGCCTCGACATCGCCAAGCTGCCGGGCGTGAATCACCCGGTCTTCAAGGACAAGCCGGTGAATCACGATCCGCGCGAGGTGTTCATCGCCGGGCTGTATGAGTCGCGCGGCGAGTACAACGCGTTTCATGCGTACTACCGTGCGCTCGTGCAGGCATTGTTCGACGCGGGCGTATCGCGCAACGTCTATTGCGTCAATGTCGATGCCGTGATCGCCGCGCTGCTGCTGAAGATGCTGTGGCAGCCGCTCAAACGCGGAACGCTCAGCGAGGCGGATCTCGAAACCGCGGCGTTCACGATCTTTCTGTATCCGCGCATGCTCGGATGCGCGGCCGAAATCGACGATCACCTCAACCGCGGCCGCAACATGGACACGCGCACAGCCGCTTCGCAGTGCCGTTTCGTGGCCTGACGTCCGGCGCCGGCAGCGTTGCTCCGGGCACGCCGCCGGCGCGAACGATTGATAACCAAGGAACATCAATCGTTCGAAACTTTGCACTTATCGTTTCGGCCGGTTAGGGCCACTATTCGCGAAACCACAAATCCGCGGGTCCACCGCGCATTTCAAGGATTCAGGAGACACTTCGATGCACACGTCATCCCATACTCAATCGCCAGGACAGTCAAAGGCCGCAGCCGTGTTTCGCGTGACGGCCGGCAATTTCCTGGAGCAGTTCGACTTCTTTCTGTTCGGCTTCTATGCGACGCAGATTGCCAACGTGTTCTTTCCGGCAGCGAGCGAATTCGCCTCTCTGATGATGACCTTCGCGGTTTTCGGCGCGGGCTTTCTGATGCGGCCTCTGGGCGCGGTCATTCTCGGCGCGTATATCGACGACGTCGGCCGACGCAAGGGGCTGATCGTCACGCTCTCTATCATGGCGAGCGGCACGATCCTGATCGCGTTCGTGCCGGGCTACGCCACCATCGGCCTTCTGGCGCCCGCGCTCGTGCTGCTCGGACGCCTGCTGCAAGGCTTCTCGGCAGGTGCGGAGCTCGGTGGTGTCTCCGTGTATCTCGCAGAGATGGCCACGCCCGGCCGCAAGGGTTTCTTCACGAGCTGGCAATCCGCGAGCCAGCAAGTCGCGATCGTCGTGGCCGCGGCCCTGGGCTTCGTACTCAATCAATCGCTGGACACGACGGCCATCGCCTCGTGGGGATGGCGCGTGCCCTTCTTCGTCGGCTGCATGATCGTGCCGTTCATCTTCATGCTGCGCCGCAATCTCGAAGAAACGCAGGAATTCAAGGCACGCAAGCATCGCCCGACGATGAACGAAGTCTTCCGCACGCTGGCGCGCAACTGGGCCGTCGTCGTGGCAGGCGTGATGCTGGTCGCGATGACCACCACGAGCTTCTACCTCATCACGGTCTACGCGCCGACCTTCGGAAAGACGGTTCTGCATCTGAGCACCGCGGACAGCTTGCTCGTGACCTTGTGCGTCGGTGTGTCGAACTTCGTGTGGCTGCCGATCGGCGGCGCGCTCTCCGACAGGATCGGCCGTCGTCCGCTTCTGCTCGGCATGACCACGCTCGCCGTCGCGACCGCGTATCCGGCGCTGTCGTTTCTTGCGCACGCGCCGAGCTTCGTCAACATGCTGCTCGTGCTGCTGTGGCTCTCGTTCATGTACGGCCTCTACAACGGTGCGATGGTCGTCGCGCTGACGGAAGTGATGCCGGTCGAAGTGCGCGTCGCGGGTTTCTCGCTCGCCTATAGTCTGGCGACGGCGGTGTTCGGCGGCTTCACGCCCGCCATCTCGACGGCGCTCATCCACTTCACCGGCGACAAGGCCGCGCCCGGCATCTGGATGAGCTTCGCCGCCGTGTGCGCGCTGTGCGCCACGTTCGCGCTGTATCGTCGTCGCGCGGTGACGCTGACGCCGGCTCACTGACTACGTAACAGGACATGACTTCATCCATGAAAAACCTGCTTCTGAAATTCTTTGGCGTGACGCTCGTCGCGGCTTCGGTGGCGTCGGCGAGCGTGCAGGCGGCCGAACTGCATGTCATGAGCTCGGGCGGTTTCACTGCGGCGTACAAGCTGTTGGGACCGAGGTTCACGTCCGCGACGGGCAACACGCTCGATACCGCGCTCGGGCCTTCGATGGGCAAATCGCCCGAAGCCATTCCCAACCGCCTCGAACGGGGCGAGCCCGCCGACGCCGTCATCATGGTCGGCTATGCGCTCGACGAACTGATCAGGCAGGGCAAGGTCGTGCCCGGATCGCGCGTGGAGCTGGCGGACTCGCGCATCGGCATGGTCGTGCGCGACGGCGCGGCAAAGCCCGACATCGGCTCGGCCGATGCGCTCAGACAGACCCTGCTGCATGCGAAATCGATCGCCTATTCGGACAGCGCGAGCGGCGTCTATATCGAACGGGAACTGTTCAAGAAGCTCGGGATCGCGGAGCAAGTGATGCCGAAGGCGAAGATGATTCCGCGGATTCCCGTCGCTTCGGTCGTCGCGAGCGGCGACTATGAAATCGGCTTTCAGCAGGTGAGCGAGCTATTGCCGGTCAAGGGCGCGACGTTCGTCGGGAAAATCCCGGAATCCCTGCAGTCGGTCACGCGCTTTGCGGCAGGCATTCCGGTCGGCGCGCAGCATCCGAAGGAAGCGAAAGCCCTGCTCGACTATCTCGCCTCACCCGATGTGCAACCCGAAGTGAAAGCGACCGGTCTCGACTCCGTCACGGCGCATTGATCCGCGTGACCGCGTCGTCGACGTCGCGCGTCAGCGAGGCGTGCAAGACCTGAGACAGACGCACGCGGTCGCACGCGCCCTCCCACATCGAAACGAAGATCACGGCGCACGCGTTGCTCACCACGCTCGTGAGCGCGCGTGCCTCGGACATGAACCGGTCGATGCCGACCAGCAGCGCCACGCCGGCAACCGGCAGATCGGGAATCACCGTCAGCGTCGCGACGAGCGCCACGAGCCCGCTTCCCGAAACGCCGGCCGCGCCCTTCGACGTGAGCAGCATGACTGCGAGCATCGTCGCGATCTGCGGACCGGAAAGCGGCACATCGCACGCCTGCGCGATGAACACCGAGGCGAGCGTCAGATAGATGGCCGTGCCGTCGAGGTTGAACGAATAGCCCGCGGGCAACACGAGCCCGACGATGCCCCTGTCGCAGCCGAGCGCCTCCAGTTTGCCGATCAGACGTGGCAGAACCGGCTCCGTCGACGAGGTCGCGAGGACGATCAGCAACTCCTCGCGCAGATAGCGCAGCAGTCGCCAGAGCGCGAAGCCATGCAGTCGCGCGAGCGGCGCGAGCAGCAGCGCGACAAACAGCGCGCACGCCACGTAGAACGACACCATCAGCATGCCGAGCGAGCCGACCGAGCGGATGCCGAAGCGCCCCACGGTGAACGCCATCGCGCCGAATGCGCCGATGGGAGCCAGCCTCATGATCATCGCGAGGATGCGAAAGAGCGTTTGCGCGATGCCGTCGATGAAGTCGAGCACCGGTCTTCCCGCCCGCGGATGTGCGTTCAGCGCGAAGCCGAACAGCAGCGACAGCAGGAGAACCGGGAGCACCTCACCCTTCTCGAAGGCGCCGAGCATCGTCTCCGGGATCACGCCGAGTGCGAATTCCACGAGCCCATGCGGCTGCGCGTGCTTCACATATTGCGAGAGGATGCTCGTGTCCAGATGATGCACATCGATATGCATCCCTGCACCGGGGCGCAGCATGAAGGCGGTCATGAGCCCGAGCACGAGCGCCGCGGCCGTCAGAAAATAGAAGAGCGCCAGTGCCTTCAGAATCGTGCGCCCGATGGTCGTGCCGCTCGCGAGCGACGTGATGCCCGAGACGATCGTGCAGAAGACGATCGGCGCGATCATCATCCGCACGAGACCGATGAATGCGTCGCTCACCGGCTTGAGCATGGCGCCCGCCTGCGGCCAGACATGACCGATCGCCACGCCGAGCGCCATGCCGAGCAGGACCTGCACATACAACAGCCGAAGCGGCCTGGCCAAAGTCACGCGGTTCTCCTCTTGCTTCTGGTCGGCGTGTCGGAATCGTCGCTGTTCGCGCCGCCACCGCGTCTCATCTCGATGATGGCGCGGTAGAACTGCTCCGCCGCCGGCGTGAGCGGCCTGCCGCGCCGCTTCACGATGCCGACGCGCCGCTTCACGACCGGATCGACCAGCGGCACGCTCGTGAGGACCGGATGATCGCGCACGGGCATGGCCATCGAAGGGACTGCCGCGACACCGAGACCCGCTTCGATCAGCCCGAGCATGGTCGTGACGTGACGCGTCTCGCATACGCTCGGCGTGCGCGGCGCGACGGCGGACAGCGCCTGATCGAGCAGAAGGCGATTACCCGAGGTTTTATCGACGGACACGTATTCGTGCTCGTAGAGTTCGTTCCAGGTGACCCGCTTTTTGCGGGCGAGCGGGTGATCGCGGCGGCATGCGGCGACGAAGCGCTCCTGCAGCAGCACCTTGAACTCGACCTCGGACTCCTGGCTGCCGAGGAAGCTCACGCCGAAATCCGCTTCACCGCTGATGACGGAGCTGAGCACTTCGTTGGCACTGGAGTCCAGCAGCTTGACCCTGATGCGCGGAAAGCGGCGATGATAGCTCGCGACGACGTTCGGCAGAAAGTAGTAAGCGACCGAGGGCACGCAGGCGATGGTCACGTGGCCCAGCCGGCTCGACGACACATCGCGGATGCCGAGCAGGGCGACATCGAGATCGTCGAGAAGCTGCTCCGCGCTCGGCGCGAACACGCGGCCGACGGTGGTAAGCGTGACGCTGCGCGTGGTGCGCTCGAAGAGGCGTACGCCGAGCGCGGCCTCGAGCTTGTCGATGCGGCGGCTCAACGCCGGCTGCGAGATATTGACTGCCTCGGCTGCCTTGCGAAAGCTGCCCAGCTCCACGACGGCTCGAAACGCCTGCAAGTCATTCAAGTCGAAGTTGACGGCCACACCGCGCCTCCGCAATTCAAATGGGAGTATTTTGCATGATGCGGGCAGACGTATCCATGTTGCGCGGACCGAGCATTCGTATTGCTGGGTCGGCCGGACGGCCGATGACGCGCGTCCGGCGCCAGACCTCAACTACGAGCGCGGATAGCCGGCCTTTTCCGGCTCACGCCCGGACCACGGGCCAGATCGTGCAGGAGGCAGCCGGCAGCTCGCACAAGGATCGCCCTATGACGGCACATAAAACTGGCATTTCGGAGACAAGCATGAACAGCCGGTCCGACGCCTTTCAGGAACGTACCGAATCAGCCGCGGACTTCGTCGCGCCCGCGCACGCAGCCGGACTCAGCGTAACGCTCGACTACCCGACGCCGCCGCTCGAAGGCGATGCCCTTGCGCCCTTGTGGCACTGGATCTTCTTCCGCCCGCTGGTCGCGCAGTCATTGATCGCAGAAGACGGGCATCCGAAAAAGGGCGGTTTTCTTCCCGACCTCGGCCTGCCGCGCCGCATGTGGGCCGGAGGACGCCTTCGTTTCACATCACCGATCATCGTCGGCAAGCCGATCCTGCGTGAGTCGCGCATTCTCGATGTGACCGAGAAGCAAGGAAGGACCGGCAAGCTCGGTTTCGTGACGGTCTCGCATCATATTTCCTGCGATGGCGTGCCCGCTATCGAGGAAGAGCACGACATCGTCTATCGCGAGCCGGCCGCGCCCGGCGCACCGGCGCCCGCTCCCACGGCCGCGCCCGACGGAGCCGAGTGGCAACGCACGATCGTTCCCGACGAAGTACTGCTCTTCCGATATTCGGCGCTGACATTCAACGGTCATCGCATTCATTACGACAAGCCCTACGTCACCGAGATCGAAGGTTATCCCGGTCTCGTCGTGCACGGCCCGCTGATCGCGACGCTCCTCCTCGATCTCGTTCGCAGACAGCGTCCCGATGGCCGCGTCGTCGAATTCGGCTTCAAGGCCATGCGTCCGTGCTTTGCCGGAAACGCCCTTCATCTCTGCGGCAAGCCATCGGCCGACGGCAAGACCGTCGAGTTGTGGTCGAAGGACGACGAAGGGTGGATCGGCATGACCGCCCGCGCCACGCTCGCCTGACTCGCTCTGGAAGATTTCATCATGTTCAATACCTCCGCCGATGCTTATCAGGACATTCGCGATGCCGTGCGCGATCTCTGCGGGCAGTTTTCATCCGAATACTTCCGCAAGGTCGATGAAGAACGCGCCTATCCGGAAGCCTTCGTCCATGCGCTCACCAAAGCCGGCTGGCTCGCCGCACTGATTCCGCAGGAGTATGGCGGTTCGGGACTCGGCCTCACGGAAGCGTCGGTCATCATGGAAGAAATCAATCGCTCGGGCGGCAACTCCGGTGCGTGCCACGGCCAGATGTACAACATGGGCACGTTGCTGCGGCATGGCTCGAAAGAGCAGAAGGAACGCTATCTGCCGAGGATCGCCTCGGGGGAATTGCGCCTTCAATCGATGGGCGTGACCGAACCGACCACCGGCACGGACACGACGAAGATCAAGACGACCGCGCAACGCAAAGGCGATCGCTACGTCATCAACGGCCAGAAGGTGTGGATATCGCGCATCCAGCATTCCGATTTGATGATCCTGCTTGCGCGCACCACGCCGCTATCCGACGTCAAGAAGAAGAGCGAAGGCATGTCGATCTTCCTCGTCGATCTGCGGGAAGCGATCGGCCATGGCATGACGGTTCGCCCGATCCCGAACATGGTCAATCACGAGACCAACGAGCTGTTCTTCGACAACCTCGAGATTCCCGCCGATAACCTGATCGGCGAGGAAGGCATGGGCTTCAAATATATTCTCGACGGCCTCAACGCGGAGCGCACGTTGATCGCGGCGGAATGTATCGGCGATGGCTATTGGTTCATCGACAAGGTATCGCAGTACGTGAAGGAGCGCGTCGTCTTCGGCCGACCGATCGGACAGAACCAGGGCGTGCAGTTTCCGATCGCGCGCGCGCTGGTCAATGTCGAAGCGGCGAACCTCATGCGCTACAAGGCTTGCGAGCTTTTCGACAAGCATGAGCACTGCGGCGCGCAAGCCAACATGGCGAAGTTGCTGGCCGCCGACGCTTCCTGGGAAGCCGCGAACGCGTGCCTGCAGTTTCACGGCGGCTTCGGCTTTGCGTCGGAATACGATGTGGAGCGCAAGTTCCGCGAAACGCGTCTGTATCAAGTCGCGCCGATTTCGACGAATCTCATCCTGTCTTACGTTGCCGAGCACATCCTCGGTCTGCCGCGTTCGTTTTGAGGAGGCACCGACATGCGTCCGTCAATTTCGCGCGCGCATCAACAGAACTGGACACTCATATCCGAGGCGCACCAGTGACGGAAGGCTGTTGCCCGACCGTAGTTGACCTGGTATCCGACTGCGACAACCGCCCTGTGACTCAACAGGCACATAGAGCGCTCGGAAGACCTGACGTCTTTTGCAGCCTCGATGTCACCGGTCATGTCCGCTTGCCGAAGGAACTTGGCTGCCCGTTCGAGATTCATGCCGAACAGATAAGCCACCTGACGGAATTCAAACCAGGCTGTGTTCTCGTCGAGCGTTCCAGCGATTTTCCTGCTGCTCGACGCACACACATAGTGTACGGACCTCATCGTGCACGCACCTCCTAGTCGTCGCATCATCGGCAGATTCTTCCAGCATGCTTCTGGTCATACCGCTATTTAACGAGACCCGCGCATCCTCCCGATAGAACAAATTCGCCCATGAAAGAGAACCAGGCCGTCAACTCGCCAGATTCCAAATATCCGATGGCCGTACATCCGGACCTCAGCTGCCTTTGGATTCATCGTGCAGCGAATGCACGTTCCAAACCTTTCCGACCAGCCATTGAAACAGCGAGCGCCCCTTTTCGTGGTCAACAGGCATCTGGGTCGCGAGCTCACCGAGCTTATCCTGGCGATACGCGAGCAACTGGCACATCTGCTTCGCGACCTCGGGATGGTCCTTCAGGAACGAGGTCATATCGTCCTTGCCGAGTTGAAACAGGACCGACGGCGTGAGCGTCGAGATGGACACATGCATCGGAAGTCCGGCGAGCAGCCCCGCTTCCCCGAACGCTTCTCCTGGCCCAATGCGCGCGATTTCCCTGCTCCCACTCGATTCGATAAGCGACACCGATAACACGCCGGCGCGCACGATCGACAGACTGTCCGGCACGGTGTCAGGCGCGAGAATCTGCTGATTCGCCTTGTACTCGTGTCGGGAAAGGTGTTTCGCCAGCCGGGACACTTCTTCGCCGGTCAGGCTGTCGAACAAGCTCACTCGCTTCAAGAGCGCTTCCTTTTCATCCAGGACGCCAAGGGCCGGAGCGGGCACGCCTAGCGTGCGTAACGCGACGCCTGCAGCAGCGAGATGACGGTAGCAGAGATCAAAGAGTTCGTTGGATATGGCGAGCTTCTTGTTCATCTCGTCGACGAAGGCAACCACTTCGTACTGCACTGAGTTCATGGTGGTGCGCTTCATACGGGCGTAGGGAGCCGGCGTTGCGAGAATGCCGTTGCAGCCTGTGAGCGCACGCTCTAAAGCATCCAACACAGTCCTCGGCCGCGCCTCGGGTTCGATCTCGATGACGAGCGATAACCCGTGAACATCGCCCGGCCTGCTGTTGTTGGTGATTTTTGCCTTCGCCGCGACAGCGTTAGGCACGATAAGCAGATTCCCCTGTCCCGTCTGCAAATGCGTCGCGCGCCAGTTCATCTCGACGACCTTGCCCTCGACGTCATCGATCGTCACCCAGTCACCTATCGCATACGGCTCCGTCGTGTTGATGACAATGCCAGCGAAAACGTCGCTGAGCGTGCTCTGAATAGCGAGACCCAGCACGATCGCGAGCGCGCCGGATGTCGCGACGAGTCCGCGCACGGGCAGTTCGAGCACGAACCCGAGCGCGGCCACTGCTGCAGCGAGAAAGACCACCGCGCCGAACACGTCCGAGAACAGCCGCTGCTTTCTCCAGGCACGCGGAAGCAGCAGCGTGTCGAGCGAGAGGGTGAAGAGGCGCGCCCCCATCAACCACCAGATGATTTCGAGGACCTGCCCAAGCCAGTGCAGTTCGACTACGTTGTCGTAGGGCGCTCGCGTGAAAGGACTCAACCCGGACGAAAAGAGTACCCAACTCAACGCAAAGAAAAGGCCGAGCCGGATGAAGAGCCGCGTCAGGTCGTTCCTGGGCAGTCTCGCACGCCACACGACCACGTCCACAGCGACAATACCGAAGCCCAGAATCAGCGGGTATTTCACGGGTGCTCCTCTCGAGGAACGACTTTGAGAGAATACACATTCAGTGGCGGATGCGCGCCGGCCACGGTGGCGACGAGCATGTGTCCGGACAGAAGCCGGTCATACCTTATAGGGCAAAGGATCTTCCCTGTGGGGCATCAACTCATTCGACGTGCGCTCTTTGGCGATGCTCAGAAGCGCGAAGCCGGCCGCTCCGCACGCGATGTGTTTCAGCGTGTGACCCGCCACGATATGGTGCGTGGCGAACCATACCGATGCATCCAACGTTTCGAATATCTTCGCTACGCCATACCAGCAAATCACCCCCCACCAGCCGCCCGGATTGGCAACCTTCCGCCAGCAAGTGAATCCGACGATTGCGGCCAGTCCTCCGTACTGCAAAAGCGTGTAAGGCCACAACGCTCCGGACCAGACCCAGACGAGCACCGTCAGCATGGCCGCCGTCACCATCGACGGTACTTGCCACCAGAGCAATCTTCGTCCCGTCACTGAGGTGTAGAGCATGCCCAGGATGCCCGCGAAGACGATCGTCATCGGCAAGCGGTCCCAGACCAGGGTCGAATCGGTCGGACTGAAGTGATAGGCCGCCGAACCCGCTACGGTGATGATCAAACCCAGCGAGGCGGTGAGCATGCCCGGCATCTGGAGAGCATTCGAGCCGCGATGTCGCCAGCACCAAAGCAGATTCACGAGGCCCGCAGCAAGAATGGCAAGACTGGAGAGCACATTCGCGCCGTTAGGCACGCCACCGATGAGGCGTGTATCGGCGAACTGGTGGTATCCCGCTGACTGTACGAGCGGATATACGAGGTGAAGTAAGCCACCCGCTACGAACGGTGAGGCTAACGCCGCGAGAAATCGCATCTTGCTCATTGCTGCTCTGCCAGTAGCGCAGGTTCAGGCAGGCGCCTCACGCCTGATGCAATGGATAGTATTGCTGCCGCTCGCACGGCGCAACGAGCACTGCTTCAGGATCGCCTCCACATTCATCAGAACATTGTCAGGCTTGTTAAATCAATGACCTGCGCGCGTGCCCGCTTTCGCCCATTTACGCCCCCGGCACAGTGTGCAACCATGCCTCCAGCCCGCGACCAGGCAAGCCCTGGCCGGCCCGATATCTGTGCTCGAGGACTGGCATATGGATTGGAAGTTCTGGAAACCAGAAAAGCATCCTGGCGAGCCGACGGCGAACTGGCCAGTCGACACTCACGCGGCTCTCCGACACCTGTTGGACCTCTACGAGCGCGCCGACGCGCTTCCGTTCTCGAGCTGGGCCGCGCCTGGAATCGAGTTCTCGTCGGACGTCCGGGGCGTCGCCCAGGCGGGTGCACGCGGCTATCAGCTGGCGCTTTGGTTCTGGCTCTTCGCGGAAAAACACGGCGCGCTAGCGGCCAGAATGGCTCGGGACAGTTATTGCTTGCTCGCGGATGCCGCGCACCCCGGAAATGGTGATTCCGTCGACCAGCTCCTGGACCTCGAGAATCGCCTTGCTCACGCCTTCGAGACCATCTCCGCGGAACAGCGCTCGTTCGAGCAGGAAGGATTGACGGTGCAGTTGCCGATGGAGTTCTTCCTCGCCTCGGCCTACTTCCAGCTCGCCCCGAATTCACCCTACGCGGGAGAGCAGGCGTCCGACATGCAAGGCGACGACTATAAGCTGGCCGCCTGCTTCCGTCACGCCACGGTGCAGGCCCTCTCGGTGTTTCGCCCCATGATCGAGGCTGTCGAATTCAATGCCGCCTCGCTTCCCAACTGGAAGTGGAGTGTGCAAGCCGGTGCATCCGAACGTCATCTGCGACGTCGCCATGACAATCCGCTCTTCCCACTGCACCGGCAGATGGTCACGGCGAACGACGTGCATGAGGCCCGCGTTGCAGACAACCGTTCAATACGAGACATCAAGCAGGACCTCAGCGATCTGGCCCGCGAGTTCTATTCGGCTAACGACCTTCCGTTGAACTGGCGCTCATATCTGGAGGGACTTCGCGAGCGACTCGACTCGCTCGAAGAGCGCCGGCTCACTGCGGGCGGTGCAAGCAATGACGTGGGCCACGCGATCGCCGAAGTTCGCGGAGATGTTCTTGGCGCATGGCGCGGCGCCATTCAAAAGAACCGTCAGAGCCTCACCGCGCTCGACCAGGAAGAAGTTCAAAAGGCCGAACGCCGTGCAATGCTGGTCGAGTCCGACTGGACCGCTCAGCTATTCAGCCAGGGTTCGTCGATACCGTCCGATGAAATCGTGCCGGCGCTTTTGAGCGAACCGTCCGTTGAGTTCGAAAGGGCCGTTACCTGCATGCAAACCGACCCGCGCCTTCACGAGACCCTCGCCAACTGCCGATTGTCGGCCCATCGACTCGTCGAATCGCTCCGCGCTGCCGGCCATGATGTCTCGGATGTTAGCGAGAAGTTGCGCATTCTCGGCGGGGCGCCCGGACACGTGCCCGCGTAATGGCTGAACGCTCACGATTGAGTGAGCCGCAGGCAGCTTCTTCAACGGGCCGTTGGTCTGAAACGCGGCCCGATTTCTTTCTCGTACTCAAGTCCTGCCGGGTTGCCCCTTTTCAGATACGACAATAGTATTCGCGATGCGGTCATGAAGCGCCTGCTGACGCGGATTGAACATGACCCAGAGGAAGCCCGCTCCGCAGGTAGCGAACGTGAGCAGATAGCCGGCTGTGCGCAGTACGGCTTGCCTCGCCGTCATCGGCGCGTGGCTGTCGGCATCGACGATCCGCAGTCCGATCACGCGCTTCCCCGGCGACGTGCCCCACACGATCCACAGAACACCGGTTATGAGTATTGGAATGCATTGCGCAGCCATCATCCAGAGAAGGACGGTCGCGGCGAACGCATCGGGTGACAGCGGCAAGTCTTCGAGGGAAGGCCCGAGCGGGACCAGCAGAAGGATGACCGTCCACCAGAGCGAGTCGATGAATAGCGCGCGAGCGCGCTCGGAATAAGTAGCGTAACGCATCTGAAGAGCAATCCATTCGCTGGCGTCAGTCCGATGCCGTCAGTCCCGAAAGATCGACCCGCCCGAGGAATATTTCATGCCGCTCACCTCTGCCAAAGCCCGCCTTGCGGCCGATGCAGCCAATTACGTGGTTGCCATCGAAGCGGGCCGCCACGCGCTGACCGGCGACGAAGGCCCGCATGAAGGCGGCGCGGATCGCGGTCCCGCGCCGTTCGCATTCGTGCTGTCGGGACTCGCGGCCTGCACGGCCGCGACATTGCGCATGTACATGCAGCGCAAGGCGTGGCCCGACGCCGAGATTGTCGTCGACGTGAGTCTGCATGTCGATCAGGAGAGGACGCAGTATATCCGCCGCAGCGTCGCCATCGGCGGAATGCTGGACGATGCGCAATGCGCGCGGCTTGCCGAAATCTGCGAAAAGACTCCGGTGACGCTGTTCATCAAGCGCGGCACACGCATCGATACGACACTGCACGCCGCGTGAGGTCGGAGAGAAGGACAAGGCAATGCGGCTGCCCGAACGCGTGCACGGTCAGACGCGACGTCGGCGTGTGCGATCGAGCGCCTGGACACAATGAACAAGGGACGATGTATCGCCATCATCCCTTGTGCCACGAACCATTTTCTATGGATAAAGTGTCGGCCGCCCCTCTTTCCTGAACGAAGCTTGCGGCCCACCCCTTCTTAAATCGCCATCACGGTCACCGACTTCGTCACCAGGTACGGCTCGAGCGCTTCAGGCCCGCCTTCCGAGCCGTATCCCGAATCCTTCACGCCGCCGAACGGCATTTCGGGCCAGGGCGTGGCCGGCTGGTTGATCCACAGCATGCCGACTTCCAGACGATTCGTGAGCAGGTGCACGTTCTTGAACGAGCGCGTGAACGCGTAGCCCGCAAGACCGAATGGCAGGCGGTTCGCCTCGGTGATCGCCTCGTCGAGAGAATCGAAGCCGCGCACCGCCGCCACCGGGCCGAACGGCTCCGCATTGAACACATCGGCTTCGAGCGACACGTCGGTAATGACCGTCGGCGCGAAGAAGTTACCCGCCGTGCCGATGCGTTCGCCGCCCGTCGCGATCGTCGCGCCCGTCTTGCGCGCATTGTCGATCACGCTCTTCATCGCGGTGATGCGGCGGGCGTTTGCGAGCGGCCCGAGCGTCGTGCCGTCCGCAAGGCCGTCGCCGACCTTCAGGCTTTCCGCATGCTTCACGAGCGCCGCGATGAAATCCTGCTTCACGCTGTTGTGCACGAGAAAGCGCGTGGGCGAGATGCAGACCTGCCCGGCATTGCGAAACTTCGCTGCGCCCGACGCCTTCACGGCGAGCTCGACGTCCGCGTCTTCCGCGACGATCACCGGCGCATGGCCGCCGAGCTCCATCGTCGCGCGCTTCATGTGCTGGCGCGCGAGTGCGGCGAGCTGCTTACCGACGGCCGTCGATCCGGTGAAGGTCACCTTGCGGATATCCGGATGCGCGATGAGGAACTGTGAAATCTGCGGCGGATCGCCGAACACCAACTGCACGACGCCTTTCGGCACGCCTGCATCGGCGAAAGCGCGGATCAGCTCCGCGGGCGATGCCGGAGTCTCTTCCGGTGCTTTCACGATGAACGAACAGCCCGTCGCAAGCGACGCGCACAGCTTGCGCACGACCTGGTTGACGGGAAAGTTCCACGGCGTGAACGCGGCCACCGGGCCGACCGGCTCCTTCACCACCGTCTGCTGCGCGTTGATGTTGCGCGGCGGCACGATGCGGCCATATACGCGCCGCCCTTCATCCGCGAACCACTCGATGATGTCCGCGGCCGACAGCACCTCGATGCGCGCCTCCGTGAGCGGCTTGCCCTGCTCCTGCGTCATCAGGCGCGCGATGGAATCGGCACGTTCGCGTATGAGCGTGGCGGCCTTGCGCATGATCGTCGCGCGTTCGAGCGCGGTCATGTTGCGCCACGTCGCGAAGCCGCGTCGCGACGCCGCGACGACGCGCTCGAGATCGACGTTGCCTGCTTTCGCCACCTTGCCGATGACGTCGCCCGTTGCCGGATTCACGACGTCGATCGTTTCGCCGGATTTGGCGTCGCACCATTCACCGTCGATGAACAGATGCGTGTTCGAATAACCTGCAATTGACATAGACGTTCTCCTGGTAGGTTGTCGATCCTATGCACTTTACCAGTGTGAACGCTTTGCTGCTCCACTGGCTTTGCCAGAGAAGTCGTGCGATAGCGATGAAGAAGTACCCTTTTCAAGTGATCTCGCTTTCAGAACTCCCACAAAGTCAGCTCGACATGCCGATAGCGCACGCTGACTCAGTTTGATTATTCCGACGGTCGGATACACGCGCGTTATAGGCGTATCGAGCGCCATCACTTGCTGAAGAAGCGCAGGGTTGCGTATTTAACTTAGGATTTTTAAGGCGCTATAGGTATGCCACTCTTTGCGTATTGACCAGCAAGGCGGAATGTGAGTCCATCGTGGCGGGTGTATGCCGGATACACGTTAAAAGCGGCAATCGAATTTTGGATGCCGAACCGACAGAAAGCGCATCGCCCCTGATACGGTTTTGCTTGCAATAGAAGCAGTTTCGTCTATCGTAAAGATGCAGGATAGTTCGTCATACTGATTACAACCCAGACGAGCCTGCTAACCATTCTAGATCGATACATTGGCGAATCTCGATGCAGTATCCCGCGAAGATTCGTCCCCATGTCGCTTCAGTCACATGAAGGAGGTCAATCCGCCATGCCAATAGTCAAAATCAAGGCCATCAGCAAGCAGAAGCTGCCGAGCCCGCTCATGACGAGGAAGTGGATCGAAGCCTGGTCCGCCGCAGTGGGCGGTGCCTGGGCCGGGCCCAACTACGACGACAATGAATGTACCGTAACGTTCGACACGATCGGAATCGCCGTCGCCAGCCCGGTGGTCCAGGCCACCATCGAGAGCTATAACGAAACGCACCTGGGTAACGATACGATCAGCGTGTCGATCCACTGAGATGCGCGAACCTCGGGAAGCCCGCCTCGAACGGCGGGCTTTCATCACGAGACGATCACTTGCCGATGCCGAGCAGTTCCACTTCGAACGTGAGATCGCTGTTCGGCGGAATCGAGCCGACACCACGATCGCCGTAAGCGGTGGCCGCCGGACACGTCAGCTTCGCCTTGCCTCCCACTTTCATCTTCGCGACGCCTTGCGTCCAGCACGGAATCACGCGGCCCAGCGGGAAAGTCGCGGGGCCACCGTGCTTCTCCGAGTTATCGAATTCCGTTCCGTTCGCGAGCGTGCCGCGATAGTTGACGCGCACCACATCATCGGCCGTCGGCTGCGGGCCGGTGCCTTGCTTGATGTGCTCGACCACGACGCCCGAGGGCAGCTTTTCGATGGTATTGGCAGCGAATGCGGTAGATGCGATGGCCGAAGCGGCGAGCAAAGCGACGACAGTTTTCATGCGTGGGTCCTCGTTGAATGACACCCCGATTATAGCGAGGACCCTTCACGGTTCCGAGTCGGCCCATACTGCAGCAGAAAGTCCAGCACCATCTGGTTGAATCGCTCCGCGTGCTCCCATTGCGCCCAGTGCCCGCAGCGTCCGAACACATGCAGATCGGCATTCGGCATGCCCCACACGAGCCGCAGGCCCACATCCATCGGCACGAAACGGTCATCGCGTCCCCAGATCACGAGTGCGGGCGCCTTGATCTCGTTCAGCCGGTGACCGTAATCCGGAAACTGCTTCGGATTGGCCGCCAGACTCTTCACGAAGTTCTCGAGATGATCGCGCCGCGCGAGCATGTTATCGAGCCGCGTCTGCATCAGCTCTTCCGTCATCGTGCTCGCATCGTAGACGAACACATTGAGCATCTTCTTCAGGTTCTCGAGCGTCGGGTCGCGATACAGCCCTTGCAGCAGCTTGATGCCTTCGGTCGGCATCGGCACGAACTGGCTCGGACCGCCCGTGCCGCCGCCCATCAGCACCAGCTTGCCGACGCGCTCCGGATACGACAGCGCGAAGGCCACCGCGCTATGCCCGCCCATCGAGTTGCCGACGAGATGCGCGCGCTCGATGCCGAGCGTATCGAGCACGCCCTTCAGCACGCGCGCGTTGAGGTCGGAGCGCGAACCGGTGCAGACGATCGAATTGCTCTTGCCCCAGCCGGGACAGTCGACGAGGATCACGCGATAACCCGCGTTCGCGAACGCATCCACATTGCGATAGAAGTTGGCCCAGCCGCTCGCGCCCGGACCGGAGCCGTGCAGCAGCACGAGGGTTTCCTTGCCCGCACTGGTGTCGTTGTAGTGCACGCGCAGTTCCGCGCCGCCTTCCATCACGTTCACGAACTTGCTGGTCGCGGCTTCGGTATGAGTCACAATGTCAGTCATGTCGATATCCTTCGTCAGATCGATTCGGTTCCAAGCGTGCGCGAGCCGTCGGCCGACTCGCGCGGAAATTTCGCGACCAGCGCGAGCGCGCCGAGCGCCGCGATCACGATGAGCGGGATGCTCGATATCACGAGCATCGACGCGCTCTGGCCGAGCGCCAGCAATTGCCCGGCGATCAGCGGGCCGACCATCGAGCCGACGCGGCCCACGGCCACCGCCGCGCCGACGCCCGTGCCGCGCACCTGCGTCGGATACGCGCCGCCGGCGAGCGCATACAGCACCGACTGCGCGCCAACGAGAAAGAGACCCGCCAGCAGGCCGCCGCACGCCATCGACACGCTGCCCGTCGCGCTGGCGAGCGCAAGCAGCGCAGCCGCGATACCCGCATACATGCCGACCACGACCGGCCGCTTGCCGATGCGATCCATCAGCCCCGCGATCACGATCGCACCGATGCCGCCGCCGATGTTGAACATCATCTGCACGATGCTCGCCTGCACGGGCGTGAGGCCGCGCGAGAGCACCATCGACGGCAGCCAGTTCATCAGGAAGTACAGCACGATCAGCGTGCCCAGATAACTGATCCACAGCGCGACGGTCGTGCCCGCGCGGCCGTCGCTGAAGAGCGCGCGCACGATGCCGTCCTTCGTCTCGCGCGTCGCATGCTGGCTCGCCGCGATGAAGTGCGTCGACTCCTTCAGGAAGAGCGCGAGCAGCGGCAAGGTCAAGAGCGGCCCGATGCCGCCGACATAGAAGATATGCCGCCAGCCTTCATCGCCCGGGCTGAGAATGCCGATCACCGCCGCGAGCGCCGCGCCGAAGGGCATGCCGCAGTACATCGCGCCGACCGCCGTGCCGCGCTGTCCGGGCGGCGCCGCTTCCGCGCACAGCGCGATCAGGTTCGGCATCGCCGCGCCGAGACCGAGGCCCGTGAGGAAGCGCACGACGAGCAGGCTCTGCAGATCCCACACCTGGGTCGTTGCGATCGAAAATATCCCGAACAGCGCGACCGACATCATCAGCACGCGCTTGCGGCCGATGCGATCCGCGAGCCTGCCGCCGATCGCCGCGCCCGGCAACAGACCGAGCGCACCGATGCCGAATGCCCAGCCGAGTTGCGCGACCGCGAGATGAAACTCGCGCGCCATGCGCGGCGCGGCGACGCCGGTGGATTGCAGATCGAGCCCTTCGAGCAGCGCGACCGCGAGGCACAGGCCGATGGTGAGCGCACCGCCGGCGCGCGTGGATGAAGCCGTTGACGTTTTCATTGATGTCTCCAGGTTGAACGATGCGGCGCTCTCGATGGCGCTTCGCGTATCGGATGGTTCAGGCGTGCGCTTCGCGCTTCTTCAGATCGAGCGCGACGTCGACGATCATGTCTTCCTGACCGCCCACCATGCGCCGCTTGCCCAGCTCGACGAGAATGTCGACGGCTTTCAGGCCGTACTTCTTCGCCGCGATTTCCGAATGCCGCAGGAAGCTCGAATAGACGCCCGCATAACCGAGCGCGAGCGTCTCGCGGTCCACGCGCACCGGCCGGTCCTGCAGCGGGCGCACGATATCGTCCGCCGCATCGAGCAGGCGATACAGATCCGTGCCGTGATGCCAGCCCATGCGCTCGGCCGCCGCGATGAACACTTCGAGCGGCGCATTGCCCGCGCCCGCGCCCATGCCCGCGAGACTCGCATCGATGCGATCACAGCCCTCTTCCACCGCGACGATCGAGTTGGCAACGCCGAGGCTCAGGTTGTGATGCGCGTGCATGCCGGTCTGCGTTTCAGGGTTCAGCGTCGCCTTGAGCGCCCTGAAGCGCGCGCAGATGTCGCTCATGTTCATCGCGCCGCCGGAATCGACCACGTACACGCACGTCGCGCCGTAGCTTTCCATCTTCTTCGCTTCGACGGCGAGGTTCTCGGGCGTCGTCATGTGGCTCATCATCAGAAAGCCGACGGTGTCCATGCCGAGGCTGCGCGCATAGTCGATGTGCTGCTTCGAGATGTCCGCTTCCGTGCAATGCGTCGCGACACGCACGACACGCGCGCCCGCGTCGTATGCGGCCTTCAGATCGTGAATCGTGCCGATGCCGGGCAGCAGCAGCGTCGCGATCTTCGCGTGCTTCACCACATCGGCGACCGCCTCGATCCATTCGAGATCGCTGTGCGCGCCGAAGCCGTAGTTGAAGCTCGAGCCCTGCAGGCCGTCGCCATGCGCGACCTCGATGCTGTCGACCTTCGCTTCGTCCAGCGCGCGGGCGATGTCCTGCACGTTCTGAATCGAATACTGATGACGGATCGCGTGCATGCCGTCGCGCAGCGTCACATCGGAGATATAGAGTTTCTTGTCCATGATCGAATGTTCCTTGCTTCAGGCGTTCACGAGCGACGCGGCCATGCGCTCGGCCGTCGCCAGCGCGGCGGACGTCATGATGTCGAGATTGCCCGCGTAGGCCGGCAGATAGTGCGCCGCGCCTTCCACTTCGATGAAGACCGAGGTCTTGAGCCCGCTGAAACGGCCGAGGCCGGGAATGTGCAGCGGCGCATCGGCGGGGATGTCGTCGAACTGCACGGACTGCTTCAGCCGATAGCCGGGCACGTAGGCCTGCACCGCCGCCGCCATCCGTTCGACCGACGCTTCGATCTGCGCGCGGTCCGCCGCTTCGGACAGCACATAGACCGTGTCGCGCATCATGAGCGGCGGCTCGGCCGGATTGAGCACGATGATCGCCTTGCCCTTGCCTGCACCGCCGACCGCTTCGATGGCCTTCGACGTCGTCTCCGTGAATTCGTCGATGTTGGCGCGCGTGCCCGGTCCCGCCGACTTGCTGCTGATCGACGCGACGATCTCCGCGTAATGCACCTTCGCGACCCGCGACACGGCGGCGACCATCGGGATCGTCGCCTGTCCGCCGCACGTGACCATGTTCACGTTCGGCGCATCGAGATGCGCGTCGAGGTTCACCACCGGCACGCAGTACGGGCCGATCGCGGCGGGCGTCAGATCGATCACGCGGATGCCGGGCTTGAGCGTGCGCAGGAACGCGTCGTTCTTCACATGCGCGCCGGCGGACGTCGCATCGAACACGAAGTCGATCTCGTCGAACACGGGCAGGCGCGTGAGGCCTTCCACGCCTTCATGCGTCGTCGCCACGCCGAGCTTCGCGGCGCGCGCGAGGCCGTCGGATGCCGGATCGATGCCGACCATCGCCGCGACTTCGAGATGCCGGCTGCGGCGCATGATCTTGATCATCAGGTCCGTGCCGATGTTGCCGGACCCGATGATCGCGGCCTTGCATTTGGTGCTGTCTGTTGCCATGGGGATGTCTCCGTCTGTCATTCGCTGAAACTGGCGCGCACGCTGCCGAGCCCTTCGATGTGCGCCGTATATGTGCCCGCTGCTTTCACCGCGGCCATCGGGCCGAGCGCGCCCGTCAGCACGATGTCGCCCGCGCGCAGCGGCGTGCCGAGTCGAACCATGCGGTCCGCGAGCCATGCAGCCGCGTTGAGCGGATTGCCGAGGCACGCCGCGCCATTGCCGCGCGACAGGATTTCGCCGTCCTGCGTGAGCGTCATCGCGCAGGCGGTGAGGTCGATGTCGCGCAGCAGAGTCGGGCGGCTGCCGAGCACGAACAGCGCGCTCGATGCGTTGTCCGCGACGGTGTCGAAAAAGCGGATGTCCCAGTCGCGGATGCGGCTGTCGACGACCTCGATCGCGGCCACCGCATACGCGGTCGCGCCGATCAGATCCGCAAAGGTGTGTTTCTCGGCGGTCAGATCGCGTTCGAGCACGAGCGCGATCTCCGCTTCGACCTTCGGCTGGATCAGCGAGGCAAGCGGCATCGGCTGGCTGTCGCCGTAAGCCATCGACGCGAACAGCGCACCGAAGTCCGGCTGATCGACGCCGAGCTGCTTCTGCACCGCCGGCGAAGTCAGGCCGATCTTTCTGCCGACGACGCGCTCGCCGTTCACCGCGCGCAAGTCGTTGTTGACCTGCTGAATCGCATAGGCGAGCGTCGCGTCGCCTTCGGGACACGTTTCGCGCAGCGGCGCGATCGTCTGACGCGAGGACTGCGCTTCACGCAGGCGCGCGGCCATTAACTGAATGCGGTTGTCATCCGACATGGTTCTATCTCCTGGAAAGGGTTCGTTCGTGCGCGTGCATCGCGCCGAAGCCCGCGATCCATTCGGGAATCGCGCGGTAGTAATCGATCGATGCCGCGTACGGGCCGCTCGCCGCGAGCGCGCCGAATGCCGCGACCCACGTGCGGATCTCGTGCGCGGATTTGCCTGCATCGCGCGTGATCGCTTCGTTCGTGAGGCCATCGGCGGCGGTGAGTTCGCCGCGTTCGAGGAGTTCGAGAAACATGCGGTCCCACGCGGGATTGAGCGGATGCAGGCGGCTGTCGCCCGCCGCGAACGCTTTCGCCGCGGCGATGGTGCGCGACTGCCGCGCATCGCGCGATTCCGGCGACGGGTTGCGCCCCGCGATCAGGCGTTCCGCGACGATGTCGTCCGCGCCCGCGATTTCCGGCACCGGCGGCTCATGCGACATGCCGCCCGAGCCGATCAGCAGCACGCGCCGGTTCATGCGCACGGCGGCACGGCCGATCGCATCGCCGAGCAATCGGGCGCGGCGGCACGACGCCATCGGCGGCGCCACCGAGTTGATGAAGACGGGCACCACCGGATAGCGGCCGATGCCGCCCGTGAGCACGTCGAGCGCCTGCGCGCAGCCGTGATCGACCTGCATGCGATACGACACGGCGACATCGATATCGCTCGCGAGCGCGGCATCGGCGAGCGCGAGCGCCACATCACGCGCGACAGGCAACGGACCGGCCGCGCTGTTGAAATCGCCGATGGCCGTCGCGCTCACGCCGATGCAGAACTGCGGCATCACGTCGTAGAAGAAACCGTTGTAGTGATCCGGCGCGAAGACGATCACCAGCTCCGGATCGAACGCCTCGACGCGCTCGCGCGCCGCGCGCTGCACCCGCTCCACTTCCGCGACGACGTCCGGCGCGGGATCGAAATACCCGTGCAAGGGCGTGTGCGACATGCATTCGAGATGGATCGGCATGTCAGGCTCCCACCAGGCCGGCGGCGCGCGCGAGCGTCGCGTCGCTGGTCGTCGTCGCGTCCGGTGTCATCGCCAGCGCCAGCTTTTGCGCGAGCTGCGAAACGCAATCCGATACGCATTGCGGCGCGCACATGCCGGCCACGAAGCGGTCGGGCCGCAACAGCACGACCGATTCCGGCACGCGCGCGAACCATTCGCGCAGGCGTGAATCGACATCGCCGATGGCGATCACGTCTTCGGGCACGTCATCGTGGAATGCGAGCTGCGGGTCGGGCTTCGCGATCACGAAGCATCCGCCGAGCGCGCGCCAGATGCGGCGCGCCTCGGGCGTCAGGCCGAAGGTCGGGTCCGCGCCCCAGCCGACGATCGCGAAGCGGTTGCCGATCGCGTCGTCGAGCCGGACGATGCCGCCATCCGCGAGACGCACGCGCGGCTGGATGAACATGCGGCCCACGGGCGTGCCCGCCTGCGCATCGCGGCCATGCACCACGCGTCCGATCAGCGATTCGCGCTTCTCGCTCATGAGGCCGACGAGCCGCCCGAACGCGGCGTGCCCGCGCTTCGCGATCATGCGTGCGAGCAGGCCGTCGCGCCGCTCCCGGCGCGTGAGAAGCACGACGCCTTCTTCATAGCGCGGCATCGGCTTGAAGCGCATCTCGACGAAATAGCGCTTCATGGACGGCAGCACGTCGAAGCTGCGCACGAACGCGTCGCGCACTTTCGATCCGAAGAAGCTCGTCGGCGCGAAGATATCGCCCGCGACTTCCGAGAGGTGGATCATCGAGCGCGCGTGGGCGCGCCGTTCCATCGTGTAGGTATCGAGCAGCGCGTCGCGCGCCGTGCCTTTCACGACCATCGCGAGCTTCCAGCCGAGATTGCTCGCGTCGCGAATGCCGCTGTTATAGCCCTGCCCCTGCCACACCGGCATGATGTGCGCGGCGTCCCCCGCGAGCAGGATGCGCTTCACGCGGAACGTGCTCGCGAGCCGCGCGTTGTGCGTATAGACCCGCTGACGGATGTAGTCGACCTTGTCCGGATCGGCGACCACGCCGCGCACCAGCGCCGCCATGTTCTCCGGCTTCGAGAGTTCTTCCTCCGTCTCGCCGGGCATCACCATGAATTCGAAGCGCCGGATGCCGTGCGGCAGCGCCGCCGAAACATAGGGACGCCGCGCGTCGCAATGCAGATAGACATGCGGCGAGCCGATCGGATCGTTGCGCACGTCGATCACGATCCATTGATTCGGCTTCGTGCGGCCTTCGAACGGCACGTCGAGCGTGCGGCGCACGAAGCTGTTGCCGCCGTCCGCGCCGACCATGTACGCGGCGCGGATCGTCGCCTTGGCGCCGTGCGCGTCGGTCGCTTCGATCGTCACGCCGCGCTCGTCGTGCGCGAAGCTGTCGACGCTGTGGCCGAGCAGCGTCGATACATGCGCGAAGCGCGCGAGACCGCGATACAGAATCTGATCGGCGAGCGGCTGAATGAAGGCATTGCGGCGCGGCCAGCCGAACTCGTCGGTGCGCGGCTCGATCGACGCGAAGCACTTGCCTTTCAGCGTGAAGCGCATCCAGTGATTCGGCGTCGTGTGCGGAAGCAGCTCGTCGACGAGGCCGACCGACTGGAAGACGCGCAGCGCTTCGTCGTCCAGGCCGATGGCGCGCGGATAGTCGATGATCTGCGCGAGCTTCTCGATCACGACGACGCGCACGCCCTGGAGGCCGAGGATGTTCGCGATCATCAGCCCGACCGGGCCCGCGCCGATGATGGCGACATCGGCATCGATGGAACGATGTGTCGTTTCGTGAGGATGAGCGCGGCCGTTGCCGGCCGCCGGGTCAAAGGCGGGGCGCATGCTTGTCTCCTGAATGGGCTTGTCCGATGTGCTGAACGAACGGCGCCTGCCTCTTGCATCGCTCTCGTTCGTTCAAATTGTGAGTGCAGTCTATGGGGGGCAGAAAACGCCCTCAACAAAATCTCCGAAATGTGCATAGAATGCACAATGTTGAATTAAAAGGATTTTCTGGCGTGACGACCTACACGAACGTGCGCGGACTGGCGCGCGGCCTTCAGGTGTTGCGGGCGCTGAACGCGATGGAAGGCGGACGCGCGACGAGTCAGCAGATCGCCGATCTGACCGGCCTGCATCGCACCACGGTGCGCCGTCTGCTCGAAACGTTGATGGAGGAAGGGTTCGTGCGCCGCAGCACGTCGGACGACAGCTTCCGTCTGACGCTCGCCGTGCGCTCGTTGAGCGAGGGCTTCACCGATACCGAGCGCATCGCGACCGTGGCGCCGCCGATCATGGGGCAGCTTTTGCAGCGCGTCGCGTGGCCGTCCGATCTGACCACGCCCGACGGCGACGCGATGATCATCCGCGAGACGACGCATCGCTTCAGCCAGTTGTCGTTTCATCGCGCGATGGTCGGGCGGCGTTTGCCGATCCTGCTGACGGCGGCGGGCCGCGCCTACTTCGCCATGTGCCCCGACGAGGAGCGCGAGGACATTCTGGAACTGCTGCGCTCCGGCGCGGGCGGTGAGGAGCAGCAGGCGTTCGCGAAGAACGATGCGCTCGTGCGCAAGCTGATCCGGCGCGTGCGCGAGGATGGTTTCGGATCGAATCACGGCGACTGGACCGCGCAGGCGAAGATCGGTGCGGTGGCGGTCGCGATCGGCGCGGACGAGCGCGTGCTCGCGAGCCTCAATGTCGTCTTCCTGTCGCGCGCGGTGAGCCTCGCGGATGCCACGCGCCGCTATGTGCCGGAGTTGCAGAAAGCGGCGGCGGAAATCGCCGCGGCGTTGAGCCGGGAAGATGCGACGTCTCCACGCACACCCGTGTGAAGCTTACGCGGCGAGACTATCGACAAACGCCCTGATGTTGTCCAGGACGGGCCGTTGATCTCCTGCGAAGGCCCAGTGATCTGCCCCATCGAGCTCGACGAACCGGGCATGCGCGATATGGCTGGCGAGATGCCGGCCCGCATCGATGCGAACGGCGCGGTCGCCGCGACGGTGCAGCACCAGCGTCGGAACGGAAACCCGGCCCAGAACGTGCCGCACATCCATATCGCGCAACGCCTCGAGCACGCCCTTGATGGCGCCGGGGCTCGACGCGGCCCGGAGCAGGCCCGCCCACCAGACTCTGACGTGCGGATCGCCGGACAGCCCCGGTGCGAATGTTTCGATGCCGGCGGGGCCGCCCCAGCCCGCGATGAGCTGCCGCAGCCAGGCGTCATATTGGCCGGCACCGAGCGCGTACGGATAGTCAGGCGTTGCGCTTCCTTTCGCCAGCGAGCCGAACAGAATGAGGCCAGCGACTCGATCGCGATGATCGGCGGCAAACTTGATGCACGCCGGTCCGCCCTCCGACGCACCGAACAACACGACCCGGCGGCTGCCGGCGGCGTCGAGCACGGTGCCGATATCCTGCGCCGTCGCGTCGACACCGGGATTGAATCCGACCCGGTCGGAAAGCCCGACACCGCGACGATCCAGCAGAATGAGACGGCCCATCCCCGCGAGCGAGGACAGGAACGCCCTGCACCGTGGCTCCTCCCACACCCGTTCGACGTGAGAGACGAAACCGGGCAGCACGAGCACATCGATCCGGCCGGCGCCGTAGGTCTGGAATGCGAGATGAACACCGCCGCCGCTGACGTAACGCGTCGGCGGCGGGTCCGCGATGGTCAACGTTGCGCCGGCGTTCAGCAGCGCCCGCGTCTCCGGTTCGGGCGCCACATTCAGCTCGTCGCGAAGACGCTGCGTCAGGACCTCCAGGTGCCGCCGGGCAGCGGCCCGGTCCCCGGCGAGCAGAAGGTTGCGGATGAAATGACGGCCATACACTTCGCTCAGCGGATCGAACTCGACAAGACGGCCGGCGTGGGCGGCCGCCGTCGCGTAGTCGCCGGCCGCATTCCTGTCCTGCACCACTCGCTCGAGCGCCTGGATCGCGCGGCCCCGCAAGGCCTCCCGGCGAAAGTAGGCCCACTCGTCGAACTCCGGGCAGTCGCCGGGCGAAAAACCTTCGAGAAAGTCGCCGGAATACGCGCGGCACGCCCGCTCGAACTCGCCGCGGTCGCAAGCTTGCTCGAATAGCTGCGAATCCACTTGCAGGTCGATCTCCGCCGACCATCGAACTGTTGCGCGGTCGATGGTCAGAACGTCGTCGCCGAGCGTGAGCTGGACGCGATGCAACAGACGCCGCAGCCGCGCCCGCACGACTTCTTCGCGGTCTTCCGGCCACAACATCGTGGCGATGGCGTCGCGCCCGACCGACGTCTTCGCTTCGGCGAGGTAGACCACCAGTGCCAGACCCTTGCGCAAGGCCAGTTGGCACAGCCGGCCGTCCCGACGAATCTCAGGAAATCCAAGCGTTCGCACGCTGAACGAAGCCATGACGAGGTGACCTTCGAGAATGGCGTCCGGGGGACGCTCAGGGGACGAAGCAATCCTAGCATTGCCTGCAGACGATGGCCGCCCGGCTCATCGCTACAGACTGAACTGGAGGATTGCCATGAAGAAACTGGGCGAGCATGCGATCGTGATCGGGGCCAGCATCGGTGGGCTCCTGGCCGCCCGCGTCCTGTCGGAGTTCTATACCCTCGTCACGGTGCTCGAACGCGATGCGTTTCCGGCAGCGGACACGCCGCGCAAAGGCGTGCCACAGGGTCGTCATACCCATGGGCTGCTTGCGCGAGGCAGTGCCGTATTCGAGGAATTCTTCCCGGGATATAACGACGAGGTCGTCGCGCAGAGCGGCGGGCTGATCGGCGATGTCGCCAACGATGTGATCTGGATCGGTCACAACGTCAGGCTCGCTAACGGCCCGAGCGAGCTCATCGGCCTGCTTGCGAGCCGTCCGGTGCTCGAAGGCCATCTGCGCCGGCGGCTCCTGGGGTTGCCCCACGTGCATGCCATGGCACATTGCGCCGTGCGGGGGCTTGCCACCTGCCCCGCTCGCAAACGCGTGACGGGTGTGCGCGCATGTGTCGAGGGCCAGCCGGAAGAGACCATCGCCGCGGATCTCGTCGTGGATGCGACGGGCCGTGGCTCATGCAGCGCCGCGTGGCTCGAAGAACTCGGCTACGCCCCTCCCGCCGATGAGAAGGTCGAGATCGGCATCGGCTACATGACCCGCACGTATCGGCGCGGGCCTGCCGATCTCGGCGGCAAGCACGGTATCGTCGTCGCCGGTAGTGCGCCGCACTGGCGCAACGGCGTCATGCTCGCGCAGGAAAACGACAGCTGGATCGTCAGTGCCGGCGGTTATTTCGGCGACGACGCACCGGACAACGACCACGGCTTTCTCGCGTATCTGGCGACGCTGCCGACCATGGAGATTCATGACGTGGTCGCGAGAGCGGAGCCGCTAAGCGATTACAGACGCTACCGCCACGTTTCCAGTCTGCGCCGGCGGTACGAGAGGCTCGCGCGTTTCCCCGAGAATTATCTGGTTTTCGGTGACGCTATCTGCAGCTTCAATCCTGTCTACGGGCAGGGCATGACGGTCGCGGCAGAGGAGGCGCTGACGCTGCACCGGTGCCTGCGCGCAGGCTCGATCGATCTTGCGCGCCGGTTCTTCGGAGCGGCCGCAAAGATCGTCGATATTCCGTGGGATATCGCCGTTGGAAACGACCTCCGCAATCCACGCGTCAACGGTGAACGTCCGCCGATGCGGCGTTTCATCAACTGGTACATCGGCAAGCTTCATCTTGCCGCGAGACGCGACAGCACGCTCGCGACCGCGTTTCTGAAGGTGGTCAACCTGACGATGCCGCCGTCATCGCTGCTCAGCCCTGCGATGGTCAGGCGCGTCTGGCAGGGCAACCGGCAGCCTGCACGATTCGTTCCCTCGCCTGCAATCGAGGAGGCGAAGCGCAATACCGCATCGTCATGACGGAGGGATGGCGTCGACCGCTCAGAACCTGAAGGGGTCACGCCGTCGAATCAGGCAACCGTCCCGAAGACGCCCCTCACCGCGATACACGCGCTTACAAATCCCGCGCTTCACGACACAGTCCAGATACATCAACCCGCTTCAATACGTCTGAGTCTCCTGATCGGCCGCACGCCATGCATGCACGTGCGTGATCGTGCGGCGCACGAGATCTCCGGCGTCGACCGGAGTGACGAATAGCCCGGCGCCCAAACAGTGCATATACACATCAATCGCTTTGGAAATAACCGATATGACGACGAAACCCCTGCACGACAGGCCTATTCTGGTAACAGGCGCCGCGGGCGCGGTGGGCGGCATCGGCCGCAACCTCACGAAAATGCTGCTCGCAAAGGGACACACCGTGCGTGCGCTGGTGCGCAACGAGGATGAGCGCGCGCGTGATCTGCGCCGCCTCGGCGCGGAAGTCGTGCAGGGTGATCTGACCGATCTTGCATCGATGCATCGCGCGATCGAAGGCGTATCGCGCATGTACTTCGGCATGTCCGTGTCCGCGCAGTATCTGGAAGCGACGGTCAACGTGGCGGCGATCGCACGTCATCACGGCATCGAAGCCTTCGTGAACATGTCGCAGATGACGGTCGCGCAGATGCGCATCACCGAAACCACCGATAGTCCGCAGCACAAGCTGCACTGGCTCGCCGAACAGACGCTGGCGTGGTCGGGGCTGCCGGTCGTCACGGTGCGGCCCACGGTCTTCCTGGAAGGCTTCTTCCGGCTTCTGGCCGCCGAAGGCGTACGCGAGCGGGATGAACTGGCCGTGCCGCTCGGCAGCGGAAGAACATCGCCTGTTTCGGCGGTGGATGTGGCGCGCGCCGTAGCCGCGATACTCGACGATCCCGCTCCGCACATCGGCAAGGTCTATCACCTGACCGGACCCGAATCGGCCGATCTCGAGCACTTTGCAGGCGTGTTTTCCGAGGCGCTCGGGCGCACGATCCGCTATCGCGACGTGCCGCTCTCATCGTGGGCGGAGTCGCTTCGACAAATGGGCGTGCCCGAGCATCTCGTCAGACATCTCGCGGCGATGGGCGAGCTTCACGCGCAGGGAAGGTACGACCGCATGACGGACGACCTCTCCAGGCTCACCGGCAAGACGCCGATCAGCATGCGCGAGTTCGTGAGGCAACACGCCGCCGAATTCACGCGTGCGTGACGCCGCGCATCGCTAATGCCTTCATTTCCATCAGGAGTTCCCATGTCCAACGATATTCCCCACTCGCCATCGCGGCGCCGGTTCGTCGGCACGGCGGCGGCGGGCGTCGCTGCTGCCTCGTTGAGTCAGTTCGCCCTCGCCGATACGAATCAATCGATCGTGTCGATCACGAAGCCATCGAGCGCAAGCAAGGACGCGATTCGTCCGCTGCGCGTGCACGTTCCGGAGGCACAGCTCGTCGATTTGCGCCGGCGCGTGAGGGCGACGCGATGGCCCGAGCGGGAGACCGTCACCGACGATTCGCAGGGCGTGCCGCTCGCGATGATGCAGGAGCTCGCGCGCCACTGGTCCACGGATTACGACTGGCGCAGGTGCGAAGCGCGACTCAACACGTACCCGAGTTTCGTGACCGAGATCGACGGGCTGGATATCCACTTCATCCATGTTCGCTCGAAGCATGAGAACGCGATGCCGCTCATCGTCACGCATGGATGGCCCGGTTCGGTCATCGAGCAGTTCAAGATCATCGATCCGCTGACGAATCCCACCGCGCACGGCGCCAGTGCGTCGGACGCGTTTCATCTGGTCATTCCGTCGCTGCCGGGCTATGGATTGTCGGGAAAACCGGGCGAAACCGGCTGGGGCCCGGAGCGCACCGCGCGCGCCTGGGTGACGCTCATGAAGCGGCTGGGCTACGACAGGTTCGCCGCCCAGGGCGGCGACCTGGGCGGCGTGGTCGCGAACGTGATGGGCAAGCAGGCGCCGCCGGCGTTGCTGGGCATCCACGTCAACTTTCCGGCGACGGTTCCCGCCGACATTGCCAAAGCGCTGCAGGCGGGCGAGCCTGCGCCGGCGGAACTCTCCGATGACGAGAAGCACGCGTACGACCAGCTCAGCAGTGCCGCAAAGAAGCGGCGCGCGTATGCGCTGGAGATGGGCACGCGCCCGCAGACGCTGTACGGCATCGCCGATTCGCCGATCGGGCTCGCGAGCTGGCTGCTCGATCACGGCGACGGTTACGTGCAGCCGGCGGCCGCGCTGACGTCTGCCGTGTTCGGGCGCACGGTCAATGGCGAATCGTCGGGCGCCATGACGCGCGACGACGTGCTAGACGACATCACGCTCTACTGGCTGACGAACACCGGCGTGTCCTCCGCGCGCTTCTACTGGGAGTCGCATTTCAACTTCCTCGCCGCCGCCGATGTCTCCGTCCCCGCTGCCGTGAGCGTGTTTCCGCGCGAGAACTATCAGGCGCCGCGAAGCTGGACGGAGCGCGCGTATCACAACCTCATCTGGTACAACCGGCTCGACAAAGGCGGACATTTTGCGTCCTGGGAGCAGCCGGACCTGTTCGCCGAGGAAGTGCGCGCGGGTTTGAGGCCGTTGCGCAAATAGTCTCCGCGCCGCCCATCTAACGAGCCGCGGTCCACGCGCGTTCCGGAAAGCCTCAGTCGAGCGACGGCTCGCAACGGTTCTCCGCCGCGGGCGTCATGCCCGGCCGTCCCAACGAAGTCACGCGCTGCAAGGTCGCGAGACCGAGCACGGCGAGTCCCGCGCCGAGCATGAAGTCGGTTTCCACGCCCGCGCGGTCGACGATCGCGCCGCCGACCGCGGAACCCATTGCTATCGCCACCTGAATGATGCTGACGAACATGGCCGAGCCGGCTTCCGGATAGTCCGCCGTGCCGCGCTGAATCCAGACGCTGAAGCACAGCGGCAGCGCGCCGAAAGCGACGCCCCAGATCAGCATCGCGGCAGTCTCGCCGATGTGCGAGTGTCCGAGCAGCAGCATCGACAAGATCGCGCCGAGCAGCAGCAGAATAATGACGGCGACGGACTTGACGAGATGCTTCGCGACGAGCATCGACATCAGGGCATTCGAGAAGAAGCCGATGACGCCAAAGCCGAGCAACAGCAACGTGATCGCGTTCAGCGAGAAATCCTGCTCCAGCAAGGGCGCGATGTACGTGTAGGTCGAGAAGTGCGCGCCGAAAGCGAACGCGACCATCAACATGCTCAGTCGCGCATGCGGCCTGGCAAGCAGCGCCCTGAAGTCGTGGATGCGCAAGCCCGACGCGGACGGCAGCCGCGGCACGAGCAGCGCCTGCGCGATCAGCGCGACGGCGACGAGGCCCGCCGTCGCTGCAAACGAGAGCCGCCACGACGCGAACGATGCGATGAAAATCCCGAGCGGCACGCCGATGACCGTTGCAAACGTCACGCCCGTCAGGATGGTCGCCGTCGCCTTCGCGGCGTCCTTGCCTTGCACGAGTCGCGGCGCGGCTGCCGTCGCGAGCGTCCAGAAGCCGCCGAGCGCCGCGCCGAGCAGGGCGCGTCCGATGAGCATCGTCGCGAAGCTGGGCGCCATCGCGCACACCACGTTGGAAACGAACAGGACAGCGGTGAGCAGCAGGAACACATATCGACGGTCCATGCGGCCCGCGCCGATGATCAGCGTCGGTGCGAAGATGGCCGCCATGACGCCGGGCGTCGTCACCATCAGACCCGCGATGCCGGGGCTCACGCCCAGGTCGTGAGCGATCTGAGGCAGCAGGCCGACCGGCAGAAATTCCGCCGTCACGAATGCGAACGCACTGACCGCGACCGCGAGCACGGCGAGCCACTCGCGTAGCGTCGTTGTTGGAAGGCCGTCCGATGCTCCGGAGATCGTGGGGGTGTCAATGTGCATATCGATGGAAACGGGAAGAGGTGGGCGAAGCCGTGGCCTCGCCTTCGAGAGTCGCAAAGCTGGGCGCGGCGCATTCGACATCGAACGGCCAGCGCACGAATGAAGCACTTTATGGGGATGAGCGACGATGAAAAAGGCCGGCGCGTCGAATTGACAATCCGGGTCAGGCGAACAATCGCGCGCCAAAGGACACGCAACGCAGGGTGAAAATCGAAGCGAGCCGAATCATACCGCCAGACGTCGAATGTCCCGATTTGGCCGGTTGCTGAAGACCCGACTCTAGTAATCCTTGAGCGCCATTGCGTTGGCCACGTTGGCGATGCGCTGTGTCGAACGCCCGATGAAAAACTCCGTCATGCGGCCCGGGATCAGCCGCATCAACTGCACGAGCAGCCACGCGCCGAGCGTCTTCTTCTGGTTCGACCGCATCAAATTCGCGGCTCTCATCCCAAGCGCCTGATTCGCTTCCACGAACGGCCGCATCTCGCGTTCATATTCGGCAAACGCCTTTCGATGATTACCGGATGCCGCAGCGAGTTCTCCGGCCAGCACGTAAGCACCGATCAACGCAAGGCTCGTACCCTGACCGGACATAGGCGATGCGCAGAAAGCGGCATCACCCAGCAACGCGATTCGCCCCTGCGACCAGCTTTCCATGCAAATCTGGGCTGCGGTATCGAAATACCAGTCAGTGGCCTGCTCCATCCGGTCCAGCAGGCGGGGCACCTCCCAGCCAATGTCCGCATACACGGCGCGCAGTGCCTGCTGCTGCTGCGCCCTGTCCCGCAAGTCGATCCCGGCGGACGAGCGAGCAAAGGCGAAGCATGCCTTGAGATCCGAATCCTTTCTGGAATGCCAGATCGCCGCCATGCGGCCCAGTTCCGTGTATTGAATTTCCAGCCGGTCCAGATCCAGATAATTCGGAATCGAATAGACACACAGGTACAAGCCCAGGTCGCGCAGGAAGCGCGACTCGTCACCGAATGCCAGTTGCCGCAGATTCGAGTGGATGCCGTCGGCACCTATCACCAGCGCGAATTCGCGCGCACCGTTCTTCGCAAACTGCACCTGCACCGAATCGCCGGATTGGCTGACCGCCTGAATCTCGTCCCCAAAAATAAACTCCGCGCCCGCAACCCGATCCATCAGTATTCGGCATAAGGTGCCGCGGACGATTTCTACATCCTCGCCGACGCGATGGCCGTGCTGGTCGCCGCTCATCCGATTGATGACATGCCCATCGCGATCGACCAGCAGAGCCTCCTGCATGTCGGCAGCGCCAGCCACGACGGCTTCATACACGTCCATGCGCTTCAGAATCTCGAGCGCTGTTCCCCGCACATCGATCTTGTAGCCACCGGTCGGCAATGACGGCGCCCGCTCCACCAGCGTCGGAACATATCCGAAACGGCGCAGCCAATATGCAAGGGTAAGTCCGGCAATGCCCGCTCCTGATACAAGTACGCGCATGGGCGCTCCCCTCGCTCGATCAAGGCCATTTCTGCGCCATCCGCTTACACCCGTGGCGGGTCCGGCGGATCGATAGATGAACTTTAGTAGCTGGCCGGGTCCACACCAAGGCAAGGGTTCATCCGCGCAACGAGAGTCGTCGCGAACAGGATGACGCTGCGGCGCACCCGACTGGACAAAATTACCTTCTGCACGTTCGCCGCATGCCTTATGTCCCCTCGGCCGGCTAAAGCATTGAACGCGCGGTGACGTAAACAAGCTGTGGCCCTCGCCACACACGAAGCAGAGTTCGCTGCATGTTCATCAAGAGTCCGCGTCGTCAACGTAATGAGCCAGTCCCCCAATCCCGAATCGTCCAGCACCATCGCTAGTGGCGACGATTCACGACAGGGAGCCAAGTCCGCTCAGAATCAGGAATTTCTTTCGTTCTTTCTGTCGACCCGGTCGAAGGGTGCGACGCTCTCCCCGTCGATCCTCGTGCAGATCGGTCTCGCGGCCTGGGGCGCCTGTGCACTGACCTGCCTGGCACTGTCGTTCGCGTCCAGGGGCATCGCCTTCTGCTCCGGCGTCGCGGTCGGCGCAATCGTGTTCGTGGCGTGCTTGCATCGCGCGCGCCGGTCCGCCTCTCGCGCAAACGCCACCACTGCGCTTGCCAGGGCACTTCTGGAGGCCAATCGCGAATGCCTGAAGTTGCTCGACGTCGATGGCCGCATGCTGCGCATCTCCGAATATGGCGCACAGCTCATGCAGGCAAACGGTCCAGAGCAGCTCGCCGGTTCGAACTGGCTGGGTTTCTGGTCCAATGAGGACGAGATTGCCGCGCACGATGCGTTCCGCGCGGCGAAAGACGGGGCGCGCACTGCCTTCAAGGGTAGCTGTCCGACCACTGCGGGCGTCCCCAAGGTCTGGTATTCGCGCCTCATCCCGATCGAAGACGGCAACGGTCGCGTGGATGGCATCATTTGCGCGTCGCTGGACGTGACGCAGGAAGAAGAGCTGGCCACCGCTCTGCGTGCCAGGGAAACGTTGATGTCCGAAATGGAGGCGCACGTCGGCCTGTGCTTCTACTCCTATAGCGCCGATTTCACGGGTCTTCATCACATCAGTGCGGGCTGTGCTTCCGTGTTCGGCATGGACGCCCAGTCGTTTCGCGCGTCGCCGCAGGCGTGGATGGATCTCGTGCTGCCGGAGGATCTGCCGCACCTCAGGTCGGCCATGCATCGAATCGCCGAGTCCAAGGGCAGCCAGAAGGCGCGCTACCGCATCCGCCGGCCGAACGGCGACGTACGGTGGCTTCAAAGCACCGGGTCGGCCGTACTGGACGATGCCGGAAATGTGGCGCGCATCGTCGGCATCAGCGAGGACATCACGGCCGAGCAGGACCGCCTCGTGGAACTGGACCGCCTGGCCTTTACCGATTCGCTGACCGGGCTCGCGAATCGCGCCGCGCTCATGCGCAGGATCGACGATCGCTGCCGCAGGAAGGCGCCCTTCGCCCTGATGTTCATCGATCTCGACCGGTTCAAGGTGCTCAACGACACGCTCGGTCATACGGCGGCCGATCGTCTCCTCAAGTCGCTGAGCAAGATCATCGGCGCAGCACTGCCGCCGGACGCCTTCCTTGCGCGTCTCGGCGGCGACGAGTTCGCCGTGTTGATCGACGGTGCCAAGGACAAGGACGAGCTCGCCGGCGTCGCGCAAGGCACACTCCGCGCGCTCGTCCACGCGGATCAGGCGCGCCGCGCCGGCACCATCACGGCGTCCATCGGCATTTCCCTGTTTCCCGAGAACGGCGCGAATCGCGAGACGCTCCTGACGAGCGCGGACCTCGCCATGTACGCGGCCAAGAAAGCCGGGCGTAACGGCTACCGTTTTGCCGACAAGGACTCGAGCGAACGCATCGTCGACTTCGAGCTGGAGCGCGATCTGCCCGCGGCACTCGCGATGAAGCAGTTCCAGCTCCACTATCAGGCGATTTACGAGCCGCGCGCGCTCACGGTGCGGAAAGTCGAAGCCCTCATTCGCTGGCGGCATCCCAAGCGAGGACTCATCCCGCCCGGCGTGTTCATCCCCATTCTCGAAGAGAGCGGATTCATCACGGAGGTCGGCGCCTGGGTGATGGACGATGCCCTTCGCCAACTCGCGCATTGGCGTCGGGCGGGCGCCCGCTCCCTCGGCATATCGGTGAATGTGTCCGCACGCCAGTTGCGCGATACGGCCATCGTCGAGGTCGTGGACAGTGCATTACGCCGGCACGCGCTTCCTCCTTCGTCTCTGGAACTGGAATTGACCGAGAGCGCGTTGATGGACGATCCCAACCTCGCGCAGAGCACGCTGCGTGCGTTGCAGAAGCTCGGCGTGCGTATCGCCATCGATGACTTCGGCACGGGCTATTCCAGTCTGCGCTATCTGGCCGATTTCTCGCCGGACAGCGTCAAGATCGACCGCTCCTTCATCACGCGCCTCGAACACGATCAGGCGACGCGCAGCATCGTGTGCGGCATCATCCAACTCTCGCACACGCTGGGATTGAGCGTGACCGCGGAAGGTCTCGAAGAAGCGGCGCAGCTGGAATTGCTGAGGCATGCGCAATGTGATTTCGTGCAGGGCTATCTATTGAGCCGACCGGTCGCGCCAGAGGACGTGCTCGGGCTCTCGATAGCTGCCGCCCATGAACATTCACCCATCGGAGCGATCGTCGACTGACGCCGGTAAAGAGGTTGGATCAGCGGCCCGAGTGCTCGCGGAGCACGCCTCCCGGGACTTACTTCTGATAACCCGCCTGCTTCACGGCGCGATCGGCGGCGGCGTTGCCCGCCTTCAGCGCCGCGTCGACACTGGTTTGCCCAGCGACGACACCTGAAATCGCTTGTCCCACCACGGTCCCGAAAGACTGGAACTCCGGAATGCCGACGAATTGAATGCCGCTGTACGGCACCTTCTTGAGCGACGCGTCGTTCGGATCGGCAGAATCGATCGCTTTCAATACAAAGTCCCCGAACGGAACGGCCTGCCTGTACTCGGGACGTTCAAAAGTCGACTTCCGATTCGGCGGAACGGATGCCCAACCCTCGTCCTTTCCAACCATCTCGATGTACTGTTTCGACGTTGCCCAGGTAATGAATTTCTTCGCGGCATCCTGTGACTTCGAGGTCCTGGGTATTGCCAGCGACCACGACCACAGCCAGTGCGATCCCTTCGGCGTCACCGCAACCGGCGCCGCAGCGAAGCCTATCTTGTCCGCCACTTTCGACTGCGACTTGTTGTAGAGCGTGCCGGCGGCGGCCGTCGCATCGATCCACATCGCGCACTTCCCGGACGACATCAGCGTCAGGTTCTCGTTGAAGCCATTCGAGCTCGCTCCGGGCGGCCCGTCCTTTCTCAGGAGATCTGCGTAAAAGCTGATCGCCTTGTGCCACTCCGGGGTATCGATCTGCGCTTTCCAGCTTTCATCGAACCAGCGTCCACCGTAGGTGTTCACCACGGTCGACACATACGCCATGTTTTCACCCCAACCTGCCTTGCCGCGCAAACAGATGCCATACTGCCCCTTCGCTTTGTCGGTAAGCGTGTCGGCGAATTGCCTGATCTGGTCGTAAGTCGGCTGATCCGGCATGACGAGTCCGGCTGCCTGAAACAGGTCCCTCCGATAAAAGGTCATCGAGCTCTCGACATAGAACGGCAGACCGTAGAGTTCGCCATCGTAGGAAAGGCCGTCGCGCGCCGTCTTGACCACGTCGTCGAGATCGTAATCGGCCGGCAGATGGGTCATCGGCACCAGCCAGCCGCGCTTGCCCCACTGCGGCGCTTCGTACGTGCCAATTGCAACCACGTCGAACTGACCGCTGTTCGTGGTGATATCGGTCGTCGCCCGCTGACGAAGCACGTTTTCCTCAAGGATCACCCAATTCAACCTGATATCGGGGTTCGCCTTCTCGAAGCTCGCGGAAAGCTTCTTGAGTTCCAGCATGGCCGGACCGTTGAGAATCGCGATGGTGACATTCGCCGCGCTGGAAAGTTGTGCCGCGCACACCGAAAGGCCAGCAAACGCAATCTTGAGAATCACGGCGCGACGCGTTGAGTTTTTCGTCTTCATGATAGTGACTCGATCAAGTTCGCCTTGCTCTCGAGTTTAGTTCTCGACATGAAGACGTAAAGTTAACCAGCACGGTTATGTGTAAAGCGCTCACAGACCCGGGAAGAAATGCACGCCTTTTCTGATTGGCTTTTTCGAGGTGCATAAGACTCATGGCAGGCTCAGCACGACGATCGTGTTATCGCCCTTGACTCCGAACGTCAGGTTGTTGTCGCCGGCGGCAGCGGCGACGTATTGCTTGCCCTTGACCTCGTAGGTGATCACGCCGCCGTCGATCGCGCCGCCCAGGTCGGTCTTCAACAGCTCTTTCCCGGTGCCTGCGTCGCGTCAGGTGCAACCAGTTGGTACCACCATTTGAGGCGGCCGGTCTTCGCGTCAGCCTCGCTTGCAGGCTGTTACCGGGGCGCCAAGTCGACGACGGATTTCTTTAGTTCGGTTGCCTAATTATTGAAAAGAGAAGCATCCTCTTAATTCATGAACCGACGCCTGACCACTAGATTTATCGATGAGAACGATCCGCATGCACAGGGTATTCGAAAGGCGCCAGTTCAAGCCTGCTTTCCAAGAATAGGCGAATCATGAATCGACCGTGAGTAGCGCGCACCGAACAAGGCGTCCGATAGAGCAGAACGAGACGCACGAAGGTGACGGAATGAGTCTTCTTATCGCGAAGCACGCCCGGCCTTTGCGCCCGTTCGATCGTTCTATTCATGGGACACAGAGGGTCATTCCATCACCTACCGCCGTCGTCGTCCCTGCACTACCCTTCGCGCATATGACCAGGCCACCGGCCTTCCAAAGGACATTCGACGATGAAAAAGATTCTCGGTACTTACAGCAACCCCAACTCGCATTGGGTCGGCGACGGCTTTCCCGTGCGCACACTGTTCTCGCATCACACGATGGGCAGGCACCTGAGCCCGTTCCTGATGCTCGACTACGCAGGACCGATGCACTTTGCGCCGACGACCCGTCGTCTCGGCGTTGGGCAACATCCTCATCGCGGCTTCGAGACGGTAACCATCGTGTATCAGGGCGAGCTGGAGCATCTCGACTCGACGGGCAGCGGTGGCAGGATCGGTCCCGGCGACGTGCAATGGATGACAGCCGGCGCCGGCATCCTGCATGAGGAGTTCCATTCGCGCCGGTTCGCCGAAACAGGCGGAACGCTCGAGATGGTGCAACTCTGGGTGAATCTCCCTGCAAAGGACAAGATGACCGCGCCGGGCTATCAGAGCATCGTCGCCGGCGAGATTCCATCGATCGACCTGCCCGCGGG
The DNA here is from genome assembly GCF_900044055.2 of Caballeronia calidae. Taxonomy (GTDB): domain Bacteria; phylum Pseudomonadota; class Gammaproteobacteria; order Burkholderiales; family Burkholderiaceae; genus Caballeronia; species Caballeronia calidae. Next base: position 27,662 of record NZ_FCOX02000010.1, on the reverse strand, counting down.
CGCAGGACAGGTGCGGGTCATCGCGGGCGACTACGCAGGTACGCCTGGGCCCGCGCACACGTTCACGCCGATCGATGTCTGGGATGTGCGGCTCAATGCGGGGCGCGGTGCGACGTTGACGCTGCCGGAGAACAGGACGCTCGCACTGATCGTGCTGCGTGGCCAGCTCCGGGTCAATGGCGATGAGCGCGCAGTCAGCGACGGACAACTCGTTCTGCTTGGAGAAGAAGACACCGACGTCCAGCTCGACGCCGACAGCAATTCGGTCGTCCTGCTGCTGAGCGGCGAGCCGATCGACGAACCCGTCGTCGCCTATGGCCCGTTTGTCATGAACACGAGCGAGGAAATCGGCGAAGCGGTAGAGGATTTCAACAGCGGGCGATTCGGCAAAATGACAGCGACGGCGTAGCGCGCGGAATCCTGATATCGAACACGTTCATTCCCGATGCGACGGTATCCGCCATTGCACGTTCAGCAGATGGTCGCGCATACGCGAAGCCGCCGTCGTTCCGTCGCGCTCGACCATCGCTTTCACGACGGCTTGATGCTGCTCCGCGAAATGCCGCCGCGTATCCTGATCGGCGGTCTTTTCGCGTGCGTTCGGCTTCATGCGCATGCCGTTGACCACGTCCATCAGCGCGATGATCGCGGGGTTGCGCGTCGCCTGCGCGATGAGCAAGTGAAAGCGATGATCCCACTGCTGCCACTCGTCGTCGTCTTTCGCCATGGCGTTGCGCCTCGCGCATTTCTCCAGTTCCGCGAGATCGTCGGGACTCGCCTTGCGCGTCGCCAGTTCGACGAACGCCGGTTCGAGCACGAGCCGCATTTCCGCGATATCCGCCGGGCTCGACCCCGCGCGCAGGCTGCGTAGCGAAGCCGAAAACTTAAGCGGACGCGCGCCCAGATACGTGCCGCGTCCGACGCCGCGCCATACCCGCCCCGCCGCTTCCATCGACGCCAGCGCACCGCGCAGATCGCGCCGGCTCACGCCGAGCGCTTCGGCGAGGCTGCGTTCCGACGGCAACGCGTCGCCGTCCTTCAGGTTGTGCTGCGCGACGTAGTCGAGCAGTTTGTCGAGCGCGGGCTTTTCCATCATCGAAATCCGAACCAATAAACATTGGTTCACTTTAACAGAAAGATTCCCGGGCAGCGACGGATTGCTTTACTTTTTCTGATGGCGTACTCTGGCTCAATATTTTGTATTTTTCAAAACGAACCAATCGCTATTGGTTCGTCAAACGGACACTAGCAATGAGTTTCACGACACGACCCGAACTGATCGGCACTTTCGGCATGGTGGCTTCCACACACTGGCTCGCCAGCGCGTCCGCGATGGCGGTGCTCGAAAAAGGCGGCAACGCGTTCGACGCGGCAGCCGCAGCCGGTTTCGTGCTGCAGATCGTCGAGCCGCATCTGAACGGGCCGGGCGGGGAGCTGCCCGCGGTGTTCTATAGCGCGAAGGAAGATCGCGTGCGGGTGCTGTGCGGCCAGGGCGTGACGCCGGCCGCCATGACCATCGAACGCATGAAGGACATGGGCCTCAGTGTGATGCCCGGCACCGGCTTGCTGCCCGCGGTCGTCCCCGGCGCGTTCGGCGGCTGGATGGCGATGCTGCGCGACTATGGCCAGCTGCCGCTCGAAGACGTGCTGAGCTATGCGATCGGCTATGCGGAACACGGCTATCCGGTGCTGCCGCGCATGGCGTCGTCGATTCTGGCGATTCAGGATTTCTTCAAGCGCGAATGGCGCACATCCGCCGAACAATGGCTGCGCGACGGCGTTGCGCCGCGCCCCAATCATCTCTTCGCGAATCCGGCTATCGCGGAGACTTACAAGCGCGTTCTGCGCGAGGCGAAAACGCGTGGCGATCGCGCGGAACAGTGCGAACGCGCGCGCGTTGCGTTCTATCGCGGCTTCGTCGCGGATGCGATCGATCAATACTTCCGCTCGACCGACGTGCTCGATACATCGGGCCAGCGCAATCGCGGCCTGCTCGATGCATCGGATCTCGCGCGCTGGGAGCCGACTTACGAAGACGCCGTGTCCTACGAATACGAAGGCTTCATGGTCCACAAAACGGGGCCGTGGGGACAAGGCCCGATGTTCCTGCAACAGCTCGCGTTGCTGAAGGGTTTCGATCTCGCGGGCATGGACCCGCTTGGGCCGGACTTCGTGCACACGGTCATCGAATGCTCGAAGCTCGCGTTCGCCGACCGCGACGTCTTCTATGGCGACCCGAACTTCTCCGACGTGCCGATGGACACGCTGCTCAGCGACGCCTACAACGACGCGCGCCGCAAGCAGATCGATCCGCATCGCGCATCGTTCGAGTTCCGGCCGGGCAATCTGCTCGACAGTGAAACGCGCGCCGCGAAAATTCTCGCCAACGCGGGCCGCCAGCAGCCGGGCGGCTTCGGCCAGGGCGAACCGACCTTCGCGCCGCTGCCGGAGTTGCGCGGCGACACCGTGCATCTCGATGTCGTCGACCGCTGGGGCAACATGGTGTCGGCGACGCCGTCGGGCGGCTGGCTGCAGGCGTCGCCCGCGGTGCCGGGACTGGGCTTCAACGTGACCACGCGCGGCCAGATGTTCTGGATGGAAGAAGGCCTGCCCTCGTCGCTCGGGCCCGGTCGCCGCCCGCGCACGACGCTTTCTCCGACGCTCGTCACGCGCGGCGGCAAGCCGTATGCCGCGCTCGGCACGCCGGGCGGCGACCAGCAGGATCAGTGGTCGCTGCAACTGCTGCTGCGGCATGTGCACTTCGGCATGAACCTGCAGGCCGCCGTCGATTCGCCCTCGTTTCAGACCGCGCACTTTCCCGGCTCGTTTTATCCGCGCGACATTCAGCTCGGCAAGATGTCGGCGGAGGCCAGCTTTCCGCAAGCGACGCTCGATGCATTGCGCGCGCGCGGCCACGAACTCACGGTCGCCGAACCGTGGTCGCTCGGACGCGTGTGCGCCGTGGGCATCCGCAACGGCCTGATGCGCGGCGCCGCCACGCCGCGCCAGATGCAGGCTTACGCGATCGGGCGCTGACACCGAATCCACCGGAGAACATCGATCATGTCCGCTGTCGCCGCCCGCCTCGAACGGCTGCCGCTATCCGGCTTTCATCGCAAACTGCTCATCATCGGCGGAATGGGCTATATGTTCGACGGCCTCGATTCGTCGTCGCTCGCGTTCCTGCTTCCGGTCGTCAGCAAGCTGTGGGGCCTGACGAGCGCGCAGACCGGACTCGTCGCGAGCAGCACGTATATCGGCTATTTCTTCGGCGCGTTCCTGTCCGGCGTGCTCGCGGACATCATCGGACGGCGCCGCATCATGATGAGCGCGCTCGCGATCTATTGCGTCGCGTCGCTCGCGAGCGCCACCGCCAACGACTGGCATACGTTCTTCGCGCTGCGCATCGTCGCGGGCTTCGGCTCGGGCGCGGAAACCGTCGTGATCGCGCCGTTCCTCGCGGAATTCGTGCCGCGACGTTATCGCGGCATGTTCTGCGGCGCACTGGTGGGCTTCATGTCGTTCGGCTATCTGAGCTCGTCGATTCTCGGCTATACCGTCGTGCGCAATTTCCCGGATGGCTGGCGCTATCTCGCGGTCATCACCTCGCTGCCGGTCGTGATGCTGCTGTGGTGGCGCCGCACCTTGCCCGAATCGCCGCGCTGGATGGAAAGCCAGGGCCGCGTCGCCGAAGCCGGGAGCATCGTCGACGGTATCGAGGCGTGGTATGCGCAACGCGGCATCGCGCTCGCACCGCTCTCGACCGTGGGCGCGGTTCCGTCCGCAGCGAAGAGCAGCGGCAGCGCGTGGCACAACGTGAAGACGCTGTGGGGCAAGCGCCTCGCGGGCACCACGGCGGTGAGCTGGCTGATGTGGTTCGCCGTTGCGTTCGCGTACTACTCGTTTTTCTCGTGGATTCCGAGCCTGCTCGTCAAGGAAGGCCTCACGATCACGAAGAGCTTCGGCTTTTCCATCGCCATTTACGGCGCGCAGATTCCGGGCTATTTCTCGGCGGCATGGCTCAACGAAAAGATCGGCCGCAAGGGCGTGGTGGCGTCGTACATGACGCTCGGCGGCATCGCGGCGATCATGCTGTCGCTTTCGCATACCGGCGTGCAGATCATGGCGGCGGGCATCTGCCTGTCGTTCTTCATGAACGGCGCGTTCGCGGGCGTCTATGCGTACACGCCGGAGATTTTCCCGACCTCCGTGCGCACCACGGGCACGGGATCGTCGTCCTCGTTCGGGCGCATCGGCTCGGTGAGCGCGCCGATTCTCGTCGGCATCGTGTATCCGTCGTTCGGCTTCTTCGGCGTATTCGCGATGACGACCGCCGTGCTGCTCGCGGGCGCGTGCGTCGTGTTCTTCTTGGGCATCGAGACGCGCAATCGCTCGCTCGAAGACATCGAAATCAACGGCGCGACCGGAAGCGATGGACGCGACCGCCTCGCTGCCCACAACCTGCGCGGCTAGACCTTTTCACCGTCATGCGAGATATGCAAACCCCGACGCGCCCATTGCAACTGAGCGACCTTCAACGCCTCGCGCGCGCAATGCGCGAGCCCGCGCAACCGGCGACGCTGTTCGACGCGGTCGCCGCTGTCGCCGCGGTGACCATCGGCTTCCGGCTTTTCACCATCATGGCGTACGACGCGCGCAATCAAGAAGTGGAGCGCGTCTTCACCAACATGCCCGACGTGTACCCGACCGGCGGCCGCAAGAAGAAGCGCGGCACCGCGTGGGCGACGCAAATCCTCCATGAATTGCGGCCGTTTCGCGGCGAGACCGCACACGACATCCGCAATGCGTTCGACGATCACGCGACGATGGCGAACATGGGTTTGGGCTCGATCCTCAACATTCCGATCGCCTATGACGGCGAATGCATCGGCACGATGAATCTCACGCATATCGAGCACTGGTACACGCGCGAGCACGAAGACGCCGGCGTGCTGCTCGGCTCGTTTCTCGCGCCCGCGCTGGTCTCACGCATGCCGTCTTACGCAGGTGAGGAGCCGCGTCCATGAACCGCGCCGCTCCTGAAACCGGGCGCTGGCTGATCGTCTTCGCGCTGGGCTATCTCGCGCTGCTCGTCGACGGCGCCGACGTCATGATGTACGGCCTCACGCTCACGCGCATCAAGAGCGAATTCGGGCTCACCAATGTCGAGGCGGGCGCGCTGGGCAGTCTGACGCTCGTCGGCATGGCGGTGGGCGGCATTCTCGGCGGCTGGGCGAGCGACACGCTCGGGCGCGTGCGTGTCGTCGTGTGGGCGCTCGCGCTGTTCTCGCTCGGCGCGGGCCTGCTCGGACTCACTCATACGTTCGCCCAGTTCGCGCTCGTGCGCTTCATCAGCTCGCTCGGGATCGGCTGCATGGTGCTCGTGAGCACGCTCGTCGCCGAATATGTGCCGACAGAGCGGCGCTCGCTGATCCTCGGCATCTTGCAGACCGGGATATCGGCGGGCTATATCGTCGTGATCTCGCTCGCCAACTGGATCCTGCCGCACTACGGCTGGCGCATGCTCTTCTATGTCGCGACGATTCCCGTCGTGCTGGCGCTGGCGATTCACTGGTTCGTGCCCGAGCCGCCCGGCTGGCGCGCGAGCGTGGCGATGCGGCGAGACGCGCCGCGCGTGCGCCGCACATGGCGCGAGAACCGTTATTACCTGATCTTCTCGGATCGTGAGGCGCGCAAGATGTTCATCCTGTGGGCGCTCGCATCCGTGTTCGCGCTATCGGGCTTCTACGGACTGAACAACTGGCTGCCGACTTATCTGGAGAAAGAACTGCATGTGCGCTTCGGCTCGATGGCGGGCTACATGATCGGCACCTACGTCGTCGCCTTCGTGGGCAAGATCGTCGCGGGCTGGGTCGGCGACCTGTGGAGCCGGCGCGGGGTGTACGTGCTCGGCTGCATCGGCGCGGCCTTGTTTCTGCCGGTCATCGTCTTTTTTCACACGCGCGAGAACATCGTCTGGCTGATGCTGCTCTTTGGCTTTCTCTATGGCGTGCCGCTCGGCACGATGGGCGCGTTCATGTCCGAAAGCTTCGCCACACGCATTCGCGGCACGGCTGTCGGCGGGTCGTATAACGTCGGGCGCTTCTGCTCGGGCGCCGCGCCTGTCGCGATCGGGTTCATCGCCACGCAGTTCTCGTTCGGCGTGAGCTTCCTGCTGGTCGGTGCAGTGTTCTTCCTGAGCGGCGTGTGCGCGTTCTTCATTCCGGACCGCCTCTATGACACGAGCGCGCAGGAACCGAAAGATGTCGGCTCACCGACTCGCGCACGCGATGCGGACGCCGATGACACCGTAACGGAAGCGCTCAATCCTCGTTGATAGCGAGAGGCTGAGTCTGGACCGAAAATGAAAACGCCCGCGCTGAACGCAGGCGTTTCCGTGGCCCCGCTACCGCGCCCTAATAAACGAACTCTCGTTCGCTTCAGCATCAGGGCCGGCTTCCGCGCGGCTCACTTTCAGTATAGGTCGCGCAGCCGGATATCCAAGTTTCGCTCGCAAGGATTCCGCCTGGCTTGGTATCGGACGCGCCGTGGGCTGGCTCGACGTGTCGCACACGAGCCGGGCGTCACAGCCGCTCGATCAGGCGCCGGTCCGACTGCTCGCAATATTCATGACACGCCGCACGCGCCGCGTTCGCCGCGCCATGCACGAAGAGCGGCGCATCCGCGCGCCGGGACATCGACACCACGATGGACGGCGGCGAGGGCTGCAGCGGCAGCTCCACCACTTCGCCACGCGCGATCAGATCATCGACGAACAGACGCGGAATCGCCGCCACGCCGAAGCCATCGCGCACGAGTTGCACGATGACCGAAATCGACGGCGAACCGGTGATGCGCGTATCCGCCAGTGGCACGCCGTTGGCGAGCGCGAGCTTGCCGACGATGTCCTCCAGCGCGCGATGCGGCGCCGTCCCGCGCCCGAATGTCAGGATCGGATGACGCAGCACGCGTTTCGCCAGTCCGCTGCGCGCAAGCGGCAGCAACCCCGCGCGCGCTATCCAGTGCACCGGATAGTTCGCGAGCGCATCGCACACGACCGATTCCTCGTCGCTGCCTTCCACGCGAATGATGAGATCGAGTTCGCCTGACATCAGACGCCGCTGCAACACGACGCTCACGTCCACCGCGAGTTCTACTTCGAGCTGTGGAAAGTCGTTCGAGAGTCGTCGCATGTAATCGGCGAGCCAGCTATGCACGACCGTTTCGATCACGCCGAGCCGCAGCTTGCCGCGCATCGCGCCTTCATGCGACGCGGCGGCCTGCAACTGGCGCGTCGCCTCGACCACGGCTTTTGCATAACCCAGCAGATATTCGCCGTTCGGCGTGAGCCGGAATTCGCGGCTCTCGCGATCGACGAGCACGGTCTGCAATTCGTCTTCCAGCGCCTTCAGGCGTTGCGAGATGGCGGCAGGCGTGGCGTGCAGCGCGGTCGCGGTCGTCCGGAAGCTGCGCAGCTTGGCGAGCGTGACGAAGGTTTCGAGAAAGCGCGTATTCATAGTCCAAAGCTCAGTGAAACAAGCGGGACAACCCGTTCCGAAAATCTCGACGTGACTCGGGAAAACCCGCGATTTCGTTAAGAAATTCTATTCACGGACCGCAAATAAAACTAGTTGGCGTCAAATTTTCTTCTTTTCTATGCTTGGCCTGACGGTAGGCAAAACGAGTCGCCCGCCGCAGACGAACCAACGCAACCCGCAAGAGCACGCCGACACCATGACCCCATTCGAATTCCGCCAGGCCGTACGCCACGGAGACTTCCGTGGCCCGACAGCCGGGCATTGCGGCGAGTACGCGCAAGCCAATCTCGCGATCCTGCCCGCCGCGCACGCGCACGATTTCCTGCGCTTTTGCCATGCGAATCCGAAGCCCTGCCCGCTGCTCGGCGTGGGCGAGCCCGGCGACTTCCGCGTGCCGATGCTCGGGCGCGACATCGACATCCGCACCGACGTGCCCGCGTACAACGTCTACCGCGACGGCAAGCTGAGCGAGCATGTCGAATCGATCGAAGCGCTCTGGCAGGTCGATTTCGTGGTGTTCGCGATCGGCTGCTCGTTCTCGTTCGAGCACATGCTCGCGCAGGAAGGCATCGGACTGCGTCACGTCGAAGAAGGCCGCAACGTGCCGATGTATCGCACCAACATTCCAAACCGGCGCGCGGGCGTGTTCGGCGGCGAGCTCGTCGTGTCGATGCGCCCCCTGCGCGGCGCCGACGCGATCCGCGCCGTGCAGATCACGAGCCGCTTTCCCGGCGTGCATGGCGCGCCCGTGCATATCGGTGATCCGGCGGAGCTGGGCATCGTCGATCTCGCGCATCCCGAGTTCGGCGACGCAGTGACGATCCACGCGGGCGAACTGCCTGTCTATTGGGCTTGCGGCGTGACGCCGCAAACCGCGCTGATGGCCGCAAAGCTGCCGCTCGCGATCGCGCACGCGCCGGGCCACATGCTGATGACGGATATCACCAACGCGTCGCTGGCCATTTTCTGACCGTTCCGGCGTCGCGCACCGCGCCGCCGCACGACGAGCGATTCACAGCACATCGAAGCCATCCGGCCACGCGGCCCGGAGGGAATGACGCATCCCTACGCTCGCGCGTGGCTTCGTTACGCATGCGTCTATTCATGGGAGCAACAGATGGACAGCAAGACACTCACCGCGAGCGCCGACGATGCCGCCGACATGAAGGCACTGCCCGCAAGCCCGCAGCTTTCCTGGTATGCCGAAGCCGGTCCGCGGGCGCAGCGCGCGTTCTGGAGCTGCAAGGTCGGCTACATGCTCGACGGCATGGACACGCAGATGCTTTCCTTCGTCATCCCGACGATCGTCGCCACATGGGGCATCACGCTCGCGGACGCCGGCTTCATCGGCACGATAACGCTCTTGTCCTCAGCACTCGGCGGCTGGGTTGCGGGGATACTGTCCGATCGCATCGGCCGCGTGCGCACGTTGCAGATCACCGTGCTGTGGTTCGCGTTATTCACGGGCCTGTGCGGTCTCGCGCAGAACTACGGCCAGCTGCTCGCGGCCCGCGCGCTGATGGGCTTCGGTTTCGGCGGCGAATGGACGGCGGGCGCGGTGCTGATCGGCGAAGTGATCCGCGCGCGCGATCGCGGCAAGGCGGTCGGCCTCGTGCAGTCGGGCTGGGCGCTCGGCTGGGGCCTGGCCGCGCTGCTCTACGCGGTGCTGTTCTCCGTGATGGCGCCTGAACTCGCGTGGCGCGCCTTGTTCCTGATCGGGCTCGTACCCGCCGTGCTCGTGCTCTTCATCCGTCGATACGTCAAGGAACCGGAAGTATTCGAACAAGCGAAGGTCCGGCAGCAGGACACGCAAGACACGCCGCGCTTCACCGAAATCTTCGCGCCGAGACTGCTTTCGACGACACTGCGCGCCGCACTTCTCACGACGGGCGCACAGGGCGGCTACTATGCGATCACGACCTGGCTGCCGACTTTCCTCAAGACCGAACGTCACCTCACGGTGATGGGCACGGGCGGCTATCTGGCGATGATCATCGCGGGCTCGTATGCGGGCTATCTGTGCAGCGCATGGCTCACCGACCGCATCGGGCGCAAGCCGAACTTCATTCTCTTCGCGCTCGGCTCGATGGCGATCGCCTTCGCATACACCTCGCTGCCGCTCACGAATGCATCGATGCTGTGGCTCGGCTTTCCGCTCGGCTTTTTCGCGTCGGGCATCTTCTCCGGCATGGGCGCATTCCTCACCGAACTCTTTCCGACGCGTGTACGCGGCTCGGGCCAGGGGTTTTGCTACAACGTCGGCCGCGCGATCGGCGCACTGTTTCCGGTGCTGATCGGGGCGCTGTCCAGCCACTTCGGACTGGGCACGAGCATCGGCATGTTCGCGGTGGCGGCGTATGGCGTGCTCATCATCGCCGCGCTCACGCTGCCCGAGACGCGCGGCCGCGAGCTCGAATCCGCCTGAATCGCAACCTTCGAATTCCCTCACCTCTTCGCATCGAGAACACGACACGATGAAGCACGATCACGCCTCCGATGTTTGCACGCCGTCCCGCTGGCAGTTCTGGATCGACCGCGGCGGCACGTTCACCGATATCGTCGCGCGCCGCCCGGACGGCACGCTCACCACGCACAAGCTGCTTTCCGAAAACCCGGAGCAATATCGCGATGCGGCCGTCGCCGGGATTCGCTACCTGCTCGGCTTGCAAGCCGGCGAAGCCATCACGCCGCGCGATGTCGACATGGTCAAGATGGGCACGACGGTCGCAACCAACGCATTGCTCGAACGCAAGGGCGAGCGTGTCGCGCTCGTCACCACGCGCGGCTTTCGCGATGTGCTGCGCATCGCGTATCAGAACCGTCCGCGCCTGTTCGATCTCGACATCGCGTTACCGGAAGCGCTCTATGAGAGCGTGGTGGAAATCGACGAACGCATGAGCGCACACGGCGAAGTGGTCGCGACGCTCGATCACGCAGCCGCGGAACGCGCACTGCACGAGGTCTACGACAAGGGCATCCGCGCGCTCGCCATCGTGCTGATCCACGGGTATCGGCATACGGCGCATGAACGCGAGCTTGCGGATCTGGCACGCCGCATCGGCTTCACGCAGGTGTCGGTATCTCACGAAGTCTCGCCGCTGATGAAGATGGTCTCGCGCGGCGATACGACCGTGGTGGATGCATACCTGTCGCCGATACTGCGCCGTTATGTGGATCAGGTCGCGAGCGAGATGCCGGGCGTGAACCTGCAGTTCATGCAGAGCAGCGGCGGACTGACGCGCGCCGACGTCTTTCAGGGCAAGGACGCGATTCTCTCCGGCCCGGCCGGCGGTATCGTCGGCATGGTGCGCGCGGCGCAGGCAGCGGGCTTCGAACGCGTGATCGGCTTCGACATGGGCGGCACGTCGACGGACGTCTCGCACTTCAACGGCGAGTTCGAGCGCGTATTCGAAACGCAGGTGGCAGGCGTGCGCATGCGCGCGCCGATGATGAGCATCCATACCGTGGCCGCAGGCGGCGGATCGGTGCTCGGCTTCGACGGCGCGCGGCTGCGTGTCGGCCCCGATTCGGCGGGCGCGAATCCGGGCCCGGCGGCGTACCGGCGCGGCGGCCCGCTCGCGGTCACCGACTGCAACGTGATGCTCGGCAAGATTCAGCCCGACTATTTCCCGCGCGTCTTCGGTCCTCACGCGAACGAGCCGCTCGATCGCGAGATCGTCGCCGCACGCTTTCAGGCACTCGCCGATGAAATCTTCGCGGCTACCGCTCAGCGTCGCACGTCCGAGGAACTCGCGGAGGGTTACCTGGAGATCGCCATCGGCAGCATGGCGAACGCGATCAAGAAGATTTCCGTTCAGCGCGGCCACGACGTCTCGCAGTACGTGCTGACGACGTTCGGCGGCGCGGGCGGCCAGCATGCGTGCGGCGTGGCCGATGCGCTCGGCATGACGCGCGTGTTCGCGCATCCGCTTGCGGGCGTGCTCTCGGCATATGGCATGGGCCTCGCCGATCAGACGGCGATGCGCGAGCGAGCGCTTGAAATCACGCTCGACGCGTCTTCGCTCGCGACGCTGAACGACGCCCTCGATGCGCTCGCGGACGATGCGACCCGTGCACTGCTGGAACAGGGCGTCGACGCCGCGCGTATCACGGCCGAGCGGCGCATCCATCTGCGCTATCAAGGCACCGATTCGGCGATTGCGGTGCCGGCGGGCAGCGTCGATGCGATGCGCGCCGCGTTCGAAGCCGCATATCGTCAACGCTATGCGTTCTTGATGGCGGATACACCGCTCATCGCCGAACTCGCTTCCGTCGAAGCGATCGGACATTCCGATGCGCCGGTCGAGGCCGACAACCTGCCGCAGCGCACGGCAGGCGACGCGCTGCGCGCACAGACGGTCGTGCGCATGTATTCGGGCGGCCGCTGGCACGACGCATCGCTGTATCAACGCGAAACGCTGTGCGCAGGCGACACGCTCGACGGCCCGGCGATCATCGCCGAAAAGAACGGCACGACCGTGGTCGAACCGGGATGGCAGGCGGTGCTGACCGTTCAGGGCAACGTGGTGATGACGCGCGTGCAGCCGCTGCCGACGCGCCGCTCGATCGGCACCGAGGCCGACCCCGTGCGCCTCGAAATCTTCAACAACCTGTTCATGTCGATCGCCGAGCAGATGGGATTGCGTCTGCAAAACACGGCGTATTCGGTGAACATCAAGGAGCGCCTCGACTTCTCGTGCGCGATCTTCGATGCCGCCGGCAATCTGATTGCCAACGCGCCGCACATGCCGGTGCATCTCGGCTCGATGGGCGAAAGCATCAAGACCGTCATCGAGCGCAATCGCGGCGCGATGCGCGACGGCGATGTGTTCATGCTCAACGACCCGTATCACGGCGGCACGCATTTGCCCGATGTGACCGTGATTACGCCCGTGTTCGCCGACGGCTCGGCCGAGCCGCTCTTCTACGTCGGCTCGCGCGGCCACCACGCGGATATCGGCGGCATCACGCCCGGATCGATGCCGGCGGCCTCGTCGCACATCGAAGAAGAAGGCGTGCTGATCGACAACTGGCAGCTCGTCTCGGCGGGCGTGCTGCGCGATGCCGAAACGCGCGCGCTGCTTGCCTCGGGCCGCTATCCGGCGCGCAACATCGCGCAGAACATGGCCGACCTGCGCGCGCAGATCGCCGCGAACCAGAAGGGCGTGGACGAGCTGCGCCGCATGGTCGCGCAGTTCGGTCGCGAGGTGGTGCTCGCCTTCATGCAGCACGTGCAGGACAACGCCGAAGAGGCGGTGCGCCGCGTGATCGGCGCGCTGAAGGACGGCCGCTATCGCTACGAACTGGATAACGGCGCGGTGATCGACGTCGCCATTCGCGTCGATGCCGCGACGCGCAGCGCGACGGTCGATTTCAGCGGCACGTCCGCGCAACTGCCGAACAACTTCAACGCGCCGAAGGCGGTCTGCATGGCGGCCGTGCTCTATGTGTTCCGCACGCTCGTCGGCGACGACATACCGCTCAACGCGGGATGCCTCAAACCGCTTTCGGTGATCGTCCCCGACCGTTCGATGCTCAATCCGGTCTATCCGGCAGCGGTGGTCTCGGGCAACGTGGAGACATCGTCGGCGATCACCAATGCGCTGTATGGCGCGCTCGGCATCGTGGCGTCGAGTCAGGGCACGATGAACAACTTCACGTTCGGCGACGCGCGCTACCAGTACTACGAGACGATCGCGGGCGGCAGCGGCGCGGGCGAAGGCTTCAGCGGCGTCGATGCGGTGCAGACGCACATGACCAACTCGCGCCTGACCGATCCCGAAGTGCTCGAATGGCGCTATCCCGTGCGGCTCGAGTCGCACCTGATCCGCGCGGAGTCGGGCGGCGCGGGACGCTGGCGCGGCGGCAACGGCGCGATCCGGCGCATCCGCTTCCTCGCGCCGATGACCACATCGATTCTCTCGAACAACCGCATTCACGCGCCTTTCGGCGCGGCGGGCGGACGCGCGGGAAGACGCGGCAGCAATCGCGTCGAGCGCGCGGACGGCGAGATCGTCGCACTGGGGCATATCGCCAGCGTCGAGATGGCCGCGGGCGACGTGTTCGTGGTGGAAACGCCGGGCGGTGGCGGTTTCGGCGCAGTGTAATTGCGGTGCCGCGAGCCGTGCGCGACGCACGGCTCGCACGGCCTGTTCATGGACTTATGCGCGGCACAACTCGCACCGAACGCGGAGGTCACCTTCGTGCGCTGGCGCCAGCGTCAACATCTCGCGCGGCGCGCCGTAAATTGCCGTCCACTGCGGGCTTTATCCAGTCTTCTTTGCAGACCCGCACGACGATCCCGGTCACGCGGCACCTCGAAACCGTTGCAGGTGTGACGCCGCTGACTCAACGGTCAATCTCCGAACACATACCGCAGGACCGCACGCGCATCGGGCAGCGCCGCGCGAACATGATCCTACGACGCTAAAGTTCGTCGGCGAGAAGCCGTAAACGAAATGGAGTCGCTTCAGGATTTCGGGCAGCGCCCCTATTCGCCCAGTCGGATCGAGCCAGACCGGGTGCCATGAACGACGCCTCCGGTCGTCGTTCGACGGTGCAGCCGCCTGGACATCGCCGACCGGCACCACGGCAGCGCAATCACGCGTCGAGCGCGCGACGAGCGGATCGGAGAGGAACAGCCACGTCAGCTCGTTCCATCCTGGAAAGCGTCTTTGTTGTTCTTACATGCGACGGAAAAAGGACGGACAAATGGGCCTCGGTCCCTCACCGCCCAATCGGATAAGCGACCTGCCCCTCTGGACAAGCGCGATTGCGAAGCGCGTATTTCGATGCGTCCGTTTTTCGTCTCGCGCGCCCGCCGCCGCGCTCGCTTTCTTCACACTCGCGTCGTGCGGCTTGCCGGCGTTCGCCCATGAAAACGTGCTGCGCGTGCTCGCGTGGCCCGGCTATGCCGACAGCGACGTCGTGAAGACGTTCGAGTCTCGCTTCAACGCGCGCGTCGAAGTGACCTTCGTGGACTCCGACGAAGCGTTATGGGACAAGATGCACGCAGGCGAAAGCCCGCAGTTCGACGTACTGGCGGCCAACACGGCGGAAATCCACCGCTATGCGCAGGGGAATCTGCTCACGCCGCTCGATCCGGGTGTGCTGCCCAACACGCAACGGCAATTGCCGCGCTTTCGCGAGGTCTCGTCGATCAACGGACTCACCGCGAACGGCAGGGTCTACGCGATCCCGTTCACGTATTCGTCGATGGGACTGATCTACGATCGCAAGCAGATTCCCATTGCGCCCCGCTCGATGAGGGAGCTGTGGAACCCGCGCTATCAGGGCAAGGTGCTCGACTTCAACAGCGCGCAGCATAACTTCTCGTTCGCGGCGCTGGCGCTCGGCTACCCGCATCCGTTCCAGCTCACCAACGCGCAGATGCGCAAGATCGCGCGAAAGCTGGTCGAATTGCGCCGTAACCTGCTCACCTATTACACCGTGCCCGAGGAAGCCACGGCGTACTTCATTCAGCACAAAGCCGCGCTCATGTTCGGCAATTACGGCACCCAGCAACTGGCCTTGCTGCGCAAGGCCGGTGCGGATGTGGGTTATGTCATTCCCGAAGAGGGTGCGCTCGCGTGGCTCGATTGCTGGGCCATGACGCGAGCGGCCACGAACCGGCCGCTCGCGCTCGCCTGGATCAACTACATGCTCGAACCCGACGTGAGCGCACTGCTCACGCAGCGACAGGGTCTCGCGAACACATTGATCCCGCCACCCGAATCGAGTGGCGATAGCGCTCATCTCGTCTGGATTCAGCCCGTGGAAAACATCGGGGAGCGCGAGTCGCTCTGGAGCCGGATCGTGTCCGGCGACCGGCCGGAGCGCTTTCCGTGATGCGGCCCGGGCTGACGGTGAAGTTGTCGTTGCTGCTTGCCTTGATCGGCGTGCTGGCGTCGGGCTCGACCGGCTACTACGCGTATCGCGCCAACCGCGCGATGCTGGTCGGCGAGGCGGGGCGCAATCTGCTCACTGCGACGGAGCTGCTCGGCCAGCGCTTCTCGGCTGCCATCGACGACATGGCCGCCGACGCGCTCGTGCTCGCCACCATGCCGTCGTCGGCGCTCATTGCGCAATCGAAGGACCTGAAAACGAACGCGGACCGGGCACGGCTCGCCCAGGTCTTCTCGAGCTTCATGCTCCATCATCCCGGCTATCTGCAGGCACGGCTCATTGCGCGCGATCGATTCGGGCTGGAAAGGATCCGCTTCGATCGCGACGGACACGGCATCGTCGAGGTCCAGGGTGGCGACCTGCAGGAAAAAGGCCAGTTCGCCTACGTGTTCGACACGCTGGCACTGGCGCCCGGCCACGTGTACATCGGGCCGATCACCATCAATCGCGAACGCGGCGCGCACTACGCCGAAGGCAAGCCGATCCTGCGCCTCGCCGCGCCCATCGCCACGCCGGCGGGCGGCGTCGTAGGCGTGGTGGTGCTCGACGTGGATCTCGCGGTCCTGCTCAAACTCCTGCGGACCGACCTGCCTCCCGACTATGACGTGTATCTCGCCAACGAATGGGGCGACTTCCTCGTTCATCCCGATCCCTCGCAGGCGTTCGGCTTCGACAAAGGGCGCCGCGTGTTCATGCAGGACAGCTTCGCCGCGACGAAGCCGCTCTTCGATCGCGCGAAAAACCGCGTGCTGATCAACGGGCTCACGAACCCGGAGCAGGCGCCCGACGAGGTGCTCGCCTTCGTGAGACGGCCGTTCGGCGCGTCCGCGGGCAATCGCTTCATCGTGCTCGGACTCGGCAAGCCGCTCTCCGACGTACTGGCCGGGGCGAATCTTCTCGGCGATCAGATCGTGCGCATGGTGCTGTTTTCGAGCGTGGCCGCGCTCCTGCTCGCCATCCTGTTTGCGCGCGCGCTGACGAGGCCGCTGCAGATACTCACCCATGCGGCCACGCATTTCTTTGCCGAAAGCGCGTCCGAAGCATTGCCGCTCAAACGCAACGATGAGATCGGCATGCTTGCGCGCTGCTTCGATCGCATGCGGCGCGAAATCAGGTCTCAGGTGGACGCGCTTCACGACAAGCAGCATCAGCTCGCGCATCTGGCCAATCACGACGTGCTCACGAGCCTGCCGAACCGCATGTTGTTCATGCAAAGGCTCGACGCGGCATTGCACGACGCGACCGCAAACGGCGAGCGTCTCGCCGTGCTGTTCGTCGATCTGGACCGCTTCAAGCAGATCAACGATCAGTTCGGTCATTCATTCGGCGACACCGTTCTCGTCGCCGTGGCGCACCGTCTGCAACACGTGCTTTCGAAAGGACATACGGTGGCGCGACTGGGCGGCGACGAGTTCGTCGTGCTGGTGGAAGGCGCGTATGTCTCCGACTCGGCGACCGATCTCGCGGCAAGGATCGTGCGCGCGCTCGATGACGATCTTCCCGTCGACGGGAAACAGGTGACCGTGGGCGCAAGCGTCGGCATCAGCGAGTTTCCGCAGGACGGCACCTCCGCCCGCGACCTGCTTCTGCATGCGGATGCCGCGATGTATGCCGCGAAGTCGAAAGGACGCGGCTTCTGGCAACGCTATTGCGAGTTGCCCGGAGAGCAGCGGGTCACGACCGCGAACGAGACGACTGCCGACGAAAGCTAGGCCCGTCGATGCCGTGCAGATACCGGCGCCGGCCAGTCCGCTCCGGCGACTCGTCCTGACGTCCCGTCCGTGCCGTGACCTCTGAAGGCCACGGCACGGACAACGCGCGCTCAACTCATTGCGCGGTACACGTAAAGCTCGACGCCGAATTCACGTCGCCCGAGCCGTTATAGCGCGGGAACGCGGGATACTCGCACAGCGGACGCGTGCGTCCCGGCACGCCTGTCGTATCCGCGACGGTCTGCGGCGGCGGCGCAACGCCCTTCTCGACCCAGTTCTCCAGCGCCGTCAGCGAGTCCCACGATGCATTGAAGATGCTGCTGGTCGAGTGCCCGTAACCGGGAATCTCGTAGTAACGCACGAAATTCCCGACGGTCGACGCGCCCATCGTCTGCCGCAGACGCATGTAGTACTGCTCGGTGGACTGCGTGCTCACCAGTGCATCGGCGGTGCCGTGCGCCATCAGAATCTTGCCGCCCTTCGCATTGAACGCGGACAGGTCCGTCTTGTTCACGTCCTGCTCGGCCGTCAGCGCGCTGATGCGCGCCTGATACGGACCGGGATTCTGCGGATCGACCGCGAGCGAGTTGACGTTCGGATCGCGCGCGACGAAGTAGCGTATCCACTGATCCCAGAACACGCTGAAGTACGGCGCGGTGGACGGCATCGGACTGGCAGGCTGCAGCAGATTCAGCGAAAGCGCGATCACCGTCGGTTGCACGAGCGACGCGTTCACGATGCCCAGATCCGCGCCCCATACGTTGAAGCCCGGATACTGCGTCTCGCCGCTGGCGAGCGCATAGCTGAACGTGATCGGCGTCGCATAGACCTTGAGCGCTGCGATCTGCGCATCGGACAGACACGTATCGCCCGTATCGGCGCCGTTCGCGCAACGCAACGGCGTGCCGTTGAGCCCGGCGGTCGCCGGATCGAAGCGCGCATTGCACGCCGCGACGTCGCTGATGAGGCCATCGGCGACACCGTCCAGTGTGTCGCATGCGGCGAGCGAAGCATCGAGCAGCAGCTTGCGCTTCGCCTGATTCGGATACGCGCCCGGCTGCGCGAGCGCGCGCGTGATGCGGCCGAACTGCAGATCCAGACTTGCCGCGTTCCAGGCCGGGTACAGCACGATGGAGCCGTCCCAGTCCTCGGGCCAGCGCTGCACGACAGCAAGCGCCTCGCGTCCGCCGGACGAGCCGCCCGCGAAGTACGCACGCGTCGGCTTGTCCACCGCGTAGCGTTTGTCGATCAGATACACCGCGGCGTCGCGCGTCTTCTTGAGCGCATCGCCGGAGAAGTTCGCGACGGCTTCGTCGTTGGGACCAAAGGAGCCGTCGCGGCTGCCGAGAGCGCCGGCCTGGTGACCGGAGTCGCTCCCGAATACCGCGTAGCCGCGCGCGAGCGGCGCGGGCTGCGTCGTCGGGCCGGCTGGCACGTTGCCCGTGACGACAGGCACGGTGCCGTCGTAGCCGCCGCCGCCGAGCATCATGACCTTGTTGTTCCACTGCGTCGGCATGGCGATCTGGAAGTTGATCTTCGGCGCGCTTTGATCGACCGGCGCGATCGAGCCGCTCACGAGACAGTATTCGGGCTTCGCGCTCACACCCGTGCCCGAGGCCGGAACCGTCGTGGCGGCCGTGACGGTCGCGCCTGTCGTCGGCAAGCCGATCGCATTCGCGGGCACGCTCATTCCCGCGAGTTGCGCGCAACTGAGCGCCGCGCGTGCGGGCGGGCCGTTATTGTCGTCGTCTCCTCCCCCGTTACACGCGACGAGTGCGAGTGCTGCGAACGGCGCTGCGGCGACTGCCGCCCCGTTGACGAACCTGACGAACCGAGGGCCGCGGAATGCTTCGGGCATTTCTCTTCTCCTGGCAATGTGGAACGTTGTCTGATCGACCTTCACGCCGCACGTGGCGTCGTCGACGCGAGCGTGGGCGTAACGCATCGTTGTGGGCGCTTAAGTAAAAGTCAATCGGGACGTGTACGGCTCAGGCGATGGCGGCGACGCAGCCCGTAAAGACTTACCGGATCGGCGAATGGGAGCGCAGGAAAAGCGGTTTTTATTGCCGCGCGCACATCCGCGACGTGACCGTGAACACGGCGAAGCCGAGCGCAGGCATGGGGCATTCGCCTCGGACGAGGTGCATGCGTCGCTCCGAAGACGTCGTGTCGTTGGAATCGGCGTCACGCCTTGCAGCGTTGCTCAGGCATTCTGCAAGGAGCGCATTCAGCGCCGGCGAGTATCGAGGACTCGAATGACATCGATCGCATATCGGCTCGACTGGGAACGATCGGGGCAATACCGATCGGGGACCCTCCCCTGAGCGGAAGAGCAAAAAGCGAAAGCGATGCGCGCTACTGAATCGCAAGCGATTCGCACATTGCGCACGCGGCGCTCATATGCGATCCGGAAACCGCGCGGCGAGCGCACTCCTGAAACGCGCGCCGATCTTCGCGAAGCCCGCGCCGGTGGGATGCAGCTCGTTGGCCCAATCCCCCGGCGCGAGCGTGCCCTGCGTTTCGACCAGCACCATGTCGTGGACGGGGTCGCTGGCGAGCCGCAGCAGCATCGCGTGGAAGCGGACGAGAATCGTCTTCACGATCAGGCTGCCGGGCGCGAAGTCCGGCCAGCCACGATCGACGAGCGAAGGACGCAGCCACGGCCCGGCGAGACGGCAGGCCGAGATGCCGGTGGGAAGCGCAAAGTCGTAGCCGTGCACGAAGATCGGCGCATGAGGCGCGAACTCGTCGCGAATGCGGATCAGATCGAGATAGGCGCTCTCGACCACGCCGAAGATATAGCCGAGGCGCTGGACGTTGATGCCCCGCGCGGGATCGCTGCGGGCGGCGCTCGCATCGTTGAGCCAGAAGCGGAACTGGTCGCCGACCACGTCGTTGCCGCCGCCGGAAAAGAGGATTGCGTCGACGGGTCCGTTGGCCGGATCCTGCAACTGCGCGATGAGGCGGTTGCGCTGGGTCACGCCGAGGAGCGTCGTGGTCGCGTCGCCGTAATGCGCGAGCTTGAGGATCAGCGGAGCGGGTGTGCCGGTGGTCCTCAGCGCCTCCAGCACATCCGAGGCGTGAACCGGGTTCGGCAGCGGATAGTCGAACCAGGAGTCGCCGTCGCCGAGCAGGATGAGCGGCCTGGGCCCGCCGGCCTGCCGGGCTTGCAGCGCCTTCGCCTGCAGCACGGCATGCTGGTGCGCCTTGATGCGCGCCTTCAAATCCTGCTGGATCTGCTCCTGCCAGCGCTCGTAGAGGTTGTTCGCCGGACCGGCCATGGCGTCTCCGTTCCCCTGCGGGGAGTGCGACGAACCATTGTACTTGCGTGGACGCGGGATCGAACGCGCGCGCGTCAGTGATGCGGCCAGAGATAGCAATACTTCTGGCTCAGTTCCAGATTCTCTCCGACGCGGCCGTCCGCGCTCACTTTCTTGATCCAGCCATCAGGGTCCGACTTCGTCGGCGTATCGCCGCAATTGTTGTGTACCCAGTGAATGCCGCCCGGAAACGGTGCGCCGCACAGTTCCAGCGTGTCGCCCACCTTGATCGTGTTCAGCGGTGCGGGAACGCCCTTCTTGTTCTTCTGATAGCCCGACGCGAAGACGTTGTCGATCGCGACATCGTATGTCTTGTTGTCACTGCCTTTCAGGTTCAGATGCGTGTGCGAAAGCTCGACGCCCTTTCGAAACATGCCGCTCTTGAACTTGGGCGGTGACACGACCTGACCGGTCAGCATCGAGCCGCCCGCGGCTTTGCAGTCAGCCGCGTCGTCGGCGAATGTGCTGGTGGAAAGCGTAACGAAGAGCACCGCAGCACTCAACAATGCGAAAGGCTTCATTTCCCTTCTCCCTTGCTCCGATGTTCGTGACCAGCTTCTCCTGTCGGGCGAATTCAAGGTGCAGCACCACTTGCTTCAGCGACGCACGCATCTCAGCCCCGTTCAAGCGCAGTGTAGATGAGACTCTTGGACGCCCGTTATAACGATCGTGCTGCTTGTCAGGACGATTTTGCTTTCGAGATAAGCGAGTGCACCAGATCCGCCGCTTGACTCGATCCCGGCATATCGACGATCACGCCATCAAAACGCTTACAGCACGATCCTCCTAGCGCGCCAGCAATATCGTCCTAACGCCGCATACCGCGGTCGCCCTATGCTTGGCCGTGCAGCCGTCCGACGATCGCGATGAACGTCGCATTCGGAAACGTCGACGCGCGCGCGAGCGAGACCTCGAACCATGGAGATTGACATGCCATACACGACCAAGCGTTACGGATGGGTACGCGATCTGCCCGATCACCGGGACCACCTTTATGCCGCACCCGTCATGCGGCTCGCGGCGTTGCCCGCCAGCGCGGATCTGTCCTCGCAATGTCCGCCGATCTATGACCAGGGCAGCCTCGGCAGCTGCACGGCCAACGGTATCGCCGCGGCGTTGCAGTTCGATCGGATGAAGCAGAATCTGCAGCCGGCGTTCAATCCATCTCGGCTCTTCATCTACTACAACGAGCGCGTCATCGAGCACACGGTCGAATCGGACAGCGGCGCAATGATCCGCGACGGATTCAAGTCCGTCGCGAAGCAAGGCGATTGCCCTGAAACCAGCTGGCCCTACGACATCAGTCAGTTCAGGGATAAGCCGCCGAAGAAGTGCTACACGGAAGCGCTGAAATACAAGGTCGTCCAGTACTCGCGGCTGGTGCAGAACCTCAACCAGATGAAGGGATGTCTCGCCGACGGCTTTCCGTTCGTCTTCGGGTTCAGCGTCTACGAGAGCTTCGAGAGCGCCGAAGTCGCGCAGACCGGCACCGTTCCGATGCCGGGTTCCCGGGAACAACTGCTCGGAGGTCATTGCGTGGTCGCGGTGGGTTATGACGATGCCCGGCAGCGCTTTCTCATCCGCAATTCGTGGGGCGATGCATGGGGCATGAAGGGCTACTGCACGATGCCTTATGCTTATCTCACGGATACGGACCTGTCGTCCGATTTCTGGACGATGCGCCTCATCGCGGCCTGAGCCCCACGACCGCGTATAACAAGGTTCGCGAGCCAAAGCGGGAGCGCCCATGCGAAGCATGACCGTCAGGCAAGCGGATTCGGGCGGCGCGGTCGCGCTCGAGCTCGACGACGAACTCATCGTCGAGCTCGGCGAAACGCCGGCCACCGGTTTTCGCTGGAGCCTCGCGCAGGATGCCGCCAGCGTGCTGACGTCGCGCGGGTCCACCTTCACCGCATCCAAAGCCCAGCCGGGTGCGGGCGGCATCGCAATATGGCGCTTCGTTGCGAGCGGTCGAGGCAGTGCGCGGCTCGTGCTGAAGTGCGTTCGGGCATGGGAAAAAGAGGTCTCGGCCTGCGCGACGTTCCAGCTCGATGTCAGTGTCTCGCCTCGGGCGTGAGCGCATGTATGCGCGCGCAAGTGCAACACCTGGCCGGCAGGGCCGGCCTTGTCCGCGACATCGCCTCACGGCGCGGCGATGCGTCGTCACGCAGCCATGGGCGATGTCTGTTGCGTCATTGCACCGGCTTGAAATTCGCTCGGACACATTCCGAACTCGCGCCTGAACGAGCGCGTGAAGTATGAGAGATCGTTGAAGCCGACTTCATACGCCACTTCCTTGACGAGCATATCGGGCAAGCAAAGCCGCTCACGCGCACGCTCCATGCGAAAGCGAAGCAGGTATCGTCCGAAGCTCACGTGATGCTCATTTCTGAAGGTTCTGCAAAACTGCGACGGGCTTAGCCGGCATTGCGCGGCGACCTCGCTGATCAGTATCCTGTCCGCATAATGGCTCGCCACGTACGAGAGTGCGGACGATGTACGCATCGCGTCCTGACGCGACCCGGTTCTTTCCACTCGCGCGGGCGGGGCCTGCAGCAATGCGCGTCGCTGAAGCCTCGACGTCAACGCGTCGATCGTTCTGCACAAATCCGATGCGCTCACCGGCTTGATCATCACATCCCACACATGCAGGCGCACCGCCCACAGTGCAACGACAAACGAGCATTGCCCCGCGACGATGAGCGTGGGCAGATCGGGATAGACTTCCCGCACGCGCGTGAGCATTTCGATGCTCTTCGGATCGGCGTCGCTGCCTTCCTCGAGTTCCACGCAGATAAAAGGCGGCGTGTGAAGGCCGATAGTCCTCGTAATATGCTGCGGCTCGCGCACCGTCCTGAATTCGAATACGCCGGATATCGAATGCGCAACGGACAAGGATGGCTCTTTAGTGAGGTCTATCCAGACAAAAGCGCATTGGTCCAACACATGTTTCTGCTGCTGCACTTGCCCCATGATCGCTGCTGCCTCCGTGATCACCGGTTATCTACTTCAGATTCCGCCATTCCAATCGTGCCGATGCGCGCACTGGCATTCATCTCCGACGAAGGGAACGCACCTCTCATGCTCGCAAAAAGGAAATCGAGAATAGTGAGGCGGCAGGCAGTACAGCTTGTAGTTGATGTCGCCCGATACGCGAAGGATCGGAGCACTGCCTGACCCGTACTTTGGACGATCGGCGCGTGCCTTGGAACCCGCGCTTGGCAGGACGGCGATCCCCACTTACGCGGGACTCCGACCATTGGATGGCGACCAGCGGAAAAGCGATTGAAAACCGGTCGACCGTGGTGGTCGCGCAGAGGCGCGTCACAAATGATAAGACGATCGGAGTCGCGGAAATTGAAGTTTTCGGAGGGTCGCGCTGTTCATTCGATCGAGGGCGCGGTTGCCCGCGAACGCATCGCGGACACCTTGGTCACGAGCGCTTGCAGGCTTTTCGACACCCTCTTGCCGCGCTTACATGAGACTTCCCCACTCATAGTCCACACGATCCGGCTTCAGAGGAAACATTCCAGCCCCGGGCGTGAACGTCAGTTCGCCGAAGTATATGGTTCCATCCATGTCGTATAGGTCGACGCGTACAAACTCGAAATCGCTCGCCAGCGCTCGCGCAACCGACAGCAGCGCGTCGAGGTTGTCCGGGCGCGGATCGGGAGTCGTGCTGCGTGCGTAGCGCCCCATCGAAACGTCGAGCATGTTCCAGTTCGCGTCATAGATGTCGCCGCGCGTATGTTCTCCGAACCGGTCTGTGATGACGAGGATGAAGATCGAGGGATCGCCCGATCGCTTGTTGAAAACATGGATCTTCAGATCGGGCGGGATCTTTCCGTCTTGCGCGACAAGAAGCTTCTCGAAGAAGATACGTCGTTCGATCGTGCGGTAATGCCGCTCGCGCCCGATCGTATAGAAGTCGGTCGATAACCAGCGTCGAGCTAGCGCATCGAGCTCTTCGAACGAGGTATCCCTTTTGTCTTTGACGACATGAACGAAGCCGCTGCCGTGGTTCGCCTTCATGACGAAGGCCGGCGGAAGGGCTTCGAAAACGCGCTCTGTGAAGTCCGACGGCTCGGCGACGAGCGGCACGAGATACTCGCTGCCGATCTTCCCGGCGATGTAATCACGCACCTTCAACTTGTCGCTGAGATCGCCATAGCGGGGATCGGGGTCGAGGCAGCGTCGAATGATCTTTTCATTGAATGTCGTCGGATGGCGCAGCTTCGGAAATCGTCCGATGGTGCGTCGATGACGGAAACTGAAAAACAGGTTGTCGGGCAACCAATCCCTTACGCTTTGGATCAGCGTCGTTGAAAGAGTCATTCGTTTGCTCCACTATCGGCAGATCAGGACGTGATGCATGCTGTACGATTTTGATATCGTTACATCATAACGGTTCCGCTGTATTCAGTTGTTCAATAAAGCATCGGGCGTCACTGCGAGCACCTTTTACAGAGAGGACTCCGCATTCTCCATGGTCGTGCTGATTCGCACATCGATCACACATTGAATTGTCGATCGAATATTCAGTGTGACGTATGTGCGCAATCGCACACTGCCAAGATTTCCTCTGCGAAACACGACTCATACGATAGTTCTACTTGCGGTAGATAATCATCGACGCTACATTTCCCCAGACCGGCGAAGAGGCCCAGCCGGATCTCTCTTTCGATGACTCACGAAAACTCATCGGCACGCGCCTGACCGGAAGGCATTCGGTCATTCAATCAATGTCGCGCTCATAAGCGACAGCACTTGCTTCAATCGTGCCGGGATCGCCTTTGCGCTAGCGCTTCCTCGCATCGACCGTCGCTTTCGCGACGCTTCGGATGCCGGATGTGACCCGGGCACATATCGTGCTATCGCACGTGGCGCGCGACGCGTTCAGATTTTTTCAGACGAACAGGCGGAGTCCATACATGCTCAAAGAGACACAGAGACACACTCGCTGGATGACCGCCGCAGTCTCGGCGGCAGCAGTCCTATTGGTTGCCGCGTGCGGCGGCGGATCGGGCAGCGATTCGAGTTCGCCTGCAGCGAGCGCCACGCCCGCATCGGGCGCCACACCCGCATCGGGCGCAAGCACACCCGCCGCGACCACCAACACCACGCCAACGCTCGCAGCAGCGACAGCCGTCGTGGACGGCACGACGCTCGGCACGGCGCAATGGAGCGATGGCTCGACGTCCACCGGCGGCACTGGCCAGGCGGTCGGCAACCTCAAATGCACGGTCGCTGGCAGCAAGTACAGCTATGCACATTTGTCGGTGTATCAGAATGGCAAGCAGCTTGCGTTGCCAACGAACATCGGCAGCGTGGCACCGACCATGGCACTGCAGACGGGCTGCGTCTATCCGGTCCACACTGTCGATGCGTCGGGCAAGATCCGCATGGACGTGACGTCGAACGCGTCGTACACGCTCGGCCAGTTCTTCGCCGTGTGGGGGCAGCCACTCAGCCCGACCAACGTGGCGGGCCTCACGGGAACCGTGACCGCGTGGGTGAATACCGGCGGCACGCTCACCAAGTACACCGGCGATCTCGCGAGCCTCGTGCTGCCGCAGCATGGCGAAGTGACGCTCGTGGTCGGAACGCCGCCGGCCCAGATCGCGACATACGCGTGGACCGACCCGCCGCCCTTTACATCGACGGTTACTACGCTTAGCTTCGGCGGCGTCGTCGGTACACCGTTCTTTGCGAACGGCAACACGCCGAGCGGCGGTACCGGATCGCCGGTGGACGGTCTGGTTTGCGCAGCGGGCATGGCTGAGACGTTCCATGTGCACGCGCATGTCGCGATCTTCAAGGACGGTCAATGGCTCGCGTTCCCGTCGAACGTCGGCATCTTGCCTCAATGCAACTACGAGATGCATACGCACGACAACACCGGCATCATCCATATCGAAACGCCGAATGTGAAACCGTTCACGCTCGGTCAGGTCTTCGATGTCTGGGGTCAGCCGCTCTCGAGCACGAATGTCGCGGGTATCACGGGCAACGTGGTGGTCTATATCAACGATAACGGCGATGTCCGGCGGTACACGGGCGACCCGCGCAACATCCCGCTGACTTCGCTGCGGGACGTCACGTTCCAGATCGGTACGCCGCTTACGACGCTTCCGACCTATTCGTGGTACGAGCCGAAGTGAGAGATTGGACGCCGCGGTGCGAACCGCGGCGTTCGCTCTTTCTCACCGGCGACTCGAGGCCGGGTTAGTCCGGCGGGCGCCCTCGAGGCGCCCGTATGCCCTTCGAGCGGACGAGCGACGGCGCTGCAAGGCACGTAGGCAGTAGCGCGAGCCTTGCCCGCTCGGGCCGCTTCTGGCCAGCGTTCGCAACGCGCGCCTACTTCAATCCGCCGACGATACGCTCCATCTCTTCTTCACCGAACGCGCGCATCGTCGTCGTGCGGACATTACCGAGCGCGGCGGCCGCAAGGCCGAGGCGGGTTGCGGTTTCGTCGTCGGGCGAATCGATCGAGACGACCAGGTCGTATCCGCCGAGCGTCCAATACATCGCGCCGACCGTCACGCCCATCGCCTTGCCGGTTTCGCGGAATGCGCGCGCCCGGTTGATCGTATCCTTCGCGGTTCGCACGCCCTGATCCGTCCAGTTGAGCAGCATGATGTAAGTGGCCATGTTGTCCTCCTCAAGCAAAATTGAGGGACGACGCGCGCACCGCGACGGCGTCCACTACGAGACGTGCGTGCGACACGACGCGCACCGTTTTCTATGCGTGCATAAAGAGGCAAAGAGAAAAGAAGACAAGGCGGCATTTGCGCAGAGGGATCAGCGCTTACGAGAAGGCAGGCCGCAGATTGATATCGCCCGGTTTCACGCTGCCCGCCCGATCGATTGATCTGCGAGCGGTGAGCACAGTCGGGCTGACCGCCTGAAAAGTATAGTCGACACTACGCGTCGGAAAGCGCAGATTGCGTATGCGCATATCCGAAGGGATCGCCCGCCGATGTACGGTTGAGTGGTCGACAGAATTCGCACATTCGGAGAAGGAGCAGTGTCTATGTATGCACTCTCGCTTCGAGACTGCATGCCCCAACGCAAAAACCCCACCTTTTCGGGGTGGGGTTTTTGTTTTCAGCATGAGGAGCCTGACGATTACCTACTTTCACACGGGTGATCCGCACTATCATCGGCGTGGAGTCGTTTCACGGTCC
>NZ_FCOX02000009.1 GCF_900044055.2 Caballeronia calidae | reverse complement strand
TTCGCCTTGGCCAGCAGCGCATCGATCTGTTCTTTGAGTTCCAGCTCGGCTTTCTTCATCCGCTCGTAACTCATCGCCTTATGACGCGACGCATTGGCCTTGATCTTCGTGCCGTCAACGGCAATCGTCCCGAGCTTGACCAGTCCGCATTCCTTGGCCAGCTTCACCACTTGCACAAACAGCTCCGACAGTTCCTTCAAGTGAAAGGCGCGAAAGTCGCAAAGCGTGCGATGCGCCGGATAGTTGCCCGCGGCGAGGACCCGGAACGCGATATCTTCATGCAGCTTCCTGGCCAGCTTGCGCGACGAAAACACCCCGGTCGCATAGCCGTAGACGAGCACCTTCACCATCATCGCCGGATGAAAGGGTTGATTGCGCGGGCCGCCGCCCGCATACCGCGCATGGAAGCTTGACAGGTCGAGCGAATCCACCGTGTCGCTGATGTAATAAGCCAGGTGCCCTTCCGGCAGCCAGTCTTGCAGCGCGTGGGGCAGCAACATCTGCTGCTGCGGCTCGTATGGGAGATAACTTGTTGGCATCTGCTAACAACGTCTTCTCCGCTCGGCCGGATGACATCAGATTTCTGCCGCGCACGCTCCTAGGTCGCGGCGAAGTCAGAGTGAGCTTTCTTCCGGCTCTCACACACAAAGTGCCCTCGCACTCCTCGACATAGCAGTGCTTCAACTTTTCCAACGTGGGTACGACCATCTGAAGCATCTTCAAGTCATCGCACGTACTCAGTTCGGACGCGCGGTCGGAGTTGTTGGTGACCTCAACAATATGGTCTCGCAGAGCGTCGTAGCAGATATACGGGTATTCTTGATTACCCATTGGACGCCCTCGCGGAAAATTTGGAAGCTTAATATAGCGCCTTTAGAATCGGTCAGTACGTGCTCGAACCCTTCGATGCCGACGCCGTTCCACGAACACCAAGCGGCGCGATGCGGGTGATTGTGTCCGACGCTTTCACTGAAGCTGACTGAGTTGAGCTGTCACAATGTTCAAAGTGTCGCTGGCTCATTGTGCAAGCTTTCTTTCGTAGAATTTCGCGGCTCGCAGCGCTTCACCATACACGTTCCAATGCTCAAGGACGTCGAATTCTTCACGAGTAATTTCCACTTTTCGCTGCGCACGGCCCGAGCGACTAGTCATCCATAGCTGGGTGTCGTTATATCGGACCAATTCGCAAGCCGGGCCAACCGATGCGTCAAATTTCTTCGAACGTGCCATTTTTTAATCAAAATTCGTTATCGTTAAGTTCGACTTTCGTCGCTGCAATTCTGTGTAGAAACGAAACCAATGCAGATTTTCAAGCGCTACCAGGGGCTGGTAATTAGTTTCTGTTCTTGACAAGGATTCACAATATTCGCCGCACGTCTTCAAGTCAAGGTTTAAAATCGAATTTTCCTCCTCGTCGAACGCCAATATAACTTTTTATTCTTCAACCAACGCTGACGTCGAATATCGTCGCCTACAATTACGGCGACACGATGCCTAATCATCGAGCCGCGCAATTGCTATCAGCCATCATGCCTGCGACGTGGTGCCCCGCCGCCTCAGCGAGCCTCCGGCAACGTTTGAGATTTGCCCGCAAAAGCCCATAAAGCCCAAGTTCTACGTGGCTATAGCGTTCAGCTTTCGCTATAGCCATTATCGGCTCGACTGGTCAGTGCGTGCGCCAGTTCGCACGACCGACACCCTTCGGAGCGTTAGGCGGCCTCGCGCCACCCGAGAGACACTGAGCTCATCCGAGCATACTCTGCGTCGAGACGCTCGAGAACGTGGTAAATCGTCGGCCGTCTCGGTATCCCACACATGTGCAAGCTCGAGATAGGCCGCATCGAAGATTTCGTCGACGTGCTCTTCTCCGACCGGCAAACTGAGATGGCAACTGGCCGGAACATCCCGCAAGCGTCCTTATGACCGATAGATGTTACGCAGCGTCGATATAATCGTCGAAGCGACAAGTTCGGGTACGTCGCGATTGCCGCGATACCGCTCGTGGAAACAGCCGCTATCCACCTGCGCGAAGATGAACGCGCCTGTCGCGAGGACTTCTTCCAGCACGGTGACCCGGTCGCCCGGGCAGTGCCCAGAATGTCGTGTGCTACGCCCGTGGCGTCAATCGAGTTGAAAGCAGGATGCTTTTTCAACCGCCAGTCCAGGTACCCAGACTCCTCGCCCTCTTCGAATACGAATCGTGCGTGTGCCATCGTGTTTCTTCCTTCGAGTTGTCCTGACTCGTATAGAAAAAAGCGGCGAACGCGCGGAACGGGGCGCGTTGAGCAGAGGTTACAAAGTCGAGTTGCTTTGATGCTTGGGGACAAATTGCGAGATAGAAAGGGGCGGACGCGGTGTGATGCCGCGCACCCGCGCTCCCGGACTAGGCGGAGCCTGCTAAACCTTGACCGGCAACGAAGACGGGAGGTTTCGGACGGTGCTCGTCTTGAAGTGTCGTTTCCAGGCGAACGCCGCCCAGCTGGCCAGCATGGCGAAGGGGATTCCGACTCCCATGAGAGTCGTCGTTTGGCTCTCGACTCTAGATGCTTTATGCGCAGCTTCTTCTGGGCTGTACCAAAATTCGCGGTCAAGGTCGAACACACTCCCGTACTTGCAGCAAATCAGTGCGAAGTTGTCGGCTTCAAAGTCCCATCGAATTTCCTCGGTCGTAAACGCGACCATCGGCGGCTCATTAAACCGTATGAAGAAAGCTTCGTCAGCATTTTGGGAGGTTCGAACGAATGCGGCGGCAAAAATCGACGAAAGGCGTCGGCGACGCTCCCCCAAACCGTTCTCCGCAGAATTGGACGCTGCCGCTCACCCTGTGCAATGGGCCCCTAAACGACAGGGACGAAATGGCCGAGCGCGGCAATCCAGAAAATGCCGATGCGGTATTTGCGGTGCTCGAAATGCTGGGCGGGAGCTGGCAGAAAAATGCGACGACTCGTTCGTTTTGAATCGGTTGAACGAGATTTCAGCCTTGCCGCAAGCGGAATTTTTTTGCTGCTCTCGGGGAGCTTTCGCACGGCGTCACCGACCCGTTCGCCGCTCGAACAGTTGACGCGTCGGGGACCGTTGCCCGCTGGTGCTGCCCGTTTACAACGCGGCACTTCCTGATGTTCGCGCGGCACCTATGGGAGGCCAGCAGTACCAAACTTTCGAAAGCGCGATATGTTTCCACTAAAGTCGGCGAGGCGAAGTTTCCTTTTGAATTTGCGTCGACGAATGAACTTCGAGGCTCGCCCCTGACCGTTCAATGTCCGGCTAGCACGTTCCCTTTGAACCGTTCAAACGCCTCCTTCCCTTTAGCTCCAATTTGCGCCGCCAGATTGTCGGGAGTCAGCGCGGGGCAGAGCTTCCCCGGCACGCTGTCCTTGCATAGAACCCGAAAGCTGCCTGGGAAAACCAGATAGATAACTGCGGTCGGGAAGTCGACGTCGTCCACCTTCGTGCAGCCACCGGTAAGCGGGTCCGTCTCAGTACAGACGTTGTGCCCAAGCTCTTGATGCAGTTTCAGGGAGCCCTCGCCCAAGTTGTAAGCGGGTCCACTGTCTCCGACTACCGCATAGGCAATACGATTTCCGGACACCACAGCAGCCAAGTCGCCAATTTCAATTTGGGCTCTTGTTCTAAGCGTCGGAGGGACGACGATGAACGGTATCGCGCCGGCATTCAAGTATTTATCGTATTTACGGTATTTACTGTCCGAGTACGTCAGCGATGTCGTGAGTTGTCGCGTGCTGTCTCCTTGAATCGTTCCCGGGCCGTCAGTGTCGAGCGACAACTTTGCATCGAACAATATTGTCCCGTCTCGGAGCTTCAAAATCGCAGTGTTTTTCCTCGGGTGCGGCTTCGAGAGTAGTTGTCCTGCCCGGGTGCACTTGGAATTGGCCTTCCCGTTCACCCGTAGTTGGTCATCGCACCACCGTCCGCAACCTTGGACAAGCTGACCGCCAACGGTTCCTTTCGAGCCACACTCTGCAATCTCCGCCTTCCAGTCGTTCGCGACCGGCACCCCGGACAGAGGCGCGCGACCGAGTACTTCCGCAGATGAAGCCGGTGCGGTGTAAGTCTCGCCTCGCGCTACAGAAGCGCCGACCATGAAAACCACGCAAAGCCCGACTCTAGAAATCGAAAGCATCGCCGCCTCCACACCCAGTTTTGTTTTCATGCGAGCGCGCATGGTCCTGTTAGCAAAATCGCCTCAACGCCTCAGAACAACTCCCGCCATGAATGCAACGATTCCAGCGAAGAACGACGCACTCATTAGCCAAAAAAGTTGGTGCGGGTACTGCCGGCGCGATTGCGTGCCGACGAGGGCATCTCCGACCAGACGCGACGCTGTGATTTGGTACAACAACCCGCTTCCGATGGATACGCACAGAAACGCCCATGACAGCAAGAGCCACGAGTCAAGGTAAGGGCGCAGCGCCGCTGTCTCGGGAACGCCAAGGACTTTTCGCAAGAAGAACACAGGAAGCACAAGCGCAGCCAACGCCATCTGGATGCAGCTCTTCGAAGCGTCTATCCAAATCGACATCATTCGAACGTAGTTCTCGACGTGCGCTTCAGCCATCGTGAAAACCTCTTCGTTGTCTGATTGGAGTCCTACCAGAGCTGATACGCGCAGCCGGACCACGGCGGCGCCTTTCGACAGGGACAACGCGCTCGAGCCATACCTCCGTTTGGCGGAATCGCGACTTGCTGCATGCGCGCCAGGCACGCGAAGTCTTCGACCAGTTATAGAACTTCGCGTCCTCGTAAGCAAGGTGCAAGCTCATCGATTAGCCTCGTCTCCGTTGCCCCCTCGACCCGCCTCAAGTCTGATTTGCCTTCCACGCTGAAGCTTGTTCAGAGCCCTCTGCCGCCGATGGTGAAATGGCGGCGACAAAATCGGAGGCAGCATGGAAATTTGCGATTGTCCCCGCCACGCAGAAGCAGTTTTTGCCGTATTTGAGATGCTTAGACTGTCTTAGGAACCTAGCACTACTGGCACTGCGTGAACCAGCATGAGCATCCGCGAAGACCGCAAAATGAAGGCCAGCGAGAGTGTCGGGCAATCGCTCGTAGTCACGCGCAAGTCTTCGAAATCGGTTAAGCCAGCGAAAACTGCGCTCCACTACCCAATGTCTGGGTAAGACAGGCGGGGCGAACTCAACTGCCCCGAGCTCCATCGGCTCGTCGATGAGTCACGCTGGGTCGCCCTCAAGCAGGTACGGATACGCACCCACCGACGATGAACACATGAGTCCCGGGCGAGTTGGCACTGCCTCCCGAGTCGAAGACCGTGGTCAATCAAGACCTTAATGTGCCTGTGCGAACTGCTCAGGCACGTTAAGCGAAGCAGTTTCTGACCTCGGACTCTAACAGCGCTTCGTACTAATACCGGGGGCAGGTCAAGGGCGCTAGGCACAGATAATACCGGTCACGCAGCCTCTTCCCAGAATACGTAGAGGAACCGCTGCAAGTCCGCGTTGGTGACTGGATATTTCTCAAGCAGCTCTTCGATGTCTCGCTGATTGACAAGGGACACCTTGCTGTTCCGCGCCCGCTCGCAGGTGCTGTCGTTGAAAAATTGATTGGTCACAGCCCATAGCGAAAAATCAACCTGTGGGTGGCGCGCCTCGTACTGCGCCCGGCCGAGCAGCACGTCTTTGACGCCTTGAGAGTCGAGCGAAGCGTTGTCGGCTCCGGAACTCTTGCACTGCACGAGGTCGCCTTTCGTCCCGGTGAATGCGACAACGTCAACGCCTTCATCCTGCCGGGGCGTACGGTAAACAGTCTTGTAGCCCTTCTTCTGCCAGATAGCGGCTATCAAGGCCTCAAACCAGTCCCATTCCATTCGAACGACCTCGTCCAGCGTAACCTTGCTGGCGAACACGGGGTCGTTACTGCCGTCGGGAACGATGTCCTGAACGTTCCAGTCCGCCGGCGTAACCGAACCTGAGCCGTTGAGCATGTTGTCAGCCAGTTCGCGCTTTTCCTCGAGCAACTCGTGAAGGCGTACGTCGAACGTCTTGAAGTCGGCCGCTGACGTGATGGGGAGATAGACGTGGACCTCGCGCTTCTGGCCGATGCGGTAGGCGCGGTCCGTCGCCTGGTCTTCCTTGGCCGGGTTCCAGGTACGGGTGTAATGGATGACGTGGTTGGCTTCCTGCACGTTCACGCCGTACCCGACTGCGACCGGCGACAGGATGATGACCCCGAATCCGGGCTTTGCCTGGAACGCCTTGATGCGCTTCTGGCGGCTAGCAATGTGCTTGGAGGATGCTTCGACGTCGCCATTTATAATATCGGGTGAGAAACCGAACTGCTCGTTGATGAAGTAGGCAAGCATCTGCTGTGTGTCGCGAAATTCCGCGAACACGATGGCTTTCTCGTCCTGCATCCGCACCTGCTCAAGCGTATCGAGCAGCCACCCGGCTTTCGGCGCTTCAATGCGAAACTGCGCTAGCGGCACGGGCTTGAACCGGCCCTGCCCCGGCGCATGTGGCGTTGTGCAGATGGAGCGAAGGTACTGAAGCAGGCCCAGATGGTTTTTGAACGGAGACGGCATAGGCGTCTCGCGCGACTTGTCTTGGCTCTGTTTGAAGCTGTTGACCGCGTTCGTGTAGTACGTTCGCTGGAGGTTGGACATCGGAATCAGGCAGGGCTTCACGTGCTTGAGGGGAAGCTTCGCGACCTTCGTCTTCATCCGACGCAAGATTTGCGGGTCAATGAGCTGCTGAAGCTCCTTGACCCGAGCCTCTTCCTCTTTGGTTTCCGCTTCGATAGGCTTGCGATAGCGTTTGCCGAACTCGTTCAATGCGCCCAGCAGCCCGGCCTGGACCAGGTCGAAGAGGCACCAAAGGTCGATGAGCGTATTTTCCACGGGAGTCCCGGTACACACGACCTTGAACAGCACGTTTTGCTTTTTCGCCGCCCGCGTCATCATCGCGTTCGGGTTCTTGATTTTCTGCGACTCGTCGCAGGCCATAATCGACCACTTCTGCGCGGCGAACGAGAATTCGAGGTCGCGGAGTGTCTCGTAGTTCGTCAGCACGATGTTGGCGTCGCCAACCCAGCCCGGCTTCAGAAATCGCAGGAGATTCTCGTCACGCAGCTGCGCGTCAATCGCGGAACGCGGCACGCGGAGGTTGCTCAAATTGTCCCCGTACGCGATGAGCGGCCGAAATGTTCCCTCGGAGAAGAACTTCGCAATCTCCTCCGCCCAATTCTCCAACAAGGACACGGGCGCCACAATCAGCGCAGGCGGCAGGTTCGGGTCCTCCTCGAAGGCACGCGCGATGAATGTCAGCAGCTGCAGCGTCTTGCCGAGCCCCATGTCGTCGGCAAAGATGGCGCCCCGGCAGTGATTCGGTGCATGGCTGAACAGGTGTTGAAGCCACGCAACGCCTTCGTTCTGGTGCTGCAACAGGTTGGTGGTGGACTTGAACCCCGTCGGGAGCCTCGGCTCCTTAGAGTATGTTGTCAGGATGTCGCGCCGGATTTCCTCATAATCGACGGTGTCGATGTTCGATTTGATGAGGAGCTGCTTGCCCTTGCCCGCCTTCACCGTATTCTCTTTCTCGCCGCCTGTTACACCGTCGTCACGGTTCTTTTGCGCATCACTGCGCACTTTGCGGTAGACATCGAGCAGGTCCTTGGCGTCGTTAATCGGAATCGGCTTGGGTAGTCCGGGCAATTCGACTGAGGTCTTTCCTGTCGCCTGCGCTTCTTCGACCTTTGTTCGCAGCAGATTCTGGACGTCGTCACTGAGCGGTACGGCGACGGGCTCCGTGTCCCCATCGGGTGTGTACACGACCATGTTGACCAGGTTCTCGGGCCACCATTCATCGCCCTTCTTGGCAATATATGGTGAGTAGTAGGGCCTATCGACGCCTATGTCCTCGACGCGCGAAGTGTAAGCGTTCAGGTCGTAGATTTCCGTGTATCGCACAAGGATGCGCGGCTGACGCCGTTCTTCGAGGGCGTCGTTGAGCGCCTGGAGCTGGTCCGGACTATCTCCGAGGAGCTCGAACTCAAAACCTGCCCAGGCGTAGAGTTGGCGTTGCTTGACAATTGCGCCATTAAGGCCCGTGATGAAGCCGTCCAGTTGCTCGTCGTCTGAAAAGAGCCGCTCCTCAGCAGTGACCTGTCCGGCCGTGCCCGGCGACTCGACCGAAAGTCCGACGGTCTCCGGATATCCGAACGCGTCACGGCGGACAATCGCAGTGAAATGGTCGAAGAAGATGTTTGCGTCGATGCGCGCCTGCTCGAACTGCGTCTCGTCGATGACGCTGGCCACATCCACCCCGAGCGTCGCGCGAGGATTCACGAGAAATGCTTCCGCGCGACTTCCTGCCACCCGGCGGCCTTCCATGTTACGGATGGTCTGGAGCGCGGCGCGCATCTCAGCTGTAATCACCACTTGTACCACGCCTTCAGGAGTATTGATGTCGTAACGCGGCGGGATGTTGCGGTACGAGTCGAAGATGTCAAGCCAGTTCGGCGGCGCGCCCTTAAATCCCGGCATAATCTCAACAACGCGCGTGCCACCCACGTCGCTCTTACGCATCGTAATGGCGAGGGTCTCAGGAGTGAGTACGACGCTCTGATACAGAAACAAATCGAGGCGGGCGTTGGCTGCGAGCGCTGAACGCCGAATTTGGCCCCAAGCGAGACGATGCGCGCTTTCGTTGCGCTCAGTGGCCGGGCGCGCTTGGAATTGCATCACCTGCTGAGCCGTCTTCCAGCCGGCCAGCGAAAGCAAGTGCGCTTTGCCGTCAATCATGATGACGCCACCCGATTGCTCTGCGCCTGCCAGGCTTCTGCCAGCTTCGTCCCGCCAACTCGCGACGTGAATTGAAAAATCCGCGTCCGTCAGCGAATGATGGCTTTTGAGTTCCGGCACCGCGTTGCAGAAGGGCGGAAGCTCCAGTTGCGGCAGACTTCGCTGAAAAACAGGTTCGTCGAGCAGACTATAGAGGCTTGCCCACGGCAGATGCGCAGTGTCCTCCGTGCCGGAGGCATACCCCTCGTCGTGCAATTGCGTGATAAACGCTGGTAGCGTCGGGGCGGAAAGCAACGTGGCGCCTGCTCGCGTGCCGACGGCTTCGAAAGTGCCAAGGTCCAACCCTTCCGGCATAAACGCACGCCAGACCCCGGTGAGCGTCGGGCTTACGGCGGTGTTGTCGGTTGCTGACGTCATCCCGGCGGCCCGTTTCAGCCATTTCAACATGGTCTTCAACTCCTTCGACTACGTCAGGCGTCTTTTTGACTCGGATACCACCAACCCTTGCCTGCGCGGTAGGTGAATCCGAGTTTGTTCAACAATGCAGTCATAGGGTTTTCGGCGTCGCTGTCGTGCATCACCCAGAAATTGCCTCCCTGACGGCGCATGTCGCGAATCGGAATCGAGAAGCGCCTGCAGAAAGTTTCAAGTTCGCGTTGTTCCTTCTCGCTAAACGCCGGTGTCGCTTTCTGTGTCACGAGGCTTAACTCCACCGGCGTGTCGCGCGCGGGTATTTCATTCGGTCGCGGATTTTGAGTCTCTATTTGCGTGAGCCCGGGTAGCATCTCAATCTGGACCAAACGACGAGTCTCGACTTGCGTCATCGTCATGGATTTCGCTGCGGTTTCGCCCGATTGTGCGGTTTGAGTCGCCGCCTGTTTTCCCGAAGCCGACTGCGTCGAGCTAAATACCGGAACGCGGCTGGGTAAGATGCCGCGCTTCTTGAGCGCATCCCTGTAGTCGTCCTCCCAAGTCTGCGCGCCCGAGTCACGGTGCTCTTTTCGAATCGGTCCGTTCTTTGTAGGCGGCGTATGCTTGATGTAGTCCTTGATGACCTGCGTCGAGACGGCTTTCTGGCCGCGCTCAAACGGGAGGTCCGAGGCGCGGTAGATAAACGTTGCGTTGCTCTCAAGCCCGAACTCGACGACCACCCAGTCGCCGAATCGGAGAATGAATGCGTTGTTCTGTTTGTCGCCCCCACCCCAAAGCTCAAGCGTCATGCCTCGCATCAGGTCCAGCACTTCTCGCATCCGAGGGTCGTTGTCACTACTAGCGTACGGACCCAGCGCGAACTTTACGTCGGTCAGAGCGCCGGCATATTGCACCCAAAATTTCATCCGCCGGATGCGCTTCTCTCGCTTGTCGCGCTCCTCGCGCTCACTTTTCTTCGCAAGCACGCTGAAGAATTTCTCGATGATGTGAGACGCGAACCATGCCTTCGCCATAGCGAGCGGGCCGTCGTCGAGCAACGCCCATCCCGACTTTTCCCAAGCGTACTTGTTATCGCTGTCTTGCATCGGGTTACGCCAGATGTCCAGCGCAACTTTGCGCAGGTCTTCATGCACTTCTCCGTCCGACTGTTCGTAGTAGTGTGTGAAGACTTCCGCGAGGCCGTGATTGAAAAGGTGCTTGTTCTCTCCCTCGACTCTTCGTAACGCGGCAATTAGCTGTGGAAGATGCGGAACAATTCCAGCTTTGGAGTTGGCCGCTCCCTGAATCATGGCGCGCACCATCTCCTCTTCAAGCCACGACGCCTTCGAAACACCCAAATCGCTGGCGAACTTGTCGTAGGCCCCACACTCGCCCGTGAGCATCTCCGAGCCAAAAGCGCGCAGCGGCTGTGCGGAAAAAAGCTCAGGATGCGAGCGAACCGCGTTCACCCAGTCCTCTTGGAACGTCGGGTCGTAAATGTCCGCAGACGTCTTGGCGAGCCAGTCGCGCAACTGGTTCCAGTTTGGCCACGCTATTCTGGAGCCGCGCTTCCCTTCCGGGTGATAACCGAGGTACGCGTCGAGTAGACCCTTATAACAGTCCTGGAACACCATCAGATGCTTCCGGTAGCGCTCAACGTTCGAAAGGACGACCGGAAAGACTGTTGTGTCTTCAATGAGCTTCTGCTTCTTGGGTCCAATTGGCAAAAGACAACCGAGGCTCACGTAGACGGCTTGGCGAGAATCGTGCATTCGCAGGTCTTGCCTGAACTTGACCACTGCCGCGCGAATGTCATCTTCTTCGGCCACAGGTTTGTGCCCTTTGAGCTCAACTCGAAGTTTCTCTACCCAACCGGTTAGAGGCGAAAGTAGGTCGTCGGGCGCACCGGTGCGGTCGCGCATTTGCAAGATGTGGGCGAGGGTCTGGAGCATCAGTTCGCTCCCAGCGCGCAGATTCCGAAGTTGCCTCGCGCAATACCTGCTGTCAAAGTGCGGTGCTCGCCAATACCAAGAAATTCGAGGCGCAGTTCAACGCGCCGGCTGTCCTCGTAGGTCGCCTTCGCACCATTGAACGAGTAGCCACCCACGAGAAACAGGTCGCGAATCTGTTCCAGTTCGCCGTTAGTCATCGCGGACTCATCCGTGAACGGCTTCGCAAGCAGAACGCATAGCACGCGTTGGCTACGCTGCAGGCTCAGATTCAAGTTGTAGAGGTAATCGCCTTCCGGACTGGAAAAGCCCTCGACGACAATTTGCTTGAGCCACTTCTTGCCGAGCGGGTCGCGGGCGATGCGCAGCACCTCCGGCACGAATGCGCGAAGCAACCGTTGTTGTTCGGGCTTGAGCCCCGAACTGTTCTTGTCGAAGTGTGCCTTGTCGCCGAAATCGATGACGTTGCGCGCGGTATCAACTTTGATGCCGGGGTATTTTTGCGCGGCGACCTGAACGCGGTGCAGCAACTCGGTGATTTCTTTGTCCCGTTCTGCCTTAGCGCGCTCTGCCTCGTCGACGCGCTTGGTCACGGCAAGCAACGTGACTGACATCGTGACAAGAAACAGCACCATCAGGGCGGTCATGAGGTCCGCGTAGCTAATCCAAAACGGCTTTTCAGCTTCGGACTTGGAGCCCCGTTTTACAACTATGCGAGCGCCAATCATTGCACTCGCTCCGCGAGGACCGGCCTGGTCGCGTTGGCCAGTCGCGCAATACTACGCGCGAGCAGGCTAGTGACCTCAGCGGTGGTGTCCACAAGGCCTCGATTGGCCGTGATAATGGACTCTTTGAGTTCGGCTTGAAAAGCAAGAGTCGACTTGCCCATAACTTCGGCAACCTTGGTCATGAACGAGTCGATTTCGGTGTGGGCTGCGCTCAGTGCGTCCGTGGCATCCCTAATTTCAGCCAACACCTTGCCCGACGATAAGCTGTTGTTTTTTGCGTCGTCGACGATTTTGCGCGCTTCGATAACCGTCTGAAGCAGTTGGTCGCGCGTTGTGCTGTAATCGTCGACCACGCGTCGCATAGCTTGTGCGGCCGTCTCGACCGAACCTGCGGCAATGGCCAGTTTGGCCGTTGTGGCCTCCGACTGCTGTAAAACGCCCGACAAGGAGCTTCCCGCCTTCGAAAACTCATTTGCCGCACCAAACATCGTCTCAGCGCCTGAATTCATCTTGGCAACCGTGTCAGAAGTCGCGTTACGCATCGAGTCGACGCTCTGTCTCATCGTATCAACGGCCGCGCGCGTGCCAGCTACAAGCGCTTTCATTTCAGTGGTCGTGCCCTCAAGCGCGGCTCGCATCGCAGTTGCGTTGGCTTCTGCCTGCTCGCTAAGCCACTTCTGACGTTCGATATTCTCAGCTTCGGCGCGGGCGGCCTGCTCCGTGATGCCTCTCAGAAAACCACCCACCTTGTCGTTTACGGTCGAGACTGCGCCTTCAAGGGTTGCGTTGCTCTTCTCTTGCGCGTTGACCACCGACTGCGACAGTCCGTTGACCAGTTTCTCTACATTGGCGCTGACATCCCCCACTGCCTTGGTGAGCTTCTCATTGGTTGCGTCCTGGGACTTCGCTACCAATTGCGACAGCGTCGACACAAGCGTCTCGACCGTCTGAGAGACACCATTTAACGCTGCCCCAAGCTTCTGATTGGTGGAATCGGTCGAGGCACTCACCGATTCCGTGAGTTTGGCGACGAGGTCCGTCATTTTGCAGCTCAAGCCTGAAATGGCGGATTCCAACTTTTCGTTGACCGCTGTCTGCGCGCCTTCGGACGTCTTTTTCATTTCATCGACTACCTCCGACATCTTGCGCGCCATCAAATCCTGCCGCGCGTCCATACCTTCAATCGCCTTCGCGATGGCGCCGGCCATCGTTTCGGTAGTGCGCGCGCCCGTCGTCTCAAGAGACTGAGTGAGATGCTCCATACGGGCGACAGCGCCCTGCAACGTCTCAATTGTCTTTTGTTGCATCTCATTGATGCCGGTTAGCTGCTCGCCGAAAAGGTCCCTAAGAGAGTCCTTGAGCGCGATGATAGTGTCTGTCAACAGCGTGCCTACCGCCGTTGTCTGCGTCCCAGTTGCGGTCTCGACCGCTTTCTTAAGCGCCGCCATGGGTTCAGCGACGGCCTCTGATACGCCTTTCGCGATATGGTCTCCAATTTTTTCGCCCAATGAGGAAGTGCTCTTCTCGTTAGCCTTGAGCGCCTCGACGATTTTCTCCTGAGCAGCAATTTGACTTTCGGAGAGCGACACGAGAATTCCCTTCAGGTCGGAAACTAGTGCGTCCTTGAGCGTTTCGCTGTTGGTGACGTATCGGTTCGTCGAATGCACAAGTTCCTGCAACATCGCTTCACCCGCTCCGGCGACATAGCGCCGGTCGATTTCGGCCGTCAGCGTCTCCGCCTGTTTGTATAGGCGGGCGAGCAGCAGTTTCTCGACGAACGTAATGACCATCGCGAAGAAAATCGCGAAGGCCGACACGAGGAACGCTTCGGACACACTGCCCAGTAGGTTACTCAGACTGGTGCGTACGAGTGCTGCGTTGTCACTGATGTTGAACGCCTGAAGGCCGTGAAGCACGCCAAAGAAGGTCCCGATGATGCCGATGCCAGTTAGTATCCCCGGAAGGTGCTTGTAGAACTCCGTCCAGACGAAGGAGTCGACCACCGCATGTTGGCTGAAGAACTGCTCTGATGGCATTGAGGCGCGCTTCGCCTTCAGGTCGTATTGCCCGGTTATAGAATTGAATTCCGTCTCGTCTAGGAGCGTCTCGCCGAATTCTTTCCAGAGATGCTCCAGGTCGCCGGCTTTTCCAAAAAGCGCGTCAGGGCTCTCGTCTTTCCTGAGCGTTTTTAGACCGTTAACCAGCTTCAGCAGGGTTGCGCGCCTGCGAAAGCATTTCAGCACGAAGTGGCCGAAGAACGCAGCCACGAGAACCAGAAGAACAAAAGCGCACGTTTGCGAGACCCACGGTGCGTGGGAAAGCGTATTAAGAATGTTCATTTTCTTAGAGTGGTCTGGTCTTATTCTTGGCGAACGACCGCGTCCGCCGGCACTTCAATGCCCTTCTGCCGGCAGAACTCGAAGATGAGGGTCTCCAGCAGGTTGGATTGACTTCTGTTCTCGTGTTGAGCCGCAAGCGCCAGCGCGAGCTTGAAGCGTGCGGACGCCCGAAAACTCATTGACGTTTCTTTTCGTTGTTTCATTCAGCTTCCCCGATAGCTGCTTTTCTTTTTTGTATAGTAGTTGTATTGCGGGGAAGAATGCAATCCGAAACGCTCACTAGATTGAACCGAACAAGATTCTTTGTTTGCCACCACACAATCGTGCTTTTGCCGGGGCGTCCAGTAGAGCAATTGCTGCATGAATCGGCAAGGCGCATTAAAGTTTTGAGGCGATTCGCCGTTAGCCGATGCTCAGTTTCCGGCGTAGTTTGCGAAGCAGGTAAAGCGAAGCGGGCCGACTTGCTGGTTTTGTTTTCTGCGGTTCGCGAATGGGTTCGGCTTACCCCGTGTGCGAACAAAATTTGTCAAATACGACTCTGACTGCAAACCCGAGGCAAAATCAACCTGGGTTTGCAAGCGCACATCTGTTAGAAAGTTCCTTCCCGAACCGCTGCAATCTTTTTGACAGCAGGTGCTCCCGAAAGCGGTGCGTTTTCTGGCAGAGGGTCTGCGCCTTTCTTGACGCCGAGTGCCGCCACGCTATCGAGTCCGCTCAATGCGGCCGATGCAGGCACCGAAGCCTTGTCCTCGTCGTAGATTTCGAACCAAGGCAGACCCGCCTTTGCGTAGTCGGCGGCGGTTGGTACGTCGCGCGGCGGTTGCTGTCCCGTCACCGCCTCGTATTGTGCTGAGTTGAGAAGGTGGACGAAGCAGCGTGAGCTGTGCTGCTGGTCCCATTTCTCTACACCGAAATCGTCCCTGTAGATTTTCTGCTTCATGAGCCCGCCCGGAGCGAGGCCCATGTCAAGTGCGGGAGCTCGCTCCAAAGAGAACACGGCGGAGGACGCATACGACGCGTAGCGCAGAATATCATCTGGGTCTTCATAGAACTCTGCTTTAAGCGGCATCGCGATAATCTGCAGACCGCCGTGCACTTCTTCACCTGTGACTTGCGCTTCAGCGGTGTAGCCGGCACCCAGTGGCATGGCGACGAACTGGCGAACAACATCCTTTCCGACATTGAAGCCATCAAGCCAAGGCTGCTTCGGCGTAGTGACATAGTCCTGCTCGGAGCCGGCCTTACGCTCCTGCAACTCTGCAGTCCACGGCTGCCCCGAGACAGCGTTGACTTTGCCCGCCGCAACCTTGACGGCGAATGGGTAGGTCGAAGAAAAGCTAATCCACATAGCCTCCGCTTGCGCCATCGGGAACAGGATGCCGCCGTGCTCGACCCATTTTGGTGGGAGCCGATTCGCGTAGTCGTCGACGTGTGACAGCGGAAAGCTCCCAAGGCCAGGCGGAAGTGGATACTCGCGATTGTCGTCCGGAAGCCGGAGCGTTCGGTGGAAACTGATGATAAGCCTGGCCCGCGTGTGTACTTCAGGAAATGCGAAGACCAGTTCGTGTTGATTCAGAGTAAGCATGTGGCTGAAGCTCCCGTCTTGTAGTTGAACTACCACTGGCCGTCACGAACTTCCCGGACTAACCTCAAAATCGCCTTATCCGGCGCGTTTCGCAACTGCCGTATCAGTTCCGCGAACAGCTTTGGGCGCGCGCTCACAATCTGTTTAAGCTGAGGCGATACGCGCCCAGCCAGCAACATCAGAGTATCGAAGTCCTCGCCGAGAATCTCCGCGAGCTTTGCGACCATTTCATCACTCGCTTGAACCTTTCCAAGCTCAATCTTGGATAGGTGGGACGCTTCGACTTCGAGCTTGCGGGCGACCCCTCGCAGCGAGAATTCAGGTGCGCCAGCCTGCGAGCTTTCCGCTAAAAGCGCTTCCCGTCGACCACGAATGTACGTTCCAAAATCCATCAGAGCTGCCAGTTTGCGATGCTGTGTACAAATATTGACACACCTTCTTCGGCGTAAGCAATGGGTGAGAGAAAGAA
This sequence comes from Caballeronia calidae, assembly GCF_900044055.2. Taxonomy (GTDB): domain Bacteria; phylum Pseudomonadota; class Gammaproteobacteria; order Burkholderiales; family Burkholderiaceae; genus Caballeronia; species Caballeronia calidae. The sequence continues at coordinate 171,332 of NZ_FCOX02000009.1, read as the reverse complement.
ATTTGTGGGGAAGCCAACGTTGCCGCTAGGCGAGCTTTGCAGAGGCCTCGCTGGGAACCTTGGTCGCTTCCGGCTGGTGCGAAAGAGAGCGGCAGCTAAGCTACTTCTGCAGCGACCGCTTCCACCGTCAGTTTGAACATCGCCGGATACACAGCACTTTCGCCCCTCCAGTGACATGCCAGTTCTTCTCTGCTGGTCCTCCCGTGACCCCATTCAACGAGGAAGCTTTGTGTCAACCTCGTTCATGTTCAAGCTCTCCCCGACCTTCTATATCGCCGCAATCATGCCCTCCGCCACGGAGGGTCAATCCCGTCCCGCAAGGTTCGCCAAGATTCCTCGACGACACCGATATCTTTCAACAGCTCGAAGGTCCTTCTCGGATTGCCGTCGCAGTGAGTCAGTAGAGTCTCGATGGCGGAGGGGGACGGCTCGGACGTCATTCGGTAGAGCGCATCAATGAATCGGCGGGCGTCGAATGTTGCCCCCTCATATCTGGTTGACGCCTCAGACGCTCGCACCAGAGCCACGTCTTCCGGCGGCCATTTTTCCCGCCAGGTCCAACCACGGCGGGCTGGTGCGGCTGACGTACGGCGCGCACCGGTCGTACGGGGCACACTTAACGGGTAAGTGGTGCGGGGTGGCGGCTTGGGTTCGCGGCGCGCCGGCGGTTGAAGTGCTCCGTGTAGGACCGTATAGGTGTCGCTCCCGTATCCGCCCCTGTCGCGCTCGAGAAAGCCGCAACTCGTCAGGTAGCCGAGAAAAAGTCTGAGCGCAGTCCCTGCATCGTACTTTACCTCCTCGGACACCCCGAACCGACTTCGGGCCCACTGGAACACCTGGGGAAGCGAAAACGGTCTGCGCGCCGGGCCGTCGCCTATCGGGTCATAGATGAACTGCACGAAAACCGCGCCTTGCCAGATGTCAAGCGGTGCGGGAATAGCGCCTGCTCCTTCTCGGACGGGAACCTGGAGATGTCTGGGCCACGTTGCGGCCGGCTTCAGCCCGAGCACGGTGCGTAGCTCCAGCCGCTTCATCTCATTGGGCAGTTCCCGGTACCGCGCATTGGCCAGGTCGGTCTTGCTGGGCTGAGGGGGTGGCGGTGCCGTTCTGGGACGTGCCGCCTCGGCCGCGTCACGGGTCCTGCATGCGACCCAGGCTTCATACTCCGCAAGCATCTCCGCTTTGATGCTCGTGTATTCGTTGTGGTTCACCCACGTGCGGTTGGTGTCGCAATCGAGGACGTGCCACGCCAGTTCCTCCAGAGTCAGCTGTTTGCCCACCAAGGGCAACAGGTCAATTTCGATACAGGGCAGCCGGTTCGCCCGAAGGTAGTGCGCTTTCTCGTGTTCAACCTCGTGACGGACCTTCACTTCGACCACGACGTCCGATACGTCGCCCAGACGTCCTCCGATGTCGGCGATGTACGGTCCAGTCCCAATGCGCGATTCATCCCGCGCCTGAACCAGTTGCCAGATTTTCTCCGGCAGCGTCACATCCCTCGAGCGCTCATAGAGGCCGAAGCTCGGGTGCTCTCGCCTGAACTGAATGACGAACGGCGGAAGTGCGACCCTGCGCTGCCTCAGAATCAGTTGCTTCGCTGCCAGATGAAGCGCGGTCTCCGCGCCGCCAGCACACTCGGACCCGGAGGCGTGCGAAAAGTACCAGGAGTTGACGTGACCCTGGTTGGCGACAATACGCCCACCGCATTCCGGGCAGACGCAGCCACACGCCAGACCCCGAGGCACAGAATGAACGTCAACAAGTCGCCCTTCCCGGTCGCGCGCAAAAGCTATGTGATTGGGCATGAGGTTCGTGTGAGGGCTCGCTACACCGGGCTGCCGAAAGAACCAGTTTTCAGTCCGCGCAAGCCAGCACCGAGTTCAACGGGGAGTCTATCGTTTCAACCACAGCCCCATTCGCATTCTCCGGCTCTAGTATGCCCAATGATGCCGCCAAGTCCCCGTCAGGAATTCGGCACTCGGGACAGAAAACCGCAATTTCCTTCTCGTCCATTATTCGCATTGATGCCAGCCAAGGCTGGGAGACGTCTTCCATCTCGCCGATATATAGCGTGTAGTGCGGCTGAACTCGGTCCACCGGCCTCTGACACTCGCAGCATGTCGCGACTGCATGCAGGGCCTGGTATAACGGATGGAGTCCCTCTGTAATCGGCTCTTCCATTGCCTCCCAGCACTCCTTCGAACAGAAGCACATTTCATGTAGCTCGTGCACGACAGTGATGATTTTGCTTTCGCCGTCGAAGTTGACTTTTTGAGTACGGCTGTAGAAATTGTGCATACGTGAGCCGAGCTTCACCTCGCACACTTGGCAATGACCCAATTCCATCGCAGTCTCTCTTTTCAGTCCTAGTTTCGAATGCGGGCCACATGCCGCACGCTTTTCTTGCCTCGCTCCCTCCGACTCACCTCGACGCCATCGCGTAGCATCCGTAGAAATGTCCCGCCGAACTTAGCGCAATACAGCCCTCAAATTGAAACGCCTTCCCTCGTCGCTTAAGGATGCAAATTCACCCGACCGTGGGTCTCAAATCCGGGAGAGTCAAAGCGGCTCCCGCCAGCGAACAACGGCTTTAATGAATTCAGCATTTCTATGGCGTTCTCTGCTGTCACTTCAGCCTCGCGCTCCGGAGGCACAGGTGCGCGGTACCACCGACCGGACCGACTGAACGATTCGTACTCTATTGCGAACCGCAGCCAAGCGGTCGAACAGCCGTGGCACCTGAACAATGTCACGTCCCCGTAGCTGCTGTTCGTTGTATCGACGCCGTCAAAGAGTACCTCGGGATTTATCAGGCGACCAGTCGCTTCGAAACACTCGCATGCCGTAGCGGTCACATTCATAAAGTCTTATTCTCGTTCTAATTATTGGAATAACACGGTTGAGGGGGTCGCCTGCCCCCGCCCCGCGTGTAGGCCATACCCTGCCAGACTTCGCGGCATCGACCTTTGAGATTGTGCCATGCGTAGCGTTCGCGCTGTATTTCTTGTTATGCAACCGTGACATGTTACTGGGTGAAGTTTAGCGACCACTCGGGACATATCGTGTCTCGAATTCATCTGCGGCGGGAAATGGGGCCCCGTGTCATGGCGTAAAGCCTGCAGTGGCGAACTCGGGATAAAACGGCGTTTTATATTGAAGCATGATTGAGCACCCTACCTACAATGGCACCGACCGCATCCCAGCAGACCGATTGAGCCACAAGGTCATCCGGTTTCTGGAATTTCTATTTGCCGACGCGATAACTGACGTCGGGCTGGTCGCGAGAGAACTGGGCGTGCGAGACGAGATGCGCGAACGGCTTCGCCGCGCGCTTGACCGATTGGCTTGCGTGCAGATGCGGGCAGATGACGATGACCACGACCTGAGAAGACGGCACCGTTCAGAAGGAAGTTACGGCGTTTCTCTGACTGTGCCGCCTTTGGCAGCGGCTCAACGTGGGAACGTGGAGTCCGGATGCGTTGCGTCATACAGCGAGCGGGCAAGCCGGCTCATGTTGTGCGAATGAACGGGCCAGACATGGCCCATGAAGTTGTAGCGCACGGCGCGCACCGCCGGGTTTTCCTTCGATGGCGGAACAGCGAGCGCCAAGGCTGACCGAAAAAAAGCGAGAATCTCGCCCCGTTCGAAGACGCGGTCGGTCTTCAGGCCTGTTGCATTCTGGGTCCGAAGGGCCCGCGCTAGGGTGTAGAAGCCCGTGACCGGCGATGGGTCGAAAGCGTATACCTGGATGACCCGGGGAAGCTTCTTGCCTTCCTCCAAGAGTTTGTCCGGCAACGCGTAGGCAAATTGCTGCGCAAGGCCCCCGCCTAGCGAGTGACCTGTCGAATAGACGACGGGCGGCAACTGCGGAAACTCTCGGCTGATGCTGTCTAGGAAGGCGGGGACAAATTTAGTCACTAACACGCTGTACTCATCTGGCCATTTCGGGAGAAACCAGCGAAGGTTGGCCTGCCAATCACGCCAGGAAGTAGCTACCGTGCCTCCAAAGGCCACGGCGAGCGCGGAGTTATCTGACTTCTTCCAGACCTCGAGTCGAAGGTGAACGGACTTGAATGCCTTGTCCAGAGTGTTGTCCACGAATGCGTCACAGGATGTCCATCCCGCCCTCGCCAGTTCCACTTCTGGATTGAACTTGTGGTGGGCATACTCCGGTGCTGCTTCGCGCGGAAATTCCGCGCTGGACACCGAAACCTTCTTCCGTAGGGCTTTCTTGATGGAGGCAGCCTTTGCGTAAGCGACCTGACTCAAGAGTGCAAACTCCCAATGCTTTTTAGCCTCATCGAAGGCCGCTTCCGGCTCTCCGAAGGTTCTGTCGCCCGGCGCCCGTACGAGCACCTCCTCCTGCGTCTGTTTCAAGTTCCGCAGATAGCGCCGGCAGTCTGCGGCGAACGAGTTCTCTTTAGTCGGAGTCGTCACGCTCACGATAGCCTCCACAACCTAATTCAGCCTCTTTTAAGACGAAATTCTAGGGCGGGAATTTAAGAACGCCAGGGGTACCGTCTTCTGCGGGTGCCGCTACCACGCGGCCGACAATGATTAAAATTCTTACGAAAACCACCGTCCATATCGTGGAAGTCCATTGGCCTCATCGAAAGATGCGGCAATCGCCCGTTTGTTCTCAGCAGGTGTCGCACAAGCCGTGCTGGTCGCAGAGTTCGGCTGAGCATGGCCGACGGCGCGACCCTAGACCAGCTAATACAGGACACGCCCTCTAAAAAAACGTCACGATGGGCTTGCCATTGAGCTCAAGAGCCGGACGTTGTGCTCAATACCTCTTTGAAGAACTGGTAGCCTGTGTTCTCGTTCAGGTGTCCACTTTCTGCCGCATAGATTACGCGCCATACTCCGCCATTTGCTCGAAATAGCCAATACCTGACCTCGGGCTGACCCGGGTATAAAAGCACGTACCCACGCCCTTGTCCGGCCAGCACTGGCCGTCCGTCCTCGAGCATCTCCTGGGCGGTACCCAGCATTCGATAGATTGGGTCGTTGACTGACCGAAGCGCGTCCGCGTACGGAACAGGTGAAGCGGCGTCCGCATCTGGAATGAACCGAACGCCGACTGCCTCACGCGTGAATGCGCAACCGTCACCGGGCGACAGGCAAGCTGCCGTGTATGCCCAGGGGTTCGCCTTGTTTGGAAGAAATGGGTTGACATCCCATCGACCACTGAGTTGAACCGTCTCACCACTTACCGGATTGCGCCAGTCAATCGGGAAGTTGGACCTCCCTGTGGGGGCATATATAAACGGTTCGTCGCCCCGAGTCGATGCGAGAATAGATTCGAAAAACTCTTGCGCATTTCGCTCGGCCGCTGGACTGGCAGCGGGAGCCAGGTAGAGGACGCGCCAGTTACTACCGCTGCCTTCAAAAAACCACGCGCGTGCGAATTTTTCGTCGGGGGCATTTAGGAAGTTCGACAACCCGCGAAAATATCCGAAATCGCGTTTACCCTTAAGCACAAGACCGGTTGCGTTTCCCTCCCAAACAGCCCGTCCGCCTTCGTTGATTTTCGTGAATTGAGTAATCGGCAGATAGTCGTCGGTCCGGGCATCATCGCCCGTGAACGACAAGCCAATAGAGCTTCCGTCGACGGCTGCGAATTCACCGCTTTCGGACCTGAATACCCAACGATAGTCCTCCGACTCAAGCGCCGGATACTCATGCCAACGGCTGGCCAGATTCGACGGCATCCCAGACAGCGGATTAACCCACGCGCTGGCAAACGTCCTCGACGCTGAAATTTGGGCCTTCGACGGGCCGTCCACCGGAGATGTGCCAGTCGCTGATGCGCCCGCTGGACGCGATGCCTCCGAGATTGCGACCTGTCGCAGCGCGGCGCTGAACGACTGCGCGTCAAGCTTCGATAACACCAACATAGAAAAGCCGAGCGTCCCGAAAAGCGCCAAGCGCAGTGCACTCCTCCTTGCGCCGACAACAGTGTATCCCCACGTCCAATCCCACCGAGTGCTACCAGTCTTTCTGAGCGTACTTTCGCTCATGAACAGCGTGATGAACTGGACGCCAGGCAGCCCGAACGCGAATCCCGGTCCCCACATCGCAAAGTTTCGATTGAGGTATTGCTCCGCCGTAAGCGCGCTGTCAGTCCGTGTGCGCACGGACAGGCTGAGAAGCGCTTTACCGGGCGTATTGCCGAACAGCCGATAAAGGAGCGCATCCAAGAGCAACGACAAAGGCAGCGACAGAATCAGAAAAATCATCGCGAACAGCGACGTCCATAGGAGAGCACGTCCCGGCCACGGAGGCATGAGCTTCGGCAGGATTTCCGCGAGAGCGTAGCCAAGCGGATACCCGACGATGCTCGAGCACAGCATGATGTCGAACCAGCGGGCGCATGCCCGGCTTGTGGCCGAGGCCCGCGCCGTTTGAGGCGTCGATGCTTCCAAAGGCGGGCTCGTCCCTTGCGTCGGTTGGAGGTTGTCGGCAACAACTCCGCCAGCGAGAATCCAGCCGAGCCCCCACGCCAACAATAGCGGCACCACGCCGAACGCCACAAATTTTGGACCCGATAGGCGCGCGTACTCGCCCGCCAGTGCGGTATACACGACGCAGGCCCAGAGCGCCGAAAGGACGACACCGACTCGGACTCGCCGGGGCAGGGATTGGGACATGCTTTCCTCGCTTTTTTCCAGAGATGGTAGTGGCGAGGCTTCTCCAACAATGTTCGCTACAGCCCGCTGCCCCCCATCCTGCGCTACAGCCTACGCGTCGCTGAGAATCTCGCATGCTTTATGAAAACCAAAACATTGCCCGGCACTTGCATCGATGCCGAAAACTTCTCGCACGGTTTTGCGTCAATCGTTTGCGACTTGGCGCCCGAGAATTGCGGGCTACTGACTGAGCGCGACCGTCTTCAGGCCGCACTCGACCAATGGCACCCCGAGCATCCGGGCCGTCTGCGATTGCGATTCGGTACGATGCTATCGACGCATCTTTGAATCGGCAAGCAATAGAGCAAGGCCGGCCTCGCAGCTAGACCGACCTCTTCCTCCGCTGCCCCCTTCTAATTGCGGTAGTTGAGCGTCGCGGGGTCGCTGTTCTTAAAGATTAAATACCACGCTTGCCCTACCGCACCGCCGGCTTTGGCGGATGGAACAATGACATCGCATTTCTTTGTCGCCGTGTCACACCGGCGTACTTCACCTGTGGTTTTCGCATCATTGCCTGCGATTGGAATGTATAACTTGCCGCCTGGCCCGAAGATAATAGCTTGAGCGTAAGACCTGTTTATGGAATTGGGCGGTGCCAACACCAGTTCATCGAGGAGTTTGCCAGTGTTTCCGTCGAGCTTGAGTATTCTGTCGGCGTCGGTCCGGTCCGCCTGGAAGCTCGTCACCCATAGGTTCCCAGCGCTGTCGAAGACCAAACCCTCAGGCCGATGCAAGCTCGCGACCGTTTGGTCGGAGGCAACGACGTTCATGAATTTTCCGGTGTTCGCATTGAAGCGCAGAATGTATCCCTTCAATGGGTCAAATGCGCCGAGCTTGGAGTCGAGGCACCCCGTTGACGAAACGTACAAGTAGCCGTCGGGGCCAAAAACTAACCCGCGCGGATGGAACACGTTGTCCGGGTCCGGAAACCCTTGTAGGTCGAGGTTGCCCAGATAGGCACCGTTATCGTTATACCGCTTCACGTTGCCATTAGCGCACTTCGAATCGGAGACGGTATCGGCTACGTAATATTGATTGCCCGGGCCGCCTCGAACGATGCCGCGAGGTGCGAAGGGTGCGTTTCGGTCACCGGAGGACACAAGCTTGTTGATATACGTGCCCGTCGTTCCGTCAAACCGGAGAACCTCGCCGGTGGTACCAGTGCTGCCCTCTGGAGCCGGGTTCTGACTGACCACCAGGAATTGGCCATTCGTGAAAATCATCCCCATGGGTCCGTTTAGCCCATGCGCTTTGGACGGGACGAAGGCGCCTGCGTAGTTCCCACTCGACACATCATACTGCTTGACTGAACTATCTCCATTGTCGCCAATGAAGAGTGCCTGTGCGTTCGACGCCTGGCTAAGCATCAACGCACTCAGTGCCACCGCTGCTGGCAAAATTACTGAGCGCAAGGTGCCTTTGCTGGAACGGCGCTTTGCTTGTGAAGCGTCAAGGGTCGAAGAGCCGACGAAACATGCAATCATTTGATGCCTCCATTCGTATTTATTACTTGGTGTGGCAACAAGCGCGTCAGGTCGAGCCGACCAGCGACGCGGGGACGCAAAAGGACTCTACCCTTCACTTAACGTGGTCGACTTTGAGTGGTCGACCGGACTGGCAGACCCTGAGTTGTCTCCGCCACATGCGGTCAACGTCGCGGCGACAAAAAGCGCGAACGTAAATGTCCCCAGTGTCTTCTTAACCGTGAGGCCAAAATATTTCATATCAAGCTCCTAAGAGACGCAAAAAACATGCACTTGTCCGACATACGAGGCCATAAGCCTTGCGGTGTCTCGTATACAGCGCGACTGGTCCCATTAATCTTCCCCGACTGCTCAACAAGACAGTCACTCGAGCGCCTCCTTTGTATTCCTAATGAACATAACGAAGTTTAGGCTCTAATACTGCCCGAGGACCTTGCATTTGCCATCTGTTTTCAGCGTCCTTAAATGTATAAATCGAGTCGGCGCCCGTCAAGGTAAAATAATCTTGACCGACAGAAACGTTTCTTATTCAATTTTTTGGCTGGCGGTTCGCGCGCCGTCAGAATATTTCTTCAAAAACCGGGTTTCGAAGAGCCCAAATTTCAACCGATTTACACGACGTATGGCTCCCGGTTGGAATGACTCAGTTAAAAATCGTGACGCATCTAATCGTACGACTTATTTCTTACTTGTCGTACCATTTATGCACCAATGTCTGTACCAAGCGTGCCAAAGCGGACGCTGGTCGTCTGCCCTCCGTGCTCGTCCATGCGAGCTTGAACTTCCGTGACAAAACTGTCGGGTAGAGTGCTCAAAGTCCATGCTGGGTTCGGCATTTTCCGTTGTCTCGTTAGCTTGTTGTTCGCGGTGCCTGCGTCCGCTGGACGAAGGCGCAACATCGCTGCCCTCGGCAGCTTCTATTCGCGAGCGCGATAAGTCCGTTTGAGTGCGCACAAACGCATTGGAAAAACTCCGGCGGCGCTGACAAATGGGAAAGGCCCTATCTTCTCCTCACCCATTGCAAAGCGAAACCTTCCTAGTGGTTTCAACTCTCAACGTTGGATACGTTAAGCACGACCGCTAGCTTCTGCTGAGGAAATCGCTCTTGCGGAGCCTGCAGTTACCGCGTAGTGAGGTCGAGCACGATGTCGTGGGACGAAGGCTTCCGGAGAGCATGATATCTATTGAGACAATTGGCGTCTTACGTCTCTCGGGCGGCCTCCGCAAGCTGCGGGCTAATCAACTCGCAAATTCGCGAGAAGCGAGGCGGCGCGAATGGAACCAAGGTTCGAAGAAGCGCGGCCTTATCAGCCGGGCGCGGCATTAATCTATGAGCGAGTAAAGCGCGAATCGGCAATGACTTCGCTGCAGCGAGTCAGTGCCTTTCTACGCGAATACGAAAGCGCCGTCGGCCGGTGCGAGTTCAAGTCGACGGCGCTTCGATGGGTCTTGAGAAACGCCTCGAGCATCTCGGCCACCATGCATACGAGGCCGAACCGAACGCGCGATGCTCCGCTCGATTGCAAGATAGCGTCCCGAGCACATACGGCACGATAGTCGATGCCTAGCGAAGGTATAAGGCGTCGATATAGCCCTTCGCTCCCTCTGTTGACAGTTTAAGCCCGCGCCCCGGGCTCCCGCGAGCGAGGAGCACCGGAGTGTTTTGACGGTCAGACTTCGTCCGAGTCGCTATCGTTGAGGTCGAGCCAGATGGTTTTGAGCTGCGTGTATTGGTCGTGCGCATACAACGAGTTATCGCGCCCGCCAAAGCCCGATTGCTTGTAGCCACCGAAGGGCGTCGTGATATCGCCTTCCCCAAACGAGTTCACGGTAACCGTGCCCGCGCGAATTGCCCGCGCGGCGCGCAGGGCGCGTTTCCCATTCCCGGCGAAAACGGACGCTGCGAGTCCATACTCGGTGTCGTTGGCGACGTCGACGGCTTCCTTCAGGCTATCGACCGTGATAACCACGAGGACTGGCCCGAAGATTTCTTCGCGAGCAAGCTTCGTGTCATTGCTTTCAACCTCGATGATGGTCGGATGCACGAAACGACCTTCGCTCGTCTCACCACCGTAGATAACCTTTCCATCACTGGAAAGATACGATTGGACCTTCTCGAAGTGCTGCTTCGAGACCAAAGGCCCAACTCGGTTCTCGGGGTCCAACGGGTCGCCAACTCGCCACTCGGCAGCGAGCTCCGAAATCTTGGAAAGCAACTGCGCTTTGATGTCACGATGGACGACGAGCCGCGAGATGGCGGAGCAGTTTTCGCCCATGTTCCAGAGAGCGCCGTTAACGATATGAGCGGCGACGTCGTCGACGTCCGTGATGTCAGACATGACAACGCACGGATTCTTCCCGCCCATCTCGAGCACGACTTCCTTGAGGTTGCTATCCGAGGAATAAGCGAGGAACTTCCGACCGGTCGCTGTCGACCCGGTGAAGGACACCATGTCGATGTCCGGGTGACGCCCAATCGGCTCGCCCACCGCACGGCCGCTGCCGGTCACGACATTGAAAACACCTGCAGGAATGCCCGCCTCAAGAGCGAGCTCAGCGACGCGCATCGCGGTGAGCGAAGTCTCCACCGCCGGCTTCACAACCAGCGAGCAACCGGCCGCGAGCGATGGGCCAATCTTCCACGCCAACATGAGGAGAGGGAAGTTCCAAGGCAAGACAAGTCCTACGACACCAACGGGCTCGCGGACAATCATCGAAATGTGATTGTCCGAGGCCGGAGAGACCTGGTCGTAAATCTTGTCGATAGCTTCGGCGTGCCAGCGAAGCACGTTAACCGTCTCAGGCACGTCGACCGTCTGGCAATCGAATATCGTCTTGCCTGCATCGAGGCTCTCCATCACCGAAAGCTCGACCGTGTTCTGCTCGATGAGGTCGGCCAGGCGGAGAATTGCGCGCTTGCGCTCAGCCGGATGGAGCTTAGACCAGCGCCCGTCGTTGAATGCTGCCCGTGCGCTACTCACAGCCGCGTCGACGTCTTCTTTCGAACAGGCCGGGATGTCAGCCAGATGCTCGCCAGTTGCCGGGTTCAGGGTCGCGAACGTCTCGCCCGATGCAGCGCCACGCAACTCTCCGTTGATAACGGCGGAGGTCGGGAGCCTCAGCTCTCGCGCAACTTTCTGGTACGCGCTCTTGGAAAGCAAATCGCTCATTTCAATCTCTCTTTGATAAGGAATCTCGGTTCAAAACAAGTCGCTGACTTGGCCTGCTGACTAGAACTCCAACGGCACGCTGATTCCTTCAGGAGCTACATACGAAGCCAAGTGTTGACGCGACGTCTGAAGAAGCTCGTTCACCGCTTCTGAGGCCCGTTCAGAATCACGCTGTTCAATAGCTTCGATGATTGCTTCATGCCGCTGCACCGCCTCCGAAAGGTTGCGGACCATCTGCTCGTTGCGTGGCCGGAAGAACGCTCTTCCGAGCCTGGCATGGTCAATCAGCAAACGGCGCAAACTTGGAGCGAGGTAAGGGTTTTGTGCCATCTCTCCGATTGACGACAGGAACTCCACGTTTCGCAACAAAGAGTCGTCAGCGTTTTTGTCATTCACAGCCGTTCGAAACTGTTCGTGAATTGCTTTCAAATGTTCGACGCCCGCTCGCGTCGCATGCTCAGCTGCCAGCTTGACCGTGGATATGAAAACGAGCGGTGCAGCCAGGAAGTAATCGCGCAATCGCTTGTAGTCCATCGATGCGACACGAGGAGCACGATTCGCCTGAAGTTCGATGTACCCCTCTGCAGACATCTGGTGCATCAACTCCCGCACTGGAGGCCGCGAAAGACCGAACTCCTCAGTGAGTGCGAGTTCGTCCAAGGTCGAGCCCGGCGCCAACTTCATAGTGAGAATCCGGTGCCGCAAGACCTGTCCAAGAGCAGCTTTGCGGTCGCGAGGCGAGGCCTGCTCGTCGTGCCACTCAATGACAGTTGAAACACCCTTCATTCAATCCCCCGTCGGCCGCCGATGTGCGCAATCCAAGTTCGAACAAGACGCTGGCTGCTACGGAACACTCGTCACACCAGCAAACACCACACTGCGAGAAATGGCACTTCGCCTGAGCGCATCGCGTGGATACTGAACGGGCTGTTGTGGATTCCACCTCCCAACCCGGGCGAGAACCAGTCGCCACCTTCCTGGAGGAATTCGCCCTCCGTAAAAAGCACGTACGCTTCCTGTGGTGGGTGGTTGTGGTCGGGATATCGAACGCGCGGCGCCATCACTGTGAATCCGAGCTGCACGTCGTAGCGGCTCTCTGCACCGCCAGGTCCACAAATAATCCCGTGGACGTGGCTATCGACATACCCCGGACTTCCGTTCTCACCTGAGGTACGACGATTCCAACCTACGACGGGGACCAACGCTTGAATTGCACGCGCAGCGACCCCGAGGTCCGTCTGGCGCTCAACCACCGGAGCGAGCGCCTCATCTATCCACGCAGCAGCCGGGAAGTGAGCGTGCAGTCGATGTCCGTCGTCGGACGGGCCTCGAAGCCGTTCGAATACACGGGCCGCAACGAGACGTCCTTCAGCCGGAAGCATTTCTGACTGAAACAGCTTTTCAGCGATGCGGACAAACACTTCCACGTCTTCAGGTCGAGTGACCATGGTCGATGATTTCAGCGGTTCGGACTTAGGAAGCGAGGAGGTGCGCTCGTCGACTGGCCCCAAGCGCAGACCGGGGCGTGACGCGCCTGTCTAGCTTGAGGCACAGCAGGGAAGCACCCTCGCCAAAGCAACCAACCCTTAGCCTCGCGCCGTCTGCTTCTATTCGCGAAAGCAAAGTTGGTGACGCTTACGGAAGTTGGAATCCGTGTGCGAGCGGGTCGCGGTCGTCGATGAAAATCGTGTTGTAGCCGTAGACGCGCGCCCAGCCCGCGACACTGGGACGAACGCCGTCGAAGCTTCCTACGCTCATTCGCTGTTCTGCTCGACAGTTGAACGTCGTGCCCGTGAAGCTCTCGTGAACGAAGGTCTCGCCGATTGCGAGTTGCCCGCGAGCAACGAGCTGAGCGACGCGCGCGGATGAGCCCGTGCCGCAGGGCGAACGGTCGATTGCCTTGTCACCATAGAACACAGCGTTACGAGCGGATGCGGACGCCGACTTCGGCTTGTCGCACCACATCACATGATGAATTCCGCTGATGCGGTCATCTTCCGGGTGCACCGGCGTGATTGCCTTGCGTGCGGCGTCCCGGACCAGATTGCTCATCCGAACCAGGTCGTCGGTCTTCAGACCGTCCAGCCCTTGATAGTTTTCTTGCGGCTCGACGATGGCGTAGTAGTTGCCGCCATATGACACGTCGATTTTCAGCTTCCCAATCTGGGGCACGTCAAGGACGATATCCTTGGCGTGGAGATAGCTCGCCACATTGAAGAACCGAACCTCGTCGACGTACGCGCCGTTGCGAACGTACTCGATATCGACCCGGCCGGCCGGCGTTTCAAGCGCGATGCGTCCTTCTTCCTTCGGAACCACAAGGCCTTCTTCGATGGCCACAGTTACCGTGCCGATGGTGCCCGCGCCACACATCGGCAGGCAGCCGCTTACTTCGATGAAAAGCACACCGACGTCACAATCGTCGCGCGACGAGGGGTAGAGAATCGAGCCCGACATCGCGTCGTGACCACGCGGTTCAAACATAAGACCTCGACGGACCCAGTCGAACTTTTCCTGGAAGATGATGCGCTTTTCCGCCATCGACACGTTCGGCAACATCGGAGCACCGCCAGCCACGACACGAACCGGGTTGGCGCACGCATGCGAGTCAACGATGAAGAATGTATTGCGAGCCATTTTGCGTCCTTACAGATTAGGTAAATCGCTGCGGCATCGACCGCAACTTCTTGCGTTAGGGTGTCTGTCTGTAGTTCCCAGCTGAGCCACTCGTCTCAGCCTAGAAGAGGAGTGTCATTCGAGCGTTTGTTGCGCTAGCCAGGCTCCTTCTCAGTCAGCAATTCGAATACAGCTTCGCTGGCAGTCTTCCAGGCAGCATTCGCTCCGAGGCCATTCAAGACCTCCAGTCCTTGTGCCGTGTAGGTGCCGGGCAGCGCTATTGCTGCGCCAATTTCCCGAAGCTCAGTCGGCTGCTTGTGCCGGGAATAAGCTACGCAATCCTCGACACTACTGAACGCAAGTTCCCGAGCTTGCTGTGCGGTCAACCCTTTCTTCACAAACCACTGCTCGAGTTCGTGGAATAAGAAATAGAACCATCCGTTCATGCATGCTCCGACTGTGGCAAGCTCGAAATGCACTTCGGTGTTGAGCGATACAACATTCCCGAGCGATGAAAGTAATGTCTCGGCAGGAGAGTCAGGGGGATAAACCGCCACCGTCGACCGGTTGATTTCCGACGCTGCCGACAGCATCGCGCGACTGCAGTTCTCGGTTCCGAATAGCTTCTTCAGTTCACTCACCGGCACGCCTGTCACGACTGAGACGAGCGCTTGATAAGGCTTGAAAGAAACCTGCGCTGCGAGTTCAGCAACCTGGCTCGGTCGCACCCCAATCAGGACAACGTCCGCTGTATCCACAACATCCTGGTTGCTCGCGAGCAGCGTGCATCCCACATCCTTCGCCAGAGCTTCAGCTCGCTCACGATTGCGCGGAGCAAGAAGAAGTTCGATGCCACTCTTGCTCCGATACAGTCCCCGAACCATCTTCTCTGTCAGGTCACCAACTCCCAGCACACCGAGTTTCATCGCTAACCTCGCCGCGTTTATGGAAGGCAGGGGCGGCGTCGACGAGGCCGCTCGACCTTGTACGAACTCGCATGTCCCCGGCCTTTGATACTTGACCAGCTGCTTTAGGGCTCCCTGTTAGGGCGGGCGCGACCTCGGCCACGGCCCCCGTCGAACTAGGGCGTCACACTTATTGCGCCAACCAGGCCTTCACACGGTCCGGATGGGCGTCCACCCATTTCTTCGCGGCAGCCGGGAAATTGTTGGAGTTGACACCATCGAACTGAACTGCCTCGACTTCTTGAAGATTGATGTCGTAATGCTTGAAGAACGCATAAGCGCGCGGGTTCTTGCTGGCAAACTGCTTCGATGCGAAAGCGTGAATTTGCTCGTCGCCGCCCATGGCGCCCTTCGGGTCTTTCAGGTAGCGCATCTTGTACTTCTGAAACAGCCAATGCGGGCTGAAGACGGTAGCCACAATCCACTGCTTGCTGGCATATGCGCGCTGGAGAGAGGCCAGCATGCCCGCTTCGCTTGAAGACTGAAGGTTGTAGCCGTCGAGGTTGTAAGCCTTCATCGCCTTCTCCGACGTTTGCATTTCGCCGGTGCCGGGCTCAACGCCCGTGATAGTCGAATGAAGCTTCGACTTCACATCTGGCTTGTTTAAATCGGCGAATGAGTCCAGCTCCGAGGCGGGCACGTAGTCGGGAACTGCCCAGCCGATTTTTCCACCCGTGTAGATGACGCGTACGTCGTCCAAGTTGTCTTTGTACTTCTCGTAGTAGTTGTGGTGCGTGATGGGCATCCAGCCGCCGACCATGATGTCGACGTCGTTTCGGGCGAGGCCTTGGTACTGGACTCCGAGGTCGGCATTCACGAACTGAACGGGAATGTTGAGCTTCGTTTCCAGGACATACTTCGCCACGTTTGCTACCGCCTGAACGTCGGCGAAGTTTGCAACAGTGATTTTGACCGGGTCCGCTGCGACCGCAGACGTTGCGCCGACGGACATCGCAAGTGCGACAGGCGCGAGAAATTTCGCCGCAATATTCCTGAAGGTACTAGCTTTCATCGAGGGTTCCTCTTTCAAACGTGTGGTTTGGATTTCAGACTATTTGCGCCGCAATGCCCCGCGCCTCAGGTTCCTACTGTCTTGCTGGCAGTAGCCGCCTTCGTCGAGCTGCTTGCCACCTTCTTCTTTGCCTTCTTCGCC
The DNA here is from genome assembly GCF_900044055.2 of Caballeronia calidae. Taxonomy (GTDB): domain Bacteria; phylum Pseudomonadota; class Gammaproteobacteria; order Burkholderiales; family Burkholderiaceae; genus Caballeronia; species Caballeronia calidae. The sequence goes on along the minus strand of NZ_FCOX02000009.1, from coordinate 155,252 downwards.
TTTACACCGAAGCTCTCAGTGAGGCGGTCCAGGATGATGGCGAGAAGCACGACGCCCAAGCCGCCTTCGAAACCGATACCGATGTCGAGTCGCTGGATGCCGCTGAGAACGTATTCGCCCAGCCCACCGGCCCCAATCATCGAGGCAATTACAACCATCGACAGAGCCATCATGATTGTTTGGTTCACGCCAGCCATGATGGAAGGCAACGCGTTAGGCAACTGGATTTTCCAGAGGAGCTGTGCATCTGTGCTTCCGAAAGACCGGCCTGCTTCGATGAGTTCCTCGCGCACCTGACGGATGCCGAGGGTCGTCAGTCGCACGACGGGGGGCATCGAAAACACGATGGTTGCGATGACTGCGGGAACGCGCCCCAGCCCGAACAGAACCACTGCGGGGATGAGATATACGAAAGGCGGCATCGTCTGCATGAAGTCAAGCACTGAACGGAGCACGACCTCGACCCGCTTATTGCGCGCACCCCAGATGCCCAGCGGCACACCAACGAGCAGGCTGATTACAGTAGCGGCGATGACGAGCGCGAGCGAAGAGACGGTTTGCGGCCAAAGGTTCATGTACTGAATGACCCACAGGGCGGCCCCAACGAAAGCAGAAAAGATAACGCCCCGGCGCCACAGCGCGAGTGCCATCAGGAAGATGAGCATTGCGAGAAAGGGCACTGCCGCGAGACCGCCTTCCAGGACTTTTACGACAGCACCAAGCGCGGCGGAGAACCCGTCGAAGCCGCCACGGAAGTGGTCGAATAGGAAATTGACGAAATTTTCGGCGAACTGTCCGATAAGAGAGGAATTCATTCTGCTGCCCTCCGTTGCATTACTTGCTTGAGAATGGTTCGGCACGAAACGACACCGGCCAGGCGGCCTTGCTCGTCGACAACGGGGACGTCATGCTCTTGCGCCAGTGCGATTGCGGAAAGCTGATGCAAATCGGCCGTGAGAGGGACGGCCGCGACGTCGTTCAGGATTGCGTCTCGAATCGGGCGCTTCCCGTTCTTGTGCACCGTGGCAGGCGTTACGCAACCCTGGAAGCGGCCTGCCTCATCGCAGACGAATCCGCAATCAACGCCGCTATCAATCAATTCGTTTAAGAATCGGTCAGCCGGCGCCGCCGAATCGCACTTGATGAGTCCTCGGTTCACCTTTGTCATCAGGCCGGAAGCCTCCAAGAACCGAGATACGTCGACATTGCGGAAGAAGTCACGCACGTAGTCGTCGATGGGCGACTGAATGAGCTCAGCAGGCGTTCCCACCTGAATCAGACGGCCGTCCTTCATAATTCCGATGCGCCCGCCGATTTTCACGGCTTCTTCGATATCGTGCGAGATGAAGACAATGGTGCGCTGCTCTTCCTTCTGAAGGCGAAGCAACTCGTTCTGCATCTCAAAACGGATGAGAGGGTCGAGCGCGGAGAAGGCTTCGTCCATCAAGAGCACTGAAGGATTTACAGCCAATGCGCGCGCAAGACCGACCCGCTGCTGCATGCCGCCCGAAAGCTCACTCGGAAGGAGCTTCTCGTAGGAGCCAAGACCCACCCGCGTGAGCGCCGCCCGGGCTGTTTCGTAACGTTGAGACTTCTTCTGCCCTGCAACTTCCAACCCGTAGGCGATGTTGTCGATAACGGTACGGTTCGGCAGAAGAGCGAACGACTGAAATACCATGGCCATTTTCTGACGGCGCACCGCGCGCAGTTCTGGCGTGCTCATCGGGGCGATGTCGCGGCCCTCGAGAATCACTTGACCGGATGTCGGCTCAATGAGACGGTTGAGCAGGCGGACCAGGGTCGACTTGCCGGAGCCCGAGAGACCCATAATCACGAAGATTTCGCCCGAGTTCACCGACAGGCTCACATCATCAACAGCCACCATATTGCCGGTCTGCGCGAAGATTTCGTTGCGCCCGAGCCCTTGCTTCAGCATTTGCGCCGCGCGTTCCGGCTTGGCTCCAAAAATCTTTGACAGATTTTTGACCGTCAGGATTTCGGTCGCCGAGGCTGCGACCGAGCGTGCCTTTGACTTGGCGCTGCCGTGGAGGTCGTCGGGGTTCGCTAGCGCATCCGCTGCGATACTGAGATTCGATATCATCGGGTGTTCCATCCAGCAAGTTTGAATTCCGAAAGCCCACGGACGACTGGTCACGACGCTCTGCATGCACGATGCAGTACAGCTGTAATGTCCGTAGGAGTACATATCAGATGCAATTCCAGCCAGCGTTAAGATTGTTTGGTGACCGTCCAACTCCCGTCATCTAAGGACTGGGCAATGACCTGCGCTCCTTGTCACCGAGTCAAGCGCGTGTCCCTGCAGTTGGTCGGGCTCCGAAACTCGCTATGTCATCCGTTCCGTTGATGCAAAGGTACGCAGCCATTAACGCGCGGACTATTGGATTTCGGCATCATAGGGTTTGTCCGGGTCTGTTCAGTGCGCGCGAGCTGGGCGTATCGAGCGTACGACCGCCGAGCAAATGCGGTCGCCAGACATGGTCCGGGTGCATGCGGAGTTTTTGCTGCCGAGTTGCAGTCAAGAAATGCGCAAAGCCGTCGACGACCATCGACGGCTTTGCGCGGTTCTACCCGTTGTCCCTAGGCTCTGGCTTACTCTTTCCCTGCTCGCCACTCACGAAATCCGAGGTTCGCCTTCGCGCCGATGGTGAGGAAGGGCTGTGGTGGAAGGCTTTTCGGTGCTTCGAACTGGCCAAACGCAGCAAGGAGCTCGCTCTTAATGCCAAGGATTGAATCCGCAGCGGCAATGCCCAACGCTGTCGCCTTCGTCGCCCCGACGCCGTTGCAAGCACATGCCGCGAACAGTCCCGGTTCAATTTCACCATAAGCGGGTACACCATTCCATGTGAGAGCCATAGCTCCGCCCCAACGATGCTCCATTTGCACGCCTTTGAGGGTCGGGAATCTCGCGTCGAACTTGCGGTCGTGTACACGGCCGGCACGTTCGACGTCGTTTTCGCTGATTTTCAGGCGTGGGTTGTAGGTGTACCGTGACCGAATCAAGATGCGGTCTCCTCGCTCTCCCCGGACTCGCCGAACAGTGGTACCCATTGGGAATGCGGGCGTAGCGGCCCAACTGCGGTCGCCGCCGAGCCTGGACGGACTGAACTCCTCGGTCATCGAAGCATATGTAAAGACGTGCATCAACAAGCCCCGATAGATGCCGAAGCTCTCGGCGTGCCCGTTGTTCGCCATGATGACCTTGCCTGCTGTCACCGCTCCTTCAGGAGTTTTGATGCGCCACTCTTTCCCGACCGCCTCTAAGGAGAGCGCCGGCGTCTTCTCGTAGATGTTGACTCCACCCTTGAGAGAATCCGCCAGCCCGCGAACATAAGCCGCAGGTTGGACGATGACGGTACCAGGCGTAAATATCGCCGAGGTGAATGCAGTCGTGCCAGTCACATCCGCAACCTGACGCGAGTCCAGAAGCCGATACGGCTCTTTCAAGGCATCAAGTTGCTTCGCATAAGAGGAGATATGTTCGTCACCCTGCGCGCTCATCGCGATGTTGTACTTTCCGCAAGGGTCAAAAACGTCCTTTCCCCATCCTCGCTCCTGAGCCACGTCGCTCGCAAGCTTGATGGCAGTACGGTTAATCATGATGTGGCGCCGAGTCGGGCCCGCATCGCTTCCAGCATATTCGTCGGAAGACACTTCATGGGGCAAATCGATGATAAAGCCCGAGTTGCGGCCGGCGGCTCCAGCAGCGATTTCACCCGCTTCAAGGACCGCCACACGCAGTTTCGGGTTGCACTGAGACAGGCGACGCGCAGCGGACAGCCCAGCAAAGCCCGCACCGATGATTGCGACATCGACGTTGATGGATTTGCTAAGCGATGGATTCGGCGTCCGCTTGGGCAACATCTGGACCCACCCAGACACCTTAGTGTTTTCCGGTAATTTGGTAGCTACAAACATGATGCCATCCGACCTTAAGAAACGACCTTCTCGCGCTTGACCAAGTCCTTCAACGAAGCTTGCAGTGCGTCGACCTTGCTGGAATCGAGGCGCCTGAGCGGTCGACGCGGAGCGCCTGCACCGTATCCGGTCATCTCGGCAGCGGCGTACACGGACTGAACGTATTCGCCTTCCCAAATGAGCGACATCGAGGGTTCAAGTGTCCGCCACAGTTCTCGCACTTCATCCCATTTACGTTCCTTCGCCGCGCGTACGAGTGCAACGCACGTTCTCGGCGCAAAGTTTGCACCGCCCCAAATCAGACCCTTGGCGCCGGCGTAGAGCGCGTAAGGAACAAGCGGGTCGGCACCGTTCATCACCGGAAGTCCCGTTCTCGTTAGCGAAGCCTGTTTTGCCAAGTCACCACTGCTGTCCTTGACCGTGTGGAATTGAGGAATCTCGCTCAAGCGACGGAACAACGACGGCGTAATCTCCACGCCGACCGCATGCGGGACGTTGTAGCCAATAATCGGAATGCCTGCTTCGCCGACAGCAGAATAAAAGTCGAATACGCCATCGTCGTCTGTAGGACCCTCGAAGAATGGCGGAAGAACCATGATGCCGTCAGCGCCCTGCGCGGCAGCATGCCGGGCTCGCGCAACGACGTCGTCGACCAGCAGCGCAGACGCCTGAGCGATAAGTTTTGCTCGCCCACGAATTACCTTAGAGCCCCGCTCAACCAGCTCCATCGACTCGTCTTGGGAGAGATAGACATGCATACCCGTCCCCGAGCTCAATACAAACCCATCGACGCCAGTTTCGACGTATCGCTCGAGCAGGTCTTCAAAACGACTGAAGTCGATGCTGCCGTCGGCATTGAACGGCGTGGTAACAGCCAGGTTCACTCCGGGGAATTTAAACTCGCTCATTCGCTACACCTTTTCGATTTCGTTCACGTTGACCTGACCTGCGCCGTATTGCGGGATGCGACGCGTAGCACAGTAAATGGGCCTAAACTCCGGACCCCGGCAGAAGACGTCGTTTCGTCTGTCTCATCGCAAACGACATGCAACTGCCCCTTAGCGCCTACAGTAGTTGTCCAGAGTCCGGCCGACTATTGGATTTCGGCATCTAGGGGTTTATACGGGGTACAGCTCGCATTGCGGGACCACGCGGCGAAGAAACGCGCTCGTCTGCTCTCGCGTCGACTCGCAGATTGCATCGTCAAAGCAAGGCAGAGAGTTCCGCTGGTCCGCTGAGGATGGTCGAAATCTAACGACTTCAAAGCCAGCAGCAATTCGACCTGGAAGGTCAGGTCGCATGGGAGGGAGGCGGAGTTGGCGGCTAGCGGGATACCGCTGACAGCTGTCTTAGCTTTCGCGCGGTTTCCGATGGCAGCTCACCGAACATTTTTTTGTAGTCTTGGGCGAACGCGCCGAGCTGAAAAAATCCCCATCGAAGCGCCGCCTCGGTGACAGTCTGTCCAAGTCGCAGGTCTCGTCTAACGTAGTTGAGACGTACAGCGCGCAAATATGCGGTCGGGTTGATGTCTAGCGCCAGTTGGAAAGCATTTTGGACGGTGCGACGGCTGAGCTGAAGCTGTACGCAAAGTTCGGCTATCGAAAGAGGACATGTGGCCGGGTTCTCCAATCTTTCTCTCACGAGGTTCACAGTCGCCCAATGCTTGATTGCACGGCTGGCGCTCTCGCTCAAGGTGTTGGCTTCGATTGCTTCCGATAGTCCAAAAAGTATCGTCTGCTCCATGAGCTTCGAACGAGACGAGTTTTCGAAGGCGCTCGCGGACGCGGCGGTCGAACTCGCGAGGCCAAGTTTGACGAGCTCCCGGAGGCTTTCGGCAACGTCCCCGCTCATCGGGACCACAGGCATGTGAGCCTCTTGCCGAAGCTTTTCAGCCTGGGGCCTCAGCAACGGATTCGAGAGTTGGTCGATATCAATTTCCACGTTTACGAGGACGTGCCTCTCGGGCGAGTAGAACTCGAAGTTCGGCGCACTGGAGAAGACGTGGAGACTATCGCGGTCGCTCTTCTCACCGCACATGCACGAGTGGCCCTCCAGCTCGAGCGGCACGGTCACAACAAGCCGATTTGAAGGAGTCGACCCACGAGAGAGGATGACTTTGTTACGCTGTTCGAGGACCAGTCGCACACCGCCAATCCAGGTGACCTTCACCGTACCCTCAAACCGGCCACAAGAAATCTGGGTGTAATCGAGCTTCCAGCCGTCGATTCCACGCGCTTGCTCATGGACGTCCTTGAATGTGGAAAACGCCACCTGCTCTGCGGGCAACGACATTCCATGCATTCCGAGGATGGACATCGAATCAGCAATTTGCGCGTTCATGTGGAGCCGCCGAAACTGTAAAACTACGACCTCGACTTCATAAGGGACGTCGAAAAGCGACGGCCAATACCCAGACTACTGCAGTTCCGCCTTCCTGGCGTGCCTTCGTTCGCGGCCACGTTTGTCAGCGTCAACACGACCCTGTTTCGCACAGAAGCGCAATCGACCGCCCTCACGGGCTGAATCCCTTGTCTACAAATTGTATCCGCCGTAATGCGGAGATTGTCAAGTCGGCACTTCCCGCGCTGCTTACTGAAGGTACTGTCCACCTCAGCAGAACAAGCCGCATCACAATAAGCTACAATCTCATCGAATGTTCATTCGACGAGGCGAACAAATGGGCGATGACGGCTATCTAGCGGCTTTGCGCACCTACTGGAAGCGCAACCAAGCATTTCCCAGCATGTCGAAACTTTGCGACGTTGTTGGATTGTCGAGCTCGAGCAGTGTATTCGCCCTTATTAAGCGCCTTTCGGAAGCGGGCTATCTCGAACGCGTCGACGGCCGCATCGCTCCGAATCGCCGATTCTTTGGCCGGCCGGTTATAGGCACCGTTCGAGCTGGACTCCCGGAACCGGAGGGCCAAGACCAAGCCGAGTTGCTTACGATTGACGACTATCTCGTCGACGACCCAAACCGTACCGTTCTGTGCCGGGTGCGGGGAGAATCCATGCGAGATGTCGGCCTTCTGGACGGAGACCTCGTTGTTGTCGAGAAGAATCGGCCGACAAAACACGGAGACATCGTCGTTGCGCTCGTTGATGGCGACTTGACTGTCAAGACGTTACGGCTTGACAAAGATGGGGCCTTCTATCTTGAGCCGGCCAACCCAGACTTCGCGGCGATTCGGCCTCAAGGCTCGCTGGAGATTGTTGGTGTTGTTACTGGCTCGGTGCGGAAGTACGGGAGATAGCTGCCGTTCGCGCCGCCGCGCTTCGGGCAAGTGTTGGTACCATGCGTCGACGCGATGAAGACATCAAAGCATTCGCAGGCATTGTGGAATGGATGCCTTTATTGCTGGAACGGGCCGAGAGGAACCGTGCTCCATGCACCATTGCTCCTCAGCCTGAAGGCCGCTGCGACAAGTCGCATCAGTGAGCTTGACTCGCGGCGAACCGACCCGGCGAGGCCCTTCCACTACCAAAGCGACCACCATGCGCCGAAGCTTGGAAACTGCTATCAAGCGCTTCCGATAAAGAGCCACTGGCTTCCAAAGCTGCAAAGCCTGTAACGGGCGTGCTTTCCGAGCGGCACCGGGATTTCGACCAATGGTTCCACAACTCGTGCCGCGTCGGAGCCTGACATGGCGGCAAGCCGACGCACGAGCGAAGAGCCGAAGAGTTGGCTCGATGGGCGTCGGAGATGTAGCGAGCCCGCGAACGAATTGCCTTGTACCTTGCCACTCCGCCTTGAAATGACGCGATGCGTCTCTTCGCCAACTTCGCTACTGCGGATAACGTGCTGTGTTTGGTGCGCCATAGTCGTCACCTCTGAATGAGGCAGTGGCATTTTCTAGCAGTCGTGCGCGCTGTCAGCTTTTCCACGGGTTCATGTCCTCAATGTCGACGCGCTTTTGTGGCTTTAGAGAGCCGGCCATGTCAACAATCGACAATGTTTTGGGGTACGCCTCGATGTCATAAAGTCCCGCATGGTCGCTGGCCGCTATCATCCGCCCCAATGCGGCGTGCTGCCTTCTCTTCATTTTTCTGCGGTAGGTTGCCGCCTTCTGCCGCTTCACAAATTTCTGACCACGGATGACGGTCACGGGTCGAAGAGCATGCCGCTGCATGAGCCTGCGCGCGTAGCGAGGGGATACGAACAGCAGTTGCGCTAGCTCATGAACAGACAGCAGCTCAGACGGTGATGTCTTCATTTCGGTTCTAGTCCGGGAGGGCCGCAAGCTCCAGCGAAGTAACGCGCCAGTCGGAGAGACATTTGGCGAGTCACATCGTAGCTCCTCTTCACGACATTCAGTTCCATTGCAGCTAACGCATCGGAAACTGCTGCAGTATCGAAATATACGTAGCGCCCCCCCGACGTAGGCACTGGACCGAAAGCGCCACACTCAGCTATCGAGCTTTGTGCCCGAATGGTCCGTCCGAGGCGACGTAGGGATTAACGGCCTTTCGTCTTTTACCCGAACGCGAACGGGACGGCGCCGCCTGCTCTTGCAAAGGCGCAGCGTTGCCTTTTATTGGCTTCGTATCAGGCTTGATGTCCTCGACGCCTTGCACCCAAGCGTCCAGCATTCGCTGGCCGACGTCCCTGAACTCAAGATATCGGTCGGCATATTCCTTAACCAGCGGAAGCACCTTGAGCACCGCGCTTTCTACCTGTTCGAGCGCTGCTGTCATCTCGCTGCCCGAAAGACCCAATCGGACGCCGCCGTATTCAAACAGCGCTCGACCAACGCGCCATACTTTTTTGCCTTTGAGAGGCAATGCGGGCGTGTCGTCGCGATAACGTGGGTACGCGGTGACCGTCACGATGTCGTATACGGGAGCCAAACGCGCGTCTCGACCGGTCCTGTACGTCAGCGCGTAATTCTTGAGATGCGCATCAGCGTTACGCAACGCGTAATTCAGCAGCAATAGCAAGAAGAGCTTTCGCTTACCGTCTTCCTTGTAATCGACGCCAAGAAACCGATTGCAGAGTTTTGCCAGGTCTTCGACCGTCCCTTGGTATTTGCGCGCAGGGTCGAGCCCCTTCAGGGCGCACAGGTCTTCGACTCCAAGACGTGTGTCATCCGCGCTAACATCGAAACGCCGTATCGCAAGCACCTGACCATCGTCTGAAAGGCGAGTTTCCGGGACATCTAGGCCCGTGTTTCTCGCTACCTCCAGACACAGGTACTCATTAATGCTGAGGCCCGGCAGGTCAAGGGGACCCGTCTTCAAGATGTACTCGCCGGTCTCCTTGGTCGAGCTCACCTCGCATGACGCCAGCGCTTTAGGCATGACGCCCGAAACTCCCTCGGTGATTCTAGCCTCAAGGTGTTTGAGCAGGTGGTCTCTGGAGTCCGTACTCGCCAGAAGCCTAGCCATGTCGAAGTTCGACTCTGTCCTGTCAAGCGCGGCCCCGTGCGGGATTGCTCTCACTCGTCCGACTGTGTTTGCGCCCGTTAGCGCGAGAAGATTCATTTCGCCCAAGTCCGCGCGCAGCCCGAACTTCTGGCGGATGATGTCCTTCTTGTAGCCTTCCGGCAAATTCATCTGGAACGAAGGCATGATGCCGCCGACGCACGTGTACGAGTCGCTTCGTACCGGCATGAGTAGCGAGACGACATCGGCCGTCGAAGTCTCGGGCAGATAGGTGAAGACGCAAGTTTGAGCCTCTTCTGAGAGCGTCCCCACCAATGTGGTGTTGCAGTACATGTCGAGTACGGCCATGAGCTATTTGCCTTTTCCAGAGGTCTTCACGCTGGCATCGGGACGCGGACGCGCCGCCGGGACTCTTTCTATCGAAGCACTAGCGCCAGTTCGGACGGACTGACCCCTTCGAAGCCTCTAAGTAGTCCTAGCAAATGCACGCCTACGACGACAATGACGATGCTAACTCGGGCGCCCCTTCCCAATCCACGCCTGGACCTCACCCATCGGAAGACGAAACCGGGCGCAGTTGTATATCTGCAGATGCTCCAGTTCCGACCTCAGTAGACTCCTGAATAAGGCGGCATCGGCCTCTGGCACCGCAACATGCTCTACCGCCTCGTCGAACTTGGAACCAAACAAAACAACATCTCGAATCGCATCGCCTAGGTGATAACGAAGCCTGAGCCGAGCTGCGATACTTGGCTGGGAGAATTCGTTCATCGCTTGCTCCGATTCGCTCGCGGAAGTGCCCCTCCGAATTGTTGTATACCAGCAGCGAAGCCGGCTTCGCGTAGAGCTAGCTGGGCGGCAACTTCTCGCTCATCGAGAGCTGAAGAACATCGCGCGTAATAAATTGAGCACGATATCCCACACGCCGTCCGTTTCCCGGCATGTAACGTTGTCGACGTAATCAGACTCACGGCCGGAATCTTCGCCTAGCATCAGTATTGCTCCAGAAGCCCGCCGACATTCGTAATGGATGTCCATCTTGGCTACAAATTCGCCTGCTGGCTCATTCGGGTATGGGGCCCTGCCGACATAAATCGTCATAGTCCTGCTGGTTTTCGCCCGTGGTTCCATGGGGTAATACCACCGAGACAGTGCACTGAGGTTTGCGAGCATCGCTGCGAGCAGGCATCTGCCTCTAGATGCATAGACTCTTCGCATATCGGCGCTAATGCAGCCGTGTGCAACGGAAAGCGGCTGAGAATCGTCAACTACCTCGCATTTGCCGGAATAAGCACAGGCTTCCCAGTAGAGGAAGACGTCGTCAAAGCCTTCGCTCATCGTCGCTCCCTCTTGTCCGAATTATCGCGTTTGACATCTGGTCTTTAGGACCGACGAGTGCATCACTCATCCGAAGCTCCGTGCGTGGTCTCGGCGGCTCGCGCCATTCGCTTGAGGCTAACGGAGCCCACGGTTCAACAAATCCGAAAATATTGCGCGCATCGCCTCTTCTACGGTCTCGTTTCCGTCGACCTTCACCTTTATGTTGTCGTTTGCTTCAGACTGGAAGCGCTCGACGGTCACCGTCGCATAGCCACCGTCAAGGGTGAAGTACAATCTCGCACCGTCAATAGGTTCGCCCAACCCAGCTTTTGATTGAGCTACGAAAATCGTGGCTTCATTGAGTCGTTCGTAAGGGGCAGCTACGCCAGTGAATCCGTGATGTCGAAGCGTGGCGAGACTCCTTTGCCAAACGTTCTCTCGCGGGTCGAGCTCTTCAGCGCCCCGGTAGGCAGGCGCTACGTTGGCCGGCTCGAAGTTATGTTGTCCGGCATATGCCGTTATCGTCGTTCGATGCCACTCTATGGCCTCTGCCCAACTCATGCGTCTCAACAACTTGTAACGCTCGTCGTCGTTTAGGCACTCGAGTGGAGTCAGGCCGCCTAGATTGCCGCGCCGACTCGTGAGGTAGTGGAGGCGGACTACGGTCGGTGCGGGAACGAGGAGTCGGCAAACAGAAAACAGCCTCTTCCTGTTGTAGTGGCCCTCAGCAAGCAGGGCCGGAAAATACCGAAGACCATCGACGTCGATTGCAAACACGCTTCCATTAACGACGAGTCGTCGAAGCCTTGCTTCGGACAGTCCCAGGCGTCGCTGAAACTCAGCGTCGGTAACAAGTTTCCCCGCCCGAATCCTTGCTCTTAGACTCTCAATCTCGCGCTGACGGAAGTCGTCCAGAAACGACGGATGCGGGTCGTCGATGGACGATGGAATCGCAGGCAGCGACACCTTCTTCGTCAGTGGCGAAAGGCCGGCTGCATCATCCCTGGTTTCAAGCCATTTTGACTCGCCAGCAATAGCCTTTATCATCCCGTCGTCGGGATAGTGGCGCAACACGCCTGCTGCTTTCGAGCGAAGAGCGGCAGTGTTGACAGTATCCTGAAGCACGGACATGTGCTGGAGCAACTCACGTGCTCGCAGAAGCGCGATTGTTCGTTCCCGAGGCGTGGTCATGTGGTTTCTCTTACTGGTCGACGCTGAATTGACCGCAGGCACCGAAGTGCCAGACTTCACTCGTCTACGAGGTAACGAAGATTCGTGGGCCCGTTCGACAGCACGACAACTCGTTCGAGTCGCTGAACGACATCCATGCGTCCGGCTTCGACTTCGCCGCGTTCACTTTTTGGAAGGCGAAATTCATATCGCTCTCCAAAAAATGCTCCCGTTTCATGAACCCAAGCTAATTCCGGAATGAGCAGATGTGAAACTTCGTCGGACTCACCGACGTCTGCGTACGCCTCTAAGAACAACACGATGCTTTCCGGGTCAGCGCCTCTCAATGCATCCATAAGTTCACGCACAGTCATTCCGTTGCTCCACAAATCGGATACTTCCTGCGGTAGCTCTGGTGAGCCAACATCTACCGTGCGCCCCGACGCGCGCGGGTCGCCGGCGCCCTTTTCCTTAGGAAGGTTTTGAGCACGGGCTAAGGCTTTTGCACTGGATACCTAGTCTCGACCCGATACGACACGAATCGTACACGCACCGCACCTAGTGCGCGATTAGTAAAGCATCATGTTCTCCCCGCGAACGAAAGTAATTACTATTCGCAATGCAAAAAAAGCGGGGCTTATCGCCCCGCGAATCATGCTATTGAACGCTCGCTTCCAACACAGTGACGTGCCACGCCGTGGGTCGTGCGGCTCCCGTTTCTACCTGAACGGTGAAAGCCACCTTCCCTTCTAACCCAGCGAACGCGCCATCGAGACGCGCCACAGTTGCCCCAGCACATGCGACTATTTTCCATACTGATATGAAACGGGCCGGGCGCTTCGAAAGAACAATGCTCGGAAATACGCGGGACAATACAGCTCGCGTCAGCTCCGCAGGCGCGCCGCCCGTAAAGAGCATCGACACGAAATCGAGCGGATTGACCTCCACTGGCTGCCTGATGCGTTCCCCATTAAGAGATGCTGAGTACGCGGTCAACTGTGTCAGTTCATCTAGAAGGTGCTTTCGCTCTTCCTGCTGCTCGCGATACGCCCTTTCGAGGAACTCTTCGTTTCCTGGCTCCAGTCGTCGCATTCGCTGTGCAAGACTGTCAAGTTGCCTCTCTGCATGCCCAACGGCCGACCTTAACTCCTCGATTCTCAATTCGTGTCGGCCAAATAAGCTAACTTCGAGCCGCCGCCTAAATTCCTGCACACGCTCATCGTCGAAGAGGAAACGGCGAAGTATCTGCAAAAGTGCCCGTTGCAGCGCTTCAGCGGCGACATAACTGACCTGTGTCGGCGCATTAGGTTTGCCAACCCGCCGCTGTTGTGCACACTTCGAACAATGTAGGGCGGGCGAAGAACCTCCAGTTCTGAAACTCATCGTCCCACCACACACACCGCAGGTGGCGAGACCCGCGAGGACATGCCGGCCTCCGCCGCAAAATGGCCGAGAACCCGTTGGCGTGTTACATGAATGCCAAACTCTATCCTCGACAATTCGAAGTTCCGGCCGCTGATACTCGACGGGCTTGAGCGTCCGCTTCTCTCTCTTTGCTTTCGCCGTGCTATACGCGCTGCCGTGGTAGACGAACACTCCACGATAAATCGTATTGGCTAGCATCTGATGAACAGTCGCTGGCCGCCAGTACCCCTTCCCCTCACCACGCGGGCTCCGTGGACATGCCACGCCCTCGCGATTCAGCCGTTCCGCGATGGTGTTCAGCGACCGTCCTTGAAAACGCATTTGAAAAATCTCTTTAACCCATTTTGCCCTTTCTTGGTCGACTTCCCAGACCGTCCCACCTTCGTTATCCTTATCCCCCATCTTCATCGCGCGATAGCCAAAGGGAGCCTTGGCAATCATGAAGCCGCGTTCGAGTTGCCCTTGCATGCCCCGTACGACGCGATGACTTGTTTCCCGTACGAAATGGGCGGCCATTAGGCCAAAGATGCCGAATTGAAGCTGCCATCCCGGATTTAAAGTGTCAACTCCGTCGCATGAAACGAGGCGAACACGCGTTCTTTCAATGCGCTGTTCCAAGTGGGCGAACTCGAGGCTAGCGCGTGCGAGGCGAGCCACTTCGTCGACGATGATTGCTTCAAACTCGCCCTTTTCCCACGCGTGGATAAGCCTGCTATATGCTGCTCGCTTCGCGAGCTCTCTGCCTTGTCCTGTTATTGCGGCATCGACGTATATGTGTTCGTCTGCGACCGTAAATCCTAGCTCTTCCGCCTTCTGCTTCGTTCGTCGGAGCTGGTCGTCGATTGATGTTGGCCGCTGCTCTTGGTCTGAGTATCTTGCATAGATTGATGCTCGTCGCATGTTGTTCCTTGTAGATTAATCGCTGCTGCGGCGAAGTCTACGAGGAGGTCAATAAGCTCAGAAATTGGGCTTGGAATATCCATAAAACTGTCCTCTTTTTGCCTCAGCCAGACGTATAGCGAACGCGACTTGATGGCGCGTCTGATGTAAACGACACGCCAACATTAGGGAAGAGGCCTTGAAACAAGTTTCGGTATTTTTCTTGCAAGGTGTGTACGCGAGACCTTTGAAAGACTATCGAGCACGGTGAATGAGAGTTGTCGTTGGCGCGACGAGATAAGGCACTAGGGTCGCGGACGTCCTCGAAGCGCATCAAAGTCTGGACTGCCGGCGCTATAAGAATGCAGCCGTAGCTCCATCCTGCGCAGCACGGGACGTTGGGCAGTGGTGGGTCGAGAAAGCCACAGGCGCTCGTTGGCCCCTTGGGTGAGAGTTCCGCCCGTACCCAGGTGATGCCCTTCGGTCCCGCATCACTAAAAAGAACCGGTCCTCGCGAAACGAGTTAGGTCAGGCGCCGTGTTGGCGGGCGCATCCGGTCTCTGCCATGGCATCCTGCTGTATCAATCGGTCAATCGCGCGAGAACGCAACGATGTCAGCGAGCCGGAGGAACTGAACGAACGCATTCTTGGCATTGAAGAAAGCGACAGTTATCGCCCCGGGTATTCCGAGTATCGCTCTCCCTTTCACAGCGTGCACTCTTATCCAATCGAACATCGGGCAGACCGTCCACGCCGCAGGCGCGTTCGCCGTTCCACTTTAGCTTTTCACCTGCTCGACCGAGGCTTTGAGCGCTATACGCTGCATCGACGGAACATTGGGTGTCGACGGGCGACGAATGTTTGATGACGTCGCGCAAAGGGCTGCACCGGGTTTGCCAAGACTTCGTATTGTATAAGGCATCGTCATTCAAAGCTCTAAACCCGAGGGTTACATGGCCCGGCAAGTCGGACCATAGGCACATCAGAACAAGAGGCCACCGCTCAACTTCGTCCTAGGCTCATTCGAACATTCTTTCATGGTGATGGCCAGGTTAGCTTCCATGGAACATCAAGAAGCGAGCTTTTTAACGCCGAGAAGCGGCTTCCAAAACAGACTGAACTGCAAGAGAAGGCCAATCGCGGAAATTCTTCATTGCCAGAGGTACGCCATGGGACTAGTTTCCCAGCGGAGCTCTGTACGCTTCTGGCGTTCATGGCATGGCGCGGTCCAAAGACCGCTACCATGGAAGGCGGGGACCAAAGTCCCGCCGGCCGCACTCTGCCCTTGCGAGACTTCTTTCTAGAGAAAGATAGAGCGCCTCTTTGATTGGCCCGAATCTCCTGAGAAAATAATTGTTTCCTAGTTGTACGGCGTTCACCTGAAGCCGGGGTTTTGTGCGCTTGGTGCCGGGGGCATCATATGAACGCGGAAGTTTCGCCCTCTCTGTGCGTCAACCGTCGCTTTTTAAGTACGCAACTTTCTGCGGCGGACCCGCAGATGTGCCGCACGTTGACGCCGGCTTATTCCTAGCACCGTAGGTGAAACGACATACCGGTGTCGCAGTGGCGCCCTCCTCTTCAGTTTGGCCGGTCTAGTCGCGTGCCCGGCGTGCATGCCCTCCGTGCTGAAGCGCTACATGCGAGCGGACATTGTCACTGTACCCCGAGGAAGCTCTCGACAAACGTGATAGCGCCAATCTCGTCTGGCGACCGGGGGGCATCATGTGAACGCTGGACGTCCGTTATGCCGCTTCATGCCGACCGCCAAGATAGCAATCGACGTCAAGGGTGTTTGACATCTCAGAGTGCTGGAGAACTCCTTGGACACGTTGTATGCCGCGCGAGCGCGGGGCGAATACCCGGTAACTGAGCCACCTCAATATTTGCTTCCTGCGGTTCGCTGGGTAATGCGAAGAGCGCTCGCGAGCAGAATTCGAAAGTTTCCTCTCAGGCAAACAACGATGAGACGTCGACAATGACCTCGGCCGTTCTAGCCGCCGTATTGATAACGGGTCTTTCCGGCCCTTCGATGGTGCGCTTGAGAGTGCGCGCCGGCGATGCTACGCGTTCGCCCCCACGATTAGGCGACATTCGCCAGATTTCCACACGCTCCGCCCGCTCCAGTTTGAGTCCGGACCTGTCTCTAATCGTCCACGATTTCATCCCATTAATTTCGCACAGTGCAGCGCGCAACTGTTGCCTGCGCCGACGGACCGTCGCGTCTGCTACGTCTGGTTCGCACCACACGTGTCGGGCCAACGTATCCAAGTTGAAAAACATCGTCCCGCCCGGTCTGATACTTACTGACAATGCACAATGCAATGCCCGCGCGACATCTGATTTTAGAGACAGACGCTCTTGGAGCGAGACGGGTGAATATTGTTTGCCGATGAGAATTTCAGTAAGACGTGAGTTCAGCACCACTCGCACGCCGCATCCATCGCCACGCCGCCAATGAAGCAACCGCGAGCTAAATTCTTCCCGCCCAACGACCGTCCAAATCGTGACCTCGCACAATCGCATCAATTCGCGGCGTATCTGTTTCGATGCGCTGCCGCCCTCGGCCGTTCGACCACAGCGTTGTGACAATTCGGAATAGCTAACGGAGAGAGTCGCCAATACCGGCCGGCCGCCCTCGCAGAAGTCTGCCAGCGGTCGTGCCTCAGGGTCGCTGTACAGGGCAGCTTCAAGTGGCGTCCAGTCCTCCGGGCTCTCGTGCGGCCGGCCATACTGTTCCTCGGCCAGTTCAAGAAGAACTAACAGCAGCGTCTGCTCAGGAATGCCAAGTCGGTCAGGTCCGCGCAGCCGCCAAACAACTCCCCCAAACTTATATTCAGCGTCTAACTTAGGACGGACGCCGTTCCCAAGAGAACCGAACAACCCGGTGCCCGGCAGCATCGGGTCGTAGCGCACGACGCGTTTGTCTGATAGCGGCGGCGTCATCGCTTTTCCCCCGGCGTTCCCGCGCGCTTCGTGCGTGTCGCAGGCGTGCGCTTTGACAGCGCTTCCGGCAACCACAGGGCCATCGCTCCCGATTGTGGGTCTTTACGCAATACGATTGTGTCGAGGGAGCGGACGTAGTTACTCTTAGGCAGGTCGAGACGTACGAATTGCCGCAGCTCGGATTTGTCGATACCACGTTCGCTGGCAAGCGGTCCCGACACCGGAGAAAGATTGGCTTGCCAACGCACGCCATCCGTCAGCGCGGTCGACCCTCGCGATGCATATGCCTGCTCCCCTCCACCGCTTGTCATCGAAACACGATTGGCATGATGGGCGATAAGGACGGCTGCGCCCGATTCGTGGGCAAAGCGTTGGAAGGTCGTGACAATCGCAGTCATCGCAGCCGAATCGTTCTCGTCACCTTCGTGAAACCGTCGCAGTGGGTCGACAATGACTAATCGCGCGCCAATACACAGTTCGAGCAGTGCGCGATATTCCTTCGAACCGCCCGCAAAGTTTGCGAGCGAACCGTGTCCGCCCAACGGATAAATGTTCATCTGGCTGCTCAACCCCTCAAGGAGTGCCTGCCGGCATTCCCGGCTTCGACAAGCCATGTCCTCCTGTAGCTGCTGTGCCGCCCCATGCAGCCTGTGATGCATAATGACCGCCGTCTCCTCCGCAAGGAACAACACGACCCTAGCCGGCGAAGACTTTGAGCCATTCAACGCTCCACCGAGAATGGGCTGCCCGGATGCGATGGCACAGCCGATTTGAGTTAGCAGCATCGTTTTACCGGCGCCCCCGGGGGCGACCAAGACACCCAAAGTGCCAGCCAGCAGTCCTGGCAAGACATGGTCCAGAGCAGGTGGCGTTGTGAGTAAGGTATGGCGAATATCGAGCCTGAGGTCGGCGAGAGTAGTCACTGCGCGCCTCCCACAACATGCTCAGCGAGCCAGGTTTCAACATCGACGCGTCTCCAGCGGAGCAAACGCGTCCCGGGGATTTGAAGACGAGGCGGCACGGCGCGCGGATTTCGCTTGAGGTCCTTTTTGATAGTTTCTGGGCTTCGAGCAAGCAGTTCGCCGAGTTCGTGAATGTCCAGCAAGTAAGACGACATGAAATACACTCCAAGAGACGGGTTCTCCTGAGCGCGAGGGAAAGAGAAGGTTTCTCGCGTCTCCAGGTGCCACGACGTGACTTCAGGTGTATCTACGGGATTTAAACGCGCTGGCTTCGGCCACCGACTTTGGGTCGCTGATGAACGGTATCGTCCTAACGGGCGTTGGAGTACTGGCTGGACGCGACTTGAAGAGACCGTCAGTAGCCGGCCGAAGGCTCAGCTCATCGACGAAGGGCGACGCCTCGAGCTACCGTTGTTTGCGCGGCTAACGGCAGGAACGAAGCGACTAGCTTGCCGGTCGGTTGCGGCAGCAAGGCATGAATTTCGGGCGGAAAAAAGACTTGATGATTTCGCCCCGATTTCTTCCTACCTACTTCATCCAAACGGCTCTGCGGCCGCGCCGTCTCACTTATCTGTTTTCGTCCGAACTCTGTCGCCGTCTGGACGAGCAGTTGGCTGTCGACCGCCTCCATGCTTCAGTCACTGTTCACAGGGCAAAATGGCTACGGTCCGAAGACATAGTGCATCACCTGACAGGCCGACAGGAAGGACGTGGCGCGCTCAGCGCAAGCGTCTGTTGCGGGCGTATTTCCGCTCCACAGCGTGCGCTTGAAGAGACGATTTTTGTCTCGATTCAGCAATAAAATCGGTTCACCTCCTCCCTCGGGTGTGCGCAGATGGATAACAACCGCCTTTCCAAGTCGAAAATCTTGTCTGGCATTCAATGCCACAAGCGACTCTGGCTCGAGACGCACCGACGCGACTTGGCCGTGGTATCTCCTGCGAGCCAGCACATCTTCCGCATGGGGCATCTCTTCGGCGCCAAAGCGCGAGAGCTGATGGGGCCGGGCGAACTTATCCGCCACGAGCGCGATATCCGCCGGTCGCTCGCGGATACGCCGGCCGCGCTTGAGCGCGCCTCGACAGCCGGAACGACCGTCTACGAAGCAGCCTTCTCTTATCAGGACGTTGTCTCGCGCGCGGACGCGTTCTCGCCGTATCTCGGCGGATGGCATATGACGGAGTTCAAGGCGTCCACAACGAGCAAAGAATATTTCTATCTGGACTGTGCCATCCAGACTTGGGTTGCTGAAGGAGCCGGATATCCTGTGACCAAAGTGACGCTAGCCTACATCAACAACGCCTTCATCTATCCGGGCAACGGCGCATACAGCGGGCTGCTGCAAACGGAGGACGTCACCGGCAAAGTTTCGGACTTGAAAGTCTCTCTCGACGGGCTCGTCGAAGAACTGCGCGCGATGCTGGCCCAGCCGGAGCCCCGAATTCGTACGGGTGAACAGTGCTCAAAGCCGTACGAATGCCCGTTCATTGCTTATTGCCGCAGCAACGAACCGCCCAACCCCGAATTTCCGGTCGAAGTGTTTCGCCAGCCGCTTGCCAGATTGCTCCGGCAAATCGGTTACCGCGACGCGCGCGGAGTGCCCGAGATGTATCTTAAGGACGCCCGGGAGCAGCGGGTCCTGCGGTCGCTGGATGCGCCAGCGGTGAGCGTTGATGCTGTCGACCGGTCGCTGTTGAGGGCGATGCCTTATCCAAGACACTTTCTCGACTTCGAGACAGTGTCGTCCCCCGTTCCAATGTGGGCGGGCACGCGACCGTACCAATCAGTTCCTTTCCAGTTCTCCTGCCACACCGAGACCGAGACCGAGCCGGGCATCTTGGTCCATAACGAATTCATGGACGTATCGGGCAACTCGCCGGCGAAAGAGTTTGCGCGCCGCCTCATTGAAACGGTCGGCACCAAGGGCGTCATCGTGGTCTATTCGTCCTTTGAGCAAGGGCGTATTGAGGACCTGTGCAAGCTTGTCCCTGAATATCGGCAGGAATTGCGCGACATCGCGTCTCGCCTCTTTGACCTGCTTCCCGTTGTGCGCCGAGCCTACTATCACCCGACGTTGCAAGGGTCCTATTCGCTTGAGCGACTCGCGCCAACGGCGTGCCCCGACCTCAACTATTCCGACCTGAACGCAGTCATGGACGGAGGCGCCGCGCAACGTGCCTGGTGGGAACTCTCGTCTCCTGACACGCCGCCCGCGCGCCACCGCCAACTCGTTGATGACTTACTGCGCTACTGTCATGTCGACACCCTCTCGCTCGCTGCGGTGTATCGCGCCATGGAACACGGGAGAGCCGTGACGCTCGTGGAACTCGGGGAGCGCCCGACGCACACCTCGAACGTCATCTTTTCTGCGACACGTCATGTTTGATTTCCGCCGAGCCGATGAACTGGTACCGGGGGTTTCGCACCTTTAATTTGCCACACGCTGCGGAACGCTTCGTAATTGCCCGGGGCGCCCCATGCCGAACGAAACGTGCTTCGGCGCTTCCCTCGCTGCTGCCTCAAAGGACGCGGGTAGGACTCGACGGCCCTTACCAGCGACGACTCAATGTTCTCTTGACCACACAGCGTAATTCAGCCTGCGCTTAAGCTTCATGTCGATATCCTGCTTCAGAAGCGAGGCCGCAACTGCATTCGGCTGAGGCGGGCATTGGCGCGACGTCTGGCTTGCAAACAAAAGGACAGAAATGGCAACTCCAGAGCACTTGAAGAACCTGAACGCCGAGTACTTTCAGGCAGTGTTAGCCCACATCCCCGCTGACGAGAGACAAACAGCGCTCCTCTATTTTGGAGATACGGGAAACGGAGTCCGTCCAAACTATCAGATTCAAACGTCAGCGGGCACGGTGACGTATTTAGGCAGCAACCACCTGAAGAAAGGCTCACCTCCGACGACATACAACCCCGAGAACTTGTTGGGGCCGTACACCGTGGACGCTGTTGAAAAGCGCTGGTTTGATGTGGTCGCCCATGGGCTAAGCGTCGACGAAGAAGATTTCGTGGATGTCTTCACCGAGCTGAGCGCCTCGCTTAATCTGGGGGTCATGGCGATGCTTGCCGCGCAGGCACACGCTCCCGAATTGGGCGCAACGCTCGATGCGCTTGCACATAGCATTGATGCAAACGCAGAGCCATCAAGTCTGAATAAGCTTGAGTCCGCCTACGTCACTTTCGCCAACGACGTCGCAAAATGCCTTGAACTCAAAGCGCCGGGGATGACCGTACTGGCCACGTGGAAGGCGAAGGCCGGTTGGACTCTAAAACGTGAGGCGCTAAGCGCACTGCGACGGACTATTCTTGATGGGCTCGACGACTGGCCGGACGACAAAGCTGCGGCCGGGACAAACGTAATTGCACTTCGCGCGGAGCGAAGAGGACAAGGCTTATATCGTCTTAACATGCGCAAACTTTGGAACAACCAGTGCTCAGTGACCGGTTGCGCCGTCAAGGAAGTCCTGGTTGCATCTCATGCAAAAGCATGGAAGGACTCAAACGAAAGCGAAAAGGTCAATCAGTTTAACGGTCTTCTGCTAACCGGGACGCTCGACAAACTTTTCGACGCCGGTCTTATCTCATTCGCGGAAGATGGCCGACTTCTTCGCTCTTCGAAGCTTTGCCGGAAAGACCGCGAGACACTGGGTCTTACCGGCGACATGCGCTTGCGCCCGAACCCAAAATTGAAAGGGCGTCACCTGCCCTATCTCAAGGCTCACCGACAGCAACACGGGTTTTGCTGAGGAAGGCCTCCCCTTTGACATGACTCAAAAAGTTTACGAGTCTGCAGACGTGACCTGGACGAGAGAGCGAAGTGTTTCTTTTGGCGTGTTCGCGCTCGGGCTTCTGGCATCTTATAAGCGCATCTTCCAACTGTGAGTAAGCCATGGATGACTTAGACCTTTACATTGCCTTCGTGGCGCCGCCGTTGCCAGCGCTGGAGCCCGAGGAAGTCCCAGACGGCGCTTTCTACAAGGTGCTTACGATGTATAAGGCAGTAACCAAGTTGCCCGACGAGCGCCCCGAGGGCTTGAACACGCGAGTGGTCAAGGTAACGCCGGGGCTATACGCGCACGTGATGAACGCATTGACGCTTCAACTCGGAACCATCGGTGCGACGGCACGCGAGCATGTGTTGGCCGATGCGCGCAAAGCGTTTCTTTGCCTGACGTCAGACCAATTCGCGAAGTTGGTGCCGCCTTATGTCGAGGCACTGTGGCGCAAGCGCTTGGAACTCGCGATGCAGTTGAACGACCTCAAGGATGAGTTGCGGGTGGTCGGCCCACTAGCGTCGCCGTTTTGGGATGAAGAACCGCCCATTGATACTTCGTCGGCGGGAAATGAGTCGACGCCAGCGGTGTGCGTCGCCGGCAACTACGCTGCGCAAGAGCCGGGGGAACTCGGCGCTGATTGAGACTTCCCGAGAAGGTCGACCATTCAATGGAGAGCAGCGGTCCAGTCATGGGCCTCTCTCCGCGATAGTCGCGGCCGCAAGTTTCGCTATGGACGAATTCAGCGTCCAGCAGCCGGCCCATAGGGGACTCTCGACGCCAATTCCGTGCGAACTCAACTGAGTTCGTGTTCAAACGAAAAACCCGTGCTCGGCCAGGAAATGGGCAAAAGGTCGTCGCGTCAGGTGCCACATCGTGGCATTTAGCCGTGTTCACAGAACCCAAACGGACTGGCTTTTGTCCGAATTTTGGTCGCTAGAAAGCGGGTTCGCTCCAACGCTGCGCTCGTGATAGCAAAGAGGAAGTGTCTCAGGACAGGGTAGTGCCAGTTGCGGCATGCGGGTAAGCAACCGACCTCTCTGTTCATTTCCGTCTGTCATGCACTTTGCTTCATCCTACAGGCGCAGTTCACGGCACGCGTTGCCGTAGCGACCTTCTCACTGCGCTTGACCCGTCAGAGACGCGACTGCTCAGCGGCCCTTCAATGGACGCGAAGCATGTCTCCACTGGACGAACATTCGTGCACTCCGCTAGACCAGCGTAAAGTCATCGTCGACCGTTGCTTACAGCCGCCTACATCGCTTGCGGCCTCCGCAAAGACAGCGTGCAAGGCCGTTCACAAGGCACTCGACCGTCCGCAGAGACGCTTAATGCCAAGCCCTTCGGTACCAACGACGGAGCCGTTCCCTTATAGAGCTCCGCTCCCTCAGGATGGCGTTCCACCCCTAAGTCGGAAAACGGTACCCCTACTTTCCAAAGACATAGTGCATCACCTAAAAACCCGACGGAGCGGCAATGAAAGCTATCCATGTGTGCGTCACCAGTACATCGATGCCAATGCCCCGCATCCGGCTGGCTAGCCTGGCGCAGTCGTGCCTTGCAAAAAAGCGCTTCCATAGCTTTCTCCGCCCCTTCAATTGCCCTACAACACGAACGGACGCTCTCCCTTTGCATGATAAGCGGGCTCCTACATCACACTACCGCGAACTTCGAATGCATTGGCTTTGCCGAAAGCCTCACCTATTATTTAGGAGTCGAACATAAGATTTTAAGAAGACTGCGAATGAGCGGGTTAAGACTGGGCTGGCAATGCCAAGGCCTGCACCCTGAGTTATTGACCGGGCCCATCCGCGTCCGTCGCTGTTGTTGGCAACCAGTAGTCGGAAAGCGACGCTGTGTGTTTATGACGGGAGACTTTGTGATTGACCTGAGGGCGCGACGCGATAGCCGCCACTACGACCGACTTGCCCGTCGCAAAACAAGGTGGAGGGAGCAATGAAAAGCAATCGAAAGGCTCGAAAGGGAACCGTTGCGCTGGCGATAATCGCGAGCGCATGCGCAGCCGTGTTCGTCCCTAGCGGGACGGCGCTGGCCACGGACGGGAATGGTGCCCTTGTGTATCCCCCGTCATCTACTATTGCAGGGAAAACGTACGCCGAATGGTCCGCGAAGTGGTGGCAATACGTTTTTCCAATCCCCTACAAGTCTAATCCGACCATCGACACCACAGGGGCTTACTGTGACGTTGCGCAAAGAGGACCGGTATGGTTTCTGGCAGGGGGCCCAAACGGACCGGTAACGCGTCGTTGCACAATATACGCACAAGACAAGCCAATTTTCTTTCCTATCATCAACGTTGAATGCTCAACGCAGGACGTGCCACAGTTGACTTATCCGAATGGCTTTTACTGTACCGATGGTGATAGCTGTAAGAATTGTGCGCAATATTGGGGCGGACTGGTCACCACGACCAGCTTGACGGCTACGGTGGACGGGCATGATGTGACGGGGCTAGAGCATTTCCGCTTCACGTCAGCGCCGTTCAAGTTTGAAATTCCCAAAAACAATATTTTGGACCCGACGGGGGCCGCTGGCACCGGGTTATCCGTATCGGACGGATACTGGCTAATGCTAAAACCTCTTGCGCCCGGCCACCATACGCTTCATTTCCACGGCGAGATTCCGAGCTTGTCTTTTACGGTAGACGTTACCTATGACCTCGTCGTAGCGGAGTAGCGTGGTTGCGGCTCTGTATGTAGTCGTCGACCGCACGAACGGCAACATTGTTTTCCCCGACTCCCCAATTTTGCAACCGTCCCTCCGACGGAGGGACGCTGCGGCAGGTCAAGGTCGATGTGAAGTATGCCGGACTGACACGGTCGTTCTTGCGGAACGTCACGGCGGTGCCGTTTGTCGGCACGCTCTCGACTCCGTGACCATGAACCCACGCAGCGTCCAAGCCGGCATCGCTGCAACAGGCGCAGTCCGGTTGCAGGCGCCCGTCCGCGCCGACACATAAGCGCTGGTTCAGGCGCTGGACCCTGCCATGGGGCCTCACGGGCCGAAATCGAATCTAGCGTGAACATTCGCCTCATCCGCCCACGTCAAGTTGCCCGTGGTCGTGCATGCTAACGCACCGAGCGCCACCTTCCTGATGTCAACCATCAAGCCCGGAAATCCCGTGGTGCGGTATTGCTCGTTGCCGCGATGTTTTATTTCTTCAAATACTTCATCTAGCGGATGCTTGAAGGGTACAGTGGGCCTATTGCGACCGAATGGGGACGACAGCAAGAAATGGAATGATACGAGGCCTACCCTAAGGACGCGTCAGAGCTTTAGAAAAAATGGGAGGAGGTGAGCGACTGCGCGCCTCTGCGTTTTGTTAGGGCGCGACGGGAATCGGCTCGGCCACTTGCACCGAGCGCCCGCCATTCCACCCGCGACAGGCATAGGTGTCCTTCGGGTATCGCGGCTTCTGCTCGTTGTACAACTGGCTTAAGCCGGCCGGTTGCGGATTCTTCGCATCGCCTAGCAGAACTTTGCGCAAGTCGTCGGAAGCATTTGGCAGATATCCGGCATACAGCCAGCCCAGGTCTCGGTAAGCTCTAAAAAGATTCACGCTGTTGGAGTACGTGGTGAAAGCCGTGCTCGTTTGCGGAAACACCCATTTGTGGCCGCCGTCCTCTGTCGCCGTGCGCGTGTCGTGGAAGTACTCAATCAGTGGGCAACTGTACTGTACCCGCGCATTCTTGTCGGGATACACACCCTTGCAGACCTTCGGTGAGCCAAGCTGCCCCACTGCCTGATACTTCAGGGGCTCCTCGGAACCGGCCGATTCGACCGGATACCACTCGTCGACCACCTGTTGCCATTCCTCCTGGTCCATGGCCGAGTTGATGTAGTAGACCGTGATGTCTTTAAGGTGCTTCGGCACCGTTGACGGGTCCGCCATTTGTTCTTTCGGAAGTAGCGGGGGTTGCCCACCGACTCCAGGCGTGTACGGAACCACGTGCCCCACCCAAACACGTCGTTTCCAGGCGAAAGGCGTTAGCTTCTTGAAGCTCCCCGGGTTATCGGGGTGTACGTATATCGACCGGTTCTTGTCCCACGTGCACCGTTCAGCGAGGTGGTAATTTTGATGGGCGCCACTGTCTGGTTCCATTGGGTCTCCGTCAAAATCCATGGTGTACCCGCGCACGTTCAGGTAATAATTCGCCGAACAAAGTGACGCCAAAACGAGCGCCCCGCTCTTGGTGTCATAGTCGTTCTCGCCCGCGACGGCAACAATGTTCTTCACGCCTCGACGCATGAGCGAAACGAGCCCGAGATTGTCTCCGGTCTGCCCTCCATCGGAGAGGTGAATTGTCGGGCCCTTCTCGGTTGTTACCGGCGAATCAAGGTAGTAGAACGGCCAGATTAGAACCGAATGGAGCCTGCGGCTGCTGTCGGGCTCGCGATAGTTGGGGATGTCAAAGCCCCACCGAAGATTGATTGTTTGAAGCCCGAAATTGACCACGCCGCGTGGCACGTGAATGCTCCTTTGCGCCGTGTCGGCAAAAGCCGCAGACGACAACACGGCCATGGGCACGGTCAAACCCACAAGAAAGGGCGAACCCTGTACGTAACCAAAGCGACCAGAACCGAAGAAGTCGAACGAAATTTCGAAGACATCCGTGCCCAGGTCATAGTGACGCGGGGAGAGGTCCAAGCCAACATTCCCGGTATTGGCCGTTGCCTGGAGTATCCATTTCGGCATGTAGCCGCCGAGTTTCTCTTCGGTGCTCACAGGGTCGCGAGTGTAGATGATGGAAAGGTCACTAAAGTCCAAACACTTTGTCATCTGATAGAAGTAGTCGTCGTAGGGCGAGACGGGCAACACATCCCCCTCTTCTGGCATGTACGCATACGTGCGCAGGATGCCGTAGAGATAGTCATACTGCGTCGGAGAAACGCGCCACTTCCAATCGAACGCGACGTTTGCGAACCAATTGACAGGCGCAGTAATCAAGGATTCTGCGAACATCACAGAAAATGTATTCCCCAGTTGGTGCGCGTATGCCAATCGGTTCCCAGCGCCGTCCACGAACTTCGACATATGAGCGTGGCCAGTGCGCAGCAAATCCTGATAGCACTCTACCCAACCCTGGTAAGAGGCCTGCTGGACGTACTTCCATACCGGCGCTGAAAGGTCCGCCTGGTTTGGGTCATCGACGGGGTATGGCGGAAGCTCGTAGCAGGCAGTCCTATTATTGGGAGTCAGACGTGCCGGCAACTCGGCAAGGCTGTACCAGCCGTGCCTTACCTCATCCGGAGACAGAAACTCAACGAATGGCTCCTTCTTCGTCAAGTCGTTCTGTCTTCTTGTGTCGAGGAAGTACCTCGTAAGTCCTGGGTAGGCTTTGATTGGCGGCTTATCGTCGAGAATCGTCCTGTACGCCTTATAGTAGAGATAGAAAGCCGTGTATGACCCGCCGGACACTGACGAAAGGTAGTCGGTCTTGAAAAGCCAGCCTTCATCGACAAACCGCTTAACAACACCCATCGCAAAAGGTGCAGCTTTAGAGCCCCCTCCTGAAAGAGCCAGCCCCAATGTGGGAACGGCGTCTTCTGTCGGCTTGAGCTCCTTCACCACGCCAGAGTTGGTGTTTAAGACGCAGTCGAGATGGTCCGGGGTGTCCTCGCAGAAAGGAAGCGCGTCGGAGATGTCCGAGCGAACTCCGCCGACGACACACCCAAATAGAAACGGAGAAGCAAGGAGCATCACTAGGATTGCCTTTTTCACGGCCTGCTCCTTTTCTTGATTGCTTTTAGTCGAAACAGTTAGACCATTCGACAGTGCCTTTCGGCGCGGCGGGCTCGCATGACAGATAGTAGGAAGCCGACCACGCAAGCCGTATCAGGGTTTTCCCGCTGCGGTTCTGGCCCCCCTGCGTACAGGGGGCCGCCGCTCTCTACGCGCTCGGAAGTCGTCATTCGGATTACGTAACTCAACGCGAGAATGAGTGCGTGGAGTTGGCTGCGAGTCTCTGAAAATAAAACGAGCGGTCGAGCAGCGCTAGGCGGCCTTGTTCGCCGAGCGTCGGCAAAAGCAAGTGCACAAACGTGATAGATGTCCCTTGCGCCTCTCCTTTCCCCTCCGACGCGCCAGACGAACAGCTTAGGCTCAGGTCCTAAACAGAATGGGACAATCTCTGAGGAACAGCAATGCAAGTGCGTTCGGACGACACGATGATGTATCGGCCTTCAAACGCCCGTGCCTCCCTCAGACGACCTGCTTAGTGCGCAACCCGCGAAAATCAAGCACAACATTCTATTTTTCAAATGCAGATGTGTGCGATTGCGCACAGTTCACAAAGCGCAGCTGACTTCATATTTGCTTCGCCCATTGTTATCGGACGATGGCATGTTGTTAGGTTGTCACGCACTCGTAGCGGCGGAAGCGCAAGCCGACCGAAATGCTAGAAACATGACGAGGGATTTCGTGGTTAAATCTCATGAGCGCGTTGCGGTCTTTATATTTGGCGTCGTGTTCGTCGTAGCAATGCTCATCGTTGCGGTATTCTTCCCGAAGCCGACTACTTTCCAGTATGCCATTTTCCGAGTCGTGCTTGCACTTGCAGCCGCAGGAGTTGCGGCTATGCTTCCCGGTTCCTTTGATTTACATCTCGCTTCATGGCTAAAAGCCGGAGGGGCGCTGGGGGTGTTTGCGGCAGTGTTATTCAAGTCCCCAGCCGAACTTGTTTCGCAGCCACCGCCACCCCCAATAACGGGAAGCACAGTTGTCTTAGACGGATTTTCTCACTACGACGAAAGTGGCTTCAACTTTGCGATGCGAAAAATCGTTCCTTGGAACGGAAATGTTAACGGCAAGCCGCCAGACATCCTCGTCGCAAAACCACCAGGCGAAGCTAAGCCTCAATTCTTTCTGTCTCACGAGACGGGGGATTATAAACATCCAGAACTCGATAAAGGTGCATATTCAGGAATTCAATCAATGGACGGCGCGTCGTTGAAGGATGTCAAAGAATGTCCAAGCGACGGTTACTCATACCATTGGTTCAAACCACTGCCAAACGGCCTGTACTGTGTGGTAACTCACGATGGCAAGCATTACGCGGTGTTAAGGGTCGACGCCATCGACGAAGACCGCATTGGTTTCGACTATGCCTATCAAGCTGATGGAACCCGAACCTTCGGAGCTTCTCCGGAATGAACAAGGGCCTTACGTCAGCGGCACGACTTCTATATGCTTACATGTTTCGGTATACAGGCTGCTGGTGCTGCCAGCTGCCATGATGGGACAGCCTCACCTAGCTCCCCCGGAGTTCTCTAAAGAGGCAGACTCCCTATTTCGAAGCACTCTTGAGTGCGTCGAACGCCTCCTTGCCAACCTCGTCAACCTTTTGATTGAGATTGTCTGCATTCAGTCCGTTACATAGCTTGGAAGGGCTGCGAGGCAGCGGTGCGTCGCCGCAGATTTTCGCCTTGGTGCCAGGAAACACAATGTAGGTCACACCAGAGCCGATGCTATCGTTCCGTGGTCTTTTGCAGTTACCGTCCGGCGCCAACTGCCTACATCCGTCGTGTCCAAGTGCGGTGTGCAGCGCGACGGAACCCTCTCCGACACGGTAAGACTTGCTGTGGTCGGCCACCAGTGCGAACGCGACTTTATCCCTGTAGATGACGGCCGCGACGTCTCCCAAAACGAAGCCGGCTTTTGCGTCGAACCCGCCGGGCACTGCGATGTAGCGGATTTTGTCCGCGTTGATACTGGTTCGCCCGTCCGAGTAGAAGAGGGAGGTTTGAGGTTGGCTTGGCCATTTGCCTGCAAACGGTGACCCGTCGTTGTCGACAGCCATCTTAGCGTCGAACAGGATGGCACCGCTGTTGAGTTCCAGGATGGTCGTGTTTCGATTCAGGTCGTTGCCGTCGCACTGCGGCTTGCCATTTCCCTTGTCGCAAGCGGCGAATGCCTGCCGGAAACTGTCTGCCATTGGCCTTCCTGAGAGGTCTATGTGTTTCAGAGCGTCTGCAGAAGACTGAGGAGGCTCATATCTCTCTGCATAGGAGAGCGAGGTCGACAGAAGAGCGATAACCGCGATAGTGGCAGAGAAAGCGTTGCGCATCCGATATCCCTCGTATTGACGATTTCGTTTTGAGCCGAGACCTACAAGCCCGCCATAAGGTGAAAGGTTAGTTCAATAAAAAAAAAATCCATCAAAAGAGGAGGTACTCCAGCACTCCAGCTCCCATTTGAAATAAACGACTCATCTTGATGCCTGAAGTCCGAGGACCCCCACGGGTCGACAAGCTTTCGCGCACCACAAAAGCCGTCGAACGGCCGCCGCCGCACCTCTTGCCGTCAGCCCCTACTTTTGCTGGGTCCCAGACCCATCGATTAGGGCCTTTTCAATTCCGCCGAAGGTCTATCGTCTTAGGCATGCGCCCTCCTTCAGCTTTACTGGATTCGCTAGCGCAATATCGTTGAGGCCCGAGAGCGACTCACGAAAGAAACGTCCGTGTCGCCTCGATAACTGTCTCGCCTCGCCCTCTCCATGTATGTCGCAAACAGGGAGGTTCCCATGTCAACGTCAACCAACATTGCGGTCCTCGAAAAGAAGGTTGAAGCCATCCAAGATATCCTACTGAAATTTTCAGGCGGTCATCAAGAACGACGCCTTATTAGCACCATCTTCAATCCGTTGTGGTGCCCGAGTTCTGCCGAGTACACACTGATATCGCAAACATTAGATGGCATCCTCGAGCAAGCACGGGGAGTCTCAAATCGATACTCAGCGTTGATGGACGCCGCAGAGAAAGTTGGGCTTCGCCTTGAGGGAGCGTTGTTGCCTCAGAAAGTACGAAACGGTTCCACACGCACGCGCTTTCGCGCTCTGCGGTCGCGGCCCCCACGCCCTCGGTGCCGCAACCAACGGCTTATCGTTCAGCGCCGCGCGGCAGAAGGAGCGCAAAGCCCTTCCGGAAGTGCCCCAGCACAACAATCGGTCTAGCTAGCAACTAGCGCGGGAAGTTGTCTCACAACAGCGATATCACAAGAAGTATGCGTCACTTTCGCCGGCAACACTTCGTCCGGCAAACGAGACTCCGCAACGGCGGAGCTATCGCTCCCTCTGCGCGCCCTTCATGGCCGGCGCGCAGCCAACACCTTCATTGGAGGCTTTATGTCTGAATTCAGCCACGACGTCGCTCATCTCGAAAAGAACGTTGACGGCCTTCTCACATTGTTGGAGACGTTTGTCCGTTCCAACAAGCGAGAGGACATTGTGAACTATTTCTACAAGAAGGGATTCACCACGCCGGCCGAGTACAAGCTTATTGCCGCTGCCTTAGAGTCAATGCTCCAGCAAGCTCAGGCTCTCGCAGCCAACTACGAGGCCGTACAGAAGGGCGTCGCTATGGTCGTCGAGGGCCAGTAACGCGTTCAGGCCGGCAGCCATGCGCGGACGAGTCGTGTCCCTGCAGCGCGCGACCCGTCCCGAACCCGTCGACTGTCCCATCGGAGTTCGACCTTTACGGGGACGCTTCCCGCTCTCGTGCCGCAGCAAACGGATTCGGCCGTGGCTTAAGCAGACGAGAGCATCGGGCATGAACGCGACCTGACGGCGTTCTAGCGAAGAACGCCCCGGAGCAGGGCAGTTGCTGCATGCACTGCGGGAGCTACACCCAATTGGCCCCGCTCGCGACCAACGACGCGCTCGAGCAGAAGTGACGAGGCGTTCGACCAGTAATTCGACAAAGCCAAACACCTAGCGAGCGGACGATTTGCCACGCAGTTTCGCTCGACGGCCTTCGCCCAGGGGGTAAAGGCGGAGTGCCTAGCAGGCGCAACGGATGCGGTCCTGCGTCTACAACAGACGATGTTAGTTTCGGCTACCACTTTTCTTTGCTTGCGCGTCTAACTGACGCGCCGCTAGGGCTTGGGGTACCCTGCCTCCGGGTGTGCAGTCACTTGCCACGCAACGCAACACCAGCGCCCGTCGGCCGCCTCGAAGACCCACAAGTTCCGAAACGTTTTGCCTTCCCATTCAATCACGCCTCTGACGACCGCAAGTTTCTGTTGTACCCAGACCTTGTCGAACGGTAGTTGCGGCTTACGGACGCCCGGCTTTCCCTCGCGAAGTACCTCTAGATACTTCAACTTGCCCAACTCATCGCCTTTGCTAGACGTGAAGACCAAGCCCTCGCACAGCAACGGCGTTGCGTCTTCCACCGCTTTTGGACCGCTTGTACTGCTTAGGTTCTCGGCTTCGATGAGGTTTAGAGTGGCTTGTATTGCACCAGCTTCGTCAAGCATTAGTGTTCTCCCAAAGATGACCGCCCCTCCCCGGTTAAGATGTGCGGCTTCTTGGCGGGGCTCGTTTCAGCTATCTCCCAGCCTACGTCGGATGCGAAATCGCACAAGGTCATTCTAGTGCACGTAAGCGTAAGTGAAAGTCCAATAGCAATAGTTCTCTTAGCACCGACGTCTACAGAAAAAACGACACCGGGTGTCAGCTCATAAATCACGCAGGAAATATTCAAGCACGCAAGCGTTGAAGTGACTCACCACTCTCCGCCAGAAAGTCTCTCGCTTCCGGCCCATCGGTCGGATAGGCACAGCCCGTTGCAAACTCCGCATCACGGGAGCCCGCACCCGGCGAGCAAATCCGGAAGAACAGCAGAAAAGGAGCAGTCTTCTAGAGAAATTGCTAGCGTCACTGCCCTTCGGCGATTCGCCTGTGGTGTCCTCGGTCGAATAGCTCCCCTGCTGCCGGAATCGTGCCTACGACCAAGTTGTTAATTTCAATAGATGCGCGCAGTTCGTCGGTGGCGAACGCGAGGATAGTACCGTTCAAGATTCCAAGCGATGCCTTTATAATCGGGCGAAATTTAACGCACCCTCTCAGCGACAAGCTGTAATGGGTGCAACGTCCATAAAAAACGAACAGTTGTGCGACAGGCTTCGAGGGAGAACAGCCGGATGCAACGCAAAAACATCGCTTGGGGGTTTATTGGAGCAGCGACCATCGTTTGCGCAATCGGCGCGCTCATGCACCACAACAAAGCAACATGGCTGGACAGGTTACACGCGACCTCGACCTGCAACCCCGCCGATGACGATTATTTCTACGGTAAGCTGGGCGGTGGGTTCTTCGGGTCCCCCGAAATGAACGAACCCGAGCACTCCAAGCTGCTGCTCAAAATCGCGGACACGTGTTCGATTAAGCGGACGGACGAAAACCTGCTCGTCGCCGCGTTCGACACGTTCTCGCCGAATGAATCCTTGGACACACTGGTCTCCATCTTCGGCAAGATGAAGGACGAGAGCCATCAGTTCGGTCCGCGATTACTCGCAAAAGGTGGCGGAGCCCTAGCCAAGCTTGACGACAAACTTGTGCTCGAAGTTGCATCGGACGCCGCCAAAGCGACGCCTGCGAACCAAAAACTTTTCGCTCAACGCTACACCGCCGAGATAGCGAGAGATTACTATCTCCAACGAAATGCCCTAGTTCAGGACGTCAAGCTTCTCGGTTCCCTACGTTTGCCTCACGACTCCGCCAAATACGCAGAAACTCTGTCGGACGCGAACGAAAAGCTCAAGACGGCGACCTTGCTGTCCTCGCTCGCCCAGGCGGGCGCGGGAATCAGCGTCCTTCGGCTTGGCGAAGCCAGCAAACTTTTGCAGACGGCAAATGATGCGTTCAAGCCCTTCATTGACAACAAAGACTTGGGCCGTTTCGAGAAGGTCGACCTTTTCGTAGGCGCGCCGATTCACGTTGTAGCCTCCCGTGGACAATATTTCCTCGCCTATATGCCTCGGTACCCGCAACGTTCGCGCGTACTGGTGCACGCGCCGGACGGCTCGGGCGTCACTCGCCCGGGCGTTTACTCCGCATGGGTCCGAGAGAGCGAATACTCGTCAAGCGAAATCGTTCGCGACCCGGAAAACCTGTGGA
Source organism: Caballeronia calidae (assembly GCF_900044055.2). Classification (GTDB taxonomy): domain Bacteria; phylum Pseudomonadota; class Gammaproteobacteria; order Burkholderiales; family Burkholderiaceae; genus Caballeronia; species Caballeronia calidae. The sequence goes on along the minus strand of NZ_FCOX02000009.1, from coordinate 121,536 downwards.
CCCTCCAGTTTGAAGTCGCGGACGCGGGCGAAGCTCAACAACTCGTGCAACTGCAAGCCTCCTCCGCCGAAGTAGTGACAGCGTTGCAACAGATTTCCATCGCGATGATTACCGGTCCCTTGAGCACCCCGGTTCCCGCGCCCGAGGCGCCGCAGGCAGTCGCAGATGTTGGCGAAGGAGGCTTGACGGCGGCCTACGACGCAGCGATGAAGAAGCTGCACGACTCGAAGTCCACGTCTGAAATCACACAGGACGACATGACCCGCATCGCGACCCTCCTCTCGCATCCGGTGACAGCGGACGACTGGAAGTTCGTGAGCGACCTGGACTCGGATTACTCCAGCACCGGTAACGACTGCAATTCTGCTGACTGTGCCATCACGCAGTCCATCGTGACCCAAGCCGAGCAGATGATTCAGAAAGCCGGCCTGCGACCGCCCGAAGGCATCAAAATGGCGTTCAAGCTTGCCCAGGCGGTCGCCGCGCCACCTCCTAATGCCACTGCGCAGTAAGAAGCTGCCACTACGACGCCGCGCCGCCTGGACCGCTTCCCAGCGTGGCGCCCGAGTCAGTAACTAAAATGGTTCGGGCGGGTAACATCAAAGAACTACTCAACGTCAAGCAACAAGCCCGCAGCAAGCGGGCTTGTTATGCATAAGCTTGACGAGACACCTGCCAGGCGCTCTCCTCGAGGTTTACCAATGAAACGGTCACCGTAGCCGGTTCGCTGCGGAAACAGGCACCGAGCTTAGCTTCATGTGCGGATATCATCGAATGACAGACCCGTCCTGCTCCTTACCTCGTTGCGACGAAGCGCTTGTCCTGCAAGGCCCTCATGAGACTCTCTGCGTTGTCGCCTAGCAAGGCCGAACGTAATTGCAGCCATAGGCGATTCGGTTCCGTGCTTTTAACATACGTCTTCGCAGCCCCGAATTCCCCTTCTCTCACCGATTGAGCGGCGCGAATGATTGCTTCGAGAGCTACCTCGAGTGAGTTCGGCCCGGGGCTATTCATGCTGCTCGCAAGTCGCATGTCGGCGAAGAAATCGAAGGAATTCTGCAGGTCGTCCAAAACTTGCGGCTGAACCTCCTTCGGAGACATTGCATCAATAAGCTGATGCGCTTCGTTCAGCAACCGAACCGCATCTGCGATTCGCCAATTCGGGTCCACGCGTCGGCGCGCCTCTTCTTGTCGTTTCGCCTCCACGCGTTGCCGGGCCGGTTCAATTACCTTCATCAAAATATACCGCCGCTCGTCGTCCGTAAGCTCTGCATCAAGCTTCGGAGGTATGCTTTCCGCGTCCAATGAAATTGCTCCAACCAATATCGGCTTACTGTAACCGTGCGGAATTCCGTTCTTGAGGTCCTTCCGTACCCAAACGCTTCGGTAGAGGTATCCTCGGCGATTCTTTTTCTTCAGATGCATAAATTTCTTCCCGTCGTTGTGCATGAACGATAAGCAGCCGTTGCCACCGGCCGACTTGGTCGGTCTGCGGCACCGAATCGCTCCCCAACAGGTATAGCGAACACTGTCTAAGTGACACGTGACCACGGAACACGTGTCGACAAACCGAGTGACTCTGCTCCACGACTATCGACGGGACCCTCACCATCGGTCCGTACGTCATTTGATACGCCCTCCTTGAAGCGACAAAAAGATTTGCACTCGACGGACCAGCCGACGGACTGCGCGGCGTTCAGCCGCGTGCCTTTTGGACACGACCGGCAGCGTGCGCGGGTCACATCTTCCTCTGGCCGGACAGTTTCGGAAGAAGAGTTGCTCGCGAACATTCGGCGTTGTCGGGGCGACCCCCCCCCGCCGCTGCAGCGCACGCCTCATCGTCACTCGTTGCGCAAAGCGCAAATCCTCTTGGCGCGGGGTCCCCGAGCAGCTCCGCTGCTTGGGGCAGCTAAGTCGAACGGCGTGCCGGGAAAACAGTCGCCGCCGCAGCCCAGAAAACACGGTGGCGTTGCGCAAAGGTCCAGGCAGCGGCGGGGGGGGGTCGCCCCGACGGCAACGTCGGAGGAAGAACAGTGGCCTCGGCGAATTTCGCGACGAAGACGCGGTGACGCGCGCCGTGCGCGCGAGGCTAGACGCGGGGGACAGACAGTTGCCCCATTGCCCGTGTCTCGCCGTGCACCGTCACTCGAAAAGACGCGCCTTTTGCGTTTGCGAGGTGTTCACCCTTTTCGAATTGCATGCGCAATCTCTATAGGAGATACGCACCACGCGTGTTGAATCGCGCCTCGAAAACGCGTGGCCTCGAAAACACCTGAACAGTTACAACCGATGGAAAAGACATTCAATCAAGAAGCAGAAGCATCACAGAGGCACGCAAGCCGTCAAACAGAAATACCTCCGGAGTGTCACGTCGACACCTTGACCAGTGAAGCAGAGACATTCAGCCACGGACCCACTGTCGATGCTACCGACTCCTTCAGTGACACCCAAGCTCGCAGCACAGGAAACACAACGCCGTCGCGCAGAGTCAGCCGAGGCTTGACCGCTGAGATAAGTCCGAAAGAACTCAGGGGGATTGAATGGGAACGCGCGCTTATCGCTCTCAACCGTTTTCGTGTAATACGGGCGCTTGACATCGCTGCCATCTGCTATCCCGAGCGACCATTCAAGACTGCTCTCTCTGCCGCCCAACGGACAATGCGCAGTCTTCGAAAGGCTGGCTTCATCAACACTAAAAAGACAGATAGGCACCAGACAATCAACGGGCTGACAGTGCGCGGCGCACGATGGCTTGACGAACAAGGCGTGAATAACGTCTCGGCGTCGGGGCGGCGCGTTGCATCGATGTCAAATCCCGAGCATCGTCTGTGGATGAACTTCATTGTTGCATGCTGCGAAGTACGTGGGCTGCAAGCCAGCACCGAATCTGAACTCCTCGAACAGTTGAGTCAGGAAAACCTCATCAGCGGAAATGCACCCCAAGGTCTGCTAACCGTACACGCGGGCGATGAGCAAAGACGTCTACGCCCCGACGCGATTGCAATCGAACGCGACGGACTTACCTGGTTTGAGATTGACAATACGAAACGCGGAAGCGACAGGCGTGTTTCATTGCGTCTGCTGGCCGGTCGCGTCGGTGCTCCATTAGAGAACCGGGCCTATTTGCGCCGCGTCGTTGTTTTAGCCCGTGGCGAACAACGGCTAAGAGACGCGCTGACGGTCCTTCGAAATCGAGTACGAGACACGACTCAAGCATCTCTTACCACCGAATCAGCACGGCGCTTTGTCGAGGTTGAGGAAGGAATGTTCGAGGTTTGGGCCATGAGGTACTCGGAAGCTAAAGCGCAATATTTCGACATTTGCGTGGGTCACGTGATTGTGCAGCAGTTACCGGTTTGGTTGCCGAGTTATCGCTCGGGAACCCAAAGCGACAACATATTCCTGGGCTGGTTTGATGAGAATTACTTGCCCTACCGACGCCCTCGGGGCAGCTCGTGGGGTAAGCGCCCCAACTCCCCGTTCATAACTCCGTGAAAGTTGAGGAGGTCTGGTGACTATACGTGTTGTTGGACACTAGGACCTAACTTCGAAGAGGGAAGAAAATGCAAGCGTTTGGCAATGTTGCCACGGAGCCCGTGCGCAAAATCTCGAAAACATCGGGACGCGCTTACTATGAATTTCGGATGTGCGAGAGTCAGCGGGGTACCGATGCGGACCCCACCTGGTACACGGTACGGATTATGAAGGACGTGAGCCCTGAGCTTAAGAAAGGGGATTTCGTAAAAACGACAGGAAAGCTTAAGGCGGACTTCTATTTGTCCCGCGAGGGTAAGCCCACCGGAACGTTGCTAATCATTGCCTTCGAGTCCACAAAGATTGCGAAGCCCGTTGCAGCGACTTCGTCAGAGCAACAAATGGCGGCGTAACGTTCAGTCCCGAGCGAAACAATCGCTACCTTCTTATTCAGCCACCCGTACACGGGTGGCTTTTTTTCGTCTTGCGAGTCGAAGACTGTTTTGTAGGTCGCGGGAAGACCTTTTTGCTCTAGCGATTAGTTCGCTACACAAGACACACGAATACATAGAGGCCACATGAGATGGAACTTCCTGGGTTACTACCAAAATTTGAACGCGACATGGGCGCGCTTGCCACGCATCGCCTCTTGGCCAATTGCCTTGAGCGCGACGGCCAAGCCGCAGCGTCGTTAGCAGACTTCCTGCTGTCGCTCTATGACGCACGGGTCGCCAAGCTGGACGCCTACATTCTCTGCCGTTGCATCGAAGCAGAACATTTTGAGGACGTGTTGTTTGTAATGAGGTGGTTCCGGTTCGCGGAGAATGGCTTCGACATTCATCACGTTTTCGGTTACGAGCGAGGCACGGCGTTAATGCGAGCTCTGATGCAGAAATTTAGAACGGGTTACGACAAGTAACTTTGATTAACAGGGCTGCTTAGGCAGCCCTCCTCCGTTGGGGGGCCAAATTTGGCTAGCAGCTAGCCGACGTCCTTGACGACGTGGGAACACAATCGGCACGAGGTGCTGAAATCAGCACGCTAAAGTAGTACTGAGCCATAGCTTACGAGCACGTCCTGAGTCTCGTGGCGAAGCATTTGAAGTGAATTGATGAGCGGCAGTCCAAGAGCTTCAATTGCGCGTACCTCCGAATTTCAAGGCGCCCGACTAGACTCTTCATTGGCGGCATGTAACGGCTCGCAGGGCTTTCACAGCTAGGCAGTCATCTAACCAGCGCGTCGTCGCTGCCGATACGGGACGGTACCGAAAACGAGCATCTTCTAAGAAGCAACGGCCTTGCAGAGAAGACGTTTGTGGACCGGAACCAACTAACCGGCGTCACAGCTACCTGTCGAACGATACGGAGAGTTAGCAACGATGCGAGATGTGCGACATCTTCGTTATCCCGTTTTGTCCGTGCGCAGGAAGACAGTCCGTTCGTCAATATCTTCAACTGAAGATTTTCTTCCTCAAAAAGCATTTTTAAAGTACTTTTATTTTAGAGTACTTTCTGCGGTGTTGGTGAGGTCAAGCACTTTTGGGCGAAGCACCCCCAAGCGAAAGCGTGAGTGAGCGTGCCGCCCTATGCAGCGTCGGAGCCAGTTCGCACCATCGGGCATGTTAAGTCGCGATTGATACGCTCACGTTAGTCAAGCGTATACGTGAATCATCTCACGCCAGCCGCCCCTCGATTCAGCACCGGGCCGCACTCTTGGCTGCCCGCTGGAATGCTTTTCACAGCGGTCGCGGTGGTCTACCCCTCCCCGTCGGGAATCAGTACGATTCTGGGAGTGTAGCAGCGCTTTTTAGCCTAGCCCCCATACGCGCTAGGGTTTTTTCTCGCTCTAAGCTCAGTTGGCACTTTGGGCGCCAACACGGAGAGACGCGCTGTCGACTCAACGGCGGCACGAATACGCGAACTGAGTCGAATTGCTAGTCGAAAGCCGAAGCCTACAACTGTCACTGACTTTGGCGATTCTGCTCCGGAAGTGAGCCCAAGCCTATTCAAGCATCGTGCCGAATTCGAAGGTCTTGTCCCCCAGGCGCAAAATCTGCTTTTTGCATTAAGAGCGCTTCGGGAACGTTACACGGCTCCTGAAAAGGCGTGAGCTTGAGGAGCTCCCGCACCGCATTCTGGTCGACCTGCACACTCTGGCTCATTTGTGCGCCTCCATTCGGCTCAGCTCCATCAAACATAATGCGAACCTGGCCAGCGATTCCCGTTGAGCCTTTTGAGTAAGCAGGTCCAAAGTCAGGATTTGCGGGCGCAAGAGGGCATTTACAGTCATCTCTCCCCGCCCACGGACTATCGGGCGGTCCTTCTCCGCCGCGAGAGTCGCCATCAAGCAAACCAGCATCCAGTACCCACACGCCGCGTTCAAAACAAGTTTGTGCGATTCGCGTCGTCAACCGAGCAGTCTCGATTATCAGCAACTCGGCGAGCCATTGACTTTCGGGCCGCCGAAGTCTAGGGCCGACAGACCCCGACTACAGTTGATGCATCGGCGCGATTTCGGCCGTCAACGCGCTTCAGAAGCAATCCAGCAACGAGGCGCATAACCGAGGTATGCAGGCTGCGGGTGCTACTTATCGGTGTCTCCGTTTTGGGAGGCCTTTGCGCGCCCTGGAGCTAGTGGATTCTCAACGTTATCCGGCGTCCCCTCCGTTGCGGCGAAGTCAAGTTTTGATGCAAGAGGGGGCAAACTTCCCTGGTCGACCACCGGCGCGGCGTTCTCTGAGACCATTGCATCGATTGGCGGTTTCGCGGCGCCGGTCGCTCCAGTTGAAGCGAAATTTGCAACCGTAGAGAGGGGGCAAGACGCCTTGTCACGTGGCGAAGAATCGTCGTTTTTATTCTCCCCTTTCTTCTCTGGGGTATGGCGAAATTCGCTAACACCTTCTTTCAGAATAGGCTTGATAAAGGACTCTTTCAGGATTTCAAACAGTATCAACAAAAGTATAAAGCTTTGCGCCGACACTATATGTAAGGCACTTCGAATATGGACGATATCATCAACGACCTTTTTACTTTGAGACATTGGGCCGTAGGTGGTCAGTGTTTTTATATACTGTTCCGCATCAAAAGTCAGCGGACTGATGACATTTGAGCCAATGTCGGCCACTCCATTACCCGCCTCCTGCAACGACTTCCCATAGTGCGTTACCACGAATGCCAAAACAGAACAAAACAAAAGCCCCGTTATCGTCGCTAGATGAGTTTGATGAATAAACGCCTTAGGAGTGAGAACGTGCCTGTCATTATGGAACCACTTCGTATGAAACCAGTAGGCTCCATGTGGGACGAACAGAAGGGCCATCACAGCAACGAACGCAAAACCCAGGACAAGCCATTGATTCTCGGCCAGCCTTGCTCTGCCTTCAGCGAATCGTCCTGTGATATGCGCCACTTCATCTGCACATGTCGGCACTGCTTGGGCACTGCGGGGTTTCGCTTGCGCAGGGGTACAAAACGGCAGATGCGTGAGGACATCGTTTCGAGCTTCTTCCAACGGACCTAGCATCCACTGAACGGTGCCCGCATACGCAAGCACAACAGCGATGGTCAACACGGACGAGACGACAGATGTCCAAGACGAAGGTTTGAGGAACCCCGCTTTGCCCACCTCTGGCAATGAGTCAGAGGCCAATATAGACTCTGAACGAGGTTTCTCCCATTCCCTGGCGAGCAACTCGGCTTTCGTTGTTAGATGCAGTGCAAGAAGCACGGATACAACTGCAATCGCTATGAGCGAAACAACGTAGAGTGCGAAGGCCATGTGAGCCCCTTATGTGCTTTCATGGGTACCTCGGGAGCAATAGTGCCACTGCGGACAATCGTGGCACTCCGGCTCCCTTCCTTGCTAGCCGACAGTTCGGAGAGCGGCTGGTGGTGAAATCCGGTGCGGGAAGATGCCTCGGAGACCAACGTTTGAAGCGCGGGAAATCAACGCCTTGTACGCGCTCATCGATGCTGTCTTTGTTTCACGCTGAACGGCGCAAGGCGTTGAGATTATGCGTATAAGATGGCGGGCGGCGTCACTTCGAGGCGGTCGACCAAGTCTGCCAACTCGCCCATGGGGCGAATCTCCTCGGCGAAAGCTTGCCCCTCACGAAGTTCAACATCGAAGACTCGCTTGAAGTCGTCGGGTTGTCCCAAAAACGAAACGCCGAAAGATAGTGTTCGTACACGAACGAATCCGAGGCGTACAAGCACATTCGCGGCCGCCTGAAGCTTGTCCGTGGACGGCTCGGGCAGAGCGGTCCCCGTATTCTTGTCTGGCACGACTCTCACGACGGCACTGATTGTCATGCGGACCTCCTTTGGCGATGCGGGAATTATAAGTAGACTAAATTTCCGCAAGCCATCCGTTACTGAGAGTCACCTAAATTAAGGTATGTTGTTGACAGATGCCTCGACATCTGCTAACAGATGGGAAATTCCCGTTAACGTCTGAGGCACTATGCGCTTCGATGCGCAAAGGACTTGCTTTATGTATTGCTGGTTCACTAAATGCCGACAACCCTTTTGTCGCGCGGCTTGAATGAGCAAAGCCGCAGCCCCCGCAATTTGAGCGGTAGCAGAACTTGTTCCGCTGCCGCCCCACCAACCATCGTCTTTCTTAGTCTCATCATAATCGGGGTGCGGACGCCCCGGACGTGCCTTATCTCTTTCGCTTCGTGGCTGTGTTGGTAATACAAAATAAATCCCGTACGGTGCTGTTCCGCACAGGCCGCACACGTCTGGCACGGCTCGCCCCGGGTAATTTATACTGTTGAATTCGTGTGATAAGTCACTTTTGTGAAGATTACCTTTTGTATCGGCGTGGATACCACCCACCGATATCACCTCTGGCATTGAAGCTGGCCACGAATTTTCGGTCGCAACATTATGAAGAACGCTGGCTCGTGACCGGTTACCAGCGGCAAAAATCACGATAATGCCTTTCTCGATTGCACGTCGTATTTCGGGTTTAAGCGACGTTTCGTATGCGTTCTCATTCGCTTCGAGATAGCCCCACGAGCAACAGATGACATGCGCTCCAGAGTCAACCGCAGCCTGAAATGGTCGGTATTCAGGTGTCCAGACACCGAACTTGTAACCTAGGATTTTGGCTTTTGGGGCCACAGCGAATATGTTCCAAGCCATGGCGGTGCCGTGCCCACGGTCATCAATATCCGCGTCCGGTTCGTCAGAAGTCGGCACTGGGTGGTAACTATAGCCTTTAAAACATCGATGGCGGTAAAAGCCCGTATCAACGATAGCGACTGTTACGCCCTCCCCCGTAAGTCCGCTGGGCACCTTGAGCAACTTCGCAATCTCCGTCGGCGCCGGACTGTAGTAGCTGACTGATGGTGGGCTTCGCATCTCGTGCGCTAACTGGGCAGGCGGCGAAAACGCAGCGAATTCAAGCCCAGAATCTTCGGGGCAGTGCACGACCAGTTCGGGCGGGGCAATGAACAATCGGTGCTCGTCGAGCGGTTCATCCTCGTCCAGCGTCTCCGACTTTGAGCTCACCGTACCAGCATATTGGAGCGAAAGACTAACATTCAGAAAGTTCGTGACCAGTTCGACACTCCCTGCAGCCGAAATAGCAGACGCAAGGCGCAAAACTCGAGTAAATCCAAGATTTTCGAGGTGGCCGACGGCGGCATCAATCGCATCGGAAGCGGCCGCGCGTCCAGAAGAATAATTAAGCTGGTTGGCAGTCTGGCCCGGGCAGCCACCAGAAGGTAGCGCAAAGGTGACAAATAGGCGGTCTGCGAGCCCTAACGCTCGAACCGTCGCTCCAATCTGGCGCGTGAGAACGGTTTTCAACGGGCCAGGAACTTTCACGCCCCGTGCTTCTAACTGAGTCAGCAATGCCGTGCCATCTGACCGCCGCCATTCAAGCGGCAGAGATTCCCTTCGACCATCCTCGGGCCACCAGAACCTACGTGACGAATGGAGCTGCCGAATTTTCGTCATAACACCCTCTTCGTGAGGTGGTCGGTGATTCGGTACGGCACGAGCACTTGAGACAAAAAACCCGCGCAAGTGCTAAAAGCGTGCCGGGTTGACTTACCCTCGGTCTGTTCGCTTCCGAACCGACGGACGAAGAATTGCTGCCGGACCCAAGTTCGAAAACGACTGTAGCTGCGGGACCCTGCCACAGTTCAGGCACCTGCTGTTCATCGCCTGAATAATGCTTTGCGAATACGCCTCTTCGGTTACCGGATTAACGAAAAATCGTTGGTCAATATCGTCCGCAAGTCGTTGGGTCGCATCTGCCTCGGACGAGTCTTTCGGTTCTAACGTCGTCATCGGAAAGTTAAGTCCGACTGCCCGAATCTGCTCGAAAGTTGCGCCTTACGGTTCTTTTCAGCTTGTGCGCTCCGCGCAATTTTGGTACAAAAGGCTGGAACAAAGCGTGGCGCGGTCAGTTTTGCTAAGGTGTTGATTTTTGAGCAGGATAGCGTCGGGTGCTTCTCCGGAATGCGCTTCCCTGATTCGCCACCAGCTTCATCAAAAAGCCGCTGTTCCAAAAGGACAGCGGCTTTTTGCTTTCTCCTCCGCGCACGCCCTCCCCGTCTCGCTCATGCTTAAATAGCACGTCCGCCTCACTCGACCTGAACGTGCCCACCTTCGACCAACTCGCCGCGACCATCCGCGACCGCTTCCCCGACCTGAGCCCGCAATTCCAGGCGGGCGCCGCTTTCCTTCTCGACTACCCCGACGAAGTCGCCGTCCTCTCGATGCGCAAGGTCGCCGAGCGCGCGAAGGTGCAGCCCGCCGCGATGGTCCGTCTGTCTCAGCAACTCGGCTTTCCCGGCTGGAACGAACTGCGCGAGATCTTCGTGAGCCGCGTGCGCACGCGCCCCGAACCGCTGACGTCACGAGCGCGCTCGCTCGTGAAAGGCGGCGCCGACAATCACCTGGGCCGCGATCTCGCGCAGGCACAATCGCACAATCTCGAACTCACGCTCGCGCAAAACGCCGAAAGCGTCATCGACGCGGCCAAGACGCTGAAGAAGGCGCCGCACGTCCACGTCGCGGGCTTTCGCTCGTGCTATCCCGTCGCGTTCGGCCTGCTCTACGGCTATCGGCTGTTTCGCCCGTCCGTGAGCCTCATCTCGGGCGAAGCCGGCACGCTCGAGATGCAATTGCGCGGCATCGAGAAGCGGCACGCGACGGTCGTCGTCAGCTTCGCGCCGTATTCCGTCGAAGCGGTGCGCGTCGCGCAGGCGACCATCGAGCGCGGCGCGAAGCTCATCGCGCTCACCGACAGCGCCGTGTCGCCCATCGCGTTGAACGCGGATCACACGCTCATCTTCTCGCACGAATCGCCGTCGTTCTTTCCGTCGCTCGTGGCGGCGTCGGCGCTGGCGGAAATGCTCGTCGCGCAACTGCTCGCGCTCGAAGGCAAGGAAGCCATCGCCAATCTCGAGCAGGCCGAAGCCGCGCTGCATTCACAAGGCGCCTACGCGGCGAACTGAGCGAACCCGGTACGCGACGCCGCCCGCCGTCGCCGCTGCGATGTGCATAGCCCCATTGACAACATATGTTGCAATGGAGTTAGAATAATACATCGCGTGTTGCGCACGCACTTAAAAGGGCAGACACCATGACCACGGTATTTCATCGCGCGCCGCGCGCCACGCTTCCCGTCGCCGTGCGCGGGGACGGCATCGAAATCATCGATTCGAACGGCAAGCGCTATATGGACGCGTGCGGCGGCGCGGCCGTGTCGTGCCTCGGTCACAGCCATCCGCGCGTGATCGAAGCCATTCAGCGCCAGGTGCAGCAATTGCCTTACGCGCACACGTCCTTCTTCACGACGGAACCGGCCGAGGAACTCGCGGACCGGCTCGTCGAAGCGGCGCCGAAGAATCTCGGCCACGTGTACTTCGTGTCGGGCGGCTCCGAGGCGATGGAAGCCGCGCTCAAGCTCGCGCGCCAGTATTTCGTCGAGAAGGGCCAGCCCGAGCGCCGGCATTTCATCGCGCGCCGGCAGAGCTATCACGGCAACACGCTCGGCGCGCTCGCGATCGGCGGCAACGCGTGGCGCCGCGAGCCGTTCCTGCCGATCCTGATCGAAGCGCATCACGTCTCGCCCTGCTTCGCGTATCGCGAGCAGCAAGCGGGCGAAACCGACGAAGCCTTCGCGCAACGTCTCGCCGACGAACTCGAAGCGAAGATCCTCGAACTCGGTCCGGAGTCGGTCGCGGCATTCGTCGCGGAGACGGTCGTCGGCGCGACGGCGGGCGCGGTGCCGCCCGTGCGCGAGTACTTCCGCAAGATCCGCGCGGTCTGCGACAAATACGGCGTGCTGCTGATCCTCGACGAAGTGATGTCAGGCATGGGCCGCACGGGCTATCTCTTCGCGTGCGAGGAAGACGGCGTATCGCCCGATATTCTCGCGATCGCGAAGGGACTCGGCGCGGGCTACCAGCCGATCGGCGCGACGCTCGTGAGCAACGAAATCTTCGATACGATCGTCGGCGGCTCGGGCTTTTTCCAGCACGGTCATACCTACATCGGTCACGCGACGGCCTGCGCCGCTGCGCTCGAAGTACAGAAGGTCATCGCCGAAGACAAACTGCTCGACAACGTGAAGGCGCGCGGCGAGCAACTGCGCGCGTCGTTGCGCGAGCGGCACGCGAATCATCCTTTCATCGGCGATGTGCGCGGGCGCGGTCTCTTCACCGGCGTCGAGCTGGTGCAGGATCGCGCGAGCAAGGCGCCGTTCGATCCGAAGCTCAAGCTGCACGCGGTCATCAAGAGCGAGGCGATGAAGCGCGGCCTCATGGTCTATCCGATGGGCGGCACCGTCGATGGCCGGATCGGCGATCACGTGCTCATCGCGCCGCCGTTCATCACGACGAGCGAGCAGATCGAAACGATCGTCGCGCGGCTTTCGGATGCCATCGACGGCGCGCTTTCGGTCATCGGCGCGAAGACGGCCTGATCGTCACGCGCCTGAACCAACGAACATCGATCGAACCATGAACAAGAGACTTCCCGATTTCGACATCGCCACCGCCTCGGAAGAACAGAAGGCCGTGCTGCAGGACATATTGAGCGGGCCGCGCGGCAATCTCAACGGTCCGTTCCTCGGCTGGATCTTCAGTCCGGAGCTCGCACAGAACGCGCAGCAACTCGGTGCGTTCTGCCGCTACAAGACAGGCCTGCCGCTGCGCCTTTCCGAACTCGCGATTCTCGTGACGGCGGCGCGCTGGCGCTCGCAGGCGGAATGGCATATCCATCATCCGATCGCGCTCGATGCGGGCCTGCCCGCCGATATCGCCGAAGCGCTGCGCACGAACAAGACGCCGACCTTCGCCGACGCCGACGACAAGCTCGTCTTCGATTTCGCGACCGAGCTCTACGAAACGAAGCGCGTGAGCGATGCAACCTACGACGCCGCCGTCGCGCGCTTCGGCCATACGGTCGTGGTGAATCTCGTCGGCCTGCTGGGCTATTACGCGCTCGTCGCGATGACGCTCAATACCTTCGGGATGCGCGCCGAAGGACAAACGGATCTGCCTTTCGCCGAATGAAAAAAACCGGGCGCAGCTTCGCGCCCGGCCCGTTCGTCATTCGAACGCCTTGTCGTTCGGTTCCGCGTAGAGCTTCTTCATCGTGTCGCTCATCGGGAAATCAAAGTTGATGTTCTTCGGCGGCACGGGTTTCGTGAACCACTTGTCGTACATCGTGTTGATCTCGGGGCTCTTCATCACCTGGCTCAGCGCGTCGTCGACGAGCTTCTTGAACTCCGGATCGTCCTTCCTCATCATGAAGCCGTACGCCTCCGACGACTGCGGCGTGCCGACCAGCACCCAGTCCGAAGGCTTCGCCGTCAGCGAGCGCGTGCCCGCAAGCAGCACGTCGTCCATCATGTAGGCCACCGCGCGGCCGGTTTCGAGCGTCGCGCGCCCTTCGCCGTAGTCCTTCGCGCTGATGATGCTCATGTTCATCTTCTTCTCTTCGTTCATCTTGCGCAGGATGCGCTCCGACGTCGTGCCCTGATTCGTCACGACGGTCTTGCCCGCGAGATCCGGAAAGTCCTTGATGCCGGAATCCTTCTTCGTGAGCAGGCGCGTCGTCGCGACGAAGAACGTATCGGAGAACGCGACCTGATTCTGCCGCGACGTGAGATTGGTCGTCACACCGCATTCGAGATCGACCGTGCCGTTCTGCACGAGCGAAATGCGATTCTGCGACGTCACCGGAATGAAGCGCACGCGTAGATCAGGATGCTTCGTCTTCGCCTTGACTGCGTCGATCACCTTGTTGCACAGGTCCTGCGAAAAACCGACGACGTTGTTGCTCGCATCGACATACGAGAACGGCACCGACGTCTCGCGATGGCCGATCGCGATCAGATTGACGTTCTGCACCTTCGCCAGCGTCGACTGACCGTCCTGGCCGTAGCTCGCCCCCGTGACGAGCGAAAGCGCGGCAAGCGCCAGAGTGGATGCGAGCGGCTTGAATTTCATGGCTTCCTCTTTTCGTGTGGAATGATACATATGTTGCCATCGAAAAAATTAACGCAACATGTGTATTCACCCTAGGCCGGCCGTCTTGCGATTTTTGCTTACAAATGTCACAGCAACCGCGTCCACCGCGCACGTTGCGCGGCGTTATAGCTAGCAGGCATCCACAGGAGTCGCTGCCATGAACGCCGTTCCCGAGATTCAAACGAAGCCGTCCCGCATTCATCCGCTCGTCGCGGCGGCCGCCGTATCGGTCATCCTCGCGTGCGGCACGGGCGTCGCGGCCATGACAGGTCTGCTGCCGTCGTCGAAAGCGACGGCCACGACGGTCACCGCTTCGCCGCTCGTCGATGCGCAGGTCGTGAAGACGCAAGCGGTGACGCAGGCTTCGCAGCCCGTGACGCAAGCGTCGCAGCCCGTCTCGCAGGCATCGCAGCCCGCGGCCGCGACGCAACCGGCTGCATCCTTGCCGCGCGCCGTGCGTGGGCATCATCCGACGCCGGTGCGCCGCCCCGCGCCCGTTCAGGAAAACGCTTCGTACACGCCGCCTCCCGCGCCCGCCTACGATCCCTACGCCGGCGAAGTGACGGCCGTCAACGCCGTGCAGACCGCGCAGCCGACGACCGGCCTCGGCGCGATCGGCGGCGCGGTGGTCGGCGGCCTCGCGGGCACGCAGATCGGCAATGGCCGCGGACGCACGGCGGCGACGATCATCGGTGCGATCGGCGGCGGGCTCGCGGGCAATCAGATCGAACACGTGGTTCACAAGGCGACGACCTATCAGGTGCAGGTCCGCATGAACGACGGCAGCGTGCGCAACTTCAACTATGAGGCCGCGCCCGGCGTGGCGGTCGGCCAGAAGGTGCACGTGTCCGGCGAGACGCTGACGCCCGCGTGAGCGCCCTAATTCACCGCTCATTTTCCGCTGCGATGATGCTTGCGACGTCAAACGCATCAACACGCATCCGGCGGCGCGGCGAACCGCCGCCGCGTACGCGAGAACCTTCTTTGGGAGCACTGTCGTGAAGAGGAAATCGACGAACATGAAATCCGCCCGTCCCGCGATGTCGCCGCTGCTGCGCGCGCTGACGTACAACCGCACGGCGCGCGAACCGATGATCGACGCGATGTTGCTGCGATGCTACGTGGCGCTCGACGCGTTTCATCGCGGGCACGGCTCGCACGCGCTCTTCATGGCGCTGTGCCGTCACATGCTGGTCGCGGAGGAGTTGTGCCAGCTCGGTCATGCGCCGGATGACGAGAACGACATCACGCTCGCGCACGAAGCGCTGGTCGAGCTGGATGCGCGCCACTCGGCCGAAGGCGCCTGGACGCTCGATGAAGGCGAGCACGCGCGGCTCTGCACGGCGCTCGCCGTCCTCGCGGCGCAACTGCAAGACGCGACGCTCGAACACATCGCAGAGGCGGAAGCGCGCATGGTCACGCAATCGCTCGTCGCGGCGAACATGCGCTCGGGCGTCGGGACGCAAGCGGTGTCGTCCGTTGGCTAAAAGCCACGCCTGAGATCAGGGCTTTCCCCTAATACGCTTATCATTCTGCGAATGTGTTTGCGAGCGTACATTCCGAGAAATCGACGTTGGCAATACTTATTCCAGCGCACGGGGGGAAGCAGCAAAACGCGCTGAGAGACCGAAAAACAGGATGGGCGGCACTCGGCCGGGTCGTGGGTAAAAGCAGAGCGCAACAATAAAAACACAGCGCGAGCTTTTGCCAACGGCGCGGCGAGTCGCAGGCGAAGGAAGCCGGCGTCCCGACAACGAAGTTCAAAAGCCGGCATTCGCCGGCTTTTTCTTTTGCCTCGCCGGAACGCGTTGCACGGTTCGGCGAGTGAACCGGTCGCGGCGCTGAATGGCGGCTGAACGGATCAGCGGATACAGGCGAACAACGTACGCGCGCATTGCGCGCACCAGTGACGCGATACCGTGCCGGGACGGGCGTCCCACTCGTGGCCGTATGCGCATCGCCAGGTGAGCGGCGTCGCGGCGTCCACGTAGCGGCGCGAAAGCAGCGCGCCGCCGCGCACCTCCGCCAGTTCGCGCAGGCGCCTCGTCTCTCTCTCGCGCCGCTCCGCCGTGCAGTTCATACAGCGCACGTTGTGCTCGACGTCGAGCGCTTTGTCCCAGCTATGACCGCGGCCGCACTCCCAGCGTATCGACAGAGGCTCGCCGCCATCCTCGAACGCCTGATCGCGATAGCGCGACGCTTCGTCCATCAGACGGAGACGCGTATCGCAGATGACAGAATCGTTCATGGTTCGTGAGCGGATGAATCAGCGCTGGCCGCCGCGGATCGCTTCGGAACGCGA
This sequence comes from Caballeronia calidae, assembly GCF_900044055.2. Taxonomy (GTDB): domain Bacteria; phylum Pseudomonadota; class Gammaproteobacteria; order Burkholderiales; family Burkholderiaceae; genus Caballeronia; species Caballeronia calidae. The sequence goes on along the minus strand of NZ_FCOX02000009.1, from coordinate 105,262 downwards.
TGTGGTCACGACCGTGCCGTCGGGCCCGAAGTGCGCGTTGAACATCGCGTCCTGATTCACGCCATCCTCCAGCCAATGCCAGCTCCAGACGCGCTCCTTCTTCAGGCGATATTCCGCGACCTCGGTCGGCTTGCCGAGCAGGCGGCGGGCTTCGTCCATCGTCATGCCAGGCCGCACCTTCGCGAAATTCTCGGCGGTGAGCACTTGCGTCACGGAAACGAAGAGACCGTCGGAGTCGATATCGACCATGTAGGTGTTCGTTCCGGCCGGGCCGCGCGGATATTCGAGGCGCTTCGATCCGTCCGTGAACTTGCGCTCCATTTCCGGCTCGCCCATCTGTTCGCGGATCTGCGCCTCGGTCGTCACGCCCGGCTGCAGATTCTTCAGCAGCAGGTTGTCCGGCTTCACCGCATTGAAAAATGCCTTGAGCTTGTTCAAGCCTTCCTCGCTCTGCTGCTGATCGCAGCCGGTTAACGGCAGCGCCAGCGACGCCGCGGCCAGCGCGGCGAACACGATCTTCCTCACCTTGGACTCCCTTCGTGCCGGCGGACGAATCAGCCGCCCGCCGCGCTGAGCAGCGGCACCGGATCGACGGCCGCGCCGGATTTTCTCACTTCGAAATGCAATGCCGGCGTGCCGCTCGGGCCGGTGCCCATGTCCGCGATCGTCGCGCCCTGCTTGACGGTGTCGCCTTCCTTCACGAGCAGCTTTTCGTTGTACGCGTAGGCGGTCAGATAGTCGTTGCTGTGCCTGACGATGATCATGCGCCCGTAGGAACGCAAGCCGCTGCCGGCGTACACCACCTTGCCCGACGCCGCCGCCTTGACCGGCTGTCCGACCTTGCCCTCGATATCGATGCCCTTGTTGCCGCTCGTGCCGAACTTGCGCACGACTTCTCCGTGCGCGGGCCAGACGAAGGTGCCCTTGGGCGCGGTGGCGGCGACCGCGGGTTGACGCTCTTCGGCCGCCGCGGGCTTCTCCGCCACGGGTTTCTCCGCCACGGGTTTCTGGGCCGCCGATTTCTCCGGCGTAGGCAAAAGCGGCGGCTGCGCCATCTTCGATGTCGCGGGGGCCACGGCGGCGGTGCTCGCCGCCGATGCGCCCGGCGGCACGACGCGCAACGTCTGCCCGATGTTCACCTGCTTGCTTTCCGGCAGATTGTTCCACTTGGCCAGATCGGCGGGCTTCTGGTTGAAGGTGCGCGCGATGCCGTAGAGCGTATCGCCCGGTTTCACACGATAAAACCCCGGCGCGACAGGCGCGGCGGCCGTCGGGCCGGGCGCGATCAGCGGCGCCGGCGTGACGTCCGGCGGCGTGACCTGCGCGACCGGCGGCGCATTCAGCGCCGAATTCTCGACGATCGGCGCCGGCGTGCGCGGCGTCGATGTGCATCCCGCCAATCCCGCGACTACCCCCGCCACGATCGCCGCGCAGGCGACCGTCCCCTTGGATCCGAAACCTTTCTTGTGCATCACCACCCGCTCTCTCATGCTTGTCGTCTTGAACTTTTTCACTCTGTCGGCTGCGTCTTGCGCCGCGTTTCCGCTCGTCCTGCGAAACACCCAATTTCTAAGAAAACACCACCCCGCCAGCATAAAACATTACAGACGCAAATTCGTCCGAGTGACCTAAACGACACACTTCGGACATTGCCGAGGAAACCCTTTGGCATTCTAAATTTTTGACGTACACCGCGGCGCCCATGCGCCGCCGATCGCGCGACGGACGGATGCCTCCCGGCATCGACAATCCTTGACGGTTGCCGCGCCCGTCCGACGGTCATTTCCGCTACATTCCCCGCGCCCGGATGAAGGTTCCGCCTGCATCCCGCAACTCAACATCTCACAGGAGTCTCATCGTATGCACCTCATGCAACACGGCATCATCCTCAGCCTGATCATCGGCGGCGTAGCCGGCTGGCTCGCCGGCCTCATCATGAACGGCAGCGGCTTCGGCGTGATCGTCGACATCATCGTCGGCATCGTCGGCGGCGTGATCGGCGGATGGCTCTTCGGCACCCTCGGCATCTCGTTCGGCGGCGGCATCCTCGGCACGCTGATCACCGCCGTGATCGGCGCGGTGCTGCTGCTGTTCATCATCCGCCTGTTCCGCCGCGGCTAAGGTCGCTTCAGGACGCCCGCGCGGCGCCGCACGGCGACCGCGCGAGCATCGGCTCATCCTCAAGCCTTCGAATTGCGACGGCTCATCTTCCACAACGCGCCGATCGCGATCGGCACGACCGCCGCACCGATCCCCACCAGCACGATCACGTTCAGATACTGCTTGATGAACGGAATGTTGCCGAAGAAATAGCCGAGCAGCACCAGCAGCAGCACCCAGATCAGCGCGCCCATGATGTTGAAGAGCTGAAAGCGCGTGTGGCTCATCGACGACACCCCCGCGACGAACGGCGCAAACGTGCGCACCACCGGCACGAAACGCGCGATCACGATGGTCTTGCCGCCGTGCTTCTCATAGAAGTTATGCGTCTTTTGCAACGCGGCGCGGTCGAGAAAGCGCTCGAGCACGGGAATGTTCGTGTCGAAGACCTTCGGCCCGATCGCGCGGCCGATCCAGTAATTCACCGTGTTGCCGGATATCGCCGCGATGAGCAGCAGCGCGATCAGCGCGAACAGATCCATCTCGTGCGATGCGGCAAACGCGCCGCCGATGAAAAGCAGCGAATCGCCCGGCAGAAACGGAAACACGACGAGCCCGGTTTCGCAGAACACGATCAGGAACAATACCGCGTAGACCCAGGCGCCGTAATGCTGGATGAAGACCCCGAGCGACTTGTCTATGTGAAGGATGAGTCCCAGGAATTGCAGCAGCGTGTCCAAAAAGCTTTCCTCGAAAAAAATTGCGCCGACGCCGGGAAAACCGGCGCGCGGCATGAAATATGGGAGTCGCGCCATGATACCGAAGTGACGCGTCGCACCGGTTAAAAACCCGCATCGAGGCGCCGTTGCGCGCCGCGTTGGCGGACATGGACGGATGGCGGGCGCGCGACGGACGGCGGCTTGCGAATCGCTATAATTTCGCCATGGCCGATCTCAACGAACCCTCCGCCGGCGCTTTGACAGCCGACGGCGCGCGCCGTTCGCGCGTCATTGCCCCGCTGCCCGACCAGCTCATCAGCCAGATCGCCGCGGGCGAAGTGGTCGAGCGGCCGGCGTCGGTCGTCAAGGAACTGCTGGAAAATGCGCTCGACGCGGGCGCGACGACCCTGCGCATCACGCTCGACGAAGGCGGCGTGAAGCGCATCGTGGTCGCCGACGACGGCTGCGGCATCCCGCCGAACGAACTCGCGCTCGCGCTGATGCGCCATGCAACCAGCAAGATTCGCTCCCTCGCCGATCTCGAAGCCGTCGCCACGCTCGGGTTTCGCGGCGAGGCGATCGCCTCGATCGCGTCCGTAGCCGAGCTGTTCATCACGAGCCGCACCGAAAGCTGCCCGCACGCGACGCGCATCGACGCGCAGACGGGCGCGCTCTCGCCCGCCGCGGGCACCGTCGGCACGACGATGGAAGTGCGCGAGCTGTACTTCAACACGCCCGCGCGCCGCAAGTTCCTGAAAAGCGAGCAGACCGAGCTCGGGCATTGCCTCGAAGTGATTCGCCGCACCGCGCTCGCGCGGCCGGATGTCGCGATTTCGGTGATGCACAACGGCAAGGCCGTCGAGCACTGGAACGCGAGCGACCCGCAGACGCGCGTCGCGAAGATTCTCGGCGAGGTGTTCGAAACCTCGCATCTGCCGCTCGACGAGCGCGCCGGGCCGCTCGCCGTGTATGGCTGCGCGGGCTTGCCGACCGCCAGCCGCGGCCGCGCGGATCAGCAGTATTTCTTCGTGAACGGCCGCTTCGTGCGCGACAAGCTGCTCACGCACGCCGTGCGCGCCGCCTATGAAGACGTGCTGCACGGCAATCGCTATCCGGCCTACGTGCTGTTTCTCGATCTGCCGCCCGAGTCGGTCGATGTGAACGTGCATCCGTCGAAGATCGAAGTGCGCTTTCGCGATTCGCGCTCGATTCACCAGTACGTCTTCCATGCGGTGCAGCGCGCGCTCGCGCGGCACGCGGGCGCTTCGCCGGAGACGACATCGGGCGGGCACGCGGCGCAGTTGCAGCCCACCGGGCCGGCGTCGTTCAGTGCGAAGCCGTTCGTCGGCGCGCCGGACACGCTCACGCTGAAGAGCGAGAACGGCACCTCGTGGATGCGCCAGTCGCGCATGACGCAAGGCACGCTGCCGGTCGCGCAGCCGCTCGCGCTGTATGACGCGCTCTTCGGCCGCAAGGATGTCGGCGCGGGCACGCAAAGCGCGACGACGACTATCGACGCGCCTTATCCGACATTCGACGAGAAACCATCGGCGCCGCTCATGGCGAACGACAGCGCGCTCGATCACGCCGATGAACAACCGCTCGGCTTTGCCGTCGGCCAGATTCACGGCATCTACGTGCTGGCGCAGAACGCGCGCGGGCTCGTGATCGTCGACATGCACGCCGCGCACGAGCGCATTCTCTACGAGCAGTTCAAGCACGCCCTAGCCGATCGCGCGATCGCCGTGCAGCCGCTTCTGATTCCCGTGTCGATGACGGCGGAGCCGGTCGAGATCGGCATAGTCGAGGAAGAGCGCGACACGCTCGATGCGCTCGGCTTCGATCTCGCCGTGCTTTCGCCGACTTCCATCGCGATCCGCGCCGTGCCCGCGCTGCTGAAGGACGCCGATCTGCAATCGCTCGCGCGCGCCGTGCTGGCCGATCTGCACGCATACGGCGGCTCGCGCGTGCTCACCGAGCGCCAGCACGAACTGCTCGGCACGCTCGCCTGCCACAACGCGGTGCGCGCGAACCGCCGGCTCACGCTCGACGAGATGAACGCGCTGTTGCGCCAGATGGAAGCGACCGAGCGCGCCGATCAGTGCAATCACGGCCGTCCGACGTGGTATCAGCTCACGCTCGCCGATCTCGACCGCCTTTTCATGCGCGGACAATGAGCGATTCCGCCTTGCCTGTGGCCTGTCTCCTCGGGCCGACCGCATCGGGAAAGACGGCGGCGGCGCTCGCGTTCGCGGCGCGGCATCCGGTCGAGATCGTCAGCGTGGATTCGGCGCTCGTCTATCGCGAGATGGATATCGGCACGGCCAAGCCGAGCGCCGCGGAGCGCGCGGCGGCACCGCATCATCTGATCGACATCATCGATCCGGCCGACACGTATTCCGCCGCGCAGTTTCGCGCGGATGCGTTGCGGCTCGTCGGCGAGATCGTCGCGCGCGGCAACGTGCCCTTGCTCGTCGGCGGCACGATGCTGTACTACAAGGCGCTCACGCAAGGGCTGAACGATCTCCCCGGCGCCGATGCCGATGTGCGCGCCGCGCTCGACGCCGACGCCGCCCGCGACGGCTGGCCCGCGCTGCATGCGCGGCTCGCGGCGGTCGATCCGGCGACGGCCGCGCGTCTCGCGCCGAACGATTCGCAGCGCATCCAGCGCGCGCTCGAAATCTTCATGCTGAGCGGGCAGCCGATGTCCGCGTTGCTCGCGGCGCCGCGTTCCCAGGACGCGGATGCGCCGTATCGCTTCGTGCCGGTCGCGCTGGAGCCTTCGGATCGCGCGGTGCTGCATGCGCGCATCGCCGCGCGCTTCGATGCGATGCTCGCGCACGGTTTCATCGACGAAGTTCGCGCGTTGCGTGCTCGCGGCGATCTGAATCTGTCGATGCCGTCGATGCGTTGCGTGGGCTATCGGCAAGCGTGGGAATACCTCGACGGCGCGACGAACTACGACGACATGCGCGACAAGGGCGTGTTCGCGACGCGGCAGTTGTGCAAGCGGCAGTTGACGTGGTTGCGGGCGATGCCGGAGAGAATCGTGGTGGATTGCTGCGCGGGGGACGCGACGGAGCGGGCGGTGGAGGCGGTGGAGCGGATAACGCGTCCATAGCCCCCCAAAACAAAAAACCCTCGCACTCGGCGAGGGTTTTTTACTGTACGGCCCGGCAATATCAGACCACTACCGTCTGCGCTTCGCCTTCCTTGCTCTCGCGCACGACGCCGATCTTCCACACCTGCTCGCCCGCGCCGGACAGCAATCCGGTAGCCGCATCGGCATCTTCCGCCGCCACGATCACCGCCATCCCGATGCCGCAGTTGAACACGCGATGCATCTCCGCGTCCGCGACGCCGCCATGCTTCTGCAGCCACGCAAAAAGCGGCGGCAGCGGCCACGCGCGATGATCCAGCTCGGCCGTCAGGCCTTCGCGCAGCACGCGCGGAATGTTCTCGACCAGACCGCCGCCCGTGATGTGCGCCATGCCCTTCACCGTCACGCTCTGCATCGCCGAAAGCAGCGGCTTCACGTAGATGCGCGTGGGTGCCATCAGCGCGTCCGCCAGCGTGCGGCCATCGAAATCGGCGTTCAGATCCGGATTCGCGCGCTCGATGATCTTGCGCACGAGCGAATAGCCGTTCGAATGAATGCCGCTCGACGCGAGACCCAGCACGACATCGCCCGGCTTGATCGTGCTGCCGTCGATGATCTTGCTCTTTTCCACCGCGCCGACCGCGAAGCCCGCGAGATCGTACTCGCCGTCCGGGTACATGCCCGGCATTTCCGCCGTTTCGCCGCCGATCAGCGCGCAACCGGCCAGCTCGCAACCCTGCGCGATGCCCTTCACGACGTCCGCGGCCGTGTCGACATCCAGCTTGCCGCACGCGAAATAATCCAGGAAGAAGAGCGGCTCGGCGCCCTGCACGAGGATATCGTTCACGCTCATCGCGACGAGATCCTGGCCGACGGTGTCATGTTTGTTCAGCGTGAACGCCAGACGCAGCTTCGTGCCGACGCCGTCCGTACCCGACACCAGCACCGGCTCCTTGTACTTCTTCGGCACCTCGAAGAGCGCGCCGAATCCGCCGATGCCGCCCAGCACGCCGTCGCGCAACGTCTTCTTGGCAAACGGCTTGATGCGATCGACGAGCGCGTCGCCCGCGTCGATGTCCACGCCCGCGTCGCGATACGACAAACCTTGGGCGTCAGAGGCGGATTTCGGTTGATTCATGGAGGGGAGTGCTCGAAGGTCGGTAAAATGCGATTTTACCCGATGATGACCGGCCAACCGGATTTCCCGCGCGCGGGAAACACCGTGAAGGCGCCCTTTTCGGGATAAAGACGGATCGAGCGGCCGACCGCGTGACGAGGGCAAGAAGCGGCCGAAGGCAGCTTCGCGCGCCACGGCCCGGCTGATCCGTTCATTTTCAAGATATTACCCGGCTCGAAGCCCCGACGAAATCGATCTCCCGTGCAACGCCAACTGACGCTCGATCTGGGCACGCCGCCGCCCGCCACCTTCGACAATTTTTTTGCCGCCGGCAACCATGAACTGGTCGCGCGGCTGCGCGAGCTCGAAGGCGCGCTCGCGGCCGGGCCGGTCGCGGACCGCACGTTCTACGTGTGGGGCGAGCCGGGCAGCGGCCGCAGCCACTTGCTGCAGGCGCTCACGCACGAGGCGAACGGCCACGCGCGCTATCTGAGCCCGCAAAGCGCGCTCAACGCATTCGGCTTCGATCCGCGCGTGACGCTCTACGCCGTCGACGATTGCGACCGCCTGTCGCCGGCGCAGCAGATCGCGCTCTTCAATCTCTTCAACGAAGTCCGCGCGTATCCGACGAGCGCGCTCGTCGCGACCGGCAACGACGCGCCGCTCGCGCTCACCGTGCGCGAGGACCTGCGCACCCGGCTCGGCTGGGGTCTCGTGTTCCATCTGCAGCCGCTTTCGGACGACGCGAAGGCGTCGGTGCTGAAGCACGCGGCGCGCGAGCGCGGCATCGTGCTCGCCGACGACGTGCCGGGCTATCTGCTCACGCACTTCCGCCGCGACATGCCGAGCCTGATGGCCCTGCTCGACGAGCTCGACCGCTTCTCGCTGGAGCAAAAGCGCGCGGTGACGCGCCCGCTCCTGCGCGCGATGCTGCAGCAGACCGGCCGCGCGGCGCCGCTCGTCCCCGTGACCTCGCCGGAGCACGCAACCGATGCGCCGACCGATACACCGGCCGACCTCCTCGGCGATCCGCCCGGCCCCGAATCCAGCCCGGCCACGCCGGACAACGCTCCGACCCGCTTCAAGTAAAATGCGCACCCATGAACCTCGCCCTCTTTGATCTCGATCACACGCTCATTCCCACCGACAGCGACCACGAATGGGGCCGCTTCATGGTGAAGCTCGGCATCGTCGAGGCGGAATCCTTCGCGCGTCAGAACGACGCCTTCTACGCCGACTACAAGGCAGGCGTGCTCGACATCAACGCGTATCTGCACGCGATGCTCGCGCCGCTCGCGAAATACTCGCGCGAGCAGCTCACCGACTGGCACGCGCAGTTCATGCGCGAGGTGATCAATCCGCGCATCGTGCCGGCGGCCGTCACGCTGGTGCGCGAGCATCAGGACAACGGCGATCTCTGCTGCCTCGTCACCGCGACCAACGCGTTCATCACCGCGCCGATCGCGGAAGCCTTCGGCATCGAAACCCTGATCGCGTGCGAAGTGGAGACCGTCGACGATCATCCGCATGGCGCGCTCACCGGGCGGCCGAGCGGCACGCCGAGCTATCGCGAAGGCAAGATCGTGCGCGTCGAAGCATGGCTCGCGTCGCTCGGCAAGACGCTCGACGACTTCAAGCACAGCTATTTCTACAGCGACTCGCACAACGACATTCCGCTGCTCGAGCGCGTCACCGACCCCGTCGCCACCAATCCCGACGACACCCTGCGCGCGCATGCGCAAGCCAAAGGCTGGCGCATCCTGAATCTCTTCGACACACGTGATTAAAAAACTCATCCGCAAGCTGTTCGGGCAAGACAGCGCCGATTCGATCGAAGGCGCGGCCAACGACAATCCGACTGCTTCCTCCGAAGCCAAACCCGCCCGCAAAAGCCCGCGCAAGAAAGCCGCCGCGACTATGAGGCGCGACCCGAACGTGCCGGTCATCTTGTCGTCGGACATTCATGGCATCGATCCGTCGCTGATCTCGAAGAACGCGATTCGCGTGACCGAAGGCTTGCAGCAGGCCGGGCACCGCGCGTTCATCGTCGGCGGCGCGGTGCGCGATCTCCTGCTCGGCGTCGCGCCGAAGGATTTCGACGTCGCCACCGACGCCACGCCGGATCAGGTGCAGAAGCTCTTTCGCCGCGCGCGCATCATCGGACGGCGCTTTCAGATCGTGCACGTGCAGTTCGGGCAGGAGATCATCGAGACCTCCACGTTCCGCGCGCTCATGGATGTCCCGCCCGAGCCTTCCGCCGAACCGCCGCGACGGCTCAAGCGCGGCGAGCTCGACGGCCGCACGCATGCCGTCGATGCGAGCGGGCGCGTCCTGCGCGACAACGTCTGGGGCGAGCAGCACGAAGACGCCACGCGCCGCGATTTCACCATCAACGCGATGTACTACGATCCGGCCACGCAAACCGTGCTGGACTATCACGACGGCATGGCCGACATCCGCGCGCGCCTGTTGCGCATGATCGGCGATCCGACAACGCGCTATCGCGAAGATCCGGTGCGCATGCTGCGCGTCGTGCGCTTCGCGGCGAAGCTCGGCTTCGAGATCGACGAAGCCACGCGCGCGCCCATCCAGGATCTCGCCGACCTGATGAACAACGTGCCGGCTGCGCGCCTCTTCGACGAGATGCTGAAGCTGCTGCTGTCCGGCCATGCGCTCGCGTGTCTCACGCGTCTGCGTCAGGAAGGCCTGCATCACGGCGTGCTGCCCTTGCTCGATGTCGTGCTCGAGCAGCCGCACGGCGAGAAGTTCGTGACGCTCGCGCTGACCAGCACCGATGAACGCGTGCGCGCGAACAAGCCGGTGTCGCCGGGCTTCCTGTTCGCCACGCTCTTGTGGCACGACGTGCAGACGCGCTGGCAGCAATTCACGGCGAACGGCGAATATCCGGTGCCCGCGTTGCATCGCGCGATGGACGACGTGCTCGACATGCAGACCGAAAAGCTTGCGATCCACAAGCGCTACTCGTCGGACATGCGCGAGATCTGGGGTCTTCAGCATCGGCTGGAAAAGCGTGGCCGCAGCGCGCTGAAGCTGCTCGAACACCAAAGATTCAGAGCGGGGTATGATTTCCTGCTACTGCGTTGCGAATCGGGCGAGCTCGATGCGGCCATCGGTCAATGGTGGGGCGATTTCATCGACGGCGATCACGCCGCGCGCGAAGCGATGTTGTCGCAAGGCGGCAAGGACCGCAGCGCGCCAAAGAAGCGGCGCCGTCGCAGCAACGCGAAGCGTCGCACGGGCGAGCCGGCGGAGCAGACCGCGCAAGCAGACCAGGGCGACGCGGAATCCAGTGCGGCGAACAAGCGCGAAGGCGCCGACAACGAATAACGCCGGTTTTGGTTACAGTAGCGAAGAGCGATTTCGCTTTCCCGCTTTTCGCTGTGACCCACGCGTAGGACTTCTGCCATGACGATTGCTTATCTGGGCCTGGGAGCGAATCTCGGCGATGCGCGCCAGACCCTGAAAGACGCAGTCGTGTGTCTCGCCCAGCAGCACACGATCACCGTGCTCGCGAAATCGAGCCTCTATCGCACCGCGCCGATCGATGCATCGGGCGACGATTATTTCAATTGCGTCGTCAAGCTCGAGACGAGCCTGCCCGCCCGATCGCTGCTGCGTCTGTGTCATCACATCGAGTTGCAGTTCGGGCGCGAGCGGCCGTATCGCAATGCGCCGCGCACGCTCGATCTCGATATCCTGCTGTACGGCGCATCGAGCATCGACGAAGCGGATCTCGTCGTGCCGCATCCGCGCATGACCGAGCGCGCCTTCGTGCTCGTGCCGCTCGTCGAGCTCGAGCCCGATCTCATCCTTCCTCAACGCGGCCGCGCGGATGCGTTCATCGCGGGCGTTGCCGATCAGCGCATCGAGAAGGTTGCCACGTGTCAGTGCATGGTCGGTACGCAGGCGCGCGGCACGAGCGCCGACGCGAACCCGACTCCCCCCGCCTCTTCCAACAAGACAGACTGCCGATGAGCGTTCCGCCACTCACCGTCACCGCGCCGCAGTTGCGGCCGCCGCACCGCTATATCGCGATCGAAGGTCCGATCGGCGTCGGCAAGACCACGCTCGCGACGCTGCTCGCCGAACGCTGGTCGATGCGCACGCTCTTCGAGCGCCCGCAGGACAATCCGTTTCTCGAGCGCTTTTACCGCGACACCACGCGGCACGCACTCGCCACGCAGTTGAGCTTCGCGTTGCAGCGCGCATCGCAGACGAAGGAAGCCGCCGATATCGTCACGAGCGGCGCCACGTTGATGACGGACTTCCTCACGCAAAAGAGCGAGCTTTTCGCGCGCCTCACACTGCCGGACGACGAGTTCCAGTTGTACAGGGACATCGCCTCGCACATTCGTTCGAGCGGGCCCGCGCCCGATCTCGTCATCTATCTGCAGGCGAGCCCGGAAGTGCTGTTCTCGCGCATTCAGAAACGCGCGCTGCCCATGGAATTGCAGATTTCGGATTCGTATCTGCGCGCGCTCTGCGATGCTTATAACGAGTTCTTCTATCACTACGACGCAACGCCGTTGCTCACGGTGAACGCCGAGCACCTGAACCCGCTTGCATCGGATGAAGATCTTGCGCTGCTGGTCGAGCGCATCGAGACCATGCGCGGACGCAAGGAATTCTTCGTCAAAGGCGTATCGGTCTGAACTCGTCTCCCGGCTACTCTCTCTAGTGAAACGATCATGACGTATCTGCAGGAAACGAATCGCTCGACGATCACCGTCCCCAAGCTCCAGGCCATGCGCGAGGCGGGCGAACGCATCGTGATGCTGACATGCTACGACGCGAGCTTCGCCGCGCTGCTCGAGCGCGCGGGCGTCGACGTCATGCTGATCGGCGACTCGCTCGGCAACGTGCTGCAAGGTCACGGCACGACGCTGCCCGTCACGCTCGCCGACATCGCGTATCACACGGCGTCGGTCGCGCGCGGCAACAAGAGCGCGCTCATCGTCGCGGACATGCCGTTCGGCACCATCGGCTCGAAGGAAGATGCCTACGCGAACGCCGTTGCGCTGATGCGCGCGGGCGCGCAGATGGTCAAGATCGAAGGCGGCGAATGGCTCGCGGAGACGGTGCGCTTTCTGGTCGAGCGCTCGATTCCGGTGTGCGGTCACGTGGGGCTCACGCCGCAATCGGTGCATGCGTTCGGCGGCTTCAAGGTGCAGGGCAAGTCCGAAGCGGCCGCCGAGCAGATGAAGCGCGACGCCATCGCGCTGCAGGAAGCGGGCGCGCAACTGCTCGTGATCGAAGCGGTGCCGACGTTGCTCGCACGCGAAGTCACGCAAGCGCTCGCGATTCCGACGATCGGCATCGGCGCGGGCATCGACTGTTCCGGGCAAGTGCTCGTGCTGCACGACATGCTCGGCATCTTCCACGGCAAGCGGCCGCGCTTCGTCAAGGATTTCATGCAGGGCCAGCCGAGCATCTTCGCAGCCGTCGAAGCGTATGTGCGCGCGGTGAAGGAAGGCAGCTTTCCCGGTCCCGAGCACACGTTCTGAGCGCCGGGCGCGCTCTGCGTTTTCTCGTACATACTGGCGAGCTTCTTGCGCATAGGCTTGCCAATAGTCACCGGCAAAAGCGAGAATGATCATGTGGCACGCCCTCCCCGATGAATACGTCCGGGCGCAACTGGCGGTCGGCTCGCTCGTCGCGCTGGGCGTCGCGCGCGTGGTGGCCGCCGGCATCGGCGCTCAGCAAGGCTGGCGCATCTCGTCGGTGACGCGCTGGTTCATCGGCGCGGCGGTTGTTTTCTGCCTGCCGCAGTTGCTCGAAGTGATCTTCATCGCCGATTCGCATACGGCGTTCGTCGAGCTGCAGGGCAAGATCGTCGGCTGCGCGGTGGCGCTTTTTTGCGCGCCGATCGTCAGTCACAGACTCGGGTACGAATAAGCGCGCTGCCACTTGTTTCGCCATCCAGATCAGCACGGCGGCTCGCGCATCAATTCACGAGCGCCGCCCCCGGCACGCTGTGCGACAGCACCGCCGCTGCCACGAAAACACCCGCCATCGTCACCGCTTCGATCCGGATCACGTTGATGACCGTGTGGGCGTCCATCGTCGATGCCGAGCGTTGCAGGCGCGGCAGCCCCGACCATCGATTGAGCGCGCCGAACGCGAGCGCCGCCGCAATCAGCACGATTTTCACGATCAGCGCGTGACCCCATGCGCTCGCGGTCAGCACCGAAGGCGAGCCGCCGATGCCGCGCCACGCATTGAAGATGCCCGTCAGGACGACGAACGCAACGGCGATCGTCGCCGTGCGCGACATCCGCGCGACCGTGCGGATCAGGAACGCGCGCGCCACCGACGTATCGAGCGCCGGCAACACGAACGCCCCCGCGATCACGATGCCGCCCCATACGCCCGTCGCGAGCAGATGAAGCGTCTGGACCGCTTCGGCAACGGAGAACGTGCCCGCATCGGCGGCATGGCCGATCGCCGACTTGCCCGCCGCGACGATCAGCGCGGCGAGCCCCGCCCATCCGATCCGCGAAGCCGATAGCGGACCGCCGCCCGCCGCCGCCAACGACAACAGCACGCTGCCCGCCAGCGCGACCGACCAGCCGATGCCCGCATGCGTGCCCGTCGCGACGAGCCACAGCGACGCGCCCGCGTCGGCGAGCGGCGCGCCGCTCATCGCCGCCGACTGCAGCCACAACGAAACTAAATTGCACAGCATCAGAGCCGCCGCAGCGGCCAGGCCGCCTCGCGCCGCGCGCCGCCAGCCGAGCCGCGCGGGCGACACGGGAGCGAACGCCTGTTCGCGGGACAGCCACGCGTTCAGGAGCAACGCGCCGAGCGCAGTTGCAAAGGCGATGTCGGCAAGCGCCGCGAACGCGGTTTGAGCCAACCAGAGAGGATCGTCGTTCATCATGCGGAACGGGTCGCGGCGTGAATGCCGCTTGCGGAAACGGGGGTCATCGAGGAGAACGTGCGGAGTCTAAACGAACCTCCACGGTGCAGCACAACATCGAACGCGCGCGAAACGCCTTGAATTTTTGCCGGACGCTTCCGAAACTGCATGAAGCACGTCGGAATGACGCGGCTCATTCGGGTCGATGATTTGTCGAAACGCAATGAAGCGTGCGTGCATCCCGGGTTCGTCGCGGGCGGTCAATAGCCGCGCGGCATATTGTCGCGAATGCGCTGCAGTGGGACTTAGAGCCAGATTGTGTCAAATAGTCATCATCATGCTTCGATGATAGAATGCCGCGTCGCATCAGAGGCTCGTCGAGCCGCTGTGGCCGTGGTCCGCCACCCACCGCCCCTTGCGTGGCCGTGGTTCGCCACCTTCGCACCGAGCCGCACGAAGCTCGGCAGGTCCCCGAATTTCATGGAGTGTCGCGTGTTTTCAAGACGCATTTTTCGTCCGCTGCTCGCTATGGCTTTTGCCTCGGCTCTGGTAGGCAGCGCTGGCGTTTTCAGCTCCGCCGCGCAGGCGCAAAACCAGCCGATCGCACCGGATACGATGGCCGCTCGCGTGCAAGGCTGCACCGCGTGCCACGGCGTTCACGGTGAAGGCACGGACAACGACTACTTCCCGCGTCTTGCCGGCAAACCTGCCGACTACCTGTACAACCAGCTCCAGAACTTCCGCGAAGGCCGGCGCAAGTACCCGCCGATGAACTACCTCGTCACGTATCTCTCGGACGATTACCTTCATCAGATCGCGACGTACTTCTCGAACCAGCGTCCGCCGTATCCGCAGCCGGCCAAGTCGAATGTCTCGGCCACGGCGCTCGCGCGCGGCCAGCAGATCGTGCTGAACGGCGATAGCTCGAAGAACATTCCCGCGTGCGCGGCCTGCCACGGCAAGGGTCTGACCGGCATGCAGCCGGCCATCCCGGGTCTCGTCGGCCTGCATTCGGACTACATCAGCGCGCAAGTCGGCGCATGGAAGTCGGGCACGCGTCACGCGAAGGCGCCCGACTGCATGCAGCAGATCGCCTCGCGCCTGACGGACGACGACGTGACCGCCGTCGCCGCCTGGCTGTCCACGCAACAAGCACCCGCCAACCCGGTGCCCGCGCCCGCTGGCTCGTTGAAGATGCCGCTCAAGTGCGGCAGCGAACCGCAATAAGGCGTCTGGAGCGACAACATAATGAAACGCAAGTCCCTGTTCGCACTTTCCTCGGCTGTCGTGGTGGCAGCCGTCGCAGCCGGCGCCGTCCTCTGGTCGGGCGGCGACAATCTGCATTCGGGCGGCGCCATCGCGGCAACGCCTGCCGACAAAGCCGCGCTCGTCAAGCAAGGCGAGTACCTCGCGCGCGCCGGCGACTGTATCGCGTGCCACACGGTGCGCGGCGGCAAGCAGTTCGCGGGCGGCCTGCCGATGGCCACGCCGTTCGGCACGATGTTCACGCCGAACATCACGCCGGACGATCAATACGGCATCGGCAAGTGGACCTCCGACGACTTCTATCGCGCGATGCACACCGGCCGCTCGAAGGACGGTTCGCTGCTGTATCCGGGCTTCCCGTTCACGAGCTACACGAAGGTCACGCGCGCCGACTCCGACGCGATCTACGCGTACCTGCGCTCGGTCCCGCCGGTTTCCGAGCCGAGCCGTCCGCATGAACTGCGCTTCCCGTTCAACAACCGCAACCTGCTGATCGGCTGGCGCACGCTGTTCTTCAGCGAAGGCGAGTACAAGCCGGATCCGACCAAGTCGGTCGAATGGAACCGCGGCGCGTATCTCGTCGAAGGCCTCGGCCACTGCGGCATGTGCCACACGTCGATCAACGCGATGGGCGGCCCGGTCAACTCGGCGGCCTTCGCCGGCGGCCTGATCCCGCTGCAGAACTGGTATGCGCCGTCGCTCACGTCGAACAAGGAAGCGGGTCTCGGCGACTGGGACATCAAGGACATCAACGATCTGCTGAAGACCGGCGTGTCGCAGCGCGGCGCGGTGTTCGGTCCGATGGCCGAAGTGGTCCATAACAGCCTGCAGTACATGACCGACGCGGACATCAACGCGATGTCGACGTATCTCAAGTCGATCCCGCAGAAGAAGGAAGCGCCGGAAGTCATGCAGCTCGAGACCTCCGACAAATTCGGCGGCGAGCTGCTCACGCTGGGCAAGAAGGTGTACACCGAGAACTGCGCGAAGTGCCACGCGGAGAACGGTCTCGGCAAGCCGCCTGCTTACCCGCCGCTCGCGAACAACCCGTCGATCCAGATGCAATCGGCCGTCAATCCGATCCGCATGACGCTGAACGGCGGCTATCCGCCGAGTACGGAAGGCAACCCCATGCCGCACGGCATGCCGCCTTTCGCGCAGTCGCTGTCGGATACGGATGTCGCCGCGGTCGTGACGTACATCCGGATGTCGTGGGGCAACCACGGCACGCCGGTGTCGCCGCAGCAGGTGAGCAACCTGCGTTCGGCACCGCTCGACTGAGGTCCGACGGCCACTGCCGACGTTCATCGCATCGACAGCGTACAATACGCTCTGGGGCGCAGCCTTCGTAGTTGGGGCCGCGCCCTTTGCTTTTTTGCGCATTCGTTTTTGCGGCAGGGTGTCATGCATGCAGGTGAGCGTTTCAACAGCATCAGCCATTTGATCGGCGCGCTGCTCTCGGTGGCGGGACTGACCGCCCTCGTGATCATGGGCGCGCTCGACGGCGACGCGTACAAGGTCGTCAGCT
The DNA here is from genome assembly GCF_900044055.2 of Caballeronia calidae. Classification (GTDB taxonomy): domain Bacteria; phylum Pseudomonadota; class Gammaproteobacteria; order Burkholderiales; family Burkholderiaceae; genus Caballeronia; species Caballeronia calidae. Next base: position 88,552 of record NZ_FCOX02000009.1, on the reverse strand, counting down.
TCTCGGTGTATGGCGCGATGCTCTGCGCGCTCTACATCGTCTCCACGCTGTATCACTGCGCGCGTACGCCGCGCATGAAAGCGGTGCTGCAGAAGTGCGATCACTCGGCCATCTACTTGTTGATCGCGGGCAGCTACACGCCGTATACACTAGTGACCTTGCGTGGTCCCTGGGGCTGGTCGCTCTTCGGCGTGAGCTGGGGGCTTGCCGTGCTCGGCATCACGCAGGAACTCACGCTCGGGCGCCGAACCCGCAGCGTATCGATGATGCTGTACGTGCTGATGGGATGGCTCGCGCTCGTTGCCATTCATCCGCTCGTGACGGCGCTGCCAACCGCGGGGACCGCGTGGCTGGTGGCGGGCGGCGTGATTTACAGCGCCGGCATTTATTTTTTCATCAACGACGAGCGCATCCGGCACGGACACGGAATCTGGCATCTGTTCGTGCTCGCAGGCAGCCTGTGCCAGTTCGTGAGCGTCGCGCGCTATGTCGCGTGAGCGCCGGACAGAAACGGGCGCCGCTGCGTCGCAGTGTCATCGATGCAACTTACCGCCAGATGACGTGTCTTGATAGCACGTCGAACCTCGCGGCAACGCCGGGCGATCGCTGATCGCCGACTGGCCCGCCGCCCGATTCATTTCCGAGCGTCGCACATGCGCTCTGCCGGCCGAACCATGATTCGCCGCAGCCTCGATTCGCATGCGCGCCGTTCGACACAACGAACACCAATTTATGTCTTTTGATTCACTTGGCCTGTCTGAACCTTTGCTTCGCGCCGTCAACGAACTCGGCTATTCCAGTCCCACTCCGATCCAGCTTCAGGCGATTCCCGCCGTTCTGAAAGGCGGCGACCTGCTCGCGGGCGCGCAGACCGGCACGGGCAAGACCGCCGGCTTCACGCTGCCGATCCTCCAACGCCTGTCGCAACTCGCGCCCGCCACGGGCGGCGCCAAGCGCCCGGTGCGCGCGCTGATCCTCACGCCGACGCGCGAACTCGCGGCGCAAGTCGAGGAAAGCGTGCGCGCGTACGGCAAATATCTGAAGCTCAAGTCGACGGTGATGTTCGGCGGCGTCGGCATCAATCCGCAGATCGACGCGCTGCGCCGCGGCGTCGATATCGTCGTGGCTACGCCCGGACGTCTGCTCGATCACATGCAACAAAAGACGATCGACGTTTCGCAGCTCGAAATTCTCGTGCTCGACGAAGCCGATCGCATGCTCGACATGGGCTTCATCCACGACATCAAGCGCGTGCTCGCGCGCCTGCCCGCCAAGCGCCAGAACCTGCTGTTCTCGGCCACGTTCTCCGACGAGATCAAGGCGCTCGCCGACAGCCTGCTCGATTCGCCCGCGCTCATCGAAGTCGCGCGCCGCAATACCACGGCGGAGACGGTCGACCAGAAGATCCATCCGGTCGATCGCGATCGCAAGCGCGAACTGCTCACGCATCTCATCCGCGGCAACAACTGGTTCCAGGTGCTCGTTTTCACGCGCACGAAGCACGGCGCGAACCGCCTCGCCGAGCAATTGACGAAGGACGGCATCAGCGCGCTCGCGATTCACGGCAACAAGAGCCAGTCGGCACGCACCCGCGCGCTCAGCGAATTCAAGGCCGAGACGCTGCAGGTGCTGGTCGCGACCGATATCGCGGCACGCGGCATCGACATCGATCAACTGCCGCACGTCGTCAACTTCGATCTGCCGAACGTGCCGGAAGACTACGTGCATCGTATCGGCCGCACGGGGCGCGCGGGCGCGGAAGGCGAAGCGGTGTCGCTCGTGTGCGTGGACGAGCATCAACTGCTGAAGGACATCGAACGCCTCATCAAGCGGCCGATTCCGCGCGAAGTGATCGCCGGCTTCGAGCCGGACCCGAACGCGAAGCCGGAGCCGATCCAGCGTCGCAGCCAGGGGCGCCCTCAGGGTCAGGGCGGCCAAGGGCGTCAAAGTCCGCGCAACGGTGAGGCCCGTCCGAACGGCGAAGCGCGACGCACTGGCAATGGCACTGGCAATGGCGAGCCGCGCCGCGACGGCGGTCGTCCGAACGGCGAGGCGCGCGGCGCACGTCCGTCGAACGGAAACAATAGCGGCAAGTCCGGCGCGCAGCCTTCACGCGAAGCGCGCAATCACAACAAGCCGAACGCGGGTACGGGCTCGGCGCCGCGGCGTTCGGAACCGGCGCAGGCGGGCCATGTCGCCAATGCGCGCAAGCCGGCGGCCAATCCCGGCGCGCTGCTGGGCGGCCGGCGCGACGCGTTGCGCTCGGGCGATCGCGGCCGTTGAGCCATTCGATGTGATTCGATGCGGCGCGAGCGCGCCGCATCGGTGCTTCAGGCGGCGGCGCTCGCCGCCCGCTTCAGCCATTCGAGCTGCTCGCGCCAGCGCGCGAGCACCGGTTGCGCTTCAGTCAGTTCGAACGCGATTCCATTCCGGAGTCGCGCATATCCCACCCGCTGAATTTCTCCGCTCTCGATCGTGCCGACGAAGCACGCGAGCGGCACGTCGTTGAGCGGTACGCGGCGCGCATCGAGATGCACCTGATAGAACGCCTCATCGAACACGAAGGCGAGCGTCGCGCGTCCGGTTGCGGCGACGGCCTGCGCGGTCCGCGACGCGGGCCACAGCGCGAAGGCGAGCGTGCGCGCATCGGGCGCGAGCAGTTCGCCTACGCTCAAAAGCGCTGTGCGCACCCGATGCGCGTGATCGGCCGCGCACAGCGATGCGGTGAAACCGCGATCCGCAATGGCGAGCGTGCCGTCGAAGAGCGCACGCAACTCGGGCGGCCATTCGTCGAAGACGGAATGCGATGAAAGCGGATTTGGCGCGTTGGAATCGGTCATCGCGTCGAGCAAGTTTTATCGGAAGAACAGCTGCGTCATCTTCGAGAGCGGATAGTGCACGCCGGGCTGAATGCGCGCGGGCAAGTCGAGCGGCTTGAGCAGCATCTTGATGGCCTGATCCGCTGACAGATTGCGCCGCACGAGCGCGTTCACGCGCGCCGAAAGGTCGCGGTTGTACTCCGCGTCCTGCGCACGCTCAGGATAACGAATGGCGAAGACATGCCGCAGTGCAATCTCGGAATCCTCGCTTTTCAGCTCCATCACGCGCCGCACGAGGGCGCCGAGCACGGCCATGCGGCCATTGCCTTCGATCTTGTTCCACTTCTTGAAGAAATGGAAAAAGTGCTTGTAGTGCCGCACTTCGTCGGTGCGGATGTTGTCGGTGATCTCCTTGAGCACCGGTTCATCCGAGCATTCGCCAATCGCGCGATAGAGCGTGGCCGTTCCCGTCTCGACGACGCAGCGCGCCACCATTTCGAGGGCGCGCTTCTTCTCGAATTCCTCATAGGAACACGTGAGCGAGTATTCGTCGAAGAAATTCCTGAACGCAGTGTCCCAGTCGAACTCGGGCCACACGTGATTGATATATGTCTTGAGTGCCCTGCCGTGCTGCATCTCTTCGGGCTCCCATTCATTGTTGAGCCACGCCGAGATCTCGGGGTCGTCGTGAAAATACTTGCTGAGATTGCTCGTGTAGAGATCGGTGCCGCTCTCGATGAATGAGCAGGCGCACAGCAACAAGAGAAGATGTTCGTTCGATACCGCCTTCTGACGATCGATCCGGGCGAGATCGATGTCTTCGATGCGCCACGGCATCACGTGGCTACTTTCTGCGTGCATATATCGCGCTCCCAGGCTGAACTGAACGCGCCATCGGCCAGCAAGAGACGGCCGATGTCAGGCGACGCCGTGAACGGTTCGGTCGCAGCGTCCTCAACTTCAAGTCTTGACGGCTTGTTTTTCCATCTTAGCCGCCCTGCAACGAGTTTGCAGGCATGGGGACAGACTCGCTCGCGGCGTGCCGGTTCCTTTGATGCCAAATTCTTACGAGTCGTAGCGAGCGGCCATCGATGCAGTGCTGCATGAAACATGCCGATCGGGCGTCCACGGGAAGTTTGAAAAGCCCCAAAAAGCACGAAGGCGGCCGAAGCCGCCCCTTTGATTGGAATGAGGAATACCCGACCTGCGACGTCAGGTGCCACGCCGCGCGCTGCGCATGCGCCACGCGACGATCGCGAGCGATACGCCCGACAACACCGCGGCGAACAGCACGTAGTAACTCGGCGCGAGCTTGTCGCCGGTGGCATGGATGAACGCCTCGACGATCGTCGGCGCGAATCCGCCGAACAGCGTGACGCCGAGCGCGTAGCCGATCGAGAGGCCGGTGGAACGCACGCGCGTCGGGAAGATTTCCGACATGAGCGCGGGCATCGGGCCGGAATACGCCGCCTTGAGAATGCCGGCGACCGCTTGCAACACGACGAGCGACGCGACCGTCGGATGCGCCTGCAGCCACGCAAACATCGGATAAATCGTCACGCCCATGAAGATCGACGTGCCGAGCATGATGCGGATGCGCCCGACCCGGTCGGACAGCGCGCCCATCAATGGCGAAAACATGAACTGCAGTCCGCCGTTGAGCACCACGACGGCGAACGACGCCGTGGCCGGCAGATGCAGTTGCTTCACGGCGTACATCGGCATATAGAGCTGCAGCACATACACGCCGACCGTCGATTGCGCGACGATGCCGACGGCGAGCAGCAGATTCAGCCACTGGTTCGAGAACGAGACGCCCGGTGAGCTCGCCTTCTTCGCGGGACGCGTCGCGAGAAATTCCGGCGTTTCGTCCAGATGCGAGCGAATGTAGTAGCCGACCGGCCCGACGAGCAGCCCGAAAACGAAAGGAATGCGCCAGCCCCAGCTTTCGAGTTGCGGCTGCGGCAGCCACGCGCTCAGAACCGAGCCGAACGCCGCGGCCATGATCGCGGCAAGGCCCTGGCTCGCGAACTGCCAGCTCGCGTAATAGCCGCGCCGCGCCTCGCTGTGCTCGACCATGAACGCGGTCGCGCTGCCGAACTCCCCGCCGACCGCGAAGCCTTGCACGAGACGCGCGAGCAGGATCAACAGCGGCGCCGCCACGCCGATGTGCTGATACGACGGCATCACGGCCATCGTCAGGGTGCCGACCATCATCAGCAGAATGGCGAGCGTGAGCGCGGCCTTGCGCCCTTTGCGGTCGCCGTAGACGCCCAGCACGATCGCGCCGAGCGGGCGCATCAGGAACGAGATGCCGAACGTGCCGATAGCCAGCATCGTCGAGAGCCACTCGTCGTTCGTCGGAAAGAACGCCTTCGCGATGACCGTCGCGAAGTAGCCGTAGACGAGAAAGTCGAACCACTCGAGCGCATTGCCCACCGACGATGAAAATACGATGCGACGAATCATCGCCTTCGACGGCGGTGCTTTCGGCGTGAACGTTTCGCTATTCGCCGCCGCGGCCTCTCGAGCATTCGGCGTCTCATACACCTGTTCGTTCATGATGTCCCTCTCTTGCGCCCGGCGCGGGCGCGCGGTCCCCTTCGCCGGCCCGGGAGCGGCGAATGGACGCTATGTCTCGTTGGATGGAGGCCGGTCACATGACGCGGCCTCCGACGGTGAAGTCAGAACCCGGCAGCGAGTCCGTCGCGCCGGCTGTCGCTCGCCGCGACGTAGCCACGCTCGGGATCGTTGCGATCCAGCTTCCAGATGTACTGGCCGGAGCCGAAGTCCATGTACGGATCGTCGATGGACTTGATCGTGTGGCCGAGCCCTTCGAGCGCACGCGCGGTGTCGAGATCGAGCGTGGCTTCGATGTCGATCGTGAAGTCGCGGTTCACCTTCCAGCGCGGCGCGTCGCATGCGGCCTGCGGCTGCTGGCCGTAGTCGAGCATGCGCACGATCGATTGCAGGTGGCCTTGGGGCTGCATGTCGCCGCCCATCACGCCAAAGCTCATGACGGCTTCGCGGGCGCCGTCGACTTCCTGCGTCAGGAAAGCGGGAATGATCGTATGGAACGGGCGCTTGCCGCCCTCGACCACATTTGCGGACTTCGGGTCCATCGAGAAGCCACAACCGCGGTTCTGCAACGCGATGCCGGTTTCCGGCACGACCACGCCCGAGCCGAAGCCCATGTAGTTCGACTGGATGAAGCTCACCATCATGCCGCGCTCGTCGGCGACGGACATATAGATGGTGCCGCCCGCCTTCGGCATGCCGAAATCGAACTGCGTGGCCTTGACCGGATCGATGAGTTTCGCGCGTTCCGTCAGGTAGGCGTCGTCGAGCATCTGCTCGGGCGTCACTTCCATGGAGCGCGGATCGGCGACGTAGCGATAGACGTCGGCGAAGGCGAGCTTCATCGCCTCGATCTGCAAGTGCTGCGACTCGATGCGGTCCACCGACAGCGCACTGACATCGAACTTGTCGAGAATGCCGAGCGCGATCAACGCGGCAATGCCCTGCCCGTTCGGCGGAATCTCGTGCACCGTGTAGCCGCGATAGTCCTTGCTGATCGGCTCGACCCAGTCCGCGCGATAGCCGCGCAGGTCGTTCATGGTCAACGCGGCGCCGCCCTCTCGCGCGAACGCGGCGATGCGCTCCGCGATCTCGCCTTCGTAGAAGGCGCGCGGACCGTGCTGCGCGAGCAGGCGCAGCGTCTTCGCGTGGCCCGGAAAGCGCACGAGCTCACTTACTTCAGGAGCGCGGCCGTGCGGCATGAACACATCCGCGAAACCCGGCTGATTCTTCAGCTCGGGCACCGCCGCCGCCCACTTGTACGCGACGATGCTCGCCACCGCATGACCGCGCTCGGCGATCTCGATGGCCGGCTCCATCAGGTCCGCGAACGGCAGCGAGCCGAACTTCGTATGCAGCGCCTCCCATCCGGCGATGACGCCCGGCACGGTCACCGCGTCCCAGCCGCGCTTGGGCTGGCGCGCGAGGCCGTTTTCCTCGCCGTACTTGTGGCGGAAATAATCGACGTTCCAGGCCGCCGGCGACACGCCCGACGCGTTCAAACCGTGAAGCTTCCTGCCGTCCCAGACGAGCGCGAAGGCGTCGCCGCCCAGGCCGCAGGACACCGGCTCGACCACAGTGATGGCCGCTGCGGCGGCAATGGCTGCATCGACGGCATTGCCGCCTTTCCACAGCATGCGCAGGCCCGCTTGCGCGGCGAGCGGATGGGAGGTCGAAACGATATTGCGGGCGAACACCGGCAAGCGCGGCGTGGGATACGGGTTTTGCCAGTTGAAGCGAGTCATTGAATGAAGTCCGAAATACCAGCGGGCAGAACTACCCTGGCGATTTTGAGGGAAGGCCGGGCAAAAGACGAATATTGCATTGTCCGCTTAATCCGAAACAAATTCATTTATCGTATAAATTAATGAATAACGCGCATGGGTCGCTCGCGCCGTTGCGGCTGCTGAAAGCGATTCAGCGATGCACCATGCTTGTGTGCACTGCGGCACGAAGTTCATGTCGATTCTTCGAATTTCCGGCAGCCATGGACCGCCTCCCTCGTGGCAAAAAGTCAAAGCGAAAATTTTCGTTTCGAATTTGGCACTTGTCAGACGCTTGCCTACAATCCCAATTCCCGGCAACCGCAGCACAAAATCAACGCGCTTGCCCGGCTTTTCAGTTTTCCCCGCACAACGTTTCGATGCAAAAAGATCCGGCTTACAAAGCCGGCTGCTTATGCCGTTCGGTCGTCATGGAGAACACAATGCTGAGTCCGCACGAATTTGCCACGCTGCTATTGGTTCAGGAAGCACCCAATCAGGTCGACATGGAACGCGAGGAGCTCGACGCCCTGCTCGAACGCCAGCTCGTTCAACTCGAAAATCTCGCATCAGGACGCCAGCAATGGCGCCTCACCGCCACCGGTGATTCCACCGTCAAGGCTTTCAAGCGTTACTCGTAGCGCGGCAGGACTCGGGGCGCGGCCGGCGGCTGCGTCCGTCTCACCCTCCTTCGCATCTCGGATCAAGCCGCTTCATCCGGCGCGTAGCGTCGGATCGACCGCTGCTCGCCAGCTCAGCGCCTGCGCTCGCTGATCGAGGAAGAAATTCGCCCATGCGCTTTGCGCCTCGGGGCCGGGATTCGCGCGATAAGCGCGATAGCGCTCGGCGATCCCCGCCTGGAACGCGCAGTAGCGCTCCTTCGACAGCCCGCCGCGCCGCTGGGCCACATAGGCATCGAAAAAAGCCGAGTAGACCGATTGCGCGTCCGCGCCGTAATCGACCGGGGACGTTCCGCACATCTCTTGCAGCGCACTGAACGACGGCGCGCCTCTCGTGCCATCCAGGTTCGGCGTGCCCACGCAGCCCGCCAGAATCGCCGCGCCCAGCACGCCTGAAGCCATCAGCATTCGCATCGCAGCCCCCTCGTTCGAATTCGTGCAGCCAGTATCGGACGAACGGAACGGTCGCGCCACTCGGCCGAATGGCATAGGCATTTTGCACTCGACGCAAAAGGTGTTGATCGGCTTATGCCGTTCGGCCGAGTTGTCCGCGGCGGCCCGGTCCGATAGATTGCCCGAACGAACATCGGCGGACATCGACGTCCACCCAGACCCGGAGAAGACCATGCAGGATCAGTACGTTCTCGCGCTCGACCAGGGCACCACCAGCTCGCGCGCCATGCTTTTCGACAGAAAAGGCAACGTCGTGTCCGTGGCGCAGAAGGAATTCCAGCAGATTTATCCGGAAGCGGGCTGGGTCGAGCACGACCCGCAGGAAATCTGGTCGACGCAGGCGGGCGTCGCCGCGGAAGCCGTCACGCGCGCCGGCGCGAGCGCCTCGTCGATCGCGGCGGTCGGCATCACGAATCAGCGCGAAACCACGATCGTCTGGGACCGCGAGACGGGCAAGCCCGTCTATAACGCGATCGTCTGGCAGGACCGCCGCACCGCCGCGTTTTGCGACGAACTGAAATCGCGCGGCCTCGAAGCGATGGTGCGCGCGAAAACCGGCCTGCCCATCGACGCATATTTCTCCGCGACGAAAATCCGCTGGATCCTCGATAACGTCGAAGGCGCGCGCGACAAGGCGAAGCAGGGACAGCTCGCGTTCGGCACCGTCGACAGCTGGCTCATGTGGAATTTCACGCGGCACGGCATGCATGTCACCGACATCACGAACGCCTCGCGCACGATGCTCTTCAACATTCACGAGCGGCGCTGGGACGACGAACTCCTCGACGCGCTCGACATTCCGCGCAGCATGCTGCCCGAAGTGCGCACGTCGTCGGAGGTGTACGGCACGACGCAAGGCGCCGTGTTCGCCGCGGACCTCCCGCTCGCATCGCTCGCCGGCGATCAGCACGCCGCGCTCTTCGGACAAATGTGCACGGATTCCGGCATGGTGAAGAACACCTACGGCACCGGCTGCTTTCTCGTCATGAACACGGGCGACAAGCCGATCGAATCGCGCAACAACCTCGTGACGACGATCGCCTGGCAAATCGGCGATCAGGTCAGCTACGCGCTCGAAGGCAGCATCTTCATCGCCGGCGCGGTCGTGCAATGGCTGCGCGACGGGCTCGGGCTCATCCGCCGCGCCAGCGAGGTCGAAACGCTCGCGCGCGGCGTGCCGCATAGTGACGGCGTCTATCTCGTGCCGGCCTTCGCCGGTCTCGGCGCGCCGCACTGGAACGCGCGCGCACGCGGCACGCTCTTCGGTGTGACACGGGGCACGACGTCGGGGCATATCGCGCGGGCGGCGTTGGACTCCATCGCGTATCAATCGCTCGACGTGCTGAAGGCGATGGAAGCGGATTCCGGCATACGCATCGGCGAATTGCGGGTCGATGGCGGAGCCTGCGCGAATGACCTGCTGATGCAGTTCCAGGCGGACATCCTCGGCGTCGATGTCGCGCGCCCGCGCATCGCGGAAACCACGGCGCTCGGCGCGGCCTATCTGGCGGGGCTCGCAGTCGGCTACTGGAAGGATGTCGACGAACTCAAGGCTCAATGGCAACTGGAGCGACGTTTCACGCCTTCGATGCCCGCGCCCGAGATCGAATCGTGTCTCGCCGGATGGCGACGCGCGGTCGACGCGGCAAAAACCTGGGCGGACAGCTAGGGCGCGCGAGCAGCATATGTCGTTTTCCGGAAAGGCCGCGACGCATGCGGCAGTGCAAAAAATGATCGCGTGCGGTATCCTAAAAAAGCCGTCGAGTGTTGAGCTTGCCGGCGTTCAGTACGTCTTCAGGGCGGGGTGTAATTCCCCACCGGCGGTATGTGGCGAGGCTTCGAGGCCGGACCACGAGCCCGCGAGCGCCCGCGCGATCAATTCATGCGCGGGGTCAGCAGATCTGGTGCGAAGCCAGAGCCGACGGTCACAGTCCGGATGAGAGAAGATGTGCAGATGGTCATGTCCGTTCCCCTTGGCGATTCATGCATCGCGCCGAACCGGACGACGCCGCGCCTTTTGGTGCGTCGCCGCGGGGTGCCGTTCTGTCTGTTTGCAATGCCCTGAAACGTTTTTCGCCCAATTTTTCGCGAGAGCGTTTCACATGTCCCAGATTCAGTTCACCAGCAGCCTGTCGTTCGCCGCCCCCGCCGTCATCGCCGATGACGCCACTGCCGATCTCCCGCAACTCGCTTCGTTCGAGATTCCCCCGCGCATCGCTGCCGCGCTCGACGCCATGCGCGCAGGCCGCCCCGTCGTTCTCCAGGACGACGACGATCGCGAAAACGAAGCCGATCTGATCGTCGCCGCCGAAAAACTCACCGATGCCACGATGGCGCTTCTGATCCGCGAATGCAGCGGCATCGTCTGCCTGTGCCTGCCGGACGAAAAAGTGCGCGCGCTCGAACTTCCGCCGATGGCCGCCGCGAACGGCAGCCGCTACGGCACCGCGTTCACGGTGTCGATCGAGGCGCGGGAAGGCGTGACCACGGGTGTGTCGGCGGCCGATCGCGTGACGACGATCCGCGCGGCCATTGCCGATCAAGCGAAGCCGGCCGACATCGTGCGGCCCGGCCACGTGTTCCCGCTGCGCGCGATGCCGGGCGGCGTGCTCGCGCGGCGCGGCCATACGGAAGGCACGGTCGATCTGGCGATTCTCGCGGGCCTCAAGCCGGCGGGCGTGCTGTGCGAACTGATGAACGCCGACGGCACGATGACGCGCGGCGCGCAGGTCGAGCGCTTCGCGAAGGAACACGCGCTGCCGATGCTCACCATCGCGGAACTGGTCGAATTCCGCGCGGCGCTGGCAGCCGCGCGCGAAGCCGTCGAGGAAGCGGCTTAAGCCGGAAGCGCCTTCAGGACAGCACGTCGCCGAAATCCCCGCGAACGCCGGCAGCGACGAGCGCGGGCAATTCGTCCATGTGCTCCATGATCCGGGTGATGCCGGTTTCGCGCAGCACTTGCGCGTAGCCGGACGGAATATGGCTCGCGCCGACGAACGCGATGGTCTTCATCCCCGCCGCGCGCGCCGCCGTGAGTCCGGCGATGCTGTCTTCCACGACGAGGCAGCGCGCCGGGTCGATTTCCAGCGTGCGCGCCGCAAGCAGATAAACGTCCGGAAAAGGCTTCGGCCGCTCGACCTGCTGCGCGCTGAACACGCGCGCGCCGACGATCTCGTCGAGCCCCGCGCGCCGCACCGATGCACGCACACGCTCCATGCGGCTGTTCGACACCACCGCAACCGGCAGGCCGCAACTTTCCAGCGCGGCACGCACGCCGGCGATCGGTCCGACCGAGCGCGCGAGTTCCACCGAGACGCGCGCCTCGATCGTATCGACGAAATTGGGCGGCATCAGAATGCCGAACTTCGTCTCCAGATGGGCCAGAAAGCGCGAGGTCTGCTGCCCGAAAGCCGTCTTGACGGCCGGTTTGAAGTCGATGCCGGGAAACGTCTCGGTGAGAACGTCCAGCATGACGCGATCCGCGATGACTTCGCTGTCGACGAGCACGCCGTCGCAATCGCAGATGAGATGATCGATCATGTTGTCTCGGATTACGTTGAGCCAACATGATAAGCGCTCAGCAAGCGTCGGCCGCATTTACTTCCGATGTAACCCGTGGCGCATCCAGTCGCGCGGCGAACCACGTCACGGCCAGCGCGGCGAGTGCGACCGCGGCGGCGGCCCACGGCAGCGCATCGAGCCCGTAGCCGTGCGTCAGCACCGCGCCGCCGAGCCACGCGCCGCCCGCATTGCCGACGTTGAACGCGCCGATATTCAGCGTCGACGCGAGATTCGGCGCATCTTTCGCCTTCTCGACGACGCGCGTCTGCAACGGCGGCACCGTCGCGAACGCCGCGATGCCCCATACGAAAATCGTCACGATCGCACCGATCTGGCTGTGGCTCGTCTTCGCGAACACCGCCATGACGATCGCGAGCGCGACCAGAATGCCCATCAACGACGGCATCAGCGCGCGATCGGCGAGCTTGCCGCCGATGGTATTGCCGATCGTGAGGCCGATGCCGAACAGCACCAGAATCAGCGTGACGGCGCGCGGCGAGAAGCCGCCCACCTGTTCGAGAATCGGCGCGATGTACGTGAACACGACGAACACGCCGCCGAAGCCGAGCACGGTCATCGTGAGCGCGAGCCAGACCTGGCCGTCGCGGAGCACGCGCACTTCCTGGCCGAGGCGGCTTTGCGCGACATCGTGACGATTCGGCACGAGCGCCGTCACGCCGAGCGCGGACAGCACGCCGAGACCCGCGACGATCCAGAACGTGGCGCGCCAGCCGAGCTCCTGGCCGATGAAGGTGCCGAACGGCACGCCCAGCACGTTCGCGAGCGTGAGCCCGGTGAACATCAGCGCGATGGCGCTCGCACGCTTTTCCGCCGGCACGAGCGACGCGGCCACGACCGCGCCGATACCGAAGAACGAGCCGTGCGCGAACGAGGTCACGACGCGCGCGATCATCAGCAGGCCATAGGTGGGCGCGACCGCGCACAGCACGTTGCCGACGATGAACACGAGCATCAGCAATTGCAGCGCGAGCTTGCGCGGCAGCTTGCTCGTCAGCACGGCGAGCAGCGGCGCGCCGACCGCGACGCCGAGCGCGTAGCCGGTGACGAGCAGGCCCGCCGACGGAATCGACACGGAAAGATCGCGCGCGACGTTGGGCAGCAAGCCCATGATGACGAACTCCGTCGTGCCGATGGCGAAGGCGCTGATCGCCAGCGCGAGAAGCGGAAGAGGCATGGTGACTCCAGATCAGGATTGAGCGCGAGTTTGAGCAACCACGAATTCGACGACGACGCCCGGCGCCAGCCGCACGAACAGCTGCAACTCGCGCGCGACCGGCACGTCGGCAAGCTGATACGCGTAGCCGTGGCAATCGAGACGTTCGAGCAATGCGCGCCATTCGGCTTCGTCGCCGACGCGCAGCGCCAGATGGTCGATGCGCGTCGCGCCCGGCCGCTCCGCCGATGCCGATGCCGATGCCGACGCCGCGCCCGATGCGATCAGATGCACCGCCGGCCGCGAGCCGAGATACAGCCAGTAGCCGCCGACGCCGAAAGGCGGACGCGGCCCGACCCGCATCCCGGCGATATCGACGAAAAAGCGCATGAGCGCATCGCAGTCGGGCGCGACGATCGTGACGTGGTCGAGTTGCATACGTGGATGCCCCGCAAGGGTTTACGCTTAGGCGCATTGTGCGAGACGGGCATTGTTTTGAGAATTGGTCTACGCTTTGAATCATTATCAAAGCGGATTTGAAAATAACGATGGACCGGCTGGGCGACATGCGCCTTTTCGTGGAAGCTGCGACCGCGGGCAGCCTGTCGGCGGCGGGGCGCAAGCTCGGACTGTCGCCGGCGGCGGCGAGTGCGCGACTCATCAAGCTGGAAAAGGCGCTGCGCACGCGGCTCTTCGAGCGCACCACGCGCCAGCTGCGCGTCACGGACGAAGGTCGCATGTATCTGCAGCATTGCCGCGTCGCGTTGCAGGCGATCGACGACGCCGAAGCCGCCCTGCAGGCCGGTCAGAACGTGGTGCGCGGCAAGGTGCGCATTTCGGCGACGTCGAATTTCGGGCGCTCGCTGCTGCGCGGCTGGCTCGATGAATTCAGCGCGCTGCATCCGGACGTGCGGTTCGCGCTCACGCTGTCGGACTCGGTGTCGAATCTGCTGCTGGAGGAAATCGATCTCGCGATCCGCTTCGGCGCGCCGCCCGAAAGCGGACTCGCCGCGCGCGCGCTTGCGCCGAACCGCCGGGTGCTGTGCGCGTCGCCGGACTATCTCGCGAAGCATGGCGTGCCGAAGACGCCCGCGGATCTGGTCGGGCACGATTTCGTCGTCGTGGTCACGGCGAACGGGCCGCTCAACGAGCTGAGCTTCGTGCGCGGCGACGAGCGCTATGCGTACACGATCCCGCTCGCGGACGCGTGGGAAACCAACGACGGCGCGCTGTTGCGCGAGTGGGCGCTTGCGGGCCACGGCATCGCGCATAAATCGATCTGGGATATCGCCGCCGACGTGCGCGCCGGCACGCTGCGGATGGTGCTGCCCGACTGGTGCACGCACGAGGCCGCCGTGCACGCGCTCTTTCATGCGAACCGCTACATGGCGCCGCGCGTGCGCGTGCTGCTGGACTTCCTGGTCGGGCGCTTCGAGAAAACGACGGAGGAACTGCTCGGCGATCTCGCCTATCCGCCGGATCGCAGGCCGCGGCGTCAGGAATTGCCGCCGGAGCTATAATATCGGGCTAAATTACAGTAAAAAGCGGGCAGATCACTGTAGAAGTCCGCGAAACTCCCGATCAATCTCTTATATAGCGCCCCCAGGTTAACCACTGCGACCGGCGACGATTCATGACCAAGAAAGTTTATGTAAAGACCTTCGGCTGCCAGATGAACGAGTACGACTCCGACAAGATGGTCGACGTGCTCGGCGCGGCAGAAGGACTCGTCAAGACGGACACGCCCGAAGACGCGGACGTCATTCTGTTCAACACGTGCTCGGTGCGCGAGAAGGCCCAGGAGAAAGTGTTCTCCGATCTCGGCCGCGTGCGCGAGCTCAAGGAAGCGAACCCGAATCTGCTGATCGGCGTCGGCGGTTGTGTCGCGAGCCAGGAAGGCGCTTCGATCGTCGCGCGCGCGCCGTATGTCGATCTCGTGTTCGGTCCGCAGACGCTGCATCGCCTGCCCGCGATGATCGATCGACGCCGCGCCACCGGCCGCGCGCAGGTCGACATCACGTTCCCGGAAATCGAGAAGTTCGATCACCTGCCGCCCGCGCGCGTCGACGGCCCGAGCGCGTTCGTGTCGATCATGGAAGGCTGCTCGAAATATTGCAGCTATTGCGTCGTGCCCTACACGCGCGGTGAAGAAGTGTCACGCCCGCTGGATGACGTGCTGACCGAAATCGCCGGCCTCGCCGATCAGGGCGTGCGCGAAGTCACGCTGCTCGGCCAGAACGTGAACGCCTATCGTGGCGCGCTGACGCTCGGTTCGAGCGAGATCGCGGATTTCGCGACGCTCATCGAGTATGTCGCGGACGTGCCGGGCATCGAGCGCATTCGCTACACCACGTCGCATCCGAAGGAATTCACGCAGCGCCTCATCGACACTTACGCGAAGGTGCCGAAGCTCGTCTCGCATCTGCATTTGCCGGTGCAGCACGGCTCGGACCGCATCCTGATGGCGATGAAGCGCGGCTACACCGTGCTCGAATACAAGTCAGTCATCCGCAAATTGCGCGCGATCCGCCCGGACTTGTCGCTGTCGACGGACTTCATCGTCGGCTTCCCCGGCGAGACCGAGGACGATTTCCACAAGATGATGGCGCTCGTCGACGAGATGAGCTACGACACGAGCTTCTCGTTCATCTACAGCCCGCGCCCCGGCACGCCCGCCGCGAACCTGCACGACGACACGCCGCGCGAAGTGAAGCTCGAACGTCTGCAACATTTGCAGGCGACGATCGAGCAGAACGTGCAGCGCATCAGCGAGTCGATGGTCGGCAAGGTCGAGCGCATTCTGGTCGAGCGCCCGGCGCGCAAGGATCCGAACGAGCTCGCCGGACGCACGCAGAACAACCGTGTCGTCAACTTCCCCGCGCCGGTGGCATCGCACGCGCGCCTGATCGGCCAGATGATCGACGTGAAGATCGTGCACGCGTATCCGCACTCGCTGCGCGGCGAGCTGGTGATGGCGCCCGAGCTGACGCATTAAAGACAGGAATTCAACGTCACTTTGAAGAACGCTCCTACGCAGCATCTGGAATTCACCGCACCGCGCGAGGACAACGCGCGGCTCGCCAACCTCTGCGGGCCGCTCGACGAAAACCTGCGGCAGATCGAGCAGGCGCTCGACGTGACGCTCTCGCGGCGCGGCCACAAGATTTCGATTCGCGGCCGTGGCGCGAAAGTCGCGCTCGCGGCGCTCGAAAACTTCTACAACCGCGCGCGCGATCCGATTTCCGTCGATGACATCCAGCTCGCGCTCGTCGAAGCCAGCCATGCGACGCGCCGCGCGAAAGACGCGCGCGAGGCCAACGGCGAAGAGGCCGAGGCCGATCCGCGTTTTCGCGGCGACCTGGATCATCCGTTCGATGAACCCAGCGCGACGATCGATCTCGGCGAAGACGAGGACCACGGGCCGAAGCTCTACACGCGCCGCGCCGATCTGCGCGGCCGCACGCCGGCCCAGCGCGAGTATCTGAAGCAGATCCTGCAGCACGACGTGACCTTCGGCATCGGGCCGGCGGGCACGGGCAAGACGTATCTCGCGGTCGCGTGCGCGGTCGATGCGCTCGAGCGCGATCAGGTGAAGCGCATCGTGCTCACGCGTCCGGCCGTCGAGGCGGGCGAGCGGCTCGGCTTCCTGCCGGGCGATCTCGCGCAGAAGGTCGATCCGTATCTGCGTCCGCTCTACGACGCGCTCTACGATCTGCTCGGCTTCGACAAGACTGCGAAGATGTTCGAGCGCCAGATGATCGAGATCGCGCCGCTCGCGTACATGCGCGGGCGCACGCTGAACCACGCGTTCATCATTCTCGACGAGGCGCAGAACACCACGCCCGAGCAGATGAAGATGTTCCTCACGCGTATCGGCTTCGGCTCGAAGGCGGTCGTCACCGGCGATACGACGCAGGTCGACTTGCCGCGCGGCCAGAAGAGCGGGCTGATCGAGGCGCAGCACGTGCTGTCGGAAGTGCGCGGCATCGCCATTACGCACTTCACGTCGGCGGACGTGGTGCGGCATCCGCTCGTCGCGCGCATCGTCGAGGCCTACGACGCGCAGGCGCAGAAGGACGCCGCGCTCGCCGAAGCCGCGCGTGCGGCACAGCAGGCGCAAAAGCCCGAATGAAGCCGCGCCTCACTTTGACCTTGCAGTTCCCCGCCGCGAAGGCGTTTCCGTCGCACAAGGCGATCCTGCCGCGCGCGACGGTCGTGCGCTGGATCAAGGCATCGCTTTTCGCGGACGCCGAACTGACCGTGCGTTTCGTCGACGAGGACGAAGGCCGCCTGCTCAACCGGACGTATCGGCAGAAGGACTACGCGACCAACGTTCTGACGTTCGCCTACGCGGAATCGGAGGACGACCCCGTCGCGGGCGATCTGATCCTGTGCTGCCCGGTCGTCGGGCGCGAGGCCGCCGAGCAGGGCAAGCCGCTCGCCGCGCACTATGCGCATCTGATCGTCCACGGCACGCTGCATGCGCAGGGCTACGACCACGAAGTCGAAAGCGAGGCGCAAGAGATGGAATCCATCGAGACGGATATCATGCAGTCTCTGGGATTTTCCGATCCTTATGTGCCTTTGACTTGACGTGACTTTGGCCTGAATCCGGTCCGATGTTCTGAACGCCGTGAACGATAAAACGCCCGAACCCGCGCAACCCGCAACGCTCCCCGCCGAACCGATGTCCGCGCCGTGCCCGGACTATCCGCCCGCGCTCGGCGAATCGGCGCTTCTGACCGATGAGGAGCTCGCCGCCTCGCGCGAGGCGACGCTCGTGAAGTGGGACCGCAAGTCGGACCTGTGGCTCTTCGGCTACGGCTCGCTGATCTGGAACCCCGGCCTGCCGACGCTCGAAGCCGTGCGCGGCAAGGTGCACGGCTATCATCGCGGGCTGTATCTGTGGTCGCGCGTGAATCGCGGCACGCCGGAGCAGCCGGGCCTCGTGCTCGCGCTCGATCGCGGCGGCTCGTGCACCGGCATGGCGTTCCGGCTCGCCGGCGCCGATGCGATCGAGCATCTGGATGTGCTGTGGCGTCGCGAAATGGCGATGGCATCGTATCGGCCCGCGTGGCTGCCTTGCACGCTCGCGGACGGACGGCGCGTCGAAGCCCTCGCGTTCGTCATGCGCCGCGAGGCGACGTCCTATACCGGCAAGCTCGCCGATCCGATCGTGCGCACCGTGCTCGGCTGTGCGAGCGGCCGCTACGGCACGACGCTCGATTACGTCAGCCGGACGGTCGATGCATTGCGCGAAAGCGGCATGCCGGATCGCGCGCTCGAAGCGCTGTTGAAGCGCTGTCAGGCGCAGGCCGGGAAGTGACGCGCGGCACTTCGTTCCGTATGAATTTTGCGTCCGGCTATCGTCCGTTCGGCCAAGGATCACGGGGCGACATACTTCTCGCATATTTATCGGCTAGCATGGCTCATGACATGCGCGCCGCGCCACGCTGCCCGCGTTTTGCCTTGGTGTATGCTTAACTCTCCGCTAACCCGCGCCCGGGAACTCCCGGGCGCTCCGCTATGAACGAACCCTATCCCAGTCGACGCCATACCGACAAACCGCAGGAAAAGCGCTCGCTTCTCGAACGCCTGACCGATTTCATCTCGCACGAGCCCGAATCGCGCGACGAACTTCTCGAAGTGCTCCAGGACGCACACGAGCGCAACCTGCTCGACGCCGATTCGCTCTCGATGATCGAAGGCGTCTTCCAGGTGTCCGATCTCTGCGCTCGCGACATCATGATTCCGCGCGCGCAGATGGACGCCATCAACATCGCGGACACGCCCGCCGAGTTCATCCCCTTCGTGCTCGAAAAAGCACACTCGCGCTATCCCGTCTACGAAGGCAATCGCGACAACGTCATCGGCGTGCTGCTCGCGAAAGACCTGCTGCGCTATTACGCCGAGGAAGAGTTCGACGTGCGCGGCATGCTGCGCCCCGCCGTCTTCATCCCCGAATCGAAGCGTCTGAACGTGCTGCTGCACGACTTTCGCGTGAACCGCAATCACATCGCGATCGTCGTCGATGAATACGGCGGCGTCGCCGGCCTCATCACGATCGAGGACGTGCTGGAGCAGATCGTCGGCGACATCGAGGACGAATACGATTTCGACGAGGAAGCCGGCAATATCATCGCGACGCCGGACGGCAAGTTCCGCGTGCGCGCGCTCACCGGCATCGAACAGTTCAACGAGGAATTCGGCACCGAATTCTCCGACGACGAAGTCGATACCATCGGCGGTCTCGTCACGCATCGCTTCGGGCGCGTGCCGCATCGCGGCGAGAAGGTGCGCATCGACGATTTCGTGTTCGAGATCCTGCGCGGCGACGCCCGCCAGATTCACGTTCTCCTCGTGCGGCGCGTGCCGAACTTCGCGCAGCAACATCATCACGCGGGCGACGACGAAGACGAACTGCGCGATTGAGCGCTTCGCGGGCGTCGCCATCGAGCGACGCCCGTCGTCATTGCTTGCCTGCTTCCGTTCCAACTCGACCGTCGTCAATGGCCGATTCATCGTTTCCCTTTCTCTCCCGTCAACGCGACACCTCGGTGATCGCCACGACGCCGCGTGCGCTGCCCTTCTGGCATTACCTCGTCGCCGCCGTGCTCGGCGCCGTCAACACGCTTTCGTTCGCGCCGACGCCGCACGGCGGCTGGATCGAGCTCGTCGTCTTCGCGCTGTTCTTCGCGTGGCTGTCGCGCACGAACGGCTGGAAGAGCGCCGCCGCGACCGGCTGGGCCTTCGGCTTCGGCAACTTCGTGACAGGCGTGTGGTGGCTCTATGTCAGCATGCACGTCTATGGCGGCATGGCTCCGGCGCTCGCCGCGGCCGCCGTCGCGTTGTTCTCGCTGTATCTCGCGATCTATCCGGCGTTGGCGAGCGTGGTCTGGTCGTTCGTCGCGGGCCGCGCCCGTTTCGGCGATGAAGACGCCGCGACCGCGCGCGATATCGAAGCCTCGCCGCGCCATGCGCCGACATGGCACGGCGCGTTCGCCTTCGCGAGCGCGTGGGCGCTCGGCGAATGGTTGCGCGGTCTCGTGTTCACCGGCTTCCCGTGGCTCGCGAGCGGCTATGCGCAGGTCGACGGACCGCTCAAGGGCTTCGGCGCGATCGTCGGCGTGTATGGCGTCGGCTGGGTGCTCGCGCTCGTCGCCGCGCTGATCGTGCAGACGCTCTATAACCTGCGGCGTGCGCAGGGTTTCGGAGCGCGCTTCGCGCCGGGCATCGTCGCGATTGCGCTGATCGTCGCGGGCATGCTGCTGTCGCTCGTGCAATGGACGACGCCCGCCAACGCGCCGCTCGACGTTCGCCTCCTGCAAGGCAACGTGAAGCAGGAGATGAAGTTCGAGCAGGCGGGCATCGATGAATCGCTCGCGCTCTACAGGCGGCTCATCACCGAGAAGCCCGCCGATCTGATCGTCACGCCGGAGACCGCGTTGCCGGTGCTGTCGGTGCAGATTCCGCAGGACTTCGCGCTCGCCATCCGCAACTTCGCGGACGACACGAACTCGTCGATTCTCTTCGGCGTGGTCGGCGTCACGATCCTCCCGGACGGCCGGGCGACCGATTTCACCAACAGCCTCTTCGGCGTCACGCCGCACGTGAATGGCGTCTACCGCTACGACAAGCATCATCTCGTGCCGTTCGGCGAATTCGTGCCGCTCGGCTTTCACTGGTTCGTGCGGATGATGGGCATTCCGCTCGGCGATCTCGCGCGCGGCCCGATCGCGCAGAAGGCGTTCCTCGTGCACAACCAGCCGATCGCCGTCGATATCTGCTACGAGGACATCTTCGGTGAAGAGATCGCGCGCACGATCCGCGAGCAGGAAACGCCCGCGGGCATTCTCGTCAATTCGACGAACCTCGCGTGGTTCGGCAACACGATCGCGCTCGATCAGCATCTTCAGATCGCGCGCATGCGTTCGATCGAAACCGGCCGGCCGATGCTGCGCGCGACCAACACCGGCATGACGGCAGTGATCGCGGCGAACGGCGATGTTGTGTCCAGGCTGCCGACGTTCACGACAGGCGTGCTCGAAGCGCGCGTGCAAGGAACGACGGGACGCACGCCTTATGTGACGAGCGGGAACATGACGGTGATCGTGGTGTCGCTGGTTCTGCTGGCGTTCGGATTTGCGTTCGCGCCGAACCGGAAACGGTCGGGCACACGTTGAATATCGATTGAAACAAAGCCGCGCCGCGCGCTGCGGGGCGGCTCGCGCATCCGCTCTTTCCGCGTGCCCGGCTTCCCAAAAAGCCGCACCCACCCTTCCATTCGGCTAAAATTCAAGGTTTTAGCACTTCGGCCGAGCCTCCGAGTCGCGTCGTCACGACGATGGCCGCGCCCCGCATAAGGCAATCATGCTCACTTTCCAGCAAATCATTCTGACGCTGCAGTCCTACTGGAACGAGAAGGGCTGTGCACTGCTCCAGCCGATCGACATGGAAGTCGGCGCGGGCACCTCGCACGTCCACACGTTCCTGCGCGCGATCGGCCCCGAGCCGTGGCGCGCCGCCTATGTCCAACCGTCGCGCCGCCCGAAGGACGGCCGCTACGGCGAGAACCCGAACCGCCTGCAGCACTACTATCAGTATCAGGTCGTGCTGAAGCCCGCGCCTGAGAACATCCTCGATCTGTACCTCGGCTCGCTCGAAGCGCTCGGCTTCGACCTGAAGCAGAACGACGTGCGCTTCGTCGAAGACGACTGGGAAAATCCCACGCTCGGCGCGTGGGGCCTCGGCTGGGAAGTGTGGCTGAACGGCATGGAAGTGACGCAGTTCACGTACTTCCAGCAGGCGGGCGGCATCGACTGCAAGCCGGTGCTCGGCGAAATCACCTACGGTCTCGAACGCCTCGCGATGTATCTGCAGAAGGTCGAGAACGTGTACGACCTCGTCTGGACCGAGTGGGAAGAAGACGGCCCGAACGGTAAGGTGCTGCGTCAGCTGTCCTACGGCGACGTGTACCACCAGAACGAAGTCGAACAGTCCACGTACAACTTCGAACACGCGAACGTCGATCTGCTTTTCACCTTCTTCAAGAGCTACGAAGAAGAAGCGAAGAAGATGATCGACGCGAAGCTCGCGCTGCCCGCCTACGAACTCGTGCTGAAGGCAGGCCACACGTTCAATCTGCTCGATGCGCGCGGCGCCATTTCCGTGACGGAGCGCGCGGCGTATATCGGCCGCATCCGCGCGTTGTCGCGTCTCGTGGCGCAGGCCTACTACGACTCGCGTGAAGCGCTCGGCTTCCCGATGCTCGGCAATCCGGTCAAGGGCGATCGCGATCTCATCACCGACGAGCAGGAAGCGCAGCGTCCCGCATGGGCGCCGCCGCTGAAGGTGGAAAGCTCGCCCACGGGCAATAACGAACAGGTTTGACGAGGCTCGACAGAACAATGACGCAATCCAACAACGCTTCTCTGCTCGTCGAGCTGCTGACTGAAGAACTGCCGCCGAAAGCGCTCGCGCGTCTCGGCACCGCGTTTGCCGATGGCATCGTCGAGCGCCTGGCCGCGCGCGATCTGATCGACGGCGCGCCTTCGTTCGAAAAATTCGCGACGCCGCGCCGCCTCGCCGTGCTCATTCGGAACGTGCGCGATGTCGCGCCGGAAAGGCAGGTGCGCGAGAAAGTGCTGCCGGTGACGGTCGCGCTCGACAAGGAAGGCAATCCCACGCCGCCGCTCGCGAAGAAGCTCGCGGCGCTCGGCTTCCCCGATTTCCCCATCGCCGAACTCGAACGCGCGCAGGACGGCAAGGCCGAAGCGTTCTTCCTGCGCTATGCCGCGCCGGGCGCGACGCTCGCCGATGGCCTGCAGGCCGCGCTCGACGAAACGCTCGGCAAGCTGCCCATTCCGAAGGTCATGACCTATCAGCGCCCGGACGGCACCAGCGTGCAGTTCGTGCGTCCGGTGCAGCGCCTGATCGCGATGCATGGCCGCAAGGTCGTGCCGGTCAGCGCGCTCGGCGTCGATTCGGGCGATACGACCGTCGGCCATCGCTTCATGTCGGAAGGCTTCGTCGCCATTCCGCATGCCGACGAGTACGCCGCGACGCTGCGCAGCCGAGGTCACGTGGTCGCGAACTTCGACGATCGCCGTGAATCGATCCGCACGCAGTTGCAGGCCTTTGCGGGCGAAGACCGCGTCGTGATGCCCGAAGCGCTGCTGGATGAAGTGAACGCGCTCGTCGAATGGCCGGTCGTCTACGAATGCCGCTTCGACGAAGAGTTCCTGCAAGTGCCGCAGGAATGTCTGATTCTCACGATGCAGACGAACCAGAAGTATTTCGCGCTCACCGACCAGCACGGCAAGCTGCGCTCGCGCTTTCTGATCGTGTCGAACATCGATACGAAGACGCCCGGCGAGATCGTCGAAGGCAATGAGCGCGTCGTGCGCCCGCGTCTCGCCGATGCGAAATTCTTCTTCACGCAGGACAAGAAGAAGCGTCTCGAAGACCGCGTGCCGCTGCTCGCGAACGTGGTCTATCACAACAAGCTCGGCTCGACGCTGCAACGCATCGAACGTCTCGAAGCCCTCGCGGGCGAAATCGCGCCGATGGTCGGCGTCGATGCCGCGTTGACGCGCCGCGCCGCGCGTCTCGCGAAGGCGGACCTGCTGACCGACATGGTCGGCGAGTTCCCCGAGCTGCAAGGCACGATGGGCACGTACTACGCGCGTCACGACGGCGAGCCGGAAGAAGTCGCGCTCGCGTGCTCGGAGCACTATCAGCCGCGCTTCTCGGGCGACGAAACGCCGTCCACGGGTGTCGGCGCGGCGGTCGCGCTCGCGGACAAGCTGGAAACGATCGTCGGTATCTGGGGCATCGGTCTCGCGCCCACCGGCGAGAAAGATCCGTTCGCGCTGCGCCGTCACGCGTTGGGCGTCTTGCGCATCCTGCTGGAAAAGAAGCTGCCGATCGACTTGCGCGATCTCGTCGCGGCCGCGCAGCGCCAGTTCGCCAACGTGCCGCAAGTCGCGGATTCGCAGGAAGCGGTGTACGCGTTCTTCATCGACCGCCTGCGCGGCCTGTTGCGCGAACGCGGCTTCGAGGCCAACGATATCGAAGCGGTGCTGAGCCTGAACCCGACGCGTCTCGACGACATCGTCGCGCGCCTCGATGCGGTCCGCGAGTTCGCCGCGCTGCCGGAAGCCGCTGCGCTCGCCGCGGCCAACAAGCGCATCTCGAACATCCTGAAGAAGTCGGAACAGGGCGCGCCGTCGTCGGTGAACAAGGAGCTGCTCGTCGAAGCGGCGGAGAAGAACCTGTACGCGCAGATCGAGCAAGTGACGCCGCGCGTGCAAAGCCAGCTCGCCGCGCGCAACTACACGGAAGCGCTGACCGCGCTCGCCGCGTTGCGCGAGAGCGTCGACACGTTCTTCAACGATGTGATGGTGAACGCGGAAGACGCCGCGCTGCGCAACAATCGTCTCGCGTTGCTCAGTGCATTGCATCAGCAGATGAACTGCGTCGCCGACATTTCGAAGCTCGCCGCTTAAAGCAACGCCATGGTCATGAACCGAAAACTGGTCATCCTCGATCGCGATGGCGTCATCAACGTCGATTCCGATGCCTTCATCAAGTCGCCGGACGAATGGGTCGCCATTCCCGGCAGCCTCGAAGCGATCGCGCGCCTGAATCAGGCGGGCTATCGCGTGGCGATCGCATCGAATCAGTCGGGCATCGGGCGCGGTCTCTTCGACATGGCCGCGCTGAACGCGATGCATGAGAAGATGAATCGCGCGGCGGCGGCTGTCGGCGGGCGCATCGACGCGGTGTTCTTCTGCCCGCACACGGCGGAAGACCAGTGCGATTGCAGAAAGCCGCGGCCGGGCATGTTGCAGCAGATCATCGACCGCTTCGAGATCGATCCGGAGGACACGCCGGTCGTCGGCGACTCGCTGCGCGATCTGCAGGCGGGCGCGGCGCTCGGCTTTCCCGTGCATCTCGTGCTCACCGGCAAGGGCGAAAAGACGCTCAAGGAAGGCCAGTTGCCCGAAGGCACCGTCGTTCACAAGGATTTGCGCGCCTTCGCGCTCGACTTCCTGGCAAGGCATCAGGACCGCAACGCGGCCCAGTAACACCGACACTCCATGCGCTTCATCCGTTCGTTGCTGTTGATGCTCTACTTCATCGTGTACACGATGCCGTACGCGATCGCCTGCTTCATCGCGTTTCCGTTCATGCGCGCCGACAGGCGCTACTGGATGGCGGCCGGCTGGTGCAAGTCGACGATCGTCGTACTGCGGTATCTGATCGGCATCCGCTACACGATCGAAGGCATGGAGAACCTGCCGAATGGCCCCGCCGTGCTGCTGTCGAAGCATCAGTCCGCATGGGAAACGCTCGCGTTCCCCGCGCTGATGCCACGTCCGCTCTGCTACGTGTTCAAGCGCGAGCTGCTCTACGTGCCGTTCTTCGGCTGGGCGCTCGGACTCCTGAAGATGGTGCATATCGACCGCAAGCAGGGCCGCGACGCGTTCGTGTCCGTCACGCGCCAGGGCCGCGCGCGCATGGACGAAGGCGCATGGGTCATCATGTTTCCGGAAGGCACGCGCACCAAAGTGGGCAGTCAGGGCAAGTACAAGACGGGCGGCGCGCGCTTCGCTGTCGCGACCGGCGCGCCCGTCGTGCCGATCGCGCACAACGCGGGGCACGTGTGGCCGCGTAATTCGTTCATCAAATATCCGGGTATAGTCACGGTGTCGATCGGCAAGCCGATCGATACGGCCGGCCTCACGCCCGAGGAAGTGAACACGCGTGTCGAAAGCTGGATCGAGACGGAAATGCGCCGCATCGATCCGCACGCTTACGCCGCGCCGAACGCGCAGCCGGGTGAAGCCGGCGCCGCGGGCGCGGGCCGCTAAGCGGTTCTCGCATTCATATCGAGCCGCGGCGTGCCTTACTCGTTCTTCTCGTCATTCCTGCGCCGTGAGCGCAAAGCCGAGCCGATGCAGAAAGCCCCATCGCGACAGCGCCCCGCCGTCGCGCTCGATACCCTGCAACTCGATCTTCCGTTCGAGCATGCGCCGGCTTACTCCGGCGCACCGCCCGCGAGCGGCCCCGCTCCGCTGCGCGGCGACGTTCCGGCCGCCGATCCCGTTCCCGTGCTCACGCCCGCAACGCCGGCGGCTCCGCTTCCCGATGGCGTGCGCCTGCGCCGCATCGCGCTCAAGGCGGGCGCGCTCGAGTATCGGCTGAAGCGCTCGTCGCGGCGCACGATCGGCTTTTGCATCGACGGCACCGGGCTCGCGATCACCGCGCCGCGCTGGGTGACGGTCGCCGACATCGAGAGCGCGATCCTCGACAAGCAGAACTGGATCGTCAAGAAGCTCACCGAATGGCAGACGCGCGTCGAGCAGCGCGCGCTGCCGCGCATCGAATGGAAGGACGGCGCGCAGTTTCCGTATCTCGGCAAGACGATCAGCGTGTCGCTCGGATCGAGCGCGAGCGTGCTGTCTTTCGACGACAAGACCAACGTGCTCTCGCTCGCGATGCCCGCGCTCTCCGACGCGCAGCAGATCAAGGATCGCGTGCAGGGCTGGCTGCAATCGGAAGCGAAGCGCATCTTCGGCGAGCGGCTCGCGGTGTATGCGGCGAAGCTCGGCGTCGAATATCGCGCGTATGCGCTGTCGTCGGCGGCGACGCGCTGGGGCAGTTGCTCGAGCGACGGCAAGATCCGCCTCAACTGGCGGCTCATCCATTTCCCGATGTCGATCATCGATTACGTGGTCGCGCACGAACTCGCGCATCTGCGCGAAATGAACCATAGCCCGCGCTTCTGGCAGACCGTCGAATCGATCTTTCCCGAGTTCCGCGAAGCGCGGCATACGCTCAAGCATCATCCGCCAGACTTGCTGCCGGCGCTTTGAGGCGTCGTCAGCGCGCGTAAAGCGTCGACGGTACAATTTCTTTCCTGTCCCTCGCAACTACAAACAGGAACCCCATCATGCGACTCCTCCATACGATGCTGCGCGTCGGCGACCTGCAGCGTTCCATCGATTTCTACACGCGCATTCTCGGCATGCACGTGCTGCGTCAAAGTGAAAACACCGAGTACAAGTACACGCTCGCGTTTGTCGGCTACGGTCCCGAAAGCGAGAACAGCGTGCTCGAACTGACCTACAACTGGGGCACCGACAAGTACGACCTGGGCACGGCGTACGGCCATATCGCGCTCGAAGTCGACAACGCCGCCGACGCGTGCGAGCGCATTCGTCAGGCGGGCGGCAAGGTCACGCGCGAAGCCGGTCCCGTGAAGGGCGGCACGACGGTGATCGCGTTCGTCGAAGATCCGGACGGCTACAAGGTCGAGCTGATCGAAAAGCATTCCTGATGCATCTCGCGCGCCGCACGCTCGATGCGGCGCGCACCCTCCGCATTCCCACGGGCTCGACCCGACCTTTCCCTCTCGCCGGCCGTTCGCTGGCACAATCGACGCTCCATATCAGTGCATGGCCGATGTGCGCGTCACGTCGGCCTTCTCCCGCCACGCCTGACAGAGCCAGCCGATGAGCACGTCTTCCCTCGCCTTGCGCCGCGCCCCGGACGCTACCGCCATCATCGTGATGATCGCGTTGTGCGGCGCGTGGGGATTCCAGCAGGTCGCGATCAAGGAAGCGAACGCATCGATTCCGCCGATGCTGCAAGCCGGCATCCGCTCGCTGATCGCGACCCTGCTCGTGTGGATCTGGACGCGCACGCGCGGCGTGCCGCTCTTTCAACGCGACGACACGCTGCCGGCTGGCCTGCTCGCGGGACTGCTGTTCGGCGGCGAGTTCGTCTGCATTTTCTTCGGCCTGAGCCTGACCACGGCAACGCGCATGGCCGTGTTCCTCTACACCGCGCCCTGCTTCACCGCGCTCGGCCTGCACTTTTTCGTCGCGGGCGAGCGGCTGTCGCGCACGCAGTGGAGCGGCATCGTGCTCGCGTTCTGCGGCATCGCGCTCGCGTTCGCCGACGGCTTCCTGCATGGCGATCCAAACAGCACGTCGACGATGCGCGGCATCGCGGGCGATGGGCTCGGCATCATGGCGGGCATCTTCTGGGCCGCGACGACCGTTGTAGTGCGCGCGTCCACGCTCGCGCAGGCGAGCGCGAGCAAGACCTTGTTCTATCAGCTGGCGGTATCGGCGGTGCTGCTGCTCGTGCTCGCCGCGGGCATCGGGCAGACGCATGTCGAAGCCGTGCCGCCGCTCGTGATCGCGAGCCTCGCCTATCAGGCGATCGTCGTCGCATTCGTCAGCTATCTGACGTGGTTCTGGCTGCTCACGCGCTATATGGCGTCGCGGCTTTCGGTGTTCTCGTTTCTCACGCCGATTTTCGGCGTCACCTTCGGCGTGCTCCTGCTCGGCGAGCATTTCACCGCGCGCTTCATGATCGCCGCGGTGATGGTGCTCGCGGGCATCGCGCTCGTGAACCGGCCGGCGCGACGCGCGTAGCAGTACTGCGGTAGCAACTGCCGCGCGATACGCAAAGCGTTACACTGTATCGCGACCCTGCCGAACGCGTCCCTTCCTGGCGGACGACAAGAGCAGAGACCACGCGAGGCAACGCGCCGTAGCCGGGGGAATCAGCGTGCAACCGATCATCCAGCCTTTCTTCGATGTCAACACCGGCACGATGACGTATGTCGTCCATGAGGCGGCCGGCTCATCCGCGGCGATCGTCGACCCGGTTCTCGACTACGACCCGAAAGCCGCGCGCACATCGACGCGCTCCGCCGATGCGGTCATCGCGTTCGTGCGCGAAAAGCATCTGACCGTCGAGTGGATTCTGGAGACGCACGCGCACGCGGACCATCTCTCGGCGGCGCCGTATCTGAAGCGCGAGCTCGGCGGAAAGATCGCCATCGGGGAGTCGATCCGCACGGTGCAGGGCGTGTT
The DNA here is from genome assembly GCF_900044055.2 of Caballeronia calidae. Taxonomy (GTDB): domain Bacteria; phylum Pseudomonadota; class Gammaproteobacteria; order Burkholderiales; family Burkholderiaceae; genus Caballeronia; species Caballeronia calidae. The sequence continues at coordinate 59,632 of NZ_FCOX02000009.1, read as the reverse complement.
CAAGAAGATCTTCGATCTCGAGCCGGAGTTTCAGCTCGACGGCTCCCAGTTCGATCACCTCTTCACGGATGGCGAGCGCTTCATGATCGGCGCGATCGAAGCATGTGCGCTCTTCGTGCCGGGCCATACACCCGCCGACATGGCTTACCGGGTCGGCGATGCGGTGTTCGTCGGCGACACGCTTTTCATGCCGGATGTCGGCACCGCGCGCTGCGACTTTCCGGGCGGCAGCGCGCGCACGCTGTATCGCTCGATTCAACGCCTGCTCGCGCTCGATCCCGATACGCGTCTTTTCGTCTGTCACGACTATCCGCCGGACACGCGCGCGCCGCAGTGGCAATGCACGGTGCGCGATCAGCGCGACCACAACATTCACGTCGGCGGCGGCAAGACCGAAGACGAATTCGTCGCGATGCGCGAAGCCCGCGACGCGACGCTCGGCATGCCGACGCTCATCCTGCCCGCGATCCAGGTCAACATCCGCGCGGGCCGATTTCCCCAGCCCGCGGACAACGGCACGACCTATCTGAAGATTCCGCTCAACGCGCTTTAAGCTTCGATTCTTCCGCGCGTCACGCCGAGCAGATCGGCCATCGCGCGGCGCGCGCCGTTCACATCGCGGGCGATGATCGCATCGAACACGGCCGTATGCTCTGCGAGCGACGCGTTGTAGACTTCCGCGCGCTTCGCGTTCAGGCGCAACTGGCCTTCGAGCGTGCGTTCGATCAGCGCGCCGAGCGGGATCAGCAATTCGTTGCTGCACGCGGCGAGCACGCCGAGGTGGAAGTCGAGATCGGCGCGCACCCATTCATCGACATTCTGCGCGCCGGCCATCGCCAGATGCGCGCGCGTGAGACGCTCGCGCGCAGCTTCCTCGTGGTTGTCGGCGGCGAGCGCGGCGGCGTACGGCTCGATCATCTCGCGCATTTCCTGAAGCTTGAGCGCGAACTGCAGCGGCGGCGCGACGCGCGAATACCAGTCGAGCATGTCGGCGTCGAGCAGATTCCACGCAGCCTTCGCGCGCACACGCGTGCCGACCTTCGGCCGCGACTCGATCAGCCCTTTCGACGTAAGCGTGCGCAACGCCTCGCGAAGCACCGTGCGGCTCACGCCGAAACGCTCCATCAATTCCGCTTCGCGCGGCAAGGCCAAGCCAGGCTGGTAGTCGCCTCGCAGAATCGCCGTGCCCAGTTCATGGGCTACACGGCCATGCAGGTCCCTGTGAATGATGGTCTCCTTCTCGGTTTGCCCACGATTATCGGGTATTCATCCGATGTTTCGTAAGTCCCATTTACTTCCAAATAATACTATTAATATGCCCACGCAGCGAGTTTTTGCTACCATGTGAATCCTTATCGGGAGACGCCTCATGAAAATCACGAAACTCGAGACCTTCATCGTTCCGCCGCGCTGGTGCTTCCTCAAGATCGAAACCGACGAAGGCATCACCGGCTGGGGTGAGCCGGTCGTCGAAGGCCGCGCGCATACCGTCGCCGCCGCCGTCGATGAACTCGCCGACTATCTGGTCGGCAAGGATCCGCGTCATATCGAAGACCTGTGGCAGGTGATGTATCGCTCGGGCTTCTATCGCGGCGGGCCGATCGGCATGAGCGCGATCGCGGGCGTCGATCAGGCGCTGTGGGACATTCTCGGCAAGTTCCACGGCGTGCCGGTCCACGCGCTGCTCGGCGGGCAGGTGCGCGACAGGATCAAGGTGTATTCGTGGATCGGCGGCGACCGTCCGAGCGATGTCGCGAACAACGCGCGCGCGGTGGTCGAGCGCGGCTTCAAGGCCGTGAAGATGAACGGCTCGGAAGAGCTGCAGATCATCGATACCTTCGACAAGGTTCAGGGCGTCATCGACAACGTGCGCGCGGTGCGCGAGGCGGTCGGCCCGAACGTGGGCATCGGCGTGGACTTCCATGGGCGCGTGCACAAGCCGATGGCGAAGGTGCTCGCGAAGGAACTCGATCCGTTCAAGCTGATGTTCATCGAGGAGCCGGTGCTCTCGGAGAACGTCGAGGCGCTGCGCGATATCGTCAGCCAGACGAGCACGCCGATCGCGCTCGGCGAGCGGCTCTACTCACGCTGGGACTTCAAGCACATTCTCGCGGGCGGTTACGTCGATATCATTCAGCCGGACGCGTCGCATGCGGGCGGACTGACCGAATGCCGCAAGATCGCGACGATGGCCGAAGCCTACGATGTCGCGCTCGCGCTGCATTGCCCGCTCGGGCCGATTGCGCTCGCGACCTGCCTGCAGATCGATGCGGTGAGCTACAACGCGTTCATTCAGGAGCAGAGCCTCGGGATTCACTACAACAGGGGCAACGACCTGCTCGATTACATCAGGAATCCGGAAGTCTTCAAATATGAAGACGGCATGGTGACGATTCCGCAAGGGCCGGGCCTTGGCATCGAAGTGAACGAGGAGAAGGTGCGCGAGATGGCCCAGGTCGGCCATCGCTGGCGCAATCCGGTGTGGCGTCACGCGGATGGAAGCGTGGCCGAGTGGTGATGTCCGTCAGCGCTTGAGATGGGCCTTCACCGCCCCGCGTAGCGCGTTGCTGATGAGCAGATGTTCGGCCTTGTGCAAGTCTTCGAGCGTCAGAGCACGCTCTGCCGCCCCGAGGTCTTCCATCAGCACCGCGCGCATCACGCCGGGCAGCACGCCGGCGTCGATAGGCGGCGTCCACCACTTGCCGTCGAGTTGCACGAAGACGCTCGATCGGCCGCCTTCGGTGAGCTCGCCGCGTTCGTTGAAAAACAGCATGTCGAACGTGCCTTCGGCTTCGGCGGCTTTCCATGCGCGATCGTAGTCGGCGCGGCGCGTCGTCTTGTGCCGAAGCAGCGGATCAACGGACGATTGCGGCGCGAAGCCTCGATCGCACGCGAGCAGAACGTTCACCGTATCCGATGGCAACGGCGCGAGTTGCGCACTCGTGATCGCGATGCGCCCGCTCTTGTCCAGCGCGATGCGCAGGCGATACGGCTTGCCCGCTTCGAACGACGCGCAGTGTTCTTGCATTAGCGTCGAGAGCTCGCGCTCATCGAATGCGAAGCCGAGATACGCGGCGCTTGCCTTCAACCGCGCGACGTGCCGCGCGTAATGTCGAACGCCTTCCTCGCGCGTCGCGTAAGTCGTCTCGAAGAGCTCGAAGCCCGGATCAGCGCCAGTCAGAAAGCGCGCTTTCAAAAGACACTCCTCGTATTCGTCGGCGGCAATGCTATCGAGCACGATGCCCGCGCCGATGCCGAGCACGCCGCGCTTACGCGCCGCATCGACGACGAGCGTGCGTATCGCCACCGACATGCAGAAGTCGCCGTTCGCATCGAGCCAGCCGATCGCGCCGGTGTACAAACCGCGCGGCGTGCTCTCGATCTCGTCGATGAGTTGCATCGTCCGATACTTCGGCGCACCGGTGATCGAGCCGCACGGAAACAACGCGCGGACGATGCCGGCGAACGACGTGCCCGGAATCACGCGCGCCTCGATGGTCGATGTCATTTGCCACACCGACGCGTACGGCTCGACCGAAAAGAGCGCCGGCACGTTCACCGAACCCGTGACGGCCACGCGCGACATGTCGTTGCGCAGCAAATCGACGATCATCACGTTTTCCGCGCGATTCTTCGGGTCGCGGCGAAGCGTTTCGGGATCGGCGTCGCGGGGCGCGGTGCCTTTCATCGGCCGCGCGCGCAGCAGATCGCCGTGCTTCTCGACGAACAGTTCCGGCGAGCACGACACGACCGAGCGCCCGTCCGGTAGCGCGATGAACGCGCCGTAATGCACGGCCTGACGCTCGCGCAAGCGCCGATAAAGCGCGAGCGGCGCGCCGAACACATCGAAGTTCAGCCGATACGTGTAGTTGATCTGATACGACTCGCCTTCGCGCAAGGCATCCTGCACCGCGGCGATGGCGGCATCGAACTCGTCGCGTGTGACGCTCGGCTCGATGCCCGCGACGCCGGCGGTCGTGTCATCGCCCTGGGACGCGAGCCACGCATCGACTCCATCGCGCGACAGATGCGCGCAATCGCGGAACATCAGCACGCGCAAAGCGTGATCGTCGCCGCGCCCGATCGCGCCGAACTGGAGATTGCGACCGAACTCGTAATCCGCGACGACGACCGCATGCAGGCCGCCTCGCAAATCACGCTCGATGTCGCCGCACACCGCTTCGAGCGCATGACCGTCCACGCACACGCGTTCGTGCGCAAAGTCCGTGTACAAACGACTCGACCGCCTTTCGGCGGTCGCATCGCAATCGTCGAGCAGCGCGAATATCGCGCCGCGCTCTTCGGTTTTCATCGTCATGCCCGCACGACGTACCACGCACTCGACCGCATCAGTCAAAGAAGCTCTTCACGCGGTCGAACCAGCTCTTGCTTTGCGGACTATGCCGCGCGCCGCCCTGCTCCAGCGACTTCTCGAACTGCTTCAGCAGATCGCGCTGCTGCTCGGTGAGCTTGACCGGCGTTTCGACCTGTACGTGCACGTAAAGATCGCCCGCGATGCTCGAACGCAAGCCCTTGATGCCCTTGCCGCGCAGGCGGAACGTCTTGCCCGACTGCGTGCCTTCCGGCACCGTGAAGCTCGCGCGGCCGGCCAGCGTCGGCACTTCGATCTCGCCGCCCAGCGCCGCCGTCGTGAACGGGATCGGCATCTGGCAATGCAGGTCGTCGCCGTCGCGCTCGAACACCGAATGCTGCTTGATGTGGATTTCCACATACAGGTCGCCGTTCGGCCCGCCGTTGATGCCCGGCTCGCCGTTGCCCGCCGAGCGGATACGCATGCCGTCGTCGATGCCCGCCGGAATCTTCACTTCCAGCGTCTTCGTTTCCTTCACCTTGCCCGCGCCGTGGCAGTTCGCGCACGGATCGGGAATGTAGCTGCCGCTGCCGTGACACTTCGGGCACGTCTGCTGGATGCTGAAAAATCCCTGCGACATGCGCACCTGGCCCTGACCGTGACAGGTCGGGCAGGTTTCCGGCTTGGTGCCCGGCTTCGCGCCCGAGCCGTGACAGACATTGCAGTTCACCCAGCTCGGCACGCGAATTTGCGTGTCGTAGCCGTGCGCCGCCTGCTCCAGCGTGATCTCCATGCTGTAGCGCAGGTCCGCGCCGCGATAGACCTGCGGACCGCCGCGCCCGCGAGCGCCGCCGCCTCCCGCCTGGCCGAAGATGTCGCCGAAGATATCGCCGAAGGCATCGGCGAAACCGCCGAAGCCCTGCGCGCCCGGGCCCGCCATGTTCGGATCGACGCCCGCGTGGCCGTACTGATCGTACGCGGCCCGCTTCTGCTGGTCGGAGAGCATTTCGTAGGCTTCCTTCGCCTCCTTGAAATTCTCTTCCGCCTTCTTGTTGTCCGGATTGCGGTCAGGGTGATACTTCATCGCGAGCTTGCGATACGCCTTCTTGATCTCGTCGTCGCTCGCGTTTTTCGCGACGCCCAGAACGTCGTAGTAGTCCCGTTTCGCCATGTCGGTTCGATGCCGCCGCGCTTGCCCGCGACGGTTCCTGTCAGATGCTGCGGGTTTCGTGCTGCAAACCCGCGCGTAAACCTTTTGCGCCTCGCCTGAAGCAACGCGCCTCTAAAAACAACGTGCCCGGAGAGCCGAAAAGGCTCGCCAGGCGCGCTCCACGTAAGACGCCGACGCGTCCCGGTGATCCCACCGAAGAGGCGCGTGAATGTCGCCACTCACGCGCCTGATTCCGGCGTTAGTCCTTCTTCACTTCCTTGAAATCGGCGTCGACGACATCGTCGTGATGCTGGCTCGCGCCCGCATCCGCCGACGCACCCGCGCCCGCCGCGCCGGCAGCCGCACCCGCCGCGCCTTGCTGCGCCTGCATGTCGGCGTACATCTTCTCGCCGAGCTTCTGCGACGCCTGAGCCAGCGCCTCGACCTTGGCGTCGATCGTGGCCTTGTCGCTCGCGCTGCTCTTCAGCGTGTCTTCGAGGTCCTTCAGCGCCGCTTCGATCTTTTCCTTCTCCGAAGCGTCGACCTTGTCGCCATACTCGGCGACGGCCTTCTTCGTGCTGTGGACCAGCGCATCGCCCTGATTGCGCGCGTCGGCCAGTTCACGCAGCTTGTGATCTTCCTCGGCGTTGGCTTCGGCGTCCTTCACCATCTTGTCGATTTCCGCGTCCGTCAGACCCGAGTTCGCTTTGATGGTGATCTTGTTTTCCTTGCCCGTCGCCTTGTCCTTCGCGCCCACGTGCAGAATGCCGTTCGCGTCGATGTCGAAGGTCACTTCGATCTGCGGCACGCCGCGCGGTGCGGGCGGAATGCCTTCGAGGTTGAACTCGCCGAGCAGCTTGTTGCCCACGGCCATTTCGCGCTCGCCCTGGAACACCTTGATCGTCACGGCGCCCTGGTTGTCGTCCGCCGTCGAATACACTTGTGCGTGCTTCGTCGGGATCGTCGTGTTCTTGTTGATCATCTTCGTCATCACGCCGCCGAGCGTCTCGATGCCGAGCGAAAGCGGAGTCACGTCGAGCAGCAGAACGTCCTTGCGGTCGCCCGACAGAACCTGACCTTGAATCGCGGCGCCAACGGCGACGGCTTCGTCCGGGTTCACGTCACGGCGCGGGTCCTTGCCGAAGAACTCCTTCACCTTTTCCTGCACCTTCGGCATACGGGTCATGCCGCCGACGAGAATCACGTCGTCGATTTCGCCGACCTTCACGCCCGCGTCCTTGATCGCGATGCGGCACGGTTCGATCGTGCGCTCGATCAGGTCTTCCACGAGCGCTTCGAGCTTCGCACGGGTGATCTTGAGGTTCAGGTGCTTCGGACCGGAGGCATCCGCCGTGATGTACGGCAGGTTGATTTCGGTCTGCTGCGTGGACGACAGTTCGATCTTCGCCTTTTCAGCGGCTTCCTTCAGACGTTGCAGCGCGAGCACGTCCTTCGACAGGTCGACGCCCTGCTCCTTCTTGAACTCGCCGATGATGTAATCGATGATGCGCTGGTCGAAGTCTTCACCGCCGAGGAACGTGTCGCCGTTGGTCGAGAGCACTTCGAACTGCATTTCGCCGTCGACGTCCGCGATTTCGATGATCGAGATATCGAACGTGCCGCCGCCCAGGTCGAACACGGCGATCTTGCGGTCGCCCTTTTCGGCTTTGTCCAGACCGAACGCGAGCGCGGCTGCCGTCGGCTCGTTGATGATGCGCTTCACTTCCAGACCCGCGATGCGGCCCGCGTCCTTGGTGGCCTGACGCTGGCTGTCGTTGAAGTACGCCGGAACCGTGATGACGGCTTCCGTCACCGGCTCGCCGAGGTAATCTTCAGCGGTCTTCTTCATCTTGCGGAGCACTTCGGCCGACACCTGCGACGGCGCGAGGTTCTTGCCGTGCGCCTCGACCCATGCGTCGCCGTTGTCGTGCTTGACGATCTTATAGGGCATCAGGCCGATGTCCTTTTGCACTTCCTTCTCTTCGAAGCGGCGGCCGATCAGGCGCTTGACGGCGTACAGCGTGTTTCTCGGATTGGTGACCGACTGGCGCTTCGCGGGCGCGCCGACGAGGATCTCGTTGTCATCCATGTACGCGATGATCGACGGCGTGGTGCGCGCGCCTTCCGAGTTCTCGATGACCTTGACCTGATTGCCTTCCATCAGCGCCACGCACGAGTTCGTGGTGCCGAGGTCGATACCGATGATTTTGCCCATTTTTTATCACTCTCCTAGCTTTGATCGCAGTGGCGTTGCGGCGGCGGTGTGTCTTGCCTGACGCCGGCTTGTGCCGATTTACCGGGCCGAACGCCCAAAATTCATACCTGTACACAAGATAAGAGCGCAGGTTTCGATTTCAAGACCCTGCAAGCGATGCGGTCTATAACTTTTTTTCGCGGTTGCCCGCGCCGGCGCCGATCTTTTCGCGCGCCGCCTTCACTGCCGCTTCGAACTGCGCGAGGCGGTGCCAGCCGGTTGCCCGGCCGAGCCGCTTGCCCCGATGAAAAAAGAACCACGTCGGCACGCCGTGCAGCATGAAGCGGCGGCCCAGCCCGCGATGCGCGTACACATCGCTGTGGAACCACGCCAGGCCGAGCGCGCGGATTTCATCGGGTTTCGCGAGCATCGCCTTCTTGGCAATCTCGCAGTTGAAGCAGTCGAGGCCCCAGAAGAACACCACGGCCAGTTCGTCGCCCGCCGATGCGAGGCCGGCATCGAAGCCGGCTTCGTCGAGCTCGCGCATGTCGAACACCGCGAAGGCGGTCGTATCGACGGGCACGCTGGCCATGATCGCTTCGGGCGCGTTACTTCGGCGCGGCGACGGTCACGAGCGCCGGACGCAGCACGCGGTCGGCGATCACGTAGCCTTTCTGCAGCACCGTGACGACGGTGTTCGGGTCCTGATCGGCCGGAACCATCGAGATAGCCTGATGGCGATGCGGATCGAATTTCTCTCCGACCGGATTCACCGCGACGACGCGCCCCTTCTCCAGCGCGCCGGTGAGCTGACGCAGCGTCAGCTCGACGCCTTCGCGCACCTTGGCGAGATCCGACGACTGGTCGGCGAGCGCGGCTTCGAGGCTGTCGAGGACAGGCAAAAGGTTTTCCGCGAAGTTCTCGATGGCGAATTTATGTGCCTTGGCAACATCTTCCTGGCTGCGGCGGCGCACGTTTTCCGTTTCGGCCTTGGCGCGGAGGAAGTCTTCCTTGAGCGCGACTATCGTCGCCTGCGCCTCGGCCAGCGCGGCTTCGGCCCCGTTCGGCGCCGCTTGCGGCGCTGCGGCGCCGTCCGCCGGAGCGGCCTGAGGCGCCTGCGCGGCTGCGTTGGTCGTGTCGGCGGCCTGGCGCGCGTTATCGTCGGCGGGCGTCGGGTTCTGGCTCGCTGAATTCTCTTGCGTGTTTTCCATGTCGCTGAATGTGTATTGCTGTGAGTTGAATCGGATGCGAAAGCGGCCTCTCACATCGAGCACGCATTTTTCGCACTAGCGGCGGAAATTGGGGCATCGAGGGCGTTTTCAAGCCTTCGCGGGCGATTTTTTCTGAACTTTTTGCGCGCTTGGCGACGATGCCGGGAACCGTGAAACAAGCCGTAACGCGAGTTCGCCGCATCGCGCAATTTTCAGATTGAGGGAAAGCACTGCCTCGCCTACACTTCGATCAAGCACCGCAGGACGCACGTTAACCCTAATCCTACGAATGCTTCAATCCGCTTTCAGCCCATGCCCGTTTCCTGACCCGGCCGTTTCGTAACCGGGCAACCCGCTCTTCGGGGGTACCATGAAACTGACCTTTGCTATCGCGGTGGTCGCCCTGGTACTCGTCGCGGGAACGACCACCATCTGCATGTCCGGCGCCGTGACCGACCGTACCACCGAGTACGGCGGCGTTCACGCGACGCTGGAAGAGCTTCTTAGTCCGAACCTGAAAATTTGTCGATGACGCGCCGGTCGCGCTTCGTCGGCCTTCCCTGCATGCCGGCCGCGGGCTCGCGGAACGTCTTGCGGCGCTCGGCTTCGGCGATGCGCTTCGTGCGCCCTTCCTCGGTTTCCGCATAGAGCGTCTGCGCGACCGTCGCGGGGCCGCGCACGTCGCACAGGCCCAGCACCTCGACCTGCCACACGAGCCGTTCGATATCGATCTCGACGATATCGCCCACACGCACGTCCTTCGACGGCTTCACGTTCGCGCCGCCGACCTTCACGCGGCCTTTCTCCACCGCGTCGCTCGCGAGCGAACGCGTCTTGAAGAAACGCGCCGCCCACAACCATTTATCGATGCGCAAACGCGCGCCGGGTTCCGTCGAAATCTTGTAGTTCATCAGTGAATGCTCGATAAAGCCGTGCTCAGGCCACTGCCGTGAGCGGCTGCACGGTCTGCACGGGCCATCCCTGCAAATGTTGCGCGGCGATTTCGCCCAGTGCCTTGATCCACGCGGGCGCCGAGTTCAGGCAGGCAATGCGATGGAACTGCTTGCCGCCGGCCTTCAGGAATTCGTCGCGCACCTCGATGCCGATTTCCTCGATCGTCTCGAGGCAATCCGCCGTGAAGCCAGGACAGAACACGTCCACCCGCCCGACGCCGCCCGCGCCCAGTTCCGCGACCGTCGGCGCCGTATAGGGTTGAAGCCATTCGGCTTTGCCGAAGCGCGACTGGAACGTCACGCGGCATTCCACCGGCGTGAGCCCGAGCGCCGCTGTGAGCAGCGAGCCGGTCAGCTGGCACTGGTCGTGATACGGATCGCCCAGGTCCATCGTACGTTTGGGCACGCCGTGGAAACTCAAGACCAGCTTGTCCCCGGCGGCGAAATCCGGCTGGCCGTGATGCCGCCAGTAGTCGCGCACCTGCTCCGCGAGCGCAGCGATATACGCCGGATGATCCGCGTAATGGCGGATCGTGCGAATTTCCGGCTGATTGCGCACGCGCCTGAGCGCCGCGAAGGCATCGTCGAAAGCGGTGGCTGTCGTGGACGACGAGTATTGCGGATACATCGGCAGGAGCAGGATGCGATCGGCGCCTTCGAGCTTCAGCTGATTGAGCATGGCACCGATGCCGGGCGTGCCGTAGCGCATCGCGTAGTCGACGATCACGTGATAGTCGTTCGCCGCGAACAGGCGCCGCAAACCGTCGACCTGCTTTTCCGTGTGCACGCGCAGCGGCGAGCCTTCGGGCATCCACACCTGCGCGTACTTCTTCGCCGACGCGCGCCCGCGCAGCGGAAGAATCAGGCCACGCAGAATGACTTGCCACACGAACGACGGAATTTCGACGACACGCGGATCGGACAGGAATTGCGCCAGATACTTGCGCACCGCCCGCGGCGTGGGCGCGTCCGGCGTGCCGAGATTGATCAGCAGCACCGCGACGCGATGCGAAGCGCTAGGCTGCGAGGGCAACTCGAGGTCGAAACGCATAGAGGAAGCGGGCCGGGAAAGCCGTCGAAAAAGGTGAAGTTCATTATAGCGGCGGCCTTTCGCGCGCATCATTGGCCGAATGGCCTAGTGGCGCGGCCTGCGCAGGCGCGTCAAGATGGACGTGAAAACAGCGTTACTGGTGGCTGAGCGACATCGAGAGGAGGCGCGCAGTGATGTCCACGATCGGAATCACGCGGTTGTACGCCATGCGCGTCGGGCCGATCACGCCGAGCGTGCCGACGATCTTCCCGTTCACTTCGTACGGCGCCGTCACGACGCTCATTTCCTCGATCGGCACGAGATTCGACTCGCCGCCGATGAAGATCTGCACGCCCTGCGCGTGACTCGATACATCCAGCAATTGCAGGAGGCTCGTCTTTTGGTCGAACAAGTCGAAAAGCTTGCGCAGCCGCGCCATGTCGGAGGAAAGGTCCGCCACTTCGAGCAGGTTGCGCTCGCCGGATATGAGCACGGTGTCCGTGGGGTCCGTCTCGGCGGTGCTCGCGACCACGGCGGCCTGCATGAGCGCGGTCATGTCGCCGCGCAACTGGTCGATTTCCTCGCGCAGACGCCGGCGCACCTCGTCGAACGACAGGCCCGCGAAGTGTGCGTTGATGTAGTTGGAGGCTTCCGTGAGCTGCGAGGGCGAGTAGTCGCGCTGCGTCGCCATCATGCGGTTCTGGACGTCGCCTTCCGGCGTCACGATGATGAGCAGGATGCGCTTGTCCGACAGCCGCATGAACTCGATCTGCCTGAACATATGGCTGCGGCGCGGCGTCAGCACCACGCCCGCGAACGACGACAGATTGGAGAGCACGCTCGCCGCCGCCGCGACGATCTTCTGCGGCTCCTCGCCTTGCAGGCGGGTCTTGACCGCGGTGGTCATGGCTTCGTCTTGCGGCGCTTCTACAGTCAGCATCGTGTCGACGAAGAGGCGGTAGCCGCGCGGCGTGGGAATGCGGCCCGCGGAGGTGTGCGGGCTCGCGACCAAACCGAGTTCCTCGAGATCCGACATGACATTGCGGATCGTCGCGGGGCTCAGTTCGAGACCGGAATGACGTGATAACGTGCGCGAACCGACCGGCTGACCTTCGGCGATGTAGCGCTCGATCAACGTTTTGAGGAGGGTTTGTGCACGTGGGTCTAGCATGGGGAAATTTTAGCTCAACGTGTCGGGTAGCGGCGAACCGCGCCGCCCGGGCTGCGTTCAACGTCCGCTCCATTCTAGCGAGAAACGATCGCCCTGCCCGGAGCATGCTTGCCGTCAGGCTTCACGGCGTCGGCCACGGTTCTTTTCGCTCTCTGACTATGGTGTAATGCCGGCATGGAAATTGGCCAATTCAAGACCGTCGCGCTCGTGGGGCGCACCAACACGCCGGGCATCGAGGCGCCGCTGAGATCGCTCGCCGATCTCCTCGTGCAGCAGGGCTTCGAGGTCGTGTTCGAGGCGGGCACCGCGAAGGACGTCGGCGTGACGGAATTTCCGGCGCTCTCCATCGCCGAGATGGGCGCGCGCGCGGACGTCGCGATCGTGATCGGCGGCGACGGCACCATGCTCGGCATCGGCCGGCAGCTCGCGCCGTACAAGACGCCGCTCATCGGCGTGAATCACGGGCGGCTCGGCTTCATCACGGACATTCCGCTCAAGGCGATGCGCGAACTCGTGCCGCAGATGCTCGCCGGCCAGTTCGAGCGCGAGGAGCGCAGCCTGCTCGAAGCGCGCATCGTGCGCGACGACAAGCCGATCTACCACGCACTCGCATTCAACGACGTCGTGGTGAACCGCAGCGGCTTCTCCGGCATGGCGGAACTGCGCGTGTCGGTGGATGGCCACTTCATGTACAACCAGCGCTCGGACGGCCTCATCGTCGCGACGCCCACCGGCTCGACCGCGTACGCGCTGTCCTCGGCGGGGCCGATCCTGCATCCGCAGTTGCAAGGCTTCGTGCTCGTGCCGATCGCGCCGCATTCACTGTCGAACCGACCGATCGTGCTGGCCGACGATTCGAAGGTCACCATTCAGATCATCGGCGGGCGGGATGTGAACGTGAACTTCGACATGCAGTCGTTCACCGCCGTCGAGCTGAACGACGCGATCGAAGTGCGGCGCTCGAAGCATACGGTGCCGGTGCTGCATCCGGTCGGTTACAGCACCTACGCGACGCTGCGCAAGAAGCTGCACTGGAACGAGCATCCGTCGCAGGACTCGTCCGCTCTCTGAACCGCACGAATCCCGAATTCCTCTTCCGAAGCGTCCATGCTCCGTCATCTGTCCATTCGAGATTTCGTCATCGTCGCCACGCTGGATATCGATTTCGATCCAGGCTTCACGGTCTTTTCGGGTGAAACCGGCGCGGGCAAGTCGATCCTGATCGACGCCCTCGCGCTCACGCTCGGCTCACGCGGCGACGCGAGCGTGGTGCGCGCGGGCCAGGCGCGCGCGGACATCACCGCCGAGTTTTCGACGCATCCGCTCGTCGTGCAATGGCTGGACGAGCACGCGTTGTCGCAAGACGGCGATTCAGTGATGTTGCGCCGGGTCATCGATTCGGGCGGCCGCTCGCGGGCGTTCATCAACGGCACGCCCGCGACGCTCGCGCAACTGCGCGAAGTGGGCGAGATGCTCGTCGATATTCATGGACAGCACGCGCATCAATTGTTGATGCGGCCGGACGCGCAGCGCGAACTCTTCGACACCCACGCGCAGTTGCTCGACGCCGCGAGTGCGGTGAATCGCGCGTGGCGCGCATGGCGTGACGCGCAGCAGGCCGTCGAAACCGCGCAAAGCCGCGACCGCGAGCTGCAACTCGAACGCGAGCGCCTCGCGTGGCAACTGAGCGAGTTCGACAAGCTCGCGCCGCAGCCCGGCGAGTGGGAGGAAGTGAGCGCGGAGCATCATCGGCTGTCGCATTCGGCAAGTCTCATCGACGGCGTGCAGGGCGCACTCGGCGCACTCTCCGAATCCGACGAAGCGATGATCTCGCAGCTCGGCACCATCATCTCGAAGCTGCGCGGCCTCGCCGACATCGATCCGGCGCTGAACGACGTGCTCGCGTCGCTCGAACCCGCCGAGATCCAGTTGCAGGAAGCGTCGTACTCGCTGTCGCATTACGCGCAGCGGCTGGAGCTCGACCCGGACCGCCTCGCGCAAGTCGAAAAGCGCATGGACCAGTTGCACTCGACCGCGCGCAAATTCCGCCTTCAGCCGGAAACGCTGCCGGAGGAACACGACGCGCGCCGCCGTCAGCTCGCCGAACTCGACGCCGCCGCCGATCTCGACGCGCTCAACGCCGCCGCCGACAAAGCCAAGAACGACTATCTCGCGCAGGCCAAGGTGCTGTCGAAAGCGCGCGCCAAAGCGGCGAAGAGCTTGTCGAAAGCCGTCACCGAAGGCATGCAGGAATTGTCGATGGCCGGCGGCAGCTTCGAAGTCGCGCTCGTGCCGCTCGCCGAGGGCGGCGCGAACGGGCTGGAGCAGATCGAATTCCGCGTCGCCGGTCACGCGGGCGTCGCGTTGAGGCCGCTCGCGAAAGTCGCGTCGGGCGGCGAGCTCGCCCGTATCAGCCTCGCGCTCGCCGTGATCGCGAGCACCGCGAGCCCCACGCCCACGCTCATCTTCGACGAAGTGGACACGGGCATCGGCGGCGGCGTCGCGGAAGTGGTCGGGCGTCTTTTGCATCAGCTCGGGCGCGACCGTCAGGTGCTGTGCGTCACGCACTTGCCGCAAGTGGCCGCGCGCGGCGATCAGCATTTCCAGGTCGCGAAGTCGTCGGACGATGCCGGCGGCACCGTCAGCACGGTGACGCCGCTCGACAAGAGCCGGCGCATCGAGGAAGTCGCGCGCATGCTGGGCGGCATCGAAATCACCGCGACCACCCGCAAGCACGCGAAGGAAATGCTGGCCGCCTGAGCGTCAGCCGGCCGCTATCGCGAACACCCGCTCCCACAACGCCGTCACCGCGTCGCGTTCGGCCTGAACTTCGGCCGGATCGACGCGCGCCTTCTCCATGCCGTCGAGCCGCAGCGTGTGCTGGAGTTTGCGGTAATGCCGGTATGCCGCGCCGATCACATCCGCTTCGTCTTCGGCGATCAAACCGCTTTTCGCGGCGATCTTCAGCAGCGTGATATTGCCCGCGTTGCGCAGAAACTCGCGATGCTCGCGCGCGTGCAGCAGCACCCAGTACTGCACGATGAACTCGATATCGACCATGCCGCCGCGATCGTGCTTCAGATCGAACAGGTCGCTGCGGTTCGGATGCCCCTCGGCGACACGCTGACGCATCGACACGATCTCGCGGGCGAGCGCGGCGGCGTCGCGTTCCATGACGAGCACGTCCGCGCGGATCTTCTCGAACGCCGCGCCGATCTCGGCATCGCCCGCGCTGTAACGCGCACGCGAAAGCGCCTGATGCTCCCAGACCCACGCGGTGTTCGCGGCATCGCCTTCGCGGATCTGATAACGCCGGAAGGAATCGAGGTCGGTCACGAGCAGGCCGGATTCGCCATTCGGACGCAGGCGCAAATCGACATCGAAGAGCGTGCCCGCGCCCGTCGCCGCCGTGAGCCAGGTGATGAGGCGGCGCGTGAACATCGCGTAGAGGTCGGAGGCGGATTCGTGCGGATCGTCGTAGAGGAAGATGAGATCGAGATCCGACGCGTAACCCAGCTCCTTGCCGCCGAGCTTCCCGTACGCGATGGCGGAAAAGCGCGGCGTCTCGCGATGCCGCTTCGGGAACTGCTTCCACACGGTTTGCACCGTGACGTCGAGCACGGCGTCGGCGAGTTCGGAGAGACGGTCGCTCACGTGCTCGACAGTCAGATGTCCGGCGAGATCGATCAGCAGAATGCGGAACACTTCGGCCTGATGCGCGTGGCGCAGCAGATCCATCTGATGCTCCGCATCCTCGGCGGCGTCGAGCCGCGTGATCAGCGAGCGCTTGAACGCGGTCCAGTCGAACGGGCTCGCGATGGCTTCGTCGTCGAGCAGTTCGTCGAGCAGTTGTGGATGGCGGATCAGATAGCCCGCCGCCCAGCGCGAGCCGGACAGCACCGACAGCACGCGCTCCAGCGCCGCCGGATATTCCGTCAGCAGCGCGAGATACGCGCCGCGCCTGCCAATGGCTTCGAGCAGATCGAAGAGGCGCGTGATGGTGTCGCCGCGCCGCGCCGCATCGATCGACTGCACCGCTTCGAGCCCGCGTTGCGCGACGATATCGAAGCGCTCCCGGCTCTGCGACGGCAAGCCCGCATAGCGCGCCGAATTCCATACGCCGGTCAGACGCGACAGCACCGGCGCGGGGTCCGCGAAGCCGAGTTCCGACAGGCGCGCGGCGAGCTCTTCCTGCGCGGAGTCGTCGGCGAGCGCGCTGCTCCAGATCCACGACGCCGCCGAATCCTCCGCGACGCCGCAGCCGCCCTGCCCGCTCACCTTGTCGGCGAAGATCGCGTCGAACTGCTGCTCGACGAGTTCGCGATGCGCGTCGAGCTTCTCCATCAGCGCGGCATAGTCCGCGAAGCCGAGCGATGTCGCGAGCCGCGCGCGTTCGTCATCGGCGACGGGCATCGCGTGCGTCTGCGCATCGTTGCGATACTGCAGCCGATGCTCCACCGTGCGCAAAAACAGATACGCCTCGGACAGCGCGTTGCACACGTTGGGCGCGAGCAAGCCGTGCGCAGAAGCGCGTTCCAGCACCGCGAGCGTCGGCCGGATGCGGAAATCCGCTGCCTGGCCGCCGCGAATCAACTGAAAGACCTGCGCACTGAACTCGATCTCGCGGATGCCGCCGCGGCCGAGCTTGATGTCGTCGGCCTTGTCGGGGCGCATCGACGCGCGCCGCCGCGCTTCCTGCCGAATCTGCTGATGCAGCGAGCGGATGGCGGCGATCACGCCGTAGTCGAGATAGCGCCGGTAGATGAACGGTGTGGCGATCGCTTCGAGCTGCTTCACGAGGCGCTTCGCGGACTCGCTTTGCGTCTCCGAGACGAGCCGTCCCTTGATCCACGCGTAGCGCTCCCATTCGCGGCCCTGCACGTAGAAATACTCTTCGAGCATGCCGAGGCTGCACACGAGCGGACCCGAATCGCCGTTGGGCCGCAGCCGCATGTCGACGCGAAACACATAGCCGTCCTGCGTGATCTCGGCGAGCGCGCCGATCAGCCGCTTGCCGAGCCGTGTGAAGAATTCCTGCGTCGTGAGCGGCGAGCGCGTGCCGCCCGAGGTTTCGCCATCTTCTTCATAAACGAAGATCAGGTCGATGTCCGACGATGCGTTGAGCTCACGTCCGCCCAGCTTGCCCATGCCGACGACACCGAGCGTCAGCCGCTCGCCGTTCGGCCCGCGCGGCTCGCCGAAGAGCGCTTCGAGATCCGCCGAGAGCACCGCGAGCGCGCGCTGCACGGTGACTTCGGCGAGATCGGTCATCGCGCCGGTGACTTCGGCCACATCCGCGTGGCCCGCGAGATCGCGCTCCATCACCGTGCAGAACACGTCGGTGCGCAGACGCCGCAGCGCGGTCTTGAGCGCGGCTTCGTCGAGCACGCCGTTGGCGGTGCACGGCGCACAGTGCGCATCGAGCCGTGCTTCGATCCAGCCGCGCGTGATGCGCGACTGCGCCCACTGCGCAACATTCGACGCCAGTTCGGGTCGCGCCGCATACGCGCGCGCCGCATAGTTGGAATAGTCGGAACTGAGAAGAGTCGCGTCGGTCATGAAAGATTGGGTTCGCTCATTGCTTCCGGAAAGACATAGCGCATCGGACATCGCGCCGCGAGTCTTGCCGGGCGCGGCTTTGCGAGCATCCACGAGTGCGCAGGCCGCGGCCGTCCCCGCTATGCCCGTGTTACATTTCAGCGTCAAACACGCAAAACTACCATATCGCCGAACAGCCGCAGCATGTCCGACAGCAGACAATCCGTCGACCCGACCGAAGTTGGACAAGCCAAGCCCAGCGGCAACGCCGAGCGCGTGCTTTCGCGCGTCTTCAAAACCCTTCTGGTCATCGCGGTCATCGCGTATTTCGCGGTGGCGGGCGTGTATGTCGGCCTGCGCTATCTCGTCATGCCGCAGGTCGATTCGTTCCGGCCGCGCATCGAAGAACTGGTCTCGTCGAAGATTCACGCGCAGCTTCATATCGGCAGGATTTCCGCGCGATGGTCGGGGCTTACGCCCACACTCGATATCGACAACCTGCGCATCGACGCCGCCGACGGCTCGCCCGGACTCGCCGTGCCGCACGCGAGCGCGAGCATCGCGTGGTCGTCGCTGCTGCATCTGCAGCCGAAGCTCGCGGACCTGACCGTCGATGGTCCCGACGTGATCATCGCGCGCAATGCCGACGGCGCGCTCTCGGTCGCGGGCGTGCCACTTCCCACGCATCGCACCGGCTCGAACGCGTTCACGACCTGGCTGCTCGGCCAGGACCACATCGTTCTGCGCGACGGCACGCTGCGCTGGCGCGACGCGCAACGCACCGCGCCGGAGATCGCGTTCAAGCGGCTGCATCTCGCGATCGTCAACGACGGCTCGCGCCATCGGCTCGCGCTCAAGGCGCCCGCCGACGGCGACTTGCTGCACGGCCCGCTCGACTTCCGCGCGGACTTCCGGCATCAGCCGTTTTCCGCGATGGGCGCGCCGGCGAATTGGACCGGCCGCCTCTACATGTCGACGGGCCCGGTCGATCTGCCGACGCTCGGGCGCTACGTGAAGCTGCCGTTCCAGATGTACACCGGCCGCATCAACAACCAGATCTGGCTGAACTTCGCGGGCGGACAGTTGCAGGATGCCGGCGGCGAGCTGACCGGCGCGGACGTCGCGCTGCGCGTGCACGCGACGCAGCCGCGCCTCGATATGCCGATCGCGCGCTTCGGCTGGAGCATCGACAGGAAAGACACCGAATACACGCTGAACCTCAAGAACCTGCACGCTGAGTTCGGCCAGCCGGCGCTCGAAGACGGCACGCCGGTCACGCGCCTGCTCGTCTCGCGCACGCTCACGGGCACGTATCGGGCGCCGAGCATCGGCAAGGGGCAACTGGTGCGGCTGACGGGCGATACCGTCGATATCGGCATCCTCGCGGAATTCGTGCGCGCGCTGCCGGTGCCGGCGAAGGTGCTCAACGAGCTCGTGCGCTTCAATCCGCGCGGCCAGGTGTCGAACTACATGATCTTCACCGAGCGCGGCGCGCCGAAGACCGAGGAAGAAGCCGAGCAGCAGCGCAAGAAAGGCGACGCGCCCCTTTTGCGCTACGCGTTCAAGGGCGATCTCGAAGGCCTGAGCATTCAGGCGCAGGAGCCGCCGCCGGGCCTCACGATCAACAATCATCCGCGCGCGGGCATTCCGGGCATCGACAATTTGTGGGGCCGCGTCGACGCGAACGAGAAGGAAGGCCGGATCACCATCGACACGAAGCATGCGGCCGTCATCATTCCCGGCGCGTTCGACGATCCGCGCCTCACCTTCGATTCGCTGAAAGGCAGTGCGCGCTGGACGGTCGCCGATGCCATCGCGCCGGGCGAGCTGCGCCGCGCGTTCACGATTCACCTCGAAACGCTGCGCGTGAAGAACGCCGATGCCGAAGGCGAAGTCACCGCCGACTACTGGAACCAGGGCCACGGACGCGGCAATCTCGATCTGAAGGCGAAGGTCGCGCATCTGAAGGTGACGAGCCTCGTGCGCTATCTGCCGACGAGCCTCAACGAGCGCGTGCGCGTCTATCTCGGCCATGCGTTGCAGGCGGGCGTCTCGAGGAACGGGACGATCGAAGTGCACGGCGATCTCACGCGCTTTCCCTACGCGAAGTTTCCCGACGCGGGCATCTTCCGCATCAACGCGCCCTTCACCGACGGCAAGTTCGATCCGACGCCGTTCCCGCCGCGCAAGATGGCCAACGGCATGCCGAACTTCTGGCCGGCATTCGAGGGCATCGACGGCACGTTCACGCTCGCGCAGAACAAGCTCGGCTTCGATATCGACAAGGGGCATTACCGCGGCGTGAAGGTATCGAAGGTCATCGGGCGCATCGACGATACGGGCAATCGCGAAACCAAGCTGTGGATCGACGGGAAGGCGCGCGGCCCGCTCGCCGACATGCTGCGCTATGTCGACGACAGCTCGCTCGGCCTGATGGCGAAGCACGCGACGCGCAAGATCGACGCGAAGGGCGACGCCGTGCTCGCGCTCACGCTCGGCATTCCGCGCTATCGTCCGCCCGCGCCGCTGCCGCCGATCAAGCCCGAATACAAAGGCTCGGTCACGTTCGCCGACGACGTGGTCGCGTACGGCAATCTGCCGCCGCTCACGCATCTGCGCGGCCGCGCCGACTTCGCCGCGAAGACCGTCACGCTCGACGGCATCTCCGCGCAACTGCTCGGCGGCGACGTGCGCGCCAAGGGCGGCGTGCAGCCGGACGGCAGCTATGCGATCGACGTGAACGGACGCATCGGCGCGGACGCGGCCCAGCGGCTCAACGCGCACATGAGCCCGCAAGCCGTGCAGTTCATGAAGCGCATCGACGGCAGCGCGCCTTACGAGCTGCACGTGCGCGGCGCGAAGAACGCGCTGCCGAACGTGCAGGCGAGCTCGGATCTGACGGGCCTCGGCATCGATCTGCCCGCGCCGTTCGGCAAGGCGCAGGGCACGCCGATGCCCCTCTCGTTCAGCTTCCAGCCTGCGCCGGGCGGCGCGTCGGATCTGCATGACGCGAAGCTGAGCTTCGGACCGGTGGCCGCGCATTACGTGTTTCAGCAGATCGGGAAGGCGCACGTCAAGATCGATCCGCAAAACCCCGCCGAGCCGATGAACATGCACGCGCAACTCAAAGTCGTGCGCGGCGCGATCGGCGTGAACAAGCCCGCGGACCTGCCCGCCGACGGCGTGAGCGCCGCCGCCGATCTCGACGAGCTCGACGCCGATGCCTGGCGCAAGACCTTCGCCGATATAACCGCGTCCAGCCCGCCCGGTTCCGAAGCCGCGAACGTGCCGCGCCCGCCGATGAGCGAGAACGTCAAACAGTTCATCCCGACGCGCGCCGCCCTTCGCTTCACGACGCTCAAGCTGCTCGACCGGCGCTGGGACAACGTGGCCATCGACGCGAACGGGACGGATCAGAAGTGGCAGGCGAACATCGCGTCGAATCAGATTTCCGGCGATGTCGCGTGGACGCCGGGCGCGACGAAGGAAAGCCCCGGCGCGTTGCAGGCGCATTTCGCGCGGCTCGTGATTCCGGATAGGACGGATAGCGGTCCTGCCGCCAAGGTAATGAACAAGCCGCCGCGCAACATGCCGACGATCGATCTCGCCATCGACGATCTCGTGTTACGCGGGCACAGTCTCGGGCGTCTCAAAGTCGACGCGCATAACGAAGTCATCGCCGACGAGCCGATCTGGACGCTCGACAAGCTCGAGCTCGCCAACCCCGACGCGACGCTCCTGGCGAACGCGACGTGGCGCAGGCTGCCGGGCGGCGCCGTGAACACCGCGCGCGATAGCACCGACGACGGCATCCCGCGCCGCACGTCGCTTGATTTCAAGCTCGACGTGAAGAACGGCGGCCAGTTGATCGACCGCTTCGGCGCGCCGCGTGTCGTGAACGCGGGCAGCGGCACGATTTCGGGTCACGCGGGCTGGAACGGCGGTCCGACTGCCGTCGATGTGAACACGCTCGATGGCAACGTCGCCGTCGATCTGCGTCACGGTCAGATCCTGCGCGCGCCGAACGCGGCGAAGTGGCTCGGCATCTTCAGCCTGCGCAGCCTCGCGAACCTGCTGACGCTGCATTTCGATGATGTCGTCGGCAAGGGGCTGCCGTTCGAGAAGATCACGGGCAATGCGAAGATCGTCGACGGCATCAGCCATACGGACGACTTCCTCATGGTGACGTCGCCCGCGCGCGTGCAGATGCAGGGAACCGTCGACATGCCGAAGCAGACGCAAGACCTCCGCGTGAAAGTGATTCCGACCGTCGGCGCGGGCGCGGTCGCGCTGGGCGCGGCGGTGATCAATCCGCTGCTCGGCCTCGGCGCGCTCGCGGCGGATCTCGCGCTGTCGGCATCGATTCAGAAAGCCTTCGCGCTCGACTATTCGATCACCGGATCGTGGAGCAAACCTGTCATCCAGCGGCTGGGTGGCGATCAGGGTAAGATCGAAACACCCGCCGCCGCCGTGGTTCCGTCGGCTGCCCGCTGAAAACGGGCGTTCGCGCTGGCGCCGGCAACGCCGTTATCGTCCCCAATTTCTACCAGCGCAATCGAGACATGAGCGAAAGATCGAGCGAAAGCGCGGCCCCGTTTCAGGTCGCCGCGCTGCAGATGGTCAGCACGCCGGACCGCGAACGCAATCTGGCCGACGCCGGACACCTCATCGCCGAGGCCGTGCGCGGCGGCGCGCAACTGGTACTCCTGCCCGAATATTTCTGCTACATGGGCCTCAAGGACACCGACAAGCTCGCGATCCGCGAAACGCCGGGTTCGGGCCCGATCCAGCAGTTTCTCTCCGATGCGGCGCGCGAGCATCGCGTGTGGATCATCGGCGGCACGTTGCCGCTGCAATCGCCGGAACCGGATCGCGTGCTGAACACGACGCTCGTCTTCGATCCGGCGGGCAAGCAGGTCGCGCGCTACGACAAGATTCATCTGTTCAATTTCGAAAAGGGCGAGGACAAGTTCGACGAAGCGCGGACCATTTGCCCTGGCAGCGAAGTGCGCACGTTCGAAGCGCCGTTCGGGCGCGTGGGCTTGTCGGTGTGCTATGACCTGCGCTTTCCGGAGCTGTATCGCAAGCTCGGCGATTGCGCGCTGATGGTCGTGCCGTCCGCGTTCACGTACACGACCGGCAACGCGCATTGGGAAACATTGCTGAAGGCGCGCGCGGTCGAGAATCAATGCTATGTGCTGGCCGCGGCGCAAGGCGGCAAGCACGAGAACGGCCGGCGCACGTGGGGGCACAGCATGCTGGTCGATCCGTGGGGCGAGATCGTCGCCGTAAAGGATGAAGGCATGGGCGTCGTGGCGGGCGGCATCGATCTGGAACGCATCGCGGCCGTGCGGCAGAGCTTGCCGGCATACCGGCATCGCGTGATCGGGTGATCGCGCGTTCATCGGCTGGAACACTCGATTTGAAGACGCGGGTTTCTCCCCGCACATCATCGGACTGAAACAGACCTTAGAATCGTCTGAAATTTGTCTGAAATATCACCGAACACGTCACAGAACACGCAATAGGCACCGAATGAACATCATCGAACCCGGCATTCGCAACCTGGTCACGGCGAAGGACGTTTTGCTCACGCCGTATGGCCTCGACGAAGGGCTGATCACGCGCACGCTCGCGGAGATCTTCACGCATCGCGTCGATTACGCCGACCTCTATTTCCAGTCCACGCGCAGCGAGGCGTGGAGTCTGGAGGAAGGCATCGTCAAATCGGGCAGCTTCAGCATCGATCAGGGCGTCGGCGTGCGCGCCGTGTCCGGCGAGCGCACGGCATTCGCCTATTCGGATGACCTGTCGCCCGAATCCATTCGCCAGGCCGCGATCGCCACGCGCGCGATCGCCAAGGCGGGCGGCGGCAAGCACAAGGTCAAGCCGGCGAGCACGCTGACGGGCGTATCGGGGCGCGATCTGTACCTCGCCGCCGATCCGCTCCATTCGCTCGATGCCACGGCCAAGGTGAAGCTGCTGGAGCGCGTCGAGCAGATGGCGCGCGCGAAAGACCCGCGCATCACGCAGGTCATGGCCGGCATGGCCGGTGAATACGATGTCGTGCTCGTCGCGCGCAGCGACGGCGCGCTCGCGGCGGATGTGCGTCCGCTCGTGCGCGTGTCGGTGACGGTGATCGCCGAGCAGAACGGCCGGCGCGAGATCGGCACGGGCGGCGGCGGCGGGCGCTACGACTACGCCTATTTCACCGATGCGATCCTGCAGAAGTACGTCGACGACGCCGTGCATGCCGCGCTCGTCAATCTCGAAGCGCGCCCCGCTCCGGCCGGCGCGATGACCGTCGTGCTCGGGCCGGGCTGGCCGGGCGTGCTGCTGCACGAGGCGGTCGGACACGGGCTCGAGGGCGATTTCAACCGCAAGGGATCGTCGGCGTTCGCGGGACGTATCGGCGAGCAGGTGGCGGCGAAGGGCGTCACGGTCGTCGATGACGGCACGCTGCCGAATCGGCGCGGCTCGCTCAACATCGACGACGAAGGCAACCCGACGCAGTGCACGACGCTGATCGAGGACGGCATCCTGAAGGGCTACATCCAGGATTCGCTGAACGCGCGCCTGATGAAGATGCCGGTGACGGGCAACGCGCGCCGCGAATCGTACGCCGCTCTGCCGATGCCGCGCATGACCAACACGTACATGCTCAATGGCGACAAGGATCCGAAGGAGATTCTGGCTTCCGTGAAGAACGGCTTGTACGCGGTGAATTTCGGCGGCGGTCAGGTCGATATCACCAACGGCAAGTTCGTGTTCTCGGCGTCCGAGGCGTACATGATCGAGAACGGCAAGATCACGTATCCGGTCAAGGGCGCGACGCTGATCGGCAGCGGGCCGGAATCGCTCAAGTACGTGACGATGATCGGCAACGATATGTCGCTGGACAGCGGCGTCGGCGTGTGCGGGAAGGAAGGTCAGAGCGTGCCGGTGGGCGTCGGGCAGCCGACGTTGCGCATCGAGAAGATGACGGTCGGCGGCACGGTTTGATTTTTCATGCGGGTTTTCCGCATCGATTGCGGTTGATTGCGGCGTTGCCGCGCCGTTCGATGCGGATTGTCCGCGTTTTGATGCGAGGCGGGTTGTCAGCGCCGCGCGTTTGAGGTTATAAAGGCAGTCACACTCTTTTTCGACCGACGTTCCATCCATCATGTCCGCCAAGTTTTATTTTTATTTCTTTTGGCATCTCAAGCCGCTGGCGGATCGAGAGGGGTGAGTCGTACACAGGTTGAACAGACCGAATTCCCGAAAAACCGCCAGCGAGTCTGGCGGTTTTTTTTTCGCCCTTTTTAGTTCGAATCACACGCCGCTGTAGGAGAACAGAAATGCCCCCGCACAATACCGATGACGTCCGTATCCGTGAGCTGAAAGAGCTGACCCCGCCCGCGCATCTGATCCGCGAGTTTCCTTGCGCCGAGCCTGTTTCCGAGCTGATCTTCAATGCGCGACAGTCGATGCATCGCATTCTTCATGGGATGGATGACCGGCTGATCGTCATCATCGGGCCTTGCTCGATTCATGATCCCAAGGCCGCGATGGAGTATGCGGGGCGGTTGATCGAGCAGCGTCGTCGATTCGCCGGTGAGTTGGAGATCGTGATGCGCGTGTACTTCGAAAAACCGCGGACGACGGTCGGGTGGAAGGGGCTCATCAATGATCCGTATATGGATAACAGCTTCAAGATCAATGATGGGTTGAGAGCCGCGCGGGAACTGCTCATGCATATCAATGAGCTTGGTTTGCCTGCGGGCACCGAGTACCTCGATATGATCAGCCCGCAGTACATCGCGGATCTGATTTCGTGGGGGGCGATTGGGGCGCGGACTACTGAGTCGCAAGTGCATCGGGAGTTGGCTTCCGGGCTGTCTTGTCCCGTCGGGTTCAAGAACGGCACTGACGGCAACGTGAAGATTGCTGTCGATGCGATCAAGGCGGCATCGCAACCGCATCATTTCCTCTCTGTTACTAAGGGTGGGCATTCGGCGATCGTTTCGACCGCGGGTAATGAGGATTGCCACATCATTCTGCGCGGTGGGAAGACGCCTAATTACGATGCTGATTCAGTTAATGCTGCTTGTAGCGATATCGGGAAGGCTGGCCTTGCCGCGCGACTGATGATCGATGCGAGCCATGCGAATAGCTCGAAGAAGCATGAGAATCAGATTCCGGTTTGTGAGGATATCGGCAAACAGCTTGCTGCTGGCGATGAACGAATCGTCGGCGTGATGGTGGAGTCGCATCTTGTCGCCGGGCGGCAGGATTTGAAGGAAGGATGCGAATTGACCTACGGCCAAAGCATTACGGACGCGTGCATCGGTTGGGATGAAAGCGTGAAAGTGCTTGAGGGATTGGCGGAATCCGTCAAACAGCGCCGAGTGGTGCGAGGCGGAGGGAACTAATTGAACAAGCGGTCGCACAGTGCTTGCGACCGCTTTCAACTTCCGTCCGAAATGACGACGAAGGCATGTGTTTGACTTCTATCTCGAAGGAATCTGGAGTTGTTCAGGGCGTTTCCGCACCGCAGTTGAGGCAGCGCCCCCATTCGAATGAAATAACGTTTCCTTTGCACTCGGCAGAAGTGCAGAGAACACGTTCCACGGGTTGAATCTCCCCGCAGACAAAGCACCATACCGCGTCCGGGTCATGTTTGTTCGGCTCAAGCATTGCGGTTTTCGGCTCGCGGTCGTCATAACCGTACACCCCACCAAACACACAGCGCGGGCACATGAAGTTTCGACGCTTTTTATCAAACCCGAAATACACTTTCATTTCGGTTGGTGTCGGCAAATCTCGAACGGCGCCGAATTCGCCAATCAATCTGTGATCAGCGTAAGTTTCTGGATCAATAATAGAAACTGGAGTCGAACAAAGATAGCTGTATCGAGCTTTCACCCAATTCTTATCTTTCCCCAGATAGCTGTTGATGAACAGCACTATACGAATTAAATCCGATGCGAGCATCGATAAACGGCTATCAACCTACAAACGGAATCATGGATTCTCACAAGATCTTGCGCATCGACGGTCCTGAATTCGAGAAATGATTTTGGTTTTGAATTCAGTTTTTTTGACCACTCCCTCCCTTCGTCGCCAAGCAGCATATAAGGATCTTCTCGCGCGATCCGAGCCTTAAGCAAGAATTCACTGCCTTGCTGCGCGATGGCAAGTCCAGTATTCAACTGGATCCGTGCAGATCTCCAATAGGCGATATTCTGCTGATCTTCCTCTGCCCCTCTGTAATCAAGCAAATTTAGGTCGCAGACCAGCGTCGCTGCAGTGTCCCACGCGACATTGAGCAATTGCATTCCAACGACCTCAAAGTCGTGCTGTGTGGGGATGTCTGTTATCACGTGGACCGAGTGCCTTAAGAGAACGGAATCGAATCGTTAGCCATTAGAACCTCGCCGGCTCTCCCACAACATATCCTTGCCGCCGTCGGCGCGATTTAACACACGCGCAAGCACAAACATCAAATCCGACAACCGATTCACATACCTGCGCGGCGCCTCATTAACTCCAGCAGTTTGAACACGCCCCAACGCCACAATCGCCCTCTCCGCCCGTCGACAAACCGTCCTTGCCACATGCGCCAACGCCGCCGCCCTCGACCCACCCGGCAAAATAAACTCTTTAAGCGGCGGAAGCGTCGCGTTGTACTCTTCCAGCCACGCATCCAATTGCGCGAGATGAGAATTCTGAATCATCGAATGCCCCGGAATCGACAACTCCCCACCAAGATCAAACAAATCATTCTGAATCTGCGTCAACGCATCGCGAACATCAGAAGGCATCGGTTCACAAAGCAAAACGCCGATACACGAATTCAACTCATCCACATCCCCGATCGCGGCGATCCGCGCATCGTCCTTCGATACACGACTGCCATCACCAAGCCCGGTCGTCCCATCATCCCCCGTACGCGTGGCGATTTTGCTCAAGCGGTTTCCCATCGCTGACTCCCTGATATACCAACCATAGTCCGCCCCATTATAGGCACGCCGACTGGCCTCAAACCCAGGCCCCGCCTGCCATCGCCCTGACGGCGTAAAATGAGATGAACACCGTACGGATTTCACACGCATCGCAAATCGGCAGAACGATCGCCAGAACGAGCGAAACCGTAAGCAAAACCCGCAACACCCATACCAAACGCGAAAGCCAACAACACAAAGCCGCACGGCCCGGAGACAAGCACGTGAACCACCCCACCGAACACCAGGCGCTCCAAAAACGCCCCTTCCCCGCGTCCCTTTTCGAAGCGCTGAAAAAAGCATTCGGCGACCGCGCGACGGCATCGCAGGCGGTTCGCGAACACCACGGCCGCGACGAGTCCCCGTTCGACCCGCAGCTTCCCGACGCCGTCGTCTTCGCGCGCAGCACCGAGGAAGTCCAGACGATCGTCAAGCTCTGCGCCGAACACGACGTCCCGATCATCCCCTACGGCAACGGCTCGTCGCTCGAAGGCCACCTGCTCGCGGTGCAAGGCGGCGTCTCCATCGACCTGTCCGAGATGAACCAGATCGTCTCGATCAACCCCGAAGACCTCACGGTGACGGTGCAGCCCGGCATCTCCCGCAAGCAGCTCAACGAAGCGCTGAAAGACACCGGCCTCTTCTTCCCGATCGACCCCGGCGCGGACGCCAGCATCGGCGGCATGTCCGCGACGCGCGCCTCCGGCACCAACGCCGTGCGCTACGGCACGATGCGCGAAAACGTCCTCGGCCTCACGGTCGTCACCGCCGATGGCCGCGTCATCAAGACCGGCACGCGCGCGCGCAAGTCGTCGGCGGGCTATGACCTCACGCGCCTCTTCGTCGGCTCGGAAGGCACGCTCGGCGTCATCACCGAAATCACCGTGCGGCTCTATCCGCAGCCCGAAGCGATCTCGGCGGCCGTGTGTGCGTTTCCGTCGATGGGCGACGCCGTGCGCGCCGTCATCGAAACGATCCAGATGGGCGTGCCGATCGCGCGCGTCGAATTCGTCGACAAGCTCGCCGTGCGCGCCATCAACCGTCACTCGAACCTGACGCTGCGCGAATCGCCGATGTTGTTCTTCGAATTCCACGGCACCGAATCCGGCGTCAAGGAACAGGCGCAAACCGTGCAGGACATCGTCGCGGAGAACAAGGGCGAGGACTTCGAATGGGCGACGCGCCCCGAAGACCGCAGCCGCCTCTGGAACGCGCGCCATTCGGCCTACTTCGCGATGCTGCAACTGAAGCCCGGCTGCCGCGCCGTCACGACCGATGTCTGCGTGCCGATCTCGCGCCTCGCCGAATGCGTCGAGGAAACGGAAAAGGATCTGCAAGGCTCGTACTTGCCGAGCCCGATCGTCGGACACGTCGGCGACGGCAACTTCCATGTCGCGATGCTCCTCGATCCGGCCAAGCCCGAAGAGCTGGAAGAAGCCGAGCGCATCAACCGGCTCATCGTCGGCCGCGCGCTGAAGATGGGCGGCACCTGCACCGGCGAGCACGGCATCGGACTGCACAAGATGGGTTTTCTGATCGACGAGCACGGCGAGGACGCAGTCGCCACGATGCGCGCGATCAAGCACGCGCTCGATCCGAAGAACCTGATGAACCCGGGGAAAATCTTCACTTTCGAAGGCTGACGAAGTCGCGCAAGATGGACGCAGGAAACAGGCGCCACGAACAGCGCAGGCATCAAGAGGAGAAGACATGAACGCACCCGACGAGCTCAAATCCGAGCAACGGTCGCCCAATCTGCCGCACGAAGAGGCACCCGAGCTGAGCGAAGAGCAACTCGCCGCGCGTCAGCGTGAAGTGGTGCAGGCATTGATGGCCGTGCTGCCGACGCATTGCCTGCTCTTTCGCGAGGAAGATACGGCCGCCTATGAGTGCGACGGCCTCGCCGCGTATCGCCGTCTGCCGCTCGCGGTCGCGTTGCCGGAAACCGAGGCGCAGGTGCAGCGCGTCGTGCAGATCTGCGCGCGCCTCGCCATTCCGATCGTGCCGCGCGGCGCGGGCACCGGCCTCTCCGGCGGTGCGATGCCGATTCGCCACGGCATCGTGCTGTCGCTCGCGCGCTTTCGCAAGATCATCGAAGTCGATCCGTACGCGCGGACCGCGACCGTGCAGCCCGGCGTACGCAACATCTCCATTTCGGAAGCGGCCGCGCCTTACGGCCTCTACTACGCGCCCGATCCGTCGTCGCAGATCGCGTGCACCATCGGCGGCAATGTGTCGGAAAACTCCGGCGGCGTGCACTGCCTGAAATACGGCCTCACCGTGCACAACGTCCTGCGCGTGCGCGCGGTGACGATGGACGGCGATGTCGTCGAGTTCGGCTCGCTCGGCCCCGACGCGCCCGGTCTCGATCTCCTCGCGGTGCTGATCGGCAGCGAAGGCATGTTCGCGATCGTCACCGAGATCACCGTCAAGCTGATCCCGAAGCCGCAGACGGCGCAAGTGATCATGGCGAGCTTCGACGATGTCGTGAAAGGCGGCAACGCGGTCGCGGCGATCATCGCGGCGGGCATCATCCCCGCCGGCCTCGAAATGATGGACAAACCCGCGACGCGCGCCGTCGAGGAATTCGTCAAGGCGGGCTACGACCTCGACGCCGCCGCGATCCTGCTGTGCGAATCCGACGGCACGCATGACGAAGTGGCCGAGGAAATCGTCCGCATGACGGCGGTCTTGCGTGAGCACGGCGCATCGCGCATCCAGATTTCGCGCTCCGAAGCCGAGCGGCTGAAGTTCTGGTCGGGCCGCAAGAATGCGTTTCCGGCGGCGGGCCGCATCTCGCCCGATTACTACTGCATGGACGGCACCGTGCCGCGGCGCTCGATCGGGCCGCTGCTCGCGCGCATCGAAGAGATGGAGAAGAAGTACGCGCTGCGCTGTATCAACGTGTTCCATGCCGGCGACGGCAACATGCATCCGCTGATTCTCTTCAACGGCAACGATCTCGACGAATGGCATCGCGCGGAGGCGTTCGGCTGCGACATCCTGGAATGCTGCGTCGAGCTGGGCGGCACGGTGACGGGCGAACATGGCGTGGGCATCGAAAAAATCAACTCGATGTGCGTGCAATTCTCGCCGGAAGAGCGCGACGCATTCTTTGCCGTGAAGCGCGCGTTCGATCCGCCCGGTCTGCTCAACCCCGACAAGGGCATCCCGACGCGCGCGCGCTGCGCCGAGTACGGCAAGATGCATATCCGGGGCGGGCTGTTGCCGCATCCCGAACTGCCGCGCTTCTGAGCGACGGATCGCGTTCCGCTATCCACGTTTCACCGAGTATTGCGCCCTTAAGCGGCCGGTACAATCGACCGGATAGTCCACCAGAAATCGAAATACGAGCGGGACACGAATGGAACAGGACGACATCGTCGCCGGCTGGTCGGAGAGGATCGCCCGGGCCACCGAAACCGGCACGCTGCTGCGCATCCGCGGCGGCGGCACGAAGGACTGGTACGGTCAGACGCTCCAGGGGGAGATCCTCGACACGCGCGCGTATCGCGGCATCATCGCCTACGATCCGGCCGAGCTGGTCATCACCGCGCGCGCCGGCACACCGCTTGCCGAAGTCGAAGCGGCGCTGCGGGAGCACAACCAGATGCTGCCGTTCGAGCCGCCGCACTTCGGGCGCAACGCCACGCTCGGCGGCTGCATCGCCGCGGGGCTCGCCGGGCCGCGCCGCGCCTGGACCGGCGCGCCGCGCGATTTCGTGCTCGGCGCGGTCGTAATGAACGGACACGGGCAAGTGCTGCATTTCGGCGGGCAAGTCGTGAAGAACGTCGCGGGCTACGACGTGTCGCGTCTTCTCGCCGGTTCGCTCGGCACACTCGGGCTGATTCTCGAACTCTCGATCAAGGTGCTGCCGCGCCCCGTCGCGGAAGCCACGCTGAAATTCGACATGCACGCCACCGATGGCGTGCGCAAGCTCAACGAATGGGGCGGCCATCCGTTGCCGATCTGCGGCAGCGCATGGCGCGACGGCACGCTCGCGCTGCGTCTCGCGGGCGCGGAAGCCGCCGTGAAGACCGCGCGCAACACGCTCGGCGGCGAAGTGGTGGATGCCGTCGAAGCCGACCGCTTCTGGATCGGCATGCGCGAACAGACCGACCCGTTCTTCGCGGTGATCGAGCCGCGCTCGGCGCTCTGGCGGCTCGCGTTGCCGTCGATCGCGGAGCCGCTGCATCTGCCGGGCGCGCAGCTGATGGAATGGGGCGGCGCGCAGCGCTGGTGGATCACCGACACCGATCCGCAGACCGTGCGCATCAGCGCGAAGCAGGCCGGCGGCCACGCGACGATCTTCCGCGCGGGCTCTGTCTACGATCGCAACGCGGGCGTGTTCACGCCGCTGCCCGCGCCGCTGATGAAGATTCATCGTGGATTGAAAGCCGCATTCGATCCGGCGCGCATCTTCAACCGCGCGCGTTTGTATCCCGACTTTTAGATTCCCGACTTCCAGGCGCTTCGATGCAAACCAATCTCGCCGAATTCATCCGCGGCACAGCCGATGGCGACGAAGCCGACGCCATCCTGCGCAAGTGCGTGCACTGCGGCTTCTGCACGGCGACCTGCCCCACCTATCAGTTGCTCGGCGACGAGCTCGACGGGCCGCGCGGGCGCATCTATCTGATGAAGCAGATGCTCGAAGGCGCGCCCGTCTCGCGCAGCACGCAACTGCATCTGGACCGCTGCCTCACCTGCCGCAATTGCGAAAGCACGTGCCCGTCGGGCGTGCAATACGGGCGGCTCGTCGAGATCGGACGCAAGATCGTCGAGGAGAAAGTCGAGCGGCCGATGCGGCATCGGCTGCAGCGCCGCTTTCTCGCGAGCTTCCTGCCGAACAGCACGCTCTTCACGCCCGCGATGAAGCTCGGCCAGCAGTTTCGCGGCATCCTTCCGCGCAAGCTGCGCGCGAAGATTCCGGTGCCCGAGCGGCCGCTCGTCGCGCCCACTAACAAGCACGAACGCAAGATGCTGATGCTCGCCGGCTGCGTGCAGCCCGCGATGATGCCGAACGTCAACACGGCAACAGCGCGCGTCTTCGATGCGCTCGGCATCGAAATCGTCACGGCGCCCAGCGCGGGCTGCTGCGGCGCGATCCGCCTGCATCTCGGCTACAACGACGACGCGCTCGATGACGTGCGCAACAACATCGACGCCTGGTGGCCGTATGTGGAAAGCGGCGTCGAGGCGATCGTGATGAACGCGTCCGGCTGCGGCGCGACCGTGAAGGAATACGCGCACCTGTTGCGCAACGATCCGAAGTACTCGGAGAAGGCGCAGAAGATCGTCGATCTGACGCGCGATCTCGCCGAAATCCTGCCGATGTACGAGGAAGAGCTCGTCGCGCTCGCGCGGCGGCGCGGCGTGCATACGGTCGCGTTTCATCCGCCGTGCACGTTGCAGCACGGTCAGCAGATTCGCGGACGCGTCGAGCATCTGCTGACCGCGCTCGGCCTCGAAGTGCGCCTGCCCGTCGATAGTCATCTCTGCTGCGGCTCGGCGGGCACGTATTCGGTCTTGCAGCCGAAGCTCTCGTACACGCTGCGCAACCAGAAGCTCGACCGGCTGGAGAAGCTGGAGCCGCAGATGATCGTGTCGGCGAATGTCGGCTGCATCGCGCATCTGCAAAGCGGCACCTCGACGCCCGTCACGCACTGGATTCAACTTCTGGAGCATCTCCTGTACGGGTGAAGCCGCTTCGTATAATGAGTGGCTCGAACGCCCTTGAAGCTTACGCATGTCCATCGCCCAACATCTCGAAGAAGTCCGGCAACGCATCGCGAAGGCCGCGCACGACGCGTCGCGCGATGCGTCGTCCGTGAAGTTGCTCGCCGTGTCGAAAACCTTTCCCGCCAGCGACGTGCGCGCCGCCTTCGACGCCGGCCAGCGCGCGTTCGGCGAGAACTACGTGCAGGAAGGCATCGCGAAGATCGCGGAACTCGCGGATCTGCGCGGCCAGATCGAATGGCATTTCATCGGGCCGCTGCAATCGAACAAGACGAAGGTCGTCGCCGAGCAGTTCGACTGGGTGCATTCCATCGATCGCCTGAAGATCGCCGAGCGTCTCTCCGCGCAGCGTCCCGAAGGCGCGCCCGCGCTCAATGTGTGCGTGCAGGTGAACGTGAGCGGCGAGGCGTCGAAGAGCGGCGTCGAACCGGACGAAGCCGTCGCGCTCGCGCATGCGGTTGCCGCCCTGCCCGGCCTGGCGCTACGCGGTCTGATGGCGATTCCCGAGCCCGCCGACACGCTCGATGCGCAGCGCGCGCCGCACGCGCGTCTGCGCGAACTGATGAACACCCTGCGCGCGGACGGCCTCGATCTCGACACGCTCTCGATGGGCATGTCCGCCGATCTCGAAGCCGCCGTGCTCGAAGGCGCGACGATGGTGCGCATCGGCACCGCGATATTCGGCGCGCGCAACTACACCACCTGACCTGACCTTCATCATGAAAATTGCATTCATCGGCGGCGGCAACATGGCCGCGGCGCTCATCGGCGGTCTCATCAAGCGCGGCACGGCGCCCGCCGACATTTATGCCATCGACATCAACGACGAAGCGCGCGAGCGCACCGCGCAGCAGTTCGGCATCGCGACGGGCGCGGCCGTCGACGCGACGCTCGCCGGCTACGACGCCATCGTGCTCGCCGTGAAGCCGCAAGTGCTCAAGGGCGTGGCCGAAGCGCTCGCGCCGCATCTGTCGAAGCAGACGGTCATCAGCATCGCGGCGGGCATCCGCGCGACGGACCTCTCGCGCTGGCTGAACGGCTACACGCAGATCGTGCGGACGATGCCGAACACGCCCGCGCTGATCGGCATGGGCGTGACGGGCCTCGCCGCGCTGCCCGGCGTGACCGATGCCGCGAAGTCACTCGCATCGCAGGTGCTGGAAGCGGTCGGCACGGCCGTCTGGTTCGACGACGAAGCGAAGCTCGACGCCGTCACCGCGATCTCCGGCAGCGGCCCGGCCTACGTGTTCTATTTCATCGAAGCGATGCAGGAAGCGGCGCGCCAGCTCGGCATGGATGAAGCGCAAGGCCGCGCGCTCGCCGTCGCGACGTTCACGGGCGCCGCGCAACTGGCGGCGCAATCGGGCGAGCCCGCGAGCGTGCTGCGCGAGCGCGTGACGTCGAAGGGCGGCACGACGGCGGCGGCGCTCGCCGCGTTCGACGCGCAAGGCGTGAAGGACGCGATCGTGCGCGGCGCGCTGGCGGCAGAGGCGCGTGCGAAAGAAATGGGCGATGAACTGGGCGCGGCCTGACGCGCGAATCGCCTCGCCATGTAAAAACGGCAGTTCATTGTGAACTGCCGTTTGTCTTTTCAGGCGCAAACTTTCAGTGGACCGCGTAATGCAGCGCGATGCCCGCGAACAGCATGCCGCCGAGCCAGTTGTTGTGCTTGAACGCGGCGAAGCACGCCATCCGCTCGCGGTTTCGGATCAGCCCGTAGTGATACACCGCGCAGCCCGCCGCCGCGAGCCAGCCGAGCCAGTACAACCAGCCGAAGCCGAGCGCGATGCCGATTCCCACGTAGATCGCGAGCGTCACCGCGTAGCAGAGCATCACGGCGAACACGTCGTAGCGGCCGAAAGTAAGCGCCGATGTGCGGATGCCGATCTTGATGTCGTCGTCGCGATCGACCATCGCGTATTCGGTGTCGTAGGCGACCGACCAGAACACGTTCGCGATCAGCATGATCCACGCGAGCATCGGCACATGGTCCTGAATAGCGGCGAAGGCCATCGGAATGCCGAAGCCGAACGCGATGCCGAGATACGCCTGCGGAATCGCGAAGAAACGCTTGGTGAACGGATACGTGCCCGCGACGAAAAGCGCGAACACCGACAGTTCCTTCGTGAGCGTGTTGAGCGGCAGGATCAGCAGGAACGCGACGAGCGAGAGCGCCGCGGCCAGCGCGACGGCTTCCCACGCCTTGATCCTGCCCGATGTGATGGGCCGCTCGGCGGTGCGCTTCACATGGCGATCGAAGTCGCGGTCGGCGTAATCGTTGATCGCGCAGCCCGCCGAGCGCATGAGAATCGTGCCGACGATGAAGATGACGAGCAGCATCGGCGACGGATGGCCGTCCGACGCGATCCACAACGCGTTGAGCGTCGGCCATAGAAGCAGCAGGCTGCCGATGGGCTTGTCGAGGCGCACGAGGCGCATGTAGAGCGGGAGTCGGGCGAACATGGAGGCAGGCAGGCGAAAAAACGCGATGCGGGTATTTTAGAACAGCGCGCGCGTACGTCCTGAAAAGCAAAAGCCCCGCTTCAAAGCGGGGCTTCTTCGATTCAAGCCGATGCTTAAGCCAGCATCGCGCGCAGCATCCACGCGGTCTTCTCGTGCGTCTGCATACGTTGCGTGAGCAGGTCGGCGGTCGGCTCGTCGTTCGCGGCTTCCGTCGCCGGGAAGATTTCGCGCGCCGTGCGCACCACCGCTTCCTGACCTTCCACCAGCTGGCGGATCATGTCTTCGGCGGCCGGCACGCCGTCCGCTTCCGGAATCGACGAGAGCTTCGCGAATTCCTTGTAGCTGCCCGGCGCATGCACGCCCAGCGCGCGGATACGTTCCGCGATCGAATCGACGGCGAGCGCAAGCTCGGTGTACTGCGTCTCGAACATCAGATGCAGCGTGTTGAACATCGGGCCGGTGACGTTCCAGTGAAAGTTATGGGTCTTCAGATACAGCGTGTATGTATCGGCCAGCAGCCGGGACAGGCCCTCGGCGATCTTCTTGCGGTCCTTGTCGCTGATGCCGATATTGACGGCAGGTGCAGTGCCTTTCTTCGCCATGATGACTCCGTGAGAGAGTGATTCGAACGGTGCGAACGCCGCGTGCATCGTGTTGCCGCGGGCGTTTCGAGCGCTCGACAGTTTATCGTAGAAACGGGGACGATTCATTTGCGGCACGGGCCTTCCGGACGCTCGCCGCTGCGCCTCGCTGCCTCCTTCCGCGCGCCGCCGGTTCACGCTCACGCGCCGACGACACCGCTCGCCACGACGAGCCCATACCCCGCCGCGACGATCCCGAACGCAATCGCGACACGCACGCCGCGTGAAGCCTGAAGGCTCGTCGCTTCGATATGCTCGACGGCCTCTGCAATGTGGTTCAACGCCTGAGACATGATGTTTTCTCCGTGTGTTTCGAAGCGCCGCTGTCAGAGAGCGGCGATGCTTTGCTCGTCGACGTGCTGGCCGAGCTGCGCGAGCGCATCGATGACGCCTTCCGCATAAGCCGGATCGACGCGGCGGAAGTGCCCGATCTGCCGCGCGACGATCTCGTTCGGCACGCCGTGGATGTGCCGCGCGATATTGCCGAAGAAGCGCTCGCGCTGCGCATCGTCGAAGAGCCTGAAAAGCGCGGCCGGCTGGCTGTAGTAATCGTCGTCCTCGCGATGGTCGTAGCGATACACCGTGCCGCCCGCGAGCGGCGGCTCGTTCGCGTTCGCGTCCTGCGCGAATTCGCCGTAGCGGTTCGGCTCGTAGTTCACGCGGCCGCCGAGATTGCCGTCGGTGCGCATCGCGCCATCGCGGTGAAACGAATTCGCAATCGGCGCACGCGGCGCGTTCACCGGAACCTGGTGATGGTTGATGCCGAGGCGATAGCGCTGCGCGTCGCCATACGAGAAGAGACGCCCCTGCAGCAGCCGGTCCGGCGAGAAGCCGATGCCCGGCACCACGTTCGCCGGCGTGAACGCGGCCTGCTCCACGTCCGCGAAGTAGTTCTGCGCATTGCGATTCAGCTCGATCACGCCGACATCGATCAGCGGATAGTCCTTGTGCGGCCACACTTTCGTGATGTCGAACGGATTGTCCGTCGACTTCGCGGCCTGCTCTTCGGTCATCACCTGAATGCGGAAATGCCAGCGCGGGAAATTGCCCTCGTCGATGTTTCCGACCAGATCGCGCTGCGCGCTTTCCCGGTCATTCGCGATGACGGCGGCGGCTTGCGCATCGGTGTAATGCTCGAGCGGCTGCTGCGACTTGAAGTGGAACTTCACGTAGAAGCGCTCGCCGTCCGCGTTGATGAACGAGAACGTGTGCGAGCCGAAGCCATGCATCTGCCGATAATTCTTCGGGATGCCGCGATCGCTCATGAGAATCGTCACCTGATGCAGCGATTCCGGATGACGCGACCAGAAGTCCCACGCCGCGACGTTGCTGCGCAGGTTCGTGTACGGATCGCGCTTTTGCGTGTGGATGAAGTCGAGGAATTTCAACGGATCGCGGATGAAGAACACCGGCGTGTTGTTGCCGACGACATCCCAGTTGCCCTCTTCCGTATACAACTTGATCGAGAAGCCGCGCACGTCGCGCTCGGCATCGGCCGCGCCGCGCTCGCCCGCGACGGTCGAGAGCGCATGAAGATCGGCGTTTCCTTGCCGATTTCGGCGAAGAGCTTCGCCTTGGTGTAGCGCGTGATGTCATGCGTCACGCGGAACGTGCCGAACGCGCCCGAGCCCTTCGCGTGGACGCGTCGCTCCGGAATCACTTCGCGGTCGAAATGCGCGAGCTTCTCCACGAGCCAGAAGTCCTGCAGCGTGACGGGGCCGCGCGGTCCCGCGGTCTGCGCGTTCTGGTTGTCACCGACGGGTGCGCCGGCGGCGGTCGTGAGTCGTTGGGTCGTCATCGTGATGCTCCTGTTTTTGAGGTATGGCTTGAGATGAATCCGGGTGGGAACGCGCTCAGGCGTCCTGGTCTCGTCGACCGATGGAGGAAAGCTTAACTATAACTATCGATATTTTTAATTCAATAAATTTTATCTATACGATAGGCGGAGTTTCGCGTAGGGAAATAAAAACGCGCGGCGCCCCGGAAACCGGGGGCCGCGCGTCTGCAAAGGAAAACTCAGTTCACCGCGACGGGCATATCGAGCTTTTTGACGCCCGGCAAATCGCAATTGGCGATCGCCTCGCAGATGGCGTCGATGGCGGGCAGGCGCGTGAAGCTCTTGCGCCACGCGAGCACGACGCGGCGATCCGGCACCGGTTCATCGAACGGCACGTAGCTGAGCAGGCCGGAATCGATGCCCGGCGCATGCGGCTTCACCTCGCTCACCGACATACGCGGAAGCACCGTGATGCCGACGCCGCTCGCGACCATATGGCGAATCGTCTCCAGCGACGAACCTTCGAAAGTCTTCTGGATGCCGTCCGCGTTCTGCGAGAAGCGCATGAGTTCCGGACACACGCCGAGCACATGATCGCGGAAGCAGTGACCGCTGCCGAGCAAAAGCATGGTTTCCTGCTTGAGATCGTCGGGATCGATCTTCGGGCGGTTTTCCCACGCGTGGCCGGACGGCATCGCGACGACGAACGGCTCGTCGTACAGCGCGCGCACCATGAGGCCGGTTTCGGGGAACGGCAGCGCCATGATCGCGACATCGATCTCGCCCTGCTTCAGGAGCTCGATCAGCTTGAGCGTGTAATTCTCCTGGAGCATTAGCGGCATCTGCGGGACCGCCTTGATCATCTGCTTGACGAGCGTCGGCAGCAGATACGGTCCGATCGTGTAGATGACGCCGAGACGCAGCGGTCCGACGAGCGGATCCTTGCCCTGCTTGGCGATTTCCTTGATGGCGAGCGTCTGTTCAAGCACGCGCTGCGCTTGCGTGACGATCTGCTCGCCGATCGGCGTCACGCTGACTTCGCTCGTGCCGCGCTCGAAGATCTGCACGTTGAGTTCGTCTTCGAGCTTCTTGATCGCCACCGACAGCGTCGGCTGGCTCACGAAGCACGCCTCGGCCGCGCGGCCAAAATGCCGTTCGCGCGCCACCGCGACGATGTACTTCAGTTCAGTGAGCGTCATTGGAGGCCAATGAAATACATTGATTCGATAGGTTTGACTTATACACCCGCCGCCCGTACTAGACAACAGCGGGCCGCGTGAGCCCAAATAGGGACCGACGAGACCCGCGCAAGTTCAGCCATCACGCCTTTAAATAATGCTCGCGCGCACCG
Source organism: Caballeronia calidae (assembly GCF_900044055.2). Lineage (GTDB taxonomy): Bacteria > Pseudomonadota > Gammaproteobacteria > Burkholderiales > Burkholderiaceae > Caballeronia > Caballeronia calidae. Next base: position 20,119 of record NZ_FCOX02000009.1, on the reverse strand, counting down.
AGCCAGCGCGCGAGATGGCGCGTGACGGCGTCGGGGAACGACCTGAGCATCTGGTCGGCGGCTTCGCGCGCGGGCTCGATCAGCCAGCCGTCGTTTTCGAGGCTCGCGAAACGCAGCATCGCCTCGCCCGATTGCCGCGCGCCGAGAAACTCGCCGGGGCCGCGGATTTCGAGGTCCCGCCGCGCGATCTCGAAGCCGTCGGTGGTTTCGCGCATGGTTTGCAGGCGCGCGCGGGCCGTCTGCGAAAGCGGATTCGAGTACATCAGCACGCAGACGGACGCCGCGCTGCCCCGCCCCACGCGCCCGCGCAACTGATGCAACTGCGCGAGCCCGAAGCGCTCCGCGTGCTCGATCACCATCAGCGACGCGTTGGGCACGTCGACGCCGACTTCGATCACCGTCGTCGCGACGAGCAGTTGCACTTCGTTTCGCGAGAACGCATCCATCACCGCGGCCTTCTCGGCGGGCGCGAGGCGTCCGTGCACCAGCCCGACGCGCAATTCCGGCAGCGCGGCGACGAGCGTTTCGTACGTCTCGACGGCCGTCTGAAGTTGCAGCGTCTCGCTCTCCTCGATCAGCGGACACACCCAATAGACCTGGCGCCCGGTCAGCGCCGCCTCGCGCACGCGGCCGATGATCTCGTCGCGCCTGCCGTCCGAGACCACTTTGGTCAGGATCGGCGTGCGGCCGGGCGGCAATTCGTCGATGGTCGAGACGTCGAGATCCGCGTAGTAGGTCATCGCGAGCGTGCGCGGGATCGGCGTGGCGGACATCATCAGCTGATGCGGCTGGAAGTCGGCACGGCCGTCCGCCGCGTTCAGCGCCTTGGCGCGCAATGCGAGCCGCTGCGCGACGCCGAAGCGATGCTGCTCGTCGACGATCACGAGCCCGAGGCGCGCGAACTCCACCGCATCCTGAATGATCGCGTGCGTGCCGATGATCAGTTGCGCCGTGCCGAGCGCCGCCGCTTCGAGCGCGGCGCGCTTTTCCTTCGCCTTGAGACTGCCCGCGAGCCACGCGACCGTGATGCCGAGCGGCTCGAGCCAGCCGCGCAGCTTGCGCGCGTGCTGCTCCGCGAGAATTTCGGTGGGCGCCATGAGCGCGGCCTGATAACCCGCGTCGATGGCCTGCGCCGCCGCCAGCGCCGCGACGATCGTCTTGCCGCTGCCGACATCGCCCTGAAGGAGACGCTGCATCGGATGCGCGAGCGTCAGTTCACCCGCGATTTCCGCGACCACGCGTTGCTGCGCGCCGGTCAGCGCGAACGGCAGCGCGCGCAGCAGACGCACGACGAGCGAGGCGTCGTCGTCGGGAAGGCGTCGCGGCATCGCGGGCGCGGCGCGCGTGCGCCGCTCCTCGTGCGCGCGCTTCAGCGACAGTTGCTGCGCGAGCAGTTCCTCGAACTTGATGCGCGTCCACGCCGGATGCGTGCCGTCGATGAGCGCGGTTTCGTCCGAATCCGCGCGCGGATGATGCAGCGTCCTGACGGCATCGAGCAGGCCGGGCACGTTCAGCGGCGCGAGATGCGCGCGCGCGATCGGCTCCGGCAGCAGTTCCGGCAGATCGACGCGCGTGATCGCGTTGTCGATCGCCTTGCGCAAGTAGGCCTGCGAGATGCCCGCCGTCGACGGATAAACGGGCGTGAGCGCCTGCGGCAGCGGCGTGCCGTCATCGACGGGGCGCACCGCCGGGTGCACCATTTCCAGCCCGAAGAAGCCGCCGCGCACGTCGCCGCGCACACGCAAACGCGTGCCGATCGCCATCTGCTTGACCTGCGAGCCGTAGAAGTTGAGAAAACGCAGCGTGAGCTCGTCGCCGGCGTCGTCGTGGATCTTGACGAGCAACTGGCGGCGCGGCCGATACGCGATCTCGTTGTCGAACACGACGCCTTCGGTCTGCGCGATATCGCCGGGAATCAGCTCACCGATGGGCGTGAGCGAGGTTTCGTCCTCGTAGCGCATCGGCAGATGCAGGACGAGATCGATGTCGGATTTGAGGCCGAGCTTGGCGAGCTTGTCCGCGGTCTTCACGACGGGCTTGGGCTTTTCCTCCGCTTTCGCCTTCTTGCGCGCCGGCGCGGCGGCACGCGGCGGTTCGCTTTCCTCCACGGTCAGCGGATCGGTCTGGGAAGCCGGGCGGCGGTCGGACAAGGGCATCGACTCTCTTCGCAAAGTACAATATGAGGTTTGTTCGGCGCGTTTGCGCCGTGTTCGCGTCCTGTTCGCGCTTCATTCACGCCATGTTCACGCTTTCCGATTTCGATTTTAATCTGCCGCCCGAGCTGATCGCGCAGAGTGCGCTCGCCGAGCGCAGCGCGAGCCGTCTGCTCGAAGTCGACAACGGCACGACTCCGGCCGCGCTCGTCGACCGGCGTTTCTCCGAACTGCCGGATCTGATCGAGTCCGGCGATCTGCTGGTCTTCAACGATACCAAAGTCCTCAAGGCGCGCTTCCTCGGCCAGAAAGCCAGCGGCGGGCGCGTGGAAGTGCTCGTCGAGCGCCTGACCGGCGCGACCACGGCGCTCGCGCAGATCCGCGCGAGCAAGAGCCCGACGCAAGGCAGCACGATCCGCCTCGCCGATGCGTTCGACGTGACCGTCGGCGAGCGCGTCGAGCCGTTCTACACGCTGCATTTTCCGGCTGAATGCCTGACGCTCATCGAGCAGCACGGGCGCTTGCCGCTGCCGCCGTACATCGAGCACGACGCCGACGCCTACGACGAAACGCGTTATCAGACCGTTTATGCGGCCAATCCCGGCGCGGTGGCCGCGCCGACCGCCGGCCTGCATTTCGACGACGCGCTCTTCGCCGAGCTCGATGCGCGCGGCGTCGAGCGCGCGACGCTCACGTTGCACGTCGGCGCGGGCACGTTCCAGCCGGTGCGCGTGGAAAACATCGCCGAACACAAGATGCACAGCGAGTGGTACGACCTGCCGCAATCGCTCGTCGACCGCATCGCGGCGGTGAAGGCGCGCGGCAACAAGGTGATCGCCGTCGGCACCACGTCGATGCGCGCGCTCGAAGCCGCCGCGCGCGACGCCGCCGTGGCGGGCCGCCCGCTCGCCGCGACGCAGGCCGAAACCGATATCTTCATCACGCCGGGCTACGAATTCCGCGTCGTCGACCGTCTCGTGACGAATTTCCATCTGCCCAAGTCCACGCTGCTGATGCTCGTTTCCGCGTTCGCGGGCATGGAGACGATCCGCGCTGCGTATCGTCACGCGATCGACGAGCGCTACCGCTTTTTCAGCTATGGCGACGCGATGCTGCTGACTCGCCAGAAATAAGTTTCTTCAACAACTTTTGCGCCGGACTGTTTTCCGGTTGCATCGGAGCTTCATTGATGACCGCTGGTCAATTTACCCCGCCCGAAAACGGGCTCAAGTTCGAATTGCTGACGACCGATGGCCAGGCGCGCCGCGGCCGTCTCACGCTCAATCACGGTGTCGTCGAGACGCCGATCTTCATGCCGGTCGGCACCTACGGCACCGTCAAGGCAATCCAGCCGCGCGAGCTCGAAGAAATTCGCGCACAGATCATCCTCGGCAACACGTTTCACCTGTGGCTGCGTCCCGGGCTGGAAGTCATCGGCGCGCACGGCGGCTTGCACAAGTTCATGGGCTGGAACCGTCCGATTCTCACGGACTCCGGCGGCTTTCAGGTCTTTTCGCTCGGCGATCTGCGCAAGATCACCGAAGATGGCGTCACGTTCGCTTCCCCGATCAACGGCGACAAGCTCTTCCTCTCGCCCGAAGTGTCGATGCAGATCCAGAAGGTGCTGAACTCCGACATCGTCATGCAGTTCGACGAGTGCACGCCCTACGCGACCAACGGCATCCCGACCTCGCACAAGGACGCCGCGGATTCCATGCGCATGTCGATGCGCTGGGCGAAGCGCTCCATCGACGAGTTCGGCCGCCTCGGCAATCCGAACGCGCTCTTCGGCATCGTCCAGGGCGGCATGTTCGAGGATCTGCGCGACGAATCGCTCGCGGGTCTGTCGGACATCGGTTTCCACGGCCTCGCTATCGGCGGTCTCTCGGTCGGCGAGCCGAAGGAAGACATGATGCGCGTGCTGAATCACATCGGCCCGAAGCTGCCCGCCGACAAGCCGCACTACCTGATGGGCGTCGGCACGCCGGAGGATCTCGTCGCGGGCGTCGCGGCGGGCGTCGACATGTTCGACTGCGTGATGCCCACGCGCAACGCGCGCAACGGCTGGCTCTTCACGCGTTTCGGCGATCTCAAGATCAAGAACGCGACACACAAGAACTCGATGAAGCCGCTCGACGAAAGCTGCACCTGCTACACGTGCCAGAACTTCACGCGCGGGTATCTGCATCATTTGCACCGCGTCGGCGAGATTCTGGGCGCGCAATTGAACACGATTCACAACCTGCACTATTACCTCCAGCTCATTGGCGAAGTGCGGGAATCGATCGAAAATCATACGTTCGAGGCGTTTCGCAAGACGTTCGCGAAGAACCGCGCGCGCGGCGTGGACTGAAAACGCGCGGCTTCGTTTCGCCAAGCTTTACAATCTGCTTTCTACCGCTTGCGGAAAATCCCGCGAACCGCCCGTAACGGCTTGATGACAAAGCGCATTCGGGCATTTAAGGACAAGTGCGGGTGGTAGAATGCCGGGCTGACTTCCAGTCATTATTTCGATGTAACAACGGAGAGACCAACGTGTCGTTCATTTCCAATGCCTTCGCACAAGGCGCAACCGGTGGTGGCGCGGAATCCCAGCTGATGAGCTTCCTGCCGCTCATCCTGATGTTCGCGGTGCTGTACTTCATCATGATCCGTCCGCAGATGAAGCGTCAGAAGGAGCATCGCAACATGCTCTCCGCCATGGCGAAGGGCGACGAAGTGGTGACGAACGGCGGCATCGTCGGCAAGATCACGAAGGTGTCGGATGCCTACGTCGGCGTGGAAATCGCCGAAGGCACCGAAATCACCATCCAGAAGGCGGCCGTGACGACCATTCTCCCGAAGGGCACGATCAAGTCGCTGTAAGGCCACTCGTTCTTCCGCGTCCGGCGCGGCCTCGCTCACCGAGCCATCCGAGTCATCCGACCGGCTCGTCGCGCATATCGCCGGACGCCCTCTCCTCCGAAGCCAACTTTACGGTCGGCCCATCCCCATGAATCGTTATCCCCTCTGGAAGTATGTCGTGATGCTGGTGGCGCTCGTCATCGGCCTCGTGTACACGCTGCCCAATTTCTTCGGCGAGGCGCCCGCAGTTCAGGTATCGAGCGGCAAGGCGACCGTCAAGCTCGATTCGGCGACGCTTTCGAATGTCGAAGCCGCGCTCGCCGCGAACAGCATCAAGGCTGACGAAGTCACGTTCGACAACTCGCAGATGAACGCGAACATCCGCGTGCGCCTGAAGGACACCGACACGCAATTGCGCGTGAAGGACCTGCTCAGCAAGTCGCTGAACACCGATCCGAGCGACCCGCAGTACATCGTCGCGCTGAACCTGCAGAGCGCCTCGCCGCGCTGGCTGACGGCCCTGCACGCGCTGCCGATGTACCTCGGTCTCGACCTGCGCGGCGGCGTGCACTTCCTGCTGCAAGTGGACATGGCCGGCGCGCTCAACAAGAAGCTCGACTCCGACGCCGCCGACGCGCGCACCTATCTGCGCGACCGCAATGTCCGCGATGGCGGCGTGAACCGCGTCGGGCAGTCGGTCGTCGTGAGCTTCTCCGAACAGGCGACCGCCGACAACGCGCGCACCCTGCTCCAGACCGGCGTGTCCGAACTGCAATGGACCACGCGCCAGGGCGGCGACGGCTTCCAGGTGGTCGGCACCTTCTCGCCGGACACGCAGAAGGCGGTCGAAGACGGCGCGCTCAAGCAGAACATCACGACGCTGCATAACCGCGTGAACGAACTGGGCGTCGCGGAGCCGGTCATCCAGCAGCAGGGCTCGGACCGCATCGTGGTCGAACTGCCGGGCGTGCAGGACACGGCGAAGGCGAAGGACATCATCGGCCGCACGGCGACGCTCGAAGCGCGCCTCGCCGATCCGGTCAACACGTATATCGGCCCGAACGAAGCGGTGCCGGCCGGCGACGAAGCGTTCAAGCAGGGCGACCGCACCGTGCTGCTGCGCAAGCAGGTGATCTTCACCGGCGACCGCATCGTGGATGCATCGGCGGGCTTCGACGATCATCAGCGCCCCTCCGTCAACATCCGTCTCGATTCCGCCGGCGGCCGCGCAGTGTCGGCGGTGTCGCGCGACAACATCGGCAAGCCGATGGCGATGGTCCTGTTCGAAAAGGGCAAGGGCGAAGTGCTGACGGTCGCGACCATCCAGTCGGAACTCGGCGACCGCTTCCAGATCACCGGCCAGCCGACGCCGCAAGCCGCCGCCGATCTCGCGCTGCTGCTGCGCGCGGGCTCGCTCGCGGCGCCGATGGACATCATCGAGGAACGCACGGTCGGCCCGAGCCTCGGCGCGGACAACATCAAGAAGGGCTTCGATTCGGTGCAGTACGGTTTCGCCGCGATCGCCATCTTCATGGTCGCGTACTACCTGCTGTTCGGCCTGTTCTCCATGCTCGCGCTGTCGGTCAACCTGCTCCTGCTCGTCGCGATCCTCTCGCTGCTGCAGGCGACGCTGACCTTGCCGGGCATCGCGGCTATCGCGCTCGCGCTCGGTATGGCCATCGACGCTAACGTGCTGATCAACGAGCGTATCCGCGAGGAACTGCGCAACGGCGCGCCGCCGCAAACCGCGATCCAGGAAGGCTTCAAGCACGCGTGGGCCACGATCCTCGACTCGAACGTCACCACGCTGATCGCCGGTCTCGCGCTGCTCGCGTTCGGCTCGGGCCCGGTGCGCGGCTTCGCGGTCGTGCACTGTATCGGCATTCTCACGTCGATGTTCTCGGCGGTGTTCTTCTCGCGCGGCCTCGTGAACCTGTGGTACGGCGGCAAGAAGAAGCTGAAGACGCTCGCGATCGGCCAGGTGTGGCGGCCGGAAGGCACGAATGCCGAAGCGGCCGCGGCGGCTTATCTCGCCGCACAGCGCGGCGACGAATCGCCGGTCGACGAAATCGTGAAGACCGCGAAGGGCAAGACCAAGACGGCGGTAGCCGCGCCGCGCGCGACGGGCCAGGCGCAAGCACGCTCCGGCAAACCGACGGTACGCCGCCGCTCGGGCCCGGGCGTCGATCAACAGAAACCGGGCGAGTCCCGCTGATTCCGCTGAGTCCGGAGAAATAGACAATGGAATTCTTCCGCATTCGCCGCGATTTGCCGTTCATGGAGCGCGCGTTGATCTTCAACGTGATCTCGCTCGTGACGTTCCTCGTGGCCGTGTTCTTCCTCGTGCATCGCGGCCTGCATCTGTCGGTGGAGTTCACCGGCGGCACGGTCGTCGAGGTGCAGTATCCGCAAGCCGCGTCGCCCGAACCCGTGCGCGCGGCCATGGCGAAGCTCGGCTATGCCGATGCGCAGGTGCAGAACTTCGGCACCTCGCAGGACGTGCTGATCCGTCTGCCGCTCAAGCAGGGGCTGACGTCCGCCCAGCAGAGCGATCAGGTGATGAACGCGCTCAAGGCCGACAACGCGCAGGTGAAGCTGCAGCGCGTCGAGTTCGTCGGTCCGCAGGTCGGCAAGGAGCTGGTCACCAACGGGCTGCTCGCGCTCGCGTGCGTGGTGATCGGCATCGTGATCTATCTGTCGTTCCGCTTCGAGTGGAAGTACGCGGTGGCGGGCATCATCGCGAACCTTCACGACGTGGTGATCATTCTCGGCTTCTTCGCGTTCTTCCAGTGGGAGTTCTCGCTGTCGGTGCTGGCGGCGATTCTCGCGGTGCTCGGCTACTCGGTGAACGAATCGGTGGTTATCTTCGACCGGATTCGCGAGACCTTCCGCAAGCAGCGCAAGATGACCGTGAAGGAAGTGATCGACCACGCGATCACGAGCACGATGTCGCGCACGATCATCACCCACGGCTGTACGGAAATGATGGTGCTGTCGATGTTCTTCTTCGGCGGCCCGACGCTGCACTACTTCGCGCTGGCGCTTACCGTCGGTATTCTTTTCGGTATCTATTCGTCGGTGTTCGTCGCGGCGGCGCTCGCGATGTGGTTCGGCGTGAAGCGCGAGGATCTCGTGAAGGACAAGAAGGACAAGTTCGATCCGAACGATCCGAACGCGGGGGCGCAGGTTTGAGTCTCCAGCGTTTCGTCAGGGCGTAAAAAAAGCGGCCGGTCTTCACAGACCGGCCGCTTTTTTTCGAGGCACCCGACTTACTGCTTCACGCCCTCAGCCTGGATATGCAGCACCGTCTTCAGGCTGAAACCATACGCCTTGCCGTAGTCCATCCCGAAGTCGCCGCGATCGAAGGTCGTCGTCGCTTCGACGCCGCACACTTCCTTCTTCATCATCGGGTTCATAAAGCACTTGAAGCTCTCGACCTTCAGGTTGATCGGCTTCGTCACGCCGTGCATCGTCAGCGTGCCGATCACTTCCGAAGGCTTGTCGCCGTCGAACTTGATCGACGTGCCCTTGTACACCGCCGTCGGGTACTTCGCGACATCGAAGAATTCCGCCTTCTGCAGATGCTCGTCCAGCTTCACGTTGCCGGTGTTGACCGAGGCGACGTCGATCGTCACGTCGACCGTGCCGGTCTTCGCCGCGCGATCGAGCACCACCGTGCCGCTGCTCTTGTTGAACTTGCCGCGCCACGTCGACACGCCGCCGAAGTGGTCCGCCTCGAAGCTCGGATAGGTATGGTTCGGGTCGAGCTGATACGTGTCGGCGGCCATCGCGCCTGCCGACAGACCCAGTGCGAGCGCACCCGCTGCGATGATCGAAAGCTTTTTCAAGTTCTTCTCCTGACTAACCAGATACGCTGAATATGCGTCGTGTGTGACTGAAGCGCCGCTTACTTCTTCGCGGCGACGATGTGAAACTTGATGACGACGTCATCCGCGACGATCGACGTGTCCTTCCATTCGCCCGTTCCGACATCGAACTGGGTGCGCTTGATCGGCAGCGCGCCGTCGAAGGTTTCCGTCGCGCCCTGTTGCGTGACCGTCACGGGCACCGTGACCGTCTGCGACTTGCCCTTGATCGTGATCTTGCCCGTCACGTTGTACTTGTTGCCGCCCGCCGGTGCGATCGCGCTGGAGGCGAAGGTCGCGGTCGGATACTTGGCTGCGTCGAACCATTCCGCGCCGCGCACCTGCTTGTTGTACTCGTCGTCGCCGAGATCGTAGCTGCCGGTGTCGATGGTGATGTTCGCCGAGCCCGCCGTCGGCTTTGCCGGATCGAACGCGATCTGCGCGGTGAACTTGTTGAACTTGCCGTCGGTGGGCACGTTCATCTGCTTCGAGGTGGCGATCACCGTGCTCTTGCTCATGTCCACCTGCGCATGCGCGCCGGCGACCAAAGCGAGCGAAGCCGCCGCAGCCAGCATCCAACGATTGAGTTTCACTTTCATGTGTGCCCTATTCAAACGGTTCGCAACAGCAAACCGGTATTGGAAATCAAAAGAACGCGAGAACAATCAGCCGCCGGGAAACGGCCTGCCAACGGCGAGGAAACAATACGATGCGCTTATCTGAGAAACGGCAGCATGCGTGCGAGCAAGCCATCGCGGTCGATGAAATGATGCTTCAGCGCAGCGAGCACATGCATCACGACGAAGAACAGCAGCGTGTAGTTCAACGCGACATGCACGATGCGCAGCGTCGCCTTCAGCGCCTTGTCCGGGCCGATGATCGTCGGCAGCGGCAGCACGCCGAGGTACACCACCTGAATGCCCGCGGCCGAGCTGTACAGATAACCTGACGCGGGAATCACGAGCATCAGCAGATAGAGCAGGAAGTGCGTGAGATTGGCCGCGCTTTGCTGCCAGCGCGGCATGCCGTCGGGCATCGGCGGCGTCGGGTGCGTCGCGCGCCAGACGAGGCGCACGAGCGCGAGCGCGAACACCGTCACGCCGATCCACTTGTGCCAGGAGAAGTATTTGAGCTTCGTCGGCGTGATGCCCGGAATGTCGGTCATGATCCAGCCGAGCCAGAAGCCGCCCACGATCAACAACGCAATCAGCCAGTGCAGACCGATCGCCGTGGCGCTGTATCGTTGCGCCGGCGCCGTCGTCGCGATGCGTGCGCTGCTTTCCATCATGCTTTCACCCAATGTGTTCGATGTTCTCCGGCCTGTCATCGGCCGACGGCAGGTATCCAAGGCCGCCATGCTACATCAACACTACCGATTTGCCAGAGCAAGCAAAACGGCCCGCCGCGAGCACGCACAGCCAGGACTGGCGCGGCTTGGCGGGCTTTCCCGTCATCATGCCGCGTCCTTACGTGCCGCGCATGCAACGAACTATTCCACGCATGCAACGGTCGATCGCAGGCGCGACACAGCGGCGCGAACCGCCACGGATTGCGGCATCAAAGTAATAACGGGCGGACAAGCGGTTTCATTCCGCGCGCTCGACGTGCCTCTCCAATTCGCCCGCAGTTCGTCTGCCACTCAGCATTTGTTACCATTCGCGCTGGCCCGCTGCTTGCTCACTTCCGTCGGAGCCGGTCCTCGCGGCCCGACAAATACGCTCGACATTTTCGGGCCTCGAAACATGAACGCGAACGAACCGGACGATCTGATCGCGTGTCACGAATGCGACGCGCTCTTCCACAAACGTGTGCTGCCCCAGCGCACTTCGGCGAAGTGCCCCCGCTGCGGATCGCTGCTTTATCGCAGCATTTCATCGAACCTCGACAAAATCTGCGCAATGACGCTCGCCGCGCTCGTCACGTTCGTGATCGCGCAGGGGTTTCCCATCGTCGAACTGGACGCCAACGGGCTCACGTCGCAGACGACGCTCATCGGCGCGATCGTCGCATTGTGGAACGAGCAGATGGAGATCATGGCGGTGCTCGTCTTCTGCTCGACCATTCTCTTTCCGTTGTGCGAACTGCTCGCGCTGCTTTACGTGCTGATTCCGCTGCGCTCGGGCCATGTGCCGCCGGGCTTCAACGCGCTTCTGCGCGGCATCCAGTTCGTGCGCCCGTGGGGAATGATCGAAGTCTTCATGCTCGGCGTGCTCGTCACGCTCGTGAAGATGGTGAGCATCGCGCGCGTGATTCCCGAAGCGGCGCTCTTCGCCTTCGGCGCGCTGACCTTGATGTTCGCGGTCGTCGTGAGCTTCGATCCGCGCGCGCTGTGGGATATCGCGAGCGGGCTCGGCCCGCGCGGCGAGACGAAGCAGGCGAACGGCAGCGAGCGCACTACTTCCGAAGCGAGGCAGAAATCGTGAACGAATCCATCGATCCGGCCGCTGGCGAGCGGGCGAGCACGACGCAGTACACCACGGCGTCGCGCGCGAACGTCGTGTCCTGTCACGCGTGCGGCCTCGTGCAGCCGCTCGCGCACACCGTCGAGAAGCAGCGCTGCACGCGCTGCAACGCGGTCGTGCACCGGCGCCATCCGGACAGCATCGCGCGCACGTGGGCGTTGCTCATCAGCGCGGCGATTCTCTATATTCCCGCGAATCTCTTTCCGATCATGCACACGTCGTCGATTCTCGGCTCCGAGGACGACACCATCATGAGCGGCGTCGCGCTCTTCTGGAACGACGGCGACTATCCGCTCTCCGCGGTGATTTTCATCGCCAGCATTCTCGTGCCGATGCTCAAGCTCGTCACGCTCGCGTTTCTCACCATCAGCGTGCAGCGGCGCTCGACGTGGGAACCGCGCCAGCGCACGACGCTCTTTCGCATCGTCGAGGGCATCGGGCGCTGGTCGATGCTCGACGTCTTCGTGATCACGCTGACCATCGCGCTCGTGCGCTTCAAGTCGCTCGCCGTCATCACGCCGGGACCGGGCGCGCTCGCGTTCGCGTCGGTCGTCGTGCTGACGATGATCGCGTCCATGCAATTCGACCCGCGCCTCATGTGGGACAACATCGAACCGTCAGGAAAGACTTATGACTAGTGCCCAAGGTCCGAACGACCCGAAGCAGCCGGCACCGCCGTCCGCCGGCAGCGGCAACGGCAAAGGCGGCGGCCTGCCGCCGAATCTCCCCGAACCCGTGATCGAGCCGCGCAGCCGCTGGCTGCCTTCGCTCGTGTGGGTCATTCCGCTCGTCGCGGCGCTGATCGGCGTGATTCTCGTCGTGAAGACGGTGTCGAGCCGCGGGCCGACCGTGACCATCAGCTTCGTCTCCGCGGAAGGCCTCGAGCCGGGCAAGACGAAGGTGAAATTCAAGGACGTGGATATCGGCACGGTCAAGACCATCACGCTGTCGAAGGATCATTCGCGCGTGCTCGTCGACGTGCTGCTCACCAAGGAAGCCACCGATTTCGCGGTGAAGGACACGCGCTTCTGGGTCGTGCGTCCGCGCGTCGCGGCGAGCGGCGTGACCGGGCTTTCGACGCTCCTGTCCGGCGCGTATATCGGTGTCGATGCGGGCAAGTCGACCGAGGACGAGACCTACTTCGTCGGCATGGAAACGCCGCCCGCGGTCACCGGCGATCAGAAGGGCCACACCTTCACGCTGCACGGCGAATCGCTCGGCTCGCTCGATATCGGCTCGCCGGTGTATTACCGGCGCGTGCAGGTCGGGCAGGTCGTCGCGTTCTCGCTCGACAAGGACGGCACCGGCGTCACGCTGCAGGTGTTCGTCAACGCGCCGTACGATCAGTATGTCGGCACCAACTCGCGCTGGTGGCATGCGAGCGGCGTCGACCTGCGGCTCGACTCGAGCGGCTTCACGCTCAACACGCAATCGCTCGCGACGGTCGTGCTGGGCGGCATCGCGTTCCAGACGCCTCCGAACCAACAAGCCGGGCCGCAGGCGCAGAACAGCGCGACGTTCCGCCTCGCCTCCGATCAGGCCGACGCCATGCGCGATCCCGACGGACAGGCCGTGCACGTCGTGATGAACTTCAATCAGTCGCTGCGCGGGCTGTCGGTCGGCGCGCCGGTCGATTTCCGCGGGATCGTGCTCGGCCAGGTCACGGGCATCGGTGTGCAATACGATCAGAAGTCGCATTCCTTCATGATGCCGGTCACGATCGATCTCTATCCCGATCGCCTCGGCCGCCGCGCGAAGCAGGTGCTGCCCGAGCAAGGGTCGCCGGCAAGCCAGGACATGCTGCAACTGCTCGTGACACGCGGCCTGCGCGGACAACTGCGCACCGGCAACCTGCTGACGAGCCAGTTGTATATCGCGCTCGACTTCTTCCCGAAGGCGGCGCCCGCGAAGGTGAACTTCCACAACGATCCGCTCGAACTGCCGACCGTGCCGAACACGCTCGACGAACTGCAACTGCAGATCGCGGACATCGCGCGCAAGATCGACAAGATTCCGTTCGACCAGATCGGCGACAACCTGAACGGCTCGCTCAAGAACGCGAATGCGCTCTTCGGCCGGCTCGACAAGGAAGTCATGCCGGAAATGCGCGACACGCTCACGGAGGCGCGGAAGACCTTCGGACAGGCGCAATCCACGCTGCAGTCGGACTCGCCGCTTCAGTCGGACGTGCATCAGGCGCTGCAGGAACTCACGCGCACGCTTCAATCGCTCAACTCGCTCGCGGATTATCTGGAACGCCATCCGGAATCGCTCTTGCGCGGAAAATCGGGAGACAAACCATGAAGTTCGGCTCGTTGATATCGACTCTGGGCGCGGCCGCGATGCTCGCCGCCTGCGCTTCGCCGACGAGCCGTTTCTACACGCTCGGCGGAGGCGACGCGCGCCCCGTGTCCTCCGCGCCCGCTTCGTTCTATTTCGAGCTCGCGCCCGTCGACATGCCGCAGCAGGTCGCGAAGAATCAGTTGGTCGTGCAGACGAGTCCCGCGCAGGTGCGCGTGCTCGAAGAGGAGCGCTGGGCGTCGCTGCCCGGCGACGAAGTGCGGCGCGCGCTTTCTTCCGATCTCACGCAGCAGTTGGGCGCGATCGATGTCTACGGCACGCCGCATCCGGAATCGGTGCCGGTGTATCGCGTCAAGGTGAACGTTAAGCGCTTCGAATCGTGGCCGGACTCGCAGGCGCTGATCGACGCCGTGTGGAGCGTGCGCGCCGCCGGTTCGGACACCGTGCTGACATGCCGGACCGTCGCGGAGGAGCGCGTGGGCACCGGTTACGACGCGCTCGTCGATGGCCATCGCAAGGCGGTCGGCGAACTCGCCACAGCGATCTCGGCCGGCGTGCGCAGCCTGGGTTCGCTGCCGCGCGTGACGGCGAACGCGCCGGTCGCGCCCGCGAAGGGCAAGGGCGGCGCGGCCGCGAAGCCCGCTTCCGCGCCGGCCACCGTGCCGCTCCTGCCGTGCCCGTCCGCGAGCGCGGCGGCGACTGCCAACGCGCAATGATCCTTGCGCCCGGCATCGCACCGGGCGCGCTTCATGTTGTCCGCAGGCGACATTGTCGGGCGCCGCCGTCTCGAATTTGCCGATGGCCGTGCGCGCCCGGTTAAGATCGTCGTCGCCTGCATTCCGAATAAACGCAAAAAATTGATGATGAAACTGATCGGTTCGCACCCCAGCCCGTTTGTCCGCAAAGTGCGGATCGTCATGGCGGAAAAGAAGATCGACTGCGAACTGGTGCTCGAGGACGTTTGGGCATCCGATTCGAAGATCCATGACTACAACCCGCTCGGCAAGGTGCCCTGCCTCATCCTGGACGACGGCGAAGCGGTGTTCGATTCGCGCGTCATCTGCGAGTACGTCGACACACTGACGCCCGTCGGCAAGCTGTTGCCGCAGGAGCGGCGCGAGCGCACCGAAGTGCGTTGCTGGGAAGCGCTCGCCGACGGCATGCTCGACGCCGCCGTGCTGATCCGTCTCGAAGGCGTGGTGCGCGAGGAAGCGCATCGCAGCGAGAAGTGGGTCGCGCGCCAGCGTCAAAAAGTGGAAAACGGCTTGCGCGCGATGGCGCGCGGGCTCGGCTCGAAGCAGTGGTGCTCGGCGAACCGCTTCACGCTCGCGGATATCGCGTGCGGCTGCGCGCTCGGTTATCTGGATTTCCGCATGCCCGATCTGAACTGGCGCGAAGCGCATCCGAACCTCGACAAATACTTCGCGCGCCTTTCGCAGCGCCAGTCGTTCGTCGATACCGCGCCGGTCTGATTCGCGCGACAGCGCTCCCGCGCGCGGCGGGAGCGTCCTTCCCTCATTTCTTCAACGCGGCTTTGAGCGTCTCGTTCGCCTGGGCGACAGCCGCGCGTGTCGCGGGCGTATCGGCCAGCGCGTTGAGCATCACGAAGTCGTGGATCGTGCCGTTGTAGCGCGTCGACGTGACCGGCACGCCCGCCTGCGTCAGCTTGCGCGCATACGCTTCGCCTTCGTCGCGCAGCACGTCGTTTTCATCGGTGATGACGAGCGCCGGCGGCAAGCCCTTCAAATCCTCGATACTCGCGCGCAGCGGCGATGCGGTGATCTTCGCGCGATCCGCTGCGTTCGGCGCGTAGGCGTCCCAGAACCATTTCATCGCGTCGCGGGTCAGCCACGGGCCGTTCGCGAACTGCGTGTACGAGGCGTCGTCGAAATTCGCGTCGGTCACCGGATAGAAAAGCACTTGCACCCGCAACTTCGGCCCGCCGCGCTCCTTCGCGAGCAGGGTCACAGCCGCCGCCATGTTGCCGCCGACGCTGTCGCCCGCGACCGCCATACGCGACGCATCGATGTTGAATTCGCGTGCGTGATCCGCGACGTAGCGCGTTGCCGCGTACGCCTGTTCGATCGGCACCGGATACTTCGCTTCGGGCGAGCGGTCGTAGTCGACGAACACGACTTCCGCCTGCGCACCATTGGCGATTTCGCGCACGAGACGGTCGTGCGTGTTCCTGTCGCCGAGCACCCAGCCGCCGCCGTGGAAATACATGATGACCGGCAGCGCGCCGATCGCGCGCTCGGGCCGCACGATACGCAGCGCGATCTTGCCGGTCGGCCCCGCTTCGATCACGAGATCCTCGATCTTCGCCGGCTGCTTTTGGACCGGCTGAGCCTGCGCTCCGGCGAGCACGTTGCGCGCGTCGGCGGGCGACAGCGTGTAGATCGGCGGCGCGTTGTTCGCCGCGAGGGTGTCGATGAACCGCTGCGTCGCGGGCTCCAGGACGGGCGCAGCGGATTGCGCATGCGCGGCTGGCTGCGCCAGAACGGCGCTTGCAACGGCAGTAGCGAGGACGGCAGCTCCGAGTTTCTTCATGAGGTACTCCTTTCGATTCGATCAGGCGACTTGAAAACGTGAGCGATATTGGTTTAATGAATTTATCTACCGCTAGATAGATAACTGGTTACGGCAAGATCATATGAGCCTTGGCAATTCCAGCTTTTCTTCGATGCCACTCCGTCATATGGCCATATCAACGGATGGATTGGCGATGCTGACCAAACCCATGCTTTTTCTCGCCAAAATCTATCTATGTAAAGATAGACATCGTGGCGATGAACAAAACGTTTTTCACATGGTTATCCACAGGTTTATCTACCGGCGGAAAGCGTTCGCGACTTCGTCCAGCCGCGCCCGCGTCTGGAACAGGCGGCACGCGAGCAAGCTTCCCTGAAACGCCGCGTACAGCGTGCGCGCCGCCGCTTCCGGACGTCCACCCGCATCGAGTGTGTCCTGAGCTTCGCCTTCGGCGAGCACTTTCGCCAGCCAGTTCTCGTTGGCCTTGTAGAACGACTGCACCGCGTGCCGCACCTTCTCCGGCAGCGATTCGATATCCGCGGCGAGCATGCCGCACAGGCAAATCTGGTTGCCGCCGCCGATGATCCGCCCGAACAGCTTCGTGTAGCGATCGAGCTTCTTGTCGGCCGGGGCGGAGCTGTCGATCGCGTAGATCGTCGACATCACGTCCGCGCTGTACGCGTTCACCGCCTCGAGCGCGAGATCTTCCTTGGTCGGAAAGTAATAGTGGATGCTGGACGTCTTCACGCCGACGAGATCGGACAGGTCGCGGTAGCTGAAACCGTTGTATCCGCGCGTCATCAGGAGCGTCTGAGCGTGGTCCAGCAGCGCTTCGCGTACCGTGTTCCTGTCCATTTTCGTCTATGTCCCTGCATTCGGTGCGCTTAATTTATCTATCACTAGATAGACAGTCAAGCGCTTGTATCAAAAAAGTTTTTATCGGATCGATAGGGGGCGGCCTGCGCGCAGCGAGAAAAAAAGCCCCAGCCGAAGCCAGGGCTCGTCGCCGGGATCAGCGCGCGGCGGCAAGCGCCGCGGCCTGCGGCGCATCCTGCCCGGCCGCCGCCTGCTCGATGATGCCGCCGCCCAGGCATATATCCCCCTGATACAGCACGGCGGACTGGCCTGGCGTCACGGCCCATTGCGCGTCGTCGAAATGCAGCGCGAAGCGGCCATCGTCCGCGCGGGCGAAGCGGCACGCCGCGTCCTGCTGGCGATAGCGCGTCTTGGCTCCGCACGCCGCGCCCTCTTGCGGCGCGAAGCCCGCGACCCAGCTCGTGTTGCCGGCGACGAGCGTCGGCGACAACAGCCACGGATGATCGTGCCCCTGCACGACATACAGCGTGTTGCTGGCCATGTCCTTGCCGGCGACGAACCACGGCTCGCCGCTGCCGTCCTTCGCGCCACCGATGCCGATGCCCTTTCGCTGCCCGAACGTATAGAACGCGAGCCCGATATGCTCGCCGACGATCTTGCCGTCGGCCGTTTTCATCGGGCCGGGTTTGGTCGGCAGATAGCGGTTCAGGAATTCGCGGAACGGCCGTTCGCCGATGAAGCAGATGCCGGTCGAATCCTTCTTCTTCGCGTTCGGCAAATCGATCTGTGCGGCGATCTCGCGCACTTTCGTCTTCGGGATCTCGCCGAGCGGGAACAGCGTCTTCGACAGTTGCGCCTGATTCAGCCGATGCAAAAAGTACGACTGATCCTTCGTCGAATCGGTGGCCTTGAGCAGTTGAAAGAGACCGTCGTGCTCGCGCACGCGCGCGTAGTGACCCGTCGCGATGGTTTCCGCGCCGAGCGACATCGCGTGATCGAGAAACGCCTTGAACTTGATCTCGGCGTTGCAGAGCACGTCCGGATTGGGCGTGCGGCCCGCCGAATATTCGCGCAGGAACTCGGCGAACACGCGGTCCTTGTACTCCGCGGCGAAGTTGACCGCCTCGACGTCGATGCCGAGCAGATCCGCGACCGACACCACGTCGATCCAGTCCTGACGCGTCGAACAGTATTCGCCGTCGTCGTCATCTTCCCAGTTCTTCATGAAGAGGCCGACCACGTCGTAGCCTTGCTCCTTCAGAAGCCATGCCGTGACCGACGAATCGACGCCGCCCGACATGCCCACCACTACTCTTCGCTTGCTCATAGGGATACCGCGTTTGCTGAAGGCCGATCAAAGCCCCGAGCCTCAGGCCCGCACCACCGGCGCGACCGAATGCGTATGAATGAAATCGAGCGGCACCCGCCGCCCGGATAAATAATCCTCGACACACTTCATCACGAGCGGCGTCCGATGCCTTTGCGCCGACGCGCGCAGCTCGTCGGCGGTGAGCCACATCGCGCGCACGATGCCGTCATCGAGCGAACGACCGGTCTCTTCGCCCGCCGACTTGCCGCAGAACGTGAAGCGCAGATACGTGACATCGCGCCCCGGCCGCGCGAAGTGCGTCATGTACGCGCCGACGAGCGCCTCGGGCTCGAAGCGATGCGCCGTTTCCTCGAGCGTCTCGCGGATCACCGCTTCGACGAGCGTCTCGCCCGCTTCCAGATGACCGGCCGGTTGGTTGATTCGCAGCCCTGCCGACGTGTGCTCCTCGATGACGAGAAAGCGCCCTTCGCGCTCGACGATGGCAGCCACCGTAACGTGGGGGGCCCAAGTGTCTGATTTCATGGTGAGATATTTTACCGTCCCCGCACAGATCCCGCGCACCCGCCCTAAGGGTAAGCGCCGAGTGTGGGCAAAACGGAACGAGTGCCGGATCGGATTCTTGCGCGCGCAATCTTCGGTTACAGTTGCGATAGCCGTAAGTTCCAGCATTTGAAATAAAAACTCAGCCTTAAGCCTTCCTAAGCCTTCCCAGGCGACGGTGGCAACAAAGACAGGAGGATTTGAAGATGCACATCGGAGTGCCTGCTGAAACGCGGGCGAATGAGGCGCGCGTCGCCGCTACGCCCGAAACGGTCAAAAAGCTCGTTACGCAAGGACATCGCGTTTCTGTCCAGAGCGGCGCGGGCTTGCCGGCAAGTTATATCGACGATGCGTTCGCTCAGGCGGGCGCGGATATCGTCGATGCGGCCACGGCCTTTTCCGCCGAGATCGTCCTCAAAGTGCAATCGCCGAGCGAAAGCGAACTGGCGATGCTCAAACCGGGCACCGTGCTCGTCGGCATGCTCGATCCCTTCAACACCGAGAACACGGCGCGGCTCGCGTCCGCGAACGTCACCGCGTTCGCGCTCGAAGCCGCGCCGCGCACGACGCGCGCGCAGAGCCTCGACGTGCTCTCGTCGCAGGCGAACATCGCCGGGTACAAGGCGGTGCTGATGGCCTGCCAGTACTACCAGCGCTTCATGCCCATGCTGATGACCGCCGCGGGCACCGTGAAAGCGGCGCGCGTGCTCGTGCTCGGCGCGGGCGTGGCCGGTCTGCAGGCGATCGCGACGGCCAAGCGTCTCGGCGCGGTCGTCGAAGCGTCCGATGTGCGTCCGGCCGTGAAGGAGCAGATCGAATCGCTCGGCGGGAAGTTCGTCGACGTGCCGTTCGAGACCGATGAAGAACGCGAGGCGGCCGAAGGCGTCGGCGGCTATGCGCGCCCGATGCCGCCGAGCTGGCTCGCGCGGCAGGCGGCGCAAGTGCACGAGCGTGCGAAGGCGGCGGACATCGTCATCTCGACGGCGCTGATTCCCGGCCGTCCCGCTCCGACGCTGATTTCCGTCGAAACGGTCAAGCACATGAAGCCGGGCTCCGTGATCGTCGATCTCGCCGCCGGTCGCGGTCCCGAGTTCGAGGGCAAGAAAGGCGGCAACTGTCCGCTCACCGAAGTCGACACGGTGGTGATGAAGCATGGCGTGCATATCGTCGGCCACACGAATCTCGCTTCGATGGTCGGCGCCGATGCCTCCGCGCTCTACGCCCGCAACCTTCTGGACTTCCTGAAACTGATCCTGACGAAGGAAGGCACGCTCA